>CAJTLP010000003.1 GCA_910577195.1 uncultured Eubacterium sp. | reverse complement strand
GTTCCCATCCCGAACACGGTAGTTAAGCTCAAACGTGCCGAAGATACTTGGAGGGCAGCCTCCCGGAAAAATAGGTTATGCCGACACTGAAAACCTCGTACTTAATGTGCGAGGTTTTTTATTTTGACTTTTTCTCTTTTTTATGTTATTTTGAAAATAGCTTTGTTAGAGAGGAATTTTATATGGACGAGCTTTGGGATGTTTATGATGAAAACAGAATCTTAACAGGTGATACAGTAAAAAGAAGCAGTCACCCTCGTAATAAGGACGAATATCATTTAGTGGTGCACATTTGGATCAAAAATAAAAGCGGTGAATGGCTTATATCTAAAAGAGCACCGAATAAATTTTATCCGCTTTTATGGGAATGTACCGGCGGATCAGCTCTTGCAGGTGAGAGCAGTCTGGATGCTGCTTTGCGCGAGGTTAAGGAAGAATTGGGTATTGATCTTCCAAGAGGCAGCGGTTGTCTTTTCAAAAGCTTTAAGCGAACTGTTTATCAGGATTTTTGTGATGTTTATGTATTTGATTATGATTGTAGTATTGACGATTTAACGTTTCAGGAGAATGAGACCTGCGACGCAATGTGGGCATCCTCTAAGGAAATTCATCGAATGATAATGGCAAAAGAATTTATTCCCCTTGATAATATGCAGTACGCTTTTGATTTAATAGGGAATTTATAATATTTATTCTTGCAATATGAAAATGAAATTTAATGATATTTATAACCCTGTAACAGCTCTTCCGTTTCAGTGTGATAATACATATTTTATGCTTGGGGAGTAGCTTTCTTTTCAGAGGCTTCTTTAAGAGGTACTAAAAATTCTGTTTATGATGTTGATTGCTTTTTCTCAAGGCTGAAACGTGAGATAGAGCCCAAACTTTTTGAAGTAACAGATATTTATGAACGCATTAACCTTGTTCAGCAGTATTTATTAACCGGTATCAACGTGAAAAGATATAACAGTATCATAAATGATGCACTTGCTGAAATTCTTTTGAAAAAGGGTAACCCGAAAATAGACAGTCTTGCTAAATCTGTATTTACAAGCTCAAGACAGCTGGAAAGACTTTTTGACGAGTATCTCGGTGTGTCACCCAAAAAGTTATCCTCACTCATCAGATATCAATATTTGTGGAACGAAATCGTGTTTTCTCAAAATATCAACCTGTCAGACTTAACGATGAAATACGGTTATTCAGACCAGGCTCATCTTTTGAATGATTTCAAGAGATATCATAATATGAGCATATCGCAGGCTAAGAATTATGCCTATAAAAATGTCGGTTTTTTACAATACAGATAAAAGGCATTCTTATATAATAGCCTTGAGAAAATTTTCTTAATATTATGTAGTGAGGTATGTAAAATGAAATTAGACGGATTTGGTATTTTTGTTAAGGATATGGCAGTTATGGTACGATTTTACCGTGATGTGCTCGGCTTTGAAATTAAAGAGCCTGAAACAACAGGTAATGTTTATCTGGAAAAGGACGGTACGCTCTTCCTTTTATACGGCAGAAAAGATTTTGAAAAGATGACCGACCGTAAATTCAATTATGCTGACGGTATCAACGGTCATTATGAAATTGCTTTGAGTGTTGAAAATCGTGAGGCAGTTGACAAAACCTTCAAAGATGTTGTATCAAAGGGTGCGGTGCCTGTTATGGAGCCCCGGCTTATGGAATGGGGACAGTATACATCCTATATTGCAGACCCTGAGGGAAATCTAATTGAAATCGGGTCTTTTGTATAAAGTAATAAGTTGGTGAATGTATGAAGGGTATTTCAATTCGTCCTATGATGTCAGCCGATAAAGCTGCAGTTGAACATATTTGTATTGAAACTGCTCCGCCTTTTCTTTGTTCAAATGATAAACGCAGGGAATATACGCTTTTAATGTATAATCGTTATTATACGCGGATTTTGCAACATAGCTTCGTTGCGGTTGATACGAATGATAAGCCTGTCGGATATATTTTATGTGCGCCTGATTATAAATCCTATAAGCATGATTTTTACAGAAACGAGCTTGCAGATATCCGCAGGCTCGGTATTTTCTATTCTATATCAGCACGCAGTGAAGTCTGCTCTGTTTCTAAGCACGCAAAGAAATATCCTGCACACCTGCATATTGATATTTTGCCTGCCTATCAGGGACGGCATATAGGCAAGGAATTGATGAACGCTTTATTTCATCATCTGAAAGAACAACATATTAGCGGCCTGATGCTTTCTGTCTCAAGGGAGAATAAGGGAGCCATTGCTTTTTATGAAAAATGCGGTTTCCGTGTTCTTTCAAAGGGTGCAGGCCTCGTTTATGGAATGAAACTGTAAGGACATTGTATGAAAAGAATTATGATTATCGGTGGTAATGGTTCCGGCAAAACCACTTTCGCAAGACAGCTCAGTAAAAAGCTTGATATCCCCCTGATTTTTATTGATAAAATCTTTTGGACGGATAATTGGCAGAGAGCGGACGAAGCTACTGCCAATTCAATATTAAAAGAAGAAATGCAAAAGCCTGAATGGATTATCGACGGAAATCATATTGAATCCGTTTGTGACAGATTAAAGCTGTGCGATACAGTATTCTATTTCGATTTCAGTCCTTTTAGCTGCCTGGTCGGCTCGATTGTAAGAGTGATTAAAAATTACGGTATTCAGAGAGATGATGTAGGCGGTAAGAACAATATTGAAAAATTTGATAAAAGTAAAATTGCTTTTTTCAAATCTGTTCTGCAGTTCAATTCCAAAAACAGACGGCATTTGTACGCAATGATAAACGAACATCCGGATGTCAGCCTGATTGTTTTCAAAAACAGAAAGCAAGTAAATGATTATCTGATAAATGATGTGTTCCATTCAAATACGGTTAACTCGGACAGTTAATGCAAAAGTCCTGTAATAAATTCTTGCATAATATTCGTGCAGATTTATTACAGGATTTTCTTTTTAAAAAAGTTTCGACTTTTTTTGACATATTTTTTATTTTCTGTGACTACCTTATGAAAAGAAATGAATTCATTCTTTTTAGAGGGGGATTGTATGGTGAAGATAAGCAAAGCTGCTGCAGATGAAAAGCTGCAGCAAGCATACAGTATGTACGGCGTTTTGCTGACAAAATATTGTACAGTCAGATTGGGTGAAGCAATCGCTTCTGTTGATGATTGTATTCAGAACGCCTTTTTGATTTACTACAATAAAATACTTAACGGTGAGACGATTGAAAATCCTAAAGCATTTTTATACAGAGTGGCGGACAATATGGTCAAGCGTTGTGTTTCTGAATATTACAGTGACGCAAAAAGACGAGCAGATCTTGAGACTGCTGAAAACATATCCGTTGACGAAAGCTTTGAACGCACTGCTGATCTGGATTATGATTATCTTAAGGAAATACTGATAAATAAATTGAGCGAAGATGAGCAATTATTGTATCAGCAAAAGTATGTTCAAAGGCTCAGTCTTAAAGAACTCGGTGATTATTATTCAATCAAGCCTGCGGCAGTTGCCAACCGAACCTCACGATTGAGAACTAAAATAAAATCCTTGATTGATGAGGTTCTCGAAGAAAATGACAAGGGAGGGAATTTATTTTGAATATTACAGTAGATAAAAATGCAATCGGCTGTTTGTATTCTGATAAGCTTTTTGTCGGTGAAATGAAAGCTTTTCTGAATTCAGTAATTGATGAAGAAATTGAAAAGGCTGATGAAATGGATACTGAGCTTATTGATGAGTGTATTGATTTGCTGAGTAAGCTGGATGAAGATGACAACCGTGCGGTGATTATTCCTTTTGCAGGCTATGATAAAATTCTGAAACTGTGCCATAGGAACAAATTTAATAATATGAGCCGTGCTATGCGTGCATCGCTTATTGCGTGTATCATTCTCTTATCTGCGTTAACCGCAAATACGGTTATTGCAAAGGTGTTTGATTATAACGTTGCACAGGAGGTTGTGAATTCTATTTCGGAAAAGCTCCAGGAATGGGGACTCATAGCAAGTGCTGAAGATGATAATGAAACTGTGGTCGAGGAAGTTCCTTCAACAACTGCCAAGAAAACGGAAGAAGAAGCCACAACGCAGCCGATAAAAGAATCGGAAAAAACAAGCAAGCAAAATACACCTCAGCCGGTAACGGCTAAGTCGAATAGCATAAACGATAAACAGGAAAGCACAACAAAAGCGGATGTAACATTACCGATTGAACTGCCTGCTGAAGAGATTGTGAAACATACCTATTCAATGGTATTTGATGCCAACGGCGGCAAGTGTAATATAAACAGCATTGAGGTTACATACGGAAAGCCTGTCGGCAAATTGCCTGTGCCTGAAAAAGACGGATATGATTTTATCGGCTGGTATAATAAGGACATTAGCTATAAGCGCCAGGATGGACGCAAGTATGAAACGCCTCTGTCAGATAATACAATATATAATCAGGAAAAGGATGCAGTTGTAACAGCAAAATGGGTTTATGTACAAACAATATCCTTTGATGCAGACGGTGGAAAATGTGCTGTTACTTCGCTTAAGGTATCAAGTATGAGACCATCCGTTGATTTGCCGATACCTGTGAAAGACGGCTATTATTTTGTAGGCTGGTATGATAAGTTCAATTCGCGGATTTATAAAACGACTGACCAGTGGCGGCAGGATAATCCATTCGGTGACGGAACACTTATTGCACTTTGGATAGATGAAAATGAAGTGCTTACAGTGAACTTTGATGCCAATGGCGGTAAATGTGATGTGAAATCAAAGGATTTCATCTATGGCAGGCCATATGGGGATTTGCCTGTTCCCACAAGAGAGGGCTGGAATTTTCTTGGCTGGTGTGCGTATAACGAAAATTTTGATACCATTCATATCACAAACGATACAGTCTTAGAGCTTGAAAATTATTATGAAACCCTTTATGCGCTGTGGTATAAAACAAAGGCAACCGTTACCTTTGATTGTGACGGCGGAATATGTAATATAAAGAGTAAAACAATCTATTCCCATAACAGCTATGGCGAACTTCCTGTTCCTGAAAAGAACGGCTTTATCTTTGAGGGCTGGTATAATGGAAATAATAAAATAAATGATTATACCGGTGTTGGTGACACTGCACTTAATCATACACTTAAAGCAAAGTGGAAACCTGTTAACGTTAAAATTTATTTCAATGCCAATGGCGGTGTATTAAGCAGCACAAATGAAAAGATTGATTATCTTGAGTATGGATATACACAGGCATTTGGTGAACTCCCAATGGCAGCGAAGCCGAATTACAGATTTGACGGTTGGTATACAGAGGCTGATGGTGGTGTAAAGCTGGAAGCAAGTGATAAGGTTGAATCCCTTGACAGTGTGATGTATTATGCACACTGGGTGAGAGATGAAAATATTTGTTTCATCACATTGTATACCAATAATGCAAAGGACGATACGGTGCTTACCCGTAATAAAGGTGATCGCTTGGATGCTCCTGATTTAAAATCATCAGGATTGACAAAATTTTTAGGCTGGTATACAGAGAAAGAATATGGTGAAAAGGTTGAAAATGATTTTATAGTAAATGAGGATATGAATCTCTATGCCCATTATGGATTGGCGACAAATATTATAAAAACTGTAAAGCTTGAAAAAACAGAGTATGAACTGAATGAAAAAATAGATATCAGTTCAGCAAGCATTGTTCTTATAAGCGGCGGTGCTATCACAAGTGATATGCTGAAGCAGTATGATGCACGTATGGAATACGATACAAGTACTTACGGAACACATAGCTTAAAGATTACTGTATCAATGGACGGCCTTATCCTTGAAGGCTCAACCAATATTTTTGTTAAAGGATGTACGCATAATGCAGGTACGTATATTACTAATGTTGTTGAACCTACCTGTATTAACAAAGGTTATAGTGGTGACATAGCCTGCAGCGGATGTAATGAAATTCTTGAAAAAGGCAGGGAAACAGCAGCCGTAGAGCATAATGAAAATACTGTAACAAGGATTGTTAATGCAAAGGAGCCGACCTGTGTTGAAAAGGGATATACAGGTGATACGGTTTGTACAGTATGTAATAAGGTGCTGAAAAAGGGGAAAGCAATCGCTGCAGTGCCGCACTCTGATACTGAGGAAGTAATCAGCAAAGCGTCCTTTACTGCAAACGGAAAAATAGAGCATAAATGTAAAGTATGCGGTAATATCGCATCAACTACAACACTTTATTCTCCTGTTGTTACCTTATCAAAAACAGTATTTACCTATGATGGTACGGTAAAAAAACCTGAAATTTCTGTTAGGGAAAAGAATGGAAATTTGATATCTGATTATACCCTTACATTAGATGAGGGAAGAATGGAAATCGGTAAATATAATGCGCATATTTCAATTGATTCTGAATATTATCAGGGAGAAACCACAGTAAGCTTTTTTATTGTAAATGAACTTCAGAACCCGCAATTGAAGATCACAACCACGTCCAACAGTATTCTTGTAAACTGGAATGCCGTAGAAGGTGCAGCCGGCTATCAAGTAAAATATGAAAAGCCGGGCAGCGGCTCAGGCGGAACAACGATAGCTTTTGGAAATAACAACACAAAGGCTGAATTTAAAGGCGTGAGCAAAGGTCAGTATCTTGTAAAAATAAGAACCTATCAGCGCATAAACGGAAGTGATGTTTATACCGATTGGTCCGTTGGACAACCGGTAACAGTAAGATGATTTTTTATTATACTATAACCACTCAGACAATGAGTGGTTATAGTGTATTTTGTCGGCAAAGCAAATATATTTAAAATTATTCCTTGACAAATTTATATGCCTGTGTTATGTTGATAATTAATAGAGAGGTACATATTATGTTTTATTTAACTTCAAAACTTCATTCACAGCAGTACGCTCCCGCATATTATGCGTGGGCTTATTCGTCGTGTGTTCATCGGAGTTTTGTTAGGGAATAATTATAGTATCATAATTTATTTTAAGCACTGATGAACTTATGGTTTATCAGTGCTTATTTTTTTGAGGTTTATTTATGAATATTCAGTTGGTAAGAATAGAGCAAAGCGAATTAAAATCAGCGTGGATTATGCAGAAAATCGGTTTTTGGGATATATTTTTTAAATACTTTGACATAATCAGTCCTGTTTTGCAGGGGTATAAAAGGTTTTCCAAGAAAGCATCCTGTGTTGATATGTATTGGATAATGATGAATGGTGCAAAAGCCGGTGAAATATGGATAGGTGAAAGAGACGGAATAGGTTATCTTGCAAACCTTTTTGTGCTGAAAAAGTATAGAAATCAAGGAATTGCTCAGCGAGCCATAGCTTTGGCTGAGGCTTTATATCCCCATTATAACATATGGCGTCTTGATACAATTAAGCAGGAAAGCCGGAATTGCTATGTATATGAAAAGCTTGGCTATGTTCCCACAGGGGCAGAGAAAAGGATAAATAAACGAATGATAATTATTGATTATGAAAAGAGGCTGAATTGACAATGAATAATATTATTAACTATTACAACAGCTACAATGAGGATAAAAGATTAACGAGAAAAAGCCATTTGCCTGAATATCTTACAACTATGCGATATATTGAGAAATATCTCAAGCCGGATTCTAAAATCCTGGAAATCGGTGCAGGCACAGGCAGATATTCACTTGAATTAGCGGATAAAGGCTATGAGGTTGATGCAGTAGAGCTTGTACCGCATAATATCGAAATTATGAAAAGAAAGGTTAAGCGTAAGCATCACATAAATATCTATGAGGGAAATGCCTGTGACCTCAGCTTTTTGGAAAGCAATACATATGATATCGTACTGCTGCTCGGTCCTATGTACCATTTGTTCACGGATGATGATAAGCACAAAGCAATCCGCGAGGCAATCAGGGTTGCAAAGCACGGCGGTATTATCTATGCCGCTTACTGCAATAATGATACCTGTATGTATAAAATGTTTTATAAAAGAAAAATTCTTGGCTTGCTGAAAAAGGGTATGATTGATGAAAACTATCACGCTCGTTCCAGTCCTAATGAGGTTTTTGAACTTTACCGAAAGCCTGATATAGATCATCTTATGAAGGATTATAATGTTACAAGGCTGCATTTTGTAGGTGTTGATATGCTGTCCTATTTATACAGTAATGATTTGGATAAACTTAATAAACGAGAATTTAATGAATATATGAAATTTTTATCAACCATTTGTGAAAGAGAAGATTTAACAGGCTTTTCAATCCATATGCTTGATATTTTCAGAAAGAACTAAATTATAATTATTATTAGAAATGAGGTAAATAAAATGATGAATGTAATATGGCACAAAGAGCCTGTAATCGAAACCGACAGACTTATATTAAGACCACTGACAGTAGCTGATGCTAAGGCGGTTATGGAATGGTGCAGTGATGAACGCGTCAGCAAGTTTATGTCCTATACAGGATATGATGATATCAATATTGCAAAGGATTGGCTGGGTTCTTTAGCTGATGAAAAAACGGAATGGAACTGGGGCTTTGTGTTAAAAGAAAACGGACAGCTCATCGGCAGCGGCTCAATCGGTGAGGATAACTTTATGCAGGGCTATTGGGGATTTGGCTATAATATCAGATATGACTGCTGGAATAAAGGTTATACCACAGAGGCTATGAAAGCAATTATCAGCTTTGCACATAACGAGCTTGGAGTAAATAAGATATGCTCCGACCATGCTGTTGACAATCCTGCATCCGGCAGAGTTATGGAAAAATGCGGACTTACTTTTCATCACTATGGTGAATATTCAAAGCTTGACGGCAGTGTAACCTTTAAAGCAAAATTCTATACAATGGAAATAGAAAAATAAATCAAATTTTTTGCTTGTTTTCATTGACTAAGTATATCCATAGTGGTATTGTATTAAAAAAAATATTCAGGGATTTAATTCAATGAAAAATAATAATTTGCTGACCTGTAAGCCAATTTCAGGAATAATACTGTTTTCAATACCAATAATGGGCAGCTCGCTGCTGCAGTATTGCTATGGTTTGGTGGATAATATCATAGTCGGAAGATTTGTAGGAACAGATGCTCTTGCCGCCGTTGGTAATGTGGGATCAATCAACAGCTTTATCATCGGTACTGCACTGGGCTTGACATCCGGTTTTACAATTCCTGTTGCACAAAGCTTTGGTGCAGGTGACAGAAAAAAGATGAATGCCTATGCAGGGAACAGCATTACTTTCTCCTTTCTCATCGGTATTGTAATTGCAGTGGTTGCGCATCTTCTTTCTATGCCTCTTCTGAGATTAATTGACACACCGGATAATATCATTCAAATTTCAGCTTCATACATAAATATACTTTATTTTGCAGTTCCCATACAAATGGCTCAGAACAATTTTAATGCACTTGCAAGGGCTGTAGGTGAGAGTAAAAAGCCCCTCTATTTTCTGATTGTAAGCGTGTGTGTTAACTTAGCTTTGGATTTTCTTTTTGTAGGATATTTCAAATGGGGTGTTGTCGGTGCTGCTTGGGCAACAGCAATTTCACAGCTTACATCCGCTGTTTTGACAGGTATATATGTTCTGAAATTCAATAAGGAATATAATATCACAAGGTCAGAATTAAGGCTCAATATGAAGGTATCCTGGAAACAGATTAAGCTGGGTATTCCGATTTCCCTTCAGTTCACGATTACGTCTATCGGCTCTATGACCTTGCAGACAGCAGTAAACGGATTTGGCTCAAATGTTATTGCAGGCTTTACTGCAGCAGGTCGTGTTGAGCAGGTGCTCAATATCCCTATGTCAGGTCTGGGTGTAGGCACAATGACCTTTGTCTCCCAAAATTACGGCGCAGGCAATTATGATAGAATTATTAAGAGTGTAAGAAAAATATTTATTCTTGATATTCTTGTATCTGTAGTATGCAGCCTGATTTTGATTCTTGTCGGTCCGTCAGTTGTTACGCTATTTATGACTGATTATAACGAGGATATTATGTATGCCGCTAAGCATTACTTGTTAGCCATTGCTCAGTGTTACAGCTTAGTTGCGACCCTGTTCGTGTTCAGAAATACGCTTCAGGGACTGGGCTTCACGTATGCAAATATGATTGCAGGGGCAGGTGAATTCTTCGGCAGGCTGGCAGTAGCACTGATTTTTACACCTTATATAGGCTTCAATGCAATATGTTATGCCGGTCCTTTTGCCTGGCTACTTGCAGACATACCCCTACTTGTGATATACTTAAAGAAACAACAGCAATTCAAAAAACTTGCAAAAGGAGATTAAGTTATGTTTTATTACATTGTTCTTGCAGTCGGCGTAGTTGTTTCCTTGATTTTTTGCTATCAGAGGAGATTGGGCTTCAGCATTAAAAATCTTTTGTTCAAATCTGTTTCAAGCCTGTGCTATCTTTTGACAGCGGTATTTGCGCTGATTCACAACAACGGAGCTTATACATACGGCTCATTGATTATTATGGGCGGTGCATTAGGACTGGTGGGTGATATCCTGCTTGATTTAAAGGGTGTGTATAAACAGGATGAAAAGGTTTATCTCAAGGGTGGATTCATCTTTTTCCTTGTAGGTCACATTTTCTATACCTGTGCTGTTATTTATTCTCTCAGAATAAAGTGGTGGCTTGTCCTTATTTCTGTTGTTGTTTCTGCTGTAATCGGTTATGCAACAGTTGCTATGGCAAATGTAATGAAGGTGCATTACGGCGCTTACAGAAGAATTGTTGCAGTTTATGTTGCATTTCTTGCAATGACTACCGTGATTTCAATAATCGCTGTGTTTGTCAGCAGCTTCCAGAAGGGCTATATTTTAATGGCTGTGGGATCTGTGTTATTCCTGCTGTCTGACACAGTTCTTTCAAATACCTTTTTTGGAAGAGGAAGCGATAAACCAATCCACTATTTTATCAATCATTTTCTCTATTATGCAGGTCAGTATTTAATTGCTGCCTCCGTAATGTTTGTAAAATAAACTATTGACAATAACGCACAATAGTGGTATTATACTAAAGTCGAAGTTGACGGAGATGTAACAGTCTCCGTCAGCAACAGCTATATATGGGCCATTAGCTCAGTTGGTCAGAGCCACCGGCTCATAACCGGTCGGTCCGGGGTTCGAGTCCCTGATGGCCCACCATATATAGGGGTATAGCTCAGTTGGTAGAGCAGCGGTCTCCAAAATCGCGTGCCGAGGGTTCAAGTCCTTCTGCCCCTGCCAAATGAAAGTCTTAAATTTCGCTTAACCAAGCGGTTTTTAAGGCTTTTTATTTTTACACTTTTTACTCTTGTATATTATCATGCTGATAAAAACGGAGAACATAAACGATTTGAATCTAAAAACTTGATTTGCATTTTAAAATCAGTATAATGAAGATTGAAATAGATTTTTAAGGATAATTTATTATATGGATATTTTTTATGATTCTGACTGGCATATTCACTCTGAGGCATCATATGATGCTGATTTGAAAGTGCCTGATTTAATTAAATGTGCAAAAAGTAGCGGTATAAAGCAATTTGGCATTACAGACCATGTTAACTATCCGTTTATGGTAAAGCATCTTGAACGTTCAAGAGATTTGTTTTTTGCAAATAAAACAGAGGGATTTCATCTTAGAGTCGAGCTTACGACTCTACCGAAATCAAAGTATGATTTTGCACTTAAGCACCCATCTGATCCGGATTGCCGTGATAAGTGGCTTTATGGTTATATTCCGCGATCTTAAAAAAAGACGGCATTGCATTGTCGCTACCTGAAGAAGAGATCAACCGTTGCCAAGTTGAATATGTGGTGGCAGGAGCACACTGGTCTTTCGGCTTGAATCAGAGCAGAAAGGGTGCTATAAAAAGCTATCAGCAGCAACAGATTTTTATTGCTCAGCAGAGTTATGTTGATATTATTGCGCATCCGTGGTAGGTATATATGGGAAGATATGAAAAAAATGGAATTATGACAGGACCTTGGTTTGACGATTTTTCTGTGATTCCGAAATCCATTCATGAAGAATTTGCAGCAGCTGTTCTTGACAACAACAAAATAGTGGAGCTGAATACAGACTTTTTTGTTTCAGAAAGTTATACAGATTATTTTAAAAGACAGTATGCCGAATATTTATGTATGCTGCATGAAAAGGGTGTTCCAATCAGCATCGGCAGTGATTTGCACAGTAATTACACAGCACATCACGAGCAGGTCCGCCATTATATGAAACCTTTGGGTTTTACAAAAGATACTTTTGCAGTACCCAAAATGCGAAAATATCAGAATAAATTACGCTGATCGTTAAAAAAATAAATTTACATGGGTGGTTTATTTTTTATAGGGTATATCAAGAATTGATGTTTACTAAAAGAAAACAGAGAGGACAGCTTTATGGGATTGTTTGATAAATTAAGAAATAAGCCAAAAGAACTTTCTATTGAAGATAAGGAAGAGTATGTTTATAGTATCTATCAGGTGATTGACAGAAAGTGTAATTTTAAAGAGAATCTTGATATTCTGAATCATTGGGAGCGTACGTTGTATATCGCAATCATACTTGAAATAGATGTGCATAATGGTGGATTTGAAGAATATTTTTGTTCTCAGAGTGCGGATTACTATAAGGATGCTGTTTCGTCTTTTGAAGAGCTTGGCAGTTATGAAGCAGCAAATATATGCCACAGGGCAATTAGTGCTTTAGGAGAGGAGCTTCCTGTTAACAGACAGGAAAGAGAAAATTATTACAATGATATGATTGAGGACAGTATTGACGAAATTCTGTATGACTGCGAGGTTGAACTAAAAGAAAAATCAGATGAGCTGACATCACTCTATTATGATTACATAAAAAATAATGAAGCCTGTTTTACGGATTAATTAAAAATTTACATTTTATAGCAAACAGCCCCACTCATTTTTCGAGTGGGGTTGATGCTTTTATGAGGATGTTTGCTCATTCAAACTGAATCAGCAATGCTGTTTTGGGTTTCAGCAGTAATTCAATTTTGTTATTTGTAACGGAAACCTCTCTTAAAAGCTTATTTCCGTTTTCGGTTATCTGATATATTTTTGCTTTTGAAATATTTTTTTCAAATATATCCCATGTCCTGAAATCGCCTTTTTTACTATAGGCAATATACGCCTTTTCCTTGTGGACAAAGGGGAGAAACAGGGTTTCACCGTTTTTGATTATTTTATTATTTCGAGTAATTTTTTCACCCTTTGAATAGGAGATAATGTTGTTACTGAACATACAGGAAAGATGATTCCCAAAGCCGTTTATTGCCAGCCTTTTGTATAAATTCAGAAAATGACAGGGAACCTGATAGGTCGCAAATCTATGAATGAATTCCTCTGCCCAATTCTGATTATCCTTTCTGATAATATCTTCTCCGTGCATATTGCCGTAAAAGAGCTTGTTATACTTTTTCTCCCTGAACTCTCCTCCACAGTAAATTTCTGGCGGTGTTTCAACAAGCTCCTTGTGTGTCATACGATAACACCACCAGCTGAGAGGAATCAGTCCGACTGTATCCATTTGATACTTGCTGAAATGATCACGTGGCAAGCCGAATATAGGACGGTTTGGAAGGCTGTCACTTTCCTTATATGTGAATTCAGATGTAATGTCAATTCCTTTTTCGTGAACATACTGAATCATATTACGCCTTGCATTCTGCATTTCCTTTATGCTGACAAATGGGGCGTAATTTTTATAGCACTGAAAATTATCGACGTGAATCGTACCTGACTCAGCAATGAAAGGGAAGGTGTCAACAAATCTGTCAAACATCTTTTTAAACAGACCTGACTCCCAGTAAGCCTTGTGACAGGTTTTATAGCATTTCCTTCCGTTATAATTTTCAATCGGATCAATTTTTCCGTTTTTCTTTCTTATAAGTGCATTTGCCTTAACAAATTCATTGAAGGACGGTGCATTGTCATAAGCATCATTAAAATTGATATGAACACTGATGATTGAATTATAGTTCTTTGCTTCCTCAGCAAACCATTTAAAACTATCATAAGCCGTTTTATCCTCAGGTCTTTTAAGAGCTTCGTTTACCTCGAAAAAATCAGGATACTTGTCATCGTGTCCAAGATACTGCCAGCCTACGAGATAATATATTTTAGTAATGCCCTGTGTAATCTTATCTATCTTTTTTATGTATTCAAGTGCTTCGGCAAAGGTTAATTCAACATGGCTTTTATTCGGAATCTTTTTTTCAGGATGCGCCATACCGAGCTTCATAACCATACATTTGGAATAATCGAAGTTGAATTTTAAAATTTCATTCATAAATATTACCTCTCCATTTTATCGGTATATGAACAGAATATCACATAATCATGCGTAATCCTTTAGAAAAAATGCTTAAAACTTTAGAAATTCAATCATAAAATGATAGCAGATTTTCTAAAGTATTCGGCAGATTTTCGAAATTATTATAATGTCGAATGTATAATAATATTATAAATCATATTATAAATCATATTAGAAAAGGGACAGTGCATATCTTCAGAATGTAAGCAAATATTCTTTTTGGAACAATACATCGGATACTGCAATGGCAGAGTACAATACATACAATCACGTTCATGATTTTCTTGATGAATGTGAGATAAGGAATGGCAGTGCCTATTCACCTGACGGTAAGCTTCGTAAAGTGCTTTTCATCGGATTTGACGGTATGCGTGCAGACGCTTTGCCGTATGTTCTGCAGAATGAAAATAATGAGGAAAATACTGCTTATAATTCCGTTACCGATGTAAGCGCCATAAAAAAATTACAGCAGACAGGCGGTATATATATCGCATATTGCGGCGGTGAAACCGCTACTGAAACCGAGCAGACTACCTCAACCTCTGCAAGCTGGACTTCTCATTTCACAGGTGTATGGGGGAGTAAGCATGGTGTAAAAACAGACGATGATTCAAAAAATATGGATTATAAAACCTTTATGCTTGAATATGCCGAAAAAGGGCTGAACACAGCACTTGCGTTCGATTGGGATCAGTATTTTGACGTGAATCTGAAAGAAGAACTAAAATATGTTATGGAAAAAGATCTTCCTATGCAGTTTTGTGACATAGACCGAGCAAAGGCTGATAAGCTTGAAAAAACATCGGCCGAGACTTTGGAATTATATAATTTTGCAGCCGCTGAAACACCGTCTGATTCTGCTCCGTATGACACAGGAATGCGTGATTATATGCTTGACAGAATTGCTCAGGGCGACGATATTGTATGCGGTATATTTCATAATATAGATACTGCAGGTCATAATTACGGCTTTGGGGTAAGTACGGAGTATAAAGCCGCTGTTATTAACTGTGATATGTATGCCAATTCCGTTTAAAATGCAATTGAGCAAAGAGAAAAGAATTATAACGAGGAATGGCTTGTTGTATTTGCAAACGATCACGGTGGTTTGGGCAAGGGTCACGGAAATCAGACATTGGAAGAGCGCACAACCTGGATAACGACAAATAAAATTTTTGATGACAAATATTACTCAATAGGTTATAATGGTTTTAATGTGAAATAAATAGGAGAATAGTGTGAAAAATCACACTATTTCAAATTATATTGACCTCAAAATTTGCCTATGTCATAATTTTGAGATGTCTAAATTCCCATTATACGCCTTGTCTGGCTACAACAAGGTGTTAGGAATTTTTTATAAACGATTTGTAGCCGGAAAGGCTATGGGAATTATTATGACAAAAAAAGAAAAAACAATTAAAGGAGTAAAAATTACTGTGTGTGTGATTCTTATAATTGCTCTGGCAATTGTGGGTGTACTATTCTTTCCGTTAATGGGTGAAAAGCACACTGAGATATGGAGTGCCGACCGGCAGTTTAATATTTCAGAAATTCAGACAGTTGAAAAGGATCGGGAAGACTTTAAAATTCTTATGTTCACAGACACTCAGCTTTGGGCAGATTTAGGCAAAAACAAGGAATGCTATGAACAAATGGATGCACTTGTTGAAAAGCTTCAGCCGGATTTGATTACACTTCCGGGTGATGTCCTGTCAGCTATGGCAAGCCGTTTCTCAATCCATAATTTTATTAAGCATATGGATAGCTATAAAATTCCTTGGGCACCTGTTTACGGCAACCATGATAATGAGATACCAAGCAACTCTCTGAACTGGCAGTCTGATAAATATATGGCATCTGAATACTGTCTGCTGCAGAAGGGTCCGTCAAATCTTTATGGCTGCGGTAACTATGTTATCAATATTACTGAAAATAACAATCCCGTTTATACCTTATTTATGCTTGATAACGGCAGATATATTAAATATGATAACGGCGATACTAAGGAAGTTTATATGGGTTATGAGCAGATTGCTTGGTATGAATGGAATGTACAGGGTATTGAGAGTGCGGCAGGCAGAATTGTGCCGTCTATGACCTTTTCACATTTTGCACAGCCGGAATTCAGAGAAGCCGTTGAAAAGTATGGCGTTAAGGGCGAAAATGATATATATACGATTCCTGAAGAATATGGCTTTGGTTATTGTCAGTATCTGCCGGGTTCTGCACCTGTTAAATCAGGATTCTTTGATAAATGCAAAGAGCTTGGCTCAACGAAATATATGTTCTGCGGTCACGATCACGAGAATAATGCAAGCATTACATACGAAGGCATTACTATGACCTACGGACTGAAGACAGGTCCGTCACCTGTGCCTTGGAATTTCGCAAAGGAAACAGGTGGAACCCTTATCACAATTACCGGTGAAAATGAAAATCAATCCGTCAATATTGAGCATATAGTTATGAATGAGGAAAATGTATGAATATAAGTATCAGTGCCGCTCCAAAGCCTGTTAAAACAGGCAATTTCAATTATTCGAATATCGAAAGCCGTTACGGTGTAAACACACAGTATTTCACCAAGGACGGCAAGCCGTATACAATCATTGCAGGAGAAATGCATTTTTCAAGAATGCCTCGTGAGCGTTGGAGAGAGACGCTTTTGAAGATGCGAGAGTGCGGTGTCAATACCGTATCAAATTATGTTTTCTGGAATTATCACGAGGAAGAGAAAAATGCCTTTGATTTCAGAGGCAACAGAGATATTTCAGCTTTTCTGCAGATTTGTAAGGATATCAATATGCCCTGCATTCTGCGTATAGGTCCCTGGTGTCACGGTGAGGTTATACGCGGAGGTCTGCCTAAAAGAATAAATCTTATGGTAAAAAAACGCTGTGATCATCCTGAATATCTTAAAGAGGTGCGTGATTACTGGCAGGTGCTTTATAAGGAAGTGTATCCATTCCTTGATGGAAAAACGGTTATAGGCTTACAGCTTGAAAATGAGTATACAGGCTCTGCCGAGCATATAAGAACTTTGCGTAAAATTGCCGAAGAAATCGGATTTAAAGTTCCGTTCTTTACGATGACAGCGTGGCCGTCAGGCAAGCCGGATAATGATTTTTTGCCAATGATGGGCGGCTATCCTGATGCACCATGGACACACGGCAAAACGGCACTTAAGCCGAATAACCGCTTTGCAATTTCTCCTGCCAAAACAGAGGATGAAATAGGCGGAGATTTGTTCAAAAGCAATACCGCGAAAAAAGGTGCTTATGATGATGTGCCTTATGCTTTCTGTGAGACAGGTCCGGGCAATCAGGTGACGCAGCACCGCAGACCGTATATCGGCGAAAAGGACGGTTACGGTGTATGCTTTGCCAAATTTTCAAGCGGTGCAAACTGGCTCGGTTATTATATGTTCTGCGGCGGTACAAATCCGAATGACAGACTGATGCAGGAAAACAGGCTCACAGGTTATCCGAATAATTATCCGATTATTGATTATGATTTTCAGGCTCCCATAAGCAGATACGGTGTATGCCGTTCGCACGGAGACAGATTGAGATTAATGCATCTTTTCATAAATGAGTTTGATAACGAAATCTGTACCAAACAGGCCTATTTCCCTGAATGGAAGTCAAACGACCCTCTTGATACCTCGTTCTTAAAATGCTCTGTGAGAGCTGATGAGCAGGGAAGCGGATATTTCTTTGCTTCAACCTATGAAAAGGCTTTGAAATATAATGATTTTAAAGATGTAAATGTTACTTTTAAAATCGGTGATAAAATCGTAAAGCTGCCGGATGTGGATATAAAAGCCGACACAATGTTCTTTTATCCGTTTAATGTACAGTTAGGTTCGGTACATTTTGATTACATACTTGCACAGCCGATTGTGAAAACAAAAGCTGACGGAAAAACAGTTTGCTATTTTGCACAGTGTGAGGGCATAACTCCTAAATGCTCTGTCAACGAAAAAGAAATACCGCTTGATTTCAGTGAAAAGGGAACAGATATTGATGATGTAAAAATCATCGTCATCCCTTATGAAAAAGCAAGAAAGTTTCATTTTATCAATGGAAAGCCTTATTTTCTTGACGGCACGGTTTACTGTGACAATGGTAAGATTTATTGCGAGCAGGAAACGGATGTTGATTTAAAAAAGGAAATATCACTTATAAGATGTGAAAAGAAAAAGCTTCCGTATAATTATTTTCTGTATTCAACAGGAAAGCGTTCGTACTATGAATTAAAACTGCCGAAGGATATACTGGATAACCGCTTTGATATAAAGCTTGAGTTTGATTTTGACGGACTGAATCTTCAGGTGTTCAGCGGTAATAAGCTTATCAATGATTATTTCAATATTGACAGAAAATTTGTAATGCATTTGCGCGATTACAAAAAATATATTGGAAAAAATCAAACCTTGATTATCCGCACTGCGCCGAAAACAAGACTTGGTATTTCAAATGTTTATAATGAAATACCGCTTCCTCTGAATTCGGATAAGCTTGTTTTAAGGAGTGCCAAGGTTATTGAATATAATATGATATGATATAAAAAAAGGTCTTACCGATAATTGGGTAAGACCTTTTTTATAATCAGAATTTCAGCTTGCGGAACTTTCCGGGAGAAATTCCTTCGTTCTCGGTAAAAAAGCAAATGAAATTTGATTCGCTGTTAAAACCGGTTTCATATGCTATTGCTGCAACAGTCATTTCGGTTTTCTGTAAAAAATACTTTGCTTTATTAAGACGTGTTATTAATACATAGTCATATGGTGAAAATCCGGTCTGCTGTTTGAATACTCTTGAAAAATGTGAGGTGCTCATATGAGCCTTGTCAGCCAGCTTCTGTACAGTGATGCTTTCATTCAGATTTTCTGAAATGTAGCTTTTGATCTCCTGTATATTGTCCTCGTAATTGCTTTCGCCTTTGCATTTTATGCTCTGTGGGTTCAGCAGCTCGGCAAAAAGCTTGTATATGTCAAGTGACATATTAAGCTCTGTCGGCGGATTGTCACCGCTGATGCCTTCATATATACGGAAAAGCAGTTTTTTTACATGATTTATATCACGGCATTTTACAAGATTTCCCTCATTTTTTTCAATTTCCTGAAATAAATCAAAGCTGTTTGCACCGCTGATGTGTATCCATATGGATTCAAAGCTATCATTCGTATAATACTCGTGGGGTTTGTAGCAGTCAAGGATAACTGTATCTCCTGCTCTGGCGGTGGTGTGCTTGCCGTCCTTAACAAATGTAAAGGTGCCGTCAATAATATGTGTAATCAATAAGCTGTTATAATTATTTCTGATTAAATGATAACCTTTAACGCAGAAAAAATGTCCTGCACTGACAGGGTAGTAGTATAGCTTTTTCGCAGTCTGTGACGGAGATGAAAAATATACCTCAGATTTTCTCAAAACACCAAGTTCTGTTGATTTCATAAAAGCACCCCATTTAAGTATGATAGGATTTCTGAATTTTTTGGTTGATTTTCGTAATCATTAGTCTGATTTTCATTATATAATCAAAATATAACAATGTCAAATATTCTGAAATGAAGGGGTAGAATTATGAAAAAGTTTTTTGCAAAAAAGCCGGTAAAGGTGATTATCAGTATTTTTTCTGTGATTGTACTGATTGTGTGTATCTGCAACGCTGTGTTTGCGTCTGTTGCACTTAAAGAGCAAAAGGGGATTGCGGTCTGTGACGAATGGAATGCGGATGATATATATACACCTGATTATGCTCAGGCACTTGAAATCGGTGATAAGGACTGCAAAATTCTATGCCTTACCGACATTCATATCCGCAATCACGGAACATTTGCTTCATGGCTCGGTATCAATTTTATTCTTGACGGTATGAGTGAAATTCAGCTTAAAAAGCTGATTACAAATGTAAATCCGGATTTCATTATTGTAGGCGGCGATACCGTTCTTACTGCCTGGAATGATATATGCACGCAGCAGTTCTGTGATTTTATGGAAAAGTTTGAAATTCCTTGGGCACCGATTTTCGGCAATCACGATTACGAGGGCAGAGCGGATAAAGCAAAGCTTGCAGAAATTTATGAAGCATCTGAGCATTGTCTGTTTCAATCAGGTCCGGAAGGTATGAACGGTATGGGAAACTATATCCTTAATCTTACAAGAAATGATAAGCCTGTCTATTCACTGTTTATGATGGATGACGGTCAGTTCAGAGTAGTTGACGGTCAGATTACGGACGGAGGCGTGGGTGAGAATCAGATTGAATGGTACAAATGGGCAGTAAACGGAATAAAAGAGACAAGCGGCTATGATGTTCCCAATATGGCATTTATGCATGTTCCTGTTCCTGAATACACACAGTTTGAGGACGGCTTTGAATTGGGTGACCGCCGTGAAGGAACCTGCACAGCAAAAGTGAACGATGGCTTTTTCAACGCATTTAAGGAGAACGGCGGTACCCATATGTTTGCAGGCCACGACCATAACAACAATTTTATAACCGAGTATGAGGGCGTAACGCTTGGATATTTTACAAAGAGTTCCTATAACTGCTATTTTGATTTTGACTGTCTCGGCGGAACCGTTTTGACTCTTGATAAAAACAATAACGTAAATATTGAAATTGTTGAATTTTAATTTGATTTGGAGAAGAAAATGAAAAAAATAAAATCTCTTTTTATTTCACTGAAAAACGGCTGGTCGACACCTCCTGAAGGACGATACTTAACTTTCAGGGAAATGGCGTGCTACGGTTTCAGTGGTCTTGGCGTCAGCTTTATTGTTAATGTAATAACTGCTGTAATTACCGCAACGCAGATTCCCTATATTTATGAAATAGATGTTATTCACGGAACAATTATTTTCAGTATTGTTGGCGTATCCAATCTGCTGATTCAGCCGTTTTTCGGCAAAATGCTCCAGAATACAAAAACCAAATTCGGCAGATACAAGCCGTACATAATAGGAATTGCACCGGTCATTTCACTCTTTGTTGTGCTTGCAACCTGGCTTCCTCAGGTTGATTCGATGACCTTCAGAGTAGTATATGCTTACTGCACCTGTATTCCAGTATTGGTGCTCTGGAATATCTGGTACAACACATTTTATATGATTCCCGCAGTAATGACTCCTGTTTCGCAGGAAAGAACCGATATGCTTTCTCCTGTAGGTCTTATTATGGGATTTGCACCTACGGTTATGAACTTTATTATCGGTCCGATACGTGCTCATTTTATGAGCCAGGGCAGAGAGTATATGGCATTTCGTCTGATGGGTTTAATCAGTACAGGAATAGGAATTATTCTCGTTTTTCTTATATTAAAAACCAAAGAGCGTATTTATGAAACACCTCAGGAAAGTGAAAGTATAAGTGTTAAAGAGGGGATGCGGTTGGTAATGAAAAATAAACCGCTGATGATATATACTTTTGCTATGATTATCGGAAGTCACAGAGGTGTAGCTGAGATGAACAGCTATTACATAGGACAGTTCAGATACGGAGAAACAACTGAGCAGGGTCTGTCACTGTTTTCTATGCTGAGTCCTATTGTTGGTTTTGCGGCAACTCCTGCAATGCTTTTGCTGCCGTTTATGACAAGGAAAATGAACAACAAAAGCATAATGATTATGTGGCAGGCGATAAATGTCGCTGCATATGGTATGCTTTGTATTATCGGTTATGAGAATATTCCTGTCGGAACACCTACTGCTATTGTGATTACGATAGTTCGGTTTGTTACCTGCTTTAATGCAGTCGGTACGCTTACTCCGATAATGCTTTCTGAAATTTATGATTATCAGCAGTGGAAAACCGGCAGACGTCTTGAAGGCTTTATTCAGACATTTGCTGTTTCAATGACTGGACTTGTTACTCAGTTTGCAATGTTTATTCCAACCTTTATTCAGCAGAAAATCGGTTATCAGCCTATGAACTTTAAAAACGGTGCTGAGTATTTGCCTGAGAATATTGAGATTATGAATCAGTGGTTTAATATTTCCGCTGTTATCACTGTTGTAAGCGGAATACTGTTCATTGCGGTAATGGCCTTTTATCCGCTGAGCAAGAAAAAATATAATCAAATAATGGAAGAGCTTAAAGAAAAAGCAGACGGCATTATTGAACAATAATTCATTTAAGGATGTATGTGGATTGAAAACAAAAGCAACTTTTTTTGTTAATGATAAAAATAAACCCATAAGATATGGTGAGGTGAACTTGATCAATCCGCCTCGAAAAAGATTGAAAAATGAGCCTGAAAAAGAGGGAATAGAGGTGAATCCTGTATTCTGCGGCTTTTGCGGAACAGACTTTGAGCTGATGAAAATGGGCAGAGAGTGTATGCTTGATGCTAAATTTTCGATTGGAGAGCAAAGGCTGATTAACGGTCACGAGGGCGTTGTATGGGTTCCTGAGGAAAACCGCTTTGCAATTGTTCTGATTCGCGGAGGTAACAGTTATGACCCCACGCGTTTTACAGAAGAGGAAAGCTATTTTGAATACGGTTGTGACGGTGCAGACGGTATTTTCTGCGATAAGGGATATTTTAATCCTGACATGCTTTTGCATTTGCCCGGTGAATATGACGGTATTGAAAAAATGCCGCTTTCCCTTGCAAAAAGACTTGTGTTTTCAGACCCTTATGCCTGTGCAATCTTCCAGCACGAGCGTATGTGCGATATAGGTATTGCACAGAATTTCAGAGTGGAAATGGCAAGAAATCACTGCAGTGAGGAAATGGCAAAAAAGCTTGCATATGAAAGCACCTTTGACAGGGTTGTTATTTTCGGTCTCGGTACAACAGGGCTTTTTATCGGTGATCAGATAAGAAGAAATCATAAAAATGCAAAAATTCTATTTGTTGCAAGAAGCAGTGAAAAATGCGACAAAGCAGAATTTATAAAAAATAATTTATCGGCGGACTATTTGTCAACTGCAGATAGGAATGAGAAAGAGATAGCCCAAAGCATCATCAATCATCTTGGCGGAACAGCAACGGTTTTTGTAGGTACCTCAGGAACAGAACTTGAAAGCAGACTTGCATTTGAATATGGAGTTCTCGGCTGTAACGGAATATATGACAGCTTTTCTCTGGGTCCTAAGGTTACATATGATACAATGCCCTTCGGCTTTAAAAATCAGGTTATACTTGCGTCTATCAATTTTACGCAAAAGCATATGGAGCAGGCGATAGATATTTTATGTAACAGTAAATTTGATGAGCTTGTTGAGCTGATTGATAAAAATGAATTCACAGCAGACCCTGTAAATGCTTATGAAAATAAAATCTACTGCAAGGGTGCTCCCCTTAAAACCGCAGTAATATGGAACAAGGAATACATAGACGAGGAAAAATGATGAAAGCAATTGAAATAACAAAACCATTTGAAATTAAAATTATTGATAAGGAAAAGCCTATAATTAATGATGGCGAAGCTCTTTTAAAGGTGCTTTACTGCGGAATCTGCGGTGCTGACGTTGCCTCCTTTACAGGCAATCAGCCTTTTACAACCTATCCGAGAATACCCGGTCACGAATTTTCAGCACAGATTGTTGAAATCCCTGAAAATGACAGGGGACTGAAAAAAGGTGATGTTGTAACCTGCAATCCTTATTTCAACTGCGGCGAATGTTATTCCTGCAGAAGAGGAATCGTCAATGCCTGTACGGATAATCAGACAATGGGTGTTCAGCGTGACGGCAGCTTTCAGGAATATATCACAATGCCTGTTGACCGTATTATCGACGGTAAAGGCTTGTCTGCTCAGGAGCTTGCTCTGATTGAGCCGTTTTCAATCAGTAATCACGCCCTGTCAAGAGCTGAGGTTAAACAAGGTGATAACCTGCTTATTATGGGCGCAGGTCCTATAGGACTTTTTGCACTTCTTAAAGCAAAGGCTATGGGAGCGAACGTCGCAATTGCTGATATGCTTTCAAGCCGTCTGGAGCTTGCAAAGGAATATGGCGCGGATATAGTAATCAACGTGAAAGAACAGAATCTGGAGAAGGAGTGTCATTCATTTACTGCCGGCAATGGCTTTGATGTTTGTGTGGAAGCCTGCGGTGCACCGGAAACATTTTTAAATTGTATTGACAATGCCGCACACGGTGCTAATATTATCCTTATAGGCAACGGCAAACGTGAAACCACATTTGTTCACTCAGTAATACTGAAAAAGGAGCTTAATATTTTCGGCAGCCGTAATGCTTTTACAAAGGATTTTGAAGAACTCATTGAGCTTGTAAAAGCAGGTAAGGTGAATCCTGCAAAAATGATTAGCGGAATTTATGATGCCAAAAATGCAAAAACTGCCTTTGATACACTTGTGAATAATGACGGTACTCTTACTAAGCTGCTTATTAAATTTTCAGACGCGGAGTAGATTATGAAAGAAAAAATATTACAGTTTGGTACAGGCAATTTCCTGCGTGGATTTGCAGATTATTTTATTGATAAGCTGAATAAGGATAATTTGTACGGCGGAAAAATAGTCATTGTTTCGCCGACGGATTCCAAACAGGTTGATGTAATTCAGGCACAGCAGGGTAAATATAATCTGTATTTGCGCGGTATAAAAAACGGACGTGAGGTTTGCAGGCGTACAGAAATTCATTCCGTAACACGTGCAATCAATCCTTACAGAGATTTTAATGCTTATCTGGAGCTGGCACAAAATCCTGATTTGAGATTTATTATTTCGAACACAACGGAGGCAGGAATTGCTTTCTCGCCTGATGATAAGTTAACGGACAGTCCTGCAAAATCCTTTCCTGCCAAGCTGACACAGCTGCTTTATGAAAGGTATAAGGCGAAGCTTGGCGGTTTTGTTATTTTTGCCTGTGAGCTGATTGACAATAATGCAAAGGAGCTTGAAAAATGTGTTTTAAAATATGCAAGGCTCTGGAATCTTGAAGAGGATTTTATCGACTGGATTGGTAACGAAAATAAGTTCTGTAATTCTCTGGTCGACAGGATTGTTACAGGATATCCCAATAATGAGGCACAGACACTTTTTTCGGAAATCGGTTACGAGGATAAGCTGTTAAATACGGCTGAGCCTTATCACCTCTGGGTGATTGAGGGGGATTATGAGAATGAACTTCCGTTAAGCACAGCAGGCTTAAATGTTATATGGGCAGACAATGTAACGCCTTATAAAAAAATGAAGGTGCGTATTTTAAACGGCTCTCATACCTCTCTTGTTTTTCCGTCGCTTTTATGCGGTGTTGAAACGGTGGGCGAAAGCCTGAAAGATGATGAACTGAATGCGTTTTTAAATACTTGTCTGTTTAATTATATACTGCCGGCTCTCGGTGAAAGTGATGAGAACAGGGATTTTGCCTCTGCCGTGCTGGAGCGCTTTGCGAATCCGTATATTAAGCATATGTGGAAATCCATTTCACTGAATTCCGTAAGCAAATTTACTGCAAGAGTGCTTCCTACGATTGCAGATTATATGAAAAAGAATGGTGAAATACCAAAGCCTTTGGTGTTTTCTCTTGCCTGTCTGATTGAATACTATAAGACCAATGATGTAAGCGATGATCAATCAGCAGTTGATTATATTAAGAATCATTCTGTAAATGATATTTTATCAAATACAGAATTATGGAACTGTGACTTAAGCAGTATGTCAGCTTTTGCAAATGAATGTCTTGAGAGAATTCATAACAACGGTATAAGGGAGGCAGTAAGATGGATTTTATCCTGATACACCCTGATGATAACGTAAAAGTGAATCCTGATAATGGGCATAAATACGCTGTATGTGATATTAAAATGGGTGAAGATATAATCAAATACGGCTATCCGATTGGCACTGCAAAGCAGGATGTTAAAGCAGGGGAGCATGTACATTCACATAATCTTAAAACAGCCTTGTCAGGCGAAAAGGAATATACATATTCTCCTTTTATGCAGAAAAACAGCACTGAATTGCCTATAACCATTTCAGCCTATCCGCGTAAAAACGGTGAAATCGGAATCAGAAATGATGTGTGGATCATTCCTACAGTGGGCTGTATAAACGGTGCTGCAAACAGGATTGCGCAAAAGACAGGTGCTTTTGCTTATACGCACCCTTATGGCTGCAGTCAGCTTGGTGATGATTTGCTTGTTACACAGAAAATTCTTTGCAATCTTATTAAGCACCCAAATGCAGGCGGCGTGCTTGTGCTGGGTCTCGGATGTGAGAATAACAATATTACCGAGTTGAAGAAGATACTCGGTGAATATGATGAGGAAAGAATCAGATTTCTGAATGCGCAGGACTGTGCGGATGAAATTGCAGAGGGCGTAAAAATGATATCCGAGCTTCAGCAGCAGGCAGAAAAGGATATCAGAATGGATGTTCCGATTTCAAAGCTGAAAATCGGACTGAAATGCGGCGGAAGTGACGGCTTGTCAGGTATAACCGCCAATCCGCTTGTGGGCAGAATAACAGATAAAATAACTGAAATGGGCGGTACTGCCGTATTGACAGAGGTGCCTGAAATGTTCGGCGCGGAACAGATTCTGATGAACCGATGTGTTAATGAAACGGTTTTTAAAGAAACGGCAAAGCTGATAAATAATTACAAAAAATATTTTATTTCTCATAATCAGCCTGTAAGTGAAAATCCTTCACCTGGTAACAAAGAGGGCGGAATAACAACGCTTGAGGAAAAATCACTCGGCTGTGTTCAGAAAGGCGGAAAAGCACCTGTAACTGCAGTTCTTGACTATGGTGATACTGCCAAAGCAACAGGACTTAACCTCCTTAACGGTCCCGGCAATGATATGGTAGCGGTTACGAATCTGACTGTTGCAGGCTGCCATATGATACTCTTTACAACAGGCAGGGGTACACCGCTCGGTGCACCTGTGCCTACCCTTAAAATATCTACGAATACAAGACTTACAGAGCATAAAAAGAGCTGGATTGATTTTAACGCACAGGACAATGAAGCAAAGGATTTATTCAGCCTGATTGTTGAAACTGCAAACGGAAAAGAAACGAAAAACGAAGTAAACGGCTACCGTGAAATAGCCATTTTTAAAGACGGAGTTACCTTATGATTATTGATGCACATACACATCTTTGGAAAAAGCAGAACGGCAGAGTGGACGGAAAAGACGTTTTTGCTCTTAAAAACGGTAAAAGCAATTTCGGCGGTGAAATAAGACAGATGATGCCGCCCTATATGATAAGCGGTGAGAATACTGCTGATATGCTGATTTCCAATATGGATTATGCAGGTGTGAATGGTGCTGTGATTACACAGGAGGAAATTGACGGAAATCAGGACAATTATCTGATTACGGCAAAGAAGAATTATCCTGACAGACTTAAGATATGCAGCCTTTATGAAGAGGGCAAAGCCTTTCAGGCAAACGGCTTTGACGGAATTAAAATTTGTGCAGGCAGACTGCCGACACAGGATTTAACAAAGCATTATAAGGTCTTTGAAGCTGCCGAAAAAAACAATATGTTTATTTCCATAGATATGGCTGATGGTGATTTGCAGACAGGCTCACTGCTTGAAATGATACAGCAGTATTCTGACTTAAAAATTGCTGTGGGTCATTTCGGTATGGTAACAAGAAAGAACTGGAAAGAGCAGATTAAGCTTGCCCAGAATAAAAATGTTTACATTGAAAGCGGCGGTATAACCTGGCTCTTTAACAGCGAGTTTTATCCTTATCCCTCAGCTCTGAAGGCGATAAATGAGGCAGCTGAAATATGCGGCTTTGATAAGCTGATGTGGGGCAGTGATTATCCGCGTACTATGGTTGAAATCACATATAAAATGAGCTTTGATTTTATACTTAAGTCAAATGACATTTCGGAAGAAAATAAGCAGAAATTTCTTTTTGACAACGCAAAAGGCTTTTATGCTTTTAATCATCTTAAACCGATTACACCGATAAAACATATGCTTTAGGAGAATTATGAAAATTTTAAACGCTGCAGATTACGGAATAAAACCGAATAAGGATATAACAACTGAGTTGTTTAAGCTGATTGAAGATGCAGGGCAGATTGATGATGAAAAAACAATCCGCTTTGAAAAGGGCACATATTTTTTCAGCAGTGACAAATGTAAAAAATATATGCTCTATATTACCAATACAGTAGGTGACAGTGAATTTTCAGCAGAAGAAACACCACACTTGAATGCAGTGCCTGTTTATTTTAATCATATTAATGATTTAATATTTGACGGAAACGGCTCTGTTTTTATCATTGACGGTAAGGTAACCAATATTGCCGTTGAACATTGTCGGAATATTACTTTAAAGAATCTGGAAATACGCCATTTGCATCCGGATATGCATGAGCTCAAAGTAATCCGTAAATCCCATTTTTATGTCGATTTTCAGATTGACAGCGACAGTCTGTATAAATTAGAAAATAATAAGCTGTATTTTTATGGAACGGATTACTGCTGTGCCGCTGATGAAAGTGCTTTGAATGCACACTGGATCGGACTGATTCGTGAAAACACACCGAATAAGATTAAGCGTGTATCGCATCCGCTTATCGATGCAATAAGAATGGAAGATTCAGGTAACGGAAAAATACGTGTCCATTATCTTAATACTTTCAGATTTAAAACAGGTGATTGCTTTTATCTTTTTGATGTGCGCCGTCAGTTCGCAGGTATATTTGTAAATCAGTGTGAAAATGTAATACTGGATAATATCAAACAGCGTTTTAACTATTCACTTGCACTGGTGCTTCAGGACAGCAAGGATATTTCTTTGTTAAATTCAGAATTTGCACCTGAAGAAAATTCTGCACGTAAAATGGCATCTGTTGCCGATTTTATTCAGGTTTGTATGTGCAGAGGGAAAATTAATATTGAAAATAATTTGTTTGACGGTGCCGGTGATGACTGCCTGAATGTTCACGGTGTTCATTATCAGATTAAAAGTGTCGATAAAAACAAGCTGACTGTCAGCTTTATGCATCCGCAGTCGCACGGATATAATCCATTGCATCCGGGTGATAAAATTGCTTTTATTCACCCTAAGAGCCTGCTTGAAAACGGAAAAACAGAGATCATCAGCTCGCGTCTTATGAATGAATATGAAATGGAATTAGAGGTAGCCTCTTCCAAAAAGGCACTTGTGGGAGAGGTCATTGAAGATATATCCGCCTGTCCTGATGTTTATTTCGCAAACAACACTTTAAATCGCATTATTACAAGAGGCTTGCTCTTAACGACCAGAGGAAAAGTTATAATCAAAGACAATCACTTTGTAAGCACGTCAATGAGCAGCATTCTTCTGTCCGACGATGCAAAAAGCTGGTATGAAAGCGGAATGTGCCGTGATGTCACAATTGATCATAATACCTTTGATTACTGCGGACAGACACCTGTACTGATTAAGCCTGAAAATGCTGTGTACAAGGGTGCAGTCCATAAGAATATAAGGATTATCAATAATCAATTTAAAAACTATAAAGGCTATTGTATTCGTTCAAAAGCGGCAGATAATATAAAAGTAAAAGGAAACAAAATTAATTCAGGCAAAGTGATAAAATGCGTAAATTGCCGGAATGTAGATGTTGAGGGCTGAATATGACCGATAAGCAAATGAATGATTATCTTCTGAAAATTGATGAGATAATTGAAAACGGAAAATATAAGGACGATTGGGAAAGTCTTTCGGATTATCCTGTACCGCAGTGGTACAGGGATGCTAAGTTCGGAATTTTTATACACTGGGGAATTTACAGTGTGCCTGCTTATTTCAGCGAATGGTATTGCCGCTTTATGTACTATAAAGGCAATCCGGCTTACTGGCATCATATCAGGAAATACGGTAAAAATTTTAATTATCGTGATTTTATTCCGATGTTCAGAGCTGAAAAATTCAATGCCGTCGAATGGGCGGAATTTATAAAATCCAGCGGTGCAAAATTTATGATGCCTGTGGGTGAGCACCACGACGGATTTAAAATGTATAACAGTGATCTTAATGAGTGGACTTCCGTTAATATGGGTCCGAAAAGAGATATACTCGGCGAGCTGAAAGCTGCTTGTGAAAAGACCGGTATAATCTTTTCCACATCAAGCCATCGTGCCGAGCATTTCTGGTTTTTAAACGGCGGCTCAACTGTTGGCTACAGTAATGAGACGCAGAATGAAAGATACCGTGAGCTTTACGGCGATTGCCATAATGTACATAAGAGAAACAATCTTTTTACAATGCTTAAGCAGGAGCACGGTATTGAGCCTACAGAAGAATGGCTTAAGGACTGGCTTGTGTCCTCCTGCGATCTGATTGACAGGTATCAGCCTGCATCTCTCTTTTTTGACTGGTGGGTATCTTATAAAGCGTTCAGACCTTATATGAAAAAATTTCTTGCTTACTATTATAACCGTTCTGTGGAATGGGGTAGAGAGGTCTGCGTTTATTATAAATCCGATGCGGTTATGTATAATTGTGCAATCTTTGACCGTGAACGAGGTCAGCTTGAAAATATAAGTCCCTATATCTGGCAGGGTGAAACCTCTACGTCATATAATGCCTGGAGCTACTGCACCACGAATCGCTTTAAAAAGCCTGAAATCATTGCCTGTAATTTTCTGGATGTAATATCAAAGAACGGATGCTTTGTTCTCAACTTAGGACCAAAGGCAGACGGAACCTTCTGTGGTGAAGAACGGAATATTATTTCATCTCTCGGAAAATGGACAAAAGCAAATGAAGAAGCAATATGGGGCACACAGCCTTATAAGGTGTTCGGCGAGGGTAAAAAGCAGAAGGGCGGCTCCTTTACAGAGCATTTCAGCTATACGTCAAGGGATTACCGATTTACCTGCAAAACAGGTGTGGTTTATGCCTTTGCGCTTAAACCTTACGGTAAAACTGAGTTCAGAATAAAAACACTTGCTGACTCAATGGATATGTTTCATTGTGTTATAAAAAATATATCCGTTCTCGGCAGTGATACAGCCGTCAGCTTTACACAGAATAAAAAATATTTAAGCATTAAATTAAGCGAAAGAGTGAACAGCTCAATGCCTGTTTGCTTTAAAATAGAGGTGGAATAATGAAAAAGAGCAATCTTAAATTAGCCTATAATGAATTAACCGGTGATTATGAAATTCAGCATAACGGCTTTTCTTGGGTGAGTGACGGAAGAAGACCGTATGCTATTATTCGTCAGCAGGCAGGAAAGCATTATGTAAGTACATACAGACCGCTGATGAGTGCCCTGAAGAAAAGCGTTGAAAGATATGACGATAAAATCATATGCCGATACAGCAATTATATCGCATTCGGCAAAAAGCTGGGATTTACACTTATTTGTACGGCAAAAATCACAGGAATGGACACGATTGAATTTTCTCTCAAAGCAGAAAATGAAACAGGCTGTGATATTCAGGCAGTTTATTTTCCTGCTCCTTTTAATTCAAAGAAGAAAGGCAAGGTATCCTATCATATCGATGCAATGCGAAACGGCTTTTTGTTGCCTGACGGATATAAAGAGAATATTTTATCTACAATCGGCTTTGAGCATTATTTAAGAAAAATCAATACAGGCGACTGCTATATGCCGATGTGGGGCAGAGTCTGTGACGGTCACGGATTTACGGCTATTGCACTGACTCCCTATGATGCCTGTATGTTTTCTTCAGCCGGCAGGCATCAGGCGTTTGTCAATTCCGTGCACTGGATGTCCTCTTTAGGCCGGCTTTCCTATGAAAGAAAAATCAAATTCATTTTCCACGATGATATGGATTATAATACTGCCGCTAAGGATTACAGAAAATATCTTATAGAAACAAATCAGCTTGTTACAATAGATGAAAAAATAGGTAAAAATAAAAATATTGAAAAATTGATTGGCTGTCCTGTTCTTCATCACAAGATTTTTTCACAGATACAGCCTGCCTCAAAGTTTTATGATAAAAACGGCACAAACAAATTGCTTTATGCCACATTTGAAACACGTGCACAGGAAATGAAAAAAATCAAGGAGTTGGGTCTTGATAAGCTCTATATTCATACAGACGGCTGGGGCAAGGAGGGTTATGATAATAATCATCCTTATATTTTACCGCCTTGTGAGGAGGCAGGAGGCTGGGAAGGTATGAAAGCTCTTGCTGACACCTGCCGCAATCTGAATTATATTTTTGCGCTTCACGACCAGTACAGGGATTATTATTATACCTCACCGGGATTCGATATGGAAAAGGCCGTAACTCGTATTGACGGCACACATCCATATTGCTCAATATGGGACGGAGGAGAGCACACCTTCCTTTGTGCATCACAGGCTCTTGAATACGTTAAGGAAACATATTCTGAGTTTGATGAACACGGTATTGATGTGCAGGGTGCATACCTTGATGTGTTCTCCATTATGAATGGCGACGAATGTTTTCATCCTGACCATAAAATTACGAGGGAGGAAAGCATTAAGCACCGTGCAGAATGTTTTGATTATCTGAACGAAAAGGGTATGATTATGTCCTCCGAAGAGCCTGCCATGCAGCTTTTAAATCATATTGCACTTGTTCATCACGGTCCGTATACCTTAAGACCGCAGGTTAACGGCGCTGCAGTGGGAATTCCTGTTCCTTTGGGAAGCTTGGTTTTTCACGACTGCATTATGATTCCGTGGGATTGGTGGAACAACTGGGGTATTCCGAAAGGGGAAAGCGGAAATCTTCATTGTGCATTAAATGCAGGTATGCCGTATTTTCATCCTTATGTTGAAAAGGATATGATATTAGGCAAAGATCCTCGCTCTGCTGATGCTGATTTGCTCGATGATGAACAGCTTAAAGCAGAGATTGAACGTGTTAAGCCGCTTGCCGAATTACAGGCTAAGCTTTATAACAAGGAAATGGTTAAACACGAATTTTTGAGCAGTACAAGAATTCAGAGAGCCATATATTCCGACGGCACAGCCGTTATTATAGATTTAGACAAAAATACATATGAGATTAAGGAGAACACAAATGCCAAGGCTTGAAAAAAGAAATTACCGTGTATCTTCATTGACGCAGAACAGCGATATTCCGCATCTTTCACTTGAGAAAGAGCCGCATAAAGCAAAATCGGATATTGATAATTTTGAAGGCTTGTTTATTGATTACGGCTGGCGCGAAACCTCTTATCCGTATACACAGCAGAATTCATATACTGAGGAAACAGAACAGGAAATTACAGTTGCGATTCTTGAAAATGACAATCTTTATGCCGAATTTCTCCCAACATTGGGCGGAAGGCTTTGGAAGCTGTATGACAAGAAAAAGCAAAGAGATGTTCTTTATACGAATGATGTTATCCGTTTTCGCAATCTGAGCATCCGTAATGCGTGGTTTTCAGGCGGTGTTGAGTGGAACTGCGGCATTATCGGTCATTCACCGTTTACCTGCTCACAAATGTATTGTGCCTTCGCAAAAGGCAGAAATGGTGAGGACGTTTTAAGATTTTATGAATTTGAGCGTGTCAGAGAAATCTATTACCAGATTGATTTCTGGCTTGACGACAATAAGCTGATGACTGCTGTAAGGATTGAAAATCAGAATTCAACTGTTGTTCCGATGTATTGGTGGTCCAATATGGCAACGCCTGAATATAAGGGCGGACGTGTGGTTGTACCTGCTGACAGTGCCTATAACAATTCCGACGGAATGGGTATAAAAAAATCATCCATACCGTTTGATAAAGGTATGGACGTTTCATATCCTGAGAATATTCCGAATACAATTGACTATTTCTATGATATCCCTGAGAATGAGGGAAAGTTCATTGCCAATGTTGATAAGGACGGATACGGACTTCTGCAGTTTTCAAGCAATAATCTTAAGGGCAGAAAGCTGTTTTCCTGGGGGCACAAAAAGGGCTCACATCACTGGCAGAATATGCTTACGGACAAAGCAGGGGACTATGTTGAAATTCAGGCAGGTCTCGGCAAAACGCAGTATGAGTGTATTCCGATGCCGCCGAAATGCGTATGGAGCTTTTCCGAATGCTATACACTTGCAGATATCTCTGCTGATGCAGTTTGCTCTGATTATGCTGATTTGGTAAATGCTGTTCAGTCGCAGATTCATTCACTCGGCGGATGTGCTTTGCTTGATGAAAAGCTGAAGGATTATGCCGATGATATAAGCACGCAGAAGGGCGAGTTGATTTTGAAAGGCAGCGGCTTTGGTTATCTCAATACTGTTCTCGGCGGTAAGGCTCCAAATCATCTTGAATTTTGTATTGATGAGGATATAAAGCCTTGGCTTGCACTTGCAGACGGTGAAAGAATTGCAGATAAGCTATCCTTTGCCTACGGTGAAAGAATGAAAAAACTGCTGCTTGCAAATGAAAATATATGTAACTGGAATGTTCCTTATCAGCTTGCTTTGCTCGCTTATGATAAAAGAGAATTTGATAAGGCTAGGCAATATTGCGAACGCAGTCTTATACTTGATAATAATGAATATAATAATCATCTTTATGCATTTATACTTTATCAGCTTGGTGATGAAAACGCTGTTTATTTTGCCGCAAAATGTATTGACATAAAAAATGACAGCTATTGCCTTGCAGAAAGCATTCTGTCTTTGCTATTAAAACAGAATGCATATAGTGCTGTAATAGACTGTTTTAATAAGCTGTCAGCAGATTTAAAGAATAATCCAAGGCTTTTGATGTATCTTTCAATGGCTTTTCTTAAATCGGGAAATGCCAAAAAGGCAGAAGAAATTTTGCTTTCAGACGGCGGGTTAATCCTTCTTGATTTCAGAGAGGGCGATAAGTTCCTCGATAAGCTTTATCGTGGCATCAGAAAAACACTGCATAATGAAAATTACGAGGATATCACTGTTCCTGAACAGTTTGATTTCATTGTAGCTGATTTTAAGACGGAGGAAGAGGAATGAAAAAGGTGTTTAAGATATTATTATCCATTTTGCTTGTGGCAGTGCTTATTGTTGCAGGAAGTCTCGGTTTTGTAACCTTTTATCATAAGGATTACAAGCCGGCAGATGATACCGCTTACAGAATTCTGCAGATAACTGATGTACATATTCTCAATGACGAAAAGAAGGATGCAAAGGCATTCAAAACCATTACGGAAATGGTTGAAACAACAAAGCCTGATATGATTGTGCTCACCGGTGATTTGACAAGTGAAAAGGAAAATTTCACTGCTTTTAAAACAGGTTGTGAATTTTTGGAAAGCTTTAATATTCCTTGGGCATTTGTTTTCGGCAATCACGAGGGACTTGATATCAAATATGCACCTGATGAGGTTATAGACCCTGAAAAAATTGCTGACAGACAAACACTCAGTGACTATCTTGAAACCCTGCCCAATTGTATTTATGAGGCAGGGGATGAGAATGTTGACGGTATGGGCAACTATTATTACAATGTCAAGGATGATAACGGCAATGTAATCACATCACTTATTATGATGGATTCCCATAGTTATGATGAGGAGAATAATGGCTATGACCATTTCCATGATAATCAGATTGAATGGTATGAAAATACAGTTAAAACAATTGCCAAAGAGGTAAATGGTGATGAGTCAGAAGTTGTGCCTTCACTTGCATTTTTCCATGTTCCCATGAAAGAATATATGACCGCCTATGATGAGTCAAAGGGCACGGATAACCGCCTTTGGGGCTTCTGCTTTCCTAAGGAGGACGGTACTCCTGCGGTAGATGATCAGATGTTTGAAAAAATGGTTGAGCTCGGCTCCACAAAGGGTTGCTTTGTCGGTCACGACCATATGAATAACTTTTCTGTTAACTATCAGGGAATACGTTTGACATACGGTCTTTCTTGCGACCATAATATTTATCTTGTTCCTCTACGCGGCGGTGTGCTGATTAATGTGAAGAATGACGGTTCTTTCACAACGCAGCACCTTATCCGTCACAGAGGACAGAGTACAATCACAATCGGTAAAGAGCAGTAAATTCTGATAAAGTGTTGAATCCAATTTTGATTTCTGTTAATATTAGTAGGATTGATAAATCAGTCCAATGAATACAGGATTCATCTGAGGTGAAGAAAATGTTTAACGATAAGAAGAAATATATCCGTTCGCTTAATGCGAAAGGAATTTTCAATAATACCTATGAAACAAGGTTTCCCCAGACCATTGCGGCAAAGAGTATTCTGAATCATTTTAAATCAGCACGCAGAAAGCCGAAATGCCTGTTCATTGGTTGGGACGGCTGCCGTGCTGATGCTATGAAATATCTTATTAAAAGCGAGGATGAAAAGGTAAGCGGCTGCAATGATACAAATATTTACAGTGCTGCAGCATCCTTAAAGAGCAGCGGCGGACTGTATATAACCTATGTTGGCGGGGAGGAAAATGCTCCTCAGGAAACAAGCACGGCTCAGGGCTGGGCGTCTGCTCTTTGCGGTAAATGGATGAAAAAGGCTTGGAAGCAGGGAATTGAGTGGAGCCTTGATGATGATTATCCGACTGTTTTGAGAACACTGTCAACAGATGGCTATAAAACCTCCTTCAGTGCAATTTGGCCGATACATTTTGATAATACATATGTGAAAGAGATTGAGCTTGCACAGAACAATAATTTACCACAGTATTATTATAAATTTGAGACCGATGAGGAGCTGCATAAAAATCTGCTTGAAAGAATAGGCAGTGACGATGATTTTATCTTTGGTATCTATGAAAATCCGGATTGCAACGGTCACGGTACAGGCTTTGGCGACAAAAATTACCGATATGTGTCAGGTGTATGCAACCTGGACAGATTATCATTTGAGCTTATCAAAGCAGTTAAGAGCAGGGCTACATATGATGAAGAGGATTGGCTTATCCTGATTGCATCAGATCATGGCGGACATTCCGTTCGTCACGGAACACAGATGATTGAGGACCGTACTACTTTTCTTGCTGTCTCAAAAGATATTGAGGAACTTAACAAATGATGCAGTACGTTTTAAGGGATTTTAAGAAGAGCAGGCTGGTTGTTGCAGCATTGTGGTTTGTCTATGCAGCCTCCTATTTTATAAGAACCTGCTATGCTGCCTCTATTGCCTCTATCGTAAGTGAGGGAACGTATAATAAGGGTGAAATCGGTTTAATCGGAACGGCATTTTTTATATGCTATGGTGTGGGTCAGCTTATCAGCGGACTGATAGGCGACAGGGTAAATCCCTTTGCTATGATTGTGTTCGGCTCAACAGCGGGTGCATTATCCTGCTTTGCTATGGCATTTGCCGATAGTCTGATTTCAATGCTTGTGATTTGGGCGGCAAATGGATTTTTTCAGTCCATGCTGTGGTCACCGATTCTGCGTATCTTTTCGCAGACAATTGATAAAAGTCTGCAGAAAAAGTCTATACTGAATATTTCTCTTTCATTGCCCATCGGTACAATATGTGCTTATCTTGTTTCTACAGTAATTATTAAATATTTTAAGTGGCAGTATGTATTTGTCTTCGGCGGTATATGTATACTTATTGCATCTGCTTGTGTTTTGGCTGTTTTCCTTTATTCCAAGAAGGATATAGTGAAAACGATAGTAAACGAGAAGAGCAGTGCAGATATCAAGAATGTGCCGAAGAAAAATAACGGATTTTTTGCTATGGCACTTCTCAGCGGTCTGTTTATCATTATGGTGCCGTCCTTCCTTCACGGAATGATGCGTGACGGAATCACAAATTGGGTGCCTACAATGATCAGCGAAACATATGGTGTTTCTCCTTCATTTTCAGTTTTCTTAACCATTGCACTTCCTGTTTTCAATGCCTTTGGTGCTTATGCGGTTGTTCCGCTGTATAAAAAGCTTAAGGAAAATGAAATGAAAACCTCAGGTGTTGTGGGAATGATAGCACTCATTCCGCTTTGTGCAATGCTCTTTATTGATAAATTATCCGTTTATGTCGTTGTTGTTCTGCTTGCACTTACAACGTCAATCATGTATGCACTGAATTATCTGATTATATCTCTTGTGCCTGTCAGATTTTCAAAGTATTCCAGCACATCCACTGTCAGCGGTGTTCTTAACTCAGCAGCACATATAGGCTGTGTGGTATCATCATACGGCTTCGGCGCAGTGTCTGAAAGATTCGGCTGGAAGAGGGTTATTGTTGTCTGGATTGTTTCGGCAGTCTTAACCTTTGCCTTTTCATTTTTGTCAAATAAAAAATGGAAGAAATTTATATAGTTCGGCTCTTGTTTGGCTAAGTATCAAACACCTGATTTATATCGTAGCTTTTATTCTTTCTCCCTTTATTCATAAAATGTATTGGGACGGAAATAATAATTGTTATTAAATATAAATCGGGTGTTTTTATGCGTGATAAAAAATATGATACCATTATTGTCGGTGCAGGACTTGCCGGCTTATCCTGTGCTTATGAGCTCAGCTCAAGGGGCAAAAAAGTGTTGGTTGTTGAAAAACAGGCGTATGCCGGCGGACGAACATCATCCTTTATTGACAATTCAATGCAGGTAGAATCAGGACTTCACAGGTATATCGGTTACTATTCGGCTCTGCCTAAGCTCCTCAAAAAGTGCGGCGTGAAAATAGGGGATATTGTCACTTGGGAGGAAAAGGTTGATATTCTGATAAAGGATGAAAATAGAAAGCTGGTTCTCGGCTTAGCACCGCTTTTTGCCCCTGTAAAAACACTTCGCGGCATTTTTGGCAATAATGATATTTTAAGTGTAAAAGATAAGCTTTCACTGATTGAATTTTTTATCTGCGGCTTTTCAAGCTATATTTTTTCTGAAAGCCTTGACCATTATTCTGTCACCGAATATGCTAATAAACATGGTGTTTCTGAAAAAAGTAAAAGGCTTGTTCTTGAGCCGTTGAGCAGCGGAATATTTTTTATGCCGCCTGAGAATTATTCGGCATATGCTTTTTTCGGATTGTTTGCACCGGCAATACCAAAGTTTTATAAAATGCGTATCGGTGCTTTTTTAGGCGGTATGACCGATGTTATGTGCAATCCTATAGTCGATAAAATAAAATCACTTGGCGGTGATTTTATTTTCGGCAAGGAAATATCAGGTGTGATTTATAAAAACAATACAGTGACAGGCGTTGAGAGTACAGACGGTGACTGTTTCTATGCCGATAATATCGTTATGGCGACAACACTTTCAGCAGCAAAGGAGATTCTTAAGCCTTTAAAGAATCATAAATCACTTGCTAAGCTTTTTTTACTAAAGACAATGTCCGCCTGTACCTTTCAGCTTGAACTGAATAAGCCTGCCCTGAAAAAGGACATCACAACCTTTGCACCGGGTACGGATATGGTCAGCTTTGCAGAGCAGTCGCGCTCAACATTCAGAAATTTAAAAGGAAGATTATCGGTTATTCTCGGTAATCCTAAGGAATATTCAAATAAAAGAGCTGAGGTTATTCTCGAAATTGTAAAAAAACAGATGTCTTCACTTGGAGTTCATCTTGATAACAGTATTATAAATTACAGAAAGATCGCCGAAGAGGATGAATTTTATTCTCTTGATAAGGGCAGTCAAAAGCTTAGACCCACGCAGAAAACTGAGATTGACGGACTTGTCCTTGCCGGTGATTATACATTGACATCATCCTTTGCAACAATGGAGGGTGCTGTTATTTCCGGCAAAAGGGCAGCAGAAGTATGTCTTGAAAACAAGTAATATATCCTTAGGCAGTGATTCTACTGCCTTTTTTGATAATTTATATAGTTGTATTTATTTTTTTCTATGTTATAATTAGCTTGTTAAATTAATTTTTTGTATACAGGAGAATGATTATGAAAAAGGATAATACCCCTGATATTAGACTGAATATTTATAATAATTCTGTCAGCTTCAGCGTTTCGGACGGTTGGGAGGCTGAATTTTTAGGTGCAGATTTTCCACAGCTCGTGGATGATAATCTGCTTGTACATACGCCGCTTTGTGACGCTGTGGCAACACTGTCCTTTAAATGCAGAAAAGGTGACAGCATTACTGAAAAGGACTGTAAAATAAATATTAAAGGAATGCACGGTGCCCAGGGCAGGAAGCCGAATATGATTCCTGAGCCTGCACAGTGGTATGCAACGGGCGGAAGCCTTAATAAAATAAATTCCTATTCCTGTGATGATGAACTCAGAGATGCTGCGGATGATTTTGCCTTGCAGCTGTCCAAAGCTACAGGCAAAAAGATAAAATACAGTGATAACGGCGATGTGCACTTTTATATTGACAGTGACCTGGATTATCTTGGTGAGGAAGGTTATGAAATAACCTGTGACAGTAAAGCCATTAAAGTTGCCTGCAGCACCGCTTTAGGTGCAGTATGGGCAGGTAAAACCATATGCCAGTTAATGATGCAAGGCGGATTTCCCTGCGGTATTATGCGTGATTACCCACGATACAGTGTGAGAGGCTTTATGCTTGATGTGGGAAGAAGACCTGTTTCAATGTCAACACTTGAAAAAATTGTTGACCATATGGCTTGGTACAAGATGAATGATTTTCAGATTCATCTTGGCGATAATTATATATGGCTTGAGGATTATGCTGAAAATGGGGATGAAAGCACTTTTGAGGCCTACAGTGCGTTCCGTCTTGAAAGTTCACTGAAAAATGATAAGGGAGAAACACCTACATCAAAGGATTACAGTTATTCAAAGGCAGAGTTCAACCGCTTTATGAAAGAGTCCTTGAAAAAGGGTGTACGCATTACGCCTGAAATTGATATGCCTGCACACGCTCTTGCATTCACAAAGGTTTTTCCTGAATATGCGGTAATGGGTAAGGTTTCACCGCTTATGAAAAAGCGTCCGCTCACTGACCACATCAATGTGGCAGAGCCTGAGGCAATAGAATTTGTTAAAAGAATCTTTGATGAATATATCTTAGGCGATGATCCTGTGTTCCCCAAAGGTACGACCGTGCATATCGGTGCTGATGAATTTTTGACCGATTATGGTGCTTACCGAAGATTTATAAATGAAATCATTCCTTATATAAAAAAGACAAATCCTGTACGTTTATGGGGCAGTCTTACCTGGATAAAGGATGAGCCTGAAACACCGATTGTCAAGGACGCAGTTAACGGCGTTCAAATGAATCTCTGGTCAAACACTTGGGCAGACGGCAGAGAGATGTATGATTTAGGCTATCATCTGATCAATACAATTGATCATCGTCTTTATATGGTGCCAAACGGTACAAAAATACGTGCTCCGTATATGGATTTTATTAATAAGCGTATCGCATTTAAGCAGTTTGAACCCAATAAGGTCAGACTGAAGGATAAGGGAAAATATGTCAATCTCCCTGCAGGCAATAAACAGCTTATAGGCTCATGCTATGCGATATGGCAGGATAATATTGATAAACGTGCTAAGGGTATTAATGAACAGGATTTGTTTGACAGATTTGAGGACAGTGCTGCTCTTATGGCAGAAAAAAACTGGGGTTCATGTACGGATAAGCATTCATCAAAGCAGATTGATAAGCTGTCTGCCGTTGTCGGTTATCCGCTGCAGAAGAGTGTTAATGCTGTAAAGCCTCTTGAAAACATTGAGCTTAAGGGCGGCAATAGTTTTATTAATACAGGCTTGGACAAATTGACAACAGGTGCAAGGCTGATGCTGACGATTACCTTTGACGAGGTAAAGCCGGGTCAGATTCTTATGGAGGCTGATGCACCCTATGGTACTTATGATATCAGAATAACCGAAAACGGAAAGCTTGGCTTTACGGCTGAGGGTTATGATTACGAGTTTGATTACACGCCTGCTGTAAATAAAAAGCTGAATATTATTATGGATACAAAACCGCTTAGAACAGTGCTTAAAACAGGGCTTGTTACAAGAAAAAAGGCGAAGGGAAGCTTTTCGCACAATGGAACTGTCAGATGCAGTAATATTAAAAATTCATCCTTCAGTATCCCATATCAGAGAATAGGCTCAAAAACCAATTCTGTGAAAGCACATATACATAGTATTAAAGTTCTATGATGATATTTGATATATAAATATCAGGATAATGATATGGAAATAAAAGAATTTTTTAAATTACATAAGACGGTTGCAGTTGCACTTTCAGGCGGTGTAGATTCCGCTGTGCTTCTTTTACTTGCAAAAAGGTATGCCGAAAAGGTTTATGCCTGCTTTGTGAAAAGTGATTTTCAACCTGAATTTGAGCAGAAAGATGCAGTTGAAATCTGCAATTTACTGAATCAGAAATTGATGATATTAAATGTGGATGTTCTGAATAATGAAAATATAATTGCAAATTCATCTGAAAGATGCTATTTCTGTAAAAAAAATATATTTTCAAAAATAGCAGAGTTTGCGGAGTCGGTCGGTGCTGATGCTGTTGTTGAGGGCACGAATGCGTCTGATGATATCGAGGACAGAGCAGGCTATAAGGCATTGAAAGAGTCAGGCGTTTTCTCACCCCTCAGACTCTGTGGCATTGATAAACAGACAGTGCGTGAAATTGCACGTGAAAACGCACTTCCTGTTGCTGACAAACCATCCTATGCCTGCCTTGCAACACGTATACCGACAGGAACAAGGATTACAAAAGAAATCCTTGTTAAAACCGAAAAGGCTGAAAATGAACTGTTTAAGCTTGGATTTTTCGATTTCAGAATAAGATATTTCAATGGCAGTGCAAAGCTGCAGATTACAGATAATGATATTGAAAGGCTGTTACATAACAGAAAAAAGATTCTTAATAAAATCGGTCAGTATTATGATGATATACTTCTTGATTTAAAGGTACGTGATAATAATGAACAAGGATGAGCTAAAGTCAATACTTGATGATGTGGCACAGGGAAAGATATCTGCTGAGGATGCTGCAGTGAAATTTAAAACCGAGCCCTTTGAGGACTTGGGTTTTGCTAAAGTTGATCACCACAGAGGCGTGCGTCAGGGTGCGGCTGAGGTGATTTACGGTGCAGGTAAGACAAAGGAACAGATACTTAAAATTGTTTTGGCAATGCTGGAGCATGGTGAAAAATCAGTGCTTATAACAAGAATGGGCAAAGAGGCATATGAATATGTATCAAAGGAAGTACCGATTTTTTACGATGAACTTTCAAAAGTGGGAATAGCAGGAGAAAAATTACCAAACGAGAATAAAATCGGAAAGATTGTTATAGCCACAGGTGGTACAAGTGATATACCTGTTGCGGAAGAGGCTGCTCTCACCGCTGAATTTTACGGCAGTAATGTATTTCGTCTTTATGATGTGGGTGTATCAGGTGTGCATCGTCTTATAAACAGTATGGATGAGCTTGCTACGGCTAAGGTAGTTGTTGCTGTTGCAGGTATGGAAGGCGCACTGGCAAGCGTTGTGGGCGGTATGGTTGACTGCCCTGTTATTGCAGTGCCTACCTCAGTGGGCTATGGTGCCAATTTCGGCGGACTCTCTGCGCTTCTGTCAATGCTTAATTCCTGTGCAAGCGGTGTCAGTGTTGTTAATATTGATAACGGCTTTGGTGCAGGTTACCTTGCAAATATGATTAATAAAATTTGAGGACAAATATGAAAACACTATTTTTGGAATGCAATATGGGTGCAGCAGGGGATATGCTTATGGCTGCACTGTGGGAGCTTACGGAGGATAAGGAAACTGCTCTTGAATGTATTCATTCAATCGGTTTGCCTCATACAAGCATCAGCTTTGATAATACTGTTACCTGCGGTATTTCCTGCACAAAGGTACACGTTGTGATTGCCGGTGAGGAGGAGAGTCACAATTATACACATAATGCCTCTCATCAGCATTTTACCTTATCCAATGTTTATGAGATAATCGACAGCCTTAATATTTCCGATAACGTAAAGGAAAAATCAAAGTCAGTCTACAACACCATTGCCGCTGCAGAGAGTAAGGTGCATAATACCGATGTATCAATGGTTCATTTTCACGAGCTTGGTATGCTTGATGCAATAGCCGATGTTGTTGTTTGTTGCTTTCTTATTGAAGGCTTGAATGCAGATAAAATTGTAGTTTCTCCGATAAACGTCGGAAGCGGTACGGTCAGATGTGCACACGGTTTAGTGCCTGTTCCTGCGCCTGCAACTGCACAGATACTGATCGGTATACCATATTATAAAAGCAATATCAGCGGTGAACTTTGTACTCCGACAGGTGCGGCTATACTTAAGACCTTTGCAAATGATTTTTCCGATATGCCTGAAATGACAGTAAAATCAATAGGCTATGGTGCAGGCAGCAAGGAATTTGAACAGGCAAACTGTATAAGAGCTTTTTTTGGTGAAACAGAAAATAATTCTTCTGATGAGGTGATTGAGCTTGTATGCAATGTTGATGATATGACTGCAGAGGAATTGTCCTTTGCCTGTGAAAAGCTTTTTTCCTCAGATGCACTCGACGTATATACACAGCCTGTATATATGAAAAAGGGCAGATTAGGTACAGTTATTACCGTACTGTGCAGGGAAGAGAATAAGAAGAATATAATAAAATGTATTTTCAAATATACCGCAACAATTGGTATACGTGAGCATATCTGCAAAAGATATGTGCTTGACAGAAAAGAGGAGCTTATAAAATCCCCTTTAGGAGAGATTCGTGCAAAATGCTCATCCGGATTTGGTGTAGAAAAAATAAAGTATGAATTTGACGATTTGAAAAGAATTGCAGACGAAAAAAAGATGTCAGTTTTTGAAGTGAAAAATTTATTGGAAAATAACAAATAATCACACTTTGTTAATAAACTATTCCAACAAAATACTATGAATATACACTATATTGTTGCAATGTTTACAATTTGTTCATAAAATATGGCTATTTATGAAAAAATTTTTATTGAAATTTTATATTTATTATGTTATATTAGATACAGACTTATAAGGGGGTTAATGCCTTGAGTAAAGAAGAGAAAAATGCTAAAAAGCTTGCTAAAAAGGAAGCTAAGCAGGAAAAGAAAAATGTAAAGGCGCAGGCTGCTGCAGCTAAGGCAAAGGCTAAGGCAGATAAAAAACACGCCAAGGATTACGAAAAGTTTGTAAAAGATACTGATAAAAAGAATCAGAAATTACAGGCTAAGGCAAAACAGGACGGCAAAAATTTCACACCTATTGCGATTCCGGCTATTGAGGAATTCCAGACTAAGGGTGAAATCAAAGCTGAAAAGGCTATGAAAAAAGCCTATGCAAGTTACATAAAGAAACTTGAAAAGAAAAATGCACAGACTGAAAAGAAATGTGCTAAGAAGGGCAAGCCGTTTGTTCCGGTTGCGATTCCTACTGAAGAGGAATTTGCTGCTACAGCTGTAAGCGGAAATAAGGCAGGAAAAATCATTTTAACAATTATTCTTGTTCTTCTTATCTGGTTCCTTGTTTACTTTATGATTATGTTTGTAAGCTATAACTATCAGCCTATCGGACCTGAAACAACAACAGCAGAGGGTACGAAAGAACCTGTTGTATATAATTTGTATTCTAATCCGCACGAAATCACAACAACACCTGATTACAGCATTGCTGACGCTAAGCTTTACTTAAAGCAGACACTCAGTGATAATTGGGGTAATCTTGGTTATAGCAGTGATCCATCAAACGGCTCAATTTCTTATAATAACAGAATTGAGAAGATTAATGGTGCAGATTGCTATATGTTCACTTGTGAAGGCAAGACATTTGCAGTTGCTGTTAAGCTTTCAGCTGCTTACTATTGCCATAACGGCGAATATACACCGCTTTCATTCAATAATACAGACCAATTCAACTGGAATAACTAATCTATAAAAATGAACACCCTTGCAATGCAAGGGTGTTTTTTTCGCGGAAAAATACCTGATAATAATAAAACACCTTTGTAAAAGACTGTGTTCTCTGTCAAGAATCTCAGCTAATGCAAAGGTGTTTTTGTTATTTTAAGTGTATTTAGTTTTTAAGGCTGTGAAGCGGAGCCGGTATTTTTCCTCCTCTGTTAATAAACTGAGCAGGGGATTTTGTGTTAACCGGCATAACAGGTCCTGAACCAAGCAGACCGCCGAATTCAAGCTCATCGCCAATATCTTTTCCGACAGCAGGAATGATTCTGACAGCAGTTGTTTTGCCGTTTACCATACCGATTGCTGCTTCATCCGCAATAATTCCGCTGATAACTTCAGCAGTTGTATTTCCCGGTACAACAATCATATCAAGACCTACAGAGCATACTGCAGTCATTGCCTCGAGTTTTTCTATGGTGAGTGCACCTGACCTTGCTGCATCAATCATACCTGCATCCTCAGAAACAGGGATAAATGCACCTGAAAGACCGCCGACACTTGATGATGCCATAACACCGCCTTTTTTTACAGCGTCGTTAAGCATTGCAAGACAAGCAGTCGTTCCTGCACCGCCGCACTGCTCGAGACCGATTTCCTCGAGAATGTGCGCAACGGAGTCACCGACTGCAGGAGTAGGTGCAAGGGATAAGTCAACAATACCGAAAGGTACACCTAAACGCTTGGATGCTTCAACACCTACAAGCTGACCCATTCTTGTGATTTTGAATGCTGTCTTTTTGATAAGCTCAGCCACTTCATTGATTGAATATTCAGGGTGCTTTGATATGGCACTTCTTACAACACCCGGACCTGATACGCCGACATTGATTACGCAGTCAGGCTCAGATACGCCATGAAAAGCACCTGCCATGAATGGATTATCCTCAGGAGCATTGCAGAATACAACGAGCTTGCCTGCAGCTATGCAGTCGTCATCCTTTGTAAGCTCAGCAGCTTCCTTGACCTTCTGACCCATAATCTTAACAGCATCAAGATTAATGCCTGCTTTCGTTGAACCGATATTCACTGAAGAGCAGATGTGCTGTGTCTGTGCAAGAGCCTGAGGGATAGAGTTGATAAGCTCTAAATCACCAGCAGCAAAGCCCTTTTGTACAAGTGCACTATAACCGCCAATGAAGTTAACGCCGATTGTTCTTGCAGCCTTTTCAAGCGTAAGTGCATATTTTACCGGATCACCGCTGCTTACACCTGCAAGCAAAGCAATGGGGGTAACGCTGACACGCTTATTAATAATCGGAATACCGTATTCCTTTTCAATCTGTTCACCTGTTTCAACAAGCTTTTCAGCCTTTGTACAGATTTTGTCGTATACTTTCTGACAGGATTTGTCAATGTCTGAATCCGCACAGTCAAGAAGAGAAATTCCCATTGTTGTTGTACGTATGTCAAGACATTCGTCTTGTATCATTCTTATGGTTTCAAGAATATCATTTGTATTAATCAAGGATTTTTCCTCCTAAATTCTGTGCATTGAGTTAAAAATATCTTCGTGCATTGCGTGAATGGAAAGTCCGTTCTCATCACCATATGCTGAAAGCTCGTCAGCAAATTTTGTGAATTCCACACTGCTCTTTGAAATATCTGCCATCATAATCATACAGAACATATCCTCCATAACGGTCTGTGATACTTCTGTAATATTGATGTTGCTTTTTGCACAAATGTCAGACACTTTTGCAAGGATTCCGACTGTGTCCTTACCAACAACTGTAATAACCGCTCTCATATCTGCGCCTCCATAAATTAATAATTATTTAGTAAACTGTAAAAATTATAACAGAGTAATAAACTTTTTTCAATAAAGTACAGAAATATATTTTATTTTTTTTTAATATGTGGTAAAATAATCTCATTCATTGTAAAATTCTATATAAAGTAAGGAAGGAAAATTTGTGGAGTTTTATAATAAGGTTGACCTGCATACGCACAGCCTTTTCAGCTTTGACGGAAATGATGCCTGTGACGAGCTTTGTAAAAGTGCAGCTGATAAGGGCATAAAGGTACTTGCCATCACAGATCACTGCGATATTGACGGCAGGGATTTAAAGCTTGATGCGCTTTGCTCCCCTCAGTTTGATATGCTTTTGCAGATGCAGGAAAAATATAAGGACTGCCTTTGCGTTTTAAAGGGGATTGAAATCGGTCAGGGTATATACCGTAAAGAGCTTACTCAATATGTTTATGATAACTATGCCTATGATTTTGTATTAGGATCGCTTCATAATCTTGAAAATATGGAGGATTTCTATTTTCTGGATTACAAGCAGTATGATGTGTATGCGCTTTTGAATCAGTATTTCAGTGACCTTTTAAGTCTTACCGAATGGGGAATGTTTGATTCTCTTGCACATCTTACATATCCTTTGCGTTATATTGTGGCAAGGGAAAAGCTTGATGTTGATATGTCAAGATTTACGGATGTAATCGACAGCATTTTTGAAAATCTTGCAAAAAAGGATAAAGCACTTGAAATTAATACTTCCGGTCTTTTTATGGAAATGCAGGATACACTTCCGAATATAAGCTTTGTAAAACGCTTTAAGGAGGTGGGCGGTAAATATATTACCGTCGGTTCGGATTCACACTATGCCCAAAAGGTTGGACAGGGTGTTGATGCAGGACTTAAGATTGCCTATGAATCAGGCTTTCAGAGTGTTACAATATTTAAAAACCATCAGCCTGTGCTGATGCCGATAGAGTGAGGTAATTTTATGGATAAGCTATTATCATTAATTGAAAAAAATCCGCGACTCAGCAATCAGGAAATAGCGGTTATGCTTGGTGAGGATGAAAAAGCGGTTGAGGAAAAAATTCGTGTATATGAGGAAACCGGTGTAATTAAAGGATACCGTGCAATGATTGACGGAGAGATGACAGACTCTCAGACGGTTACTGCACTGATTGAAATTAAAGTGCACCCTAAATTTGAGCACGGCTTTGACGAGGTGGCACAGCGTATTGCTCAGCTTGACGAGGTTGAGAGTGTTTATCTTATGAGCGGCGGCTTTGACCTTTGCTGTATGGTTACGGACAAGTCCTTCCAGGAGGTTGCAATGTTTGTTGCAAGCCGTCTTGCCCCTATGGACAGCGTTATGTCAACGGCTACCCATTTTATTTTAAAGAAATTTAAAGAGCAGGGAGTTATGTTCTCTAAGCCTTTGAAGGACGATAGGGGGAACATTTCCTTTTGATTAACTACGACGATTTTATAAATGAACGAATCATTAATATCAAGCCCAGCGGTATCAGAAAATTCTTTTCCATTGCTGAGGAAATGGATAACGTGATTTCTCTCGGTGTTGGTGAGCCTGATTTTCTTACCCCCTGGCACATAAGAAAAACGGGTATTGAAACCTTAGAATACGGAAAAACAAGATATACTGCCAATGCAGGTCTCATTGAACTGAGACGTGAGATTGCCGAGCATTATAAAAATAATTATCATATTGAATATGATCCTTCTGGAGAGGTGCTGGTTACAGTCGGCGGCTCTGAGGGTATTGATATGTGTATCAGAACCATTATTGCTCCTGGTGATGAGGTTCTTATTGTCGAGCCTTCCTTTGTGTGCTATAAGCCGATTGTGGAAATGTGCGGCGGTGTGGCTGTACCCCTTGAAACAAAAAATGAAAACAATTTCCGCTTGACAGCTAAGGAGCTTGAGGAAGCCATTACAGACAAGACTAAGCTCCTTGTGTTACCGTTTCCGAATAATCCAACCGGTGCGGTAATGCGTAAGGATGACCTTGTTGCAATTGCTAAGGTGATTAAGGCACACAATCTTTTTGTCCTTTCAGATGAGATATACAGTGCCCTCACATACGGTGATCAGAAGCACGTTTCCATTGCGTCAATCAGTGGAATGAAGGAACGCACAGTCGTTATAAACGGCTTTTCAAAAACCTATTCCATGACAGGCTGGCGACTTGGCTATGCCTTAGGTCCCAAGCCTGTTATAGAGCAGATGACAAAATTACATCAGTTTGCTATTATGTCTGCCCCTACAAATTCTCAGTACGCTGCCATTGAAGCGTTAAGAAATGGTGACAGTGATATTGAAAAAATGCGTGAGGATTATGATATGCGCAGACGATATACGGTTAATGCCTTTCGTGAGATTGGTCTTGACTGCTTTGAGCCTGAGGGAGCATTTTACATTTTCCCTTGTATCAAATCAACAGGTCTGACATCAGATGAATTCTGCGAAAGACTCATTATGAGCAAGCGTGTTGCCGTTATTCCCGGTAACGCTTTCGGCGAATGCGGTGAGGGCTTTATACGTGTATCGTATTGTTATTCAATAGAGAATATACGTGAGGCAGTGAGACGTATTGAAGAGTTTATTAAAGAGCTTGGAGTGGACAATGGAAATTAAAGTTAACGCATACGCTAAAATAAATCTTATGCTTGATATTGTGGCAACAAGGACTGACGGCTATCATGATTTGTTTATGATTATGCAGAGCATAGGTATTTATGATACCATAACCATATCGCAGACAAACTCAAAAAAAATAACAATAACCTGTAATATTGATGATATCCCTCTTGATGATAAAAATATTGCCTATAAGGCAGCTGATGCCTTTTTTTACGCAGCAAAAATAAAGAACAAGGGTATCCATATTGATATTGTAAAAAGAATACCTCATGCGGCAGGTATGGCAGGCGGCAGTGCAGACGGAGCAGGAGTGCTTGTTGCACTTAACGAGCTGACAAATGCAGGTCTTACGGATGATGAACTTTGCGCCATCGGTGTCAAGATTGGTGCTGATGTCCCGTTCTGTATCAAGGGCGGTACTCTTCTTGCACAGGGCATAGGTGATGTTCTGAATAAGGTTAAGCCGCTGAGAAAATGCTATATATTAATTGCAAAGCCTGAGGTCGGTGTCAATACCGCCTTTGCTTACAAGCAGTTTGATGAGTGCGGTAAGGTACATACCCCTGATAAATTCGGTATGCTCTGTGCAATGCAGAGCAGGGATCTGGCTGACATAGCATCACGTATGGAAAATGTTTTTGAGCAGTTTATTGACGTGCCTAATAAAGTGGATATGAAGAGCATTATGCGTGAAAACGGTGCTCTCGGTGTTTGTATGAGCGGCAGCGGTCCGACTGTTTTCGGTATTTTTGACAGTAAAGAAAATGCGCAGAATGCTGCTGAAAAGCTTACAGATTATGCAAAGGATATTGCAATTACAACGCCTGTGTCAAAGGGCTGTAAAATTGTAAAATAGTATATGGAATATAATAACGAAAAATTTATAACAGAGTTTAAAAATATCATCGAAAAGGAATCTACAAAAAAGATTCTGTTTGTTTGCAGTAATGCATATGACAGATACGGCTACAGAACTGCTGTGGATGAGCTTGGCATTGAATGTGTGCCGTTTACAGATTTTGAGCCTTGTCCTGAGGTTTCATCCGTAAAGCAGGGTGTGGAAGTGCTTAATGCAGAAGGCTGTGATTTTATTGTAACAGTAGGCGGCGGCAGTGCAATGGACGTTGCCAAAGCAATCAAGCTTTTGGCTGAGGCGGATATCAAAATTCTTGCTGTTCCCACAACCGCAGGTACAGGTGCAGAGGTTACACGTTTTGCCGTACTTTATAATCACGGTGACAAGGATTCGGTACGCAGCTATGATATCATTCCTGATTATGCCGTGTTTGATTATACATCACTTGCTTCACTGCCTTACAATCAAAGAGTTGTAACAGGACTTGATGCCTTCTGCCATAGTGTTGAGGCATATTGGTCGGTTAATGCAACAGATGAGAGCAGGGAATACAGTGCACAGGCTCTTGAGCTGTTCGGTGAATACTTTGATCAGTATCTGAAGGATGATAAAGCCTCCTATGAACCGATGATGAAATGCAGTGCGCTTGCAGGCAGGGCAATTAATATTGCTCAGACGGCAGCACCTCACGCGATGAGCTATAAGCTCCATAAGCTCAAAGGCTTTTATCACGGACAGGCAGTTGCACTCTGCCTTGCGTATATCTGGCAGTATATGCTTGAAAACTGCAGAACTGCAGAGCTTGAGCTCCTTCTTGCCGAAACGGAGATTATCTCCGGCTTTACCCCTGAGTCTTTTCAGAAGCTTCTTGATGATTTAGGCTTGTGCAGGGATATGTGTCTTACTGTCAATGAGCTTGATGAATGTGTACACGGTGTGAATGTGGACAGAATGAGCAATCACCCTATGAAATTTGATTATAACGATATTGAAAATATTTATCGTTCGTTTATGAATGTGAAATAAAATGATGGCGGAGAACTGATTTTTCATTTCTTCGCCTTTTTTGACACATAGAGTACATATCGCTCTGCTATTTTGTAAATGAAAGGAGAAGGATTATGTTTAAAGTATTGATCGCAGATGATGAAATAAAGATAAGAGAAACGATATCCGATTATTTTACAGCAAAGGGTATAAGTGTTGTAACTGCAGAAAACGGAAAAACAGCATTGGATAAGTTTTATGAGAATTATTTTGATATGGTTATCCTGGATATTATGATGCCTGTAATGGACGGATATGAGGCTTGCCGTCTGATTCGCAGGGGAAGCGATGTTCCTGTCCTTTTCCTTACGGCTAAGGGTCAGGAGCAGGATTATCTGAAAGGCTATAATATCGGCTGCGATGATTATATTGTCAAGCCGTTTCCTCTCTCCGTGCTTTATGAAAAAGCAGTTTATATGATGAGAAAATACAGAGGACTTGACAAAAATAACAGATTATCCGTAAACGGTATTACTCTTGATACAGACAGTATGAAGGTGTTTACAGATGATAAGGAAATCGCATTGTCAAATAAGGATTTCAAAATACTGAAGTACCTTATGGAAAACAAGAACATCGTTATCAGTCGTGAGCTGATTATTACACATATATGGGGTTATGATTTCGACGGAGACGACAGAGTTGTTGATACCCATATAAAGCGTATAAGACAGGCACTCGGTGAAAAATCAGTATGCATTAAAACAATTATTAATACCGGATATTGTTTTGGGGAGGTATAATTATGAACAGAAAAAAGTTGAATGTTTTTACTGCATTGATTTTATTGGTGTTTTATTTGATAAGCTCTGCTTTTATTTATACTTTTTCTTATACGAAGGTCACAGATAATTATCAAAGTGAATATTATACTGTCTGTGCACAGTATTTTAATGAAGAAAGAGAATATTATTCTTTGGAGGATTTTTTGATTGATATCACAAATGCTACAAAAGAATATCCTTCCGTTATAACTGTTTTTGATGATAACTATACTATTGCTGCACAGAGCGGTTCAATGGTTGAGATTGCGGAAGACGGCGGTGCAGTAAGCAAGTATTGCTATCTTGATAAGTATATTACGGATGATATTGCAAAAAAACTGCTCAAAGCGGAATATCAGTATGATGTTCTGGCTGATATCAGCTATACGGAACAAGACAGTGAAATCATTCCAGGTGAAATATTGTTTAATACCTATACAAACAGAAAAGAGCAGTCGGTAAAATTCAATGATCTTGCCGAAAGCAAAAAAAGTTTAGGCTGTTATTATGCGTTTGTTGATGTTGATAAAAATAGTTTCCGCCATGAAAATTATGAATATTTGAGAAATAATATGGAAGAAATGGAAGAGAAATACGGTATGCTCAGCAGCAATTACAATGGTCCGTCGGAAATATTGCATTTCTCAAAAATTGCGGTTATCAATGAATTTGAGAACAAAAGTTACTCTGTATGTTGGCAGTCTCAGATTACACCGTCTCTTGAAACAATATCATCAGATGCTTTTAAAACTGCAATGCTTGAATTATTATTTGTGTTTATTACTGTAGGTGCAGTTATCCTTATTGTTATCAATAAATATTATTTAAAAAAGCAAAGGCTTGAAAGTGCAAAATACGCTTTCACAAATGCGGCGGCGCATGAGCTTAAGACACCTCTTGCCGTTATTGAGAATCAGTGCGAATGTATACTTGAAAATGTGAATGAAGAAAAAAATCCTGAGTATGTCAAATCCATTTATGAGGAATCCATACGAATGACGCAGCTTGTAAACAATATGCTGAAATTCAATAAGCTGTCAACGACAGATCGGATTGAAAAGGAAAATACTTCATTGTCTGATATTGTTAAAGCGGAAATTGAAAAGTACAGCTCTTTCATAAACACAGGAGGGCATAAAGTGATAGCGGATATTGATGATGTCAGTATGAACTGCAGCAGTGACTTGATTCAGCTTGCGGTAGACAATTATATCTCAAATGCGGTCAAGCATGCACCCTTGAATACGGAAATTGAAATCAGATTAAAAAAAGAGGGGAATACCTGCAGATTTTCAGTATTAAATGTTGTTGATAAACCGCTTACAGACGAGGTGTGGGATTCTTTTTATATGGGCGATAAGTCCAGAGAGGGGAAATCAGCAGGAATGGGTCTTGCCATAACAAAACAGATATTAGAGCTTCATCATTATAAATATGGCTTTGAAAATAAAGCAAATGCTGTAGAGTTTTACTTTATTGCCAAATAAAGTTAATGCAGAATGGATAGTCGGAGATTATATATCTCCGGCTGTTTTTTTAAATTTTGCAATATCCTAAAATCCTATTGACAAAGTAGGTAATAAGGTGTATAGTGTATTCAACACAGAAAACCTACTGACAAAGTAGGCTATAGGAGACAGAAAAATGCAGAAGTTATTTTCCAAGCTTTTACGCAGTAATTACAGATGCGGACGAATGTGCTTTCGATGTTGTAAATCATTCTATATATAAATTTTAATTTTAACTGAATTTTAACTTGAAAGGAAACCATTTTTATGTCAGAATATAAATATCATTTTGAAACATTACAGCTTCACGTAGGACAGGAGGAGCCGGATCCGGCAACAGATGCAAGGGCAGTTCCGATTTATCAGACCACATCCTATGTGTTTAACAACAGTGATCACGCACAGGCAAGATTCAATCTTTCTGATGCAGGCAACATTTACGGCAGACTTACGAATTCAACGCAGGATGTTTTTGAAAAGCGTATCGCAGCACTGGAGGGCGGTGTGGCTGCTCTTGCAACCGCATCAGGTGCGGCAGCTCTTGCTTACACCTTTCAGGCGCTTGCCACAGCAGGTGACCACATCGTGTCAGCTAAAACAATTTACGGCGGTACATATAATTATCTTGAGCATACATTTAAGAACTTCGGTGTTAGCACAACCTTTGTGGACCCTGATGATTTGTCAAATTTTGAAAATGCAATACAGGATAATACAAAAGCAATTTTCTTTGAAACACTGGGTAATCCGAATTCAAATCTTATTGATATTGAAAAGCTTGCAGAGATTGCACACAAGCATAATATTCCTCTTGTTGTTGACTCAACCTTTGCAACGCCATATATTTTAAGACCGATTGAATACGGTGCAGATATTGTGGTTCATTCAGCTACAAAGTTTATCGGCGGTCACGGCACAACACTCGGCGGTGTAATTGTTGACAGCGGAAACTTTGACTGGAAAAGCAGCGGTAAATTTCCTCAGATTGCAGATGCAAACCCAAGTTATCACGGCGTCAGCTTTGTGGATGCCGCCGGTCCGGCTGCTTTTGTAACCTATATCCGTGCTATACTTCTCAGAGATACAGGTGCAGCGATTTCACCGTTCAATGCTTTCCTTCTCCTGCAGGGACTTGAAACACTTTCACTTCGTGTTGAACGTCACGTTGAAAACACAAAAAAGGTAATTGATTACCTTACCAATAATCCTAAGGTTGAAAAGGTGAATCACCCAAGTGTGGATGAAAGATATAAGGATTTATATAATAAGTATTTTCCGAATGGTGCAGGCTCAATATTTACCTTTGAAATCAAGGGCGGAGAAAAGGAAGCAAAGCAGTTTATTGACAGCCTGAAAATATTCTCAATTCTTGCCAATGTTGCGGATGTTAAATCACTTGTGATTCACCCTGCCACAACGACACACAGTCAGCTGAGTCCTGAGGAGCTGGCAGAGCAGGATATTAAACCGAATACAATCAGACTTTCAATCGGTACTGAGCATATTGATGATATTATTCACGATTTGGATCAGGCATTTCATACTATAGATTAATGTAAGGAGATAATTATTATGGCTATTTATAAATCAGCTCTCGAGCTTGTGGGCAATACACCGCTTGTTGAGGCAAACAATTTTTCTGAAAAAAATAAACTTCAGGCTAAGCTTCTTGTTAAGCTGGAATATTTCAATCCTGCAGGCTCTGTAAAAGACAGAATTGCAAAGGCAATTATTGAGGATGCAGAGGAAAAGGGAATACTAAAAAAGGATTCCGTGATTATCGAGCCTACCAGCGGTAATACAGGCATAGGACTTGCTGCTGTTGCAGCATCAAAGGGCTACAGAATTATTATCACCATGCCTGAAACAATGAGTGTTGAAAGACGTAATCTTATGAAGGCGTATGGAGCAGAGCTTGTGCTTACCGATGGTGCTAAGGGTATGAAAGGTGCTATTGCTAAGGCAGATGAGCTCGCTGCTGAAATTCCGAATTCCTTTATTGCAGGTCAGTTTGTCAATCCTGTAAATCCAGCTACACATAAGGCAACCACAGGCCTGGAAATCTGGAAAGATACAGAGGGCAAGGTTGATATCTTCGTTGCCGGTGTAGGTACAGGCGGAACGATTTCAGGTGTCGGTGCATATCTTAAGGAGCAGAATCCGGATGTTAAGGTAGTTGCAGTTGAGCCTGCAACCTCACCTGTGCTCTCAAAGGGTGAGGCAGGTCCGCATACGATTCAGGGTATTGGTGCAGGCTTTGTCCCTGCTACGCTGAATACAGATGTTTATGACGAAATCATTGCTGTTGAAAATGAAGATGCTTTCGCAACAGGCAGAGCGTTTGCAAAGGCAGAAGGTGTGCTTGTCGGTATTTCAAGCGGTGCAGCACTCTGGGCAGCTAAGGAGCTTGCAAACCGCCCTGAAAATAAAGGCAAAACAATTGTTGCACTTTTGCCTGATACAGGTGACAGATATCTTTCTACTCCGCTTTTCTCAGAGTAAATTATAAAGTAAAAGAGGCACAAGGTTAATCCTTGTGCTTTTTTTGTGTGGGAAATTATTGTTTAGTTTATCAATAATGTACTTAAGATTCCGTAGGGGCAGGTTTCCACGCCTGCCCATTTCATAATTTTTTGGGAGGGCACGGAGACCCTCCCCTACACTTAACAATAATTTATCTTAATAATGGCAGATTCCCGCTGAGCTTATTGACTTTTTTCTTGTCATCGCATATTGATATTCCTATATATTCCAAATCATTTTTATTTGAATGCTTCATTTTATCAATATATTCTTCGTAGGTTTTACAGGCTTAGCATTTGCAAAAGAATAAGTCTTGTAAAATATCTTCAAAAACAAAAACACCGATGCACTGAAAAATGTACATCGGTGTATGTTTTATTTAGAATATTTATTAATCATTATTGATTGCATTATCCTTAGTATTCTGCTCAGCAAGTCTGTTTGCTCGCTTATCAGCAAGCTCAACAATCATTTGCTGCTGTACTTTACCGTGAATCGGATAAAGAATAAATGAAACGCCGTAAAGTCCTCTTGCAAGTGCAGGAAGGATACAGAATATTGCCCAGATACCATTGAGCATTTTAGGATCAGTCTGCGGAATAGCGTTACCAAGTGAGTCTGTGAGAGGAATATAGTTAATCCAAGTAAGTACCATACCTGAGAGCCAGCCTGTTACGGATGTAGCAAGCTTACCAAAATAACCCTGTACGGTAGTAACGAGTGCTTCGTTTCTGAGACCGTGCTTCCATTCCATATAGTCAAGAGCCTCAGCAGTTACAATCTGACCGCTTACAAGTAAAAGCTTATTCGGAAGACCGCAGATTGTAAGACCGAAGATTACCCAGATTAAGTTGAATATGTAATTGTCGTGGAACGTCTGACCAAATGGATGATAGCCTACAAAGAACAATGTCATATAAGCAAAGAAACCAAATAAGCCGGCAATAATTGATGTGGCTCTTGCACCGAATTTTTTAACCATTTTAGCTGCAAGAGGTACCATAATATAGTTTGGTATACCTGTAAAGAGACCGCAGATTGTAGCGTTCATAAGAGAACCGGTATTGTTAAGCCAGAAATAAGATTCTGAAGAACCGCCGACTGATTTGAATGAATTAAAGAAGTTTGCAAGAATTACAACAAATAACGGTCGGTTTGTAAAAATGTTTTTGATGGATTCAAGTACAGAAGTTTCTTGGATTTCTTCACGGCTCATAAGCGGCACACGCTCTCTCATATTGAAAAAGCCGAATATTGAAAAGGCAGCCGCAAGTATAAGCATAAAATAAGCAAATCCGGAATAAATGCTCTTCATAGAGATTTTATCACTGATTTTAGGAAGGAGAGTAACAAGAACAGGCACAAGAGAAGGAAGCCAGGTTCCGAAAAGCTCAAAGAACTTTGTTGTGGTGATCAGATTATCTCTCTCATCGGTGTTCGGCGTGATATTGTAAATCATAAGTCCCCAAGCACCAAAATAGCTCATACCGAGACCGTAGATAACAATAGCAACGGCAGCCCATATAACCTTTTCCTTTGCCTGAATGTCAGGCGCCGTAAACATCATTGCACCGCCCACAACCCAGAGTGGTAAAGGAATAATAAAGAATGGTCTTATACGACCCCAGCGGGTACGGGTACGGTCAATGATAAGACCTGATATGGTATCATCGACTGCATCGTAAATGGATGCAAAAAGATTTATGTTTGCATAAGCTGTTGTGTTAAGCTTAAGAAACTGAATCATAAAGAATTCTCTAAATGCATCAACAAATTGCGATAAATTTTTCTGACCGAAATTTACAAGAACATACGCTGCAATTTCTTTAGGTGTGAGATAACGCTTATGCGTGTAGGCAAGCTTATCCAGCTCGTCCATTTCGGTTTGAGTTAATTCATCAGTAATGATTTCTTCAGCCAAAGATATTCCCTCATTTCTTAAGACAGCCTGTTAAACATATAAAAGGTCAGTCTATGAATTATTAGTAACATATAATATACTATCATATTAGATAGTTGAAATCAATAGTTTTTTAGTTGCAAGTTTCATATTTATCCTTGTATATTTTTCCTAATGCAAACATTGTTGAATTAAACACAATTATATTTTAAATTGTATTGACAAGCGAAGAAAATAATTATAAAATAACTTAGTAATATTTTTTTTGAAAGGGGTGCCGTTAATGGCAAGTACCTGTCCTAACTGCGGAAAAAAATTACGTATCTGGGATGTAAAGGCAGAATGCTCATCTTGCGGTGTTTCAATTCCAAACTATAATTGGCAGGCAAGACTTGAGGAGGATAACATTAAGGCAGAAAAACAGTTTGCTGTTTTTAACAGAACGATGAACAGAATTGCTTATTCTATCTACGGAACAAAGCTGCGTATTGTACGCCTCATTCTTACATTTCTTCCTGCAATCGGATTTATTCTTCCATGGGCGACCTTAAAAAGCGATGGTGAAAGCTTTGATTTAAGTATAATATCCTTCAGCGGCAAAAAGTCACTGATTGACTTTTTTTCCAGCTTTTTCGGTGATATAAATCTGTATATAACGAATATGAAGTTTGAGGGCTTCGGCGGTGCTGTTACTTTAGGTGTTGCTGGATATATACTTTTTGTTCTCAGTGCACTTTTCATTGTTATTGCATTTTTCCTTAATATTATTATGTGTAAAAAACCAAAGACAAAGTCGACCATTGTTTTTGATGCTCTTTCTGTAGCAGCCTCTGTTGCAGCTGTTGTCTGCTTTGTAATGAGCGGCTCGCTTGCTCAGCAGTTTACTGCTTTCAATTTCGGTGATTTTCCTGTTATTAACGGCGGTGCTTCTGTTTCTTGGGGCTATTTTGTTGCAATTGTTCTTCTTTTTGCTGCAACCGGCATAAATATTGCTGTGGCAAAGGCACCTGCAAAGAGCGATGAAACGCTTGAGGAGGAAAGACTTGCTCGCAAGGCTAAAAAAGAGGAAAAAGAGCGCCAGAAGCAGATTGAAAGAGAAAAGGCTAATGCCGAAGCAGAAAAAGCAGCAGCCGAAGAGGAAGCTAAGAAGGTTGAAGAAGCCAAAGCAAAGCTTGCTGCCAGAGCGAAAAAGAAACAATAATTCTGTGTTTAGGGAGCAGGGCTTGACTTTGCTCCTTAATTAATAAGTTCTATATTTTATCTAATGAGGAAGTTTCAATGAAAAAGATTAAAAAGATAGCAATTGCTGCAGTATCGGTTATAGCAGTAATTTTAGTTGCCGTTCTCGTGATAATCAATGTGGCGGTTTCATCTTTTAAAACTGCTACCCCTGAAGAACAAATGAATCTTATGCTTCGTGTTATGCCGAAGTCTGTTGTACAGACTGTAGGCGATGAAGAGATTAAGATTTATAGAAGAGAAAATCCTGATTATAATAAGGATACGGATGAGCTTGCAAACCGACTTCAGTTCTATTTTACAGATAAGGATGGCAAAGAGGTGGTCGTTAACGGTGATGCCCTTTATGAATATAATGGGGAACAACAGTTTTCTCCGTCCGGTACTTTTATGATGAAGACCATTGAGAAGATTGGTACAATAAGTAAAACCGTAACCGCTTTGATCATTGTTATTGCAGTTTTGGCTGTTATAGGTCTTATTGTTCTTTGGTTTTTCAAATGGTCCAAAGCTCAGGATCTTGAAAAGGAAAAGAAATACGCTCATAAAAATGCCAATAAAGGAAAAAAGAAAAAGTCAAAAAGAAAATAAAATTTTACACAGGGCACCGCAAAGGTGCCCTTATCTTACATAATATAAAGGTGAAATTATGAAATATGAAAAGCTGTTCACGCCTATGAAAATAGGCAGTGTGGAAATTAAAAACAGAGTTGTTATGGCACCGATGTGTATGGGCTTCGGTCAGTATAACGGCTGTGCAACAAAAAAGATGATGGATTATTATGAAGAACGTGCTAAAGGCGGTGTCGGATTAATTTTCACCGAAATTACTCGTGTAAACGATGTTACAGGCGCCTCTTCTTTCGGACAGCTTGGTATGAGCCATGATTATCAGATACCTGCTTTAAAGGAAATGGCAAGGCGCATTCATCGTCATAACTGTAAAATTATGGTTGAACTTCATCATCCGGGACGACAGAATCTCGGACTGATGATTGGTACAGTTCCGCTTTGTGTTGTGGGCGATAAGCTTATGGGGGAGCTTTATACCAAGATATTAACAGGTGCCGTTATACCTCCCGGAAAAAAGCTTCAAGACAAGGATATTGTTCCGCGAACAGTAGCACCGAGCAAATGCGAAAAAAGCAAAATGAGTGAAAGCGTTAACAGAGGACTGTCAACTAAAGCTGTAAAGAAATTAATCTGCGAGTTTATTGAAGGTGCAGTAAGAGTTCAAAAAGCAGACTGTGACGGTGTGGAACTTCACGCATCACACGGTTATCTGATTCAGCAGTTTTTGTCACCGAATACCAATAAGCGTACGGATGAATACGGCGGCAGCCTTGAAAACAGAATGAGATTTCTTACTGAGATAATTGACGGTATCAGAAAAAACTGCGGAAAGGATTTTCCGATTGTTGTTCGTCTTACTGTTGATGAGATGTATGACAGAATCGGTCAGCCGGGCAAAGGCTACGGTATTGAGGAAGGTCTCAAAATGGCAAAAATCCTCAGCGATAAAGGTATTGATGCAATTGATGTTTCCTCAGCCTCTTATGATACATTTAACTACTGGCTTGAGCCGACTACCTTTGACTGCGGCTGGAGAAAGCACCTTGCTGCTAAGGTCAAAGAGGTTGTTGATATTCCTGTAATTGCTGCCAATCTTATACGTTCACCAAAGCAGGCTGAGCTGCAGCTTGAGGAGGGAATACAGGATTTCATTTCTCTCGGCAGACCTCTTATTGCAGATCCCCATTGGGTAAATAAAACACAGTCAGGAAATGAAGACTTAATTAAAAGATGTGTATGCTGCTTATACTGTTTTGAAAGTATGATGGAAAATGCATACAAATACAGTCACGGTCATTGTTCCGTAAATCCTTTTGTAGGCAGAGAAAACACTTACCTGAAAAAGAACGGAAACGGCAGAAAGGCACTCATTATCGGTGCAGGTCCTGCAGGTTTATCGGCGGCTGAGCTTCTGGCTAAACGTGAATTTGATGTCACTGTTATTGAAAAAGAGAATTGTGCAGGCGGTCAGCTGAATCTTGCTAAAAAGCCGCCTCATAAGGAAAAAATGGGCTGGGTATGTGCAGACCTTTTGAATAATGTGAAAGAGCTTGGTGTTCAGATTGAGTTTGGTGTAAAAGCAACAAAGGATATTGTTGATACATATAAGCCTGACATCGTTGTCAATGCTACAGGCGGCAATGCAGTTTTCCCTAAACCCTTTGAGAGAGAGAATGTCACCACTGTAACTGAAATTCTTAACGGTAATATCACCCTTGAGAATAAAAAGGTTGCTGTTATCGGCTCAGGTATGACAGGTCTTGAAACAAGTGAGCTTTTGGCAGAGCAGGGCAATAAGGTTACTATTGTTGAAATGGCTGATAAAATTGCACCCGGTGCATGGTTCCAGCACGTTGATGATGCTATGCCGAAGCTTGAGTCAGCAGGTACCGTATTTATGCCCGGTCACAAGCTGCTTTCCATTAATGACAGCTCAATTGCTCTTGAGCGCATTTCTGATAAAAAGACGGTGACAGTTGATGCGGATTATGTTGTTCTGTCACTCGGTGTAAGACCTGATACATGCCTTTATGATGAGATAAAGAACAGCAGCGATTATAAGGTCTATAACATCGGAGACAGTGATAAAATCGGAAGAATTGCAAATGCAACCGAAGCAGCTTTCCAGCTTGTTTCTTCCATTGAATAAGGCGGAATGTGATTATGTTTTCAGCAAGAGAGCATCTCAAAAAACGGTTGGAATCATTGAACGAGAAAATCAGCGATGAACTTGATTTTGATTTCAGCTCTGTCAGTAAAAAGATAGATACTTACGAAGAATTTGAAAAATATATTTTAAATGATTTTTTGTGCGGCAAGCAGCTTTTTTACAGAGGAGAGCGGATTAATGACCCAAACAGGCATCTGATTCCGACTATGTTCAGAAAGCCAAAGGAGCTTTTTAAGGATAACGATTTGGGAATCGTTCATATTGATTCACATTATCTGTATAATTATTATGCCGGTATGGGCAGTTTTGTTGATGTGTTTAATAAAACTATGGGAAAAGCTGATGTGGATAATATGTATGAAATATGTGCTTTTGCACAGCATTACTGTGATTTTTCACCACTTATAGATTTTACCAAAAGTCTTTATCCGTCACTATCCTTTGCTCTTAAGGACAGAACTGAATTTGATGATGATATTATTCTCTATGTTCTGGAGCTTAAGGATTTTAATGATTATACAAATGATATCAATGTGGCAAATCAGTGGCTCAAGGATTTCAGTGTTTATGTCAGCTGTATTAAGGAAGATGATATAAAAAAGGCAGTTAAGGATATTTTTGCAAATAAGCATATTCTGCCGATGCCTGATGATTTCAGAAAGCATCTTGAGCATATCGGTTCAAAGCCGGTTCCCAAAGCAAAGCTGATAGATGTGCCAACAAATACAAGGATGAAATTCCAGCAGGGTGTATTTTTGCTTTTAACTGATTTTCATCTGTTTAATGTAACTTATTTTACCAAGAATATACGTGAGCAGTTTTCCATTACTAAATATATCATCAGCAAGGATATCTGCCTGGATATTCTTGATATGATAAATCGCAATGCATCCTGGTATTCCTATAAATATCTTATGGATGTTGAGGGTGCATTTAAAAAAGCTATTGAAAATGAAAAGGAATAAATAGCTTTAACATAATGAATAATAAATAATTGAGTTATTGGGAGGAATTCTTTTGGACATACCATTATGGTGTCAGATTTTATTACAGATAGTTCTTATTGCGATTAATGCGATATTTGCCAGTGCAGAGATAGCTATTGTCTCAATGAATGAACTGAAACTTGAAAAAATGGCAGAAGAGGGAAACAAGCGTGCGAAAAGACTTATGAAGCTTACCTCAAAGCCGGCAGGATTTTTAGCTACCATTCAGGTTGCAATTACACTGTCAGGATTTTTGGGAAGTGCTTTTGCCGCTGACAATTTTTCCGAGATACTTGTTGATTGGCTGCTTTCTTTAGGTGTGAAAATAAATGCCTCAACACTTGATACAATCGCAGTTGTTGTTATTACGCTCATTCTTTCCTATTTAACACTTGTTTTCGGTGAGCTTGTTCCAAAGCGTTTTGCGATGAAGAAAACGGAGCAGATTGCGCTCGGTCTTTCAGGACTCATTTATGTGATGTCAAAGCTGTTTACACCTATTGTGTGGCTCCTTACTGCGTCTACCAATATTGTTTTGCGTATCTTCCGTATTGACCCCAATTCAAATGATGAAGAGGTTTCTGAAGAGGAAATACGTATGCTTGTTGATATGGGCAGTCAGAAGGGTATAATAGATAAAAATGAACAGAAGCTGATTGTTAATGTGTTTGAATTTGATGATAAGGATGCAGGTGAATTTTCAACGCATAGAAAGGAAATACTTGCTTTAAACCTTGAAGAGGATGTTGAGTGCTGGGAAAAGATTATTTCCGCAAGCACCCACAGTATGTATCCGGTTTATAAGAATTCAATTGACAATGTGGTTGCTGTTCTTGATTCCAAAAAGTTTTTCAGAATTAAGAATAAAACGCGTGATGCTGTTCTGAATGAAGCATTTGTTCAGCCGGTATATGTTCCTGAAACAATGAAAATTGATATGCTTTTTGACCTTATGCAGAAAAGCCATAATCATTTTGCTGTTGTTCTTGATGAATACGGCGGTACAGTCGGAATCATTACTATGAATGATTTGCTGGAGCAGCTTGTGGGTGACCTTGATAATGATAAGGTGATTGCCGACGCTCAGCCTGATGTTGTCAGTCTTACAGATAAATCGTGGAAAATCAAAGGCTGTGTATCTCTTGATGAGGTAGCTGCTTTGACAAAAACAGATTTGCCTGTTGACACCTATGAAACCCTCAGCGGCTATATTTTCGGTCTGTATTGTAAAATACCAAATGACGGAACAAAGTTTACTGTTGAAACATCGGAGCTTGATATCAGAGTTCTTGATGTAAAAAATCACACAGTATCCTCCTGCATTGTTACAAGAAAACAAGAGAATAATAATTAATAAGCAAAGAAAAGGTCTGTATCAAACGATACAGACCTTTTTATATACTTTTATATACTTAGATGATTTGTCATTTTTCAATAACAGAAACCGGTGTGAAGCCGGCTTCTGTAACAGCTGCTTTTAATACCTCGTCAGCTACGCTGTCACTGAGCTTTACTGTTGCAGTTTTTTTCTTTAAATCAACCTTAGTTGCTTTAACACCGTCAAGCTTTTCAAGTGCTGATTTCACTGCTGCAACGCAGTGCTCACAAGACATTCCTTCAACTGAAATGATTTTTTTCATTTTCGTATACCTCCGTATTTTTTATTTGAATCTTCTGAGTCTTAATGCATTCAAAACAACTGTAACAGAGCTTAAGCTCATACAGGCAGCGGCAATCATAGGATTCAGCGTCCAGCCGAATATTCCGTAAAATACACCTGCTGCAAGAGGAATTCCCAAACAGTTGTAGAAAAATGCCCAGAAAAGATTTTCTCTGATATTTTTAAGTGTTTTCTTTGACAATCTTATTGCCTTTGAAACATCTGAAAGCTTGTCGGAAACAAGTACAACATCTGCCGATTCAATGGCTATATCCGACCCTGCACCGATTGCAATTCCCACATCTGCACGAGTGAGAGCAGGGGAATCATTGATTCCGTCACCGACCATAGCAACCGTTTTGCCGTTGTCAATAAGCTCTCGTATTTTTTCTTCCTTATCATCAGGCAGTGCCGAAGCGATGAAATTTTTGATTCCTGCCTGCTGGGTTATGGCATAAGCTGTCAGCTCATTGTCACCGGTAATCATAATTGTATCAGCATTGATGCTTTCAATGGTTTCCTTTGCATCATCTTTGATTTTGTCAGCCACTGCAACTGTACATAAGTATTCATCATTGCAGGTAAATATAATAGGTGTTTTACCGCTGTAAGAATATTCGTTGTCGCTGAAACCGGTGAGCTTTTCATTACCTGCCTTGTAGGTTTTTCCGTCAATCGTGGCAGTGATTCCTTTTCCTATAAGGTATTCACTGCTTTCTATATCAAGAAGCTTGGCATTGTTTTCCTTACAGAATTTACAGATTGCCGCAGACAATGGGTGATCAGATATGTTTTCAATCGTATAAATGATATCAAGATACTGTTTGTCTGTAACATCAGTTACAAACATTTCACCCTTTGTGATTGTACCGGTTTTGTCAAAAACAATTGTGTTGCACTTTCCGAGATTTTCAAGTGCTGCTGCATCTTTGAAGAGTATGCCGTTTTCAGCACCCTTTCCTGTGCCTATCATAATCGCACAAGGTGTTGCAAGTCCGAGTGCACACGGACAGCTTATAACCAATACGGAAACACCGATTGAAAATGCAAATTCAAAGCCCTTGCCGATAATCAGCCAGACAATGAAAGCAATAACAGCAATCGCAATTACAACAGGAACAAAGATGGATGCAATTTTATCAGCAAGTCTCTGTGCAGGTGCTTTTGATGAGGAGGCATCCTCGACAAGTGCAATGATTCTTGACAGTGTTGAGTCCTCTCCGACCTGGGTCGCTTTGAAAATAAAATTACCGTTTTTGTTGACAGTTCCGCTTATTACTTTATCTCCTGCGGATAAATCAACGGGTACACTTTCACCAGTAACCGCACTCTGATCTATTGAACCTGCTCCTTCAGTGATAACACCGTCTACGGCTATTCTCATACCGGGCTTAACAACAACAAGATCATTTTCCTGTATCAGTGATGATTCTATTTCTGTTTCAGCACCGTCCTTCATTATGATGCTTTTTTCAGGTACCAGGTCTATCAGTGAATTAATGGCGTCCTTTGTTTTGCCCTTGCTCAGGGTTTCAAGGAATTTGCCGACAGTTATCAGTGCCAGTATCATTCCTGCCGACTCGAAATACAGGTGATGATTTTCAAATGCAAACATAGATACCAGACTGTAAATCAGTGAGGCTCCTGAGCCAACCGCAACCAAGCTGTCCATATTCGGATTCAGCTTGACAAGTGCAGAAAAACCATTGGTGAAGAATTTTCTGTTGACAATCAGAATCGGAACAAGGAAAATCAGCTGCCCTATGGCATTGGGCATATGCTCCCCAAGTATCCACGGCAGAGTATAGCCGAGCATATGAGCCATAGAAAGATACATAAGCGGAACAAGGAAAATAAGGGAGATGATTACACGTTTTTTCATTTCCTTAATCTCTTTGGTGTTTTCAGACTTTTTCAGTTTGAAAGGCTCGCAGCCGTAGCCTGCATTTTTTACGGCGTTGATTATTTCATCTGTTTCACATTCATATTCTGCAACCATTGTTCCTGCAAGCAGATTAACAGCTACCTCTTTGCTTAAAGGTGTTACTGCTTTTTCAACCCTTGCAGAGCAGGCAGCACAGCTCATACCTGTTACTAAAAATTTTTGTTTCATTTATAATATAATAAGCTCCTTTTATAATATAATAAGCTCCTTTGTTATTTTTGAAAGATTTTCTCTGCCTCTTGGAGAAATGTAAAGCAAATCCTCAATTCTTATACCGAATTTGTCAGGGATATATATACCCGGCTCAATTGACGTAACATTTCCAACCTCGAAGGCGTCCTTGCTTTTAGGCGAAGCGTTATAGCCCTCATGTATATCCAGACCAACACCGTGCCCTAAGCTGTGGCGAAAATACTTTGCCATATCCTGTTCTTCAAGTACATCATATGATGCTTTGTAAACATCAGCGCATTTTACACCGCTGTTAAGTGCTTTTATGCCTGCCAGCTGTGCTTTTAAAACAAGGTTATATGCTTCAATCATTTCATCCGTAGCATGACCCACTGCAACCGTTCTTGTCATATCCGAATGGTATCCGCTGCAGGTTGCGCCAAAATCAAACAGAACAAAATCACCGTCTTTAATCTTTCTGTCAGACGGTACACCGTGAGGCATGGATGTATGGCTGCCTGCCAGAAGAATCGTGTCAAAGCTTACTCCGTCTGAGCCGTTTTTTGCCATAATATAATCAAAAAGGGCAGCCAGCTCCTTTTCTGTTTTTCCTGCCTTTACCTCAGGCAAAAGCTCGAGAAAAGATTTTTCAGCAATATTATTTGCGTCCTTAATTAAATTTATTTCCTCAATATCCTTAACATTTCTTAACTGCATAAATTGATTATCGAGAGGGATAAATTCGGTATCGGTTAAAAGCTGCGTGTATTTTTCATACTGCATAAAAGAAATTGTTTCATTTTCAAAAAAAATTCTTTTAATGCCGTGTTTATCAGCTATTTTTTTTACTTCATCGGCAAATGTGCTGTTGATTTCGATAACTGAAAGTCCTGTTTTTTTGGAATGACATATAGCTGTTTCCGTATATCTGGAGTCTACTATGTGGTAGCCGTCGCCGCAGGCAGTGATAACTACAACACCCTCACTTGGCGAAAAACCGCAGGCATAATGCATATTGCTTTCGTTAAGCAATATGACCGCATCGGAGTGATTTTCTTTTATAAGCTGAGCTATTTTTTCAATGTGCATATCAATCAAATTCCTATCTTTTTTATAGGAATATTATAACAGTAATCTAAAACGATGTCAATCCTTTATTGACAATTTTAAATTGATGTTATAATATGGCAATATAAAAATTAAATTATTAAATTATTCTGGGAGAAAATATTTAAGTTATGGAAAAATATCTTATTAATCCGAATCAGAAAATAAGTAAAATAAATAAAGATATTTACGGACATTTTGCAGAGCATCTCGGAAGATGTATTTATGACGGAATTTTTGTTGGTAAGGATTCAAAAATTCCTAATGTAAACGGTATGAGATGTGATGTTGTAAACGCACTTAAGGATATGGGTATTCCTGTTCTCAGATGGCCGGGAGGCTGTTTTGCGGACGAGTATCACTGGAAGGATGGTATCGGTCCGAAAGAGAACAGAAAGAAAATGATAAACACCCATTGGGGCGGAGTTGTAGAGGATAATTCCTTTGGTACGCACGAATACTTTGAACTCTGCCGTCAGCTTGGCTGCGATACATATATCAACGGAAATGTCGGCTCAGGCACTGTGGCTGAAATGAGTGAATGGGTTGAGTATATGACCTTTGACGGCGTTTCTCCAATGGCTGAGCTTCGCAGAAAAAACGGACAGGATAAAGCATGGAAGGTCAAGTATTTCGGAGTGGGCAACGAATCCTGGGGCTGCGGCGGCCATATGGACCCTGAATATTATGGTTGCCTTTACAAGCGATATAATACATATGTCAGAGATTATAACTCTGACAATAAAATTATGAGAATTGCCTGCGGTCCCAATGTTGATGATTATCACTGGATGAAAGAGGTAATGGACAAGGTTAAGCATCACGCAAAGGGGATAGCACTTCATTACTATACCTTGCCTAATGATAATTGGGATAATAAGGGCTCTTCGACTGAATTCAATACCAACGATTATTACAGAACAATCTGTAAAGCATACCGCATGGAGGAGCTTATAAATAATCATATAGCTGTTATGAATGCTGTGAATCCTCAGCAGTGGGTACAGCTTGTTGTCGATGAGTGGGGTACCTGGTATGATGTTGAGCCGGGAACAAATCCCGGATTCCTTTATCAGCAGAACACAATGCGTGACGCAATTGTAGCAGCGCTTACGCTTAATATTTTCAATAAGCATTCTGACAGAATTATTATGGCAAATATCGCCCAGACAGTAAATGTGCTTCAGGCTGTTGTTCTGACAGAAGCGGATAAAATGGTGCTTACACCGACATATCACGTATTCAAAATGTATAAGGACCATCAGGATAACACTCTTATTGGCTCATACCTTACTACGGATAATATTGAGTCAAAAGAAATTAAGAGAAGCTGTCCTCAGCTTATTGAGTCCGCTTCAGTTGATGAAAACGGTATTATTTATTCAACGGTAACAAATGTTTCTGCTACAAAGGCTTCAAAGATAAAATGTCAGATTGCAGATACAAGGGTAAAGAGTATTAAGGCAGAAATACTTTTTGGTGATATACATTCTAAAAATGATTTTGATAATGCGGATTCGGTCAAGACGGTTGAATTTACTGATTTTAAAAAGCATTCAGACGGTTTTACTGCAAATATTCCGCCATGCAGTGTTGTTAAATTTATCATTGAGTGATGAATCATCTGTGTAAGAAATGCCTGCTCCTTGAGGCAGGAGAGCAAAAATCCTTTGAGACAGTAAGGGATTATATTTCAAATCTCAGTGATGATTTGAAAATAGGTGATGACGCATATAGGGACAGGCTGCGTAAATGCAGGGAATGCGATTATCTTATTTCCGGTATGTGCCTTAAATGCGGCTGTTATGTTGAAATCAGAGCAGTGCTCAAGGATAAGCAGTGCCCCGATTTTGATAACAGGAAGTGGTAGTGAAGGGAGAATGGATTTGGCAGATTTAAGCAGAGAGGGACACAGACAGCGCCTGAGGGAACAATATTTGTCCGGTGGTATGGATAATGCACCTGATCATCATTTGCTTGAATTGTTCCTTTCCATTGTGATACCAAGACGTGATGTGAAGGAACTGTCCTATGATTTAATCAATCAATTCGGCTCGCTTGAGGGTGTACTTAACGCTGAACCTCAGGATTTAATGAATGTAAAAGGTGTAGGCGAGTCAACAGCTGTTGCGATTTCTTCAATCAAAAAGCTTAATGACAGGGTAATTCATAATCGTAACAAAAATATTACACATATAATAACGATTGAGGATGCAAAAAAATATTTTATCAACGAGCTTTGCAATGAAACCGTTGAAAAAATAGTTCAGGTAAATACGAAAAATAATGGTAAAATTATAAATAAGCATATTGTTGGCTCAGGTACGGCAAACTGCTGCGATGTTGACGTTGAGCGTATTCTTCAGAATGCAATGAGGGACAAGTCAGCCTATGTTTTTCTTGCACATAATCATCCTGACGGTGAGGCATATGCATCAGCAAATGATATTGATTTTACGTTCAGGCTGAAACGTATAATGGATTCTATGACTTTCAAATTCGTTGATCATATTATTGTCGCAGGGGAGCAGGCTGAACCTATTATACATGCTGAGCTGTTTGAAAAGTATTTTAAAGAAAAGAAATCATAACTGAATTTATATCATTATTATTGCACATAATGATGATATGAGATTTTTTAATGGTTTAAATAAGTTACAGACAGCATCACTTTTTCCGTTCCTTTTTTGTTCGGCTTTTATCGTAATAGCAGAGATATTGCTTCTTATCGGAAATCATATTTCATCCGACAGTGCAATTGTTTTTGAAAATTTTGCTGAGCTTCTTTATAATCTTTTGGGGTATGTTTTCTGTTATTTCATTACCTTACAGCTGACAAACGGAAAAAATTCCTTTAAAGCATTCTGGAGTGTGCTCTGTCTTGCTGTTTTCACTACGGCAGCAGGTGCGTTTTATGGCAATGGAACAGTATATTTTTCAGGAATTGTTATTGCACTTTTATGCTCTTTCCTGTTTAACAGATTTGATAAGGTATTGGCATTGTCCTCTACAATGATTTGCTCCATTCTATTTGGTATTCTGTTTGGATTTCTGATTGATTATTTTGATAACTTTGTGATGTGGCTGTCTGAGCGTGTATCCGGTAAAGGTTATTTTTCACCTGTGCTTTTCAGTATATTTGATACGGTTTTTTCCTTGTTCGGAATAGATACTTTTAAGGAAATGTTTTTTTATAAAAGCTACGGCGGTTCAGTTATGTATTCAGGTGAAATCATAACAGGTGTGAAGGACTTGTTCAGTGCAGGCTATACCGGTAATCTTGTTTCAGGCTATCTGTCAGGGCATTATTTTCTGCTGTTTGCACTGCTTGGCATAGCACTGTCTTTGCTTTCAAATTTAAAGGGTGCTCAGAAATATGCTTTGATTGCTGTTACTGTCGGTGCTGTTTTAAGCGGTAACATAAGTATTATGCTTTTGTTCTTATTTTTTGAAAGTCCGTTTTTATTTATATCTGTTTTATTTATCGGTGCACTGTCCTATCTTTCGGCATTTATTCTGAATTTAGGTGTGGGATATATTTTTAACGGCGGAATTGCTGAAATGATTTTGTATATGGATAACGCGGTGTATCTGCTTGCAGGCGGAATGGTTTTCGTAGCTATAGGCTATTTCGTGTATAAACTCATATACGAAAAGCACGGCATAACAGATTGTATGAATATATATATCCCTGCAAGGCTTAATACTTTTGTCAAAGCATTAGGCGGAATCAGCAATATTATAAGATATAAAGAAAATGCTTTGGAGGTCAGGAATCCAAAACTTATTGATACAGTATTGATAGATTGCGAAATTAAAGAAAATTTAGTCATATCAGATGATGAAAGATTTTCAGAGCTTAAGGAGTATTTGTGATGAATGTAAGAGATGAGCTGTTTAAACATCAGGATATAGGTTATAAGAATTTCCATTCAAAGCTGATACCGAATGTTCCTGCTGACGAGATTATCGGTGTGCGTGTGCCTGTTTTACGAAAAATTGCAAAGCAGGCACTTAAGGAAAATGCTGATGTGGCTTCAAAATATTACGAAGAAAAAATGTTAAGAGGCTTTATGGCAGGCTACAGAAAATGCAGTATTGACGAGCATCTTAAGGAGCTTGCGGAATTTATCCCACTTATTGACAACTGGGCAGTATGTGACTGCTCCTGTTCAACCTTTAAGTTTACAGAGAAGAACAGGGAAGAGGTATGGGAATTTATTCGGCCTTACCTGTCAGGCAATGAATACGATATACGTTTTGCAGTTGTTATGATAATGGATTATTATCTGACTGATGAATATATTGACCGTGCAATTGATATACTTTTTTCAATAAAGTCTGATTTATACTATGTAAATATGGCAGTGGCATGGGCAGTATCGGTTGCATATGTGAAATATGAAAATAAGATTTTGCCTTTACTTGAAAGCAAAACACTTCCTGACTGGGTACATAATAAAGCGATACAGAAAATATGTGAGTCCTACAGAGTTGAAAAGGATAAAAAGAGTTATTTAAGAACATTTAAAGTGTAAATTGAAAGGAGACGATAGGGCATAAAACCGTATCGTCTCCTTTATCATATATATTATATTTTATCCGATATGTTCAAGCTTTGATGCTTCCGATGCGACGCCGAGCAAAGCGGCATCACTGCCGAGCTTTGAGCGTACAATGTTCACATCTCTGAAGTTTTCCATAAGCAGGTTATAAATTTTTCTGTCAATTAAATCTATAACATAATCCTCGTTCATAATACCGCCGCCAAGAACGATAAGAGGCGGATTGAAAATATAGATAATATTTATTAAGCCGATAATCATTTCGTCAATCCACTGGTCAATAACAGAGCGGATTTCAGGCTTGGTAAAGTTTTCCTTTTCAAATATTTCGAAGGCATTAAGATTTGTGGAGTTCCTTTTATTTACACTTTCAAGGAGAGCTCTTGTTGATGCATAGCATTCATAACAGCCTTCACCGCCGCAGGTGCACTGCTTTCCGCCGGCGTGCGTAATCATATGTCCGAATTCACCGGCTGATGAACCCATTCCCTTATAAAGCTTGTTGTCAAGGAACAGTGCACCTCCGATTCCTGTTCCGTAGGTCAGTGCCATAAAATCGGATTTTCCCTTAGCAGCTCCGAATCTTGCTTCACCCATGGCAAAGGCGTTTACGTCATTTTCAACAAATGTCGGTATGCCGGTTTTGTTTTCAATTATTTTTTTTACCATCATTCCTGTGTAGTAAGGTATGTTATCTGTTGAATAAACAACAATACCGTTTTCACTGTCAACCTGACCGGCAGTTGAGATACCTATTCTGTCAATATTATCATATTGTTCAATTATGGATATGATTTTCAATACAAGCTCCTGACCGCCCTTCTGTGCTTCTGTAGGGATAGTGTGCTTGTCGCTGAGAACAAATTTTTCATTGCATAATGCATATTTAATATTTGTTCCGCCAATGTCAAATGTAAGTATTCTCATAATTTGCCTCCGGTAAAAAAACAATTATAAAATTATTATATCAATTTTATATTGGAAATTCAATACTTATTGAAAAATGTTATTGTTTGTGTTAGAATTATATTAATAATTATTTGAGGTATAGTTTTATGGAAGAAGAAATGAAAAAGGATGTCCTTGACAGTCCTCTTGTTGTACATAAAAAAGATGATGCTTCATTTCAGGAAACAGCCAATGAAGTTACAATGAGTGCTACGCATACTGATGAGGAATCAGCAGATACACCTACTCTTGAGCGTCATCGTTTTAAAAAGAAGAAAAAGAAGAGTAAAGCACCCTATGTTATTCTTGTTCTTGTGGCAATTGCTGCAGCAGTAATCTGCGTGCTTGTATATAATGATGTCATTCCGATTGGCAAGCCTGAAACGACTACCACAACCAAAAAGTCCTATACGACACAGCAGGTTAATGAGTTTGAAGGAATTATAACCGTTAAGGGCACTTATATTTTCTTTGAGGGAACTGAGGTAGACGGCTTGAGAGGGCTTGAAAAGGAAATTAAATATCTTGAAAAAGGCACAAAATTTGTTGTTCAGGATGAAGATGCAGACAGCAATTTCCTTAATTTTGATGTTCTTTCTCTGCTCAGTCAGTATTCTATAGATTATGAGATTAAGCATATTGTTTCTTCAGGACTCATAGCTGAGTATGAAAAAATGAGCACAACTACATCTGCAGCTAAAAAGACTGAAAATCAGAGTGACAATAAATCAACTTCATCTGCTACCACAGAAAAACAGACAGGAAATCAATAATGCTTGACTTAATTCATTATATTAATCTTGATGAAAATTTAAAACAAAAAGTAATTGACCTTGCCCATAAGGACAGGGTCAATATTATGTCGCTTGCCGATAAATGTAAGAACGGTAATTTTTCGTCACTCGCTTTGAAAAGTGATTTGACACGTCTTGCAGTTATGATTGAATGCTTAGGATATACCTTTGAAAAATACAAGCAATACTCGATTGATGAAAAAATATTTTCAGACACAGTTGACGATATCCGCATCTGGTGTGAAAATAACGGCAATAAAGGTCTGAAGAATTATAATTGGATAAAAAATCATATATCCTTTGAGCTTTTTAAAATCGGACGACTGCAGTATCAGCTTGTGACAATAAAAAATAAACTGCTCAAATATGATTTGCTGCCCTTTGATTACGGTGAAAAGGTTATCTATGTTCATATACCGCAGGGAGAAAGGCTGGCGTATTCCGATTGTGTTCAGTCGCTTAAATGTGCAAAAGAATTTTTCAAAAAGCATTTCCCTGATTATAAGTACAGATTTTTCTTTTGTGAAAGCTGGCTGTTATACGGAGATAATCAGAAGTTTATGATGCCTCAAAGCAATATACTTCGCTTTTCCTCTCTGTTTCACATTGCATATTCTATTGATGCTGACAGTCAGGCGATTGAAAGGATTTTCGGTAAAAGACATATAAACAAGAAAAAATATAAAGAAAATACCACCCTTCAGAAAAATGCTAAAAAGCATCTTCTGAACGGAGGTAAGCTTGGTATCGGTATTGGTTTTATTGATAAGGAATCCATCTGATTACATATTCTGATAAAAGCTTACGGCAAGCCTGTCACATCGTTCGTTGTATGGGTGACCATTGTGACCCTTTACCCAATTGAATGTGACATTGTGCTTTTCAAGCAGGGGAAGAAGCTCCTCCCATAAATCAACATTAAGCGCAGGCTTTTTATCTGCTTTTTTCCAGCCGTTTTTCTTCCAGGAATAGACCCAGCCCTTTGTAACAGCGTCGCAGACGTATTTTGAATCTGTAGTAAGTGTTACATTACACACTTCTTTTAACTGCTTTAATGCTTCAATGACGGCAGTGAGCTCCATTCGGTTATTGGTGGTATCAGCACTTCCGCCTGAAATTTCTTTTTCAGTTCCTTTGTATACAAGCACAGCACCCCAGCCGCCCTTTCCGGGATTGCCGCTGCAGGCGCCGTCTGTGTAGATATTTATTTCTTTCATATTTGTTACCTTTGAATTTATTTTTTTTAAAGTAAACATATTTTACCACTAAATCTGGTAATAATCAATATGTGACGTGTATTATACTTTACTTGACAAGTGGGAGATTATGCCTTATTATATGATATAATTAATGTGAACGGAAAAATTTTATTTTTATGGAGGTTATTAAATGACAAATCAAAATAGGCAAGGCAGTAAGAACGCTTACGGAAAACGGAATTCCAAAAAGCGTTATGTAACTTACCGCAAAGCCTCAAACAGAAAAACTCTTCAGCCGCCGAAGACTAAGGAGTCTGTTCGTATTGCTTTTCTCGGCGGTATGAATGAAATTGGAAAAAATATGACCGTTTATGAATACGCAGATGATATGTTTATCGTTGACTGCGGTCTTGCCTTTCCTGATTCGGATTTACCTGGTGTTGATATCGTAATACCGGATTTTTCTTATGTTGAACATAATGCTTCAAAAATCAGGGGTGTTATAATTACACACGGACACGAGGACCATATAGGCGGTCTTGCGTATCTTTTGAAAAAGGTTAATATTCCGATTTATGCAACGAAACTTACAATAGGTCTTATCAGAGGCAAGCTCGAGGAGCATAATCTTTTGAATTCCGTTAAGCTTGTGGAGATTAAGGCGAGAGACAATATTACACTCGGCAGCTTTAATATTGAAATGATACATGTAAATCATTCTATTCCTGATGCAGTGGGTCTTGCTATTCGCTGTCCTGCCGGTGTTATTATTCAGACGGGTGACTTTAAGATTGACACAACACCGGTTGACGGTGATATGATTGATCTTCCGAGATTTGCGGAATATGGAAAAAAGGGTGTACTTGCACTTCTTTCCGACTCTACTAATGCAGAACGTCCCGGATATACAATGAGTGAAAAATTGGTCGGTGAATCGTTTGAACTGCTGTTCAGGAAAGCGAAAAACAAGAGGATTGTTGTTGCTACCTTTGCTTCAAATATTCATAGGGTTCAGCAGATTATTGATGTTGCTCAGTCTCGCGGCAGAAAGGTTGCAGTGATAGGCAGAAGCCTTGAAAACCTTGTAAATGTCGGCAGTGAGCTTGGTTATCTTAATGTTCCTCAGGGTTTGCTGATTGATATTAATCTTATCAGAAATTATCCTGATGATAAGCTTGTAATAATCACAACAGGCTCTCAGGGCGAGCCAATGTCAGCACTTACAAAAATGGCATTCGGAGAGCATCGTAAGGTCAGCCTTACACCGAATGATTATGTAATCATATCTGCAACACCGATTCCCGGCAATGAAAAAATGGTCGGCAATGTTGTCAATGAACTTATGAAACGCGGTGTGGAGGTTATATATGAAAGAATGTATGATGTCCATGTTTCAGGTCATGCCTGTCAGGAAGAGCTTAAGCTGATGATGGGTCTTGTAAAGCCAAAATATTTTCTTCCTGTTCACGGTGAGCAGAAGCATCTTCAGAGACACGCTTCACTCGGTACAGCAATGGGCATTGATGAAAAAAATATTTATATCGGCAATATCGGTGACAGGATTGAGCTTTCCGATGATGGCATTAAATATCTTAACACGGTAACAGCAGGTGCTGTTTATGTTGACGGTATCGGTGTAGGCGATGTCGGCAATATCGTTCTTAATGACAGAAAGCATTTATCAAAGGACGGTATTATCATTGTCGTAGCTACAATTGACAGCAGCAGCGGTTATATTGTCAGCGGTCCCGATATTGTTTCAAGAGGCTTTGTTTATGTGAGAGAAAATGAGGCTCTGATGAACAGTGCAAGGGATCTTGCGTGCCGTGTAATAGATGAATGCTATGATAATAGATTTCACGACTGGAATTCAGTTAAAACGAGATTGCGTGACGAGCTGTCAAGAATGATGTATGAAAAAACAAAGCGCAGTCCGATGATTCTGCCTATTTTTATGGAAATATAAAATTAAGAGGAGGATAACACTATGAAAGTAATTCTGAAACAGGATGTAAAAAGTCTTGGTAAAAAGGGTGACCTTGTAAACGCTTCAGACGGATACGCAAGAAATTTCCTTTTCCCAAAGGGCTTGGCGATAGAAGCAAATGCTTCTGCAATGAATGAATTTAACAATAAAGAATCAGCTAAAAAATTCCACAAGGCTGAGGAAATAAAGGCAGCACAGCAGATTGCCGATAAGCTTTCAGGAAAGACCTTTTCACTAAAAGCAAAAGCAGGTGCAAACGGCAAGCTGTTTGGCTCCGTTACATCAAAGGATGTTGCTGCCCAGATTAAAGCAGATTTGAATATTGATGTTGATAAGCGCAAAATTGTTATGGAGGATATGAAGGCCTTCGGAACAGTTGAGGCTGAAATTAAAGTATATCAGGGCATCAGTGCAAAGGTATTTGTTCAGGTGTCAGAGGCTTAAGCCTATATTTTATGAAAGGAAATACAGAAATCTTTTGGTTTTCTGTTAACATAAGCTATGGCTGAAATGAATTTGGCATCAGGTACAATGCCTGTCAATTATGATGCAGAGCAGTCTATTCTCGGCTGTGTGCTGATTGATGCAGATTGTATGGAAGAATGCGTTGCTGAGATTAATGCGGATTATTTCTATTTTCCTCAGCATCGTGCAATATTCAGTGCAATGATGCTTATGTATTCAAAGTCAAGAGCAATTGATCCTGTAATTATTGTTGATACGCTTACTAAAACAGGTCAGTATGATACTTCAGGCGGAAGAGAATATCTCTTACAGCTCCAGCAGGCAGTTCCGTCAGCAGTAAACATCAGTGAATACATCAAGATTGTTAAAGAACAATATTATCTGCGTACGCTTATTGATATATCAAATGAAATTATCGGACAGGCGTCAAGCGGTGAGGCTGAGGCATCCGTTATTCTTGATAATGCTGAGCAGATGATTTATAATGTCCGTCAGGGTAAGGAAAAAAACGGACCTACCAAGATAAGCGAAGTTATTGTAAACGATGTATATAATAAGCTTGCTCAGATTACAGGTGAGGACAAAGAGAAGTACAAAGGTATTCCGTCAGGCTTTGGTATGCTTGATAAGTATCTTACAGGTCTTAATAAATCAGATCTTATTCTTATCGGTGCACGTCCTGCTATGGGTAAAACCAGTTTTGCTCTGAACCTTGCACAGAATATATCAATGGGTGCGAGAAAAAAATGTATTGTGTTCAGTCTTGAGATGACAAAGGAACAGCTGGCTGAAAGATTGCTTTCGGCACAGGCAGGTGTTGAGTCTCAGAAACTGAAAACAGGCGAGCTCACCAACGATGAATGGGTAAGACTTGGTAATGCTGCCGGACAGTTTAACGATGTTGAGCTTTATCTTGATGATACATCGTCAATTACTGTTCCTGAAATTAAATCACGTATAAGAAGAATGAAAAATGTAGATGCTATTATTATTGACTATCTCGGTCTTATTTCATCAGCATCTAAGAAGGAAAACCGTGTTCAGGAGGTTTCCGAAATCACAAGACAGCTTAAAATGATGGCGAAGGATCTGAATATTCCTGTTATTTGCTGTGCCCAGCTTTCTCGTGGTACTGAGGGTCATGGCAAAAACCATAAGCCGCAACTTGCGGATTTACGTGAATCAGGCTCAATCGAGCAGGATGCTGATATCGTTCTTTTTCTTTATCGTGAGGATTATTACAGAAATGATGTGGCTGAGGATAAGCAGGATGATATTGACGCCAATAAAACTGAGCTGATTGTGGCAAAAAATCGTCACGGTGCGACCGGATCAATTGAAATGACCTTTGATAAGGAGTTTACACGCTTCAGGTCAATTGATAAATCACATTATGAATAATAAAGTTTATAATACAATTTGCAGTACAATAGAAAAATATAATATGCTTTCGGCAGGGGACAAGGTGCTTGTTGCCGTATCAGGCGGTGCGGATTCCATGCTGCTGCTCCATTTTATGCTTTCTGCCGCTGAAAAATACAATATTACGGTTGCTGCAGCTCATGTTGAGCACGGAATCAGGGGTCAGGAATCCATTGAAGATGCTGAATTCGTTGAGCATTTTTGTAAAGAACATTCTGTTGAATATCATCAGCTTTCAATTGATGCGGTCAATGAAGCTGAGACAGTGAAATTAGGTGTTGAGGAATATTCACGCCGCAGGCGATATGAATTTTTTGATTCTGTATCCTGCAGCAAAATTGCGACTGCTCATAATCTTTCGGATAATGTTGAAACGTTAATCTTCAGATTGGCACGCGGTACAGGCTTAAAGGGTGCCTGCGCAATCCCTCCTGTAAGAGGAAAGATTATAAGACCTCTTATTGAGCTTTCATCTGATGAAATAAGGAGTTTTTGTTCTGAAAATCATATTCTTTACAGAACAGACAGCACGAATGAAAGCAATGCATATTCCAGAAATTATATACGTAATATTATTGTTCCTGAACTTGAAAAACTGAATCCAGACTTTGAAAGGGCTTCGCAAGCCTTTATTTCGGATATGAATGAGGATGCTGCTTTTATTGAAAAAGTGGTTCATACAGCCTATAATGAAGTGTGCATGGATGATAAGCTCAGTCTTGAACTGCTGTGCAAATATGATATTGCAATTATTAAGAGGATTATTTTAAAATATTTTTCAGATTATGGTATAACACTTGACAGAGTTCATCTGAACAGTGTGTTACGATTGATTGGCAAAAACGGAAAAGAACAGATTTCAGGAAACCATTTCGCTGTCTGTGATAAAAAATATCTGAGATTTGCTGATTTTACCTCAAGAGAAAATGATTTCTCTTTTGTGTCGAAAGTTTTAAAAATTTCTGAATTTGATTTAAAAGGTGTTGATTTTTACTGTGACTGTGATAAAATTATCGGAAAAGTGAGAATTCGTACGCGTCAGGCAGGGGATACCATCAGTCCTGCCGGTCGCGGATGTACCAAAACACTGAAAAAGCTATTTAATGAAAAGAAAATACCACAGGAGATACGTGATTCTGTCAGCATTGCTGCTGACGATGAGGGTATTATCGGTGTTATTGGATACTGTGTTGACGAAAGAGTAAAGGTTTCTTCTGATACACAGAATATATATTGTCTGTTAAGACTTCCTTCGGAGGATTTAATGAATGAATAATATGGCAAAGAATTGGAAATCCATTTTAATTTATCTGCTTATTCCTGTGCTTCTTGTTGTGTCGATTCTGTTTTTAGCAAATCAGCAGAGCAAAACTGAGGCTAAGTATTCTGAAATTGTATCTATGTTTGAAAACGGTGAAATTGCGGAATTCACTCTTGATCTTTCAAGCGGCAATCTTTCTTATAAGACCTTTAAGGACGTAGAAAAGGACAAGGATAAGGCGAAGGTTCAGCAGTATTCCGTTCCGAATGTTTCTCTCTTCCTTGATGATATTAAGGATGATATAGACAATTTTAATAATGATGCTAAGAATAAGAATAACAAAATTGTTTACGACTATAAAAAAGGCGTTTCAAACAATATGTTTTTCAGTATGGTGCCGACAATACTGATGTTTGTTGTTATTGCAGGACTTGGAATATTTGCATTCAGAAAAATGAGCAAGGAAATGAATAATGAAACAAACCGTACACTCAGCTTCGGTAGAATAAGAGCCAAAAATCTTACTGATGATGAGGGAAGAAAAACAACCTTTGCAGATGTCGCAGGCTGTGATGAGGAAAAGGAAGAGCTTGTTGAACTTGTTGATTTCCTTAAAGACCCTGATAAATTCACCCAGCTTGGTGCAAGAATACCAAAGGGCGTTCTCTTAGTCGGTCCTCCCGGTACTGGTAAAACCCTTCTTGCAAGAGCCGTTGCAGGTGAAGCAGGTGTACCTTTCCTTTCCATCTCAGGCTCTGATTTTGTTGAAATGTATGTCGGTGTCGGTGCTTCTCGTGTCCGTGACCTTTTTGACCAGGCAAAGAAAAAATCACCTGCCATTGTATTTATTGATGAAATTGATGCGGTAGGCCGTCAGAGAGGCTCAGGTCTCGGCAATGGTAATGATGAGCGTGAGCAGACTCTTAATCAGCTTCTTGTTGAAATGGATGGCTTTGGTACTAACGAAGGCGTAATTGTTATTGCTGCTACGAACAGACCTGATGTTCTTGACAGTGCTATTTTAAGACCGGGCAGATTTGACAGGCAGGTTACTGTCGGAAGACCTGATACTAAGGGACGTGAGGAGATTCTGAAGGTACATTCCAAGAATAAGCCTCTTGCTCCGGATGTTAATCTTAAGAGTGTTGCAAAGAGCACAATCGGTTTTGTCGGTGCTGACCTTGAAAATCTTATGAATGAGGCTGCACTTCTTGCAGCACGAAGAGGATATAAAGCTATTACTTACGCTGAAATTCAGGAGGCTATGGTAAAGGTACGAATGGGTGCTGAGAAGAAGTCTCATAAGTACAGCGAAAAAGCATTAAAGCTCACTGCATTCCACGAAGCAGGTCACGCAGTAGTGGCATATTTCCTTGATAATCATGACCCTGTTGAAGAAATTTCCATTATCCCTCGCGGTATGGGTGCAGGCGGTTATACAATGTATCAGCCGCAGGAGGAAAACTATAATTCCAAGAATGAAATGCTTGATTTTGTAGTTTCTGCGCTTGGCGGAAGAGTTGCCGAAGCACTTGTTATGGATGACGTTTCAACAGGTGCATCCAATGATATTGAGCATGCAACAAATACTGTCAGAGAGATGGTTATGAGATATGGTATGAGCGATGTTATCGGACCTATCAATTACAGTGGCGATAATCAGGAAGTATTCGTTGGACGTGACTATGGCAAGGTTAAGAATTATTCTGAGGAAACTGCTGCCAAGATTGACGAAGAGGTAACACGCATTATCAATGATGCTTATAACAGAACGAAAGATATTCTGACCGAAAATATGGATAAGCTCAAGCTCGTTGCCGTTACGCTTATGGAAAGAGAAAAGCTTGATAAGGACGAGTTTGTTCAGCTTATGGAAAACGGCTTTATCGAAGAAAAAGAAGAGAAAGCTGTTGTAAAGGCAGAAGATGATGTACAGAATGCTTCTGTAACTGATGATGCTGAGACTGTTTCAGCACAGCCTGAAGAGAATGCAGATAATCAGTCACAGACTGACAGCAATTCTGATAGTGAAAATAATGAATAAAGATAATTGATTATCCAAAAGCAGTTAATGATGTAAATGCATTAGCTGCTTTTTATTTGTTGAAAAATTTTTGCGTCTTTGTTACAATGCTATTGAGAAAAGTATATTTCGGAAAGGCTAAATCATTATGAGAGAAAAAAGAATACTTTCAGATCATTGGCAGTTTATATATGGATTATCTGATGTAAGTGAAATAAATTCAAATACGGATTGGAAGGATATATCCGTACCCCATACCTGGAATAACTTGGACGGTCAGGACGGCGGAGGCAATTACCTGCGTGGCAAGGGCTGGTACAAATATTCACTGGATGTTGAAAAGGATAGCAGCAAAGAATATTGGCTTGAATTTTTAGGCGTGAATTCTGTTGCAGATTTATATGTTAACGGTATGCATATCGGTCAGCATCGCGGAGGGTATACTCTGTTTAGATTTAATGTGACGGATGCTCTTGTAAACGGCAATAATCAGATATTGGTTTGTGCAGATAATTCTCCATTTGCAGATGTGATTCCGCTGACAGCCGATTTTACATTTTTCGGCGGAATATACAGAGATGTTCATCTTATTGTTTGTGAGAAAACACATTTCGCTCTTGATGATTATGGGTCTGACGGAGTAAATGTTACCTATCATAATTCGCCTGAAATCATAGATAAGGCAGTTCTTAATGTCAGTGCACGGATTAATGGTGTTACGGATAACTGCAGTGTTACTGCAGAAGTCACCGTGCCTGATACATTTGAAAAATGTGATGATATTTCTGTAACGGATTTTAATACAGATTATGTAATATCTTATGATAAAAAGGTGATTGATAAAGCAAAAGGCAATATTGTTAACGGCAGATTTGATTCAGCTTTAACGATTCATCATCCGCATCTTTGGAACGGCAGAAAGGATCCTTTTCTATATAAAGTAGTTTTTACGCTTTACAATGGTGATACTGAAATTGAGAAGATTGAAAAATATATCGGTATTCGCTGTTTTTCCATAGACAGCCGCAAAGGCTTCTTTTTAAATGGTGCTTCCTATCCGCTAAGGGGTGTCAATCGACATCAGGACAGAAAAGATATGGGCTGGGCAATTACAGCTAAGGAGCATGATGAAGATTTTGCAATGATTTATGAAATCGGAGCAAACGCAATAAGGCTTGCTCATTATCCGCATCATCCTCATTTTTATGATTTGTGCGACAGATACGGTCTTCTCGTCTGGGCGGAAATTCCTTTTGTAGACAGAATCGGCGGTCTCGGTATATCAGGCTTGCCGACTGACAAGCTTAAAAATAAAGCCGTTGAGGAAAGTTTTTTGAATAATGCCAAACTGCAAATGGCCGAACTCATAAAACAGCAGTGCCACAGACCATCCATATTCTGCTGGAGTATGTCCAATGAGGTAATGGCTGAATACGGCAAAACGGCACAGTATATGATGGAGGAGCTTGATAAGCTGGTTCATTCACTTGACAATCAGCGTTGTTCTGCTTTAGCTACAAATCATACAAAATCGTATAAATGGAAAGCGGATATAAGAGGCTGTAATATATATCCCGGCTGGTATGGCGGAAAGGAAACGCATTTCCCATTACAGGCAAACTATCACATGAGAGCGAACCGCTTAAAGGGAGTCGCAGTATCGGAGTATGGTGCAGGCTCAAATGTTCTTCATCACAGTGAAAAACCTTCTCAGCCGAAAGACACCGTATGCGATTTTCACAGTGAGGAATGGCAGTCCATTGTACACGAAAATGCACTTAAGTATTTTATGAAAAAGCGTTCCAATAAAATATGGGGTACTTTCGTATGGAATATGTTTGACTTTGCAATTGATTCACGAAATGAGGGCGCAATGCCCGGAATGAATAATAAAGGTCTTGTTACATATGATAGAAAAATAAAGAAGGATGCGTTCTATCTATATAAATCATACTGGAGCAGTGTGCCTGTTGTTCATATAACCTCTTCCAGATTTTCAGAAAGGGAAGAGCGTACTATAGATGTTAAGGTGTATTCCAATGCCTCAGAAGTGACACTGCGTCTTAACGGTAAAAAGATTACGACGATAAAAGACGGAGACAATAAACAAAGACATATTTTTGTTTTTAAATCAGTACAGCTTGAAAACGGTGATAACGCAGTAACTGCGTCAGCAGGTAATCTGAGCGATACCGTTAACTGGAAATATAATCAATAATATAAATGAAAATCCACAGTTATAAAAAACTGTGGATTTTTGTCAGTATATGATGATTGAGCACTACTGATGCGTACGCATTAAAGCAATCTTGACTTTTTGCACAATATATTGTATTATAACACGGAATATGAACTTCTGTATCGGAGGGGAAATTTTGGCTAAGAAGAAAGAATACGGCAACGAAAGTATTAAATCTTTAAAAGGTGCGGATCGAGTTCGTAAAAGACCTGCGGTTATTTTTGGCTCTGACGGACTTGACGGTTGCCAGCACGCTATATTTGAGATTATGTCAAACTCAATTGATGAGGCAAGAGAGGGCTATGGTAACAGAATTGTTATCACACGCTTCCTTGACGGTTCAATTGAGGTGCAGGACTTCGGAAGAGGAATACCTGTTGATTACAATAAAAATGAAGAAAAGTTTAACTGGGAGCTTCTGTTCTGTGAAATGTATGCAGGCGGCAAGTATGATACAGACGGAGAAAACTATGAGTTTTCACTTGGTCTTAACGGTCTTGGTCTGTGTGCTACGCAGTACGCATCTGAATATATGGACGCAGAGGTTCATACAGGCGGTTACAAATATACGCTGCATTTTGAAAAGGGCGAAAATGTAGGCGGTCTGAAAAAAGAGAAATACGATAAAAAGGATACAGGCACACGCATTAAGTGGAAGCCTGACCTCGATGTATTTACAGATATTAATGTACCGATTGATTATTTCAAGGACACAATCAGAAAACAGGCTATCGTCAACGACGGTATAAAGTTTATCCTTAAGGATCAGCAGTCTGCTTCAAAGTTTGAAACCTTTGAATACTGTTATAACGACGGTATTATGGACTATGTTAAAGAGCTTGCAGGTGATACTGCCTTTACCACACCTCAGTACTGGGAGTGTGAAAGGAAGGGCCGTGACCGTGAGGACTTGCCTGATTATAAGCTGAAAATCAAGGCAGCGCTCTGCTTTTCACTGAAAACGCAGCTTAAGGAGTATTTTCACAATTCAAGCTTTCTTGAGCACGGCGGTGCACCTGAAAAAGCATTTAAAAGTGCATTTGTAAATCAGATTAATGCTTATCTCAAGGCTAATAATAAGTATACAAAGTCGGACGGTCAGATTAATATTCAGGATGTTGAGGACTGTATCATTTTTGTAGTGTCCTCCTTTTCTACACAGACATCTTATGAAAATCAGACAAAGAAGGCTATCACCAATAAATTTATTCAGGAAGCAATGACTGATTTCTTTCGCAAGCAGCTTGAGGTTTATTTTATTGAAAATAAAATGGACGCTGATAAAATCGCCAATCAGGTGCTTATCAATATGCGTGCAAGAGTCAAGGCTGAGAATACACGTAAGACATTAAAAACTTCTCTGCAGTCAAAAATGGATATGACAAACCGTATTCAGAAATTTGTTGACTGCCGTTCAAAGGATGTTAATGAACGTGAGGTATTTATAGTAGAGGGTGATTCGGCTCTCGGTGCCTGTAAGCAGGCGAGGGATGCCAATTTCCAGGCAATTATTCCTGTTCGAGGTAAAATACTGAACTGCCTCAAATCGGACTACGATAAAATATTCAAGAGTGATATTATTACGGATTTGATAAAGGTGCTTGGCTGCGGTGTGGAGGTTAAGAGCAAGGCAGCAAAAGACCTTTCTATGTTTGATATGGACAATCTTCGCTGGTCAAAGGTACTGATCTGTACCGATGCCGACGTGGACGGCTTTCATATCAGAACACTTATTTTAACAATGATTTATCGCCTTATGCCTAAGCTGATTGAGGCAGGCAAGGTGTATATTGCTGAGTCACCGCTCTATGAGGTGACCTGTGGTGAGCAGACTTATTTCGCTTATAATGAAATGGAAATGGATGAAATCAAGGCTGAAATCGGTGATAAAAAGTACAGTGTACAGCGTTCAAAGGGTCTTGGTGAGAATGAGGCTGAAATGATGGCTCTTACAACAATGAACCCTGCAACACGCCGTCTGATTAAAGTTACACCTGATGATGCTGAAAAAACATCACAGATATTTGATTTGCTTCTAGGTGATAATCTGGATGGACGAAAAGAATATATTTCAGACTACGGACATCTGTATTTGGATGCCGCCGATGTAAGCTAAGGAGGGGATTGTTTTGGCGAAAAGAAAGAAAAGTGAAGATATTAAGCAGAATAATCCTCTGGCAGATAATGTCCATATTAAGGGTGCAGGTCTTGTAAAAGACGAAATCATTACAACCACGCTTACGGACAACTTTATGCCATACGCAATGAGTGTTATTCTGTCACGTGCGATTCCTGAAATTGACGGACTCAAGCCGTCACACAGAAAGCTGCTTTATACTATGTATACAATGGGTCTTCTGCAGGGCGGTACAATCAAGAGTGCTAACATTGTCGGACGTACTATGCAGCTTAATCCGCATGGTGACGCAGCCATATATGAAACGATGGTAAGATTGTCGCGCGGTAATGAGTCGCTGCTTTATCCCTTTGTCGAATCAAAGGGTAATTTCGGTAAAGCATACAGTAAAAATATGATGTATGCGGCTTCTCGTTATACTGAGGCCAAGCTTGCACCAATCTGTCATGAGCTTTTTGATGATATAAAGCTTGATACTGTTGATTTTGTTCCTAACTATGATAACACTATGACGGAGCCGACACTCCTGCCGGTTACATTTCCGTCCATACTGTGTAATGTAACAACAGGTATTGCTGCCGGTATGGCATCATCTATTGCGTCATTTAATCTTAAGGAGATTTGTGACACAACAATTGCCTTGATGAAAAATCCCGATCACGTTGTTTCAGATACATTGATTGCACCTGATTTTGTGGGCGGCGGTTATATTTTATATGATAAGGACGAGCTTGAAAAAATTTATGCAACAGGTCGCGGCTCAGTAAAAGTCCGTGCAAAATACAGTTATGATAAGAAATATAACTGTATTGATATCACGCAGATTCCGCCTACAACAACATCTGAGGCCATTATAGATAAAATCATTGAGCTCGTTAAAACCAATAAGATTAAGGAAATCAGCGATGTCCGTGATGAGACGGATTTGTCAGGCTTAAGAATTACAATTGATCTTAAGCGTGGTATCAACCCTGATACCTTTATGACAAAGCTTTATAAGATGACACCGCTTCAGGATTCCTTCAGCTGTAATTTTAATGTTCTGATTAAAGGCAGACCTATGGTGCTTGGCGTAAGAAGCATTCTTCTTGAATGGATTGATTTCCGTCTTGAATGTATCAGAAGAAGGATTACTTTCAATCTTGAGAAGAAGAGAAAACAGATGCATCTTTTAAAAGGTCTTTCAAAGATTCTGCTTGATATTGATAAGGCAATCAAAATTGTAAGGGAAACGGAAAGCGAATCTGAAGTTGTTCCGAATCTTATGATTGGCTTTGGTATTGACGAAACACAGGCGGAGTATGTGGCAGAAATCAAGCTGCGTCACCTGAACCGTGAGTATATTCTTAAGCGTATTAAGGATATAGAACAGCTTGAGTCCGATATTGCCGAGCTTGAATCAACACTGGCAAGCAAGAACAAGATGAAGAAAATCATCATCAATGAGCTTGATGCTGTTGCCAAGAAGTATGACAGCGGAAGAAAGAGCGAGGTACTCTATGAGGTAACCGATGAGGAATTTGTCGAAACTGTGGAAATTCCTGATTATCCCGTAACACTCTTCCTGTCTGAGCATGGCTATCTTAAAAAGATAAAAACTGCGAATCTTCGTATGAGCGGTGAACAGAAACTCAAGGAGGGCGATAAAATGCTGCCTGAAATTGAGTGCTCAAACAAAGATGAATTGTTGTTCTTTACGAATAACCAGCAGGTTTACAAATCAAAGGTTGATGATTTTGCTGATACAAAGGCCTCTGTTCTCGGCGAGTATGTGGCATCAAAGCTTGAAATGGCTGAGAATGAGCAGGTGATTTATATGGCGGTTCTCAGCGAATATGCCGGATATATGATTTTTGTTTTTGAAAACGGAAAGCTTGCTAAGGTAGATCTTTCAGCCTACGCAACAAAGACGAACAGAAAAAAGCTGATTAATGCTTATTCTGCTAAAGCGCCGCTGGCTCAGGCTATTTATATCAAAGAGGATACGGATATTGTTCTTTGCTCTTCAAGCGGAAGAATGCTTCTTGTCAATACTGCAGGAATTCTTCCGAAAACAACGAAGGACACGCAGGGTATTGCTGCAATGAAGCTTAAAAAGACGCATAAGGTAACATCACTTCATCTTTATAAGCAGGGAGAATTTGAAAAGGAATGGCGTTTCAGAGCTAAAAATCTGCCTGCTGCCGGAGCTCTTCCCAGTGAAAATGATGTTGCCGAACAAATGACTTTTTAATTAATTAAAAAAACACTTGCATTATTATATTTCATATGATATAATTCTCTAAGTAATTTATCGAAATCGGAGGAATAAAAATGTCCTGGTATCATTATGTATTTGGTGCTGTACTTATTGTAGCATCTATCATTATAACTATTGTAGTTCTTATGCAGGAAGGCCGTTCACAGAACCTTTCCGGTGCAATTGCAGGCGGAGCTGAGACTTTTCTCGGCAAATCAAAGGGCAGGACAGTTGAAGCTAAGCTTGAAAAAATCACAAAATGGTTGATTGTTGGATTTTTTGCTATTGTACTTGCAGCATTCCTTATTTTTCTGTATATAGGATAAAATTTTATGGATTAACCTTGCTTTATGCAAGGTTAATTTTTTTGGAATAGATTTTATGAATTATATTATTTTTGATTTAGAATGGAACAATGCGTATAATTATAAAACAAAAAAAGGTATGAACGAGATTATTGAAATCGGTGCTGTCAAGCTTGACAGTCGGCTTGAAATCGTTGATACCTTTAAGCAGCTTATCAAGCCGCGTCTCAGCAAAAAACTGGGAGGACGTTTTAAAAATCTTACCAATATCTCTATGGAAGAGATCAATGAAAACGGTATTGATTTTGATGATGCGTTTTCGGATTTTGCTCGCTGGGGCAGGGGAAAAAATAATATTTTTCTGAGCTGGTCAAAAAGTGATTTATATACTCTGGTTGACAATTTTGTTAAGTTTAAAGGAACGACTCATATTGATTTCATAGAGAAGTATGCTGATGTGCAGGAATACTGTATGCAGTTTATTGAAAATCACAACGGAAATCAGATTAGCTTAAGCCATTGCGCAGAGCTTTTTGAAATTGATTTATCAAATCAGAATCTTCACAGGGCGCTTGAGGACTGCTTTGCAGAGGCCTATTGCTTTAAAAAAGTGTTTGATAGGGAAAAATTTTCTGATTATATTAATGAATGTGATAAAACTTATTTTGAACGTCTTGTGTATAAGCCGCACTATCTTTCACCTTCGGATAAGGAATTCAATATTTCGGATATTTCCTTTGTATGTCCTGACTGTAAAGGTAATATTGATGTACTTAAGGATTATGATTATGTCAATAAGGCCTTTCGCTCTGCAGGAAAGTGTGTGCAGTGTAATAAAAAATTTTGGATTTTTGTACGAGCAAAGCAGAATTATGATGACATATCCGTTACCAAAAAGCTTATTGAAATCAATAAAAGAAGAGCAAGATACATTAATTGAACTATTTTATAATAAAATTAATATTTGATTACAAATGTTTACAATTTACCCCTTTATTTATTTTATATTTTGTATTATAATAATTTAAATAATTTACGGAGGTATGAAAATGGCTTCTAATAATAATTATGATGATTTGCTTGAATCCTTTATGAATAATTCAGCAAAAGCTTATGATGAAGATAAAACAGCCCATCAGGAAAAGGCTGATCATCTTCCGTCTTCATATAATGTTTCTGCATCAGATAAGAAGATAAAAAAAGCTGAACGCGGCAGAAAAATAGAGAATGAGCTTGCTGCAAAGAAAGAAAAGAAACGCAGAAAAAGAAAACCGCAGAAAGCTAAAACTCCGGGCCAGAAATTCCTTTCCGGTGCCGGCAAGGCTCTTTTGGGAATGGTTATGATTGTCGGCGTTGTCGGTATCGTATGTTTTTCTGTAATGGCAATATATGGTTATAGCGTTGTTTACGGAGATCCTGTATTTGACCTGACTGAGGAAGCAGCGGCACAGAATCAGACCTCCTTTATATATGGCACTGATGATGATAAGGTCGTTGAAATTACCCGACTCCACGGCGAGGAAAACCGTATCTGGGTCGATCTTGATGATATGAGTGAATATCTTCCTGAAGCACTTATTGCCGGTGAGGATAAGCGTTTCAGAAAGCATCACGGTGTTGACTGGATAAGAACAATCGGTGTATTTCTCAGGCAGAACGGTGAGGGTGGTTCAACAATAACCCAACAGGTTATTAAAAACCTTACGGATGATAATAAGGTAACATTTGTAAGAAAATTCAATGAGATTTTAAGAGCCTTGAATCTGGAACGTCACTATTCAAAGGACCAGATCATCGAAGCTTATCTTAATACAATTTATCTTTCACACGGCTGTTACGGTGTGAAAACAGCAGCTGAGGTGTATTTCGGCAAAGAAGTTTCAGACCTGAATGCCGCTGAATGTGCTTCGCTTATTGCGATAACAAAATATCCTTCTCAGAATGATCCGCTTACAAATCCCGAAGAAAACAGGGAAAGACAGCTTTGGATTCTCGGCGAAATGAAGAGCGAGGATAATCAGTTTCTTACCGAAGAGGAATACAATGCAGCAAAGAACTATGAAATGGTATTCACCAACAGCAAGAATTATAAAGGCTCACAGCTTAAGGAGCAGTCAAGTAAAAAGGATAATGATGAAATTACGGATTACTATGTTGACTTTGTAATTTCTACTGTACAGGAAGATTTACAGAAAATGGGCTACACAAAGAAAAAGGCTCATGATCTTGTATATGGCGGCGGACTTAAAATTTATACCGCTATTGATTTTGATATCCAGGATGCACTTGAAGACGTTTATGAAAATTACAGACGTATGCCTGATGAAACGGTTCAGGGTGCAATGGTTGTTATGGACTATAACGGCAGAGTAATGGGTATTATCGGCGGTACAGGTAAGAACAGAGGCTCAATGCTTCTGAACAGAGCTTCCATGTCAACCCGTCCTCCGGGATCTACAATCAAGCCGCTGGCTGTTTACGGTCCTGCACTTGAAAAAAGTCTGAATGATGAAAATGTTGATATTTATTGGTCAACAATGATGAACGATTCACCGTTTACGGTGGTTGACGGTGAGCCATGGCCGCATAATGAAGGCGGTGGCTATTCCTCAAATAATGTTACACTTCAATATGGTCTTGCACAGTCGCTCAATACGATTTCAGCAAGAACGCTTGATAAAATCGGTGTTGATTATTCCTATAATTTCTTAAGTGAAAACTTCAGATTATCAACTCTCGACAGTGTGCGTGATGTGGATTATGGTCCTATGGCAATCGGTTCACTTACAAATGGTGCAACCGTACTTGATATGACTGCTGCATATGCTTCATATGGTAACGGCGGATATTACTATGAGCCTTATTGTTACTATAAAATCACTGACAGCAAGGACAACGTAATTATCGAAAAAACACCTGAAAAGACAAGACAGAAAACCGTTTCGGAAAGCACAGCCTGGATAATGAATAAGCTCTTACAGGAAGCTATGAGAAGCGGTACAGGTCAGTATTATAAGCTTTCAGGCATTGAGTGCTTCGGAAAAACAGGTACAACAAATGATAATAAGGACAGATGGTTTGCTGCCGGTACTCCTGATTATGTTGCTGTTACCTGGTATGGTTATGATACTCCGAAAGAGGTTCATTATAATCTTTCATACAATCCTTCCGGTACAATCTGGAATCTTGTAATGAAAGAAATTTATGAGACCAAAGACAATAAGGGTGTTGATTATAAAACAGAATTCCCTGAATTTGATGGAATTGTCCAGAGGTCTTACTGCAAGCACTGCGGAAAGCTTCTTTCCGGTTCAGGCAATTACGGTTGGTATGATGTAAATAACCTTCCCAGCTACTGCGGAGGAGGTCACGTTGAAGAAACCTCCGAAAATGAGAAGGATAAAGACAAGGACAAGAACAAAACGACCGACAAAAATAAGGACAAAAACAAGGAGAGCACTGCGTCAAATACGAATAAGGAAACAACTGCTGCTCCTGAAACAACCGCTGCTAAAAATGAAGAGTAGTTTCGATTTTCTTCATTTGAAATACTGTTGATTTAGTATAAGGGAAATCACAATTGTTGATTTCCCTTATTAATTGGGATTTGACTATGAAAATAATGGCTATTGATTATGGCGATGCAAGAACAGGTATTGCATTTTGCGATGTTATGGAGATGCTTGCCTCCTCCTATTGTGTTATTGAGGAGACCTATGCACCTAAGCTTGCAGATAAAATAATGAATATTGTTAACACCGAAAAACCGGAAAGAATTGTAATCGGATTACCTCGTAATATGGACGGCAGCTATGGCTTCAGAGCTGATAAGTGCCGTGAGCTTGGTGATATTCTTTCAGAAAAAACAGATATTGATATAGACTATGAGGATGAACGTCTTACAACTGTTATTGCACACGACATACTTTCATCGAATAATGTACGCGGCAAAAAGCGCAAGGGGATTGTTGATGCAGTATCTGCAGTTGTAATTTTGCAGGATTATATAGATAAAAGAAAAAAATAAGCATTTTTTATTTTTTATTGCCGTATTATAAAACGGTGATTGAGTGGAGTTTTATATTAAAAAATGCAAAATTAAAATTGAATTTTCTTTTATTCTGGTTTTATCCTTTGCAACCTTGCTTGATGTTGACAGCTTGGTAAAACTGTTGCTTTTTTCAGGAGTTCATGAGCTTGCTCATCTTTTAACTCTGATTTTGTGTGGCGGCAGTGCTGACAGCCTGACCTTTTCATTTTATGGTCTGGCATTAAAATACAGCAGTCCGCTTTCAAGAATAAAGGAATTTTTCGTTATTCTTTCAGGGCCTGCTGTGAATTTGATTTTATATCTTATTTTAAAGGATGACATCAATCTGATACTCTTTTGTCTGAATATTTTACCTGTCTATCCATTGGATGGCGGCAGAATACTCAATCTGTATTCCTATCGTATTTCCAATGCCGTAAGCAAGGTGTTTTTGGTTTTGATCATTATATTATCATTTTATATGATCATTGAGTATAAATCATTTTCAATGCTGCTTATTGCTGTTTATCTGACAGCATACAGTATTATGTATTAGTTAAGTAAGTGAGATAAATCCGAACAAGCCTAAAACGGCTTGATTAATTATTGAGGTTTGTATGAAAAAGGAAGTTGAAAAGTTATTACAATATGTACAGAAGCCGGCACGTTATATAGGCGGTGAGCTGAATGCTGTTATGAAGGATAAGGAAAGTATTGATATACGCTATGCCTTTTGTTTTCCTGATACATATGAAATCGGTATGAGCCATTTGGGTATGAAAATACTTTATGGGCTTGTTAACGAAAGGGAAGACGCCTGGTGCGAGCGAGTATTTGCTCCTGATAACGATATGGAGGAGCAGCTCAGAAAAAACAATGTACCTTTGTTTGCACTGGAAAGCGGAGATTATATCAAGGATTTTGATATGATAGGCTTCACGCTTCAGTATGAGCTTTGTTATACTAACGTACTGAATATGCTTGATTTGGCAGGAGTACCTCTTAAAGGCAGTGACAGAAAGGATTTGACACCTATTATTGCTGTCGGCGGTCCATGCTGCTGTAACCCTGAACCTATAACTGATTTTGTTGATATCGTATTTTTAGGTGAGGGTGAGGAAAGCACAAACGAGGTTATTGACCTTTTAAAGGAATGTAAGAAGAATGGATCAAGCAAGCAGGATTTCCTGCTTAAAGCAAAGGATATTACAGGTGTATATGTTCCTTCATTCTATACGGACAGCTATAATGAGGACGGCACATTAAAGTCTTTGACAGCTGAAAACGGTGCGCCTGATAAGGTGAAGAAATCCATTATTTCCGATATGGACAAGGTTTATTATCCAAAGGAATTTGTAGTGCCGTATATCAATATTGTACACGACAGAGCTGTTGAAGAAATCTTTCGCGGCTGTATAAGAGGCTGCCGTTTCTGTCAGGCAGGTTTTATTTACAGACCGATACGTGAAAAGAGTGTCGATACAATCAATAAACAGTGCAAGGCTTTGATTGAATCCACAGGCTATGATGAGATTTCACTTTGTTCTTTATCAACCTCAGACCACAGTGATGTAAACAAAATGCTTACCACACTCATCGACTGGACCGTGAAAGAAAACATTAATCTTTCTCTTCCGAGTCTCAGAGTGGACAATTTCTCCGATGAGCTTGTGGAACAGCTGAATAAGGTGAGAAGAAGCGGTTTAACTTTCGCTCCTGAGGCAGGCACACAGAGACTGCGTGATGTTATAAATAAGAATGTAACGGAGGATGAGGTTGTAAAGACCTGTACAAAAGCCTTTGACAACGGCTGGACATCTGTTAAACTCTATTTTATGATGGGTCTGCCTACGGAAACAATGGAGGATATAAAGGGTATTGCCGATTTGGGTATGGAGGTTATTCATGCCTTCTACAATAATCCGAACAGGCAGAAGGGGACAGGTGTTCAGGTTTCTATTTCCTGTGCGTCTTTTATACCAAAGCCTTTCACACCGTTTCAATGGGAGCCTGAGGACAGTATGGAATCACTAAAAGAAAAGCAGAAATATCTTCTTGAGTGTGTGCCGACTAAAAAGATAAAGGTGTCCTATCACGAAACACCGACATCTCTTCTTGAGGGTGTTCTGGCTCGTGGTGACAGGCGTCTGGGCAAGGTTATACTGCGTGCCTTTGAGCTTGGCTGTAAGTTTGATTCTTGGGACGACCAGTTCAATTTTGATGCTTGGATGCAGGCCTTTGAGGACAATGGCATTGACCCTCATTTCTATACACACAGAAGAAGGGCGTTTTCAGAGCTTCTTCCATGGGATCATCTTGATTTCGGTGTCAGCAGAAAATTCCTTGAAAATGAGAATAAAAAAGCACATATGAATCAGACAACACCCCACTGCAGAATTCACTGTGCTGGCTGCGGTGCCAATAAGCTGAACGGAGGTAAGTGTGATGCGAGAGGTTAGACTCCGTTTTTCAAAAGAGGGACGATTGAAATATATAAGCCATCTTGATATCAACAGGGCAATGGCAAGAGCTTTTAACCGTGCCGGTATTCCGCTTTGGTATACGGAAGGCTTTAATCCTCATGCGTATATGAGCTTTTCACTTCCGCTTTCACTGGGTGTTGAAAGCCTTTGTGAAAGTGTTGATATAAGGGTTATTGGGGAAATAAGCAATAAAGAAATAAAAAAACGTATGAATGATGCTCTGCCTGCTGATTTAAGAATCATTGATGTTTACGATGATTTTCGTGACTGCAGTGAGATTGCTTACTCTGATTATGTTTATAAATTTCAGTTTAACGATAATGAGACTGCTCTCGAAAAAATTAAAGAGGTTCTTGAAAGTGAAGAGATACTTGCTTTGAAAAAGGGAAAGCAGGGGAGAAAAAGAGTCCTCAAGGAAACAGATATTAAAAAGTTTATTGACAGATTTTCAGTTTCAATAAGAGATGATATAATTGTGCTTAATGTAAGACTTATGGCAGGAACTGAAAAAAATCTGAATCCTTCACTGCTGTTTGATACAATCATAAGACTCATTGATATGGACTATGAGTGGAAAAGTATATCAAGAATGAATCTGCTTGATAAAAATTATAAAGAATTCAGGTAAAAAACACTTGCATTTTTCACACAAGTATGTTATTATATTTCAGCATTTATTCCGTTGTATCTCTTGCAACGCGTTATGATGCCCAATGTGTGAGCATTTAAGAAGATGGTCCGCTTTCAGTAATTGATATGAACATCTCATAAAAAATTAGGAGGAAGAAAAATGGACGCACTTAAGTTAATTGAAAAAGACAGCATTAAAGCAGAACTTCCAAAGTTCAATATCGGTGATACAGTAAAGGTATCTGTAAACATTCGTGAGGGTTCTCGTGAAAGAATCCAGATGTTTGAGGGTACAGTTATTGCTATTAAGGGTTCAGGTATTTCAAAGACATTTACAGTTCGCCGTTTATCATACGGTGTAGGTGTTGAAAGAGTTTTCCCAATGCATTCACCAAATGTAGTTGATGTACAGGTTGTTCGTTCAGGTAAGGTTCGCCGTGCTAAGCTTTATTATCTTCGCGACCGTGTTGGTAAGGCTGCAAAGGTTAAGGAAAATATTCAGTAATCTATTTTTAATAATCAACAAAAAGCCATGCAAGAGTCTATCTTGTGTGGCTTTTCATTTTATTTTCTATTTTTAATTGATAAATATTTAACAAACTCTTGACTTTTTTATTGTACAATGCATATAATATTATTATATATTTTGCTCAGAATTTTGTGAAAAAAGTAAGGGTTGTATTGTAATGAGAAAGACTGTATCAATTGTACTGTCTGCAGTGATTGTTTTGTCAAGTCTGACTATCGGATTCAGCTGTATTACAATGAACACAAATCAGTTGATGAGGAAAAGGGAAATTGATAATTTCTGGCGGCAGTTATCTGAATTTGATGGGGAAGTTACGAACAGATTAATTGTCAGAAGTAAAAAGAAAATTGATTTACTTAATGCTGTTGACGTGGCATCCGGGTATGAAAATACATATTTTCTTCAGTTTAAAAATGAAGAAGACTTGCTTGACGCATATAATTATTATAATGCGCTTGATTATGTTGATTCTGTTAAACGTGAAACTGCTATGAAAACAGATGCTGCACCTGCCTTGTCAGATACAAAATGTTATGGCACTGCGAACAGTAATATTGACGATGCATTAAAATTAATTAATACATATTATGATGATTTGCCTGAAATAAAAATCGGTGTAATTGATACCGGAGCAGAGAACAGTGAGCTTATGGGGGACAGACTGGTCGGCGGATACGACTCTCTGCCTGATGAAGATTCTCATGGCTCATATGTGGTCGGAACAATCTTTTACAATACACCTGATAATGTTAAGATTTATTCCTATAAGGCCGGTAATGGTACCACTATAGGGGCAGAAGCGGCAACCGCAGCAGTAAAAAAAGCGGTCAGTGATGGGTGCAAAATAATAAATATGAGCTTTGGCGACGAAAACGGTGATATCAGCCTGCACAATGCGATTATCAGTGCGTCAGCTAAAGGTGTGATATTTGTTGCATCAGCAGGCAATGATGGTAAAAACTTATCTCTTTATAATCAATATCCTGCCGAATATGCTGAGGTTCTTGCCATTGGTAATATGACTGCTTCAAGGGCGCTGTCGCCTACAAGTAATTATGGCACAGGGATTTTCAGCTATGTTACAGGTACATCTGTAAGAACAAATTTCAGAAGCGAGGACGTTTACTGGGGCGGAACATCAGCCGCAGCGCCGATGTTTACCTCAATTGTTGCTGATATTCTTTCCGTTAATCCAAAATTATCCTTGATTGAGATTAAGCGCAGTATTCAGAATACAGAAATGTCACCCAATGAAGACAATACCTCACGCAATATGCCTGATGCTTATGCTGCTATAAAGTCGATTACCGGTAAGGAGCTGCCGTCGGTAAAGCTGGATTACACTGTAACTGAAAACCAGCAAACAGGGTGCAGTGACATTACTTTTTCCTGTGATAATGGTGCGAACATTTATTATTATCTGAGTTCCGGTGGAGATACGGTTTATCCTATTGATACAGATTGTCTGCAATATCATCACAGATATGAAAGCGGAACAACCGTTTCCCTTGATGACAAGTATGTTATAAATGCAGTTGCATATTCTGAAAATAAGAAAAAAAGTGAGCTGCTTCATATAACTGTACCTGATTACGATAACAATGACTACTGCTTTTCATCAGCCGCAAATACAATAAAGTACTGTCGCGTAGATGATAAAACCATTTATATTCCTGAAACAATTGAAGGAGCATCGGTTAAAAAAATAGGTGATTTTTGCTTTTCGGGGAATAAGTCTGCTGAGATTATAGTTCTTCCTGATTCAGTTAAGCAAATAGGGCAGTATGCCTTTTCAAATTGCCCTAACCTTAAAAAGGTTGTAGCACCCGGAGTTACAATCTGCGGTAGATATTCATTCCAGAATTGCCGGAATCTAAAAGAAGTAATTATGCCTCTTGATACTACAACATATACCGGTATGTTCAAAAATTGTACCTCTTTAATCATTGCACAGATTGGAGCTAAGGATTATCTGACCAGCCGTTATAATAAAGCCTTTGAAGGCTGTGAAAATATTATAAACTATAATTTTATCAATCAGAACTTCTTTTTTGATAAAATTATGAATGGTAAATTTGTTTATACGCTGAGTGATAACAGCGATTCAATTTTGGAATCACCTGATGAAATTTTATTTTTATGGGACAGCTATTATATAAACAGAAAACCACAGACATCAGGCTTTGATATTTTCGGACGCTTTGATTCAACTGCGCTTTTTGATATCAATAAGGACGGTATTGTCAATGCGAAGGATTACGCTATTATCAGACAGGCAGCAGAAAAATATTAATTTTTACGGATTGCACATCGATTTTGTGCAGTCCGTTTTTATTTGATATAATATAATGTTTACTTGCTTTTTTTCTTTTATTTTAGTATAATTTAATAAATTATAACAGGAGGATATTATGGCTGATTTTCAAAAACAAACCGTTCAGTGGTTTCCGGGACATATGGCTAAAACACGCCGGATCATTAAAGAAAGCCTTAATCTTGTTGACGGTGTTGTAGAGCTTGTGGATTCCCGTATTCCTTACAGCTCGTCAAATCCTGAACTCAATAATTTAATTAAGGGAAAGCCGAGAATTGTTCTGCTTAATAAATGTGATATTGCCGATTCCAATGCTACAAAAATGTGGATTGATTATTATAAATCCAGAAATATGTACGCTCTTGCGGTAGACTGCAGGACAGGCAAGGGGCTGAATCATTTTATCCCCACAGTGCAGAAAGCTCTGTCAAAAAAGATTGAAAAAAATGCTTCAAAAGGTATGAATGGTAAAGCTCTGAGGTTAATGGTAGTTGGTATACCGAATACAGGTAAATCTTCTTTCATCAACCGAATGGCAGGGAATGCAAAGGCTAAGGTTGCAGATAAAGCAGGTGTAACACGCCAGCAGCAGTGGTTTGTTGTCGGTAAGGGAATAGAACTTCTCGATACTCCGGGTGTGCTTTGGCCTAAATTTGATGATCCTGAGGTTGGCGATAAACTGGCATTTACAGGTGCTGTTAAGGATGAAGTAACGGATATTGAAACTCTGTCCTGCCGTCTGCTTGATGTGCTTGCAAAAACGCGTCCGCAGTCCATTTTAGACCGTTATAAGCTTGAAGATATTGGCGGTTTGCAGGGCTGGGAAATCCTTGAAATGATTGGTAAAAAAAGAGGTTTCCTTATCAAAGGCGGAGAGATTGACTACGAACGCACAGCAGTAATGCTTTGTGATGAATTCAGAGGAGGAAGGCTCGGCAAAATTACGCTGGAGCTGCCGTGATTATGGATTGGCTTGAATATGAAAATGCCGCGCTCAACAGCGGTTTTGAGGTTATCTGCGGAATCGACGAGGCAGGCAGAGGACCCCTTGCAGGACCGGTTTATGCTGCTGCCGTTATTCTTCCGAAAGGGCATATTGTTGAGGGCGTTAATGATTCAAAAAAGATTTCCGAAAAGAAAAGAGATTTGCTTTTTGATAAAATCATTGATGAATGTGTCTGTTATAGCATAGGCATAGCAAGTGAACAGGAAATTGATGAAATAAATATTTTACAGGCTACCTTTCTTGCAATGAGACGAGCAGTTGCAGGTCTTGAAATCAAACCTGATATTGCTCTTGTTGACGGCAATAAAAAGCCAGGTCTCGATATTGCCGAGCAGACCATTGTAAAGGGCGATTCCAAAAGTGCCAATATTGCCACTGCATCCATTATTGCAAAGGTCAGCCGTGACCGTTATATGCTTGAAATGGCGGGGAAATATCCTGAGTATCAGTTTGAAAAGCATAAGGGATATGGCACAAAGCTTCATTATGAAATGCTTGAAAAATACGGCATTTCCCCAATTCACAGAAAAACATTTTTGAAAAAGTTATTTAAGTAGAGAAATATATGCGTATGAAAGAATTGACTGACGAAGAAGCTCTTCAGAATTTCCTTTTGGATATTGACTGTTTAGATGAGCTCAGTATGTGGACAGAAAAATTTAATATATTTGATGTTCTGAAAATCTCAAGAACAGAGATACGACACAGCAATATGCTTGCGTGGCTGTTTGATGCAAATGAAAATCACGGTTTAGGTGATAAGTTTGTAAAAAAGGTTATGCAGAAATTTATTGAAAAGAATTTGAATGGTAAATTTGATGTATTTGAAACTCTGCTTCTCGATTTTTACAGCTTCAATATCTATCGTGAGTGGAATAATATAGATGTGATGTTAGTATCAGATGATGAAAAAACAGTTATTGCGATAGAAAACAAGGTTGGTTCACACGAGCACAGCAATCAGCTTAACAGGTACAGAAAAATTCTTGAAAAAGCATATCAGGATTATAATAAAATTTACATATTTTTAACTCCTGACGGTTTACTGCCCAGCGATACCGATAATTGGTGCGTGCTTACTTACAGTGATATTGTTGACGTTCTTAATGATATAAAGGACGCAACAGAGCTTTTACCGGATGTTGAGCTGATGATAAATAATTATGTTGATGTTGTGAGGAGAGATATTGTGGAGGATCAGCAATTAATCGAAATCTGTAATAAGATTTATAATAAGCATAAAAAAGCTTTGGACTTAATATATGAAAACCGTATTGATTATAAGGATATAGTTAAGAATATTGTTTTTGAAACCTTAAGTAATCTTGATGCCTGTGGAAAAATTATTTATCCTGGTAGTGGTGTCCGCTTTCATACAAGTAATATGAGTAATTACTTGCCAAGCTTAGATGATACAGTAAGCTCTTGGAGCAACATATATCCCTATTTGTATTGGATTAATGTTAGTGATAATAAAATTGATATTGCTTTCGAATTGGGAGGAAAAAGTGTTCCTGACGAAACAATTAAATTAATGCAGCCTATTATTGACGAACTATCTCCAAAAGATAACAACAGAACGAATTTTAAATATAAGCGTTTGAAGAAATTTACTTTTGACCTTGACTTTGAGAATTCGTCAAAAACAGAAATTGAAAACAAATTAATTGAGTCTGTTGATAAGGTTCTGTTGTGGGAAGAGCAGTTGTTAGAAAAAATACAGAGAGAATGTAATGAACAATAAAGGCAAATTATGGGAGATTGAGGCGGCGAACTATCTCAGAAAGAAAAAGTACAGGCTGCTTGAAAGCAATTACACAACGCGCTTCGGCGAGATTGATTTGATTGTGAAAAATAAAAAATACATATGCTTTGTTGAGGTTAAGCAAAGAGATGTCCGTTCCATTGCTTCGCCAAGAGAGTTTGTTGATTCTTCAAAGCAGAGAAAAATCAAGTCAACTGCTATGCTTTATCTTTCGTCAAACCGTGTTGATTTGCAGCCAAGATTTGATGTAATTGAAATTTATACAGAGGATAATAAAATAAATTCCATAAAACATCTTGAAAATGCCTTTTAGTTATTATAGAATATATAAGATTTTAGTTGACGTAATTCGTATTAAGGAGAATGATTATGCTTTATACATCTACAAGAGATAATTCCATAAGAGTTACTGCTGCACAGGCTATTGCGCAGGGTATCAGTGAAGAGGGCGGACTTTTTGTCCCTGTTGAGATGCCACAGTTCTCAATGGATAAAATTTCATCTATGGTATCTATGTCTTACATTGACAGAGCCAAAACTGTACTTAAAGAGTTTTTAACAGACTTTACAGAGGAAGAGCTTAACTACTGCGTTGAGGGTGCTTATGCTGCTGAAAAGTTTTCATCATCAAAAATTGCACCGACTGTTAATGTATGCGGTAATAAAAATATTTTAGAGTTATGGCACGGACCTACCTGTGCTTTCAAGGATATGGCTCTTCAGCTTTTACCTTATCTTATGACTGTTTCTGCAAAGAAAACTGCTGACGGCAAAACAATTGTTATTCTTGTTGCAACCTCAGGTGACACAGGCAAGGCTGCTCTTGAAGGCTTCAAGAATGTTGAAAATACAAAGATTCTTGTTTTCTATCCTGTTGACGGTGTTTCACCAATGCAGAAATTGCAGATGACCACACAGGAAGGTGACAATGTTGCAGTTTGTGCAATCAACGGCAACTTTGATGATGCACAGAGTGCAGTTAAATCTATCTTTACCAATGCGCAAATCAAGGCTCAGCTTGCGGAGAAGAATATGATGTTCTCATCTGCCAACTCCATTAACTGGGGCAGACTTGTACCGCAGATTGTTTATTATTTCTCAACCTATTGCGATATGCTTGATATGGGCAAAATCAATCCAGGCGAGGAAATCAATGTTGTTGTACCTACAGGTAATTTCGGTAACATTCTTGCTGGCTACTATGCAAAGCAGATGGGTCTTCCAATCAAGACTCTTGTTTGTGCATCAAACTCAAACAATGTTCTTACTGATTTCTTAAAGACAGGAACATATGACAGAAACAGAGCTTTCTATACCACAACATCACCGTCTATGGATATTCTTATTTCTTCAAACCTTGAAAGACTTCTTTATCATATGAGCGGTGAAGATGATAAGCTTATTTCAGATTTGATGAATAAGCTTTCTGCAGAAGGTAAATATACTGTATCCGATGAACTTATTGCCAAGATTCAGAAAACTTTTGATGCCGGCTATACAAGTGAAGAAAATGTGGATGCTACAATCAAATCTCATTTCGATGAGTATAATTATCTCTGTGATACACATACTGCTGTTGCAGTTAAGGTGTATGATGAATATGTAAAGTCTACAGGTGACGATATTCCTGCAGTTATTGATTCAACTGCATCACCATATAAGTTCTCAGCAAGCGTTCTTGACGCAGTAACAGGCGGAAATAAGCCTGAGCTTGACGAATTTGAAATGGTTGATGAGCTTAACAGAGTTACAGGTGCTGATGTACCAAAGCCTCTTGCTTCACTGAAAGACAAAGAGGTAAGATTTACCGATGTATGCGATAAAGAGGATATGAGCCAAATGGTATTTAAGCTCCTTAATTTATAAAATAAATACGGCTCTGCTGTCAGAGCCGTATTTTCATTTAAAAGGGTTTTGTTATCTGCATTCACAACCGTCACAGCATTCAAATGTTTCACAAGCTGTATCGGAAATGCTTGTAGCAGATCTGTCACCAACACGGATTGTGCCGGCATGACAGTTGTCTGATTCATCATGGAACTTGCAGTTTTTAACCTGACAGGTAATTCCTTTAATTTCTTTATCCATTTTGTTTCACTCCCTTCAACATTAGTATTAGATTGTTTTATATATTTATTCAAGGAGAACGTATGTCACTTTTTGCAATTGCAGATACACACCTGTCATTTGGCACAGATAAACCGATGGACACCTTTGAGGGCTGGCAGGATTATACAAAAAGGCTTGAAAACAACTGGAACAGCGTAGTAACAGAAAACGATTATGTGGTTATTGCCGGTGATATAAGCTGGGCAATGAATTTTAATGAGCTGATTCCTGATTTTGATTTTATTGATAATTTAAACGGTAAAAAGCTGATTTTGAAAGGTAATCACGATTACTGGTGGAATACTGTTAAAAAGATGAATGAATTTGTTTTGGAAAATAAATTTGAAAGTATTTCATTTTTGTATAATAATTCTTATGAATTTGACGGTTTTTCCGTTTGCGGCAGCAGAGGCTGGCTTTTTGATTCTGATGAAGAGCAGGACGAAAAGGTGCTCAACAGGGAAGTTATACGATTAAAAATGTCCCTTGACAGTGCACAATGTGATGAAAAAATAGTTTTCTTACACTATCCGCCTGTAACGACAAATGAAAAATGCGAGGAAATTTTAAATCTGCTTAAAGAATATGGTATAAAAAAATGCTATTATGGGCATCTTCACGGTGTAGCAGCCAGATATGCAATTGATGATACAATTGATGAAATTGATTTTAAATTAATATCTGCTGACAGGCTGAACTTTATGCCTTATTTAATTAAGAAATTTTAAAATCGCTTGATATTGCCCATAATATATGTTATAATGCCAATTTGATGATTAGAAAAATTTGTTAGGAGGTCATAATTATGGCACTTAAATCATCTAATAAAATTGATACAAATACTTATGAAATTGAGGTTACAGTTACACCTGAGGTTTTCACTGAGGCTTGTAAGTCTGCATATATGAAACAGAGAAAATCCATTCAGCTTCCGGGCTTTCGTAAGGGTAAGGCTACTCAGGGTATGATTGAAAAGGTTTACGGCGAGGCTGCATTCTACGAGGAAGCACTTGAGATTGTATATCCTGAAGCTGTTACAGCTGCTATCAGCGAAGCTGAGCTCAGAACTGTTGATCAGCCTTATGACCTCGAGGTTCCTGTTATGAGCAAGTCTGAGGGCGTAGAGATGAAAATGAAAGTTACCGTTTATCCTGAGGTTAAGCTCGGCGAGTACAAGGGACTTTCAGCATCAATGCTTCCGACTGAAGCAAGTGATGAGGACGTTGATAAGGAAATTGAAAATATGCGCGACAGAAATTCACGTCTTGTTTCTGTTGAGGACAGAGCAGCAGAGTTGGGTGACACTGCAGAGATTGATTTTGAAGGCTTTGTTGACGGTGTTGCTTTTGACGGCGGCAAGGGTGAAAACTATCCTCTTGAGCTCGGTTCAGGTTCTTTCATTCCCGGTTTTGAGGAGCAGGTTGCAGGTCATAAGATTGACGAGGAATTTGACGTAAATGTTACATTCCCTGAGGAATATGCAGCTGAGCTTGCAGGCAAGGATGCTGTTTTCAAGTGTAAAATTCACGAAATCAAGACTAAGGAAATGCCTGAACTTGATGATGAGTTTGTAAAGGATGTATCTGAATTTGATACTCTTGATGAGCTTAAGGCTGATATCAAGAAGCAGATTACTGAGAAGAAGGAAGCTGAAGCTAAGACTGATTTTGAAAACCAGCTTATTGAGCAGGTTGTTGAAAATATGGAATGTGAAGTTCCAGAGTGTATGTTCGACCACAGAACCGATGAAATGATTCAGGACTACAGCTACCGTCTTCAGATGCAGGGTATTGACCTTAATACATATCTGTCCTATCTTGGTCAGGATATGGATTCTTTCAAGGCATCCTTCAGATCAGGTGCTGAAAATCAGGTTAAGGCTTCTATCGCTCTTGAAGCAATTGTTGACGCTGAAAAGATTGAAGCTACTGAAGAGGAAATTGATGCTGAAATTGCTAAGCTTGCTGAGCAGTATCAGATGGAGGCAGAGCAGATTAAGAACGCTGTTCCTGCTGATCAGATTGCAACAGATATTAAAACAAGAAAGGCTGTTGAGCTTGTTGTAAGCTCTGCAAAGAAAGCCTAATATTTAACAAAGGATAGTGATTAATATGGCATTGGTACCATATGTTCTTGAACAGACAAGTGCCGGCGAAAGATCAATGGATATCTATTCACGCTTATTGAGTGACAGAATTATTGTTCTTTCCGATGAGGTGAATTCAACAACTGCGTCTCTCGTAGTTGCACAGCTTCTGTTCCTTGAAGGACAGGATAGTGAGAAGGATATCAGCCTTTACATCAACAGTCCCGGCGGCTCTGTTACCGATGGACTTGCAATTTATGATACTATGCAGTATATCAAGTGCGATGTATCAACCATTTGTATCGGCATGGCTGCATCTATGGGTGCGTTCCTTCTTTCAAGCGGTGCAAAGGGTAAGAGAATTGCGCTTCCTAACAGTTCCATTCTCATTCATCAGCCTTTAATCGGCGGCAATGGTCTTACAGGTCAGACAACTGATATTGAAATTGCAGCTAAGAATTTGGTTCAGACAAAAGAAAGACTGAACAGAATTCTTGCTGAAAACTGCTCAAAGACTGTTGACGAGCTTGCAAAGGATACGGATAGAGATAATTGGATGACTGCCGACGAGGCACTTGAATACGGTCTGATTGACAAGGTAATTGACAGAAGATAATACTAATTAGATATAGAGGTAGGTTTTATGGCACGTGATGATTCACGCGGCAATGTTGCCAGATGTGCTTTCTGCGGAAAGTCTGAGGCAATGGTTCACAAGTTAATTGAGGGTCCCGGTGTTTATATTTGTGACGAATGTGTTTCTTTGTGTCACGATTTAATTATGGAAACCGAATCACCCAATGTCCCTCACAGACCTTCAAAAGCCAATAACGATTCCGTTCTTCCGAAGCCTGAGGAAATCAAGGCAAGGCTTGATGAATATGTTATTGGTCAGGACGACGCGAAAAAGGCTCTTTCCGTAGCTGTTTACAATCATTATAAACGTATTTACAGCACAAGCAATAATAATGATGTCGAGCTGCAGAAAAGCAACATTATGCTGATCGGTCCTACCGGTGTGGGAAAAACAATGCTTGCTCAGACTCTGGCAAAGATACTTAATGTGCCTTTTGCCATTGCAGACGCAACGACTCTTACTGAGGCAGGTTATGTTGGTGAAGATGTCGAGAACATTCTTTTAAGACTTATCCAGGCTGCAGATTTTGATGTGGAGAGAGCAGAACACGGAATCATTTATGTTGACGAGATTGATAAGATTTCACGTAAAAGTGAGAATCGTTCCATAACTCGTGACGTAAGCGGTGAGGGTGTTCAGCAGGCATTGCTCAAAATTTTAGAAGGTACTGTTTCCAATGTTCCTCCGGGAGGCGGAAGAAAGCATCCTCAGCAGGAATTTATTCAGATTGATACGAGCAATATTCTGTTTATTTGCGGCGGTGCGTTTGACGGAATGGAAAAGATTATCAGTAAGCGTATCGGCGGTAAGTCACTTGGCTTCGGCGGTGAAATCAATGCTGATAAGATTGACGATGAAAATGTTCTTAAGAGTGCTACGCAGCACGATTTGGTTAAGTATGGATTAATACCTGAACTTATCGGAAGAGTTCCTGTTATAACGGTTCTTGAAAATCTTGACAGAGATGCGCTTATCAGAATTATTAAAGAACCTAAGAACTCCATATTGAGGCAGTATGTCAAGCTGTTTGAGATGGATGATGTTGTTCTTGAATTCAAGGAGGAAGCACTTCTTGCAATTGCGGATATAACTCTTGAACGCAAGACCGGAGCTCGCGGACTCAGAAGTGTGTTTGAATCTGTGCTTACAGATTTAATGTTTGAGGTTCCGAGTGATTATACAATTGAAAAAATAATCATTACACAGGATACTGTCAGAAACGGTGCAGAGCCGATTATTATGAGAGATTCTGACAGAAAACCCAAGAATATTACCGCAAACAGCTTGAAAAACGCATAAAAATACAGTAAAAGGCAACTTTATTGTTGCCTTTTTTTTATTTATATTATATAATTACACTGATTATTTTTATTAACTAAGTAGGTTTTTTAATGAGTGAGTTAAATTCAACTGAAAATATAATGGAACTTCCGATTATTCCGTTAAGGGGATTGGTTGTATTCCCTGATATGGTGCTCCACTTTGATGTCGGCAGAAGGAAAAGCGTTGAAGCGGTAAGAACTGCTATGCAGTCAGGGCAAAAGATTTTTCTTGTATGTCAGAAGGATGCATCAATTGACGAGCCTGATATGGATGAGATGTTTGATATAGGTGTAATATGTACTATAAGACAGACATCAAGAATACCTAACACTGACAATTTAAGAGTTGTGGTGGAAGGCACTGCACGCGGTGCATTAATGAGCCTTACACAGACAAAACCGTTTCTTAATGGTGTTATAAATGTCATTTCCGATACTGTATCATCTGTAAATGCAGATGAAGAAAGGGCTTATCAGCGTGCTGTTAAAAGGGAGTTTGAAAATTATTCAGAGCTTGTTCCCCAAATCAGCGGTGATATAATCGCTAAGGTTATTTCAATCGAGAACAGCGGTGAGCTTGCCGACTATATTTGTTCAAATACTTTTCTTGATTATTCATCAAAACAGCTTGTACTTGAGGAACTGACTCCTTATAAACGTCTTGTCCAGCTTCTTGTATTGCTGAAAAAGGAAATTGCCACACTGAAAATAGAGGCTGAGATTCACGAAAAAGTAAAAGATGAAATTGATAAAAATCAGCGTGATTACTATCTGCGTGAGGAAATGAAGGTTATTTCAGAGTCTCTCGGCGAGGGCGAAAATCCACTTGAGGAAGCAGAAGTATATAAAGAAAAGGTAAACGCTCTTTCCTGCAGTGATGAAATTAAAGATAAGCTTTTCAAGGAGTGCAATAAGCTTATCAAAATGCCTTCCGGCTCTCACGAAGGAACGGTTGTACGCAACTATCTTGACAAGTGCCTTGAGATTCCTTTCGGCAAATGTACGAAAGATACAATTAATCTGAGCAAAGCGCAGAAAATACTTGATAAAGACCACTATGGACTTAAAAAGGTTAAGGAAAGAATCGTGGATTCCTTAGCTGTTTATAAGAGAAATCCTGATTTCAGCGGACAGATTATCTGCCTTGCAGGTCCTCCGGGTGTTGGTAAAACCTCTATCGTCAAATCTCTTGCCAAGAGTATGAACAGAAAATATGTGAGAATCGCACTTGGCGGTATTCACGATGAGGGTGAAATCAGAGGACACAGAAAAACATATATCGGCTCAATGCCGGGAAGAATTATAGAAGCAGTTATTAAAAGCGGTGTAATGAATCCTGTGATTTTGCTTGATGAGATTGATAAGGTGGGTAACGATTATAAGGGCGATCCGTCCTCTGCTTTGCTTGAGGCACTTGATCCTGAGCAGAACAGTACCTTTACAGACCATTATATTGAATTTCCTATTGATTTGAGCAAGGTTCTGTTTATTACTACTGCCAACGATGTTTCTTCTATTTCCGCTCCTCTGTACGACAGAATGGAAGTAATTGAGGTTAATTCCTATACAACACTTGAAAAGTTTCATATTGCAAAAGAGCACCTTGTAAAAAAGGAAATGAAAAAGCATAATCTCAACGGCAGAGAATTTAAGATTACCGATGATGCGCTGAATACTTTAATTGAAAGCTATACGCGTGAAGCAGGTGTAAGAAAGCTTGAAAAGATGATTGCATCACTCTGCAGAAAAGCGGCTGTTGCACTTGAAAGCGGTGAAAAAAGCTTTAAGGTTACGGATGATAATATTGAGGATATTCTCGGCAAAAAGAAGTATTCTCCTGAAAAAATTTCATCCGATAATGCAGTCGGTACAGTGAACGGACTTGCCTGGACAAGCGTTGGAGGAACAATTCTTCCGATTGAAATTTCTGCACTTGAAGGAACAGGAAAGCTTGAGCTCACAGGCAATCTTGGTGATGTGATGAAGGAAAGTGCAAAAACAGCCGTTTCATATGTAAGGTCGAAATCAAAAGAGTTTGGTATTGATTCTGATTTCTATAAGACTAAGGATATACATATTCATGCACCTGAGGGTGCAATCCCTAAGGACGGACCTTCAGCAGGTCTTGCCATTACAACAGCCCTTGTAAGCGAGCTTACAGGTATTGCAATCAAATCAAATGTTGCAATGACAGGTGAGATAAGTCTTAAAGGCAAGGCAATGGAAATCGGCGGACTTAAGGAAAAATCCATGGCGGCATATAAAGCCGGCTGTGATACGGTTATTATTCCGCAGGACAATATTAAGGACCTTGATGAAATATCCGATGAGGTTAAGTCTGTTGTCAATTTTATAGCCGTAGCAGGCTTTGATGAAATTATTCCTATTGCACTTGATGAACCTTTGAGTAAAATTAAGAATACTAAAATGGCAGATGTTGTTATTCCTGATAAAAAAGCACGTACATCTGTTATAACACAGTAGGTGAAATATGAATTACAATAAAGCAGAATTTGAAAAAGCATATGGTCTTTTTTCTCAGCTGCCTGAAAGCAATGAGCCTGAAATTGCCTTTGCAGGCAGATCAAATGTGGGTAAAAGCTCATTGCTGAATAAGCTGTTTAACCGAAAACAGCTTGCAAGAGTAAGCTCCGTTCCCGGAAAAACAATCACAATTAACTTTTACAATGTTGATGATAATAAGTTTGTTGATTTACCGGGATATGGCTATGCTAAAATAAGCAAGCAGGAGCTGAATCGTTTTTCAGGTCTGATGGAAGGATACTTTCAGTCAGGCAGAAATATTGCACTTGTTGTTCAGCTTATTGATATGCGTCATCCTCTTACAAAGGATGATGAGGGTATGATTACTTTTATGAAGGAAATGGACATACCTTTTATCATAGTGATGACTAAGGCTGACAAGCTAAAGAAAAAAGCATATGAAGAAAGACTCAGACTTTCAAAGCAGGAGCTTTCCTTTGCAGGGGATGTACCTGTTGTTCCGTTTTCTGCCGTAACAGGGCAGGGGATTAACGGAATTAAAAATTATATTGAAAATGCAATTCGTGATGCAGGAGGATTATAAATTATGAGTAAGATACCATTTGTTTCTAAGGAAAAGGTTGAGGAGATTGCGAGCGTCTACCCAACACCGTTTCATCTTTATGATGAAAGCGGAATCAGGAAGAATGTTGAAAATTTAAAAAAGGCTTTTTCCTGGAATAAGGGATATAAGGAGTATTTTGCTGTAAAGGCAACACCGAATCCGTTTCTGATTAAAATTCTTCAGGAGTATGGCTGTGGCTGTGACTGCTCATCTGCACCTGAGCTTATGATTTCAAAGGCTATCGGTGCTGTCGGTGACGATATTATGTTCTCATCAAACGATACACCGCTTGAAGAATTCAAGATGTGTAATGATTTGGGCGGTATCATCAATCTTGATGATATCACACATATTGAAGCCGTTGAAAAGGCTTGCGGTAAGCTCCCTAAGAAAATGAGCTGCCGTTACAATCCGGGCGGTGTGTTCAAGATTACAAACGATATTATGGATAATCCCGGAGATGCGAAGTACGGTATGACCACTGAGCAGATATACGAGGCTTTTGCCATTATGAAAGAAAAGGGCGTTGAGGAGTTCGGAATACACTCATTCCTCTGCTCAAACACGGTAACAAATGAGTATTATCCAATGCTTGCAAAAATCTTGTTTGAGCTTGCTGCCGACCTTAAGAAAAAGCTTGGTGTACATATTACCTTTATCAACCTTTCAGGCGGTATCGGTATTCCTTACAGACCTGACCAGGAGCCTAATGATATATTTGTTATCGGTGAGGGTGTAAGAAAGGCTTATGAGGAAACACTGATTCCTGCAGGTATGGATGATGTTTCCATTTATACTGAGCTTGGAAGATATATGATGGGTCCGTACGGTGCCCTCATCACTAAGGCTATTAATGAAAAACATACGCACAAGGAATATATCGGTGTTGATGCTTGTGCGGCTAATCTTATGCGTCCTGCAATTTACGGTGCATATCATCACATCACTGTACTGGGCAAGGAGAATGAGCCTTGTGATAAGAAATATGATGTAACAGGTTCACTTTGTGAAAACTGTGATAAATTTGCAGTTGACAGAATGCTTCCTGAAATTGATATGGGCGATTATCTGTTTATCCATGATGCAGGTGCTCACGGCTTCTCAATGGGCTATAACTATAACGGAAAGCTCAGAAGCTCTGAAATTCTGCTTAAAGAGGACGGCTCCTTCCAGCTGATAAGAAGAGCGGAAACCGCAGAGGATTATTTTGCCACCTTCGACTGCTTTGATTTTTACAACGATTTAATCAAATAAGATTTTATTGTATACGTATTTATGAAAATCCCTGATTGTTTTCAGGGATTTTTTCTTTACTTTCACGGTTTAGTGTGTTACAATAAGATATATAATATATAGAGGTAGTGTGATTTATGAGCAGAAAAATACAGGATGATAATCTGGACTTCTTATTTAAAGCGGTTTTATCATTGGAAAATATGGATGAATGCTACGATTTTTTTGAGGATTTATGCACTGTACAGGAGCTTAAGGCAATCAGTCAGAGGATTGTTGTCGCAAAAATGCTTTCCGAAAAATGCGTATATACGGATATCGTCAATGCTACAGGTGCGTCAACTGCCACTATCAGCAGAGTAAACCGTTCTCTGCAGTACGGCTGTGATGGCTATGATAAAATTTTTGAAAGAATAAGAGAGCAGGAAAAGAATGAGCAGTTATAATGCCTTTGCTCAGTTTTATGATTATCTGACAGAAAATGTTGATTATAAAGTTAGGAGTGATTACATTTCTAACTTTTTTTCTGCCTATGGCAATAAAGGAAAAAAGGTGCTTGACTTAGCCTGCGGCACAGGTACTGTTACTAAGCTTCTCAGTGAAAAAGGCTATGATGTTGCAGGAATGGATATTTCTGAGGAAATGCTGACTGTTGCTGAAAATAAATGCAATGGGAATGTAACGTTCTTTAAAGGGGATATTTCGGATTTCTCCCTGCCGGAAAAATATGACTTTTGCGTTTGTCTGCTCGATAGCCTTAATCATTTGGAAGGTATTGAAAGTGTGAAGAGCTGCTTTAGCTGTGTTCACCATTCGCTTAATGATAATGGCATTTTTATTTTTGATGTCAATACGGTTTATAAGCATAATGTTGTATTGAGTAATAATACCTTCGCTTTTGATGAGGAAGACTTTTTTCTTTGCTGGGATAATGAAAATGTCGGAGATAATACAGTAAGAATACTTCTGGATTTCTTCGTATTCAATGGCAGAAGCTATGACCGCTGCAGCGAGGAATTTTATGAAAAGGCTTATGAGCTGAATGAACTTCAGTGTGTATTGGACAGTTTTGAAATCATCGGTATTTATGATGATATGACATTCAATCCGCCTGATGATAAAAGTGAAAGAGCTTATTTTGTATGTAAAAGGAAATAGTTATTATGGGAAAAATTGTAAGATATATTACGGATGACGGCAGTGCTTTTGTTATTGCAGCCGATACAACGGATGTTGTTGCGAGAGCGGAACAGATTCATAAGACATCTGCTGTGAATACAGCTGCTCTCGGCAGGCTTATGACTGCTGCTTCAATGATGGGTGATATGCTCAAGGGCAAGGATGATTCAATCACATTAAGGCTTAATGGCGGAGGTCCTGCAGGCTCTGTGATTGCTGTATCAGACAGTGACGGCAATGTCAGGGGATATGTGCAGAATCCTGTTGTGGAAATACCGCTTAATGAGGCAGGAAAGCTGGATGTTAAAGGAACTGTCGGAACAAATGGTTATCTTTTTGTGATGAAGGACATAGGATTAAATGAGCCGTATGTCGGCCAGACACAGATTGTAAGCGGTGAAATTGCTGAGGATATTACGAATTATTATGCAACATCAGAGCAGACGCCTACTGTTTGTGCACTTGGTGTGCTTGTAAATCCTGACTTAACTGTTGCTGCGGCAGGCGGATTTATGATTCAGCTGCTTCCGGGCTGTCCTGAAGAGATGATTGACAAAATTGAGTATGCTATGCAGGATATTGAGCCGGTTACAACAATGCTCAGCAATGGAATGTCGCCTGATGATATTGCCAAAAGGGCACTGAAGAATATCAGTATTGACAAACTTGATGAGAGTAAAATAGAATACAGATGTAACTGTTCTAAAGAAAGAGTGGAGGCTGCTCTTATTTCAACAGGCAGGGAATCTCTAGAGGAAATGGCGGCATCAGATGAGGATACTTGTGTTGAATGCCATTTCTGTGACAGGGTTTATAAATTCACTCCTGACGATATAAAAAAGCTGCTTTAAAATTTAATAAAAAAATTGAAAAAAGGTATTGACATTTCTTAACAGTTATTGTATTATATAACACGTCGCGAGACCGCGACAAAGACGTGGGAGCATAGCTCAGCTGGGAGAGCATCTGCCTTACAAGCAGAGGGTCACAGGTTCGAGCCCTGTTGTTCCCACCACAAATGGCCCGGTAGTTCAGTTGGTTAGAACGCTAGCCTGTCACGCTAGAGGTCGACGGTTCGAGCCCGTTCCGGGTCGCCATTTGTGCTTCTGTAGCTCAGTCGGTAGAGCAGAGGACTGAAAATCCTCGTGTCGATGGTTCGATTCCGTCCGGAAGCACCATATCTGCGGATGTAGCTCACCCGGTAGAGCGCAACCTTGCCAAGGTTGAGGTAGCGAGTTCGAGCCTCGTCATCCGCTCCATAAAGTATAAAGGCTTCAAAAGAAGCCTTTTGTTATACGGCACCATAGCCAAGTGGTAAGGCAGAGCTCTGCAAAAGCTTTACGCCCCAGTTCAAATCTGGGTGGTGCCTCCATAAAACAGCAGCTTAGATAATTAAGTTGCTGTTTTTTATTTTTTTGCAACAATTTTCATATTTTTTTATACTATATTTTTGTAAGGAAAAATTCTAAATTTTACTTGTTATTTTATGTATATTACTATTGAAAAAATAGTTTTTATAAGTTAAAATAATATAAATAAAATTATTAATGGCGAGGTCGCATTGTGTCATCTTATGTAATTAATGGTACTGAATCACTTGGTGTTGAATTCGGTTCGACCAGAATAAAGGCTGTTTTGATTGACAAAGATTTTAATCCTATTGCAACAGGCAGCCACGATTGGGAAAATAAGCTTGTAAACGGTATCTGGACTTACAGCCTTGACGATGTATGGAAAGGTTTGCAGGATGCTTATTCACGGCTTAATGATGATGTTTTTAAAAGATATGGTGTAAAAATAAAAAAGCTTTCTTCAATCGGATTTTCTGCTATGATGCATGGGTATCTTCCGTTTGATAAAAACGGCAATCAGCTTGCTGAGTTCAGAACCTGGAGAAACACAATCACATCGGAAGCTGCTGAAAAATTAACAGCACTTTTTGATTTTAATATTCCGCAGCGCTGGAGCATTGCACATCTGTACCAGGCAATTCTTAATGGTGAGGAGCACGTTAAGGATATTTCATATCTGACAACGCTTGCCGGATATGTGCACTGGAAGCTCAGTGGCAAAAAGGTTCTTGGTATCGGTGAAGCATCAGGAATGTTTCCAATCGACAGTGCGGCAAATACTTATGATGCTGAAATGACGCAGCAGTTTGATAATATACCGGAGGTGTCCGAATTCTCCTGGAGTCTTGCCGACATTCTTCCTGAGGTTTTACAGGCAGGCGACAGTGCAGGCACTTTAACTGAGAACGGTGCAAAGCTTATTGACCCTACAGGTAATCTTGAATCCGGTTGTATACTTTGTCCTCCTGAGGGTGATGCTGGTACAGGTATGGTTGCTACAAACAGTGTAAGGGCAAAAACCGGTAATGTTTCCGCAGGCACATCCATATTCTCAATGATCGTGCTTGACAAGCTTCTTTCTAAGGTATATGAAGAGATAGATATGGTAACAACTCCGACAGGTAAGCCTGTGGCAATGGTGCACTGTAACAATTGCTGCACCGACCTTGATTACTGGATTAACTTATTTATTGAATTTTCTCGTCTTTCGGGAAGTGAGCTTACAAAGGCTCAGATTTATGATATGCTTTATAATACGGCACTTGATGGTGATAAGGATTGCGGCGGAATTGTAACCTTCAATTATTTTTCAGGTGAGCCTGTGGCTAAGCTTACATCAGGTCGTCCATTGCTGACAAGAACGGAAAACGCTGCATTTAATCTATCCAATTTTATGCGTGCTCAGATTTACTCAACTATGGCCGTTCTTAAAATCGGAATGGAAATTCTTGAGAATGAAAAGGTCGAAATTGATACGCTTATGGGACACGGCGGATTGTTCAAAACAGAGCTTGTGGGTCAAAAGCTTATGGCAGGTGCTATGAATACGCCTGTTGCTGTTATGGAAACTGCAGGTGAAGGCGGAGCCTGGGGTATCGCAATTCTTGCAAAATATGCCGCAGATCATACGGATGAACTGCTTGAAGATTATCTTGATAAGCGTGTGTTTTCAAAATATAAAAGCTCTGTGGTGCAGCCGGATTCCGGTGATGTTAAAGGCTTTGCAGATTATATGAAATTATATAAAAAAGCACTTGCTGTTGAGGAAGCGGCAGTTAAGAATATTTAAGGAGATAAATTCATTATGGCAATTAAGGATTATGAATTTTGGTTTGTTGTGGGAACACAGCATTTATATGGTGAGGAAATTTTTGCAGACATCAATTCCCATGCACAGGAAATGTGCAGTGAATGGTCTGACAAGATGCCTTGCAGAGTTGTTGCTAAGCCTTGCGTAAAAACATCTGCAGAAATTCTTGATATTATGAGGCAGGCAAATAACGATTCTGCCTGTGCAGGCGTTATTACCTGGATGCATACCTTTTCACCTTCAAAAATGTGGATAGCCGGTCTCAGCGAGCTTTCAAAGCCATATCTCCACGTTAATACGCAGTATAACAGAGATATCCCTTGGGACAGCATTGATATGGATTTTATGAATCTGAATCAGTCAGCTCACGGTGACAGGGAACATGGTTATATTCATGCTCGTATGAGAAAAAAGGTTAAGGTTGCTGCCGGCTATTGGAAAGATGAAGCATTCCAGAATAAAATCGGAATCTGGATGAGAGCTGCCGTAGGTGCTGCTGAATCAAGGAAACTGAGAGTTTTACGTATATCGGACAATATGAGAAATGTTGCCGTGACTGATGGAGATAAGATTGAAGCACAGATTAAGCTCAGCTGGCAGGTTGATCACTATGGTGTGGGCGACATTATCAGATGTGTTGAGAATGTGACTGACGCTGAAATAGATGCACAGATGGCTGAGTATGAACAGTATTACGATATGGATACGGATAATATCGAGGCTGTCCGCTATCAGGCAAGGGAAGAGGTTGCAATTAAAAAATTCCTTGATGAAAACGGCTTCGGTGCTTTCCATACCAACTTTGAGGATTTACAGCAGCTCAGACAGCTGCCAGGTCTTGCATCGCAGGATTTGATGCGACAGGGCTACGGCTTTGGTGCTGAGGGTGACTGGAAGGTTGCTGCTATGACAAGAATTATGAAGCTTATGGCTGAGGGTATGACCGACGGCGGTACAGCATTTATGGAGGACTATACCTATCATTTTGAGCCCGGAAACGAAATGCTTTTAGGCTCACATATGCTCGAGGTTTGTCCTACCATTGCTGCCGATAAGCCGAAAATCCAGGTTCATCCGCTTGGAATAGGTGACAGGGAAGACCCGGCAAGGCTTGTGTTTAAGGCACAGACAGGTAATGCAATTGTTGTTACTCTCGTTGATATGGGTGACAGACTCAGAATGATTGTTAATGATGTTGAATGTAAGGAACAGACCAACGATATGCCTAAGCTGCCTGTAGCAGGCGTTTTATGGAAGCCTATGCCTTGCCTTCAGACTTCCGCTGAGGCGTGGATATATGCCGGCGGTGCTCATCATTCAGTGCTTTCCTATTCACTTACAGCAGAGCATATGAGAGATTTTGCAGAGATTATGGGTATTGAGTTTATCCATATCAATAAGAACACAGAAATCAATTCCTTCAAAAAGGAATTATTCTATAACGATGTGGCTTATAAGCTTGGAATGTAAGGTGATTTTAATTGTTAGAGGAATTAAAGCAAAAGGTATTTGAGGCGAATTTACAGCTTGTTAAATATGGATTGGTGGTTCTCACGTGGGGCAATGTATCTGCTATAGACAGAGAAAAGAATCTGGTTGTAATAAAACCGTCAGGTGTGCCATATGATACAATGAAGGCATCTGATATGGTTGTTATGGACTTGCAGGGGAATAAGGTTGAGGGCGACCTGAATCCTTCATCTGATACGCCTACACACCTTGAACTGTATAGAAGCTTTAAAAATATTGGCGGAATCGTTCATACACATTCATCTTGGGCGTGCTCTTGGGCACAGGCAGGCTGTGATATACCGGCCTATGGCACAACGCATGCCGACTTTGCAAACGGAGCTGTTCCGTGTGCAAGAGGGCTGACTGAAGATGAGGTGAATGGTGCATACGAACTCAATACAGGCAAAGTAATTATTGAAGAATTTGAAAAAAGAGGAATTAGGTCTGAGGAGTGTCCGGCTGTTCTGATACACAGGCACGGACCTTTTACTTGGGGTACAGATCCCTTCAAAGCGGTCGAAAACGCATTGATTCTTGAAGAGGTTGCAAAAATGGCAACGCGTACTCAGATGGTAGCTCAGTTTGATAAAAATTCCAACATAGGCATTGAACAGTATTTGCTTGATAAACATTATCAGAGAAAACATGGAAAAAATGCCTATTACGGACAAAAATGATTAAGGAGAGAGAAAAAATGAAGAAAAGATTATCCGTGATTTCTGCTTTTGCAGTTACGCTTATTTGCTGCATTTTCACATTCAGTGCTTATGCTGATGAAACAACAACGGTTCCCGAAGAGCCTGCACAGCCTATAAGTATCAGCAGTGCAAATACAGTGCTTGGTCTCAGTGCAACATCTTATAACTATGATGGAAAAGCGAAAACACCGAATACATCTGTTACATATACAGATGCAGATGGCAACAAGGTATCTTTGGTAAAGAATACAGACTATAAGGTAACTTATTCAAATAATACCAATGCCGGAACAGCCACTGTAAAGGTTGATGGTATCGGTAATTATACAGGTTCACTCAGCAAAACATTTAAGATTAATGCCATCAGCCTTTCTGCTAAGTCAATCTCAATGAGCTTTAACTATCTTAATGCGGTTTATTCCGGTGATGCAAAAACACCAACCCCTACCATATACTGGACAAACGGCAGCAATAAAGTAAAGCTTGTAAAGAATAAGGATTATACTGTTTCATATAAAAATAACAGAAATATGGGACAGGGTACGATTATTATCAAAGGTAAAGGCAATTTCTCCGGTACAGTAAATCAGTATTTTAAGATTCTGCCTAAGCAGACAACCGGTGTAAAAACAACTGCTTCAACTGCAAATTCCGTTACACTTAAATGGAATAAGCAGAATTATGTTACCGGATATCAGATTGTTAAATATGATCCGAATAAAAAAGTGTATGTACAGGTAAAGAGAGTTTCTGCGAATACAACAAGCTGTACAGTAACAGGACTTAATGCATCAACTGCCTATCATTTTAAAGTAAGAGCATTTACACAGTTAAGTGATAAAAAGACAAATTATTACGGTGCGTACAGCTCGGATGTAGCGATAGCAACAACACCTATCCGTTTAACCTTAACTTCTGTTGTAAAGAGCGGTAATACTATAAATGTAGAATGGAAAGCAACCAAGTCCTCCGGCTATCAGATTTTTTACAGTACTGACAACAAGTTCAAGAAAAATGTTAAGTGTATTACAGTAAAGGGCGGAACCAAAACATCATATAAGATTAAAAATATTAATAGAAAATCAACATATTATGTTAAGGTCAGAGCGTATATCAATTATAAGAACGTTCCTTATAAAGGTATTTGCAGTCCGTATTTGAGCACTTATTATTCAAATCTTTATGCAACATATACATCAAGCTATGTAAATAATGCAAACAGAACAAGAAATCTTGAAATTGCGTCAAAAGCAATTTCCGGTACAATTGTTCAGCCGGGTCAGATATTTTCATTCAACAATGTTGTTGGACCCAGAACCTCAAGCAGAGGTTATAAGTCCGCACCGGTATTTTCAGGAAATGGTACTGAGGACGGTATCGGCGGCGGTATCTGTCAGGTTGCTTCAACAATGTTCAACTGTGCATTGAATGCAAATGTGGGTATTGTTGAAAGGCATCAGCATTCGCAGAGAGTATCCTATGTCCCTCTGGGAAGAGATGCTGCAATTTACGGTACTGTACAGGATTTCAGATGGAAGAATACAACAAAATATCCAATCAGAGTGATTATGACTGTTAAAAACGGTAAAATAACCTGCAGCTTCTATACTTGTGTAAAGGTTAAGCCGGCAAAGGTTTCATTGAAGGTTACACAGAGCGGAAAGAATTTCACTCTCAGAAGAAGTGTAAACGGCAAGGTTAATTACACCTGCAGATCAAAGTATTAATAAACACAGCGAAAAAGGACTATCGCCGATAGTCCTTTTTATTATAAATATATGTTTCGGTTATTTAACTCTGAAAAAAGCTTTGTTACTGTATTGTTAAGAAAAGCAGAAATCTGTTCAGGTGTAATATAATTGTATTTTATTTTTACTCTTTTTGGCTTGGAATACAGATTAACTATGTTTTTCATCTGCTTTGATATTTCATTGTTTTTGTACCAATAAGGATAATTTTCATTGAAACCGTTGTAAGACTTGAATAATTCAAATGATGGGCTTATATTATTGCTTAAATAGTTATTGTCAATACTTTCAATTTCTTTCTTTACTTTTTTCCAAAGCAGGGGATGATCAGAAAAACAGCCGTTTTCTTTTTCAATCGGAAGATAGATATGAATTGCATATTCACAGTCCGTGTAAAGATGGACAAAATAACCGATAAAGAATGAAAGCTTTTTTATATCGGTTTCATTCTTTATATAGTTTTCGTAAATAAAGTTATAGTCACAGTCTGTCTTGTTGGATATATCCTTTATTGTAAAGTGTGTAATACTTGTAGACGGTATGTACTCACCGTTGATGCCTGTCGGTATACCGCAGTCAGGCGCAATATTACCAATTAAAAAATATTCAGTATCCAATTTTTTTATACTGCTTAATAATTTGTCAGCAACTCTGAAATGGTTTGCCCAAGTCGGCATATGCATTACTCCTTATTTTGTAAAAATCAGGTGATTGAAAAAAGCAATCCTTTTGTAGTCCTCAATATCACAGACACACCATTCGAGCTCCAGCATGTAGTTATACCATTTGTCCGTATATTTTATCTTGTTATTATCAGAGAGTCCGAAAAAGGTTCTGATAGCATAAATGCTTTGACAGGTAAGTCCACGTTCGTTCATAGTACTTATAAGTGAATCATTACTGTATGTATTTCTGTGACCAAACATATTTTTGCCGTTATCATAATTGTTGTTGAGCAGTTCAAGTGCAACTTTTGGATTGTCGCCGAAAACAGCATTCGCCATTATTCTGCCGTTCAGATTATGCTTGACAATGGATAATCTGCCTTTAGGTTTTAATACTCTTATAAGCTCATTTATAATATCCATTTTGTTTTCAGCATATTCCAGAACATTGTGGCAGATTACTAAATCATAGCTGTTGTCTGAAATGGATTTTAAATAATCTATACCATTTTTTATAAGTGTATAATTATTATTCTCAATTCTCAGATTGTACATTTCACTGTCAGGCTCAACAGCAGTGACATTATGATGAATGGCGTAATGGCTTGCAGTAACGCAAAAGCCTGCACCGAAGTCAAGTATATCAAGTGCCGGTTTTGGTTGTATGTTTAACTGCCTATAAATCAGATCGTAAAACATTCTGCCGTATGGCTGGTCAATTAAATTTCTGTAATCCTTGATTGAACTTGGCATATAAAATTCCTTTTTATTTTAATATAGCATAATTTGATATGACTTACAATAATTTGTATAGATAAATTAAAAAGCATTCTGAAACAGAATGCTTTTTAAGCTGTTGTTCATAAAAAATTTCATACAAAAAATCCCACAGCGTTGGCTGTGGGATTTAATACGATTGAATGATTATCTCTTAATGTCGTCCCATTTAACACCATTAATATGGAAAAGATCATCGAATTTGTAAACGTTGTGCTCTTCCTTAGTGTGGCTTGGGTACCAAACCTGAGCGAAGAATGGGTTGGTCTTAGCAACCTCATCATAGTTCCATTCTTTCTGAGGAATGTAGCATTCCGGACACCAATGACCGCCAAGAAGAATGAGAGCAGGTGATGCCTCAAATTCAGCACCGCAAAGACCGCATTTCCACTTAAGCTTTGTAGCCATATCACCCTTAGTCATAGTCTCGCTTAAGCATTCACCGCCACGGAATTTAGCAGCCATTTTCATATCTTCGATATCAAGCTCTGATTCAGGCTTAGACTCATCGTAACCGTGATCAAGCTTGAACTGCTCAGCAGCACTGTTGTCTTTGTCAAACTTGATAATGTTGAAATCTTCCCATTTTGTAGGAAGCTTTTCCCACTCAGCCTTTGAGCCGTAATAAGCACTCATACGAACCTTATCATCTTTTTCAGCCCAGTCAAGTGTACCGAAGTCAGGAGTCTGAGCAATCTTCTTCATAAATGGCTTAGCACAAGCAGCTACGAGATTCTTTGGAAGATATCTTGGTATTTTGAAATAGAATTCAACCTGATCAGCAAGACGATTGAAGTAATCCTGTACAGGAAGATTCTCACGGAAGTGGAGGAAATCCTCAAGCTTGTCACCATCAGCATAGAACTGACCATGGAAATTCTTTGTGATGAACCAGTTAGGGTCAAAGAGTTTTTCAGGACCTGCAAGACCGAGTGTACCGAGAAGGAGACACTCGAACTCATAGTTAGAAATTCTGTATTCCTTACCTGAACCAATGTTAAAGAAGTGATTCCAGAAGTCAGAACCAAGATTACCCTTCTTATCTTCAAGAACAAGGTTGCACATAAGACGGCCTGAATCCTCAACTGTACACCACTCAAGAACACCATTGATTGGTACATGGAACATAATCGGATCCATATTCTTAAGAATGTTTGGATAAAGAATACCTGACTGACGCATTACAACCCAGTTTTTGATACCGCTTTCAACGAAAGTACGCTCAGCAACAGTCTTTGAAATTGCGTAGTGGTCATAGATTGAAATTTTGATTGGGTCACCGCAGCGTCCCCAATGAATAGGATAATTACGTCCGCCTGTTTCAGCAACAGTACCTATGTAGCAAACCTTGATTGCATCAGGATCAGGCTGAGAAAGAACTGCCTTGCAGATGCTTTCAGCTGCACCGATGTTTGTTTTCTGAGTTCTGTATGGCTTCCAGTCAGCAGTAGGTGATACCATACCGCCAACATGAAGAACATAATCAGAGCCTGTTACACCTTCAAGAATAGAATCATAATCGCAAAGGTCACCCCATACGATTTTAACATTTGGCTTAGCCATAAGAGGTTTTAATTTTTCCTCATTTTTTGGGCTCTTTCTTGCGAGCATCTTGATGTTGATGTCGCTTGGGTGCTTCATCATTTCCTGAACAGCTGCCCAGCCCATATTACCGGTACCGCCGGTAATAAATACGGTTTTCTTTGACATTAATTTTTCCTCCTTAAATGTGCCGGAGCACTATTTACATACAATCAAATTATAAACTAATTATAAACAAATTGCAACAGTATTGATAAAAATTATGTTATAATTTTTTCATTTTTTAGTAAAATGTATTTGAAATTATATTGAATTATTTTTTTATTGACAATTATAAGTCTTTGATGTATTATTAGTTATAAAGTTAATATGCTTATCAAGAGTGGCTGAGGGACAGGCCCGGTGATGCCACAGCAACCTGCTTTATGTAAGGTGCTAATACCTGCGTTTGCCGAGTGATGAGGTTAATTATGCACATACACTCGTATGTGTTTTTTTATTCTAAAGGAGAGATACTATGTCAAAGTTTTTATTTACAAGTGAGTCTGTAACAAAGGGACATCCGGATAAAATATGTGATCAGATTTCAGATGCTATTTTAGATGAAATGCTTAAGCAGGACCCTATGAGCCGTGTTGCCTGTGAAACCACATGTACAACAGGTCAGGTGCTTGTTATGGGCGAAATTACTACGAATGCTCAGGTTGATATCCCTTCAATTGTACGCAAAACAGTTTGTGAAATCGGTTACGATGATGATAAAAAGGGCTTTAACGGCAATACCTGTGCAGTGCTTACTGCACTTGACAAGCAGTCTGCAGACATTGCTATGGGTGTTGATAAATCATATGAGCTTAAAAATAACGAAGAGGATCAGTATAATCTGAATGGTGCAGGCGATCAGGGTATGATGTTCGGCTATGCCTGTGATGAAACTGAAGAGCTTATGCCAATGCCAATCAGCCTTGCCCATAAGCTTGCTGTTAAGCTTACAGAGGTGAGAGAAAACGGAACTCTGCCTTACATTTATGCTGATGGAAAAACACAGGTAACAGTTGAATACGAGGACGGCAGGCCGGTAAAGGTTAAGGCTGTTGTTGTATCAAGCCAGCATAGTGCTGATGTAGAGCTTTCTCAGCTCAGAGAGGATATTATTGAACAGGTTATTAAAACAACAATTCCTGCTGAGCTTATGGATGAGGATACTGTTTATTATGTTAATCCTACAGGCAGATTTGTTATCGGCGGTCCGAATGGTGATTCAGGTCTTACAGGACGTAAGATTATAGTTGATACATACGGCGGATATGCTCGTCACGGCGGCGGTGCATTCAGCGGTAAGGATCCAACGAAGGTTGACAGAAGCGCTGCTTATGCTGCTCGCTGGGTTGCTAAAAATATTGTAGCTTCAGGTCTTGCGAAAAAATGTGAGGTTGAGCTTGCATATGCGATCGGTGTTGCCAAGCCTGTATCTGTTATGGTTGACACCTTTGGTACAGGTACAATTTCCGATGATAAAATCAGTGAAATTGTAGGAAATGTATTTGACCTCAGACCTTCTGCCATTATTGAACGTCTTGACCTGAGAAAGCCTATCTATAAAAATGTAGCGGCTTATGGTCATATGGGACGCGAGGATCTCGGTGTATCATGGGAAAAGACCGATATGGTTGATGAGATTAAAAAGTATTTATAATCAGTATTTTATAATTCCATACAGAATAAAGAAAACAGCTCTTTGTGAATTCAAAGAGCTGTTTGTTATTATGAATTATAATTTTTTATCTTTATCAAGTGCTTTGTCAACTGCGTTATGTACTGCACTTTCAAAGCCGTCTGCCTGCAAGGATATAACACCTTCAATTGTTGTACCGCCGGGAGAGCAAACATTGTCGATAAGCTTGTATGGATGCTCATCACTTTCAAGAATCATTTTTGCACTGCCGTAAACGGTTTGTGCCGCAATTTTCAGTGCATCATCCTTCTTCATACCGTTCTTGACACCTGCTCTTGCAAGTGCATCAATAAACATATAGGCATAAGCAGGAGCACAGCCGCCTAAAACTCCGAAAAGAGGGAATGAACTTTCATCAAGACAGATAACCTTTCCGATACAGTTCAGGAGCATTTCAATATTCTCTTTATCCTCATCAACAACACTGTTATTAAAACAGTAAGCACTGATTGCTTCACCGACTTTGGCATTGATATTCGGCATAACTCTGATAATTCTTGCCTCAATTCCGATACTGCTTTCAATAAAATCTAAGGTTTTTCCTGCAGCAATAGATACAACAAGAGGTTGCTTTTCCATTACCGCATCAGCAATCTTCTTTGAAACGGCAGAAATGACATTCGGCTTAACTGCAAGGAAAACGATGTCTGCCTTTTCAGCAACCTCGCATTCACTGTTCAGTACAGTTACACCAAAATAATTCTTTGCTGTTTCACAAGCAGGGGAGTATGTATCAAAAACAAGTATATCCTTGCTATCAATTTCCTCAGCAGAAATAATGCCTTTAATTATGGCGCTTGCCATATTTCCACAGCCGATAAATCCTATTTTCATAATGAACTTCCTTTATATAATATGATAATTAATAATATCACTATATAAATAAAAAATCAATTGTTTTTCAATTTATCATATTTTTTCTTGGTTGCCATTCCGCCGCGAATATGCCTTTGTGCTTTATTGTCATCAAGCACCTCTTTAACCTCACTGCACAGCAGTGGATTAATAACGGCAAGCCTTTTGGTTACATCATTATGTACTGTCGATTTACTTATGCCGAAAACGATTGCTGCCTGGCGGACAGTCGCTCTGGTTTCAACAATATAGTGGCCTAAGTCAATGCATCTTTTTTCTACATTACCAATCAAGTGTTTTCACCTTCCTCAGTAATGTATATGAATATTAAGAAAAAATATAACTGATAAAAATGTTTTACTGATGAAACAAAAAACTGCTTTGCAATTACAAAGCAGTTTTTTGTTTATTATTCTTCTGTTGTTGTGCTTTCATTTTCGGCTTTGATATCATTGATAATATCAGCAATTGACTTTTGCTTGAGTTCTTCAACACGGTCATATTTGCTTGCGTCCTTAAGCTCTGATTCAACACCGTTTTCTTCAATTACAGTAAGTGAAAGCTCTTTGCCGTTTACACTGAATTTGTAAATGATTTCCTTTGCAGTGCTTGGATTCTTCAATATAAGCTTATTTCCGTCAATCTCATAATTTCCTGTGAATACAGCTGTTGAAAGATATGAGTCATATGTTCCGTCCTCATAAAATACATAAGCTGCAAGTCCCGGACTCTTCTGACTCTGCCACTTGCCTACAATCTGCTCTTCATTGGCAGTGAAAATACTCTTTGCTGCCTCAGCGGGATTCTGACTTGTGGATATGCAGTAAGCACCGCCGGCAATAATAAGAACGCCCAGAACTCCGGCAACAACCGAAATAATTATTTTCTGAACTTTTGATAAACCGTTTTTGGCCATCATTTAGCCTCCTTTAAGCCATTCTTTACAAGAAGATTATTAATTTTATCTGCTGAGTCAAGAAGAGAAGATACAGACATATCGTGATTAAGAGTATCAATGAAATATGCTGTATATTTTGAAAGCTCAACACTTACATACCATTCTCTGCTTAAAAGCTCAGGTGACTGATAAACACCGTTAGTTGTAAATACTTTATCAAACACACCATTATTATATGCGTTATCAAATACATCAAGACCATTACAGAACAAACCGAAGGTTGTGCAAACAAAAATTCTGCCTGCACCAAGATTTTTAAGTTTGCTTGCAACTTCAAGCATAGATTCACCTGAGGAAATCATATCGTCAACGATGATAATGTCCTTACCCTCAACGGAGTCGCCGAGATACTGATGCTCAACAATAGGGTTTCTTCCGTTAACAATTCTTGTATAGTCTCTTCTCTTATAGAACATACCGAGATTTACACCAAGCTGTGTAGCAAAGTAAATACATCTCTGCATAGCACCTTCATCAGGTGAGATTATCATAAGATGATCAGGATCAACTGAAAGGTCTTCAACATTATTGACAAGAGCCTTTATCATCTGGTATGTAGGCATAACATTTTCAAAGGATTGATCAGGAATAGAATTCTGTACTCTCTGATCGTGAGCATCAAAGGTGATGATGTTATCAACACCAAGATTTACAAGCTCCTGAAGTGCCATTGCACAGTCAAGGGATTCACGTGAGCTTCTCTTGTGCTGTCTGCCCTCATAAAGCATCGGCATAATTACAGAAACTCTTTTAGGCTTTGATGATAAAGCGTGGATAACTCTTTTAAGGTCGGCAAAGTGATCGTCAGGTGACTTCGGAACAGTCTGACCGTACATTTTATATGTGCAGCTGTAGTTAAACACGTCTGCGATGATATAAATATCGTAACCGCGTACAGTTTCTTCAATTACACCTTTACCTTCGCCGCTGCCGAAACGCGGAATGGTAACATCAATTTTATATGTGTCACGCTGGTAACCGAAGAAAGCAACGTTTTCCTGATGTTCGGTTGCCTGTGTTTTTCTCCATTTAACAAGATATTTATCAATTTTATCTGTCAGTTCCTCACAGCCCGGTAAACCGATGATTCCAAGCGGTCCTACCGGAATTGAATTGATATTGATTGCTGTTTGTCTCGCCATAAGTTTGAAACTCCTCTCAGATTTTGTCACCTTATTCTACAACAAATTATTATTATTGTAAACAACAAAATTGTAGAAATCTGCAGTTTTTTGTTAATCAGGGAATGAAAGTTTCTGTGACATTTGATTCTCTGATGAATTTTGCCTTTTCTTTCCTTTTCATTAAAACAATATATCCACAAATTCCTGCAATACTTGCTGCAGAAATAATGATGCCTAAAGCGAAGCCCTTTGGTGCGTAACGATATTCAATTGTATGCTTGCCGGGCTTTATTGTTGTTGCAAGCATTGTTTCTCCGATTTCAAATGTTTCAGCCTTTTCGCCGTCAATCAGAATGGTCCAGCCGCTGTCATATGGAATGGAAGAGTAAAGGACGCTGTTTTCTTCCGTTTCAATTGTTCCGATAATTTTTGTGTCACTGTGCTTTTCAATATTCAGTGAAGCATTTTTCAGCTTTTCATATCCCTTTGAAAGTACATCCTTATCAACTGTATATGCGTAAACTTCGGCATAAGTGTCAGTTGTTTCGATATTTGAACAATCGAGATTTACTGTAATTTCTTCTCCCTCATCACAATAGCCGATATCAAGAATATAAGGCTCACCGATTGTCTGTGTATGTGCACTGAGGCTGCCGCCGTTTACTTCAATGCTTTCAATATCAGGTGATGTTACATATAAATAGGCATTGCCTGATTTTTTAGGTGTGATTGTAAATTCAACATTTCCGTAACCGCTTTCCGTATCATTTTTGCTGAACCAGAAAGTACCGTTGCCGTCTACCTCTTCACCTGATAAACCGTCAAATTCAGTTGCAAGATAATCCATCTGATTGAATACACCGCTGTAGCCTGTAGCAAGGCTGAAATAATTTTCCTGTACCTCAAACGGATTTCCTTCCTCAGTTACCCAGTCTGTGATATTCTCGTTCACTGCATATGCAATAGGGAGGTAATAGTCATTTTTATAGACATCAGCTGAGCCGCCGTCAACTGAAAAATCAAAGCTGTAAAAGCTTTCACCGGGTGCAGGAGAGATGTCAGCCTTAATAAGATATTTCAGATTAAACATCATATTATATACAGGTGTCTGCGTGTTGTAGGTGTAGCTGTTAATTCGGTTACCGAACATACCGAGACTGTACTGCAGCTGTGAATAATCCTCATAAGCCATTGAGGAAAATACGGACATACCATTGTATCCATAATAGCTTGGGTCCATTCTTGTTTCAAGATAGGTCAGCTCTTCTCTGTAAAAATCATCATCAGAGGAATGAATCTGCTCAATTGCTTCAGTATAGGAATCATATTTTTCAGCATATTCCGTGTTCGACTGTGAAATGGAAATAGCTGCGGTATCAGAAATAAGAACCTCACAGAATACCATTACAAGAGCCGTCAGGCTTATGATTGTCTTTTCAAGCTTATTCTTTCTGTAGAGATACAGAAAGGCTGTCCATATAATGATAAAACCGATACTGATATAAATTGTCGGCTCGGACATTTTGCTTGTTGACATCTTCTGAGCCATAACAATGAAGAAAACCCATGCCATTCCAACATAGCAGATGTCCTTGATGTCAATTGATTTGAATTTGGTAATGCATTTATAACCGCATACAAGAATAACAAATGTATACATATATGAAAATCTGAACGGCAAATCATTAGGAAAATGGAATGCGTGCCAGATAAAATTAAGACAGTTATTGTCAAAACTGAATAGGAAGAAGAGCAGCATTAAAATATATGCTGTTTTTTCTTTTAAACGAATATCTTTATTGATAACAAATAAAGGAAGCAGAATTACAGCAAGCATACCCGAATATATATTTGGCAAAACATCTTCACCGCTGCTTCTGATTGTAGTTTCAAGTCCTGCAAGGTGAGATGTGATGAAATCAAATATATTAAAGTAGGATGTAAATGTGTTCGGAAAATCATCTGAGGTCGCAGAGCTTGATCTCAGTATCATAAAAACAGGAACAAGAGCCACAGCACACACAGCTGCTGCCGCAACACTGCTTACTGCAAATCTCACACCCCTGTTGAAAAACTTATTGTTCATCAGTGCTTTGAAAGAATATTTCTTTTTAAAGCTGAGTGAATCGTTGATTTTCTCACCTGCACCTGATGAAATAACATAATAGGCAAGAAAATAGATTACCGCAAAAATGCAGGACATAAAGCCCATATAATAGCTTGAGAAGAAAAGGAGTACAAGAGAAATAATATACGTTGTGCTTTTGCCGTTGTTAATAATACGCTCAATACCCAGTGCAATCAGCGGAAGAAGAATCATTCCGTCAAGCCACATAACATTCCAGTAATATGCAAGGAAATAAGCACTGAAAGCATATAACACACCGAATACGGAGCAGAGCACATCGTGTCTTCTCTGTGAAGCCTTGAGATAATATGCAAATGAAGCAGCACTCAATATGCATTTGAGTGATACGATAAATGAGATTGCAAAGGATATATCCTTTTTATCAAAAAGAAAGATGAGAGCAGACAGAGGACTTGAAAGATAGTTAAAGTAATTGCCTAAAAAGCTGCTGCCGCCGCCTGAAAACCATGAGTATAAAAAGCTCTGATGATTAACAACTCTCTCATAGAGCTCTGCAAAAAGAGGACCGTACTGGTGATAAAGGTCCATTCTCATAACGGTATTATCACCGAATGGGAATACCTTGTAAACAATATATATCATGGATATGCAGACAGCAGCCAAGCCTGCTGCAAGGAACACAAATCGGTTTGTATAAAAGGTAAGATATATTTTTGAATATCTGATTTCCTCAGCGTTGTATGCACAGTCAAACAGCAGAATACGGTCAAAGAAATAGTTGAAGAAAAATGCAGTTGACAGTGCAACAAGCCATACAAAGGAGTCTGGCATTTTTAATGCTGAGCCGAATACTGCATCAGCCAGCTTATAAAAGCCAAAATCTACAGCTGCTCTGAACAGGAACAAAAGTACCTGCTTAAGATTTGATGATAAAACTCTTTTACGGAAAACAAAACGTTTTTCAAGGAGAAAGGAAACTACCTCTGCCGCAATAAATCCGATAAGAACGGATACGGATACAGGTACACCGCAAAATACTTTAAGAAGCTGTTTTACTGCAATCAGCAAAAAAACAGAGAAAAATGCAGCAAGTGTATAGCTGACAGTTTCTCCGTTGAGCAGTTTATTCGTTTTGGAATTCGTTTTATATTCAGAATAATTCATATTTTCACCAAATTATTAATATATATTTTTACATCTATATAATAGCATATAACATTTGAATCTTCAACAAAATAATTTTGAATAAAGTATGTATTGCCGGCATAGATTTAATTGAGGTGATTTGTTGGACAATATTACATATTTCTTTTCAGCTTTTCCTGAATATCTTTGCGATATATTTAACGGTCTGGATAAAAGTATTATTTCCTTAATTACTGAAATCAGGCTGAGAAGGAATAAGGCTGTAATTGTTTATATTAAGCAGACACCTTACTTTATCAGTATAGGAGGAAAGCTGGTAAACCATTTTTCGCAAAATATCATAAGCCTTGATGATGACAGCTTTGACTTTATAACAGACAGGCTTTGCAATCATTCTTTTCATACAAATATGAACACGATGATTGACGGTTATATTACAACAAAAGGCGGTTCACGTGTCGGAATAGGTGCTTCAGCGGTATACAAAGATAATTCGCTTAACAGTATAAAGAATATAAATTCACTGAACATCAGAATCGCAAGAGAACATAAAAACTGTTCACGTGAAATACTGAATCTTTTATTTACTGAAAAAAATCCGAGCATTATTGTTGCAGGACCTGTCCTTTGCGGAAAGACAACATTCCTTCGTGATTTTTCCAGACTTCTTTCAAGCGGCTTTGCAGGCAGGTACAGAAAAATTACGATTGTAGATGAAAGACGTGAAATAGCAGGCGGCTTTGATGTGGGAATAAATACAGATGTTTTGTCCGGTTATGAAAAAGCAAAGGGAATTGAAATTGCAACAAGAACATTATCACCGGATATTATTGTATGTGATGAGATCGGAAATATGAATGAGCTTGAGGCAATTCAATATGGCTTTTCCACAGGTGTAAATTTTGCTGTTTCCGTTCATATGAAAGAAGAGGAGAATCTGCAGAGAAACAAAATCATTCAAAGACTGCTTGAAACAGGTGAGTTTGATTACTTAGTATTATTAAAATCATTTACAGATGAATTTGAAATAATTGATTTGAGGTCATATCAGCTTGAAAATAATAGGAATAATAATGATAATCCTTTTTTCATTATCCCTTGGGGTAATGGTGGCAGGGTTTAAAAGAAAACAGATAAAGTACATAGATACGCTGATTTATATCGGTGAAAAAATACTGTTTATGCTGAGCAGTACATCACCTGAAACCGACGAGATTATGAGAGAGCTTGAAAAGGATGAACGGCTGAAAAAATTTGATTTTACACTGAAAAACGAAAACTCCCCGTTATCACCTGAGGAAAATGATAAGTCAAGACTTCTTTTTAACACTGTGGGAAAATATGATCTTGACTGTCAGATAAGTTATATTAATCAGTATTTAGGACATTTTAAAATGCTCAGACAGCAGTATCAGGAGCATTATAACAGCCATTACAAGCTGTATTTAGTGTTTGGATTGTTTGCAGGTATTTTTATTGCTGTTGTTTTGATATAGGAGGATAAATGGAAGTTGATTTTATTTTTAAAATAGCGGCAATCGGAATTATTGTTGCGGTTTTGAATACAGTTTTGATAAGAAGCGGTAGGGAAGAGCAGGCAATGCTTACAACTCTGGCAGGAGTTATAGTGGTTCTTATGATGCTTGTGCCTGAAATAAGTGACTTATTTTCAACAGTAAAGTCGTTGTTTGACCTATGATAAAGATTGCCGCCTTTGTTATCATTTCTCTTTTTCTTATTATTTTTCTGAGAGATACCAAAAGAGAATTTGCAATTATTTTAACGGTTGCCTGTGCAATCATTTTGTTTGTCACAGTTGCTGATGATTTATACAGTGTCGCCCAAAGCATTTATAATCTGTCATCAGGAATGAATAATGTTCATTCTTACATAGCTCTGATGCTGAAAATACTGGGGATCTCCTTAATCGCTCAATTTGTTTCGGATTTATGCCGTGATGCAGGGGAAAATGCACTCGCCTCACAAACCGAAACCGCCTCTAAAATTATAATTCTCATAATGACTCTGCCACTGTTTGAAACAGTGATAAATATAGTAACGGGATTGTTGAAATGAAAAGAATGTTAATTATATTATCGGTGCTTCTGCTGATTCCGAATGTGTGCTTCGGTGCTGAAAAAGAGGAATATAATGAATATCTGAAATCGTTTGACCTCAGCTCCTTTGAGCTTCTTGATGATGATACCACTGATTTTCTTGATTCTCTCGGCATTACGGATTTTGATTATGATAATCTTACAGACATATCAATAAAAAGCGTGTTTGAGCATATCTGGAATATTGTTTTGAATAAAACAGACAGTCCCTTGAAATCAGGAATACTTGTCATTGTATTTATTCTTCTTGCATCCTTCTTCAGGTCATTCAGCTCGGAAATTAATAAAAGTGATATTTCAACCACATTCTCTACAGTATCAACACTTATTATTTCCATATTTCTTACATATAATTTAACGGATTGTATAGGACTTTGCTGCTCTACAATAAAGCTTTGTTCCAATTTTTCTTTTGCTTTTTTTCCTGCCTTCTGCATAATAGTGGCTACCGCTGGGTCAACTATGACTTCTTTTTCCGTCAATACAACACTTCTGATTCTTGCACAGGCATTGAATTATATATCTGAATTGATTTTTATACCGGTAACAAATTGTTTTCTTGCGCTGGGTATATGCTCTGGAATACGTCAGGAGCTGAATTTAAACGGAACAATAAGAATGCTGAAAAGAATTATAACAACAGCCATATCAACCGTATCTGCTATATTTGTATCTATACTGTCTGTAAAGACCGCGGTCGCTTCAAGAGCGGATGCACTCGGTCTCAGATCAGTGAGATTTGCAATAAATTCCGTTGTACCTGTTATCGGCAGCTCAATCAGTGAGGGCTTGCTGTCCATTCAGAGCTATTCCAGTTTGATCAAAACAAGTGTTGGTGTTGTAGGAATCATAGCCGTTATATCCATTTTTCTGCCGTCACTGATTGAGGTGAATTTGTGGAGATTAATACTTTCTCTTGCATCTACCTGCGGTGAGATTTTTGATGATGCTTCTTCGGTAAAAGCAATAGAAACGTTTAAAGATGTTCTGTTGATAATTGATGTTCTGTTGATTCTCACAATGGTTACAACAATCATTTCAATCGGCATTCTTGTTGTGGCGAAATCAGGTGTTTAAATGGATTTTATAAAAGAATGGACGTATACAATTTGTATAATCCTTGTTATCTCAGTGATATTTTCACTGCTGACTCCTAAAGGAAATATGGGAAAATTTTTCAAAATAATACTTGCTGCATTTATTTTTTTATCGTTTATCTATCCGCTTAAAAGTGCTGAAATTGATTTCGCATTTCCTGAATTCAGTATGGAGGGAATGGACACTGCTCAAAGAGAAACATACGAAAGCAGTATTGCAACTCAGGTCAATCAGACGCTGGAGGCAGGCGGTTATAATTCCTGCACGGTTAAGAGTAATATAAAAATGAAGGATAATGAAATTCATATAACAAATCTGACCATTTCAATACCGAGCAGCTACGATAAAGAGGAAGTTAAAAATTACATATTTGACAGTTTGGGAATTCATGCAGAGGTGTATTATCTTGGCGAATAAATTCAAGGAAACAATAAAGGGTATGCTTGCCGGTGACAGCAAAAAAATAAAAATTATCGTTGCGGTAGGACTTATAGGTATCGTTCTGATATTTGCATCTGATTTATTAGCCGGCAACGAAAAGAAAGCAAAAAATGATAACGAAGGGAGTATAAGCTATGAAGAATACACTGAGGAGCTTGAAAATAAGCTTGTACAGCTTATTTCGTCAATAGACGGTGTGGGTGAATGCCAGGTAATGGTAACGCTTGAAAACACAACGGAAAGTGTATATGCAACCGATGTTGAGATAAAAAACGACGACAGTTCTGTAAATCAAAAGGACAAATATGTGATTTATGATTCCGAAAACGGTGAAACGCCGGTGCTTATTAAGGAATATTTGCCGAAGGTTCAGGGAGTTACGGTTGTCTGCACAGGTGGTGACAATACTGCAGTTAAAGAGAAAATTATTGAATCCGTGACCTCTCTTTTCAATATACCCACAAACAGAGTTTCTGTTTCAAAAATAAAATCATAAAGGTGATAAATATGAGCAAAAATAAAAACAGCAAAGAAAAGAAAGAAAAAATTGTATTGACAGACAGTGATCTTCAGAAAAAGAAATCAAGAAAAACAAGAATTGCGATATCCTGTTTTGTTCTGCTTCTGGGTGTCGGCGTTATGGGAAACTGGTACTGGGAAAACAGTGACTTATCAAATAAGGTCAGTACAATATCAGGTGCTAAAGAAAAAATTCTCGGCGAAGCCACCTATGTTGATGCAACGACAGAGCCTTCAACAGAAAGTGAATATTTTTCCTCAGCACGAGTAGACAGACAAAAGGCTAGAGATGAAAGTCTTGAAAAGCTTCAGAAAATTATAGATTCATCCTCTGAGGGTGATGCCGCTAAAAAAGAAGCAACAGAGAAAATTGCCAAGATTTCGGATATGATTAATAGTGAAAACAAAATTGAAACATTGGTCACTGCAAAGGGCGTTAAGAACTGTCTTGCCGTTATCAATGAAAATTCGAATAAGGTTGATATCATTGTTGACGCTGAAGAGCTTTCCGATACGGTTATTTTACAGATTAAGGAAATTGCAACCGGACAGCTTGGATGCACTTATGAAGATGTAACAATTATTCAGTCAAAATAATCTTGTATAATTATTCATAATATGCTATAATGTTTAAAAATAAGGAGGCTTATGTATGGAGATTATATCAAAAAGTTCGATGGGTGAGCTTATTATTTCAAATGAAGTAGTATCTTCAATAGCCATAAATGCTGCTAAGGATGTGGACGGCATATCTTCCTTTTATACAGGACCGGTAGATGTTGTAAACACAATCAAGCAGGGCAGTTTAAAGATTACAAGTCCTGTAAGAATGATGCAGGACGGTGATGATTTCAATATCAGCATTTATGTTAATATTGCACCGGGTAAAAAGTTTCAGACTGTTGCAACAGAGGTACAGACCGCTGTTAAGGAATCAGTTCAGAATATGACCGGTAAGCTTGTTAATAAAGTAAATGTTATTGTTGCAGGAATTGATTTTGATGATCCTGCACCACAGGAACCTTGTGAAACTGAAGATTAACAAAATCTGCCGACAAATGAATACTTTGTCGGCAGTTATTCTTTTAGGAGAAATTATATGAAAAGAAATGATATGAGAGAGCAGGCTTTCTTTCTCACCTTTGAAAATCTGTTTGAAATCAATGATAATCTGGACGAGCTTATTGATTTGTACAGTGAAAATGTTGAAGAGGTCTGTGATTATGCCAAAGAGGTTTCCTCAGGTATTAAGGAAAAAACAGAGGAATTCAACGAAATTATCAGTACATATCTTAAGTCAAGAAAGCTTTCAAGACTGCCAAAGGTATCGGTAGCTATTTTATATGTGGCTCTTTATGAGATGAAATATGTGGACAGTGTACCTGAGAACGTTGCAATCAACGAGGCTGTTGAGCTTGCTAAAAAATATGCAGGCAAAGAGGATTCTGCTTTTATTAACGGTATTCTCGGTGCGGTTTCAAGGAGCGGAAAGTAATGTATATAGGCTTCGATACAAGCAATTATACAACCTCTGTAGCTCTGTTTGATGGTGAGAATATGTATCAGTCCAAACGGCTTTTGTCTGTGAAAAACGGTGAGCGCGGCTTAAGACAGAGTGATGCTGTTTTTCAGCATACCGTCAATATGCCGATACTTTTAGATAAGCTGGATACTGAGATAAAAAATATTGATGCTGTCGGTGTGAGTGTCAGACCGAGAAATATTGACGGCAGTTATATGCCATGCTTTCTTGTCGGCAAGAATAATGCTGCAGCAGTAAGCAGGGTAACAGGTGCAAAGCTTTATGAAACATCACACCAAGTAGGTCATATTCTTGCAGCTCTTTATTCCGTTAACCGGCTTGATTTGGTGAAGACAGAATTTATAGCATTTCATGTCAGCGGCGGAACAACCGAAGCACTTTTGGTGAAACCTGATAGTGACGAGCTTATTAAAGCTGAGGTTATTGCACAGAGCCGTGATCTGAAGGCAGGACAGGCTATTGACAGGGCCGGTGTTATGATGGGCTTTGACTTTCCCTGCGGTAAGAAGCTGGATGAGCTTTCACAGAAATCTGACAGAAAATTCAATATTAAACCGCCGATGCTTGGCAATGACTGCTCCTTGTCAGGTGTGGAAAACAAAGCAAAGGCTATGTTTGAAAAAGGTGAAACAAGTGAGGATATTTCCAGATTTGTTTTAAGCTTTATATCTGCCGCCATTGATAAAATGACAGAATTGGTTATAGAGAAATATGGCAATCTGCCTTTTGTGTATGCAGGCGGTGTAATGTCAAATACACTTATAAAAAATAATATCACTAAAAAATATGATGCATATTTTGCTGACCCTGTTTATAGCTGTGATAATGCCTGCGGAACAGCAATTTATGCGTATCTGAAAGATAAGAATGAATAATGCAGTTACAGTAACACAGGTAAATTTTTATATTAAGTCACTGCTTGACGGAAGCCAGCCGCTTAAGAACATCTTTGTGGTCGGTGAGATAAGCAACTTTAAGCATTATTACCGAACAGGGCATATGTATTTCACCCTGAAGGATGAGAATTCTCAGCTCAAGGCAGTGATGTTTTCCTCCTATTCAGGCAGGCTGAAATTCAAGCCTGAGGACGGTATGCGGGTGATTTGTCGCGGACGCATATCCGTGTATGACCGTGACGGTGTGTATCAGCTTTATGCTGAGGATATGCAGCCTGACGGTGTCGGTGCACTCAGTATTGCTTATGAACAGCTTAAAAATAAGCTTGAGAATGAAGGCTTGTTTGACGCACGTTATAAAAAGCCTTTGCCAAAATATCCGCGTAAAATCGGTGTTGCTACCTCTAATTCAGGTGCTGCAATTGAAGATATAAAAAATATTACGAAAAGACGTTATCCTCTGAGTGAGCTTGTCATTGTGCCGACAATTGTTCAGGGTGAAAAAGCACCATCTGATATCGTGAAATCCATTCAGATGCTTGACCGTATGGATGATGTTGACGTTATGATTGTCGGCAGAGGCGGAGGGTCGATTGAGGACTTATGGGCATTCAACAGTGAAATGGTTGCTCGTGCAATATTTGAATGCCGTACGCCTGTTGTTTCTGCCGTAGGCCATGAAACAGATTTTACAATCTGTGATTTTGTCTCTGATTTGAGAGCACCTACGCCCAGTGCAGCGACAGAGCTGGTTGTACCTGATATCAATCATCTGATTTCATTCATTGACAGTGCAAATAATAAACTGTCAGAGCTGCTTATCCGCAGGCTTGAAAATGAAAATCAGAGATTTGATTTCCTTATAAATAACAGCGTATTGTCAAATCCGTATGAATATTACAGCACATATTCTGATGATATAGAAGCATTCAGATATGATTTAGTCAATGCTTTTAATAATAGTATAAAAGACAATGAGCTGATTCTCGGTGGGCTTGCCGGCAAGCTCGATGCCCTTAGTCCGCTTGCTGTTCTGAGCAGGGGATACGGCGTTATAAAAAATAATAATGATACTGTTATAAAAGCTGCAAAGGATTTATCTGCAGGTGAAAAAATAAATATAACTTTGAATGACGGTACAGCCAGCTGTACTGTTGATGAGGTAATTTATGGATAAGAATAAAGAAATGACATATGAATCAGCGATTAAAAGACTTGAGGAAATCGTTGATTTGCTTGAAAAAAACGAGGTTTCACTTGATGAAAGTATGAAGCTTTTTGAAGAAGGCACGAAATTGACTGCATTTTGTTCTGAAAAATTAAAAAATGCACAGCAGAAAATTACAGAGCTGACAAAGGAGTAGTTATGACTGAATTTGAATTTGATAATATTTTAAAGAATGATGTAAGAAAAGTTGACAATTCACTTTTATCATATATTCCGGATGCAAAAGACGGACAGTTCAGTGTGGCTGAGGCTATGCGTTACAGCCTTGTAAACGGCGGAAAAAGAATCAGACCTGTGCTTGCTCTTGAATTTGCAAGAGCCTGCGGCGGTTCAAGAGATGAATGTCTGCCGCTTGCCTGTGCGCTGGAGTATATCCATACCTACAGTCTGATTCACGATGATCTTCCTTGTATGGATAACGATGATTTAAGACGCGGCAAGCCAAGCTGTCACAAGCAGTTTGATGAGGCAACTGCACTTCTTGCAGGTGATGCACTGCTTACACACGCATTTGAAATTGTAAGTATGTCTGATTTATCCGATGATAAAAAAGTTATGGCAATCAGCCTTCTGTCTCAGAATTCCGGCGTTGCAGGGATGATCGGCGGTCAGGTGATTGATCTTTTATTTGAAAAGGGAAAGCCGTCTCTTAAAGAGCTTTTGACGGTATATAAGCTGAAAACAGGTGCACTGATTTCTGCCGCTTGTTTAATGGGTTGTATCAGTGCAGGTGCCGGTGATGAACAGCTCAGTGCAGCCTCCAAGTTTGCGTATTCACTGGGAATTGCATTTCAGATTCAGGATGATATACTCGATATTGTCGGTGATGAAAAAAAACTCGGCAAGCCTGTAGGTTCCGATGCAGGCAACAGTAAAACAACATATGCAACCATTGTCGGTGTTGAAAAAGCTAAAAGCGACGTTAAACGTCTTACAGATAACGCTGTTAAACAGCTTGAATTTTTTGAAAATACAGAATTTATAGAGCAGCTTGCATATAAATTAGTGAACAGAGAAAAGTAAGGATTCTGTTCAAAAAGTGAGATGATAATATGTCTATTCTTTCGTGGGTTAATTCCCCAAAGGATATAAAAAAACTAAATACGGATGAACTCAATGATTTATGTGCCGAGATAAGAGAGCTGCTCATTTCAACTGTTTCGAAAACAGGCGGACACCTTGCATCAAATCTCGGAGTTGTTGAGCTTACGGTTGCACTACATAAAGTATTTAACAGTCCGGTTGACCAGATTGTTTTTGATGTAGGGCATCAGTGCTACACACATAAGATTTTAACCGGGCGCAAAAATGAGTTTTCTACTCTGAGAACGGAGGGCGGAATAAGCGGCTTCACACGTCCTGTTGAAAGCGAACACGATATTTTTTCATCCGGTCACAGTTCTACCTCTATTTCTGCCGCTGTCGGTCTTGCACGTGCAAAGCAGATTAAAGGCGAAAAGGGAAAGGTTATTGCGGTTATCGGTGACGGTGCTTTGACCGGCGGCCTTGCTTATGAAGCACTGAATAACAGTGGAAATGATAACAGTAATCTGATTGTAATTCTTAACGATAATAATATGTCAATCAGCCGTAATGTAGGCTCAATGGCAAGGAATTTAACCACAATCAGAACATCACCGAGATATGTAACCTTTAAATCAAAAATTCAGAGAGGTCTTGCAAGAATACCGAAAATAGGTACGCAGATAAGCAGAACCTTTACATATATCAACAGTAAAATAAGAAAGAAAATTTATCACGCTACCTTTTTTGAGGACTTAGGCTTTCGCTATTATGGTCCGATTGATGGACACGACATTGATGCACTGATTGATGTTCTTAAAGCCGCAAAGGCACATAACCATTCTGTGCTTATAAATGTGAATACCGTCAAGGGTAAGGGCTATAACCCTGCAGAAAAGAATCCGACGCAGTTTCACGGTATCGGTAAATTTGATATCAATACAGGTGAGCCGAAGAGCAGCGGTAAAAACTTTTCTTCTACTTTCGGTGAGACAATATGTAAATTTGCTGAACATGACGGCAGAATCTGCTGTGTTACTGCTGCTATGGCTGAGGGAACAGGTCTTTGTGAATTTGCGGATAAATATCCTCAGCGCTTTTTTGATGTAGGTATTGCCGAACAGCACGCGGTTACTTTTTCAAGTGGTCTGGCAAAAAACGGTATAATACCTGTTTTCGCTGTTTATTCCACCTTTTTACAGCGTTCCTATGATCAGCTGATTCACGATATTGCTATGCAGGGTCTTAAGGTGATATTTGCCGTTGACCGAGCAGGATTTGTCGGTGAGGATGGTGAAAGTCATCAGGGTGTATTTGACACAGCCTTTCTTAATTCCGTTGTCGGATTAACCATTTATGCTCCGTCTTTTTATAATGAGCTGGGTGCAATGCTCTATGAAAGCATATATAAAACCGATGGTGCATCAGCAATCCGTTATCCCAGAGGCAATGAAAGATATATGCCTGAAAATTATGAGTATAACCATCAGAGCTATTCTGTTTTTGGTGATAAATCAGCTGATAACTGTATTGTTACCTACGGCAGGTTATTTTCGGAATGCTGTCAGGCATATGAAAATCTGGATAACACCTGCCTTGTTAAGCTTAATAAAATAAAACCGATTGATGAAAGTGTTATCAACGAGCTGAAGTTGTGTAAAGATATTTATTTTTATGAAGAAGGAATCCGCAGCGGTGGTATCGGTGAGACATTTGCCTCTATTCTTTTGGAAAATAATATAAAGGCAGAGTTTCATCATATTGCAGTTAACGATGAATTTATCAAACAGGCAAGTGTTGACAGTCAGCTGAAGCACTATAAAATGGACTGTCAGTCGATTATAGAAGAGGTTGGTAAATAAATGCCAAAAGCAAATAAAGTACGTCTTGATGTGGCTCTGTTTGAACGTGGGCTTGCACCAAGCAGAGAAAAAGCAAAAGCCATTATTATGGCCGGAATCGTTTATGTGAATAATCAGAAATCAGACAAAGCCGGCAAAGAAATCAAGGAAGATGATGTTATTGAGGTTCGCGGAAGCACACTGAAATATGTCAGTCGCGGAGGACTTAAACTTGAAAAGGCGATGGAGGCTTTTCCGATAAATCTTGAAAATAAGATATGTATGGATGTCGGTGCTTCAACAGGCGGTTTTACGGACTGTATGCTGATGAATGGTGCGCAGAAGGTTTATTCCATAGATGTAGGTTACGGTCAGCTTGCGTGGAAGCTCAGAACCGACGAAAGAGTCATCAACCTCGAAAGAACAAATTTCAGATATGTTACTGATGAGCAGGTTCCCGATAAAATTGATTTCTCTTCAGTTGATGTTTCCTTTATTTCATTGAAACATATTTTACCGAATCTTAATCAGCTGCTTAAGGACGACGGACAGGCTGTATGCCTGATAAAACCACAGTTTGAGGCAGGCAGGGAAAAGGTCGGAAAAAAGGGTGTAGTAAGCGATTTATCCACACATCTTGAGGTTGTTGAGAGGATTATATCTCTTTCTGTTGAGAACGGTTTTTCCGTGTGCGGTCTGGAATTTTCTCCGGTTAAAGGACCTGAGGGGAATATTGAATATCTGATTTATTTGAATAAAAGCGAAGAACCTGCTGTTATGGAAAATGTTAATGCAAAGGAACTTGTAAATCAGTCACATGAGGAGCTATTATGATTATATCAGTTTTTCCAAATCTGCTTAATAACGGAGTTGAGGAGCTCAGCCGTAAGGTATTTTCCGTTTTTTCTCAGCTGAATGCGGATGTGTATGTAAGCAAATCATTGTCACAGTTATTTGCTGATTGCAATGTGCTTTTTGATGATGATGAAAAAATAATGAAAATGTGTGATGTGGCAATTGCTATTGGCGGTGACGGCACAACTCTGAGCGTTGCAAAAAAGGCAGCAGAGTATGATAAATACATTCTCGGAATTAATGCAGGCAGACTCGGTTTTATGAGTGGTATTGAACAGGACGAGCTTGATTTGCTCAGGAATATTGTCAATGAAGAATTTGAAGTGGATGAGCGTCTGATGCTTGAGGCAGAAATCGTGCGGAATAATCAGGTTTTATCCGTTCATCAGTGCCTGAATGATGCCGTTATTTCACGTGGTAATTTTGCAAGGCTTATTGATATAAGCATTACTTCAGGCGGAAGAAATGTATCAAATATGCGTGCGGATGGTGTTATTATTTCAACTCCTACAGGGTCAACGGCTTATTCAATGGCGGCAGGCGGTCCTGTTGTAAGTCCGGAGGCTGAGTGCATTCTTGCTACTCCCATATGTCCTCATTCCCTTATGGACAGAAGTATTATTTTTTCAGCAGATAAGGAGCTTGTTGTCAAAGCTCATAATGATAAAATGAATTTGCCTGTGCTGACAGTCGATGGCGAGGAAGCAATTACGCTTGATAATACAAGCGAAGTACGTATCAGAGTTTCAAAAACCAAGACAAAGCTGATTAAGCTTAAGCCGGAAAATTTTTATGAAATACTTAATAAAAAGATTATTGAGAGGAGAGCCTGATGAAAAAGAGAAGACACGCAAAGATATTGGAATTAATTAATTCCAAAGATATTGAAACGCAAGAGGAACTTCAGGTATATTTGCAAAAATGCGGTTTTGAAGTCACTCAGGCAACCATCTCACGAGATATAAAAGAATTGCGTCTTTTGAAAGAATTGTCCGACAGAGGTCGGTATATATATTCCACCGGTAAGAAAGCAAATAACGATGCAATCAGAAGAAGCGGCGGTATTTTTTCTGAATCCATTGTCAGTGTTGAACACGCACTTAATACTGTTTGTATAAAATGCTTTCCGGGTATGGCAATGGCTGTTTGTACTGCCATTGAGTCGATGGAATGGTCCGGTGTTGTGGGTGCAATTTCCGGTGATGATACAATTTTTGTTTTATGTAAAACAGGCGAATTTGCAAAAATTTTCACTATGAATATGGAGAAGATTTTAAATGTTAAAAACACTTGATATTGAAAATATTGCAGTTATTGAAAAAACAACAGTGGATTTTTCCGCCGGCTTAAATGTTTTGACCGGTGAAACAGGTGCAGGTAAATCAATCATTGTTGATTCTATCAATGCCGTTCTTGGTGAAAGGACATCAAAGGAGCTTGTTCGTCACGGTGCTGATCATGCTTTTGTAAGTGCATATTTTGAGGATATATCCGGTACTGTATGTGAAAAGCTTGAGGAACTCGGCTTCGATACAGAAGAGGATCATTCACTTTTAATTACACGAAAAATATCATCGAGCGGTAAATCCAACTGTAAAATAAACGGCAAGAGTGCAACGGTTTCCATGCTTAAGGAAATAGGCAGTTCACTTGTCAATATTCACGGTCAGCACGATAGCCAGGCTTTGCTGAATCCTGATTTTCAGTACAAATATATTGATATGCTGATTGAGGATACGGATTTTGTCAGTGAATATAAAAACAGTTTTAAACAGCTTATTTCAGTTCGCCGTAAACTTAAGGCACTTACTACAGATGAGACGGATAAGGAACGTCAGCTTGAGCTGCTTGATTATCAGATTAAGGAGCTGGAGGATGCCGGTATAAAAGTCGGTGAGAAGGATGAGCTTAATAAGCGCAAGGCACTGATTCATAAAAGTGAGGCAATTACATCCGCACTGAATACAGCTCTGCTTGCGATAAACGGTGACGATGAAGTAAACGGTGCACAAACGCTTATTAATAATTGCTGCAATTCACTTTCTTTTTTTGATGAGTCAAAGGACATCTGCGATATATTTGAAGATATAAATGATAAATTTGAGCTTGCAAAGGATAAAATTGAATCCCTGTTTTCCTTGATTGATTTTAATCCTGATGAGCTGGAGCAGATTGAGGAAAGACTTGATTTGCTTTATAAATTTTCAAATAAATACGGCTCTACGGAAGAAGAAATGTTAGCTTTTCTTGAAAATGCTAAGGAAAAACGCAGTTCGATTTTTTATTCTGATGAAGAGCTTGAAAAGCTGAATGATGAATATGACAGGCTGTTTGAGCAAACAGTAGCCCTTGCACAAAGGCTTTCTGATAAAAGGCGTGAGACTGCAGAGAAATTTCAGAAAGAGGTTAAGGCTGAGCTTGAATTTCTCGATATGCCTAAATTACAGTTTGTTGTTGATTTTCAAAAGGGAAATCTTTCATCAACAGGCTTTGATAAAATCGAATTCTTAATTTCAACCAATCCGGGTGAGCCTCCGAAACCGCTTTCAAAAATTGCGTCCGGCGGTGAGCTTTCAAGAATAATGCTTGCAATTAAAAATATATTGTCGTACAATGATACAATCGGTACATTGATTTTTGATGAAATTGATACCGGTGTCAGCGGACGAGCAAGCCAGAAAATCGGATTAAAGCTTAAATCCGTTTCTAAAAATACTCAGGTTATCTGTGTTACGCATTCCGCACAGATTGCTTCAAATGCAGATGTGCATTTCTTGATTCAGAAGGAATTTGCAGGGGACAGGACATATACAAATGTCACACCGCTGGATTTTGAATCACGCAAAAAGGAGCTCGCCAGAATTATGGGCGGTCTTGAAATTACAGATACCTTGCTGACTTCAGCAGAGGAGTTGTTAAATGCATCTCAGGTGAGATAAAAGGTTATGGGTATTTATATTGAACAGAAGGTAAAAAACGGCACTTGCTGTTTTACGATATATTATGAATGATTCAGAATGATTACAACTTGGAGGATATATAAATGGGAGTTTATGAGGAGTTACAGGAAAGGGGCTTAATTGCTCAGGTAACAGATGAAAATGAAATCAGAGATTTGGTAAACGCAGGTAAGGCTGTATTTTATATCGGCTTTGACCCTACTGCGGACAGCCTGCACGTAGGTCACTTTATGGCACTATGCCTTATGAAAAGACTGCAGATGGCAGGCAATAAGCCGATTGCGCTTATCGGCGGCGGTACAGGTATGATTGGTGACCCAAGCGGCAAAAGCGATATGCGTAAAATGATGACACCTGAAACCATTCAGCATAACTGCGACTGCTTTAAAAAGCAGATGTCAAAGTTTATTGATTTTTCTGATGATAAGGCACTTATGGTCAACAATGCTGACTGGCTTTTAAATCTGAATTATATTGAGGTTCTGCGTGAGGTTGGTGCTTGCTTCAGCGTTAACAGAATGCTTTCATTTGAATGCTATAAGCAGAGAATGGAGAGAGGTCTGTCCTTCCTTGAGTTCAATTATATGATTATGCAGAGCTACGATTTTTACACCCTGTATAAAAAATACGGCTGTAATCTTCAGTTCGGCGGTGACGATCAGTGGTCAAATATGATTGGCGGTATGGAGCTTATCAGACGTAAGCTTTCAGGTAATGCAAATGCTATGACAATTACTCTTCTTACAAACTCAGAGGGTAAGAAAATGGGCAAAACCGAAAAGGGTGCAGTATGGCTTGATGCTGAAAAGACATCACCATATGATTTTTATCAGTACTGGAGAAATGTTGGTGACGACGATGTCATCAAGTGTATGAAGCTTCTTACCTTCATTCCTATGGACGAAATCAGGGAGTATGAAAAGCTTGAGGGTGCTCAGCTTAATAAGGCGAAAGAGGTGCTTGCCTTCGAGCTTACAAAGATGATTCACGGTGAGGATGAAGCAAACAAGGCTCAGGATGCTGCAAAGGCACTTTTTGCAGGCGGAAGTGATAACTCAAATATGCCGACCACCGTACTTGCTGATGAAGATTTCACAGACGGTGAAATCACTGTTCTTGATATGATGCTCAAGGCAGGAATGATTAAATCAAAGGGTGAGGGCAGACGTCTTATTGATCAGGGCGGCGTAAGCGTGAATGATGAAAAGGTAAACGGCGCATTGACCGCACTGAAGCTCACTGACTTTGACAATGAGGTAATTGTTAAAAAGGGCAAGAAAATGTTCCATAAGTTTACAAAATAACATTTCCATATTCTGACGGACGGTAAAATATCGTCCGTCTTTTTTTATATCATTATTGATTAATTACAATATATGTGATAAACTAAAATGAATTATATTTATTGGTGATAGTATGACTGAAATTGAGAAAAAAATTAATGATTTGAGAGAAACACTGCGTTATCATTCTGACCGTTATTATAATGATGATGCTCCTGAAATAGAGGACTATGAATACGATATGATGATGCGAGAGCTCAAAAGCCTTGAGGAAGAATATCCTGAGTATGATGTCGTTGATTCACCCACAAAAAAGGTGGGGGGAAAGGCAGATAATACCTTTGAAAGCGTTACGCATACTGTCAGAATGGAAAGTCTCCAGGACGCATTCAGCAGTGATGAAATAAAGGATTTTGATAAAAGAGTATCTGATGTTGTTTCGGATAAGCATTATGTTGTTGAACCTAAAATTGACGGACTTTCAGTAAGTCTTGAATATCGTGACGGCGTTTTTGTAAGAGGCTCAACAAGAGGTGACGGTGATGTGGGTGAAGATGTCAGCGGTAATCTCAGAGTAATACACAATATACCGCTTAAGCTGAAACAGTCTGTGCCTTTTATTGAAGTACGCGGTGAGGTATATATGCCAAAGCGCAGCTTTGAAAAGGTTGTGGACAGACAGCTTCTGAATGATGAAAAGCCTTTTAAGAATCCGCGAAATGCTGCTGCCGGATCGCTCAGACAAAAGGACAGCAGTGTTACTGCCACAAGAGGTCTTGATATTTTCATCTTCAATATTCAGCAGATTGAGGGTAAGGTGCTTTCGTCTCATAAGGAATCCCTTGATTATCTTAAGGAGCTCGGCTTCAATACAGTTCCGTTTTACACAAGGGTAGATAATATTGATGATGCTCTTGCAGAGATTGAGCGAATCGGTGAGGAGCGAGGAAATCTTGAATTTGATATTGACGGTGCTGTAATCAAGGTTGATGAATTTTCAAACCGTGAGCAGCTCGGCTCAACTGCGAAATATCCTAAGTGGGCGGTTGCTTTTAAGTATCCCCCTGAGGAGAAACAGACAAAGCTTAAGGATATTGAAATTGCAGTAGGCAGAACAGGTGTGCTCACTCCTACTGCAATACTTGAAAGTGTGCACCTTGCAGGTACAACGGTAAGCCGTGCAACGCTCCACAATCAGGATTTTATCAATGAAAAGGGAATAGACATTGGTGATATTGTAACCGTAAGAAAAGCAGGTGATATTATTCCTGAGGTGCTTTGTGTGAATGCGCATAACAGTGACAGTGTGTATACATTTCCGACCCATTGTCCCTCCTGCGGTGAGCCTGTTATCCGTGAAAAGGAAGAGGCAGCAATCCGGTGTATCAACCCTGAATGTCCTGCACAGCTTTTGAGAAACTTAATTCATTTCTGCTCACGTGATGCAATGGATATTGAAGGACTCGGACCTGCGATTATTGAAACCTTTGTTGAAGAGGGTTTGATAAAAAAGACCTTTGATATCTATAATCTTGATTATGAGAGGATAACAGAGCTTGAAGGCTTTAAGGAAACAAGTGCAAATAATATCAGAAATTCAGTTGAAAAATCCAAATCAAATGATTTGTCAAAGCTGATTTTTGCACTCGGTATCCGCCATATCGGTGCTAAGGCAGGCAAGCTGCTTTCTGACCATTTCAGAAATATTGATGCAATTATGTCGGCAAGTATTGAAGATATTCTTGAAATTGAGGGATACGGTCAGATTATGGCGGAAAGTGTTGTAAACTATTTTGCAACCGATTCAGCAAAGGAACTGATAAACAAGCTGAAAGCAAGCGGTGTGAATATGCTCAGCACAAATGAAATTAAGGATGAACGCTTTGCAGGTATGACCTTTGTTCTGACAGGCACACTTCCGACTTTAAAGAGAAATGAAGCCTCAAAGATAATAGAATCCTTCGGCGGTAAGACATCATCTTCCGTTTCAAAGAAAACAACCTATGTCCTTGCAGGCAAGGAAGCAGGCTCAAAGCTTGATAAGGCCGCTAAGCTTGGTATCGAAATCATTAGTGAAGAAACATTTATGGGTATGATAAAATGAGAGAATTCAGAAAAAAACAGAAAAGATTATATAACCTTATGAAAGCAATTACCATAATCGGTGCTGCTGCTATTTTTGTTTATATCGGTGCAAAGCCTTATGTTGAAGATGTAAGCAATACTGCCGCAATGATTTGCAATTATGTATGTGATGCGCTTGTTATCATCATTATGGTTGTGCTCTTTACGTATTTTTCAAAATACGGCAAGAGTGATTCCTTCTTAACTTCAATTGAGAATGAATTGTCCGATACAGGATATTATCTTACCTCACGCTCTGAAAAGGAAACGGTTTCCTATACAAACGCAATGCTTGAGGATTTTAAAAGCTGCGGATATATGCTTAACAGCAATATTGAAATCAATGAATTTGAATTTGATTTCAAGGCTGAAAAGAAGAAAGAATTTTTTTACTGTATCTCACTTGATGATGTGGATAGAAATGATGTGCACGCATATTTGGACTGCGTAATTTATGATATTACGGTTAAAAATCTTAAGCGCAAGGGCAATGCAGTTCTTTGCTTTATAACTGATAAGGCTGAGGACGATGCAATTGCGCTCAGCAAAATGATTACACCTCTGGGCAAAAAGGAACAGATAAAAATTGCAGTTGCAATCTGTGAGGTTTCATCAGGACGTGTTTACTTTCTTGGCAATGTAAAAACAAAATGTCAGCAGCTGACAGCGAATTTTGTTATGAACTGTGATGTTCCTATTAAGGAGCAGTACATAGGGAAAGAAAGGCTTCCGTTTCAGGATGAGCTTGAAGAAAAGATGAAATCATTTAATATAAAAGACTTTAAAGCAGGCACGTTTAATGCCCATTAATATAAGGAGAAAATATGAACGAAAAAGCAAAAAAGTATTTTGATAATCTTAAAGGCAAAAAGGTTGCCTTTGTCGGAATGGGTGTTGCGAATGTGCCCTGTGCCGAGTTTATGGCAAAGCAGGGTGCTGAGGTATATGCCTGTGATAAAAGAGACAGAGCGTATATCGGCATAGAAATATGTGACAGGCTTGAACAGCTCGGAGTAAATTTTTCACTCGGTGAGGATTATTTAAGCATTCTTCCCAATATGGACCTTGTATTCCGCTCGCACGGAATTCTGCCGTTTCAGAATTCCTGGATCGGTGAATGCATTGAACGAGGTCAGAAGGTTACAACAGAGATGGAGGTATTTTTTTATCTCTGTCCGTCAAAAATAATTGCGGTAACAGGCTCTAACGGAAAAACAACCACGACAACTCTTATTTCAAAAATGCTGAAGGCTCAGGGGTATAACGTTTATCTTGGCGGTAATATCGGCAAGGCACTTATGCCAGAGCTTGAAACGATTACCGAAAAGGATATTGCAGTTGTTGAGCTTTCATCCTTCCAGCTTTTAACTATGGGCAATCTTGTTAACAGTCCTGATGTTGCAGTTGTAACGAACATTGAATGTACACATCAGGATCACCACATCAGCCTTGATGAATATGTTGATGCTAAAAGAAATATTCTGATTTATCAGAATTCGGATTGCAGAACGGTTCTGAATGCGGACTGTGATTATTCAATCGGAAACCGTGTTTACCACGATATGAGGTATGATGTAAGAGGTAAGCTTTCTCAGTTTTCAATCAAGCATCCTGTTGAACGCGGTGCTTATATGAAAGAAAACGGTGATATCGTTTACACGGATAACGGTGTAGAAACTGTGGTAATGAACAGCAGTGATATCATCATTCCCGGTACACATAATATTGAAAATTACTGTACTGCCATCAGTGCCGTCTGGGGTCTCGTTGCACCTGAGAATATGCTTAAAATTGCGAAAACTTTCGGCGGTGTGGAACACAGAATTGAGTTTGTAAGGGAGTATAATGGTGTCAGATATTATAATGATTCCATCGCAACCTCTCCGTCGCGTGTAATCAGCGGACTGCGTGCCTTCGGCAAAAAGATTATTGTTATTATGGGCGGCTCTGATAAGGGCAACGATATGAGTGAAATGGTGCCTGACATCTTGAAGTACGTTAAGCTTCTTGTTTTAAACGGTGCTACTGCCGATAAAATCTATAACACAATAATCAATTATGACGGCTATAATACTTCGGATATTCAGATTATTAAAACAGACACGCTGGAAAACGCTTTAACTGAAGCAAAAAATAACGCAGTCAGCGGTGATATTGTTTCACTCTGTCCTGCGTGTCCTGCCTTTGACCAGTTCAAAACCTTTGAATACAGGGGCAGAAGATTTAAAGAACTTGTAAACGGATTTGGTGAGTAATGGAAAAAACGATTGAACTATTAAAAGAATTAACACAGACTGTCGGTGTTTCAGGCTGTGAAGAAAATATTGCAGCACTGCTTAAGAAAAAGCTTTCTTTATATGGTGATGTTACGGTTGACAGTATGAACAATGTTTTCTGCACCTTTGGTGAGGGATATCATTTTCTTTTGGACGCACATCTTGACGAAATCGGCTTGATTGTTACGGATATTACAGATGACGGCTTTATCAAATTTTCAAACTGCGGCGGTATTGATGCAAGACCTTTGCCTGCTATGGAGGTTTCCGTATGGGGCAGGGAAGAGGTTAAGGGTGTTATTTCAACACTGCCTCCGCATCTGCAGAGTGCCTCTGATGAAAAGAAAATCCCTAAACTTTCTGAGCTTGCCATTGATACAGGCTTAACAAAGGATAAGCTTGAAAAGCTTGTTGCACTTGGTGACAGAATCACCTTTAAGTGTAATTTCACACCGCTGCTTAACGGTCTTGTCTCTGCTTCCTGCCTTGACGACAGGTCAGGTGTTGCAGCAATTCTGATGTGCCTTGATGAGCTTAAAAATCTGGGCTGCAAGGTAACTGTTATGTTTTCCTCTCAGGAGGAGGTCGGTACAAGAGGTGCTAAGGTCGGTCCGTATGCAAAGTCTGTTGATGAAGCAATCAGCGTTGACGTTTCCTTTGCCTTTACACCCGGCTGTGATAAGTCAGAATGCGGAGAACTTTCAAAGGGTGCAATGATTGGTTTTTCTCCGATTCTGGATAAAGAAATTTCAAGAAAGCTTGTCGATGCTGCCGAAAAAAATAGTATTCCTTATCAGTGTGAAATTATGTCAGGCAGGACAGGTACAAATGCCGATGTGATTTCAATATCGGAGAAGGGTATAAAAACGGCTCTGATTTCAATCCCTGAAAAATATATGCACCAGCGTGTTGAGGTTGTTGATACTGCAGATGTTGAAAGTGTCAGCCGTCTCATTTGTGCATATATCAAGGAAAGGATTGGTGATGTAAATGCTTAAAGAGCTTTGCTTATTAAATGGTACATCAGGCGATGAAAAAATCGTTTGTGATTATATCGTTAACGAAATTAAGGATTACTGTGAATATGAGATTGATAATCTCGGATCAATAATTGCTTTAAAAAAAGGAAAAAAGAAACCTGAGAAAAAGGTTATGCTCTGTGCTCATATGGATGAGGTAGGCTTTATTATTACGGATATTGACGATAACGGCTATCTTTCCTTTGATGCAGTGGGTGGTATTGATGCTAAGGTAATCGCAGGCAGAAGCGTAACGGTTAACGGTGTAAACGGCGTTATTGGTTTAAAGCCTGTACACCTTTTAACGGATGATGAAAAAGACACTGCGCCGACAATGAAATCCATGAAAATGGATATCGGTGCAAAAAATGAGGAGGATGCACTGAAATATGTACATCCCGGTGATTATGCTTATTTTTGCAGTGACTATACAGAGTTCGGTGACGGCTTTATTATGTCAAAGGCACTCGACGACAGAATCGGCTGTATGCTTTTGATTGAGCTTATAAAATCTGAATTGGAATATGATACCTACTTCTGCTTCAATGTGCAGGAGGAGGTAGGTCTCAGAGGGGCGGCCTGCACCGCATATCAGGTGCAGAGTGATGTTTCCGTTATTCTTGAAGCAACAACTGCTGCTGACCTCTGCGGTGTAACAGGAGGGGACAGAGTGTGCGTTCTCGGTGACGGTGCTGTTATTTCCTTTATGGACGGCAGAACGATTTATGATAAAGAGCTTTATGCCCTTGCGAGAAAAACTGCAGACGATAACAATATAAAAACGCAGACAAAAACAGCTATTGTAGGCGGCAACGATGCAGGTGCTGTTCAGAGCAGCGGTAAAGGCAGTAAAGTGCTTGCCATTTCACTTCCGTGCCGTTATATTCATTCAGGTGCAAGTGTTGTGAAAAAGTCTGATATAGAAGAAACAAGAAATTTATTGAACAAATTATTACCAAAGCTTTATGATTGAAAAAATTACGGATATTAAACAGCTCAGCAGTTTTAAGAAAAATGATTTATATTATGTAAGAATAATGTCTCTTATTAAAGCCTATGGATGCGGATATGATTTTGCCTCGTTTTACAGACAGCTTGATGAAAAAAATCAGGTTACAGCTATTTTATCAAAGCTCGATACGGATTTTACACTGTCCTTTTATGATAATGCTGACAAGGAAGAGCTAAGTGAATTCTTTTCCGTTATCGGATACAGTTCGGTGCTTTCCGACAGTTCATTTGATTTTACGGAGACCTATGATGAGGGAATTGTTATGTCCTGTGATAAGAGGATAGAAATACAGTGTCCTTATGTTGATATTGACCGATATCCGAAGCTTATGGAGCTTTTCAACTTTGTGGATTACGATACGCTTAGTTTTGAATCCTGGTACGTGGATATCAGCCATAGAATAAGACACGGATGTGCAAGTGCCTGCACCCTGAATATCAATGGTGAAATCATTTCAAGCGGAATTTTTTCCTCAATCTACAACAATGATGCTATTCTTTCAGCTGTTCGCACCTCATCTGAATTCAGGCATATGGGGTATGGCTCATATCTTGTATCACAGATGCTCAGTGATATCAAAGGCAGAGTTTTTCTAATGAGGGAAATGAATTTAAACGAGCAGTTTTACATAAGGCTTGGCTTTGAAAATATCGGAAAATGGAGAATGTATAAATGATTCCTTTTTTTAAAATTAGTGAAAAAATTGAAAATGCCTCTGAAAAAGCACTTCAGCTTTGCAAAGAGCAGTTTCATTATATTGATGATGTAACGGAGTATAATCAGTACAAGGTGCAGAAGGCTTTTATCGAATACGGAATTTCGGAAAGTCACTTTGCATCAAGTACAGGCTATGGCTACGGCGACAGGGGAAGAGACACACTTGATAAGGTATGGGCGAAGGTATTCGGTGCAGAAGATGCACTTGTGCGTCATAACTTTACCTGCGGAACACATACTCTTGCCACTGCACTTTTCGGCGTTCTCAGACCCGGTGATAAAATGCTCTGTGTTACAGGTACACCATATGATACAATTCACAGCGTTATCGGTATCAGCGGTGAAGGTATGGGCTCGCTTAAGGATTTCGGTGTGCTTTATGATGAGGTGCCGCTGAAAAACGAAAGACTTGATTATGATGCCATTGAAAAGGCTGTTGACAGCTCTGTCACAATGGTTTACATACAGCGAAGCAGAGGCTATGAGCTCAGACCAAGTCTGTCAGTTGATGAGATTGAAAAGGTGTGCAGAATTGCGAAATCAAAAAATCCTGATGTGATTGTAATGGTCGATAACTGCTACGGCGAATTTGTTGAAAAGCGTGAGCCGACTGAGGTCGGCGCTGATTTGATAGCAGGCTCACTGATTAAAAATGCAGGCGGTGGTATTGCCACAACAGGCGGTTATATTGCAGGAAAAACTGAGCTTGTTGAAAAATGTGCATACAGACTGACCACACCGGGACTCGGCAAGGAGGTTGGTGCAACCTTAGGCCATAACCGTGAGCTTTATATGGGTCTTTATTATGCACCGCATACAGTCGGAGAGGCACTTAAAAGTGCTGTTTATATTTCTGCTTTGTTTGAGCATTTCGGTTACGATGTAACACCTAAGTATAACGAGACAAGACACGACATTGTGCAGTCTCTCGGACTTGAAAATCCTGAAAGCCTTGTTGCCTTTTGTCAGGGCATTCAGAGCGGCAGCCCTATTGACAGCTTTGTTTTGCCTGAGCCGTGGGATATGCCGGGTTATGACAGCAAGGTCGTTATGGCGGCAGGTGCATTTACACTTGGCTCATCCATTGAGCTTTCTGCCGATGCACCAATCAGAGAGCCATATTACGCCTGGATTCAGGGCGGACTGAATTTTCACAGTGCCAAGCTTTGCGCAATGCTTGCAGCACAGCAGATGGAGGATAAGGGGTTACTGAAATGAGTGAATATAATTTTAAAGGAATTCAGGCTGACAGCATACAGCTTTTGTGCGAAAACAGATTTAACGATTCAAAATCCTTTTATGAAGAGCATAAAGAGGAGCTTAAGCAGGGAATTACTGTACCTATGCGCCAGATTATGCTTGATTTAAGTGATTTAATGATAGACATTGATGATATGATGCTTACTGATCCTGTTAAGTCCGTATGCAGGATTTACCGTGATACAAGGGGAAACAGAAATAAAATTAAGTACAGGGAAAATATGTGGATGTTCTTCAGGCGATATAAAAATGAATTTCCCGGTGCTCCGTTTTATTTCTTTGAATTCTTTCCTGACAGCTTTGGTTACGGTCTGGTATTCTGGCTTTACAGACCTGCTCTTTTTAAAGAGGTACACAGAATGATACTGGGTCACCCTGACAGATGGCTTGATGCAGTAAAAGCGTGTGAAGAGGCAGGCTTTACCTATGACTGCAGAGATGAATATAAAAAGGAATTATACCCTGATGCACCTGAAGAGCTTAAGCCTTATTTGCGTGCAAAGAATATGTCCTTCTGCTATTACAGCAAGGACCTTTCCAGAATTTCAACGCCTGCACTTATTGATGAGCTTAAACTGGCATTTGATATTGCCAGACCTATGTATGAATTCTTTATTGACGCGTATGAAAATCTGATGAACGAGGGGCTTATAAAGCCTGAGGATTATTACAGAAGATAAAAGATTGGTGATGAATTATGCTTAAAATGATATTCGGCCGTTCCGGCTATGGCAAAACAGAATATGTATTTAACAGCATAAAGACTCTTGTCGGTAAGGGTAAAAAAGATATTTTACTGCTTACGCCTGAACAGTATTCTTTGGTAAGTGAAAGACGTCTTTTAACGGATTTAGGTGAAGCAGGTGTCTCCTGTGTTGAAAATTCCTCTTTCTCACGTATAGCAGACAGTGTGAAAAGGATATACGGCAGTGAGGGAATCCCTGTTCTTTCAAAGGGCAGCAAGGCTGTTCTTATGATGCAGGCAATTGAAAAATCGAAGGACGGGCTTTGTCTTTTCAGCAAAAAGCTTGATTCAGCCGCCTTTGTGGGTTCAATGATAAAGATTTATGATGAGATGAAATCCTGTAATCTGAGTGCCGCTGAAATTACAGAGCTTTCAGCTCCGATAAAAAATGATACACTGAAAAATAAGCTCCTTGATATTTCAATGATTATGAGCTGTTATGAATCTATAATAGCAAACAGATTTCTGGATACCTCCGACGAACTCACAAGGGTATATAATAAAATAAAGGACAAAAATTATTTTGCAGGCAGGACTGTTTTTATTGACGGATTTAACGGCTTTGTTGCGCAGGAATATAAGCTCCTTGAGCTTGTAATCAAAGAGGCGGAATCTGTTATCATAACACTTTGCACGGATTCCTTTGACAGTGAGGACAGATTCAATCTCTTTACATATGTTAATGATTCAGCCAAGATACTGAAAAAGATTGCCGTCAAAGCCGGTGTGGATTATGAGACGGTTTTGCTTGATAAAAATTTCAGATCACACAGTGATGATATAACGCATCTTGAAAAAAATCTGTTCTCTGAAAACAGCTCGGCAATAAATCTCAGTACAGACAATATTAAAATCTATTCATCAAAAAATATTACCGATGAATGCTGCGAGGTTTCAAGACAAATCAGAACACTTCTGAGAAACGGCTATAGGGCAAGTGATATAACGGTTATTACAAGGGACCTTGACAGGTATAGAGCAGAGCTTTCCTCAGCCTTTAAAAAGTATGAAATACCTTTTTTCAATGATGAGCGTCAGCCGATAAAATGCCAGCCCCTTGTTGTATTTATTGAATATCTTCTAAGGTGTGTGAATTTCTCATTAAGAAGTGATGATATCTTAAGTCTTGCAAAAACAGGACTTACCAATATTTCGGATAATGATATCAATCAGCTTGAAAATTATATTTTCCTTTGGAATATAAATGGACTAAAATGGACAAGACCGTTTGAAAATTCCACAAAAGGCTTTGTCAGTGAAATGAATGAAAAGGACAAAGCACTTCTTGATAAAATCAATCATACAAGGGAAAGGCTTATCGGTCCTGTTTTATCTTTCAAAAAAGCAATTAAAGATGCGAATGCAGAAAAAATCTGCGAACAGATTTATTATACTTTAATTCAGTTTAAGGCTGATGAAAGACTCAGAGAATATGCAGTCAGTCTTTCCGATTCCAATTGTCACGCACTGGCTCTTCAGCAGGGGGCAGTGTGGGATATGGTTATGGATATCTTAAGCCAGCTTCCTGTTGTGCTCGGTGATGAAAAAATTAAGCTTAAGGATTTTGCAAAGCTGTTTTCAATGATCATTTCCACTGAGGATTTAGGTACACTGCCCGGCGGTATTGACAATGTTCAGATAGGACAGGCAGACAGAATCAGAACGGATAATCCAAAGGCAGTATTTATTCTCGGTGCAAATGAAGGGGAGTTTCCACAGACCGTAACAGGAGGGGGACTCCTTTCCGAAAACGACAGAAGAATACTCCTTGAAAATGATTTTAAGCTCTATTCCTATGGTGAAATCCTTAATCTGCAGGAAAGGTATTTTGCTTATATGGCGTGTGCTGCACCGTCCGAAAAACTGTTTATATCTTATCTTGGAAATACAGGCAAGGACAGCTCACCGTCTGAAATCGTTGTGTCGGTAAAAAATATCTTATCCGATATCAAGGAATATTCATCGGATGATATAGCAGATATTGATTTGATTGAAACACGCAGAAATGCTTTTGAGCTGATGAGTGAACGCTATCTTGTGAATTCGGAATTTTATTCCTCCTTAAAAAAGTATTTTGAAAAGGATGAAAGGTATAGTTCAGTCAAAGCTCTTGCAGAAAATACCGATACAAAAATAAAGGATACAAGCCTTGCGACATCACTGTTCAATTACAATATGTATATTTCAGCCTCAAGGCTTGAGGATTACTATAACTGTGCATTCCGATATTTCTGCAAATTCGGCTTAGGTGCAAGACCGCGAACAAAGGCAGAGATTGATCCAATGCAGAGAGGAACACTCATTCACTATGTTCTGGAAAAGATACTTCTGAATTACGGCAGCAAAAAAATCTCTCAGATGGAAGAGAAAGATATAAAAGCTGTTGTGGATCAATATGTGTCGGAATATTTTGAAACCGAAATGGGCAATCTGAATGATATTACAATTAGATTCAGATATAATTATATGAGACTCTCCAAGCTGATTTACAGTGTCATTATTCATCTTGCAAAAGAATTTTCAGAGTGTGATTTTGAGGCAAAGGCATTTGAGCTTGCCATTGACAAGGATGGTCTTGTCAAGCCTGAAGTATTAAGCCTTGATGACGGCGGCACGATACAGATTAGAGGCTCAATTGACAGAGTAGATACGCTTGAAAAGGACGACAGACAATACGTACGTGTTGTCGATTATAAGTCCGGCAACAAGCTTTTCAGCCTGTCTGATATTATGTATGGACTTAATCTTCAGATGTTCATATATCTTTTTTCACTCAGCGAGGATAAGACATCAGACTATTCAGGCATACCGTCAGGTGTACTTTATATGCACGCTGCAAGAAATGTATTTAATTTTGATTCACGCAAAGATGCCGAGAACTCAATCGGTGCTGAGGAGTCAAGCTCCTTTAAAATGAAGGGAATTGTTATTTCGGATTATGACGGTGAAATTGCCTTTGCAATGGAGCATGATTTGAACGGTAAACATATACCCGTTAAGGTTAAGAAAAACGGTGACCTTACAGGTCAGCTTGCTACGCTTGAAGAGCTTGGTATGATACATAAAAAGGTAAATTCGCTTGTTACACAAATGGGTATGGATTTGCATATGGGTAATATTCAGCGAAATCCGGTGAAAAACAAAAATCATAAAAACACCTGTGATTTCTGCGATTATGCTGATGTATGTGCCAATGTTAAGAGTATCAATAACAGAATCATTCCTGATTTGACGGATAATGAGGTAAAAGAAATTTTAGCAAAGGAGTATGCAGACCATGCCACAGTGGACACCGCAGCAGAATAATGCCATAACCGCAAGAGGCAGAAATATTCTTGTCAGTGCGGCTGCAGGCTCAGGCAAGACTGCCGTACTTGTTGAAAGAGTTACGCAGATGATTACCGACAGGGATAACCCTGTTGATATTGACAGCCTGCTTATTGTTACCTTTACTAATGCAGCCGCCGCTGAAATGAGATACAGAATTTCGAAATCCCTCAATAAATGTATCAAGGAAAATCCGAATGAACCCTTTTACAGAAAGCAGCTTTCACTTCTGCCCAATGCAAAAATCTGTACGATTGATGCTTTTTGCACCAATCTTGTAAAAGAGCATTTTTATGATTTATCCATCAATCAGGATTTTTCACTGCTGGATGAAAGTGAGCTACAGCTTTTAGAGGATACGGTTATCAACGACGTTCTGGATGAATTCTTTGAACAGAATGATAAGCACTTTATGTCCCTTGTGGAAACCTTTACAACACCGAATAACGATAAGCCGATTATTAACACTGTAAAAAAGATTCTCCGCTTTATTTATGCTCAGCCGTTTCCGTACCACTGGCTTGATGAGGCGGTGAAAAAATACAGTCCTGACATTCCGTTTAACTGTTCCATTTGGTATGAATACATAAAATCTCAGCTTGATTATCTGTTTGAGCTTGGAATCCGTCTTGTTAAGGAAAATATTTCACTTACGGATTTTGAGGATGAAAAGCTGAACAGCAAATTTATTGATGTATTTGAAAACGATTTGACGGAATTTGAACGCTTTCAGGCAGCATATAAACGCTCCTGGAATGAGCTTGTAAATGAAAGAGAAGCATCCTTTGTTCGTTTTCCGAATTCAAGCAAGGTTGATAAAGATGTTGCAGCTGTGCTGAAATCAAACAGGGATATTTATAAAAAACTCCTGACAGCCGAAATACCATCCTTTTTCATCAGTGATGAGCTTAGCTTTGCAGAGGATATGAAAATGCTTTATAATCAGCTTGCGGCACTCGTAGCACTGATTAAAGAGGTTGACAACCGTCTTATGCTTGAAAAAAGGGAACGCAATACCTATTCCTTTTCTGATATTGAGCATTTTGCAATTACGCTTTTGTTCAGAATGAATGATGAAGGTGAGATTGTAAGAACAGACCTGGCAAATGATTTGGCAGACGGCTTTTACGAAATTCTTGTAGATGAGTATCAGGATACAAACGAGGCACAGGATTTATTATTTACCTATCTGTCTAACGGTAAAAACCTGTTCACGGTTGGTGACATCAAGCAGAGCATATACCGATTCCGTCTGGCAATGCCGCATATATTCAATGGAAGGAAAAAGAGGTATTCACCATATCATTCTGATGATGCTGAGCTTAGCTCCAAAATCATACTCGATAAGAATTTCAGAAGCAGAAAGGATATCTGCTCCTATGTTAATTTTATCTTCTCAAATCTTATGAGTGAGGAGCTCGGTGAGCTTGATTATACGGAAGAGGAGTACCTCAACTGCGGTGCATCCTATGAGGACAGTACTGTTCCAAGTGCACAGATTCATATTCTCAGCGGAGTAAAAGGGGAAGACACGGATAAAAAAGAGGCTGCCTATATTGCCAAAACCATAATCAATAAGATTAATTCAGGTGAGCTGATTAAGGATGGTGATTCCTATCGCCCTGTAAGGTATGGTGACTTTGCAATTCTGATGCGCAGTCTTAAGAGTCATATCAATGATTATTCGGAGATTCTTACTCAATACGGAATTCCTGTTATATGTGACAATTCAACCAATCTTTTTGAAAATAATGAGATAAAAATGATTATCTCACTTTTAAGGGTGATTGATAATCCTATGCAGGATATTCCTTTGCTTGCCACCATGATGTCACCGTTTTACTCTTTTTCAGCAGATGAAATGGCTCAGATAAAAACGGATGCAAAATATAAAAGTCTTTATTCCGCAGTTGTTTCGTCAGAGAGTCCTAAAGTAAAGCAGTTTCTTGATGAGCTTTCAGAGCTCAGAAGAATCAGCGTCACTATGTCTGTTGCAGGTTTTATAAGATACCTTGTTGAGGAAAAGGGAATGATTGCCTACATCAACGCTATGGGTAATGCCGAACAAAGATACCAGAATATTTTAAAGCTGATTTCCTTTGCACAGAGCTTTGATAACGGTGTCAATGTAGGTATGACGGCATTTGTCAGATATATAGATAAAATCATTTCATCAGATAAAAGCATTGACTCTGCCTCTCTTACAGCCGGCAGTGAAAATGCAGTTACCATTATGTCCGTTCATCATTCAAAGGGTCTTGAATTTCCGGTATGCATTTTTGCAGGAACGAACAGAATTTACAATAAAGCTGATTTGAGTGATAAATTACTGCTCAATACAAATTACGGACTCGGAATCAAATGCCATAATGAGGAGCAGATGTATCAGTATAAATCCATTCCTTATGCAGTAATCAAGGATAAGAATACTGTTGAGCTGATGAGTGAAAATCTGAGAGTCCTTTATGTTGCACTCACAAGAGCAAAGGAGCAGTTTATTACCTTTATCACCTGTGACAATCTTGAAAGTAAGCTGAAGCGGATTTCATCAAATATAATCCGCGATGAGATAAGTCCTTATCTGTGCAGAAAAATCACCTGCGATGCAGACTTTTTCCTGATGTGCTCGCTTATGCACGAGGACGGAAAAATCCTCAGAGATTATCTTGAAAAAGATGTGAAAACAAAGCCCTGTGATTTTCCTTTGTCTATTGAAATAACCGATGAAATAGAGCTTGAGGAAATGGATAACAATATTATCTTTGCAGATTACAGTGATGAAATTGTGGCACAGATTGACAAAAAGCTTGAATTTTCATATGAACGCAAAAGTCTTGAGAACATTTCATCTAAACTGACCGCATCATCTCTTGACAGCGTTCAGGCAGGCTTTGAATACATAACATCATCAAAACCTTCGTTTATGAACAAAACAGGCCTCACAGCCGCTCAGAGGGGAACTGCAATGCATACCTTTATGCAGTTTTGTATTTATGAAAATGCCAAGTCCGATTTGGAAGCTGAGATTATAAGACTTCAGGATATGGGCTATCTTACCTCAGAGCAAATACAGGGTCTTGATAAAAAACGGCTTGCAGATTTCTTTCACAGCAGCTTTGCTGACAGAATGTTTAACGCAGATAAGATTTACCGTGAGATAAAGGTATCTTCATTTGTCAAGGCAAATGAAATTTATGATACCGACTTTGATGATGATATTCTTGTTCAGGGTATTGCCGACTGTGTTTTTGAGGAAAACGGCGAGCTTGTTCTTCTTGATTATAAAACCGACAGGGTTTCAGAGGAAAGTGAGCTCCTTGAAAGATACAGCAGGCAGATTTTATTCTATAAAAATGCGGTTTCAAAAACGCTGGGTAAGCCTGTAAAAGAGGCTGTACTCTATTCTTTTTATTTAGGTAAAACCTGCTATTATAAATAATTTTAAAAAATGCTTGCATTTTATATTATCTTGTGGTAATATATCAAAGCAAATTAGATTACTTGCAAAGAGGTGAAAGTAAATGAAAGACGGTATTCATCCAAATTATGATACATGCACTGTTAAGTGCGCTTGCGGTGCAACCTTTGAAACAAAGAGCACAAAGAATGAATTAAAGGTTGATATCTGCTCAAAGTGTCATCCATTCTTTACCGGTAAGCAGAAGCTTGTTGATACAGGTGGACGTGTTGACAGATTCAATAAGAGATATGGCAGAAAAGGCTAATCTGTTAATTCAGGCAACGGTATTTTATCGTTGCCTTTTTTCTTGGTGAACTTTATGAAGGAATACAGAACGGTTGAATTTGAAAGCAGTGATGAATTTGTTGAAAAGAAGTCACGCTTTATAGGTTACGTTAAACCTGTTAAAACACAGGAGGAGGCATCCGCCTTTATCAGTTCAATTAAATCAAAGCATTGGGACGCAACACATAATGTATCTGCCTATGTTTTAAGGGAAAATAATATCCAGCGTTCCTCAGACGACGGTGAGCCGAGCGGAACTGCGGGTGTGCCTGTGCTCGACGTTCTGCTTAAAGAAAATCTTGTTGACGTATGTGTTGTTGTGACAAGGTATTTCGGCGGTACACTTCTCGGCGCAGGCGGACTTATAAGGGCATATTCACACGGCTCAAAAATCGCTGTTGAATCCGGCAACATAATCACTATGGCGCCGTGCCGAATACTGTCTGTCTCCGTTGATTACAGCTTTTACGACAGGCTCAATATTCTTCTGAATGATTTTAACGCCAATATTGAGAACAGTGATTTTTCCGATGTTGTTACTGTGAAATTCAGTATTAAAGCTGAAACAGTGGATTCACTTTCAGCAAAGCTGACCGAACTCAGCAACGGCAAATACAGTCTCACTGAATTGGGAGAAAAATTTGCGAAAGTATAAAAATTGAATAAAAAAGGAAAAACCTGCCAATCATTTGTTTGTTACAAATTGAAAGGCAGGTTATTTTTTATGAAAACCTATAAAATATTTTTACCATTATTTATGATACTTACTCTTACTCTGAGCTTTTTTCAGCCAATCATTGCAACGTCGGAGGATATAAGCAACAAGGTTTTAAGACTGCACATCCTTGCCAATTCAGACAGCACAGAGGATCAGAATCTGAAGCTGGGTCTTAAAAATTATTTTCTTGAAAATACTTCGGATTTATTTTCAGGAAAAACGCTTGAAGAAAATATTGAAATTGCAAAGAAAAATACGCTTGCTTTGGAAGTGCTTTGCAATAAATTCATAACCGAGAGCGGATATGATTATGAAACAAAGGTAATCGTTGATAAGGAATATTTTGATACAAGAGTGTATGATGATTTTACGCTTCCGGCAGGTGTGTATAATTCTATTAAAATTGTAATAGGGGAGGGCAGCGGCCATAACTGGTGGTGTATCGTATTTCCCTCAGTCTGTCTCTATTCCTGTTCTGAATCTATGAGTGACTATCTGACAGAGGAAGAAATGGAACTGATTAGCGACGGCTATACACCTAAATTCAAAATTATTGAAATCTATGAAAAAATTAAAAGCAGACTTAATCAATAAGTCTGCCTTTAATTCATTATGGTGCCGGCGGCGGGGGTCGAACCCGCACCCTGTTGCCAGGACCGGATTTTGAGTCCGGCACGTCTGCCAATTCCATCACGCCGGCAAGCGTATTTATTATTTAAGGCATAGTAACAACATACTGATACTATGCCTTAAATGGTGCTGGTGACCGGACTTGAACCGGTACGGTATTGCTACCGAGGGATTTTAAGTCCCTTGCGTCTGCCGATTTCGCCACACCAGCGTGCATTAGATATGATAATAGATTTTTTTAATAAAGTCAATAGTTATTTTAAATTAATTCTAAAAATCAGTTGCATTTATCATATTAATTCACAACATTCTGAGGCTTGCCATTCATATATGCTTCAAGATTATCTTCAAGTATTTTAAGCAGTCTTGCTCTTGTTTCCTTAGCTGCCCAAGCAATGTGAGGGGTGATATAACAATTTTTTGCAGTGAGCAGAGGATTGTTATGATTTGCAGGCTCAGTTTCAAGTACATCAAGACCTGCTGCCATTATATCGCCATTATTCAGTGCATCGGCAAGAGCTTTTTCATCTACTACAGGTCCGCGTGAAGTGTTAATGAATATAGCAGATTTCTTCATCTTTGAAATCGTTTCTTTATTGATAAGACCTGTCGTTTCAGGTGTAAGAGGACAGTGGCAGGTAACAATATCACTGTTTGTAAGTAATGTGTCCATATTTACAAACTCAACCGTTTTTAACTCTCCTTTATCCTTTGGTCGCGGTGCATAGGCAAGCACCTTCATATCAAAGGCTTCAGCGAGCTTAGCTACCTTCTGACCGATTGCACCAAAGCCGATAATACCAATTGTTTTACCTGCAAGCTCTGTCAGAGGTTTTTTCCAGAAACAGAAATCAGGACACGCACACCATTCGCCATTTTTTACTGCATCTGAATGTAAAGTAACCTCATTCGTAATCTGCAGGATAAAGGCAAATACCAGCTGAGCAACAGCATTGGTTGAATAAGAGGGGATATTGCATACTGTTATTCCAAGCTCTCTTGCATAGGCACAGTCAACCACATTGTAGCCCGTCGACTGCAGCCCTATATATTCCAGTTCAGGGGATAATGCATCAAGTATTTCCTTCGTTATAATCGTTTTATTTATTATAAGGATATTAGCTCCTTTGGCTCTTTCAATTACCTGATCAGGTGCAGTCCTGTCATAAACAGTGTAGTCACCCAATCTTTTTATACCGTCCCAGCTTAAGTCACCGGGATTCGTTGTATATCCGTCAAGATTTACTATTTTCATAAAATCACTTCCAAAAGTTATTCTGATATTAATTATAGCTTTAAAATAGTAAAAAAGCAATATAACCTTGATAGTTTTAGTATAATAAGTTATAATTACATCATAGATATTAACGGTGATTAATATGAAAAAAGTGCTCGTTATTATCTTTACTTTTGTTTTTACTTTTGTTACCTGTGTCGGTATTCATTATATGATGCGTGATGTTGTTGATATCAGCAGCAATATCAGCAGCAACAGAGTAAATCTTGTGATTGATGCAGGTCACGGAGGAATTGATGCAGGTACAATCGGTGTAGACAATGCCAATGAAAAGGATATAAATTTAAGTATCGCGCTTATGCTTTATGATTTTGCTATGGTGAGCGGAATTTCAAGCTTCCTTGTTCGCGACGGTGATTATCTTGTCTACAGTGATAATGATGATAAAAGCCGTTCTGACCTGTATAACAGAATGGATTACATAAACAGTATCGAAAACAGCTCTCTTATCTCAATCCATCAGAATCATTTTCAGGACAGCAGTGAATGGGGGATGCAGATATGGTATTCGCCAAATGACGATAAGAGTAAGATTATGGCTGACAATATCCTTGAAATTACAAAATCAAATCTTCAGAGTGATAACACACGTCTGAACAAAAAGTCAGACAGCAGCTACTATCTGCTCTATAAAGCACAGGTTCCGTCTATTATGGTGGAATGCGGTTTTATGAGCAACAGCGATGAAAATAAAAAATTACAGGATAATAAATACCAGAAACAGCTTGCATATTCAATTATGCTTGGTTTTTCAGAGTATATAACTGAGGAGTTATAATGGCGAAGATTAAATCAATTTATGTTTGCAGTGAATGCGGATATGAATCACCAAAGTGGTTTGGAAAATGTCCCGGCTGCGGAGAATGGAATACAATGGATGAGCAGCTGTCGTCAACGGCATCAGTCGGCAGAAGCAATGCCGCAATTTCCGTTGTAAATCAAATTATGGCTTTGAACGACATAACTGAAAATGTTGAAAAGCGAATAAAAACAGGCAACAAAGAGTTTGACCGAGTGCTCGGCGGCGGTATTGTTATCGGCAGCCTTGTGCTTATCAGCGGTGATCCGGGTATAGGAAAGTCAACAATTCTTTTGCAGATTTGCCAGCACTTAGGAGAAAAGCGCAAGGTACTTTATGTCAGCGGTGAAGAATCAGCCAATCAGATAAAGATGCGAGCAAACAGACTGGGTGTGACTACCGATAATCTCTTTATATTGCCTCAGACAGATGTATCAATAATTGTGGAAAGCATTAAATCAGAAAAGCCTGATGTTGTTATTATTGACTCTATTCAGACAATGGTTTACGAGGAAATCGCTTCTTCTGCAGGATCTGTTACACAGGTCAGGGAATGCACAAATATTTTTATGCATACTGCGAAAGGCTTGGGTATTCCAATTATCGTTGTTGGACATGTCAATAAGGACGGTGCAATTGCAGGTCCTAAGGTTCTGGAGCATATTGTTGATACTGTTCTTTATTTTGAAGGCGAAAAGAATTACTCCTACAGAATATTAAGAGGTGTAAAAAACAGATTTGGTTCTACGAATGAGATAGGTGTTTTTGAAATGACAGGGGAGGGGCTTAAAGAGGTTTTAAATCCTTCGCTGATGATGATTTCAGGCAGACCCAAAAATACCTCAGGAACCTGTGTAGCCTGCATTATGGAGGGAACAAGACCCATTCTTGCCGAAGTTCAGGGGCTTGTGTGTGCAACCGGCTTCGGCACGCCGCGACGTATGAGCACAGGATTCGATTATAACAGAATGAGTATGCTTCTTGCAGTTCTTGAAAAAAGAGCAGGTTATTTCTTTAATAATATGGACGCATACATAAATGTTGTAGGCGGTCTCAGACTTGATGAACCCGCAGCAGATTTAACAGTTGCACTTTCACTTGTATCCTCATTAAAGGATAAGGCGGTAGGAGATAAAGTATTAGCTTTCGGCGAAGTCGGACTTGCAGGCGAAATACGAGCAGTAAGCCATTGCGAGCAAAGAGTAGCCGAAGCCTACAGACTCGGTTTTGAAAAGTGCATCATCCCATTTCATAATTACAAATCACTGACTAAAGAGTTAAAGGTAAATATGGATATCGTTCCTGTAAGAACGATCCGCGATGCCTTTTCAGCCTTAGTTGAAGAATAATTGAAGTTATACAAAAACCGTAAGTATATAAAGCACTTACGGTTTTTATGTTATCTATTAATTTTTTTGCTAATAAATATAATGGGTGACCCTCTTGACATTCTGTTGTTTTTGTTTTACAATTATACAAAATAAATATTTTGTTCAATAAAGGGGAGTTTTAAATGAGCATTTCGGTTTGATTGATAAGGTATTTATATATTACGTCTTATTGTCCTAAAAAAACTACAAATCAAGCAAAGTCATAGTTTTCAGTGCTATTTATCACATCTTTATATTTTTATAATCAAATGCAGTCGTTCAGTTTTTTCATAACGACGTGGACATTGTTTAAAAATTTTCTATCGGATGACGAGTAACTAAAATTATATAAAATCTGATTGGAGTTGATTTTTTGAAAAAAGAAGAATTTATTTATTTGCCAAAGCTTGTACAGCAATACCTGGTTTATATCGAAGCTATTAAGGGTCACAGTGAATTATCGGTTATTGAGTATGCGTCTGATTTGAGAACCTTTTTTCGGTATTTAGCGAAAGAAAAAGGTTTATACAGTAAGGATACGCCTGATGAAAAAATTGATTTGTCCCCTATTGATTTGGATTTTATACAGAGTGTAAATCTTACTGATGCATATCAATTTCTGATTTACTGCAAAAATGTACGAAATAACAATGAAACTACACGTGCAAGACGTGTTATTTCCATACGCAGATTTTACAATTATTTGTCAGAAAATCTGGGGTTAATTGAGAAGAATCCTATGAAAAGCCTTGACGCACCGAAAACGAAAAAGACTCTTCCGAAATATCTTACTTTAGAAGAGGCTGAAAATTTACTCTCAGTAATAGATGGCAAATATAAAGAGCGTGATTATGCAATTGTTACTTTGTTTTTAAACTGTGGTATGCGACTCAGTGAACTTGTGTCCATAAATTATAATGATATAAAGGACGACGGTTCATTGGTTATCACCGGTAAAGGCAATAAAGAAAGAATAGTGTATCTGAATCAGGCTTGTATAGACGCGGTTATAAAATATATGAAAGTCAGACCGAACAACGGAGTAAAGGACAGAGCATTATTTTTAAGCTCGCGCAATCAAAGAATAAGTCCCAAAACCGTTCAGCATATTGTTTATACATATCTTGATAAGGCCGGATTAGGTGATCGTGGCTTGTCAGTACATAAGCTCAGACATACTGCTGCTACACTTATGTATCAGCACGGCAATGTTGATTTGCTCTTATTGAAAGAAATTCTTGGGCACGAAAATCTTGGTACTACAGAAATATACACACACATCAATGATGAAGCAACAAGGAAGGCGATTCAGTCAAATCCGCTTGCAAAAGAAAAATCTAAATGGTAACAATTGTAAAAAGAAGATTCGTCAGTCCTGCCTCCAGTAAAGATGTTATGGTAATGCATAAAGCAAAAATTAGATATTTTTTAATATAGGGCTTAAGGCTTAATTCAGCATGCTCATCGGTATTCTTTGTAAGACTGATGAGCTGCTTTGATAATGATGTGCTCAGCTTAATTGTAAATGCTATTACGGTAAGAAATAGTGCAATGTAGGGGACTAGCATTACAAGTGAATACCCTATCCCCTTCACTGAATAATTTGTAAAGAAAAAGGCAGCACGAATTCCTGTTACCAGTCCTATTACAGTGGGTATAATATTTATTATGGGATAACCAATAAGGCAGAATCCAAGAAAAACAACAAGAAGAAAAAGCGAAAAATATATGCAGAAATTTGAAACAAACAGATTTATTATGCTTTGACTTTCAGGCTTGAGTAAGGAATCCAACAGCTCTGTAGATGCCATTTTATAAAAATATGAGCCGACAAATAAGCCGAAAGAATAAAATAATACTGTGTAAATAATGGATTTGTATTCTTCAAAAAGTTCGCTGATATCTTTCTTTTCCTTATCAGAACTCTTATTGTCAGTATTAAAAAATTCTTCATTTTCAAAAAAAGCTAATTCTTCATCTTCCATAAAGATCACCTTGATTTTTTACTTGATTTTATCAGCGAAACTGCAAAAGCACAAACAAGAATTGCGCATACTTTGATTATAATAAATACAGTTCCTGTTTTATTAACGCAGAAATTAACAACAGTATATATAAGTAACGGCATAACTGAAATGATTGAGAGCATCAAAAAATTATTTTTGAAACCGCTTGTGCTAACAAACGCAACGATTATTGATGAGGCAATACATATTCCTGTACCGGCATACTGAAGAACGCTCAAATCAAGGTCAAGCTTTAGAATTATAAAAGAACATAGCATATTAAGTACAACAATACTGAGAACCGTGCTGACAGCTATTTTAATCACATATTTTATAAGTAGTCCTTTTGTTTCACCTGCTGTAATTTTAGGCATAAAAAATCCCTCCGAAAATAATTATTCGAAGGGATAACTTTTTAGAACATTATTTATTGTCTTTTGTCTCGTCAACAACATCTTTTTTTGACTTTTTTTCAGCCTTTTTAGCCTTAGCTGCTTCGCGAGCTGCCTCAACTTCTTTCTGATGCTGCTCCATTTTTGTCTTATTGGTGTTAACAGCCCAGCGCTCGATTTTCATCTTGTTTCTGTCAGAGCCGGTTTCAATAATAATATCTGTTTCGCGAATTGTAACGACTCTGCCAACAATACCGCCGATTGTTACAATCTCATCACCGATTTCAAGCGAAGCACGCATTTCCTGCTCTTCCTTTTGGCGTTTTTTCTGCGGTCTTATCATCATGAAGTACATAACAGCGAAAAGAACAACCATCATAATAATCATTGATATCGATTGATTTTTTCCGCCATCGGCAGCACCACTTGCAGCCTGAGCCATTAATATAATTGAATTCATAATTTTTTCCTCCTAAACTGAATAAAAATATTATATTAGAAAACGATATAATTTGCAAGCCTTTTCTAAATTCTGGTATCAAGTTTAACACAAAATTCATTTTTATAGTCCATAAATGTACTATTGTCCAGATTCTCACGAATTTCTTTCATAAGATTGTTATAAAAATACAGATTATGAATGACTGCAAGACGCATGCCGAGTATCTCATTGCTCTTAAATAAATGGCGTATATAGCTGCGTGAATAATTTCGGCAGGTCGGACAATTACATGTATCGTCAATCGGTGCACCGTCTCTCTCATATTTGGCATTATTGATATTTATTATACCTTTTTTTGTAAAGAGCTGGCCATGTCTTGCATTTCTGCTTGGCATAACACAATCAAAAAGGTCTACTCCCCTGCTTACAGCTTCAAGAATATTTCCCGGTGTTCCGACACCCATAAGATATCTTGGCTTATCAGAAGGCATATAAGGCTCAACAGCGGAGATAATTCTGTACATATCCTCTTTCGGCTCGCCGACAGCAAGTCCGCCGATTGCATAGCCGTCAAGATCCATTTTAGCAATTTCCTTCATATGCTCAATTCTGAGATTATCAAAGGTACAGCCCTGATTAATTCCGAAAAGCATCTGGTTTTTGTTAATTGTTGTTTCAAGGGAATTCAGCCTGTCCATTTCAATTTTGCAGCGTTCAAGCCAGCGAAGTGTTCTTTCACAAGCCTCCTTAGCATATTTAGGTGTTGCAGGATTTTCAACACATTCATCAAATGCCATTGCAATCGTTGAGGCAAGGTTTGACTGAATCTGCATACTCTCCTCGGGGCCCATAAATATTTTTCTGCCGTCAACGTGTGAATTAAAGGTTACCCCCTCTTCTTTAATCTTATTTAATTTAGCAAGGCTGAATACCTGGAAGCCGCCGCTGTCTGTAAGGATAGGCCTGTCCCATTTTGTGAACTTATGCAGTCCGCCCATATCATATATAAGCTTATCACTCGGTCTTACGTGAAGATGATAAGTATTGCAGAGCATTACCTGACAGTCAATTCCTTTCAGATCCTCTGTTGACAGACCGCCTTTGATTGCAGCCGATGTTGCAACATTCATAAAGGCAGGCGTCTGCACAGTTCCGTGTACTGTATGAAATTCGCCGCGTCTTGCATTGCCCTCTTTTTTTAAAAGTTTATACATATTTAAGCACCTCAATAAATAAACATCGCATCACCGAAGGAGAAAAAGCGATACCTTTCCTCAACTGCGATATGATAAGCATTCATAACATTGTCATATCCTGCAAAGGCAGAAATCAGCATAATCAGTGTACTTTCAGGCAAATGGAAATTTGTAACCAAAGCATCCATACATTTAAACTCATAACCCGGATAAATAAAGATGCTTGTATCGTCCTCATCCGCACAGATGCATCCGTTTTTGGTTGCTACCGATTCAACTGTACGGCAGCTGGTTGTTCCCACGCAGATAACACGCTTACCGTTTTTATGTGTTTCGTTAATCAAATCAGCCGTTTCCTGCGGCATAATATAATGCTCTTTATGCATATTATGCTTGGTTACATCATCAACTTTAACAGGTCTGAAAGTACCGAGACCGACGTGTAAGGTTACATATCCGATATTTACACCCTTAGCCTTAATTTCTTTAAGCATTTCAGTGGTGAAGTGCAGTCCGGCTGTCGGTGCTGCAGCTGAGCCTAAATTCTCACTGTAAACCGTCTGATAGCGTTCTTTATCATCAAGCTTTTCTCTTATGTAAGGCGGCAGCGGCATCTGACCGATTTCATCGAGAACAGCATAAATGTTGTTTTCACACCTGAATTCAATCAATCTGTTGCCGTCCTCAAGTATATCCTTAACAACACATTCAAGCTGACCGTCACCGAATACAAATTCAGTACCAATTTTAGCCCTTTTGCCCGGACCGCAGAGACATTCCCATACAAGATTTTCAATCTGCTTAAGAAGCAGGAACTCAACTACTGCACCAGTTTCCTTTTTCACGCCGTAAATTCTTGCAGGTATTACACGTGTATCATTCAGTATAAGACAGTCACCAGGATTCAGATATTCTGTCAAATCCTTAAAAATTTTATGCTCCACATCACCTGTGTTCTTATTGAGCAGCATAAGTCTTGATGCATTTCTCGGCTCAATGGGAGTCTGCGCAATAAGCTCTTCAGGCAAATCGTAATAAAAATCTGAAGTTTTCATCTAATTCTCCATAATTTATAATTGACATATATATATAATAAGTGCTATTATATATAGCGTATATGAACTCGGAAATTAAATATAAATTTTTATCTTGATTTCCGGCTCAAACAATTATATATTATATTGCATATCATCTTGTTTTACAAGGTATTTTTTAAGGAGATTTGTATTATGGAAAAAAAGTATAATGTAGGTATTGTCGGTGCAACGGGTATGGTAGGTCAGAGATTTGCTACATTACTTGACGGTCATCCTTGGTTCAATGTAGTTTGTCTTGCTGCTTCATCAAGAAGTGCAGGTAAATCATATAAAGACGCAGTCGGCAAAAAATGGTGTATGGATGTTGACATTCCTGAATCAATGAAGGATATCATTGTAATGGATGCAACAAATGATATTGAAAAAATCACATCAATGGTTGATTTTGTATTCTGTGCCGTTGATATGAAGAAGGATGAAATTAAGGCTCTTGAGGAAGAATATGCAAAGCACGAGTGCCCTGTAGTATCAAACAACAGTGCACACCGCTTTACAGACGATGTTCCTATGGTTGTTCCTGAGCTGAATGCTGAGCACATCAACATTATCCCTGCTCAGAGAAAGAGACTCGGCACAAAGCGCGGTTTCGTTGCTGTTAAATCAAACTGCTCACTTCAGTCTTATGTTCCTGCTATCTTCCCTCTTCACGAGAAGTTTGGTGTTAAGAATGTACTTGTATGTACATACCAGGCAATTTCAGGTGCCGGTAAGACTTTTGAGACATGGCCTGAAATGATTGATAACGTAATCCCATATATCGGCGGCGAAGAGGAAAAGAGTGAGAAAGAACCTCTCAAGCTTATGGGTAAAATTGACGGCGATGTAATCAAGTCAGCTGATGCGCCTAACTTTACAGCGCAGTGTATCCGTGTTCCTGTTTCAAACGGACATCTCGGTGCAGTGTTTGTAGATTTTGAAAACAAGCCAAGCAAGGAAGAAATGATTGAAATCTGGGAGAATTTCTCAGGCAGAGCGCAGGAGCTTAACCTTCCGTCAGCACCTAAGAAATTCCTCAACTATTTCACTGAGGACGACAGACCGCAGATTAAGTCTGAAAGAATGCTTGAAAACGGCATGGCTGTTTCAATTGGCAGACTCAGAGAAGATACACAGTATGATTACAAATTTGTCTGTCTTTCACACAACACATTAAGAGGTGCTGCAGGCGGTGCAGTCCTTCTTGCTGAGCTCTTAGCTGCTGAAGGCTATATGGACTAAATATATTAATTAATTTAGGGAGTGAATATACTTATGAAGAATCCAATTTTTACAGGTGCTGCTGTTGCAATCATCACACCTATGAATGAAGACGGATCAGTAAATTATGAGGAATTCGGAAGATTTATTGATTTTCAGATTGAAAACGGCACGGATGCTATCGTTGTATGCGGTACAACAGGTGAATCATCAACACTTAAGGTTGTTGAGCATAATGAGGCTATCAAATGGTGTGTTGAATATGTAAATCACAGAGTTCCTGTTATTGCAGGCACAGGTTCAAATTCAACCGCTTGTGCAATCGAAATCAGTAAAGAGGCTTGTGACGCCGGTGCAGATGCACTCCTTCTTGTTACACCATATTATAATAAAACAAGCCAGAGAGGTTTGATTGCGCATTACACTGCAATTCACGATGCAACGAACCTTCCTATTATTCTTTACAATGTTCCTTCAAGAACAGGACTCAATATTGCACCTGAAACAGCATATGAGCTTTCAAAGCTGCCGAGAATTAACGGTATCAAGGAAGCATCAGGAAGTCTTGAACAGATTGAAAAAATTCACGAGCTCTGCGGTGACGAGCTCAATCTCTGGAGCGGTAATGACGATCAGATTTATGATCTTATGGAAAGAGGCGGAAAGGGTGTTATTTCCGTGCTTTCAAACATCTGCCCTCAGGAGACACACAACATCGTTCAGAAATATCTTGACGGAGACAAGGAAGGCAGCAAGGCTTTAATGGATAAGTATATGAAACTTGCTAAGTCAATGTTTGTTGATGTAAACCCTATCCCTGTAAAAGAAGCTGTAAGTCTTATCGGTTTCAACGCAGGTCCTGTAAGAATGCCGCTTATTGAAATGGATGAAAAGAATAAGGCTTACGTTAAGGAAACTATGGAAGAGTACGGACTTCTTAAATAAGATATATTCAGAGGAATTATAAAATGACAAAGATTATTATTACCGGTGCAAACGGTAAGATGGGTAATGTTTTACAGAGCATTATTGCGAACAGAGATGACTGTGAAATCGTGGCAGGTGTTGATTTGAACACGGCTGAAAAAGGTGTATTCCCTATTTATAAATCAATCAGTGAGGTTCAGGAAAAGGCAGATGTTGTTATAGATTTCTCAAATCCTGTACTTCTTGATGATCTTCTTGATTATTCCAGGAGCACCGGCACGGCACTTGTTATTGCAACAACAGGATATGATGACGAGCAGAAGAAAAAGATTGAAGAAGCATCTGCGGTTTCCCCTATTTTCTTCACATATAATATGAGTCTCGGTATTAATCTTTTAGCAAATCTTGCAAAAAAGGCGGTTGAGGTTCTCGGCAATGATTTTGATATTGAAATCGTTGAAAAGCATCATAATCAGAAAATTGATGCACCGAGCGGAACTGCACTGATGCTTGCTGATGCAATCTGTGAGGTTACACCTAATCCGATGAAATATGAATATGACCGCCATTCAAAGCGTGAAAAAAGAACAAAGAATGAAATCGGTCTTCACGCCATTCGCGGCGGCACAATCGTTGGTGAACACGATATCATTTTTGCCGGAAGAGATGAAATGATTACCCTTTCACACTCTGCAAGAAGCAAGGAAATCTTTGCAGTCGGTGCTGTAAATGCGGCAGTTTATATGACCGGCAAGAGTGCAGGAATGTACGATATGAAAGAGCTCATCAGTGAGTAATCAGATAACTAAAAAAGGACTAAGCGGAATCAACCGTTTAGTCCTTTTTTCATTTGGTGTATAATACAAACTGCTTTGGTGTTATACCGTACTGCTTTTTGAATACGGATATAAAATGAGACTGCGAGGAAAAGCCGAGTGTCTGACAAATTTTATGATTATCAAGTCCCTCAAGCAGCAGTGATTTTGAAAGCTCCAACTTATTCTTCAAAATATAGCTGCTTAAATTCTCACCGATTTCACTTTTGAATAAATGTGAGAGATAGTCGGCTGAAAGACCACACTGCTCAGATATATCCTTAATCGTAATTTTTTTATTGATGTTCTTATTGATATAAGCTATACATTTTCTGATATGCGGTGAATATTTGAGCCTTGATTTTTCTTCAGCAACAGAATTGGTAAGCTCAATAATTGCCTGAGCGAGTGAGGAAATGATTTTATCAGGTGATTTCATCAAATCAATTTTTCTGATAAACATATCCGAAAAGCTATAGGCGTCAGCCTCATTCAGTCCGCCTTCAATTGCATAGCGTGTTGCAAGTGTGATACTGCTGACAGCCATATATTTGTACTGATTTAAGTTATCGGCAGACATTTCACCTACACCGATTGAATTGCTGAATACCTGCAGTTCTTCAAAAAGCTTCTGTATGTCACCCTGTGCAACACAGGTCATAAGTCGTTTTTCAACCTTGTATGATAAATGTGATTCGGAAATACCAAGCTGTTCACTGATTGGCGCAGTAACCTCATGGGGTAATACTTTTATATTCAAAAGCTGTGCTTTATTCATAGAATCACCTCAAGTTAAGAATAATGAAATCACGCACATTTGTCAAACAAAATGTGTTTTTTATACAGGTTTTATGAAATAAAATAGGATTTGTGATATATTACACGATTCCGGCAATATCATCATGGAGGTTTCTGTATTCTGAAATCATATCGTATTCTTTTGCAACAATATCGAACAAATAACGTATAGAAGAACAGATGCATTCACAAATCAATACCCTATCATATTGTTCATCATAATATGCATCGGCTAATATTAAAAGCTGAGTTGAATATTGCATAATTTCATAAAATTCTACATCAATCCTGTCACAGCATACTAAAAAAGAATGAAGTTTTTCGCTGTCAATCTTATACTCTTTTTTATTATTCAATTTTTTTGACATAATTAATCCTTTCAATTGTTATTATAACACTTGAAATATGCCCAAATATGCCGTATAATAGATTTACGGCATTTGGGATTTATCCCTTATGTTTGTTGTAAAAGGGTACTGTGTTGATTTTGGACGGTCACACAGTATTCTTTTTTATTTTTTATTCATTTCTGACTTAACTAAATCAATACCCTTATGGATAACCTCAGCCTTAGAGATATTTAATTTCTCTGAACATTCTGTTAAAGTATCATAGGTTTTTGACGATAAACGTATTTCAAAACGCTTGTCCTTTTTATCGTTAGTTGGTCTGCCTTTTGCGGACATCTACTCACCTCCATTATGTCCGTACATATATTATAGTACGTACAAATAGAAAAGTCAAATATATTTTTGGGCGGATATCAAATCCGCCCTTAATTTATTTCAGCAATCATTCAAAAAATGAATTCAGTTCTTTAATTTTCTTAGGTATTTCAATTGCCTGCGGACAATGGTTAGCACATTTTCCGCATTCGATACATACATCCGCTTTATAATCAATTTTATTATAAAGCGCCCTGCCCTCTTCCATTGAAAGCTCGCCTGTCTTGATTTTATTGTAAGCGGAGAAGATTGAACTGATTTTAACATGCTTAGGACAATCTGCACAATAGTCGCAGCCTGTACAAGGGATAACATCGTTCTTGTTCAGCATAGCGGCAGCATTGGTACAGATTTTCATTTCTCTTTCATTGAAAGGAATAAAGTCTGTAAGAGTGCCGAGATTATCAAACAACTGCTCAGGTGAATTCATACCGCTGAGTATCGTTAAAACATTATCGAGGCTTGCCACAAAGCCCATTGCCCAGGAGGTGATGCTCTTTTCAGGCTTGGCCTTTTTGAACATTTCCTCGATATCTGATGTAACCTCAGCCAGCTTTCCACCGCGAACAGGCTCCATAACAATGACAGGAATACCTGCATCGGTTAAGATATTGTACTGTGTTTCAGCGTCCTGATTTTTCCAGTCAAGGTAATTCATCTGAATCTGTGCAAAATCCCAGTGGTGAGCAGCAATAATCTTTTTTAAATCTTCAATTGTTCCGTGAAAGGAGAAACCGATATTTTTAATTTTACCCTGCCTCTGCTTTTCACAGAGAAAGTCATAAGCACCGAACGCTTCACACTTTTCAAAATTTTCTTTATTCAGTGAATGAAGAAGATAAAAGTCAAAATAATCGTGACCTGTTCTGTCAAGCTGCTTTTTGAAAACCTTTTCCATATCGGCCTTTTTAGGGCACATCCAGATTGGCAGCTTATCTGCAAGGAAATAGCTGTCTCTCGGATATTTTTTCAGGGCTGTTCCGATGAACTTTTCACTTTTGCCGACGTGGTACATATAGGCAGTGTCATAGTAATTGACACCGTTTTCATAGGCAATGTCAACAAGTTCCTGACCCTTTTTGTAATCAATGAGCGGATTCGCCTCACGCTTAATTGCTGTTTTACAGGGCAGACGCATTGTACCTAAGCCTAAGAGTGAAACCTCTGTGTCCTTAAATTTTCTTCTGTCAACCATAATGAAATACCTTTCTTTTATCAGTGGGTGTTATGATTCCTTTGTCCAGGTAACGCCCTGCGGTGTATCCTTTAAAATGATTCCTCTTGCTTTTAAGTCATCACGGATTTTATCCGCAGTTGCCCAATCCTTGTTTGCTCTTGCCTCCTGACGCTGTGCAATAAGCTCCTCAATCTCAGCGTCAAGATCATTTGACTGTCTGTTATAGAGAATACCTAATACGTCGCAAAGCTCGTCAAAAAGCTTTGCAGCTGTTTCACACACGTTTTTTGAAACAGGCTTATCAAGGATTTTCGTGTTGATATCTTTTACAAGCTCAAATACTGCTGAAATGCCGTCGGCAGTGTTAAGATCATCATCCATAGCGGTAATAAACTGCTCCCTGCGGCTGTTTAACTGATTGATGAGCTCGGTATCGTCTTCGATATCTTCAGCTTTTTTAAGGGCAAAATCAAGGCTCTCACGGCAGGTATAAAGTCTATCAAGCGCTGATTTGCACTGCTCAATAATATCCAGGTTATAGTTAATCGGTGAACGGTAGTGAGATGAAATAAGGAAATAACGTATTACCTCATAGCCGTAAGCGTCCGCAATTTCACGAACCGTTTTGAAGTTGCCGAGTGATTTGCTCATCTTAACATTGTCAACATTGATATAGCCGTTGTGCATCCAGTATTTTGAGAAAGTGCAGCCGTTTGCACATTCACTCTGGGCAATTTCATTCTCGTGGTGAGGAAAAACGAGGTCCTTACCACCGCAGTGAATATCAATTGTTTTGCCGAGATAACGTCTGTTCATAGCAGAGCATTCAATATGCCATCCGGGTCTGCCCTTGCCCCAAGGTGACTCCCAGTAAGGCTCACCTTCCTTAGCTGCTTTCCAGAGTGCAAAATCAAGCGGATCTTCCTTCTTCTCGCCGACTGCAATTCTTGCACCTGACTGTAAATCCTCAATCGGCTGGTGACTGAGCTTACCGTATTCCTTGAACTTTAGCGTTCTGAAATACACATCACCGTCAACTGCATAAGCATAGCCCTTTTCTTCAAGAGATTTGATGATATCAATAATTTCATCAATATTCTCCGTAGCCTTAGGATGTACGGTTGCTTCCTTTACGTTAAGTCCGTGCGCATCTGTCCAGAATTCCTCAATGTACTTTTTTGAAACTTCCTCGAAGGTGATACCTTCTTCATTTGCTCTTTTAATGATTTTATCGTCAACGTCTGTAAAGTTCTGAACGAATTTTACATTCATACCGCGATATTCCATATAACGTCTTAAAACGTCGAATACACAAAGCGGTCTTGCGTTACCGATATGAATAAAATTATATACGGTAGGTCCGCAGGCATAAATCTTAATTTCATCCTTGTCAACAGGAATAAATTCTTCCTTCTGACGTGACATTGTATTATAAATTCTCATTTCAAAGACTCCTTTAAAATTTTGATTTCTTTTTCCAATTCTTTAATTTTCTGCTGATTGTTTTCAATTGCATTCATAACAGGATCAGGGATATTAATCTGATCAAGGTCGTCAATACGTTCGCCGTCAATTCTCACAACCTCGCCCGGAACACCAACAACAGTACAGTTTGGGTCAACATCCTTAACCACCACTGCACCGGCGGCCACCTTAGCATTTCTGCCGATTGTAATCGGTCCGAGCACCTTAGCACCAGAACCAATCATAACACCGCTTTCAATTGTGGGGTGACGTTTGCCGACGTCCTTACCTGTACCGCCCAGCGTTACACCCTGATAAATCATAACATCGTCACCGATTTCAGTCGTTTCACCGATAACGATACCACTGCCGTGATCTATACAGACTCTACGGCCGATCGTAGCACCGGGATGAATTTCTATACCTGTTTTATGCGCAGAGCGCTGACTGATATATCTTGCAATAAAAGGCATATTGTGGCGTAAAAACCAATTCGCTTTTTTATGGCTTCGCAGTGCCTTGAAGCCCGGATAGAGCAAAATGATTTCAATAGGGCTTCTTGCTGCCGGATCATGGTCCATAAAGCTTTTTACATCTTCCTTGAATGAATCAAACATTTGCCGCCCTCCAATACTAATAATATATAAAAACACCCCTGTCCTATGACAGAGGCAATGTAATAACTGCGGTTCCACTCTTGTTTATACTCAGCTGCAATAATGACTTACAGCTTCAGCCTTTAACGGAGCCTGCCGACCCAAAATACTCTGATTTCCTTTGGGCAACTCAAGAGTGCATTTGGGCAGATTCGCTATATGAGCCTCACAGCAAAACGGCTCACTCTCTGAAAAGCGGATATCTGCTTACTTCTCTCTGTCACAGTTTTTATCTATTAATAATATTATATATATTTTTTCAGAATTTGCAACTATTTTGTTTTAATCAGATGCCAGCCGTCCTTTGCATAAACAATGCCGCTTAATACAGCAACAACCGTAACAATCCAGAATGCGATTGTGCAGTAGATGTTCAGCCAAGGAGTTGACATATCAATATTTGCACTTCCCTCACCTATTGCAAGGAGCAGGAATGTCATACCTGTCGTTGACATCTGTAAAAAAGTTTTGCATTTTCCAAAGCCGTTGGCGGCTATAACCTCACCATTTGTGGCAGCAGCCATTCTAATACCTGCAACTAAAAATTCACGAGCAAGCATCAGCATAAGACAAATGTCGGTGTGCCATCCCATATCAATTAAAATGATGTAAGCCGCAAACACAAGACTCTTATCAGAAAGCGGGTCCATTAATTTACCGAAATCGGTAACGAGTCCGCGTTTTCTCGCAATAATACCATCAACCTTATCACTCATACAGGCAATAAAATATACAATCAATGTTGCGACCCAGTGATATGGGAAATCAATATAAGCAAACGCCATTAAAAACGGTATACAGCAAAATCTGAATACAGTAATTTTATTAGGTAAATTCATATTTCCACTCCTATAAGATCATATCCGTCATAGTCAGTAATTTTTACGTTAATAAATTCTCCTGAGAAAAGGGCACGTTCTGATGTGATAATGATACCGCTGTCAATCTCAGGTGAATCAAGATAGGATCTCCCGATATATTTGTCGCCGTCCTTTTCATCAACGACAACCTTATAAATATTTCCTATACGCTTTTTATTCGCGTTTTCGGTAATTGAATACTGAATATCCATCAGTACCTCTGCGCGTCGTTTTTTTATGTCCTCATCAATCTGATTGTCAAAGTCAAAGGCAGGTGTATCCTCCTCAGGGGAGAAAGTAAAGCAGCCCATTTTATCAAATTCAATGTCTTTAACAAAACGGCACAGCTCTTCAAACTGTTCCTCAGTTTCACCGGGAAAGCCGACCATAAAGGTAGTACGCAGGGAAAGATTAGGGATTTTCGTTTTCATCTTAGTCAAAAGATTTTTGAGACTGTCGTATGAACCGTATCTGTTCATTGACTTGAGTATGTCATTATTGCAGTGCTGAAGAGGAATATCAATATAAGAGCAAACCTTTTCCTCACTTGCTATAACGTCAATCAGCTCATCCGTTACTCTGTCAGGATAGCAATAAAATAATCTGATCCATTCAATGCCGTCAATCTTAACAAGCTCTTTCAAAAGCTCAGCAAGCTTATATTCGCCATAGAGTTTCAGACCGTATTTTGTAGTATCCTGTGCGATTATAATAAGCTCCTTAACACCTGATGCCGCAAGCTTATTTGCCTCAGCAATAATGCTTTCCATATCACGCTCAATATAACCGCCGCGTATTCCAGGTATTGCACAATAGGAGCATTTGTTATCACAGCCGTCACTGATTTTCAAATAAGCCCAGTGAGGCGGTGTGGAAAGCATTCTGTCACCCTCAAGCAGAAGATATTTCTTATCAGGATAAAAACTCGTCTGAACGCCGATCAGAGCCTTCTGGCAAACCTTTACAATATCCCTGTCAGCTCCGATACCGATAACGGAATCAACCTCAGGAATTTCCTTTAAAATTTCATCCTGATATCTTTCCGCAAGACAGCCTGTTACAACAATTGCAGAAATAAGCCCTGCCTTTTTATATTCAGCCACTTCAAGAATGGTTTCAATCGCTTCACGCTTAGCATCCTCAATAAATCCGCAGGTGTTAATTATCATAACATCACTGTCTTCAATGGACTGTGCAATATCAAAACCGCTTTTATTCAGTTTTTCAAGCATAACCTCGCCGTCAACCTGATTTTTCGGACAGCCGAGTGATATCATTCCTACTTTAAAATTCATCTTCCTCTAACCTGTAAAATGCTGATTTAATATCTGAATAGGAAAAGCCTTTTCTCTGCAAGGCCGCAATTACCTTTTCTTTACCATTTTCCTGTTCCAGCTTTGAAGCATATTTTTTAGTAATCAGCTCAACAATTGTATCCGTATTATCTATTTCAAAATCATTGATAACACGTCTTATAATATCGCTGTCAACACCGCGTTTATAGCATTCCTGCCTAACATGGGCAGTGGAATATTTTTTTACATTGAACAGATACTCTACAAGACTTTCGCAAAAATGCTCGTCATCAAGATAGCCAGCCTCAAGATATCTGTTGATTGCTTTATCAGCACTGACTTCGTCAACCGTTCTCAGCAGTTTTGTCCTGAGCTCTTTAACGGAATGCTCACGCCTTGACAGCAAATCGGCACACTTGTTGAGCGCTTTCTTATAATTGATTCCCTCAACAAGTTCCTGCCACTGCTCTTCATCAATCTCCGTGCCGTCAGCAATATAATGATCAAGCCAGAAATTAATATCCGTTGTAATTACATATTCATCATCAAGGAGAAGGTGAACCTTGTTTCCCCTCCCCCTCTGGTGCTTAATAATCATTAATCCTCGTCGTCCTCAACAGCAATGTCAAGCTTTGCTCTTGCAGCTGCACGTGTTGTTTTAGCAGGAGCCGGTGTTTCATCCGCATCTGTCTTTGCCATTGGCGCAGCCTTTGGTCTGTACTTCTGCTTAGAGGTTTCCTGAATTTCCTTCATCTTTTCTTTGATTTTCGCTTCAAGCTCAGCAGCAAAGTCAGGATCATTCTTAATCATTGCCTTGACATTATCACGTCCCTGACCAAGCCTTTGGTCACCATATGAGAACCAGGAGCCGCCTTTATGTATAATATCATACTCAACAGCCATATCAAGGATTTCACCGTCCTTGCTGATTCCTGTGCCGTACATAATGTCAAACTCAGCTGATTTGAAAGGCGGAGCAACCTTATTCTTAACAATTTTAACCTTAGTACGAGAGCCTAAAATCTCAGTGCCGTTCTTAAGCTGTTCAGCCTTTCTTACATCAATTCTTATGGAAGAATAGAACTTCAGTGCTCTACCGCCTGTTGTTACCTCCGGATTACCGTAAATAACACCAATCTTCTCACGAAGCTGGTTGATGAATATAATAATACAGTTTGTCTTATTAACAGTACCTGCAAGCTTACGAAGAGCCTGAGACATAAGACGTGCGTGCTGACCAACGTGGCTGTCACCCATATCGCCTTCGATTTCGCTCTTAGGTACAAGTGCTGCAACGGAGTCAACGACGATGATATCCACAGCACCGCTGCTTACAAGCTGCTCTGTAATTTCAAGTGCCTGCTCACCGTAATCAGGCTGAGCAACAAGGAGTGAATCCACATCTACGCCGAGATTAGCAGCATAAACAGGATCAAGTGCGTGCTCAGCATCGACGAATGCAGCCTCGCCCCCTGCTTTCTGTGCCTCTGCAATACAGTGAAGTGCAAGAGTTGTTTTACCGCTTGATTCAGGTCCGTAGATTTCAACAATCCTTCCCTTTGGAAGTCCGCCGATACCTGTTGCTATATCCAGTGTAAGTGAGCCGGTTGAAATAGCATCAACCTTAAGGCTTGAATTTTCACCGAGACGCATAACTGCGCCGGCACCATATTTCTTTTCTATCTGTTTCATTGCGGATTCAAGAGCCGCTTTTTTATCTGAAGCCATTCATTTTCCTCCTAAAAATCATTGCTTATATTATACTAAATATTGTATTTAAAATCAATAACTTATACTAAAAAGAGTAAATTTTGAGGCTTTTTGAAAAAAAGGATAAAAAAACACTTGCTTTTTTCAATCAGTTGTGATATTATACCAACGTTCTAAATATTTAAGGAGGTGTTCGCAAATGGCAAAATGTGAATACTGCGGAAAAGACGTATCTTTCGGCATCAAGGTTTCTCACTCACACAGAAGATCAAACAGAACCAGGAAACCAAACATTAAAAAAGTAAAGGCTATTGTAAACGGCTCTCCTAAAAGAGTTAATGTATGCACAAGATGCCTTCGCTCAGGTAAGGTTGAAAGAGCATAATTATTTCGCATAAAAACAGCACCGATTTTTCGGTGCTTATTTTTTTGCCGGTATTTTTAATAACATTAATAATCAGAGGTTCATTATGATTTTACAGACAGGAATGAGAACGGATATCCCTGCTTTTTATGCAGAATGGTTTATCAACAGAATAAAAGAAGGCTATGTTATGGTGCGTAATCCCTATAAGCCTTCATTAGTTACAAAATATATCATAAATCCTGATGTTGTTGACCTGATCGCTTTCTGCACGAAAAATCCTGCGCCTATGCTGGAGCATATGGATGTTCTCAAGCCGTTCGGACAATATTGGTTTGTTACAATAACACCTTACGGAAAGGAGATTGAGCCCAATGTTCCTGATAAAAGAAAAGTGATTCAGGATTTAAAAAGGCTGTCTGAAGCTGTCGGAATTGACAGCATTGGCTGGAGATATGATCCGATATTCATAACAGAAAAGTATTCAATTGACTTTCATCTTAATGCCTTTGAATCAATGGCAAAAGAACTTTCAGGCTATACGCATACCTGTATTATCAGCTTTATTGATTTATATAAAAAGGTTATAACAAATTTCCCACTGGGCAGAATGGTAAGCAAGGAAGAACGATTGACAATCGGCAAAGCCTTTGCCGATATCGGAAAAAAGTATGGTATCACAATAAAAGCCTGTGCAGAGGGTGATGAGCTGAAACAATATGGTATTGACTGTGACGGCTGTTTAACGCAGACTGTGTATGAAACTGCACTGCATACCAAATTAAATATGCCGAAGAAAAAAGGTCAGCGTAAGGAATGTGCCTGTTTCTTTGGTAATGACATAGGTGCATATGATACCTGCAGGCATTTTTGCAGATATTGTTACGCAAATACAAATAAAGATGCGGTTATCAGAAATGCAAAGCTGCATAATCCGAATTCACCGCTTCTGATTGGAAATATTCAACCTGAAGATGAAATTAAAACGGCTGAACAGGAAAGCTGGGTGGATTTACAACTGAATTTTTAAGACATAGCTGAAAGGAGCTGTCTCACGGAAGTGAGACAGCTCCTGTATGTTCAATGAACTATTTCTATGTTTTTATTTCTTTTTGATGGAATTAATAATTAAATAAATTATTACAAATATACCACTAATTAACCAAAAAGAAAATAATACAATTGGTTTAAAAAATGATGTATTAAAAATACAACATATAATAGTTTCAATTAAAACTATTATAGTAATGAGATGAGAATAGGTTTCTAAAATAAACAAACCTAATTCAATTTTGTTTTTTTGAATCCATATAATCTATATAAAATCGGTTGAAAATACTTATTTGGATTTCTTTTGCATACAAAAACGCCATCATAAATCCACTTGTATTTCAAATAAAATATATCAGAGTATAGCATTATAAGTAATAAAATTTTTTCAATAACATTATATTTCATCATAAACCTTCTGAATTTACTAATGCTTGTATAGACTATCCTCAAGGCAGAACTGCAACAGCACTTGATATAGCTCCTTTTTATATGCTTTGTTTGCATCCTGTTTTACTCTATTAATTTTTCTTTTTAGACTTGAAGCTTATTTTACTTTCTGTATGATGAATAAGTTTTTTTATATTTTCTCTGTGAGCAATCACTACAATAAGTGTAAAAATTACAGCAATCACTGTTAATATAATACTTTTGTAGAATATAAAGATAAACACCGGATAAAGAACTGCCATTACGATACTGCCGAGCGAAACGTATCTTGTAATTAAAACGACAACAAAAAACACAGCAAGCAGAATTAATGCAATCCGCCAATCAATTGCAAAAACCATACCGCCTGAGGTCGCTACGCCCTTACCGCCCTTGAATTTAAAATAACAAGGGAAAATATGACCAAGTACACAGAAAAAGCCTGCAAAGGATTTTATCAGCATATCCATATCAGATGTACTGATTATATTATTTCCGAGTTCATTCAGAGGCATAGGTACATAGCTGTAAATCAGCTTTGCTATATATATTGCGGCAAATACCTTAAGCATATCGCCCAGGATAGTCAGAACAGCAACACCCTTACCATAATTTCTGAGCATATTTGTTGTGCCTGCATTACCGCTGCCATGATTCCTTACATCGTCTTTTTTTAGTTTATTTGATAGAATAACACCGAAATTTAAGCTGCCAAACAAATAGGATAATACAGCTATAAAAATACATGCTATAATCGTCATTATTTTTTACCCTCTCCCCTTTCACGGATAATAAAGCGTACAGGAGTACCGTCAAGACCAAATACCTCTCTGATTTGATTTTCAAGATACCTTTGATAAGAAAAGTGGAAGAGTTCTGAATTATTTACGAAAAAAACAAATGTCGGTGGACGGGTTGATGCCTGCGTCATATAATAAATTTTAAGTCTCTTGCCTTTATCTGTAGGCGGCTGCACACGTGCTGTTGCACCTGCAAGCACCTCGTTCAATTTACCGGTTGAGATACGCATTGAATTCTGAGAATGAACGAATGAAATCATTTCATAAAGACGTTCAATTCTCTGACCTGTTTTTGCAGAAATGAACATAATCGGTGCATAGCTCATAAATGAAAAATCATTTTCAAGTTTCTTGCGATATTCGTTCATAGTGTTGCCGTCCTTTTCAACAGCGTCCCACTTATTAACTGCAATGATACAAGCCTTGCCCTGTTCAAGTGCTATGCCTGCAACCTTGGAATCCTGCTCGGTAAAGCCTTCAACAGCGTCAATCATAATCACACAAACATTTGCACGCTCAACAGCCATTCTTGCACGGATAATGCTGAATTTTTCAATTGCATCATTCACCTTGCTTTTACGCCTTAAACCAGCAGTATCAATAAAATTGAATTTGCCATATTGATTTTCAACAAATGTATCCGTAGTGTCACGCGTAGTGCCTGCAATGTCAGAAACGATTGCTCTGTTTGCACCACTGATTTTATTGACAAGTGATGATTTACCCACATTCGGCTTTCCGATAATTGCAACATTGATGATTTCATCATCATCTTCCTCCTCAGTCTGTTCAGGAAGAAACTTGATAACCTCATCAAGTAAATCACCTGTTCCGTGACCATGTGTAGCAGAAACAGCAATCGGATCACCCATACCGAGATTATAGAATTCGTAAAACTCAGGGTCAGGTGCACCGATACTGTCGCACTTATTTACACAAAGAATAATCGGCTTACCGCTTTTCTGAAGCATTGATGCAACCTCGTAATCACTTGCAACAACTCCGTCACGGAGATTGGTAACAAGGATGATTACATCAGCTGTTTCAATTGCAATCTCTGCCTGTGTGCGCATCTGACTGAGAATGATATCATTTGTATTAGGCTCGATACCACCGGTATCAACAAGCAGAAATTTATTGTTAAGCCACTCACAGTCACCGTAAATTCTGTCACGTGTTACACCCGGAGTATCATCAACAATAGATAATCTGCTGCCTATTAACTTGTTAAAAAGCGTCGACTTACCCACATTAGGTCTGCCGACAATTGCAACAACAGACTTTGCCATAATCTGCCTCCTAATAAAACGTTAAAATATTTTGCTTCAATAACAAGAAAGACGGACAAATCTGTCCGTCCACAAATTGTAATAAAATTATGCTTCTTCCTTGTTGATAACTTCTTTGCCATCATAGTAGCCACAGTTCTTACAAACCTTGTGTGATACTGTATAGCCACCGCAGTTAGAGCATTTTACGAGTGTAGGAGCATCCATCTTCCAAACACTTGAACGTCTCTTATTCTTTCTTGCCTTTGATGTTTTTCTTGCTGGTACTGCCATTTTAAGTGCCTCCTTTTATATTAAAAGCATTTTATTATTCTTCATCAAGTAATTGTAAAAGAGCGGAAAGTCTCGGATCTACATCCTTTTTACAATCACATTTACTGACATTAAGATTCGCTCCGCATTGAGGACAAAGCCCCTTGCAATCATCATTGCAAAGAATTTTTGTCGGTAAATTCAGCGAAACCTCTTCATTCACAAGCTCCTGCAAATCAAGAACTCTGTTTTTAACAACGATATAATCATCGTCATCGTTTTCATTCTGCAACTCTTCAACAACAATCTTCTTAACGCTGAAAGAAAAATCCTTTACAATCTCCTCAGCACATCTGTCACAAAAGCCATTAAAAGCAAAAGCTATGTTTATATCAAGATAAACAACATCTGCTTTTGAAAAAAGCTTTCCTTTTACAGTAACAGCATCCTTAATCGGTGTGTATGAGCTGTAAATCAAATCACTCATATCAAATGAATGATTGACAGAGATTTCGTTTTTACTGCCATTGAATAAGTTCGTAAGGTCAATTTTCATTAAACCACTCCATAAAGTGCTTACTCGCACTTGCACCTTAGTATTATATATATAAGGACGCTCTTTGTCAATAGATATTTTCAAATTTTAATAAAGATAAGAGCATAAAAATAAGCCGTTGAAAATCAACGGCTTTCTTTTTATTCAATTACATTTCTTCGCAATAATCAAAGATTTCAACAGGTAAATCTTCTTTATCACAGCTGATTGTGAAATAGAAGTTTACATCTGTAGCTTCAGAAAGCTGTGAAAGCATCTCAAAGAACTGAGGAAGCTTTTCATACTCTCTGCCGACAATCTTGAATGTTGCATCAACAAGTACATCTGTTACATCATAGTTGCCTGCACAGATACCTGCAAGGAAACCGTAAAATGCTTTGTGGCCGTTGATAAGATATGTTTCAGTCTCAAGCAAACGAGCTTTTGAAGAAACATCATATGTAAGCTTAGGCTCTTTCTCAATGCATACAACATTTCCGTCAGAGCTTTCAACACAGGTATTAACCTGATCAATTAATCTTTTTGTTTTACCTGCACCCTTATTGCCTATGATAAGTTTAATCATTATAATTCCTCCAAAGGTGATTTATTTTCAATTACATCTTAACATATGCCAAGACGTTTTTCAAGACTTTCTTTTTCCTTTTCATAACCAGGCTTGCCGAGAAGAGCAAACATATTCTTTTTATAGCTCTCAACACCTGGCTGATTGAATGGATTTACACCGAGAATATAGCCTGAAACAGCACATACTTTTTCAAAGAAATAGATAAGATAACCGATATCCTTAGCCGAAACTGAATCACACTCAATAACAAGGTTGCCTACACCGCCGTCAGTATGAGCAAGGAGTGTACCCTCACGAGCCTTCTCATTTACAAAGCTCATTGATTTGCCTGCAAGAAAATTCAGACCGTCAATATTGCCCTCCTGCTCAGTGATAAGAAAATCATCCTTAGGCTGATTGAATTTAATAACGGTTTCAAACATAAGCGGACTTCCGCTTTCCTGGATATACTGGCCAACTGAATGAAGATCGGTTGAGAAAATACAGGATACCGGATAAAGACCCTTGCCGTCCTTGCCCTCACTTTCAGCAAAAAGCTGCTTTAACCATTCATTGAACATTGCCATACAAGGCTCATAGGAAACAAAGCATTCAAGCTTTTTGCCCTTATTATAAAATGCATTTCTTACTGCAGCATACTTGAGCACATCGTTTTCTTCGACACTTTCAGCGTTAAGAGAATCCTGTGCTTCCTTTGCACCTGCCATAAGCTCGTCAATATCAATTCCTGCAACAGCAATAGGAAGAAGACCAACTGCTGTAAGAACTGAAAATCTGCCGCCGACATCATCAGGTACAACAAAGGTTTCATAACCCTTTGAGTCAGCTAACTCCTTAAGCGTACCCTTAGCTTTATCTGTTGTTGCGAAAATTCTCTTTGCAGCCTCTTCTTCAGAATACTTGCTGTAAACAAGATCACGGAATACTCGAAATGCAATAGCAGGCTCGGTTGTTGTACCGCTCTTGCTGATAACATTTACACAGATATCCTTGCCCTCGCAAATGGAAACAAGCTCTGTAAGCATAGAAGGACTGATAGAGTTACCGATAAAGTAAATATCAGGTGTATCCTTTTTGATTGAATTATAATTTGGTGATGTGAGAGCCTCAATAACTGCTCTTGCACCAAGATATGAACCGCCGATACCGATAACAATTAATATATCTGCGTTTTCCTTGATATATTCACTTGCCTTTTTGATACGGTCAAATTCTTCCTTGTCATAGTCGGTAGGAAGTGTTACCCAGCCAAGAAAATCGTTTCCGGCACCTGTTTTGCTGTGAAGCGTGTTCATAGCAGCAACAGCCTGTGATTCAAGATTTTTTATATCCTGAGTTGAAACGATATCCTCAGCATGCTTTGATACAAATTTGATTTCCATAATATTCCCTCAATTCTATATAATAGTAAATTAAAATACAAATATTTCTTTGAGAAAATATACTACACTATTTTGCACAAAGTTGCAATATTTTTTTACATTAATTTGCTAAATGTTTTTCATTAATTCATTAAAAATATAAGAAAAATTAATTTTTTTAACATTTTGATCTGAAATGAGCTTGACTGAAGCGACCTGCTCGTTGTTGCTCATAACCAATACCTCGCCTAATGTATCATCTTTTCTTACCGGTGCTTTTACCGATTCTTTAATCTTATATTCATATTCAAAATCGCCTGCGTTCTTTGTTACAAGAATACAGCCGGTATTATTGTATACAGGAGTTATGCTTTTCATTCTTCCGTTTTCAATCTTAACAGGTGTAATCTGTTTTTGGTCAAGTGTTATTTTAGCAAGCTTATAATTTGCAAAGCCGAAGTCAAGCAGCTGTGTGGACATATTGAATCTGTCATCACTGGTATCTGCACCGAGCACAACGGACACAAGACTCATATTATCCCTTGTGGCAGTGGCACAAAGGCAAAAGCCAGCATTGGAGGTTGTGCCTGTTTTGAGCCCTGTTATGCCATTGTATTTGTTAATCAGTTTATTGGTATTATTCAGCTCTGTCTCACCGCCGCGCAGTGAATCAAGCCATACTGTGGAATACTTTTTAATTAAATCGTATTTCATAACTTCTTTGGCAATAACTGCTAAATCATATGCACAGGAATAATGATTGGTTATATCATCATCAAGACCTGTGCAGTTTTCAAAATGGCTGTCCTTAAGCCCTAATTCCTTAACCCTATCGTTCATCATATCCACAAAGGCGGTATCACTGCCGGCAACGTATTCACCAAGAAGAGTACACGCATCATTGGCAGATGATATAATTACAGCTTTCAGCAAATCGTTAACACTCATCTGCTCCCCTACCTCGAGCCAAATCTGGGAACCGCCCTTAGATACCGCATTCTCACCTGCAGTCACCATATCATCGAGCTTGATTTTTCCGCTGTCGATTGCCTCCATAATCAGAAGTATACTCATTATTTTTGTAACAGATGCAGGTGAGAGATGCTCATAGGCGTTATTTTCTTTGATTACATCCCCTGTATCCATACACATCAGAATACTTGATTTAACCTTGATTTCGTCTTTCTTTTTTGCCTCTACAGCAAAAATAGTTGAAGGAGCACCGATAAACATACAAAATGAAAGAATAAAGACAATAGACTTTTTTATAAAGTTAACTGTTAATTTCATAATATCACCATTAAATAGTATTAGCAAAATATTGTATTAATGATAAAAATTTGATATAATCAGCAAAAAGATATTAAGGAAGATGGAAATGAAAGCTGCTTTTTACACACTTGGATGCAAGGTAAATCAATATGAAACGGAATATATGAGCGAGCTTTTAAAAAATGCAGGCTTTGAAATCGTATCTCCGAATGAGGAAGCTGATTATTATATAGTAAACTCCTGCACAGTTACTGCTACCGCTGATCAGAAGACAAGACAGAATATAAGGAAATTCAAGAGAAAGCACCCTGAATCAACTGTTATTCTTACAGGCTGTATGCCGCAGGCATTTCCTGATGAAGCAAGTGCACTTGCTGAAGCTGATATTGTTTTATCCAATAAAAGTGACGGTGATATTTTAAAGCTGATTAATGAATATAACAATAATAAATCACGTGTTATCCGTATTGACGAGCACAAGACCGGTGATGATTTCTGGCAGTGCTCCATAACCGATTTCAACGAAAGAATCAGGGCGTTTGTAAAAATAGAGGACGGTTGTGACAGATTCTGCTCCTATTGTATTATTCCGAAATCTCGCGGAAGAGTGCGTTCAAAAAATCCTGAAGATTTAAAAAAAGAAATTGAAAATCTTGCAGAACATTCAGTTAAGGAGATTGTTCTTGTAGGAATTAATCTTTCTGCATACGGCAAGGGTGAAAATTTCAACATTGTAGATGCTGTTAAAATCTGTGCTGATACGGATGGTATTGAACGAATAAGACTCGGCTCACTTGAGCCTGATCATATTACAGATGAAATCATTGATGAGCTTGCAAAGATTGATAAGTTTTGTCCGCAGTTTCACCTGTCACTGCAGAGCGGATGTACAAAAACTCTGAAGAGTATGAACAGACATTATACTGCACAGGAATATAAAGCACTCTGTGATAAGCTAAGGAGCGCATTTAACGATGCAAGCATTACAACCGATGTTATGGTCGGCTTTCACGAGGAAAGCGATGAAGACTTTAAAGAAAGCCTTGATTTTGTGAAAAGCATCCGATTTGAAAAAGTGCACGTCTTCCCTTACAGTGAGCGTCAGGGAACAGCTGCTTCCAAAAAAGGAGACAGTGTTCCGAAACAGGTTAAGGAAAAACGTGCAGCAATTATGATAGATGAAACTGAAAAAATAAGGCAGGAATACCTTAAGGACTTAATCGGCAAAGAAGTTGAAGTGCTTTTTGAAAATGAGACTCAAAAAAATGTCTTTCAGGGGTATACAAAAAATTATCTTCCTGTAAGGTTAAACAGTGACGAAAACATAATAGGAAAAATGATTAACGTTAAAATAACAGATTACTGTGATGAATTCTGCATTGCTGAATAAAGATTATTTGTTTCATCATTATCTTTTAAAGAACTGTATGAAAATACATAATAGCCTTTTACATCACTGAGTTTTGACAGATATGTAACCTGACGTGCAATAATATTGTTATTATCAATAAATTCATTTTTTCCGTTATCTCCTGCGAATTCATCCTCCTTCTCTGCTTTATACAGAGGGAGAGCAACATACAATGTACAATCAGCCATTTGAACCCAGCTTTTCGTTGTTTTCATAAATGGCTGATTTTCATTTTGAAAACCGAAATAAATCTGCGGACAGATATAATCCACATATCCTTTTTCCGTACACCATTTTTGGATATCTGCATAAAGCGTGTTATAATTACTTTCAGCATTTGATGCGGGACTGACGCCGAATGTAATATTTTCATCAACTGATTTTACTGTACTGTAAACGGATTGAATCATCTTGTTTACATTTTCTCTGCGCCAATCGGCAAGAGACTTGTCTCCTTTACTCTTTTTATAAGCCGTATAGGATGATTTATCAATCTTTTCGTCCGTACTCGGATAAAAGTAATCGTCAAAGCAAATGGAATCAACATCATAATTTTCTGCAATTTCTCTGACTCCGTTTGAAATGAGCTTTGTCACTTCATCACTGGCAGGATTAAAATAGATTCCGCTGTCGCATACAATGAGATTATCCGTCCCCTGCCACTCCACTGCTTTATTGTTTTTTGAAAGCTGTGAAAAATCGTCTGAATTGCTGACACGGTATGGATTTATCCACGCCTCAATAGAAAGCTTGTATTTATGTGCTGATTCAACCATAATTTCAAGCGGGTCAAAAATCAGTTCACTCCCCTGCTCTTTAAAGCAATAGGAACTGACAGGATAATAATCGGATTTATAAAACGCATCTGCAAAAGGTCTCACCTGAACCGTAACACGATTAAATCCATTTGATTTCAATTCCTTAAATGTTTTATTGATTTTCTTTCTGAAATCCTGCTCTGTGCTGTCCTGCGTAAAGCCTGAGAGCTCATAATATGTTATCCATACAGCCTTAACATATTGCTCTTCTGTTACTGTTTTATTTTCTTTCGGAATAGCAATGGAGCAGCCTGCAAGAGTGAATATCAGTAAAATTGACAAAATTATTTTTTTATACACTTGAACACTTCCTAATTTTATAGTAATATATATATGGTGATTTTTATGGAATACAGACTTGGTAATTCAATAAGAGTAAAATCAAGAGGAGATACGGTTGAGCTTGTTTGCCCTGAATGCGGTAAAAAAGTTCAGTTTGGTGTGTTTTCAAATTTTGAAAGACGACTTGCACCAAAGATAACGCTGCTCGATTGCCAGACGGTTTATTTTCTTGTCTGTCCTGAATGTGCAGGTGTTTTCACTGTTGATGAGGCAAAGGGTGACAGCTTTAAGCAGGGTGAAAAGCTTTCAATCGGTAACTTTGATTTAAAAACACTTAAGGAATTCAAATCAAAAATATGACTGTCAAAACCGTAATTTTGATTGCAGTTATTTATTTTATTATTATAAATATCATTTCATCTGCCCTTGCCATTGCTGACAAAAGAAAGGCAAGAAAGGAAGAATGGCGGATATCCGAAAATACACTTATGCTTTTCGGACTGATTGGCGGTGCAATCGGTGAATACTTAACAATGAAAAGAATTCACCATAAAACCCGTCACAAAAAGTTTATGATAGGTTTACCCCTTGAATTTTTACTGCATATTGTAATAATCATTTTAATAATTTCAAAGGTCGCAGCTTAAGGCTACGACCTTTTTTGTTTACAAGATTATACAGATCAGACCGTTACATCCTTCATTTATTACACGTTCAATGGTTTCTCTGAACTTATTTCTCGCATCAAGAGGCATTCTGTAAAGCTTATTGTTCAGGCCCTCGCTTACAAGCTCATGCAGTGATTTTCCGAACATATTTGTGTTCCATATATCTGAAGGATTTTCCTCAAATTCCTTAAGGAGATACATAACAAGCTCCTGGCTCTGGCTTTCACTGCCCACAATCGGTGCAACCTCAGTAAAGGTATTGCACTTTATCATATGAATGGACGGCGCCTCAGCCTTAAGTCTTACACCATATCGTCCGCCCTGCTTCATAAGCTCCGGCTCGCTGAGAGAAAGCTGATTCATTTCAGGCATTACAATACCATAGCCTGTTTCCTCCACATCGGCAAGCGCCTTTGAAAATCGTTCATATTCACGCCGCATTGCCACAAGCGAAATGAAGTTGCTCATCAAATCCTTTTCATCCTTAATTTCTACCATGCATTTCTCAGAAAGAATCCTGTAGAAATAGGAATTGTCAACATAGAATTTCATTGTGACAGAACCGTTTGACAAATCAAGAGAAGATATTGAAACCGATTCAACATACTCATTTTCCTTAATGGATTGTGCAAAGGCGCTTATACTCCTGATATTATTAATCTGAGAAACATTTCCCTTTATGGTCTCGAAAAGAGAGGAACGCAGATAGTTATCTTTTTCAAGATTATTAATCCAGGACGGAAAATGAATGCCCACATTTGACACCGGAAATTCATAAAGAATATCCGAAAGAATATCATTAACCTCCTGCTCGGTAAGCTCAAGACAGTTCACAGGTATTACAGGAACCTTGTACTCATCTGTCAGATTTTTACACAGGTTAATCGTTGACGGATGCTGCGGCTCAGCACTGTTCATCAGAACAATAAACGGCTTATCAAGCTCTTTGAGCTCCTCAATAACTCTCTGCTCAGCCTCCTGGTATTCATCACGTGGAATAGAACTGATTGAGCCGTCGGTTGTAACAACAAGACCGATTGTTGAATGCTCGGTAATTACCTTTTTTGTGCCGATTTCGGCCGCCATATTAAATGGAATCTCCTCGTCATACCATGGCGTCATAACCATTCTCGGCTGATCCTCTTCAATATAACCTACCGAGCTTGGAACAATATAACCTACACAATCAATCAGCCTTACTCTCATTTTCAGATTGTCGTTCATATGCAGCTCAACTGCATCTTCAGGAATAAACTTAGGCTCGGTTGTCATAATCGTACGCCCTGCGGCTGACTGCGGAAGCTCATCCTGTGCACGTTCTCTTACAAAGGTATCCTCAATATTCGGAATTACCATTGTATCCATAAATCTTTTGATAAAGGTCGATTTACCGGATCTTACAGGACCAACAACACCAATATAAATGTCGCCGCCTGTTCGTTTTGAAATATCATTATAAATATTGTTGTTCATAATTTACCTCACATTCCCGGAACAAGCAGTACCATTTTATTGTCAACAATATGTGATGTCAGATTATTTTCCTCCATAATGAGTGACATATCGGTTGAAAAGCTCTTTGCAATATCCCAGACATCTTCATTTTTATTTGCAAAATACAAAGTCAGCTCCGGCATATTCAGATTATTTCTTTCACCGGTCACCTCAATATCGGTTAAATAATCCACATTCTGTATTCTATACAGATAAGCACGGTAGGTATAATTCAGCCTCAATGATATCTTATCTGCACTCTTAATGATGAAATCATAGGAAATAAGACTGATCACACCCTCTCCGTCGAGCTTTTCATCATTCAGTCTGAAGGACAGCTCAGCCGTTTTTTCATAGAAGCAAAGCTGAGATGTATCGTCATAATAAAGAAAAGATAAATTTACATTTACTTTCATAACGGACTCTTTGACAGTACAGCCTTCAATGCTCGGTATCAGATCTATAATTTCAATGATATTCTTATCACTGTCAAAAACAATCTCATCCGACCTGTCATCATAGTAATATATCGGAGATTTTTTTACGGATAAGTGTTCCTTTGAAATATCCGTATTATAATGCGGCATATAGGAATCCGTAATAAAGCTATGGTCTGAAATGGAGTATATCTGATAGCTTAGTGAAACCGTGCCTACAAGTTCAATTTCATTCACAACATTATCTGAATTTGTTTTTGATTTGATGTAAATGCTTGAAATCACCGCATTTATAAGTGCATTGTCATCATCATCGCAATCACTTACATCAATAATCTTACTCATCGAAAAGGAATGTGCGCATTTCTCAATGCTGTTATCATCACTGATATAAAGCACGGATACCTCAACTCTGAACTTGACAAGCATTTTATCTTTAATGATTTTCGTTTCATCAAGATAGCATACGCTATAGGAATTCACTATATTTTTAATTTGTGCATTTGAAGAGGATATTGAAAAAGTTTCATCAAATTCAGCAGAGCACACGCCTGCGTTCTTGTTCATAAGGCAGGGCAGTTTCATTTCTCTTGTAAAAGCGTTTTTACATTCTGCCAGACATTTTCCGTTATTCCTGCGATAAACACAAATATTGGCACACAGTGCTGTGTGAACATCAATTCTGCGCTGATTGATCAGTCTGAAATTTGAATATTTTGTATTAAGCCTGATATCAGCAAAATGAACAGTACTGCCATTATCCAGATCAATACTCTTAGTGAATTCCTCCTCAAAAATATTTGACAGTGTGCACATATCCTTATTAAGGTATGTAAGGCAGATGATTGTTTTTCCGTGAATTGTAAGCCTTGAATCATTGACATCATAATTCGTAACAGCACTGTTTACACTGCACTTAATTATGCGGTCAATATCATCAAGATATTGAGGAAGATTTTCCTGAAAATCAAATTCAAAATTTTCACTCAGTCTTTCACAGCTCTCATTAAAACACATTGGCTTATACTCTTTACACAGCTCCATACTGATATCTCCTTTAATGTTTCTAACAATAACTATGCAAAGAAACCGGATAATATAACAAAAAAGGTTACAGAAATTTGTTCTGTAACCTTTTTTAAATTATGTTTCATTTTTCACTTTCTGAATTTTAAATATGGATCTCAATAATGGTGCTAAAAATTTTGGACTTTTGATTAAAACTACCTTCATACTCCGTTCCCCCATCACTTTTTACAGCACATAATACCGAGAATGATTACTACGATAGCAAGAATTCTTGTTATCCATACTGTCGGCAGGCAGCAAGCTAAAACACAACCGACACCAAAGGCTATCCAGAGATAGTCACGACGGCACATTTTCTTCATGTAGCAACACCTCGTTCACGCTGTATTTACTACATACTATGTAAGAAAAATTTAATCGTTACTGAAAATCAAAATAATTTTTCCGCTTTTCACAATTATTTTTACTTCATCGGATTTGAACTCATTGCTCTGGGTTAATTGCTCATAAGGCTCAATTGTAACTGAGTCCAAATCATATTCTGCACCTATTATTGAAAGACCTTCACACTTCTCAAACAAAGCAAATAATGAAAAGTATTTATACTCTCCTGTTTTTATAACCGTTTCACCGCTTGCAATCATAAGCTTATTTTTACTGTCAACAAGTGCACATTTGATATTTCTGTCAAAGCAGTATACTGCTGAAAGAATATTTGAATATGTATGGTCAATTCGTGAGCCGATACCGCCGAGAATGACTATATCATTATATCCCCTTGCAATTGCTTCCATTACGCAGTGAAAGGTATCGGTATAGTCCTTTCTTGGATTCAGTTCAATCAGCTCACAGCTTACCTCAGGCTTAGTCGAGGAATCAAAATCACCTATAATCAGATTTGGCTCAAAACCTGCTCTGATACATTTTTTATAACCACTATCTGCACAAATGATAAACCTGTTATCAAGGTGCTTACTATAATAGGATAAATCATCTTCCGGTGCACCTGAAATGATTGCACAGCTTTTTACTTCATTTCCCATTCCTTTATGTCCTTTACCTCATTATAAAGCTCTATATAGCTATTGTGACGCTCGGCAGATATAATACCATTATGAACAGCATCAACAACCGCACATCCCTTATCATTGATATGTGCACAGTTTGTTTGAAATTTGCAGTCAGCAAGATAAGGCTCAAACTCCCTGAAGCAGTAAGGAAGATCTGTTTTCATAATTTTCTCACAGCGTTCAAAGTCAACGGATGAAAATCCGGGTGTATCAGCTACATATCCGCCTGCTACTTTGTAAAGCTCGCAATGTCTGGTAGTATGCTTTCCCCTACCGAGTTTTTTACTTGTTTCCCCTGTTTCAATGGAAAGCCTGCTGTCAATTGCATTGAGCAGTGAGGATTTTCCTACACCGGTATTTCCTGTAAAGGCACTTACCTTATCCTTAAGCAGAGCCTTTACCTCCTCACAGCCGACACCGTTTTTGTTATCACAGAGAATGACCTTAAAGCCTGCTTTGGTATATATATCATAATACTTCTTGTAAGAATCGTCCAAATCAATTTTTGTAATCACAATTACAGGCTCAATGTTCTTATACTCAGCAATTGCAATAACTCTGTCCAGAACCGACATATTGATTGCAGGGTTAGCAACGGATGATACAACAAAAAGCTGATCAATATTCGCAAGAGGGGGTCTTATAAGACAATTCTTACGCTCCTTGATTTCATCAATTGTATTTTCTGCCTTTTCATGAATACTGATTGAAACGATATCACCCACCAAAGGAGTGATTTTCTTTTTTCTGAAAATACCGCGTGCCTTACATTCATAAACAGATTCAGCGGTTTCCACATAGTAGAAACCGCCTATACCTTTCATTAATCGTCCTTCAACCATAAATTCCTCATTCTTCCGGCTTGCTGTCAGGATTAGAATTGTTATCCGCTGGTGCTTCAGTAGTTGTCATATTATCATAAGAAAAGCTGTTAAAGCTAATGGATATATTCTGATTTTTGCCGCCCTGAATCGTTTTTGTTTCAACAGCACCTGTATTCTTAAGAGATACTCTTACCTGTACGTCCTTATCCTTGTCAAGTGTGATGTTTACACTTGCATTTTTACCGTTAAGTGTTACATTCTGACTGAGATATACTTTACCGTCCAGCTCAACAACAAGCTGATCCTTTATCATTTCTCCGTCAGCATCAACACACTTAGGCAGTGCAACAACGATGGAAACTTTTGACGCCTTCTTAGTTGTTGTGGTCGTAACACCTGATGAAATGGTGATTGTAATTCTGTCATCAGCAGTCGCAGTGGCACCTGCAGCAGGACTTTGTGCAAGGACTACGCCCTTAGGGGCTTCACTGTCCTTAGTAACAAAGTCAATATTTTTAAAGCCGAATTTTTCAAGGAAAGCACGAGCACCCTCCTGCTTAAGACCGATTACATCAGGAATAGTTATCTGCTTTACCTCCTCAGTTGTAGGACCTGAGCTGATAAATACCGTAATCTGTGTATCGGCTGAAACAACACTGCCTGCTTTTGGATTGGTGTAAACTACCTTGTTTTCATCAACAGAATCACTGCCGACAGAGGTAACTGTATAGTTTTTCAGGCCCTCCTGTTCCAGTGCCTTTTTAGCCATATCAATCTCAAGATTATAAACATTCGGAACGGTTATATCATCAGCAGTTATAGCAACAACGAGCTTAACCTGACCACCCTCAAGAATTTTAGTTCCTGCTTCAGGCGTTTGTCTGATAACTTTACCTGCTTCAGATTCATCCGTCTTTTCCTGCTCCATAACAAACTCGTAGTCATACTGATTTGAGCTTATCAGCTCATCATAGGACATACCGACAAAGTTTTCAAGATTATGTGTATTTTTGAAAGAATTTCCTGTGAGGCTCATAACGAGCAATACAATTGCAGCTATTAAAACGACTGTTCCGATAACAACAGCTGTGATAACCTTTTTCTTATGATTAGGGTCATAATACTCTTCAGCATCATCCTGATAGTATTCTTCATCATTGCTTACGGCAAATTTTTCCTCAGTATTGATGACATACTTGGTAGGCTCCTTATCGACAAAATAGGAATAGTCAAATACTGCCTTAGGATTCTTTATTACCTCTTCAACATCAAGGAGCATTTCCGTAGCAGTCTGATATCTGTCAACAGGATTTTTCTGCATAGCGTGGATGCAGATTTGCTCAAGACCGACAGGGATATCCGGATTGATATCTGTCAGCTTTTTTGCATCATCCTGAAGCTGCATAAGTGCAACGGAAACCGCACTGTCTGCCTCAAAAGGTACATTGCCTGCCAGCATTTCATAAAGGACAACACCGACGGAATATATATCTGCTCTTTCATCAGTGAACTCACCCTTAGCCTGTTCAGGACTGATATAATGAACAGAGCCGATTGCTGTATCGGTAAGGGTTCTTGTTTCACTTCTTGAAAATCTTGCAATACCGAAATCAGCAACTTTAATATTGCCGTTTGAAAGAAGAATAATATTCTGCGGCTTAATATCTCTGTGCACAATGCCCTTATCGTGTGCATGCTGCAGTGCTCTGAGAATCTGAGTTGTAAAAAATAACGCATCATTCCAGGTAATAGCATTCTGCTTCTGAATATACTCCTTAAGCGTTATACCGTCAACATATTCCATTACGATATACTGAAGCTTTTCACCAAAGCTGACATCATAAACCTTTACGATATTAGGGTGCGAAAGAAGTGCAATTGCCTTGCTCTCATTTTTAAAGCGTCTGACAAATTCATCGTTCGTCAAAAATTCTTCCTTGAGAATTTTAACTGCAACAATTCTGTCGTCGACATTATCGTATGCCTTGTAAACAACAGACATACCGCCAACGCCTACAATCTCCTGTATTTCATATCTGCCGTCAAGGCGTTTTCCAACGTAATTATCCATAAAATGCAATCTCTCCGATTATTTTGATATGATAACAACGGTGATATTATCTCCGCCGCCGTTTTTATTAGCCTGAGTGACCAGACGGTCTGCAAAAGCATAATGCTTACCGTCACTCATGATTTCAATCATTTCATCATTTGAAACATAGTTTGACAGTCCGTCAGTGCAAAGAAGCAATACATCATCGTCATTCAGATCAATCTGAGCAAAGTCGACATCAATGCTTTTGTCCACACCGACTGCACGAGTAATGATATTCTTATTGGGGTGATGTTCGGCCTCTTCACTGGTAATCTTGCCCTTTGACAAAAGGTCCTGAACCATACTGTGGTCAGTTGTCACCTGTGTGATAATACCGTTATTTATAACATAGGCACGGCTGTCGCCTGCATGTGCAATATATGCCTGATTGTCCCTTACAATGGCACAGACAACGGTTGTACCCATACCCCTGAGCTCAGGTTTGGCTTCTGCAAAATCATAAACCTCGATATTTGCAGCAGTAAGTGCAGAATCAAGCATATTGTAAATGGATGCATCACGCATCTTATCTCTGTAAGAGGCATTTATTTTATCACTGATTACCTTAACCGCCAGCGCCGAGGCAATATTACCTCCGGCAGCACCGCCCATACCGTCACAAACAACAGACCAGACAACCTCGTCTGAAAATTCACCGACAGCATATGCGTCCTGATTGGAATCTCTTACAATTCCCTTATCAGTTTTAGCGACTATTCTCATTCATATCACCTCTTTTTAAATGTCTCAGCTGACCGCATGATGCATTGATATCTGCACCAAGTGTTCTTCTTATTGTAGCATTAATTCCGTTCCTTTTCAATACATTACAGAATTTAATAATGGTCTCCTTTGAGGAACGGACATTACAGCGTTCTTTAACATCATTAACAGGAATCAGGTTAACATGGCACAGCGAGCCTTTCAGCCTTTGTGAAAGCTCCTGTGCATCCTGCTCACTATCGTTAATATCCTTTATCAGTGTATATTCAAAGCTCACACGTCTGCCAGTATGCTCGCCGTACTCACGGCAGGCTTTAAGCAGTGTATCTATCGGATATCTCTTATTAACAGGCATTGTGCGTGAACGGATTTCATCATTCGGAGCGTGAAGAGAAATGGTCAGTGTAAGCTGTAAATTTTTATCCATTAAATCATATATTCTGTCAACCACACCGCAGGTAGAAATCGTAATATTTCTCATACTGATATTAAGACCGTTTTCATTATTGACATTGTTCAGAAAATCAAGAACATTCTCAAAATTATCAAGCGGCTCACCAATGCCCATCATAACTATGCGCGAAATTCTTATACCTAAATCAGACTGTGCAGTATGTATCTGAGATTCAATTTCACCCGGTGTAAGATTTCTAGTAAAGCCTGCCAGCGTTGATGCACAGAAGGTACAACCCATTTTGCAGCCAACCTGCGAGGATACACAGATTGTATAGCCATAACTGTATTTCATTACAACCGATTCAATGAATTCACCGTCTGTCAGTCTGAATAAATATTTGACGGTATCATCAATTGAGGAAACATATTTGTCCTCAATATCACACCTCGAAATATAATAATTTTCAGACAGTTTATTTCTCAGCTCTTTGCTGAGATTGGTCATTTCATCAAAAGAAGTACATCCAATCTCGTGAAGCCATTTAAAAATCTGCTTTGCTCTGAAGGCTGGCAAGGATAATTCCTTCACTGCATGATTTAATTGTTCCAGCGTTAATGATTTAATATCTGTTTTCATTTTTCTTAAGAAGTGCAAAGTAAAAACCGTCACCGCCTGATTTGGACGGAAAAGATGTTTTTTCTTTAACTAAAGTAAAATTATCATTATCATTCAAAAAGGCGTTTACAACCTTCTCATTTTCTTTTTTATTAAGCGTACAAGTGGAATATATCATTGTTCCGCCTGCTTTAAGATATCTTGATGATGTTTTAAGAATATTAAGCTGAATTTTCGGTAAATCCGAAACGCTGTCAAGCTCCTTATATCTTATCTCAGGCTTGCGTCGAATAATGCCGAAGCCTGAACACACCACATCACAAAGTATTTTATCTGCCAAAGGTATACTTTCAGAATAAACCTCAGCATCATTTATATCTGCATTTATTATTGAAATGCCAAGCCTTTTGGCACCGTCACGAATCTGACTTACACGGTGATTATGAATATCAAAGGCATAAATTGTACCATTGTTATTCATACATTGTGCGATAGTAAAAGCCTTGCCGCCGGGTGCAGAGCACATATCAAGTACAGTGTCCCCTTCTTTTGCACCGAGAGCAACCGCACATTCATAGCTTGATAAATCCTCAATATGGAAAAGACCGTTTTTAAAAGCTCTTGATTTACTCAAATCAAAGGATGAGGTGATTTTAACAAGATTGTCTGTTACCTCGCCCTCAATTCCGTCACACATCAGCTCATATAAAAGCTCATCAGCATCAACATAAAGTTTGTTAGGTACTGCAAAAACAGGAGGCTTTTCATTGATAGCAGGAAGAAAAGCTTCAACCCTTTCCTTGCCGTACTGCTTAATCCACATATTAATAAGATTCTGCGGTACGGAATATTTTACAGACAAATCATCTTCAGGGATTTCTCTGTAAGCGTCAATTTTATGTAATACGGCATTAACCAATGATGAATAATAGTCCTGCCGGATTTCCTTAGTGAGCTTTACGGATTCATTTATAGCCGCACTGTTCGGCACCTTGTCCATAAACAAAAGCTGGTATGCACCAAGACGAAGGATAGTCAGTATTTTAGGTTTAGGCTTTGATGAGACATATTTATTAATAAAATAATCGAGTGTCAGCTTTCTTTCAACCACACCGTAAACCAGTGCAGATATAAAGGCTTTCTCCTCACTTATATCCTTAACTGCGTTATCAAGAGCAATATTGGAATAAGCATTATCCGTAAAAATTTTATGCAAAATTTCGAAAGCAATTAGACGTGCACTTTTCATTAATCTCTGTTACCTCTGTTTAAAATCAGGAATAGTCTGAGCAGTGTAGCCAGTGCAGATGCAAGAGCAGCAACATAAGTAAGTGCAGCAGCAGTTAAAACCTTTTTTGCACCGCTGTATTCCTCGCCTTCAAGAAAACCATTTGATTCAATCGTCTGCAGTGCTCTTCTTGAGGCATTAAACTCAACAGGCAGTGTAGCAAGCTGAAAAAATGCAACTGCCGCATACAGGATGATACCTGCATAGATAAGCGGATCGCTGTAAATAAACATTCCGATTAAAGCAAGCGGAACACCGAGAAAAGAACCAATTCTTGTTATAGGAATGATTGCGTTTCTTATTTTTAATGGTGCATAACCCTGAGCATGCTGACAGGCGTGACCAGCCTCGTGACAGGCAACACCGATAGCGGCTACACTTCGCGAATCAAATACATCCTGTGAAAGACAGATTTCTTTATTCTTAGGATCATAATAATCCGTCAGACTACCCGGAATCTTTTTTATTTGCACATCCGTAATTCCGTTCAGACGCAACAGCTGATATGCGGCATCAGCACCTGTCATACCACGTCTGTTGATCGTCTTTGAATACTTTCTGAAAGCACTTTTAACCTTCATCTGACAAAACAGAGCAAATATAAATACAGGTATCATAATATATCCTGTAAGATAATATGCAAAATAAGGTCCCATAATTATTCTCCCAAAACAGCAGATATTTCCAACTTATTTCCTGCTAAAAATGATTTAATATCCATTCTCTTTTTGCCGTCAGGCTGCAGTTCCAATATATCAACACATTTTCCGTCACCACAGCATACAGTCATCACCTTATTATTATCTATAATTTCTCCGGCAATATTACCTGTTTTATCTGACAATACAGTCTTATGAATTTTTACAGTTTTACCATGTATTACAGTAGAAGCACACGGCCATGTCTGTAATCCTCTTACCTGATTATGAATTTCAATTGCTGACTTATTCCAGTCAATGGGTGAAAGTGCTTTGGTAATCTTCTGTGCATAAGAAGTACCCTCATCACTTTGATTAACAGGAATAATCTTGCCCTTTTCAAGATTATCAAGGCATTCAATCAGTGCATCTGCACCTATAACGGAAAGCCTGTCAAAAAGCTCCTCTGAGGTCTCATTGATATCAATCGCTGTCTTTTTAACAAGAAGCATATCGCCTGTATCAAGTCCCTCATCCATCTGCATAACCGTGACACCGGTCTCCTCGTCTCCATTGAGTATTGACCACTGAATCGGTGCGGCACCACGATATTTAGGTAAAAGTGATGCATGCACATTTACACAGCCATATTTTGCAGCTTTTAAAATACTGCTCGGCAGAATTTTACCATAAGCCACTACAAGAATAATGTCAGGCTTATAGCCATTTATAATATCAAGCGCGTCACTGTTTTTCAGTGAAGAAGGCTGATACACAGGAATGCTATTTTTAACGGCGCATTCCTTTACAGGCGGCGGAGTTAAAATCTGTTTTCTGCCGACAGGTTTATCAGGCTGTGAAAACACAGCCAAAACATTATGATGATTTTCAATTAATTTTTCAAGACAAGGCACAGCGAAATCAGGTGTGCCCATAAAAACGATATTCATTCCATTCACCAGATTTATCCAGAGTAATTAACCCTGTAAAGTTTCCCCCTCAATGATATGAGAGGTAAATAAAATTCCGTCAAGATGATCAATTTCGTGGCAGAATGCTTTAGCCTTCAAATCCTCGCCTGTAAATACCTGCCATTTGCCGTTTCTGTCCTGAGCCTTAACCTGAACCTTCTGCGGTCGTTTGGTGGTTGCCCATTTATTCGGCAGAGAGAGACAGCCCTCCTGTGAAATCTGTTCACCCTCTGAAAAAACAATTTCAGGATTGACCAGCTCCATTGGTCCTTCACCGATATCTATAACAACAACTCTTTTAAGTATACCAACCTGTACAGCGGCAAGTCCTACACCATTTCCATTGTACATCGTTTCTTTCATATCATCAATCAGGGTTGTAAGTCTGTCGTCAAACTTTTCAACAACTCTGCTTTTTTTATAAAGTATAGGATCACCTAACTTAACAATATTTCTGAGTGCCATTTTATATTCTCCTATTTATTTCAACAACCGCTATCTTAAGGATTAACGAGCATTTTAACACAGCATAGCGGAAAATCCGTTCATAAAAAACTGATTCGGATTTATCTCGCTTGCTTAACCAATATCAGCACAAATCATATGGATTCACATCTGCTGATACGGATATATCCTTATACTCTTTCATTTTACTGATTCTTTTTAAAATTTCATTAAACATCATACGAACATTTTTTGAATTTCTGCATTTAACACACAGCCTGTATCTGTACTGACTGTTTAACTTATATATTTTTGCAGGGCTTGGACCGAGAACAATCAGCTTCTGAGCATTATCCCTATTAACCTTTTTTAGTATATCCAAAAAAGTTTTTGAACACATTGCAACCGTGTTTTCATTTTCGCCCACAAAGGAAACAGAAATAATATCACAGTAAGGCGGATAAGTCAAAGCCTTTCTGAGCATTATTTCATTTTCAAAAAAGCCTTTATAATCCTGCCTTGCGGCAAATTCAATGGTTTCATTAAAAGGATTTATTGTCTGTATAACAGCTTTGCCCTGCTCGTCTCTTCTTCCGCTTCTGCCCACAACCTGTGTTATTAAATCAAAGGAGCGTTCAGAACTGTTATAGTTTTCGTCATAAAGTGAATTATCCGCATTTACAACACCAACCAAAGTAACATCAGGGAAATCAAGTCCCTTTGCTACCATCTGCGTTCCCACAAGAATATCGTATTCATGATTGGAAAACTGTGAAAACATTTTGTCGTGACTGAATTTTGCAGATGTGGTATCAGCATCCATACGAAGAACACGAGCCTCAGGAAACAGTGCTGAAAGCTCATCCTCAATCCTCTGCGTTCCGTAACCGCTGTATCGCACATTATCACTGCTGCATTCAGGACATTTGTTATCAAGCCTTTTTGTATAACCGCAGTAGTGACAGGTTAGCCTGTTATTGTAGCTGTGATATGTCAGTGATATTGAACAATTCGGACAGGTAATAACGTGACCGCAGTCATTGCAGGCAATAAAAGTATTATACCCTCTTCTATTGATAAGAAGAATTGCCTGTTTGTTGTTATCGAGCGTTATCTGCAAAAGCTCTTTAAGCTTAGCTGAAATCGGTGAATGATTGCCGTTCTTCATTTCAGCCTTCATATCAACCGTAATAACTTCAGGAAGCTGTGCATCACCATAACGCTCATTCATCTCACAAAGGATATATTTTCCATTGACAGCATTTGAATAGCTTTCAAGACTCGGAGTTGCAGATGTCATAAGAAATAATGCTTTATTGTATTTACATCTGAAATTTGCTACATCCTTTGTATGATAACGCGGTGTTCTTTCGCTTTTATAAGTATGCTCCTGTTCCTCATCCATAATAATCAAGCCGATATTATGAAGCGGTGCAAATACAGCACTGCGGGTACCGATAACAATTTTTACCTCTCCCATGTCAGCGCGTTTATATTCATCATTTCTTTCACCCAGTGAAAGACCGCTGTGGAAAACAGCAACCTTATTCCCATATCTTTTATGAAAAATATCAATTGCCTGAGAGGTTAAGCTGATTTCAGGAACTAACACAATAACATCTTTTCCGTTATCAATTGCCTTATCAATCAGCTTTAAATAAACCTGCGTTTTGCCGCTTCCCGTAACACCGTAAAGCAAGCCGGTTCCACCGCCATTTTCCATAGCAGACAGAAAAGTATGATAAGCATTGCTTTGCTGGGTCGTCAGTTCAATTTCATTTCGTTCAGTCTCTGAATAAATACTCTTATAGGGATTACGGTATTTTTCTTTTTCGTAAAAGGAAATCACCTTATACTTTTCAAGATTTTTTAACACACCGATTCCGACAGAGCAGAACGCACAAACCTCATCTGCTGATGCAGTTCCGATATCAAAAAGCAGATTTACAACACTTCTTTGCTTTGGTGTAAGCTTAGGCAAATCCTCTTCATGCTCTATAAGTAGAGTAACCATCCTTGATGTCGATGCTTTAATTTTACCGAAGCCACGCGGCAGCATCTGTTTAAGACAATCATATGTTGTGCAAAAACAACGCTCCTTAAGCCACAGAGCAAGAGAAATAAGCTCTTCACTCAGAACAGGAATATCACTTGAAACAGAAACAATATCCTTAAGATTAGAATGAATTGCTGTATACAGTTTTACAACAATACCGTCTCTCAGCCTGTTACCATTGCCAAAAGGAACCTTAACTGCTGATCCGATATGAACCTTATCAACAAGCTCATCAGGAACATAATAATCAAAATCGGAATCAGGACTGAAAAATGTTTTTTCAACAGCAACAACAGCAATTGTTCTGTTCACTATTTTACCCAATTTGATTATTTTGATTTGAGCACATCAGGCTCTTCAATTACATATTTGCCGTCAAGTATTTCGTCAATCGCAGTAGAAACAGTCTTAACATCAATATGCTCTTCGTTCTCGATTGCCTCGTCACGAATCTCTCTTGCTCTTTTTGCAGTTCCTACCACAAGGCTGTATCTGCTGTTGCAGTCCTTTAAAAGTTTCTTTAAATCCGGATTAAACATAATTATTTCTCCTTAATATAGTTATTATAGTATTTATTTTATGCATTGTGCTCTTTGAGCTCATTGCAAAGAATTTTATCAATCTCGTCAACGCAGACATCAAGATCATCATTAACGACATTATATGTATATTTATCTTTATAATTCAATTCCGTCTTAGCGATTTCAAGACGTTTTTCAATCATTTCATCACTATCGGTATGTCTGCCGTATAATCTTTTGCGCAGTATTTCTTCACTTGGAGGAAGAAGGAATATGGATACACATTCAGGATACATTTGCATCACCTTCTGTGCACCCTGCACCTCAATAATCAGAAAACAGATTTTACCGTTTTTTATTGCATCATTAACACCTTTTACGGGTGTTCCATAATAACATCCATTATACTGCGCATATTCAAGCAGACCGTTATTTTCTATCATACGATGAAAATCCTCTTCAGAAATGAAGAAGTAATCCACACCATTGACTTCGCCTTTTCGGGCAGCTCTTGTAGTGGCTGAAATGGATTCAACGATATTATCATGCCTTTTGCACAGTTCTTTAAATACAGTATCCTTACCGCATCCGCTTGGTGCAGAAAAAACGACCAGCATTCCTTTATTCATCTGTATCAACCTCCGCACCAAATTTTGCAGCAATCTGCTTTAAATCCATATAGGATAACACAACATTATCGCTGTCAGTAATAATCACACTCATCGTTTTTCTGCCGTGTGTTGCATCAATTAATGTGCCGTTTGATTTGCTCTCACGCACAATTTTTTTAATCGGTGCAGACTCAGGCGAAACGATTGACACAACTCTCTGAGCATTTATAAGGTTACCGAAACCAATATTAACCAATTTCATATCTGTCACCTTATTCAATATTCTGAATCTGCTCACGGATTTTTTCAATTTCAGCTTTCATATCAACAACTCTGCGTGCAATATCAACATCGTTACATTTTGAACCGATTGTATTTGTTTCACGATTTATTTCCTGAACAAGAAAATCCATTTTTCTTCCGATAGCAGTATCACTGTCCAAAAATCCTCTGAGCTGTTCAATATGAGAACGAAGTCTTACGGTCTCTTCAGCAACTGCAACCTTATCTGCAAAAATTGCAACCTCCTGAATAACTCTGTTTTCATCCAATGAAACATCACCGATTAAATCGTGAACACGCTGAACCAGCTTATCATTATATTCTTTAACCGTTTCAGGCGACCGCTCTTCAATATATGAAACACAATCAAGAATAAATGATGATCTGGAATAAACATCATCATGCATTCTTTTTCCCTCAGTCTGACGCATTTCAATGAACTTGTCAATGGCTTCACTTGCAACTTCTTTTACAAGTGTCCAGATTTTTTCCTCATCTTCTTCAGCCTTCTTCACAACAAGAACATCCGAAAAACGACTGATTGTCGAAGCACCAAAATCCTCTTTCAAATCATAGCTTTGTGCCATCTCTTTTAATGCTTTTACATAAGCAGATGCAAGCGTATGATTCACTACAACATCTGCCGACTCGGTATTCAGTGCTTCAATTCCGACATAGCAATCAATCTTGCCGCGCTCCACACGTGAATTGACAAAGGATTTTATTTTTTCATCAATAAATCCATACTGTCTCGGACAGCGTGAACTGAATTCAAAATACCTGTGATTGACAGATTTAAGCTCAACAGTGATAACATAACCATCAAGCTCTTTTACAGCCCTGCCAAAGCCTGTCATTGACTTAACCATAATTTACTCCCTAACTCTTCTCAGATATTAAAAATAATTATATGCTCAGAAAACTCTAAGGTCAATAGTTTATTAACAGTATGTTAATATTATTAACAATATATTTACATTTAAAAATGCACAAAAAAAGCAGTGGGTTACCCCACTGCTTTTAAATTTAAAATTCAAGTGACTGACCGTCAAGATCGGTGTCAGTATTGTGACTTACATCACAAATAACACTGGCTTCTACTGTAAAATACTCAACTTCCAATGAAGGAGTTTCATAAATTTTCATATTAACATCCTCCTCTTTTAGTTGACAGCGGTTACAACACCGTTTTCGCACTTATAAATCTTATCAGAATAAGCTACATAAGGAATATCCTTACCATTATATTCTGCTGTATAGCATACAAATGCACGCATATAATGTGTTGTACCATCATAAATGTTCTTACTCTTGGACATTGTATATGTTCCGGAACGAGTTAATTTTTCAGCTTCGGACGCACCGTTCCAATGAGAAATATTGTTTGATGCATAAGCAACCGTACCGCTTGCACCCTTTACTAAAGTATCAGCAGTAGATGCAGTATTTGAATAAATTACACCTGCGGACAGTACTTTTACAGTATCAGGTGCTGAATAGTCACAGGACATTACAAACTTATCGTTTGCCATATAACCGGTTGCGTATACTGCAGGAATTGCTTCATTAACCTGATTAACCAAATCCATATTCGGAAGGTCGTTCACATCATTATATGCAGTAAATGTTACGTCCTCGTTTGTAGTAAATACTACAAATTTATTTTCATATGATGCAAGAGATGTAACACCATCTACAGTACGTGTCCAATACTTCGCATTTGCATCATCAGCTGTAAGCGTCATCTTAAGGTCAAAATGCTTAGCGTCAAACCGGTCTTTACCGTTAACCTTACCGTTGACTGCGGTAACAATATGGTCAGTAGAATTAAGAATACCGACCTGCTTAATTGTAGTTGCCGAAGTGATTTCATGTGTGCCGTCTTCAAGTGACCAGCCAACGAATTTATACTTAGGTACCTGAACTGCAGTTACAGTTACATCACCGACAGTCAATTTATCACCGTTAATTGTTACAGAAGTACCGTTGAGAGCAGCAATTACTGTGCCGAAATAGTCAACAACCGTAATAGCCGGATTGGTAGTAACCTCAACCTTTACTTCTAAATTCTCCTGCATAAGGATTGAAACCTTATAGCCGCAGTCAGCAAGATTGATTTCTGTTTCTTTCTTTGTTGTATCTGCATCTACAGAATTGACGATACACTTAACAGTATATTCATCACCCATAAATTGCGTTAAATCAATGTTCGCAACAGTACCGTATCTGTAATCTGCCTGATGTTCATCAGTCTCAGCATTAACAGGTGTTCCGTCAACGGTAACAGTGAAATCAACATGGAAGGTTTTAGCCATTGAAGCATTGTTGCTTACATTCATCTCTTCAAGAAGATCAGTAGTGTATCCGTCAAGTTCACCCTGACCAACTTCGGTTTTCGGAAGATTAACATAGAGCTTACCGTTATAATCTTTATAAATATTGGTATCGCCTGTTTCTACAGCACCGTCAACCTTTGCACCATCATCTGTGTAAGCTGTTTTATCAATTTTCTTTGATACATCCCTCGCAGCTACATAAGCATCATCATCTGCAGCAAGAACCGGCTGAGTATTATTTATATCATCAGCAAGCTGCTCAATGTCCTTCTGAAGCTGAAGTCTGTCATAGTCCGGATTATAAGGTCTGTTATTGTCAAGAATGTCATATTCTCCATCCTGAGTAGGTGTTTCAGGGCCTTTAATATATCCGGCGGCATTTGCTCTTTCATCATCAGTGTCATATCTTTCATCATTAAGCAATGCATTACCTGCTTCATAAGCATTTAAAAACGCATTGTATGAATCAGGAGTATAATTTCCGCTCTCGAGCTCAATACCATTCTGATAAATGTCAGCCTTGCTTTCAACTGCCTCTTCAAGAGGAGAGAAATCCGCTCTCTTGGTGAGGTTATTATAAGAAAGCTCAATAGTGGTGTCGCCATTACGATAAAGTACATCCTGATAAGGTATATCAGTATAATCAGCATCAACTGTTCTTAAAGCATCTGTTGTAAGAAGTGTATAATTGTTAAGGTATTCCTCATATACAAGAAGCGCACCCATATACTGCTTCCACGTATCTGTTGTATACCATGTTGATTTACGGATAACAAAGCTATCCTCAAATGCCTTTCTTTCAACAGACTTATCACACATTTTTACTTCAAATGTAAGTCGTATATTATTGATTGCCGTTGCTGAATCAGTGATAGGCCAGTGATAATTTTCATAGTAAGCTCTCTCGCCGTGATAAACAAGACCTGTAAATGAAGAGGTTGTATTAGGCGATACTGAATCGGTGCCGTCATCATTCTTTGTGGATAAATTAACGGTTTCAACCTGATTTGCATTATCATTACCTACGGTATAACCTACAAAAGGATTAGCAACAGATTTAATCGAACCGCTGCCGCTCAGCTTAGTTACGGAAGTGGAATCAACTGTAACAGCCGGTGTATTCTGATTGGCACCGGAAGACTTAACACCGTTATGAGCAATATCAATTGAGAAAGATGTAGGGTCATCAGGGTCAGCAGTAATGCCTTCGTTCTTAGGTGAACTCTTATCATAATAATAATAACCAAGAATGATATTATTATTAACCTGTGTTTCGGTCATAATATTATGAGTATAGCTTGCACTTCTGTCGGCACCTGACTTTTTATGATTATTTTCACCGACACCGGCATATTTATCAGAACCGTTTTTATTGTAAATTGCATCCGCACTTGTAAATTCATATGTCATTCCATTGCCTACATTGATGTTCAATGCGTTAAGATTATAACCGTTACCGTATCCGTTAAAAACGGTGTCAGACTTCATGGTGTTACCATATGAGCCGTTTGCAACAATCAATGTTGATAAAGGAAGTGTTGCCTGCCAGGCGTCAATAGAGTTACCAACTATAACATGTGCATTAACAGGATGTGATGCAACATACAGTCTGTCGGTCTGTATCCATACAAGGCCATTGCTGTCACGAAGCTGTGTTTTGAGAGTAACATAAGTACCACTCTCATAACTCTTGTACGATTCCGTATTTGCAAGCGGCAAAATACCTGTAAGTTTTGTACCATCAGGTTTAATATCACAGTTAGCAAGCAGCTCTCCTGTAGTAGCAGACACAGCATCTACACCAATTACCGTGTAATTATTATCTCGCATTCTGTAATTGGTCTGCTTCTCACCGGGGGTATTACCGTCCGCAATTCTGTTACCGATTGTTGTAATATCAGCAGTATTTGTAGTTGATGTGCCATGTGTATAGATAACAGGATCATAATCAACCACACCGATGATTTCACGTGAGAAATCAGATACGGTAATATTATAGGTATTTAATCCGTTTACAATAGTAGTCTTACCTGAAGCAAGTGCATCTACAGTCATAAAGTAGCCTGCTAAAATTTTATTTCCGTTACATTTTACTGAATGGCTGTAAGTATTATCATTGGAAAGTGAAGGATAAAGGAAATAATAAGAACCATCAACTTTACATCCAATAAGATACTGCCCACCATCGGCAATCTCTTTAATATCAGTTATACGGACATAACCAGGAACAGGGTCGGTATCATTAACCTGCTCGTCAATTTTTGCAGGTCTGAATACTTCAAAAAGCGTACCTGCGTAATCGCCGGAGCCACTTGAGCCGTCAGGACCATACGCAGTCGTACGGTCCCATTGATATATCTTTGAAGTATCCCGCCAGAAGTAAAGCGCTTCTCCGCTGCCATCAATAAACTGGAAATATTCACCCTCCTGACGAACAACGATATCCTTTTTATCTTTAGTTGAAGGTAGACCCGGCTGATAAACAGTAAGCCATACACCCATATTGCCTATGTTCCACAAGCCGTCAGGTATTTTAGTGAAATTGTAGAGAGCTTCACTAAGGTGAATTTTTTCACCGGTAAAGCCGGCGTCAAATCCCAGATTACCCTCTGAAGCATATCTTTCATTAAAGGAAGCTGAGGCAATGGTAGGGTCAGAGTTGGTAATAACATTCTCACTAACAAAAAATGTTTTGTTGTCACCTTTTATAAGTTCAATATCCTGAACACGTCCAAGCTCAGGAATTCTGAAACCTGAAATTTTATCAACATCAAAGATTTTAAAATCCATGCTTCTTGCTGCTGAATCATCCTCAAACAAAACAGCAATTCTTCCGTCACTGAGCTCAGTGATACAAGAGTATGCAAAAAAGCCACTTGTATACTGATACTGAACAGCATTGACAACATTATAGTTTTTATCCATAAGAAGCACGGTAAATGTACCATCGCTTCTGCCACCGTTGCTTGGTGAGGAAACGATAAGAGCATCATAATACTGACCGTTCCACTGCATCTTCTTTGAATATTTGATAACAGAATACTGGCAGTCTGCACAAATGCTGAACTTCTTGCCGTTTATCTCATTATCAAGAACAGTAGGACCTTTTCCGGCAGTTCCCCATAAATCGCCGTCGGTTCCTGCACCATTAATCCATTCATATGTTACGCCGTCTGAGCCGACCTTAGCATCACCGTAAATAATCTTTCCGAAGTCATTACGTGCAAACATACGGATTGTATTGTCATCAAGCTCAACAAGCTGGCATTCACTGTGCCAAGTACCATGACCTACCCAAGTCTTGAGCTGACCCATATCGGGAGTTCTTGTCCAGGTTTTACCGCCGTCTCTTGAGTAAATGAAAGAAGAACGCTGTGATAAACTTGTACCGTTCCACTTATAGCATGCAAAAGCGATTGTGCCATCTGCTGTAACAATACCTCGACCGGGACCGACGCCGTAGAAAGCCTCGTCGGTTTTCCTTACGTTAACAAGAGTAAAGTCAGACCATGTAGCACCATTATCGTCAGAAGTTCTGAACATAAGGAACGTAGTCTTAACTGTCTGGAACAGACAATCACTGTAAAAAAGATTTCCGTTTCTATTAGTACCGTCATAAAGATAGAAATCATGGTCTACGTTATAATCGCCGTAAGCTTCACCGTTATTATTAAACACCTTAGCACGACCTGTTGTCTCATCAAAATCACCAAGGTAGTAATTATAACTTGATTCGCCAAGAAGTCTCAACTTAATTCTTCCATTAGCATCAAATGCAGTATCACCGCTCTTAACCTGGTTATTTGCACTGGAACCATTAAGAGCATAGCCAGCTGGGAAGAATGTGGTAAGAAGATACAACTTCTTTCCGTCTGTTGCAATTGCAGAGTCGCAAGTACTTGTTGAAGCTTTATTAAACTCATTTCCGTTGTCGGGATAATAGTTTACAAAAGTATACGTCCAATTAATACCATTATCACTTGAGCGTGCAATCATGGTATCATTTCCGCCGCCGTCCATACCACCGTTCCAACGTGCTTCACCATGTGCAACAAGAGTACCGTCGTCCATAGTAATAAGACTCGGAATACGTATTCTTTCAGATGGTTTCATTGTTACAAAAGGACGCTCCAAAGAAGTATCCTCTGCAGGCTTAATACCTGACTCATCCGTTGCAAATGCAGCAAACGGAATACTTGTTGCAAGCATTAAAACAGCAAGAAACAAGGATAATATTTTAGTAGATTTTTTAATTTTCATAACCATATTGCCTCCTTAAAACAAAAAATCATATTCTGATAGGAACATACACGATATTGTACCTGACCTTACAAAAACACGCAATTATCCCCATTTATATACGGATTTATTTTATTATATTGTTATTAGATTGTCAAGTGTTTTGTGAACATTTTATTAATTTTTTTTACAAATGCGTTACGCGTTACATTGAAAAGACGGACGCATTTTTACACGTCCGTCTCAATACTATTTATACCTATTCAGTATCCTGTTTGCTTTGTTTTTTATCATATCAATCAGTTCAGGCGGTGACAAAACCTCCACATCATCTCCGTACTGCATAAGCCAGGAAACAAATCCGTCACTGAGAGTAGCGTTAACCTCTGTTTCAAAATGAGCAGCATCTGATGCTGAAAGCGGAATCGACGCACCGAATCTGTCCAGCATTTCTTCCTGAAGTTTCAGGCTGCATTTTAATCTGACTTCACATTCCTCACCGGAAAACATATTAAACATTTTTGAACTATAGTCCTGTGCATCAAATTCATATTTATACGGACTTACCTCTCCCACAGGACGTGCATCATCACTGACTATGGAAAGTCTCTTCATTCGGTCAATACGCAGATTCATAAGATTATCATATTTCTTCTTGTTGCACACTAAATAATAATGGTCGTCCTTCCAAATCAGTGCATATGGAGAAACTGTAAAAAGTCTTTCAGTATTTTTCCTTTTATTATGTAGGTCAATACTTCGACGAGTATATATGAAACGCACCTTTTTTCGCTTCATAATTGCATCGTGAAGCTTGTCAATAATAATATAAACCTCTTCATTGTCACATTTGGAATGATTGGCATCAACATAAACCTGACTTACCATAGATTCAGCCTGTTTTACAGATACAAGGGTTTTTAGCTTATTTACGAGGGATTCCGTTTTCTTGGGTGTTATGAAGCCTGCACTTGTTACAGCATCAATAAGGAGCATAACCTCAGGCAGTTCAAACTTACGCGAAGCCATAAAAAAGCCGCCGTTGTATCCGCTGCTTTTCATAATATCACAGCCTATTGAATTGAGTGCATTTATATCGGAATAAATGGTTTTTCGGTCACATTCAAATCCGTATTCAGCCAGCATATCAATAAGGCTTGACGAGGTAACAGGATTCTCCTCATCACTCTCATTTTCAAGCATTTTATATATAAGAATTGTTTTTAATTTATTTTTATAGCTTTTCATTCATTCACCGCCTTATTTTGAATTATACTATTTTTCGTCAAGCTTTTCAACAATATCACGAAAAACAGGACAACAGTCTTCTGCACCGCTTTCGCCATTTTCACGCATTACTACGATTGTATACTTAGGGTTATGATAGGGATAAAAGCCAGCAAACCAGGTATTGAGAATTTCTTTTCCGTTATTATATATACCGCTCTGGGCGGTTGCTGTTTTTCCGGCAGTTTTTTCATTATATTCGGCATTTTTCCCTGTTCCGTCAGATACAACATATTTCATATATTCACGCAGTGTTTCAGCCGTACTTTCTGAAATAATGTTATTTTCAGCAATTTCTTTTATGTCAAGCGTGGGAGCGGAATAATTTCCGCCATTTGCAATACATGATATTACGGAGGCAAAATGCATAGGACAGTCTGTGAGCAGACCCTGACCAAAGCCGATTAAAGCCAACTGACCAAGTGAATTCAATTCACTTTTATCTGCAAAGGTTCCTGCCTTTACAGTCCATTTATTGTAAAGTTCAAAAGCTTTACCAAATCCAAATTTTTCTGCCGTTTCAAAAATTTTGTCAGGACCTAGCTTTAAAGCAAGATTGACAAAATAACAATTGCAGGAATTTGCAAGCGCCTGCTTCATATTCTGAAAACCATGTGCATGATTTTTCTGACAATGAAATTCAGTATCTTTAACCTTTATTTTGCTTGTGCAGGTATAAACCAGATTTATATGATTTTCAAGTGCACAGGCACATACAACAATTTTAAAAACTGAACCAACTGCATATGGTGAAAGCGAGCGATTTATATAATCGTCTCCCCTGCTGACCGATGCAAGCACCTGCGACGTTTCTGTATCAAGAATCACAACCGAGCCTTTTGGGATTGACCTTGCGGCCTCCTCTGCTATTTTCTGTACTTCGCTGTCCAGTGAAATGACTACACCGTCATTGCTGTCATAGTTATCATTTACGACTGTACCGTCGTCACCTGTCAGCAGTCTGCCCACCGCATCAACAGAGAAATTCACAGAAAGTGAGCCGATTTCTTCACTGACATATTGCTCAAGTCCTCCGTTTTCCTTATTCAGGAGGTGAGGTGCTATAATATTATAATCGTTGATTTTTTCAAAAATTTTAATATATTTTGTATCGATTTTTTTATTTATCTCTCGGATAACAGGATATCCCTGAGACAGCTCATCCGTTATCTCAGCAACTTCATTTTTATCAAACAGCTTATCAAGCTCGTTAAGGCATTTTTCATTCGGACGTATTACAGCTACAAAGGATTTGTCATTATTATTTATTTTTCTTCCTGCTCTGTCGTAAATATTTGTATAAAGCCTGCCGATATTCAGTGTATAACTGTTATAGCTGTCAGATATCTGATATGCCGAACCCAGTGCAATATAAGCGCATCTGCCTATAATACCTGTGAATAAAAGAGAAAAAACACACAAAAGAGATACTAATCTTTTACTCATAAAAAACGCCCCCTGAGTAGTTTACACAGGGGGTTAATATTTATTCAGTTCTTTGGCGTCTGAAAATAGCATCAGATGAAATCGGAATATCACATTTAAAGGAATATGTATTGGTAGCCTTATTGGCAACATCAACCTTTTCATCAGCTGTTTCGTTATACAAATCCTCAACAGTGATCTGATACGGCTTTTTATTCGGCTCAACAACCTCGAGAATATCTCCCTGATAAAAACGGTTTCGCTGATCAACCACAAGACGTCCGTCATTATAGCTGTTAAATAATGCACAGACATCCCAGCTGCGTATATATCCTCCTGTGTTAAGAACCTGACCGTTTTTCATAGGTCCGAAATTGAATCCGGTAGTATATTCACGGTGACTCATTTTTTCCATTTCATCAAGAATCCACTGAGGAACCTTAAAATCAGCACTCGGATTCTTTAAATATTCATCAATTGCATTGCGATAGGCATAGGTGACAATTGCGGTATAATACTCACTCTTTGCCCTGCCCTCTATTTTAAAGGAATCAATTCCTGCATCAACAAGCTCAGGAATATGCTCAATCATACAAAGGTCGCGTGAATTGAAAATATAAGTTCCATTTTCATCCTGATTTACCGGGAAATACTGACCGGGACGAGTCTCCTCAACAAGATGATATTTCCATCGGCAGGGCTGAGCGCAGTCACCCCTGTTGGCATCTCTGCCGACCATATAATCGGAAAGAATACAGCGTCCTGAAAAGCTCATACACATTGCACCGTGTACAAAAACCTCAATTTCAAGCTCAGGCGGAGTCTTATCTCTGATTGTTTTTATATCCTCAAGTGAAAGCTCACGTGCAGTAACAATGCGCTTTGCTCCAAGCTCATAAAAGGAATTTGCTGTCTGGTAATTCACTATACCGACTTGCGTTGACATATGAATCTCCACATCAGGTGCATATTTTTTTGCCAGCATCATAACACCGACATCCGCAATAATAAATGCGTCAATACCAATATCAGCAGCATACTTTAAAAAATCAGGCAAATATTCAATTTCATTATTTCTCGGCAAGGTATTACAGGTTAAATATACCTTTTTGCCGAGTGAATGTACAAGGCTTACAGCCTCCTTAAGCTGGTCAGCATTAAAATTAGAAGGATTGGTACGCATACCAAACTGTTCACCGCCAAGATAAACAGCATCTGCTCCGAATTTCAATGCCAGCTTAAGTCTTTCAAAATCACCGGCAGGTGAAAGAAGTTCAATTTTTCTCATAATCATTACAGTAAATAAGGTGCATAGGTTGCTACCTTTTCATTAAATTCAGGATTTGTTTTTGCAGTATAAAGATTGCCCTTGTTATCGTGGAAGAAGAAATAAGCATCACTTCCGTCAGGGTTAAGAGCTGCCTCAATCGCAGCAAGACCCGGATTACATATAGGACCTTCCGGCAAGCCTACAACCTCAGAAGAAATATTGGTATCATAATAATTCAGATAATAGTCTGCTGTATGAGCTGACGTTGAGGAAAGAGCAGGTCCGACTTTGTTCTTGATATAATCACTTGTTGAGTCACAGCCTATAGATGGGAATTGTACAGGATCCGAAAGACGGTTATGGATAACAGCAGAAATTGTTTTCATCTGCTCCTCATTACCTGCTTCCTTCTGAATAATGGATGCAATGATAATAATATCATGCATTGAATATCCCATTTCCTCAGCCTTTTTTCTGTGCTCCTCTTTAATACGTGTATCACCGTTTGCAAGGAATTTTTTTACAACGGATGAAGCACTTTCACCAACATAGAAATCATAGGTATCTGGGAAAAGATAACCCTCAAGACGATATGGAACTTGCTCATCTGCCTGAAGAGAATTCACAAGTGAATATGAAAAATTAACTGTCTCAATTGCTGAAAGAAGAGCTGCCTTATCACAAACCTCATTTGCAACAAGCTTGTCCACAATTTCAGGAACAGTAAGACCTTCAGGGAAGGTCAAAGTTACTGTTTCTGCGGTGGCAGCATTGCCCTGCATTGCCTGAAGCATACCTTCAAGCCCCATTTTGCCTGACAGATAATAAACGCCTGGTTCGTATGTTTTGTCATCATAATGAACACCGTTTCTCCAGTCAGGACCAACCTGGCTTTCACGGAATTTTGCAAACAACTTACAGAAATTTTTACACTTAATCAAACCGTTATCAGAAAGAAGCTCGACAGCATCATCAATATTGTCTATCGGCTCACTAAAGCTTACAGTCACAGTTGAATTTGTTTTTGTAATCGCAAGCACATCATTCATACACATAACCGCGTAAACAGAAATAACCATTGAAAGAACAATAACAACGATAAAGAACACATAAGTACTTGCAACACCCTTACTTTTTTTCTGCTTTGGTGCTGACCTTTTAACGGTTGCTGTTTTCGCTGCGGCAGGAATATCATCGTTATCAACATTTGAAAAGTAAACATCCTTGTCGCTACCGGCAGTATTTACAGGATTAATACCTGATTCCTCCAGCTTAAACTCATTGTTATCCATAATATCCTCCTTTAAATCACCTTAAGAAGTCCGTCCTGAGTAATAATATAATCAACAGAAATATCATATTCATCTGTCGGTAAAGAATCCATCATTAATTCATTATAACACAGACCTAAAGAAATAAAAGTAAAATTTTTCAAAAATCTGTCATAATACCCTTTTCCGTATCCAAGCCTGTAGCCTTGCTTATCATACGCTATTGCAGGCACAATACATACAGAAGAACTGAAATCAGCTACTTCTTCACAGATATTTATATCAGGCTCACGCACACCGAAAAAGCCTGTTTTAATATCATTTAAAGAATTTATGTAATAAAATTTCATATTTCCGCTATCATCAAGGCATACAGGCAAGGCCACTTTCTTGCCCTGCGATAAAGCTGATTTAATGCATTCATCAATATTTATTTCATCATCTAAAGCAGCGTAGAATAATACAGTTTCGGCATTCTTATAAAAATCTGAAGCCATAAGATTTTCACGGATTTTTTTGTCCGCTTCTTTTTTATTCTCAATATTCCTTCTGCTTATCTTCAATTCACGTCTTAAGCTTTGTTTGGTTTGCACTGAATTGTATTCCTTATATTATTTGCTGTTTCCTCATCTGTTAGAGCCCTGACAATTTCAAGGCCAAAATCAACGGCTACACCTGCACCTTTAGCAGTAATGAAATTACCGTCTCGGACAACATACTGCTCTGAAATCACAGCACCCTCAAGGTCTTTCTCAAATCCGGGAAAAGCAATAGCCTCTTTATTTTTAAGCAATCCCTTGTGACCTAAAACGGACGGAGCCGCACAGATTGCACAGATTAATGCTTTATTTTCAACAGCTTTATCGATTGTATTCTGAACCGCTGCATTATTCTCAAGGTTGAGTGTACCAGGCATACCTCCCGGAAGAATGACTGCATTAACATCAATGTATTCAAATTCGTCAATTGTAATGTCTGCTGTTACCTCCACACCGCAGGAGGACAAGACATTTCTACCTGTTACACCGACAGTTTTTACATCAAGCTTTGCACGTCTTAACATATCAACAGGTGCAAGTGCCTCAATAATCTCAAAGCCGTCTGCTAAAAATAAATATACCATAATTAATCTCCGTTATAAGCAAGCGCAAATGGTTCATCAAGAGAGCAGCCTTCAAACAAATACTCCTTAATTTCATCGCACTCATTAAATATAATGTTATGAATATCCGCTTTATGATTAAAGCTTCTTTTTGAATAATAGTAAACAAGTGAATCATCGGCAGGAATCAATAAAATTCTTTTGTAATTCACCTGTGAATATTGCAACAGCTGTGACATATATCCTGATGACCGATAAGACTTATCCGTACAGGCAGCATAAATATATTTATAATCTTCGCCCAGCACCTTGCAATCCACAAGGAAAAGCATTGAACAAAGACAATCGTTATCATATAAGCACAGGCAACTGATATTATGGGCATTATTCAGAAAAAATATAACATCTTCCCTGCTATCACCAAAGGCTTGTTGCCAAAGTGAAATCATTTCATCATTATATTCTTTTGTTTCAAAAATTTTAACCATTATATGTTGCCACACATTTTTCTAAAAATAATTCAGGATTATAGGACTGCTTGGCCTTTCTCAAACCCTCAAGACCTAAATCCTCTTCCCTGTTGACATATTCATAATTCATAAGGCAGTTACGTGTGAACTCCTGATTTATTATAGGATATGCACCCTGAATTTCAGCAGGAGCTTTTTCAAAATGCGTAACAAACAGCCTGTCTGAATGACGTTCACCCATTGTGTAGGCAATAACCTTACCATCAACTCTGATGAGTCCGCCGACGAATCCGAGTTTTTCATAGTTTTCAAAAGCAGTCAGCACTGCCTCAAATTCATATGAATAGTCCTCATCATCCTCGTGATTTTTTATCCACTCGCTGTGAAGTGCAATACACTCATTGATATTATCCTGATTGAGAATTTCAAAAGTCCAGTCAGGATTGTTCTTTTTAAAATTCGTTATATGATTGCGTTTACCGTGATACTTTTTACCCTTGAGCTCCGCCATTTTTTCAACCGAATAAATGTAATCATTATAGCCCTCATCATATTCATATGAAAAACAATCTGGAAAATATTTGTCAATCAGTTTTTTATAATTCTCGGTTACGCCGTAAATTACAGGAGTAATATGAAATGACTTCGCATCACTGATTATCTGCTCAACTGCATCTTTGAAATCACCCTTGCCAATCGGAACAGAATACATATAATTATTATTTCTGCCCCAACGACATAAGAGAAAATCTTTATATTTACATATTGTTGTCAAGTAGGATGTACTCCATAGTAAAAGATTACCAAAAGTATATTCACAGTTAAAGCTGTTCACATATTTCAAACATTCGTCAACCCACTGCTTATCTTCTATAGTGGGTTTCTTAAAACTAAGCATTATTTAAAATTCCTTTTAAATATTCATTATTTTTTCTTTTATGCAATCAATAATTTTGTTATGTATTTCATCAATTGAATACGGATTTTCACCGTCAGAGCAGCTGATAACAGTCCAGTCCTGATTTTCTGCTGCATAGAGTGCTGCATTTCGGCACTGCTTTAAAAATGAAACATCAGCCTCGTGAACATCCTTTTTATCCTCGTCACCATTGTAACGTGAGGTCATAAGCTTCTGAGAAATCTCAATCGGCATATCCAGATAGATAACCAAATCAGGCTTTGGTATTCCGATTTTGTTATATTCAAAGTCGGCAGACCATTCCAGATATTCATCCCATTGGCTTTTATCCAGCTTTTCCATCTGATAGATAGAATTTGATGTAGCATATCTGTCGGCAAGAATAATGCCTTTTTCCTCATAATCCTTACTCCATCCAAGCTTGAAGGACGCATAGCGGTCAACGGCATAGAATGCACCTGCCGCATATGCATTGACATCATCAGCATTTTTACCGAACGCACCGCCGAGATACATTTTCACCAAAGTACTCGACGGACTGTCGTAGTCAGGGAGCTTGATTTTCTTATAATCCATATTTTCCGACTGAAAATATTCTTCAAGGAGTGCTGTCTGCGTTGATTTTCCGCAGCCGTCAAGTCCCTCAATTATGATTAACTTTGCCATCTGATTTTCTTCTTACCTTTTTCTTATTTCCCTTTTCGTCAACAATATAGGTGTTTTCAAGCTGACCTATAAGACTTGCCTTAAAGGAATCAATATATTCTCTTCTTAGTACAGCCTGCTCATTCTTTTCTTCTTCGGTAAGACCAACCGTCTTCGACTTGTGCGCAAGCTCGTTAATTCTGTTAATTTTTTCCTGTGTCATCAGTCTAAGAAATCCCTCAATTTTTTACTTCTGCTTGGGTGACGGAGCTTTCTGAGAGCCTTTGCCTCAATTTGACGTATACGCTCACGCGTTACGTTAAATTCCTTACCAACCTCTTCAAGTGTTTTCGGATTCCCGTCCTCAAGACCGAAACGGAGTGAAAGCACCTTTTCCTCACGCGGAGTAAGTGTTTTCAGAACATCGGAAAGCTGTTCCTTAAGAAGGCTCATTGATGCGGCATCAGCAGGTGCAAGCGCATCATCATCAGGGATAAAATCACCGAGATGTGAATCCTCCTCCTCACCGATTGGTGTTTCAAGAGAAACAGGCTCCTGTGCAACTCTCAAAATCTCTCTTACCTTTTCAACCGGCATACTGAGATACTCAGCAATTTCATCCGGAGTAGGCTCTCTGCCGTTGGCATGAAGGAGCTGGCTGTTCGCTTTTTTAACCTTATTGATTGTCTCCACCATATGCACAGGGATACGTATTGTCCTTGCCTGGTCGGCAATTGCACGAGTGATTGCCTGTCTGATCCACCAGGTTGCATAGGTTGAAAACTTAAAGCCTTTCGTATAATCAAACTTGTCCACTGCCTTGATAAGGCCGAGATTGCCCTCCTGTATCAAATCAAGGAACTGCATTCCCCTGCCCACATATCTTTTTGCAATACTTACAACAAGACGCAGGTTTGCTTCAGCAAGACGCTTTTTCGCATTCTGATCATCATCTGCAATACGGATAGCAAGCTCAATTTCCTCTTCAGGTGTAAGAAGAGGAACACGGCCGATTTCTTTAAGATAAACCTTAACAGGGTCATCCATAGCAGCGTTATCGTTAACGGCAACAGTTTCAGCTGCGTCCGTCTCCTTAGGCAAATCTACTTCGAGATTAATACTGTCAAGTGCCTCTGCAGAGAAATCGTCAATAATATTGATATTAGCGGCATCAATCTGTTCATTGAGTTTTTCAAGCTCGTCGACATCAAGATCAAGCTCAACGATAAGATTATCAATTTCCTGTGTTGTAAGATGACCTACCTGTTTACCTTTATCAACAAGCTTTTTGAATGCCTGCTGCTTTTTATCCTCGCTTACAGGCTGATTCGGTGTAAGATTAATTTCCTTCATAAAAAATCTCCTCTGTATGTATTTTGGATTCTGTAAAAAAATATATTTTCAAAATCTATCCATTGTTAAACAGCTTTCTGAATTCATCGTCCGTCATTGAGGAGGATGAGGTACCGTTTGATTTCTCATATTCCTCATTGACAATATTAAGGCAATCGGAAAACTCTTTTTTTGCATTTTTACTTTCACAGGTTCTGGCAATAATACCTGATAAGCGGCCGAGCTCATCATCCGTAAGGGACTGACTGAAGTTAATCAGCTCAACATCCAGATGATTGTTCAGCCTTGATATTATTTCCTTAAATACCCGTTTTATAAACACTGATGAAAATTTTTCGACATCAAAATCACTGCACAGATTCCTGCAGTCAGGATATCTTAACAGCAATGCGATAATTCTTTCCTCAGCTTTTATCTGTCTTATGGTTGTATTGTTTTCATAGGTCAGCTTCTGATTTTCTCTGATATTATCATTGATAACAGATTTATACATATTCCTTTTCTGACGGCTCTTTTTTCTTTTAATATAATCATTCAACTGGATTTTTATACTTGCTTTTTCAACGCCCAGCTCACCTGAAAGCCGTGTAAGATATAAATCCTGTTCAATCGGACTGACATCGGAAAGAATTTTAATAGCACCGCTCAGAAAATCAATTTTCCCCTGTGTGGTATTCAGATTATTTTTATTTCTTAAATCAAGGAGTGCAAATTCAATTTCATTTGAAGCACCCTCAAGCATGCCCTTGAACTTGTCCCGTCCGAATTTCTTGATAATTTCGTCAGGATCTTTTCCGCCGGAAAGTGCAGGTATTCTTACCTTAATATCTGTCTGCTTAAATAGGCCGATTGCCTTATTCAGTGCTTTCTGACCGGCCTCGTCAGCATCATAGGTGAGGATAACCTCTTTTGTATATCTGCTTATCAGTCGGACCTGCTCATTTGTAAGAGCTGTTCCGCAGCCTGCAACAGCATTTTTAAAACCTGCCTGGTGCATTGCAATAACATCCATATAGCCTTCACAAAGTATCAGACTGTCACTGCAGTTATCCTTTGCAAGGTTAAGACCGAAAAGTTCATTGGTCTTTTTATAAACCAACGTATCAGATGTATTTATATACTTTGGCTTACTGTCGTCAAGTACACGGCCGCCGAAAGCAATTACATTACCGCGTACGTCAATAATCGGTGTCATAACACGGTTTCTGAAAATATCATAATACCTGTTGTTTTTTCCGATTTTCACAACGCCTGCGTCAACCATTTCGCTGGGTCGGAAACCTTTATCCTTTAAATGCTTTAACAGACTGTCCCAACTGTCAGGCGCATAGCCGAGACCGAATCTTTTAATTGTATTCATTGAAAGTCCGCGATTCAGATAATAGTCAAGTCCGACTTTGCCCTGAGGACTTAAAAGATAGCTATAAAAAAATCTGGCTGCTTCACGGTTAATTTCAAGAATACGCCGCCTTTTCTTTGAAAGACTGTCGTCGTAGCTATTATCATCCGGCATCTGTAAACCGGCACGCTGTGCCAATAGTTTAACAGCGTCAATATAATCAAGATTTTCTATCTTCTTTATAAAAGTTACTGCATCTCCGCCTGCTCCGCAGCCAAAGCAATAAAAAGACTGGGTATCATTATAAACAGTAAAGGAAGGTGTTTTCTCATTATGAAACGGACATAATCCAAGCGATGTTGAACCACGTTTTTTCAGTGAAACGTAGCCTGAAATAATGTCTTCAATATCTGTTTTGAATTTAAGCTCCTGTAAAAAAGATTCATTTAACGGCACAGTCTCACCGCCCTTTCATAAAATCAAATCATATTATTCCAGCCAGAACATAGGTACAAATAAATTGTTAAACACCTTTAATGCGTAATTATCACTCATTCCGGCAATATAGTCACATACGGCACGCTCATCACCGTCAGACTCTGCAATGCGGATAAACTCCTCAGGCATCTTATCAATATTTTTAATATAGTAGGAATAAATTCTTTCAAGCATATCAACGGCTTTGCTTTCCTCACCCTTGCAAACAGGATTTGTATACACGGCAGTAAACATAAATCTGTGCAAATCCATAAAGCCTGTATAAAAATCATCACTCATTCTTATCAGTTTGTCACTTGTATGAATAACATCAAGAACCATATTATTAATACGCTCTGTCTTCGTCATACCCAGCTGCATTCTGAGACTGAGCGGAATATCCTCCTCAGCCATAACGCCTGCACGGATGGCATCATCAATATCATGATTTATGTAAGCAATTTTATCAGCAATACGGATGATCTGCCCCTCAAGAGTATAAGCCTCCTCACCTCTTGTGTGACACTGAATTCCGTTCTTTACCTCGTCAGTAAGGTTAAGTCCTTTGCCGTATTTTTCCAGCTTTTCAACAACTCTTACGCTCTGTTCATAATGTTTAAATCCACAGTCACAAAGCTTGTTCAGTGCACGCTCACCTGCATGTCCGAATGGGGTGTGTCCCAAATCGTGTCCCAGTGCAATTGCCTCAGTAAGATCCTCGTTAAGTCGAAGTGCCCTGGCAATCGTTCTTGCAATCTGTGCAACCTCAAGGGTATGTGTAAGGCGGGTTCTGTAATGGTCACCACTGGGTGCAAGAAACACCTGTGTTTTATGCTTAAGGCGTCTGAAGGACTGTGAATGAATAATTCTGTCTCTGTCTCGCTGAAAGCACGTTCTTACTGCATCATCAGGCTCTTCAACTGCTCGTCCGCGTGAATTGGCTGCAAAGCATGCTTTGTCGCACAAAATATATTTTTCGTTTTTTTCTGCCAAAAGACGTATAGAATTATCCAAAATTTTCACCCTTTCCATTATACTATACTCAATAATAACATATTATCCTTTAAATTTGAAAACAAATTTTGAATATTGACTAAAATAAATATTAATTATATTATATTGTCAGGTGATGTTGAATGGAATTATTAATAGCATTTATTGTAATTGTTCTGCTTATACTGTTTTTTGTGTTTTGTTATTATCAGAATAATAAGTTGGATATAACGGAATACGAACTGGAAAGCAACAAAGTACAGAGGGATATAAAAATCGTTCACTTGTCTGACTTTCACTCAAAACCTTTTAAAGAGGTATTAGACAGGACAAAAGAGCTTGACCCTGATATAATATGCATCACAGGTGATTATATCAATGATAAATGCCGTAATAAGGACAAAATGCTTGCATACGGCAAAGAGCTTGTAAAAATTGCACCGGTCTATTACATTACTGGCAATCACGAGAGACGGCTTGATCGTTTTGAAGAGCTTATGCAGGAGCTTGAAGAAATCGGATTCAACGTTCTGCTGAACAGATGCTTAAAAACGGACAATGTAACGATTCTCGGACTTGATGAAAATCAGGCTGATTTTTCCGATTACAAGGAAAGAAAAAAAGGCACGTTCAAATATAAGGATATGAGTGAACATTTTGCCGAGCTGGAAAGAGCAGATAACTTCAGGCTTGTCCTCTGCCATTTCCCTGAAAATTTTGAAGGCATCAAAGAGATGAATTACAGTCAGTATGATTTTGATTTGCAGTTATCCGGTCACGCACACGGCGGTCAATGGATTATGCCGTTTGTCGGTCCGCTGTTTTCACCGGGTCAGGGTGTGCTGCCGAAATATGCACGCGGTACCTTCGGAGACAGACCAAAGCTGATTATAAGCAGAGGCTTAGGCAATTCCGAATTCCCTCTCAGATTATTCAATCACCCTGAAATTGTAATCGTAAACATAAAAAAAGTGTAGAAAATTTCTACACTTTTTTTATTTCAATAGCTTTTCTCTTTGCTTATAATCCGGCATATATTGATTTATCAGATTATAAAAATCATTACTGTGATTATGATGCTTTATATGTGCAAGCTCGTGCACCACAACATAATCAACAGCTTCCATAGGATATTTCATAAGAAAGCAGGAAAAACAAAGAGAGTTTTTTCCATTACAGGAACCAAAACGCTTTTTCGCCTTTGTGATTTTTACTCCTGTCGGACAGAGATTCATTATTTCGGAATAGTATTCCACACGCCTTGGGATAACATCCTTAGCAAGATGAATCAGATTTATAATTTCATCTTCGGTAAGGTCAGTTCTTTCAAGCTGTGCTTTTTTACGCTCTGTTGCTTTCATCAGCCATTCTCTGTTGCTCTCTACAAAATCATTTATTTTTTCATTTGATACGCCATATGGTGCTCTCACAACAGCATTCAGATTATCATCAACAGAAAGTGAAATCGTTTTGCGTTTTGATTTTATAACTTTAATTTCCATTTTTAGGTGCCTTCATTGTCAGACCGATTCTCTTTTTGGCTGCATCAACCGATAATACCCAGACAGTAATAATATCGCCTACCTTAAGCACATCACTTGGGTGCTTGATATATTTATCCGTTATCTGAGAAATATGAACAAGTCCGTCCTGATGCACACCGATATCAACAAACGCACCAAAATCAATAACATTTCTTACAGTACCCTTGAGTTCCATACCAACTTTCAAATCGTCAATGCCCATAACATCCGTTCTGAGCAGAGGTGCAGGCAGCTCGTCACGTGGGTCACGGCCGGGCTTTGCAATTTCCTTAGTAATATCAATCAGAGTAGGCTCGCCGATACCAAGCTGCTGTGCAAGAGCTGATGTGCCGACTGTCTTGACATAGCTCTGAATCGCCGTAACATTTCCGCTTCTCACATCATCGTCTGACACATTGCAGAGCTTAAGCAATTCTTTGGCGGCACTATAGCTTTCAGGGTGAACTGCCGTATTGTCTAAAACGTTTTTGCTTTCACTCACTCTGAGGAAGCCTGCGCACTGCTCAAATGCCTTCGGTCCGAGCTTTGATACTTTCTTAATCTGCTCACGTGATGTGAATGCACCGTTCTCCTGTCGGTAAGCAACAATATTATTTGCAACTGCAGAGGACACACCTGCAACCCTATTCAGAAGCTGAGCAGAGGCAGTATTCAAATCTACACCTACTGCGTTTACACAATCCTCAACAACGCCGTCAATCGCCTGTGACAGGCGATTCTGCGGCATATCGTGCTGATACTGCCCCACACCGATTGCCTTAGGGTCAATCTTAACAAGCTCGGCAAGTGGGTCCTGAAGTCGTCTTGCAATGGATACGGCACTTCTGAGGGAAACATCATATTCAGGAAATTCCTGTGCAGCAAGCTTTGATGCTGAATAAACCGACGCACCTGCTTCACTTACAACCATATATGTTATACCGCAGTCAAGCTCCTTGATCACCTCAGCGGCGAAAACCTCTGTTTCGTGAGACGCAGTACCGTTGCCGATAGCAAACATCTGCACATTATGCTTTTTCACAAGATTCTTTATAATCTTCTTAGCCTCTTCAATCTTGTTATGAGGCGGAACAGGATAGATTACGCCTGTATCAAGCACCTTGCCTGTTTCATCAACAACTGCAACCTTACAGCCTGTTCTGTATCCGGGATCAAGTCCCAGTGTGATTTTATTTTTGACAGGTGGCTGCATAAGCAGCTGACGTGTATTTTTTGCAAAAACTTCTATAGCACTTTCACTTGCATTATCGGTAAGTGCATTTCTGATTTCACGCTCAATAGACGGAAAAATAAGTCTTGAATAGGAATCCTCAATCGCTTCAATAACTACATCTGTTGTCGGTGAATTATTTTTAACGTGAAGATTGGACAGCATTGAGAGTGCAACAATTTTATCAAAATCAACAGATACCTTAAGGAAACCTTCCTTCTCTCCCCTGTTGACTGCAAGTACCCTGTGGCCAGCAATGGATTTAATAGGCTCGCTGTATTCCTTGTACATTTCGTACACGCCTAAATCCTCTTTAATCCCTGTTACAACAATACTGCCGTTATTCTTACAGGAGTAACGTATCATCTTTCTGCCTGCCGGATCATCGGATATCATTTCTGCAATAATATCCCTTGCACCGTCAATTGCATCCTGAACTGTTTCAACCTCATCATTCAGATAATTCTCAGCAAGTTCCAACGGTGATTTGCCGTTCATTTCCTGAGCATATATAGCATCTGCAAGACCCTGTAAGCCCTTAGCCTTTGCAACAGATGCGCGTGTTTTCCTCTTGGGTCTGAAGGGTCTATATATATCTTCGAGCTCAGTAAGTGTTGCTGCATTTTCAATAGATGCTTTTATCTCATCTGTCATTAATTCCTGTGCCTTGATGGAGGCAATAATCTTTTCCTTCTGCTCCTCCATATTTCTGAGGTAAGTCAGTCTGTCATAAAGATTTCTTAAAAGCTGGTCGTCAAGCGAGCCTGTCGCTTCTTTTCGGTAGCGGGCAATAAAAGGAATTGTATTGCCGTCGTCAATCAGCTTTATAACGTTTTCAACCTGCCATGCTTTCAGTGAAAATTCCTGAGTAAGCTTTAATGTAATATCCATAAATTATCCTTTCAGCAATAAAGTAAATCGTGTTATTATTCTAACAGATTTGAACAAAAAATAAAAGCATATATTTATTGTGTTTTTAATATATATTTGCTATTATATAGGCATAAATTAAAGTGAGGTAAATTTATATGTCTTTTTCCGAATTAGCGAAAAAACGCTTTTCCTGCAGAAAATTCAAAGAGCAGGAGGTTGAGCAGAATAAAATTGATACGATTTTAAACGCTGCTCTTGTTGCACCTACTGCTGTTAATAAACAGCCACAGAGAATACTTGTAATCAATGATAAAGAAAAGCTTTCTAAGCTGAATGCGTGTACAAAATACGGCTTTAATGCACCGCTTTGCTTTATCATCTGTTATGAAAGCGAAGCGGCATATATAAGAAGATATGACGGCAGGAACTCTGCTGAAATTGATGCAAGCATAGTAACAACGCATATGATGCTTCAGGCAGAAGACATAGGACTGGGAACAACATGGGTAATGGCTTTTGATCCTGTAAAAATACGCAGTCATTTTTCAATCCCTGATAATCTGGAGATACTTGCCCTGCTTCCGACAGGCTACCCGGCTGATGATGCACCTGTAAATCCGCTTCACAATACATTTATTGATATGAACAAAATGGTAAGCTATAACGAATTTTAATTTGTCCATAAAAGAAACACACCTCTGCTTTGGGGGAGCAGAGGTGGTTAAGTGGATGGAGTATTTTTAAAAACAGACAGAGAAATGAAAAAAGTATTTTTATGAATTGAATGAGGAGAAACTCTGACTCCGAAAACTGTTTTCCACTCGGAAAAAATTATGAAACTAAAGTAAGCTTTCCTTTTGCTTGTCTAAATATTACCAAAGGAAAATTTCAAAACTATTAAACTAAAATGAATTTTATTTATCTTTTTTGTAGACAATTTGTTAATGGGGAATGAGTATGAGCACGATTACGGAATATATTGAAAAATATAAAAATATGTCTTTCAATGAAGTGCCCTTCAACGAGGTTGATGCACTGATATTTTCACAACTGAGTTATGTGGATTTCTCCGCTATAGTATGTAAACCTGACAGTGATGTGGAAATCACTCTTGAAGAAGCATCATACCAGTATTTCAATCTCTACAACGAAGATGAACTCAAAGAAAAAATATCAATTGTTTACAAAGCGTCCATGCTTCTGAATCAGTGTGCACATACAAACAGATATAAGAATATCACACTTTTAAAATATGTGAATAATGTCAATGATAAAATCGACAAGCAATTTTCAGCAATAACCTTTTACATAAACAGTGAGCTGGCAGTTATCGCATTCAGAGGTACGGACACAAGTGTTACCGGAATTAAAGAATCCGCAATGCTCAGCTATATGTTCCCTGTTCCTGCACAGATTCATGCACTTTATTATCTTGAGGAATGCGGAACCCTTGCAGAAAGGAATCTGATGATATGCGGTCACTCAAAGGGCGGCAATCTTGCTTCCTTTTCCGGTGTAAGCTGTTCCAATTCACTGAAAAAGAAAATCAAAGGCATCTACGAGTTTGATGCACCGGGCTTTCCGCGACAGATGATTGAACGGTATGATTTCATTGAAATGAAGGACAGAATATTTTCATATATACCGCAGTCCTCAATCATCGGATGTATGCTTTATCACAACGCATCAAGGAAGATTGTAAAAAGCACAAATGAAAATATTAAGCAGCATCAGGTATCATCCTGGCTGATTCGTGATAATCATTTTGAATTTACCGATGAGACAGATGAAACGAGCAAATTTGTTGACAAATATTTAAAAAAACTGACTACCGCAGTCGGAGAAGAAAATATTGAAGATGTTTTTGAAACAATATTTGACTTTGTTGAAAGCTCAGGAATAAATAACTATGAGGATATTAAGGTCTTTGATTTTGCAAGGCTTATCAAAGCAATTCATTCGCTAAAAAATATAACCGATCTTCAAAAAGACTTGATTGAAAGCACAATCAAGCAGGCAATTAAAGAATTCTCAAGTCTTGTATATCTTGAGCATATTCAGTCGCTGACAAAGAAAATAGGATTGACTGACAGCAAGGATTGATTTAAAATCTATAAAAAGGAGGTATAAAACATGAACAGCAACGAGAAATATTTTGTTTCACTTATTTCATCTTATCTTAATAATATATCTCCTGATGCTATGGAAAATATAGATTGGCAGGAAATATACAGACTTTCAAATATTCATAATGTATGTGCAATTACGGCAAATCAGATTATGATGCTTGAAAGCAAGAATCAGCCTGAAAAAAATCTTCTGTCAAAGTTTCGTCAGAAGCTCGGATATACGCTTATTGACAGTGACAGCAAGACCATTGCAATAAACGACATAAAGAAAATGCTTACCGACGCAGGAATAGATTTTCTGTTAATTAAAGGGGCAATACTGCGTAATTATTATCCTGTAAAAGAATTCAGGACAAGCGGTGATATTGATGTTATTATTAAATACGCTGATATTGACAGATTCCGTCAAATTATTATAAGCAGCAATATTAATATAAATGATGACTCTGACAACGGCTTTGCCTTCGATTATGACAAACAGCATATCGAGATACACAGCACAGAGGACTATGATCATCCGTATTTTAAGAACATATTTGATATGTGCTCAAATAACGGATATGAATATTTTATTGATGATGAGCTGCATCTGCTTTATATTCTTTGCCACATCATTAAACATTTCAATCTGTGCGGTGCAGGGATAAAAATGTTTATGGACATTGATGTGATCATCAGACATATGGCTGATTTTGACTATGATAAATTTATAATAAAATGTGCCGAACTTCATATTGAAACCTTTGCAAAAGCAAGTTTTTCGCTGTGCAATTACTGGTTTAACACACCGATAAAAAGCGAAATTGATTTTAATGAAAATGAAGAATTCAGAAAGCTTTTTGAGGACGAAATCATCAGCAGCGGCAGTTTTGGTTTTAACAAAAGGAATCTTGGAAACTATTATATCAACAAAGGAATCGGAAAAGACGGCCGAAATAATTTTTCAGCAAAGCTGAGAGCCTTGCTTGCACTGCTTTTCCCAAGCAAAAGATACCTGCAAAATCAGTGCCCCTATGCAAAGAAACATCCTATCCTGTTGCCTGTTGCGTGGCTTAACAGATTATTTGATGCGGTATTCAAACGAAAAGCCCACTCAAAAAGCACAATAAAATCCATTATGAATACAAACAAAGAGTCCGAGCAATACAAAAGGCTTCTGAACGAACTGAATATTTAAAGCTGGTAATTAAATGATAAATGGCATAAGCAATAAAATTAAATACATATTTTTTGTTATAACTTATATTTTATCCTGTCTGACAATCTCAACTGACAAATTTCAGGGATATCTCGGATATTCAGATACGGACAAACTGCTCATAAAATTTTTACTTGTATTCCTTTTTGTATTTCTTGCAACAATAATAAATAAAAAGCAGCAGGAAAGAATTGTTGAGTTTTCAGGGATATTTTTAAATGTACTTCTTGTATTTTTTGCTTTTGATTATTTTGTAACCAATATAAGCGGCAGTGAAAATTATTATAAAATGTGGTGGTTGAGCATAATCTATATTGCCAACACTGCTCTTTATATAGGTGTTTCCGTCAGCAGACAATCCGACTTTGACAAGCTGTCAAGAAAGTTGTGGCTGTCCTTTCTCCCCTTTTACATTTTTTCTTTTTTAATCATTTTTGCAAGAAAGCCTAACAGTTATTTTGAGGTTAATTTAAAATTCGGTAACGGACTTATCAGCTATCTTGATTATATGATAAGCCATTTTCACGGAAATACATGGCCGCTGTTTAATTTTGTAGGCAATGTAGCATTTTTCATACCGATTGCTTTTCTGATTAAAGCGGTTTTTCCGAAAATTAAAAAATATCAGATATTTATAATCGGACTGATTATTCCCTTTTGTGTTGAGGGGTATCAGTATATTTTCAAATGCGGCAGCGTGGATATTGATGATATTGTATTTAACATATCAGGCTTTACAATCGGTTTTATCTCATTGCTGCTTGAGAATAAAATCCATAAAATAAAAACATAAGCAATATAAATAAAAAGCATATGCCGTATGTAATACACATTGGCATATGCTTTTTGATTATCTGAAAATAGATTTATTTCAGAATGGAATCGATCAAAACAATCATATTTGCGATTGTCCTTATTCCTCAATTTCCTTCATAAGCCTATTATGATGTTCTGCCTGCTTATTTCTGACAATGCCTGCAGGGATAAGAGCAAACAACATAACTACTGCTGCACCGAGAAACAGCTCCATAGGATAAACAATATCCGCAGCATCTGTAACACCCTTATTCGCTGAATTGATAATGGTTTGTGCAATCAGCGGACCTATAATCATAGGAACTAAAACATACATAACCATACGGCATCCCTGAAACAAGCCTTCTTTTCCCTTAGGAATATAATCTCTGTATGATGCAGTAAAGAGACCTGCCATAATAAGGCTTACACCGATAGCAAGGATACCGCCTATAATCAGCACACCGATAAGCAGTTTTTCATCCTTGCCGACGAGAAACTTGGCCGACCAGATTACAAGGCTGCCTACCGCTCCTGCAATAATGGTTGGGAAATAAAAATGCTTTTTGCCGTACTTATCCATTGCTGATGAAACGAAAACAGATGCGACTGCCGATACAACCATAATAATCGCAACAGGAATAATATAGTCTGTAATACCAAGAGTGCCCTCAATCAGATTGAACAGATAGTTAACATAAATCTGATAAGCAACTGCTGAAATCATATTGCCTGCAAGGCAGACATAGAGCATTTTATTCTGCTTAATTACCTTTGGCTGAAGTGAATATGTAAAATCAGAAAGGAAGGAATTTTCTTTATTTGCGGTAATTCCCTTTTTATCCTTCATAATCAGAAGACCGATTAAACCGCCGATGCTTGGGATAATTCCGAGTATAAGGAAGAACTTTTTCCAGTCATCCGTAGTTGCTGATGCATTTGTAAGTCCGTCAAAGCCTACAAATACCACTGCAAGAGCAAGAAGCGGCATAATTGCAAGAACGGTATCAACTCTTGCTCTGTTTGAGGTATCGGAAATATCTGTAACCCACGCGTTAAAGGCAGCATCATTACTGATTGAACCGATTACGGACATAACACAGTCCATTGCTACGACTAATATTACAAGAGGCAATACCTTATCAGCACTCGGCTGCATTGGCACAAGGGCAAACATCATAATTGTCAGACCCCAGATAACATAACCCCAGCAGATAAACATTTTACGCTTACCTGTTCTGTCGCATAATGCACCGCCGATAAGTGTTGACAATGTGGCAAATATTGCGGAAAAAGCAACCATCAGTGTTGTGGCATACGGTGCCCTTGTAATCTCATTCTGCATAAAGCGTGAAAAGTACATATTTTCAACCATCCACGCAATCTGACCAATAAGACCAAAGAGTATAATCGACATCCAGGTACGCCCGGCAAGTGCACCTGCTCCTTTACTTTTAGCCATAGCTAAATCCCCCTTATTATTTATAATTCAATCATAGCATTAACAGAAAATATTTACAAGAAAAAAATACCCGGTGCTAATTAATGAACACCGGGTGTAGATTATTTCTATTATCCTGTAAATAACTATCTGCCTCTGGCAAAGGAACGTACCTTGTATTTGGCACCTGTTGATTCACACACAAGCCTTGCCTGCTCTATTTCCTCCTCAGAAATAACATCAACAACGGTCATTCTGACATCCTTGCAGTATTTAACACATTCACGTGTGAACTCAAGCATTGCGTCAAATGCCCTGCCGGGATAAATATTTCTTGTGATTTTATCATATTTTTCCGATGTGGGCTCGTTCAGAGAAACGGATATGGTATCAAAATTCTCTGAAAGCTCCTCAGCAGTAGGCTTTCCGTTGATTAAGTCGGAAAGTCCGTTGGTATTGAGTCTCAGATTAATATCCGGATTCACGCTTCTGAGGTACTTTGCAGCGGCAAGCAGATTGTCATAGGCATTTGTAGGCTCACCGTATCCGCAGAAAACAGCATTGTCAACCTTGCTGAAATCAAAATCGTCAATTGCCTTTTTGATTTCTTCAAAAGTCGGTTCCTCATCAAACCAGAGCTTTTCAGCATCACCTACTGCGTCGCCCTTAGAACGTATACAGAAAGCACAGTTGCAGGGGCATTTATTTGTTATATTCAGATAAACTCCGCCCTCAAGGGTATAAACGATATCAGCCATAATCCTCACTTCTTATCCATAAAAAATTTTTTCTTCATCTTAGCAGCGTCAAAGGCTGCTGCAAGTACGATAAACACAACAGCACTTCCGACTGCCTGAATGGCATTGCCTGGAATATTAACAACGGCATAGGCCTTATCAATAATCATATCACCGATAAAATAGCCACCGATTGTAATTGCTCCTGCTGGTATTGTAAGCAAAGCAGTTATCGGTGTCAAGATTTTTTCACTTTTTTTATTAACAAAAACAAAAAGCAATGCAATCAGTATTTTCACAATGAATGTAACAGGCGCATATGTAAACCAGCCTGATGTTATATCGGCAAGCACACCGCCGATAGCTGCTGCAAACAATGCCCAGCCGCCTCCGAGTGTGGATGCCACAAGATAAATCAGTGCATCACCAAAGTGAACATACCCTGTTGCGACAGGGACTGAAACAAATCTTGTCAGTACAAAAATCATTGCGGTGAACATTGCTGTGATTGTCATTTTAAATACCTTATTATTTTTCATAGCAAATCTCCGAGATATTTTTCAAATTCAATTCCGTCATTATGATTATCACAATCAGTATCTGCGATTGCCTTGCTTATAAATTCGGTTGCAAGTGAAACCGACTGAACAAGGCTTAAACCTTTTAATACTCCGCCCATTATTATTGAAGCAAGTATATCACCTGTTCCGCTGTAATAACCGCCGATCAGAGTTGACGATGCTATTGCCATACCGTCGTTGTCATAAACAAGATTGGAAATCATATTGTCCTGCTTGTATCCTGTGACAACTATTCTTTCAATACCCTCCAGCTGAAGCTTATTTGCATAGCGGTTAATATCGTCAATATCTTCACTGTATTTTTCATCAGCAAGGAAAGCAAGCTCAGCAATATTCGGTGTGATGATATCCGCCTTATGGCAGAGCTTTTTTATTTTTTCACACATTGCAGGAGTATAACCGCTGTACAAAGCACCGTTATCCGCCATAACAGGGTCAACAATAACAGTTGTATTTTCTGTCCTGAATTCATCAATAAAATTGCTGATAATATCAAGCTGTTTTTCATCTGTGACAAAACCTGTAAGTATTCCGTCAAAAACTGGATTCAGCTTTTTCCACTCCGATATAAATTCAGGCATTACATCGGTTAACGGCACAGACTGAAAGCTTTCATAAGCAGTCTGATTTGACAGAACAGCGGTCGGAAGAGGGTGAACTTCAGAGCCCATAACGGATATAATCGGTATTGCCGCAGTTAAAGAGCATTTTCCAAAGCCTGATAAATCATTGATTACCGCACATTTTTTCATTATATCTCTCCCCTCTTGAAATATCTTTCTAATTATTATATACTATTACTGTAATGATTAAAATACACAGTTTCAATAATATTTTGAGGTACAGTGATGAAAAAATACACACAGCTTTATAATATAATAAGAGATATGATTCTTTCAGGCGAGCTCAAAGCAGGAGATAAAATACCCTCCGTAAGAAAAGCTGCACAGATTTATGATGTGTCAGTAACCACAGTTCAGAATGCTTATTTTGATTTATGCGCGGAGGGTTTTATCATTGCTCAGGAAAAGAGCGGATATTTCGTTTCCGACATCGTACAAAATCCAATTAAAGAAGATGAAGAGGCTGCAGAAGAAAGCACAGAATTTGACCTCACAGGCGGTACGGCTGATGAGGACTGCTTTGACTTTGCACTGTGGCAAAGATATATCAAAAGTGCACTTAGGCAGACAGACAGGCTGCTTTCCTACAGCCAGCCAAAGGGTGAATATGATTTAAGATGTGCAATATCGCAATATATAAAGGAAAAAAGGAATGTGATTGCATCACCTGAACGAATCATAATCGGTGCAGGTGTACAGCCGCTGCTGCAGATACTGTGTGCACTGATTGACAGAAACAGCAGCGTTTCCTTTCCTGATAAGAGCTTTACGCAGGGAATGAGCATTTTCAGCGATTACGGATTTGAAGTGCACACAAGAGATAAGGACGCTGATATCATTTATGTCTCCCCCTCGCATATGACAAGGTGGGGTGACGTTATGCCTATAAAAAGACGTCTAGAGCTGATATCCTATTCTCAGAAACATAACTCGCTTGTCATTGAGGATGACTATGAAAATGAATTTCTGTATAATGTAAAGCCAACACCATCACTTTTCGCATTAGGGAAAGGCAACATCATATATATGGGCTCCTTTTCTGCAATGCTTTTGCCCGGCATAAGAATAAGCTTTATGGTGCTTACGGATGAATTAACTAAAAAATTCAATAAAAATGCTTATCGCTTTGCTCAGACAGCAAGCAAGACTGAGCAGATTGCACTGTGCAATTATATACGTGACGGTCACATTAAATCACAGATCAGAAAAATAAGACGTCTTTACACTGCAAAAACAAAAAAGTTTTATAATATGCTGAAAAAAGAAATGCCAAATGCTAAAATTGAAATCGGTGAAAACACCCTGCAGATTGTTCTGGTATCGGAATTTAACAAGGATATATCCGTATTTAAAGAATTCGGATTAAAGGTTTTTGTGGAAAAATATGAGAATAATCAAATCGTTTTGGTCATTTCACCATCAGGAATACCTGAAAAAAGTCTAAAAATTGTAGCAGAAAATTTAATTTTGTCAATAGAAAATTGAAAATTTGTAAAAAAACCTTGAGGAGTGTCCAAAAACTTGGACACTCCTCCTTTGTCCTATTGAATAAAAATATCATTCTGCTAAAATGCATTTGTAGCCAAACAAGAGCCGAACAAAACAAGGTTTAACTTGGCAATTTATGCCCAAATACAGCGTTAAAAATGCTCGCAAAGCGACAGCTTTCCTGCGCTTTTTGCCTTCTCTTTGAACAAAATTGCTCAAGTTAAACTGCGAAGCACCTAAAATAATCCGTTTTTTGTGCATAGCGTCATTTCTTTGACGCAGGTATACTGCCGTATAACAAGACAAAAAATGACGTTAGGTGCGGAAAACGAATTATTTTAGGCTGTTGGGTTCGACTCTTGTTTGGCTAGAGAAAAAGGAGGTATTTCTTATGAAGAAAACAGTAAAAAAAATCATCACAGGAATTCTTATCACAACAATCACACTGGCGGCAGGCTTTGGCATTACAATGCTTTCATTCAATCTTTTTGACAATCTTACAGACAATCAGATGAAAATACTTTTTGCAATTGATGTCTTTTCACTTTCCGTATCTGCACTCGGTGTAATGTATTTTTTTGAATCAAAGAAATACAAGGAGCAGAAAAGAAAGGCCTTTGAAAAAAGAAGACTCGAGCGTATTGAAGAAAGAGATGCGCAGCTGAGAGAATTAAACGAAATCATAAATTGCTCAAACTTTGCTGCCTGACACTTGATAATAATTTCAGATATGTTAAAATGCACTTGTAACAAATACAAGTGCATTTTTATTGGAGACACATATGAACAGCAAAAACTTTTCAAAACATTCAGAAATAAATACTGTAAAAATAGATGATACTTTTTGGAATAAAGTATTTGAAACTGTAAGAAAAGACGTTATCCCTTATCAGTACCTTGCCTTGCAGGACAAAATAGATAATGCAGAGAAAAGCTACTGCATTGAGAATTTTATAAAAGCAGGTAAAGTTTGCGAAGATATAAGAAAAGGTATCGAACCTGCCACCTATCCTGTTGACAGGTGGCAGTATGATGAAAACAATTCAGACAAAAATGCTTTTCACGGCTGGGTATTTCAAGATTCCGATGTATATAAATGGATTGAGGCAGTCGGATATTCTCTGCAGAATCATCCTGACAAAGAGCTTGAAAACAAAGCAAATGAATATATTGACATCATATGCGAAGCACAGCTTGAAAGCGGATATCTTGATACTCTTTATATCATAAACGACAGAAACAAAGTATTTTCAAATCTTAAGGACCACCACGAGCTTTATTGCTTCGGTCACCTTGCTGAGGGTGCAATCAGCTTTTATAATGCAACTGGCAACAGAAAGCTCCTTGACACTGCCTGCCGCTTTGCAGACCTGATTTGCCGAACCTTTTGCGAAGATAAGATAAAGGGCTATCCCGGACACGAAATAGCTGAAATGGCTCTTGTAAAGCTATATGAGGCAACAGGCAAAAAAGAATATCTCCGCACTGCAAAATTCTTTATTGAAGAACGAGGAAAAAAGCCGTATTATTTTGATATGGAACGCGGCAAAGAAACAGTAAATGATAATTATCATTACAATCAGGCACATATTGAGCCGAAGTATCAGACTGAGGCTGTAGGGCACGCAGTAAGAGGCGTTTATCTTTACGCGGCTATGGCGGACATTGCAAAAGCATATAATGATGCGGAGCTGTTCAATGCCTGCAAAAGCATATGGGATAACATTGAAAACAAAAAAATATATATTACAGGTGGTATCGGTGTAACAGTAGACGGCGAGGCATTTTCTTTTGATTACGATTTACCGAATGATCTGGCATATGCCGAAACCTGTGCATCAATCGGACTGATATTTTTTGCAAGACGAATGGCAGAATGTGAAATCAACTCGCATTATGCAGATGTTATGGAAAGAGCACTTTATAACACCGTTCTTTCAGGAATGGCTGAGGATGGGAAATCTTTTTTCTATGTCAATCCGCTTGAGGTTTTACCGATTGCGTCAAAGGTTGATTCACGCAAAAAACACATAAAACCGGTAAGGCAAAAATGGTTTTCCTGTGCATGCTGTCCTCCTAATCTTGCAAGGCTTATCTCCTCCATTAACGAATATATTTTTACGGAAAGTGACAGCACTATATATGTTAATCAGTACATTGGAAATCATATGACAAGTGACAAGGCAGATATTCATATCAAATCAAGCTATATTGATAATGGAAAGGTTTCATTAAGTGTAAAAGTGAATAAGCCATTTGTACTTGCACTGCGTATTCCCGGCTGGTGTGACCAATATAATATCTCTGAAAATTATAAGATTGAAAACGGCTATGCGTTTATTGCTATCAAAGAAAGCTGTACAATAAATGCAGAATTTGTCACAGAGATAAAAATGATAAAATGCTCCAACAAGGTAAGAGCGAACATCGGCAAGGTTGCGGTGACAAGAGGACCGATTGTATACTGTATCGAGGAGGCAGACAATGGCAAAAATCTTCAGCTGCTTAAACTGTCGAACAAGCCGAATTTTATTTATAAAGACGGAAATATCTCTGCAGACGGTTTCAGAGAACAGGAGGACAGTGCTCTTTACTCGAATTACACAAGTCCGAATTTTGAGGAATGTAATATAAAATTTATTCCATACTATCAATGGGGAAATCGTACAGAAAATGAAATGTCCGTCTATATAAGAATATAAGGAAAATTCAAAATGAAGAAGTATAAAGATAAATTTGACAAAATGTCAAAGGAGCCTGTAAAGAAATTAATATCGTCACTTGCCGTTCCTACAATCATAACGATGCTTGTTTCAGCTGTATATAATATGGCAGACAGCTACTTTGTAGGAAAAATTGACACAACATCCGTTGCGTCAATCGGTATTGTTTTTTCAGTTATGACATTGCTGCAGGCAGTCGGTTTTTTTCTTGGTAACGGCAGCGGAATACTGATAAGCACTTTTCTTGGAGAGAAGAAAAAGGAACATGCTGAAATTTATGCCAACATTGCTTTTTTCACCGCCTTTATAACCGGAATCATTATGGCAGTAGTCGGATTCTTTTTCTCCGAAAAAATAGCATTGCTGCTCGGTGCAACACAGACAACACTTGAATCTGCAAGCGGATATCTTAAATATATTTTGCTTGGCTCACCCTTTATACTTACTTCCTTTGTTCTTAATAATCAGCTGAGATATCAGGGCAGTGCCATTTACTCAATGGCAGGAATACTCAGCGGCAGTATTTTAAATATTCTTATCGACCCATTATTCATATTCACCTTCAGGCTTGGTGTTCAGGGTGCGGCAATTGCAACAATCATCAGTCAGTTCATCGGCTTTATTGTACTGCTTTTAGGAACACGTAAGGGTGAAAATATCAGGATTAATATAAAGAAATGCAAACCTGAACTTAAAATATTTGCAGACATATCCAAAAACGGTCTCCCCTCCCTTGCACGTCAGGGCATTCAGACTGTTGCAACCATATGTCTTAACTTTGCCTGTGCAAAGTACGGTGATGCCGTTGTGGCAGGAATGAGTGTATTTAACAGAGTTACGTTTTTAGGTATGGCTATTGTAATCGGCTTTGGTCAGGGATATCAGCCTGTATGCAGCTTCAATAACGGTGCAAAAAATTATAAAAGAGTTTATGAAGGATATAAGTTTACCACAGTCATAACCACCTGCATCATAACCGTTTTTTCTATAATTGCCTTTCTGTTTGCACCTCAACTGATCGCAGTTTTCCGTGACGATGCTGAGGTTATTGAGATAGGCACAAAAGCATTAAGAGCACAGTGCTTTGCAATGCCGCTTATCGGCTACTGCACCTCCTCAAATATGCTTATGCAGTCACTGAAGATATCCGGTAAAGCAACTGTGCTCGCACTGGCGAGACAGGGCATTTTCTATGTACCGCTTATGCTCACACTCCCTATGTGGTTGAAGGCAGCAGGTATAACCTATGTACAGCCTGCAGCGGATATATTATCATTTATACTGACACTTATTCTTGTTATTCCGACAGCAAAAATACTCAAGCAAAAAAGCAGTACATCTTAGTCAGACGTACTGCTTTTTCTTATTTTACCCTTTTGCTTTTGATGATATTCATAATAACATATACTGACAGAAGAATAACAATGGTCGCTATAAGTATGAAATACATCATTTCTATAGAAACTTTATTGTCAAAAAAATAGATATTGCAGTCAATGGAGGTTTTTATGGAATCAACAACTTCATCAGGAAATCCCTGAGTTGACATTTCTTTAAAAACACCGTTCATCGCATGATTACGTATAAGTGATGTCGCATACGTGCCGGGCAGAAAAGAAATTACTTTCTGCAGTCCCTCAGAAAACTGTGATATAGGCATATAAGCACCGCATATGAAACCATAGCCGGAGCTGACAATCGTTCCTACTGCCGACATCTGTCCCTGCGTATTCAGAAAAAAATTGATAATACTTGATAGTGCCGTACCAAACATCACAAGCATAAAAACATCAAGTAATAAATAGATTACATCAAGCGTACTCATATACCATCCTGTACCGGCAACATAAGCAAGGCAGATACACAGTGCAGCAAGGCAAATCACCAGCGTTGAAATCATGGTGGCAAAATAGTAGCTAATTGCAAGGGACGAGCTCTTTAACGATGAAATTGTGAAATCCTTAATACTTCCGCTCGATTTATCCTGTACCATAAGCATATTTGAACAGAATGCCACAGTTACACAGGAAACAGCAAGAATGGAAGAAATAATCTGCCCTGACACACATCCATTAATCAGCTTTTCCGAAACATTAAAGGCTTCAGGCAAAGCGGAAACAAAGGTATCGTAATATACATTTTTCAAAAAGGTTGCATAGAGAACCAGTAAAATAGCCGGCGTAATCAGAGATGTGAAAAACATTCCCTTATCCTTGAAAAAGAGCTTTATATTTCTTTTGATAAGAACATTCAACGTTTTCATTTGCTCTCTCCCCCTACAAGCTTTTTACCTGTTACAGACAGGAATACATCATCCATTTTACCCTTGACGATTTCATAATCAGTAAATACATCAGGATATCTGAGGATAAGTTCCGTTGCTTTTTCCGTATTTTCAACAGATACTCTGTAGGAATCACGCATTTTTTCATAAGGTCTGCCAAGCTGCTTAACCTCATTCTCACTGATACCATAAAGTGTAATGAAATCTCCTGTATAAGTGTTTTTCAGTTCCAAAGGCGTTCCCTCTGCGGAAATTTTACCGCTGTCAAGAATGACAACATAATCTGCTTCTGCCGCCTCCTCCATATAATGAGTGGTAAGAAATACGGTCATATTTTTTTCTTTTCTCAATGTGCTTATAACATTCCAGAGCGTTTGTCTGGTCTGAGGGTCAAGTCCTGTCGTAGGCTCATCAAGAATAAGAATTTTAGGATTATGCAGCAAAGCACGTGCTATATCAATTCGTCTCAGCTGACCTCCTGAAAGCTTTCCTACCGTTCTTTTCAGCAAATCCTCAAAATCAAGAAGCCTTGCAAGCTCTGAGAGTCTTGCCTTAAACGCCTTACCATATATTCCGTAAAGAGCTGCACGGCTCTCCAGATTATCATAAACAGTAAGAGCTTTATCAAGCACAGAATTCTGAAATACAACACCGAGTGCATTTTTTATACCTTTCGGATTTTCATTAAGGCTGCAACCGTCAATAATTACATTACCGCTGTCCATTCCGAGCTGACCGCAGATAATGTTGATCGTAGTTGATTTTCCTGCACCGTTTACTCCGAGAAAGGCAAATAACTCACCTTTTCTTACATTAAAGCTTAGATTACTGACCGCCCTGACATCACCGAAGGATTTGTTTAAATTATGGATTTCTATTATATTGTTCATAAGTAACTCCTTATCAGCGCTTTGAATAACTCGGACATCATTTTATCAATGTCTTCCATAGTAAAGATATGGATTCCCTGTGCAAAAAGTGCTGCATAACCATACGCATAAACAGAAAGATGATTATAAAGGCTTTTGGCTTTTTCCTTATCTATTTTGTAACTGCTTTCAATAAGATCTAACACCTCAGAAGTATTGTCCTCATACGCCGGAAGAAAGTTCGTAATCTGTTCGGTGCCGTCACCTGTCATAAAAAGAAGCTTATAAAATTCAGGCTCATCTTTCGCAAACTGAATATATTTCATTCCTACCCCTTTAAATGGGATTGGCTGCGTCAATCCAGACTTTAAATAGCTATTATATAAAAGCTTGGCTTTTTCAATTACTGCATCCTGAATTTCCGAAACCGTATCAAAGACAGTGAAAATCGGACCTGTTGAGGTTCCAAGTGCTTTCGCCAGACTTCTCGCAGTCAGTGTGCTTAAACCATTTTCCCTTACCATATTGAATGCAGTATCTGTAATCTCTGATTTTGTATATTTTGCTTTAGGCGGCATAACATTTCCCCTCTTTTTATAACAAACGTTATATAACATATGTTATCACTCAATTCATTCTTTGTCAACAATAAATTTTAAAATAAAAAAGCGATGAGTAGACTCATCGCTTTTAAGTATTTATAAAGTTAATTAATTAATTACTCGCCCTTCATTTCAAGAAGCTGAACTGTACCATTGTATGCAGCTTCGGAAATCTTAATAGAATCCGTAATTGCAGCAACAATATCGTCCTCTTCAACACCGAGCTCCTTCGTGTAAACATTGTTGAAGAAAAGGTCAATATCCATAATATCAGGAAGATTAAACGGATCCATACCTGAATCAATGCCGCGCTTCTTGTAATCCTTAGCAACCTTAATCATACCCATCTTCATCATCCAAGGTGAAACGCCGACAATCTTTCTGCCATGCATTCCTCTTGCATCATATACGATAGAAAGGAATTTATCCCATTTCATATTGTACATACCGATAGGAATAGCCTCAAAGCCTGACTTCTTTCTCTCTGCAGCACCTGCAATTGCCTGACCAACCTGACGGCAGGTAAGCATTGTTGTACCGCCTGTTGGGTACATTGTGAACGGCCAGCTGTCCATAAAGCCAATCTGCTCAATCAGAATGGTCCATACCGGCTTTCTGCCCGGCTGAGTACCGAATATGTAAGGAAGCTCAAGAACTGCACAGCTGAAATCGTCGTCACAGAAAGCCTCACAAACTTCTTCCTGCATAATTCTTGACTTGAAATATGGATTTCTCTCAGTAAGACGCATATCAGGTCTTGCCTTTGAAAGATAAGCAAAGTATGAGCCGAGAACGACTGCTCTCTTAACACCAACCTTTTTACAGATTGGGAAAATTCTCTTAAGAGGAGCGATATTGAATTTATAATAATAATCCATTACAGGTGCAGGGAATTCAACTCTTTCATCAACACCGGCAGCATAGATAAATACATCGTTACCCTTGAGCATTTCCTCAAGCTCTTCATCTGATTTCTTGTTGATGTCACCAAAGATGATGTCCATTTCCTCTGGAATCGGTGCACCTTCCGGTAACGGCGGCAAAGCAACTGATGTTACCTTGTGACCTTTTTTAATAAGAGTAGTAGCAGCCTCGCAGCCAAGAAGACCTGTTCCGCCAATCATAAATACATTCATAGCATTTCCTCCACAAATAAATAATAGAAATATTTTTATTATTTGTCACATAATGACGTTATGTTAATTATAATTAATTTATTACAAATTGTCAATACGAGTGCTACTTAATGTAAAAACATTTTTATTCAGGAAATAATTTCATTAATTACCATTAATACAGATGATACGAATGCAGGATATGTCACCTCTAAAACAAAGTCAATCATTAAAAGAAATTTACCTACCCTCCTCCGGCAAAGAGCAAAAAAATTAATGAATAAAAACACAAAAGGAAAAGCCAGCACATATAAATCAAATAAACTTTCAACAGGCACATAGGTGTGATATATTCTGACGCCTGTAAACGCCCAAAGCATTTCCAAAACAAATGTCAGGAGAAGTATCATATAAGCAACTTTTACAGGCAGACTTATTTCTTTTAAATATTCAAATATGTCTTCAAAAAACTTTTTCATAAAACCACCATTGATTAATAGCCTTATGAGTAAAGTTGAATTATTTTAATTAGGTAACAAAAAAGGTTTTATTTTAAATAGGATACCAATACAGGACGATATGGAATCAGAAAAGCGATACCACTCTCGCCTTTTTTTATTTTTTCCATACCACTGTATAGTCAGCCTCCGCTGTATCTTCATCAACGCCTGTTGACACGATGGTCAGATTCTCTCTCAAATAGAAATCCACCGCTCGCTGATTTTTTTGATAAACATTCAATGAAAACGCAGGATAAATTTTCTTGACGTAATCTAAAAGACCTTTTCCGATTCCCATAGAACGGTATTTTTTATCAACAAAAATTCCTGCAAGATAGTTATCCATCATACCGAGAAATCCTTGTATTTCGTTATCCTGTTCATATACATAAATATCTGCCGCCGAAAGCTGTTCCTGTACCGTCTGATATTGTGAACACCAATAATCACCTGACACAAAATCATGCGCTTCCAAATTTGCTTCTAACCAAATTTGCATAACACGTTTTGTGTCTTTCATTTCAAATTTTCTTATCATATCGCAAACTCCTTTTCCTTTATTTCAAGAGACAGTATAACATAAAAAACATACAAAATCTCACATAACACAAATATAAACCTTTTTGTTCTCTCCATAGTAATATTAAAATGTTTATATAAAAGACAAGCAGATTGTTTTCAGCATGATTTGTGGTATAATATTTCTATAAAATCACTTTTCAGGAGGGCTATTTTAATGTATAAGAATATTGAGAAAAAAACAAAACTTGTTCTTAAAGATCTGATAGATTATCAGGACGGACAAGTGGTGAGTAAAACACTTGTTCAGAATGACGTTGTCAGTATGACGCTTTTTTCATTTGATAAAGGCGAAGAAATCTCCACACACGCAGCAGGCGGCGATGCTATGGTAACTGTACTCGACGGTACAGGACGTTTTACTGTCGGCCGTGACGTGTTTATTTTGGACGAGGGAGAAACACTGATTATGCCGAAGGATATTCCGCACGCAGTGTTTGGAGAAGAAAAATTCAAAATGCAGCTTGTTGTATCATTTTAAAAATTATATGTTGTAATAGCGTGTATATAAAAAGAGTGTCCCTTTGAATTTAATCCATCAGGACACTCTTTTTGTATGTGTGGGGTACGAAAAAGATGTTTTTCATAGGTAGAGTTGAGAACTCCCTTTAATTAATTTTATATGTTGCAATACAACTAACTGAATTCGTGTTAGCATCTGATACTCCAATAACCGAAAACTGATTTTTTACCCATAGTTTGTGTGACGCTGTATTATTTTTTTGATAATACGCTATTATTTGATATACACCATTCTCCTGTGCATCATCTATAATTTTTTGCACTAAATTGCTGGCGATTCCTTTATTTCTGTCTTTTTCCCGGAAAACTTCAATTACTAAAATTAAATTCTCAATTTTATTTAATTCATTTATAACATTTCTTTTTTGAACAAAAGCAAAACCTCTATATGCATTGTCCTCTTCATCAACATACAATATCCCTTTTCTTTTTAAATATGATTTTGTATGCGGATATTGTTTTATTATGTTTCTTTTGTCTCTATAGTTTGCAACTCTTATCATTTAAACACTCCTTTTACATATTTCAATTCTATTCACAAAGGAAAATAGCTATCTATTATTCATCTTATCTGTCATAAATAATAGATTCAACATAAATCAATACAAAGGTAGATTTCGCTTTGACAAAAGCAATATAGCCAAAAGCATCCGAAGATTTTAATTAAAAATCTTCGGATGCTTTAATTACATATGCGTTAATATCGCATAATCCTTTGCATTGATGATATTATCTTTATGTAAATCAAGATAAGAGCTGTCATCAACATCGGTTGGCTGCGGCGGCTTATTTACATAAGCAATATTCCACATTACAATAATTTCACTCTTTGGAATATTTACTGTATCTCCGCAATCATCACAAATATAAGTAACATCATTCTCGTTGATACTTACTACTGTATATTTATGACTTTCTTTGGGTTCGTCAATATTAATTTCGGCAGCGTATGCAAATATACTCAAACTGCATACCATAATCGCAAGCAGTAAAACAGATATTAGATTTTTCAGTTTCTTCATATTACACCTGCTCCCTGTTTACAATATTAATTTGATTTGAATATACAGTTTTCAGATTACCATCAGCATCATAATAGGTTACAACACCTCGTGCTGCCCAATTATATGCTGAGGTGAATTTATTCATATTAACGATATAAATATCTTCTAACTCATCTGTATTAAATCTGCCGACAAGCATTTTATTATTGTTCAGCAATTCAAATTTTGTCGGATCAAATTCATTTGCATTTTTGTAATAGAACGCAATTCCAACAGATTCAATTCGGCAATCACCCGGAATTCCTGCAGCCATTACAAATGAACCTACATTCGTATCGGCATCAAGCTTATAATATAAATCAAGTGCCGGCTCACCATTTTCAGGCTCTCTTGGTGTTGGTAATGAAGTGTCATCTTCATCATATTCAGGAATAAGGAATACACCTTCACCTGCTCTTAATTTTGCAAGCACTTCGACATTATCATATACCCATCTGCCGTTGCTGTAACCATATTTATAAGGAACTTCAGGCAATAAATCATCAATACTTGTTATGCTGTTCCATTCGTCAACTGTCTTTGTAACTGTTGACTGCACCCAATTGCTATATGTAGTAAAGGTCAATGTTGCAGACTGTTTTTTAGCACAAACGGCTTTCAAATTTGTATTTGAAGTAATCTTGAATGTATACGTACTCTCTTTGCTGAAATACAAATTATTTGTTACATCATACCAACCTACAAATTCATAGCCCTCTTTTGCTGTTGCCGACAATGAAATTTCTGTACCAAACAGTAAAGAATACTTACCATCACTTGATGTACTTCCATCACAAGTTACTTCATAGCTGCCGTTTTCAGCAGAAACTGTAAAGTTAAAATACGGCTCCAAATCATAAATTGCTTCAAGAATTTCTATTACTGCTCGGTCAACACCTTCCTGAGATTGTGCTGTGTCTAACAAGCTCTTATGATTATCAACAACATTTTTTAGGTTATTGTATGATGCTTCTGAATAATCTGCCGAGTTTAATTCACTGAATTTTTCAATAGCCGCCTTCAATGCAGCATAGTCTATATCTGTCTCTTTCTGAATAAGAACTTTGTATCCGGGACTGACATAGCTTTCTACGCCTGCACTGTTAACAGCCTTGAACTTATACACAGCAGAACAGTTTTCCGAAACGATCAGTGTATCGCCGTCCAGAGGTATCCATTCTTCGCCGATTGAATAATAATATTTAACACCTGAAAGAACATTTGGCGTACTGAGTGTAAACACTACATTCTCATTTGTAACATGACCTATTGTACCATCCACTACAATTTGAAGAATCGGAGGTTCATTTTCAATTTTAAAATTTGTTATTTCTAATACTTTTGTTGTAATCTTTCCATTATTACCAACAGCAGTGAAAACATATGTACCGTTTTTAGAAACCTCAAAAACTGATTTATCTGTTATATCAGTGCCATTAACAAAAAGAGATTTAAGACCTGCTTCACCTGCCGTAGTCTGTATCTCAATGTTATAGGGTTTTGTTGTTGATGTTGTTACTGATTGATTAAGCGTGATTGTTGGTTCTTCTGCGTCAATCATAACAATATAACTATCAGACGGATAACTTTCAGTGCCTGCATTATTAACAGCTTTAAAGCGGAATGTTGCATTTACACTGTAATTAATTTCAATTTCCTCGCCTGTTGTGATTTTAACCCAACCATTACCGTTATCATAATAATAGGATACGCCTGAGAGTGATTCATCCTCGGTAGATAATTTAAACTTAACGCCGTCACCTGACCATCTTCCGAATGTACCTTCAAAGTCAACTCGTATAACAGGAGCCTGACGGTCAATTCGTATATCCATTTCCGATACGGCACTTTCAAGATTTGAATAGCTTACTGCCTTGAATTCATATTTATGAATCCCCTCCTGCGTTGCTGTAAAAGTATCTGAGTCAAGAGCAATCCATTCGCCGCCGTCAATACGATAACAATATTCATAAATATCCGAAAAGGCGGTTGATGATAACCCAACATTAACATCCCCTGCAACCCACGTTGCCGGAGTATAAGCTTCTCCATTGTATGTTGCGTTCATTATAACATCAGTCGGATTATCTCTGTCAATTACATAACCGTCTGAACGCAAAATATCTGATTCGTTTGTTGCCTTATCAATTGCACGAGCTTCAACAAATCCTTTGAATTCGGAATCCTGTGTCGGCTTGTCTGATTCATTATATGTTTTCCAATCATCAACAGGATTTCCGTTTTCATCAAGCAAACGATATTCTATTCTGTCAATACCTGCCACACCTTTATCTGATGCGTCAATTGTTATTTCAACCTTTTCATTGAAAAACATTTTAAATGTTAATTTATTCAGAAGTCTTGCAAGGCCGCCGTTTTCTTTATTTGCAATAGATATGCTGTTAACTGTCGGCGCTTCTTTGTCAATATTTTCAACAGTAATGGACTGTGTTGAAGAACGGCCGTTATTTGCAACGATTACAACATCGTATGTTCCGTTTTCACTTACTGTAAACTGTGTTGGTGTGTCTGTTATATCAGAACCGTTCAGGGTAACCGATTGAATACCTGATGCACCAACTGTCATATCACTGATTAAAACAGCGTAATCTTTATTCGTAACATCTTTAACACTTTGCTCCAATTTAAATGACGGGGTTATGTCATCACGCTTAACTTCAAATCCTTGTGTAAACTCGCTTTCAATATTGCTGCTGTTTACCGCTTTAAAATAATAAACATCACTTGTGTTTGAATTTACAGTTAAGGTATTTCCTTCTATCTCAACAAGCTGTGAATCAGAATCTGTTTTATAATAATATTTAACCCCATCAAGCTGGTGTGTTGAAGAAAGTGTAAAGGTTATATCTTTGTCAGTCCATCCGCCATTATACGAACCTAAATCAACCGACACAACAGGAATACCGTAAACAATTACCGGAAAAGCAGCTGAAGCACTCCTGCGTGCGTGAGTATATGTAACAGTAATGTTTTGCTCTTCATCAAAAAGTGCAGGATTGAATTCAGATTCATTAACAACATAATCCGTTACATATTCTGATTCAGCATTATTATAATTTGCCTTAACACGAAGATCTGAAAGATTGAGATTGGTCACACCTTCAAGATATTTATACTGTGGATTTTCAAGCTCAATACTTGTTAATTCTTTTGAATGTATTGTTATTGGAAAAACAGTTTTAAAGCTTTTTCCTGCTCGCGTAACGGAAACAAGAACATACTGCTCCGTATCCAGAGTATTTTCATTTACTTCTCCGACCGTATAATCTGTCACAGGAACTGTAAGCTGATCATCTGTAAGACTATTTGCAAATTCTTCACCATAATATTCAGCAATATCATCCCTGCTGTAGGTAAGCTCAATCACCATGCCTGTTAAATCCAAATCAACGCTGCCTTCAACATAATCGGTTTTTTGGGGAGGTGTGATTTTTATTGATTTAGGCTCAATCTCAACAACCGTAATTTCTTTTTGAAGGTCAATATAGGTTGTTAAGAGATTTGCAATATAAGTATGGATAGTGGTCGTTCCGGCTTGCAGACCAATAATTTTACCTGTTTCAGCGTTGTTTCCATCCGTAGGAGCATCAACCTTAACAATTGAATTTTCCATATTACCTTTAAAGTTCGTTATGCCCATATTGCTATTTGCATTCCAGGGAGCTGAGCCATCGTCTGTAACTACGCCCCAAAACTGTCTGGTTGCATCAACTCTTTCAGGAGAATGTACGGCAGAATATTCCATCGGAAAATCTTTAATTACATAATCCAATCCAATAATTTGGCCGCCGGTGTATTTATCAAGTCCGACTTTATTTGTAACCTTAACCGTTACAGTTTTTGAGATACCGCCGATTGAAACAGTAACATTTGTTGATTGATTACTCCACGCCAATGATCCGCCGCAGTCCAAGCCTTTAACAAGACCGGTCTGCGTTACAGATGCAACCTTTGGATCTGCAACAGACCACACAGCAGTAGCTAAAATTTCCGGATCGTAATCCTCAGGTAAAATATTGGAAATGGAAAGCTGAACTTCATTTCCTTCTGCTACACTGAATTTACCTGTTATATCAAAACTTTCAATCGCTTTACCAACTGTTAAATCTTTTTTCGTTTCCACAGTTTGATTATTAAATGTTGCTTTTGCAACAAGAGTAACCTGACCGCTTGCAAGAGCAGTTACATTACCATTTGAATCAATGGAAATAAAATTATCTTTGACAGGATTTTCGGCAGTTGCCCAAAGCGTCTCCCCTGTCAAATGATTCACCAATCCCCATTCACGATAAAGAGATTTATTTTCATTCAGTCTTGCAGGGGTAACATTGGATTTATATTCCGTTACGCTTCCGACAGGAATTGCATCCGGACCTGCTATTTCAACAGAAGAAAGATTACCGGTTACACCGGCACGAGTAACTTTCAAATCAACAGTCTTAGTTACTCCGCCTGCAACAGCAGTAACCTGAGTTGTTTTTGAATATTCAATCAGTCCATCGCCGCCATCAAGACCGGTTACATTACCATTTTGGTCAATAACAGCAACAGCCGGATCTGCAACAGACCAAACAAGGTCGCCTGTATATGCTCCCTCAGGAACAACATTTGCAATAGCAAGCTGACCGGTTTCACCTTCCTTTACAGTTGTATCACCAACAATATCAAATGATTCAACAGGCAATTCCGCTGTGTCATAAACTTTAAATGTAATATAACTTGAAAAAGCAAGATTACTTGCATCCTGAACTAATATTGATGCAGTACCAGGAGATGTAAATGTTACAAGACCATCCGCAGTAACTTCTGCATGCTTTTTTGATTCAAGGTCAAATGCATTTTTACCAACAGACCATTTTACATTATGATGAAGTCTGACAGGAGTAACAGCTGCAAATAACTGCACCGTTTTTCCTACTGCAACATCAAGAGGAACTACATTTCTGTTTGTAATATGAACGCCTGTTGGAAGAACACTTGCAACAAGATTTTTTTCCACAACAAATTCAACGGTATCTGATGAAATTTTATTACCGTTAACATCGGTGAGGGTTGCCGTAATTTTTACATTCATATTGTTTAAAACAGCTTCCAGACTATTTGCAAGTGCATCACCTGCAACACCCCTGACGATTGCAACAATAAGCTCATTGTTCATATCATCAAGATCAACTCCAGTACTTGTTAAGGAATTCAGAATCTGATCTGCCATTGCATCTCCCACAAGCGGAAGAACACGGATATTTTCATCAATCCAAAGATTGATAACGGCAGATTTTGAATAGTCGTAGCCTTTAACAACACCATTTTCGTCGACGCCTGCAAGAAGGGGCAGATTGCTTGACCATACGACATACGCACCCTCCGGCATAGCCTCTGAGGTTGTGTATTTCAGCTGAACCGTATCATATTCTTTAATGGTCTGGCGTTCTGTAATCTCTACTCCGTTTTCATCCGTTATGTTAATAGAATTTACAGCACCATAGCTAACAATAAAAGCAGGTGTTATTATTGAAATGATAATTAAAAACGCAAGATAAAGACTTAACACTTTTTTTCCTGTTTTTTTCATATGCATCAACCTCTTTATTCTGTAATTGATAAAACATCAACAAAAAATTACTAATACGTAAATTTTATCATAAATAATATCATCTTTCAATATAAAAACGGTATTTTATGAATATTTTTACATTCATCACAAATCGTATTTGCAAAAATTGTATGCATACTCTATCACCTTCTTGTTTCGTCCGACTGTATCAATATAATATTCCCTGCACCAAAAGTACCTTTCCATATAAAAGCAAAAGAGCAAGCCGAAAGACTTGCTCTTTTGTGCCTGTTGGGTGCAAAAAATATGAAATAAGAATCTGACTTTGTCAGAACCTTGTTGCTCTCAAGCTCGTTATAAGAACTGCTGCGGTGCCCGAAATCAAAGATTGCCGTCCAAACCTGAGGGGTTTAGATTTCAATGGTGTTTTCGATTATATATATTTATATATCAATCAGTCTATTGCCTAAATAGCATGAGATTGACAATAAAATTGTGATAGTATATAATGAAATAAAGTTGTGCATGTTATATAACAAAAGAAGGAGATTGCATAATAAATTGTGGTTTGAAAATGATTATAGAAGAATTTTTATGGATATGCATTTAAATGACACGAATGATGAATATTTATCCTTATTGGATATAGATAATTTTGTTGATTGTTTATCCGATGCAGATGTTTCAAGCGTAGTTGTTAAAGCAAAATCACATGTAGGATTACATTATTGGCCCGGAAAATACGGTAAAATGCACAGAGTATTAGAGAAAAGAAACCTTGACTATGTCGGTGAAATGATTGATAAATGTCATAAAAAAGGAATAAATGTTATTGTTTATTTTTCTCAAGTGTATGATAATTATGCATATGAAAAACATCCTTTATGGAGATTGAGAAGCTTTGCCGGAACCGCATCTCGTTTCCCAATCCCCCAAAAGCACAATAGATATGGTTTAGTTTGCCCAAACAATCCCAATTACCAAAAATATTGTCATGACATATTAACAGAACTTTGTCAGAAATACAATTTTGAAGGTATTTTTCTTGATATGCCTTTTTGGCCATGGCCATGCTATTGCAAGCATTGTACTGAAAAATTTTTTAAAGAAACAGGAAAAATGTTACCGCGCATATATAACTTTGATAAAAAAATTTGGAAAGAATATATACATGCAAGACAACATTGGATTCAAGAATTTATTGAACACAATACAAAGGCAATTAAAGATGTTGATCCTAATATATCCGTAGAACATAATATGGCTGCCATAGGCCTTAATTGGATTACAGGTAATGTAGAAAGCCACATGCTTGCTTCCGATTATGCCGGCGGGGATTATTACGGAGGGTATGCAGAACAAAGTTTTATGTGTAAATACTATAACAATGTAACTGTAAATAAACCCTTTAGTTATATTACTTCCAGATGTGATCGAAATTTATTTTTTCACACCGTATCAAGAACAGCTGACGATTTACTGATTCATAGTATAAACGCTTTAGTTCATAATGGTGCATTTTCAATTTGTGATGCAATGAACCCTAATGGCACAATAACAGATGAATTGTATCACGGAGCAATAAAAGAAGTATTTGCTGCAACTAAACCTCTTGAAAAATATGTTTCAGGAAATATCAAAAGTGATGTTGCAGTTTGGTATAATACAAATTATAAAACAAATAAAAATTACATTGAATCTCCCATGAACATCGCAAGCATATTAAGGGAAAAGAATATTGCTTTTGATGTAATTGGCAGTAAAAATATAAAAAACATAAAATCAAAAGTGCTTTGTATAGCTGATGTTCAAGAAATAACTGATCAGGAATTGGCAGATATTATTAACTATGTAGAAAATGGCGGCTGTCTTTTTATAACAGGTTCATTAGGTAATAATAAGGATTTTGAAAAGTTTTTGGGAATCAAACAAAATGGTATAAGTAAATATACATACTCATATATTGAACCAAAAGAATGTTTTAAAGATCAAATGAAAACATTTGATTCTAAAAGTCCATATCCGGTGGAACACACTGCAATAGAAGCCGATATTATTGATTCCTCTGTTGAAGTTATGGCAACAATAACATATCCATATACAACAAGATCTGAGGACGATTTTTCCGCAATTCATTCTGATCCACCCGGAATACACACAAATTTACCGGCAGTTACAAAGGTATCTCGCAAAAAAGGAACTGTTATGTGGGTAGCTATGCCTTTAGAATTAACAAAAGCACATCATTGCAGACAATCTATAGCTGATATGATTTGCTCATTGTATGATAATAAACAAATGGAATTCATTTCGAATGCCCCCGCATTTGTGGAAATTGTAAAATGGGAAAAAAACGGCGAAACATATCTGGCATTAATTAATCAGCAAGAAAATACACCTATTTATCCTATTGACAATATTACTGTTCAACTTAAGGAAAAATTCGCACAATTTGAAATATTATCTGATAATAATTCCGGTACAGTAATTACTATTGATAACACTCTTGATAATACTACTCTTAACATTTCTAAATTAGGTGTATTCTGTGTTCTTCATTTAAAATAAAAAAACACAAACAACCTTGTCCAATCTTGAACTGCTCAAAATTTTGCAACAGTACAAAAAACCGGCCGTTGTATTTCAAACGATTGGCAGGTATATATGAAAAATCGGCAGATGGATTTTTATTTTCTATCTGCCGATTTTTTAGCTATATTCAATTGTACGAGAGTTCAAGTTTACACGCAAAGGGGAATCAGCGATTTTACATCTACGGATTTGAATTGCTAAAAACTGCTCTACAGACAGCAAAAAACCTCGGTAACACCGAGGTTTTTTGGGATACATCTTTTTTGTATCCACTTGATGGTGCAGAAGAAGGGACTTGAACCCTCATGAACTTGCATTCACTAGAACCTGAATCTAGCGCGTCTGCCTATTCCGCCACTTCTGCGTATTCACTTTTTGTCCTCTGAATTTTTACACGGCGAGGACTTACCGAGACGGAGCTTACTTTCAGTTGAAAACTTACTTTTCGGCTTAATCCGTAAATAAAAAACTGTGTGCTGAAACAATAAATTTTAAATCAGCATAAGAATAATATCACAACTTGCTTGAAATGTCAATCAAATATGTTACAATATAGGCGGTGAAATTATGAAAAAATTATTTTGTCTATTAACAAGCATTATTGCAGCGGTCTATTCCATAGGTTATGCGAGCATAGGCGGTTTTGTTGGAAACAGCGGTGCGCTGTCGAAAATCGGTCTTGAACACCCTATTCTTTTTTCTGTATGGGGACTGCTTACATACTCGACACTTGCACTCAACATCGTAATCGGCTTCAGAAAAACCGAATATAAATTTTACATTGCACTGCTTATCATTTCATTAATAGGTATGCTGCTGACAATAGGCTTTGACTTTGATTACGACAAGCATAGTGAATATATGCTGCACTGTATCGGGTCACTTACATTTTCAGCAGTAACAGGTATTACGGTATTCCTGTTGTTTCTGCTCAGCAAATCATATACGCTTACGACTGTCAGCGGTATCATTCTGATAAGTGATTTAATACTTCTGATTATTTTTAAAGAAACGGCAATCATTGAGTTAATGCCGATTTTTGCAGGGTACATAATGCTATGTATTCACAATCTGAAAAAGGAGAAAGAGCCAGTTGAAATTAAGTGAAAAGCTTGAAAATATAAGCACATACCCTTTTCATATGCCGGGACATAAGAGGAATGGAAAATATCATATTACCGGTGCTGAAATTGATATAACGGAAATTGACGGCTTTGATAATCTCCATTGCCCACAGAATATTATTGCAGATATGCAAAGGGATATTTCGGAAAGATTCGGATATAAAAAAAGTATCATCTCAGTCAATGGGTCAACCTGCGGTATTCTTGCAGCAATATGCGGTGTATGTGACAAGGGAGATAAAATAATCATTGCAAGGAACTGCCACAAATCTGTATACAATGCCTGCTTTTTACAGGAGCTTGATGTGGTTTATCTTGAGCCTGAATTCAATGAAGAGCTTGGGGTGTACACAAGAATAGGTCAGGACTGTGTTGATGCAGTTTTGAAGAATAATGCTGATGCAAAGGCGATTGTTATAACCTCCCCTACCTATGAGGGATTTATAAGCAACATCCATTGCGAAATTCCGTTGATTGTTGACTGCGCGCACGGTGCACATTTCGGTTTCGCTGACTGGTTGCCTGAACGTGAGAACGGTGACATTGTGATTCAGTCACTGCACAAGACTCTCCCCTGCCTTACGCAATGTGCGGTTGTGCATATCAACAATGAAAAATACTTTAGCAAAGTCAAAATGTATATGGATATTTTTGAAAGCAGCTCACCAAGCTATGTGCTTATGAATTCCATTGACAAATGCATTGATTTTTTAAAGCACGATAGAAATGAATTTGATAGCTACAAAAAAATTCTTGATGATTTTTATCTTAAGGTGAAAAAACTTAATCATATTACAATATATAAAAATGATGATTTGACAAGGCTTGTAATTTCCGCAAAAGGCTACAGCGGTGTGGAACTGTCAGAGCATTTAAGACACAATGGAATCGAGGCTGAGGGAGCAACGCTGGGCTATGTGATTCTGATATCAACTGTTGCAGATACGCAGGAAGGCTTTGATATACTGTATAGTGCTTTAGAAAAACTGGAAAAACGCGAAGATACACAGAATACATTTATCAAAAAAATAACTTTGCCTTTAAAAAAATACAAATCAAGCGAAATTGATAGCACAGTCGAAACAGAGCTTATAGACAGCATTAATAAAATAAGCGGAGAATATGTTTTTGCATATCCTCCCGGTGTTCCGATTATCGTTCCCGGTGAGGTAATCACACAGGAAGTTACGGATAATATTTTGTTATGCATAAAAAAAGGTGTAAATATTATATCAGAAAGCAATTTGCTGCCGAACAGGATATTGACAAAAACACAGCAATAATGTAAAATAATGAAAGATAAATTTAAGAAAGAGGTGTTCTCTGTGAAAAGAATTAACACTTTAAGCTCACGCAACCTTTGCGAATCAGCTAAAAAGGGCGGCTGCGGCGAATGTCAGACATCATGCCAGTCAGCAAGCAAAACTTCTTGTTCAGTAGCAAATCAGAAATGTGAGCAGCTTAAGAAGTAAGAAACACAAGTTACAAGATTTAGGTGGGCATGCCCACCTTTTTCTTTATTATATTTAATGGAGTAAATTATGATTCACGCTTATAAAATGAACGGTTACAATATCATATTGGATCAGAACAGCGGCTGCGTTCATTCCGTTGACGAGGCAACATATGATATTATAACGATGTACAAGGAAAAAAGTAAGGATGAAATAAAGTCCATTATTCTTGAAAAATACAAGAATGATGATGAAGTAACAGCTGAGGACATTGACCTTTGCTTTGAGGATATTGAAGCACTGATCAAAGACGGCAGACTCTTTGCCGAAGATACCTTTGAGGAGGTTGCCTCACAGTTCAAAAAGCGTCAGGGCGTTGTGAAGGCAATATGCCTTCATGTGGCGCACGACTGTAACCTCGCATGTAAATACTGCTTTGCAGGCAAAGGTGAATACGACGGACCTAAAGGCTTGATGAGCCTTGAAACAGGAAAGCGTGCGCTTGACTTTCTCATTGAGCAAAGCGGTACAAGACGCAACCTTGAGGTTGACTTTTTCGGCGGCGAGCCTCTGCTTAACTGGGAAGTATGCAAAAAGCTTGTAAAATACGGCAGAGAGCAGGAAAAGAAATACAATAAAAATTTCCGATTTACACTTACAACAAACGGCTTGCTGATTAATGATGATGTGATTAATTTCTGCAATAAAGAAATGGGCAATGTCGTTTTATCACTTGACGGAAGAAAAAAAGTTAACGATGCTATGAGAGTCTCCAGAAACGGCACAGGCTCCTATGATTTAATTGTTGACAAATTCAAAAAATTTGCTGACTCAAGAAATCAGACTGATTATTATATGAGAGGTACATACACGCATAACAATCTCGACTTTGCAAGTGATATCATTCATATGGCGGATTTGGGCTTTAAGGAGCTTTCCATTGAGCCTGTGGTATCTGACCCGGCTGAGCCTTATGCACTTAAGGAGGAAGATCTCCCTGTACTCAAGGAGCAGTATCAGATACTGGCTGACGAGATGCTCAGGCGATACAGAAACGGCAATGGCTTTACATTCTATCACTATATGATTGATTTGGATGCAGGACCCTGTATAGTCAAGCGTGTATCAGGCTGCGGTGTAGGAACGGAATACCTCGCTGTTACACCGAGCGGAGAACTTTATCCGTGCCACCAGTTCGTAGGTGATGAAAAATTCCTTTTAGGTGATATTTGGAACGGCATTAAAAATACTGATATACTGAATCAGTTTGAAAAATGCAATGTATATTCCCACAAGGAATGTAAAGACTGCTTTGCAAAACTTTACTGTTCAGGCGGCTGTGCTGCAAACGCGTACCACACCACAGGCTCCGTAAACGGTGTTTATGAGTTCGGCTGTGAACTGCACCGAAAGAGAATTGAATGTGCAATTATGCTTAAGGTAGCTGAAGCAGAAGAAAATTTGAAGGTTGAATACTAAGAATCAAGGCAATGAGTCTATCGGAAGATATTTCTCATTGCCTTTGTTTTATAATTCTATCCTTTTTGTTGCGATGTTTTGGCAGAAGGTTTCGTCGTGCTCAACGAAAATCATTGTCGGCTGATACGCAAGTATCACATCCTCAAGCTGTCCTCTTGAAATGATATCAATATAATTCAGCGGTTCATCCCATATATACAGATGTGCTCTTTCACACAGGCTTTTGGCAATCTGCACCTTTCTAATCTGTCCTTTACTGTAGGTTTCAATAGGATAGGAATAAAGTGCACTGTTAAAATCCAGCTTATTCAGTATCGCAAGGAACAAATCAAATTCAATATGATTCGCTCTTGCATAGTCCGAAAGCGTACCGCTGATATCAAAATCTGACTGCGAAACGTAGGATATTTTTACATCATTATTTATTTTGAATTCACCTGCAGTCTGCGAAAGCTCACCGAGAAGAATTTTTATCAGGCTGCTTTTTCCACTGCCGTTTTTACCGCAAAGTGCAATCCGATCTCCCCTGCATATATCAAAGGAAATATCTGAAAACACAGAATCATCATAAAAGGACAAGCCAAGATTTTTTACATATCCCAGCATATTCGTTCTATATGCTTCAGGGGTCAGCTTAAGAGAAAAGGAGTTTTCAGTATTTGAAAGCAGTTTTTCTTTTTCAGCTTTCTGATTGCTGATTCTCTTTTCAAGGGACTTAGCACGTGACATCATTTTAGCGGATTTATGTCCAACATATCCCTTGTCAAACTGTCCGTCACTTAGCATATTTTTGGATTTTTCCGTTTTATCGGACCATGAGGAGGTTCTCTTAGCTGCAAGATTAAGCCGGTCGATATCCCTTTTTATTTTTTCACTTTTGCTTTTTTCAAACTGTTCCCTTCTATCAAAGCTGTCCTTCCAGATATCATAATTTCCTGCTATAACGTCTATGCCATTGCGGTTAATGGAAATGATATGGTCACAAACCTCATTAAGCAAAAATCTGTTATGAGACACAAGAATAAATCCGTTTTTCTTTTTCAGATACGCAATGACTGTTTTCCTTGAAAAGGAATCAAGATGATTGGTTGGCTCATCAAGGAGCAAAAAGGAATTATCTCTAAGGAACATTGCACATAAAAGACATTTGGTTCGTTCACCCATTGAGAGTGTAACGAATGGTCTGTAAAGCAGTTCACTGTCACACATAAGGAGATTCAGCTCGCGCATGATCTCCCAGTCCTCTTTGCCGCACTGCTCTCTTAGGATTTCAATTGTCAATTCATTTTCGTCTGAAATCTCATATGGAAAATACTGAAAATCAACCTTTGAAACGATAGTTCCTGAATACTCAAGCTCCCTCATTAATAATTTCAGAAGCGTTGTCTTTCCCCTGCCGTTTCTTCCGATTAAGCCTGACTTCCATTTTGTATCCATATGAAAGGATACATTTCCAAACACATTCTGTGCCGCACCGTCGTAACCGAATGTTAAATGATTTACACTTATTTCTGACATATCTATATACCTCCAAATAAAAATAGCTGCCGAAACACAAATTTCAGCAGCTGAAAATATATAGCTGTCCCTTGTGTATAGACATAATATAACGTTATTATCTGCAGATTGAATTACGCATTTTTTCACTTCACTTTCTTGTTTTTTGTCATTGTAGCATAGTTGTATGTTTTTTGCAATAGGATTGATAAATTATTGTTTAGAGAACGATAAATTACCCAAAACCACGCACGAAAATATATAAAAATTAATTAAATAAATAATGTTATTCTGTAGGGCAGGGGCTTGCTCCTGCCGATAAACTGAAAATACTCGCAGACATCGAGTCTGCTCGTATTTTGTGCGTTTTTTGTCTTTTGCTCAGGGGCAGTACCATCGTACAGCACCCATTCGCAAAATACAAAATTTTGGGCAATTTCTCGCCCTCTAAACACGTTATCTGCTCACAATGCGTTATTGTACTAAACAATAATTTAATCTGTATACTTCTGCTTTTTCATATCAAGATAAGCGATGCCGACGTAGTCAGGGAGGCCGTCACGGTACGGCACCTGAACAGCACCGCGAACAAGCGGTTTCAGATATTCAACCATTTCCTGTGTAACATCGTTTTTATTCGCTGTAATCCATTCAAGAGGAATGGTCTTTTCCGCATTGGCAACTACAGATACCTTTTCAGTATCATATTCGACACTGTACGGATTATCGGAAATTCTTCTTAATGTTGCAAATACGCCTGTTTTTCCGTCAACGGCAGCGTGCACGGCAACTCTGCCGAGATTCTGAGCCTCTGTCATATCGGTGAATGAAATCGTATGTCCGGCACTTCGCTGAAGAATACCCGGCTCAAGAGCACGCACCTTACAACCTATATGCGCCTCAACAATATTCTTAAGATAATTTCCTGTACCGCTGAGCATAACGTGACCGAATTTATCAACACTGTTTCTTGCACTTATATATTCGCCGTTTTCATCCTTAAGCCCTTCACTGACAACAACGATAACCGAGTTATACTCACTGAGCTTTTCCTTAACATCACTGATAAATCTGTCAACACTGAAAGGAACCTCAGGCAGATAAATCAGATGCGGAGCTACATTTTTACTGTCACGTGCGAGAACAGAGGATGCAGCAATCCATCCGGCATTTCTGCCCATTGCTTCAATGATATGGACGCTTTTAATACTGTAAATGCTCGTATCGTAAGCGACATTACGAACTGCCAGTGCAATATATTTTGCTGCACTGCCAAATCCCGGAGAATGGTCAATACCCATTAAATCGTTATCAATTGTTTTTGGTATACCTACAATCTTAATATCAATATTATTCTCTATCGCATATCGTGACAATTTATCAACTGTATCCATGGAGTCATTACCGCCGATATAAAAGAAGTAACCGATATCATATTTCCTCAAAGCGTAAAATATCTTTTCATACTCACTTTCATCATCAGATAGCTTGTATCTGCAGGAGCCAAGATACATTGCAGGCGTCATACTGAGTCTGTTAAGCCTTGAAAGATTATTTTCAAACCTCTCGTTAAGGTCAATAACATTATCCTCAAGCAGGCCCTGTATACCGTTTACCATGCCGTAAACAGTACCAATCTCCTTTAAAGAAAAAGCACATTCAATTGCGCCGGCAAGGCTGGCATTAATTACTGCTGTCGGTCCGCCGGACTGACCGATTATCATATTTCTGTTACTCATCAATTACCTCAGTTTTATTATCATAAATTTTTATATTTTCGTGAACATTATCTACAGGCTTAAGCATACATAACGGATCCAATACAACAGGATTTTTCTGTGAAAATGTATTGTTATATATCTTCATATTCTTGCACGGACCTGATTCATACCAATCCCTGCAGTCACATGAGATATAAATATCAGGCATCTTGAGAGAGATAAACCTGTTGGAAAAAATTTCGGAAAGCTTATCTGTTGTGCAAAGTATACCTCTTGTTGGAATGGCTCTGAAAGTACAGTTTGAAATCGTAACCTCAGGATTATAAGTTACATTTTCACTCACAAACATTTTGGGGGTCATATTAGGAAGTTTTTCTTCAAAAGTAAGCTCAACTGTTTTCTCATCAATGTTATCAATTGAATCAGCTACGGTATAAATACCCTTAAGCTCTTCAAGGTTTCTCCTGTCGTAAAACTTTACCTTATCCCCTTTGAAAAAGGCCTTATATCCCCCCTGCTGTTTATGAACAAATTCAAATACAGCCGTTTTTTCATTAATCATCCTTTTAAGCCTTAAAAACGCACCGTGAATATTGATTCCGTCATCGTGTGGATCTCTGAAGAAGCAATCATTAATCTTAACATAACCCTTACAGCCGCAAACGTGAATACAATCAGCAAAGGATGAAACCTTATATCCGTCGGCAGGAGTAAAGCTGATTTTATCAAAAGTAAGATTTTCACACATCTGTGAAAGCCAGCCGAACCCATGCATATAATTAACAGTAATATTTTCACTTACAATATTGCTGCACTCCCAGAAGAAAAGACCGCAGTTTGCTCTGCAACAATTATTGGACATCGTAATGGTATCCCCTACATTGAGAGCAGGAGGAATGAGATATTTTACACGTACCTCAGTATTGCTGATTCTCTTCATACTGAGAACTGCCCTTACAGGCGAAACCTGTGTACGATGCACATCATCGCCATTATGAAGAACATTGCAATAGCTTTTGGGCTTATTTCTGAATTCATAATATTTTTTCTTAGTAAACGGACTGCGCTCAAAGAAATAAATATCCCTGCCCCTGACTTCAAAGTTGTTACCGTCAGGCAGTGAATAAATGAAAGCATTGCCCCTTTTCTCCTTCACTGTCATTTCAAAATTAGTCGGAGCATTATATCTGATGGTAAAATTCTTAAGTATAATATTTTTGCATCTTATAAGAGAAAGAGCACACATATCTCCGTGAATAACAAAAACAGAGCCGTTTCCGTCAATTGTGATATTCTCTTTATCCTCAATCAATATGGCAAAATACTTGTCAGGTGTTTTAAAGGAATCGGTATTCGTCATATGATAAACCTTATGCTCACTGTAATCCTTATAAAAATGGTATTCATTCTTGTCAAAAGAAATAATATCACCGCTATCCGCGTCAGCAATAGCCTGCTTTACACCGATTGAAGCATTTTGCGGTGTACAATACTTATTTATATTTATAATCATTTTTACCACCTCTAAATAGATATTATACTATTTTTATCTCTGCAATGCAATAATTATTGACATTACTTATAAAAATAAGATATTATACACTTATAGCGTTTTGTATAAAACTTAAGGGGTTAAAATTATGTCTTGGAAAGAAATATATAATAGTAAGCTGGTATCATCCCAAGAAGCAATAAAAGCGATAAAAAACGGAGACAAGGTTGTTACAGGCTTTGCCTGTGGCGAGCCGTTTGGTATTGAACGTGCCTTAGTTGAAAACTATGAAAACTACAAGGATGTTCAGATTATAAATATGCTCACACTCGGTGACTCACCCTGGTGCGAGCCGAGAATGAAAGGACACTTCACGCTGAACTGTCTTTTCGCCTCACAGAGCAACCGAAAAGCTATTTCAACAGGTGTGTGTGAATTTACAACATCGCACTTTTATGAAATACCTGATGTTATAAAAAATTATATGAAACCGAGAGTAAGTATAGTTATGGTGTCACCGCCTGACGAGCACGGTTATGTTTCATTTGGTACAACTGTTGACTATACACGCGGAACAACAGATTACTGCGAGATTGTAATTGCACAGGTAAACAAATACATGCCCCGTACCTTTGGCAACAGTATAAAGCACGTAAGAGATTTCACATACTTTGTTGAGATTGATGAGCCGTTGCCTGAAGTAAAGAGTGTTGAAATAAGCGATATAGAAATGCGAATAGGCAAAAACTGTTCAACACTTATTCATGACGGCGACTGCCTTCAGCTTGGAATAGGCGGAATTCCGAATGCAATATGTGCACAGCTCTGGGACAAAAAGGACTTAGGGCTTCACAGCGAACTTGTCGGTGACGGAGTTGTTGATTTGCTTGAAGCAGGCATAATCAATAACAAGAAAAAACAAACAAATAACGGAAGAACGATTTTAGGTGCTGCTTTCGGCTCAGCAAAGCTTAACAATTACATAAACAACAATCCGTCCGTTGAACTGCACCCTATTGATTACGTAAACAATCCGATTGAAATTGCGAAGAACGATAATATGGTTTCAATCAATTCCTGCCTTCAGGTTGATTTATTAGGACAGGTCGTTTCTGACACAGTAGGTCTCAATCAGTTTTCAGCAGTCGGCGGACAGGTGGACTTTGTAAGAGGTGCAACAATGAGTAAAGGCGGACGTTCAATTATCGCTATGCCGTCAACAGCTAAAAAGGGACTCATATCAAGAATAGTACCACTGATTACCGAAGGCAGTGCTGTAACTACTCCGAGAAACGATGTCAATTATGTTGTAACAGAATATGGTGTTGCACAGCTTAAGGGCAAGACACTAAAGGAGAGAGCAAAGGCGTTAATACTTATTTCTCACCCTAAGTTCAGACCGCATCTTATCCTTGAATACAGAAAGAGATTCAATGAAGATGTTTTCACAAAGGAAGAGCTTAAGGAACAGCTTGATGAAATAAAATTCAATATTGACAATACCGTCGGCGATATCAAAGAAAAGCTGAAAAATGATTTAAAAAACATTCTTGCAAATAATTAAATAATAGACTTTTTAACATAAAATTGACATTAATAGATATTAGTGATATAATCTGTTTATTAATTCAAAGGAGTAATTCAAATCAACAATGGCATTAATTAAAGAAGAAATTTTCGGAATAGCAAGAAAAATTGTATCAAATATGACCTCTGAAAGCTGGGAGAATATTCCCCACGCTACAATGACATATGATGCAGATGTTACAGAATTGTTCAAGGAATGCAAAAAACTCAATGCAGACTGCACCGATAAATCAAAAAAAATTACCATTAATACTGTAATGATTAAAATACTTTGTGAGGGACTTAAAGCTGCCCCAAAGATGAACACACACCTTGTTTTTAACAGAAAGCTCGTTCGCGGAACACTGAAATATTTTGACCACATTGATGTATCTATGCCTATGATTCTTCCAAGCGGTGAAATGATGACTGTCAATATGCATGATATGGGCAACAAAACACTAAGCGAAATGACAGCAGCGATTAATGATACTGCACGCCGCGCAAAGAATTCAAATATGGAAGAGGTTATGTTTGAGGTTTCACTGGATAATACGCTTACCGGACTTAAGCAGGGAAAAATCCTTCAGACTGTACGCAGACTGTACGGCTCAAAAATGCCGGGCAAGCATATGGTAAAAACGCTTTCAGGCAGTGAGAAGAAAAAGTATTATTCAATCCCTGTTTCCGACAGACTCACAAAACACGATATTGAGCAAGGTACAACAACTATATCAAACTTAGGCTCAATATATCGTGAACAGAAAGGTGCCTGTGCCCTGCTGGAAATCATTCCTCCTCAGACAACTGCTTTTGCTGTTAACTCAGCACAGAAAAGAGCAACAGTAGTTACAGATGAAAACGGCAAGGACAGCATTGATGTAAGACTTATTATGCCGATTACGATTGCAATTGACCATAGAGCTCTCGATTACGGTGATGTAGTTCCGTTTATGAGAAGGCTTGACGAAATCTTCGAAAATCCTTCCGTTATTCAGAGCTGGAAATAATTTAATAACATCAAAAAAGTGAGAACACAGATTCTCACTTTTTTGATGCAATATTATTTATGAAAGTAAAAAATCCCGATACATATATAGTATCGGGATATCAGCTATTTAATTTTATTATCTTAGTACATTGGACCAAACCTCAAATAAATTTTATTACTTATCTAATCACACTAAGTTTTTACTCAGTACATTGGAGTTCACCTTAAATTTATTTTTTTATGGTTTTCAGCCACAAGTTATCCGCAGGCAGATAACCGAAAAGTTATATATATAAAGTTATTAAGTTGTTACTGCACTCAATTGTAAATGCCAACCCTGCTAAATAACTTATACTGACTTCATAAAGCCGATATCCGTCGGTAATTCCGTTTTACCGCTGACGATACCACAATCCGTTATCTTTATTGGCTTACAATCTGAGTGCTTGTCTGACCTGGTTCAAGCTCCATCGGACAAGCCTCCTTTACTTAAATTGAACAAGTGTTTCTCTATCTATAAACCTTTAACTACATCCTAAAGGTTATCTCCTTTGTTCAACTAAATAATAGCATCATTTTTAGCGTTTGTCAATAGTTTTTTTCAACATTTTTATATTTTGTTTGTATTATTTTTACAATCGCTTTTTTACAATTAATTACTATTGACGAACGGTCAATAAAACTATATAATAATAATCACAAAGGAAAGGCGTGATAACAATGGCTAATGAAGAAGAATTCTACGAACCTGATATCATCAGCGTTAATGATGAGGACGGAAACGAAATTTTATTTGAGCTTCTGGAAAGATATGAAACCGATGACGATGTTTATGTAGCAATTACCCGTTACTATGAAACCGACGAAGAAATCGTTGAAGGTGATTACGAGGTAATTATCTTAAAAGTAGTTAATGATGACGGCGAAGAATACCTTGCAGAAATTGAGGATGAAATGGAATTTGAACAGATTTCAGATATTCTTATGGCAAAGGTTGAAGAAAAGTACGAAGTTGAATACTTCGAGCCGGAACAGTAAATACTATTAACAATCTGCCCTTCTCGACAACCTCAGGCTTTAGTAACCCGAACACGTTTTTTAAGGGATTTATCTTCCGCGAAACGGGAATGCAGACCTCCCTATTATACACAGGACGTTGGGAGCACAAAGTGATCGGAGTAAAACCCACCTGCTTGAGATGCAGGTTATTCTCAGCTTGAGGCGGCTGGGTGGATTCAATAAAAATAAAGCGTTACAGATAATCTGTAACGCTTTTTATTATGTCAAATAGATTCTGTTTCCGTCGGAATCATACAGCTCACCGTCTTTGTTCCACTGTGCTGTTATACCTAAAAGATAGGAATGCTCGCTGCCGTCATGAAAAATCATATGATCAAGTGTGCCGCTGTAAACATCGTGCTGCACAAAATAGCCGTCCTTGTCCACATAGCAGTTAAGATAATCATACTCTTCATTTGTTTGGGCGTCAATAAAGCTGCTGTTAAAATCATCCTTATAATAGACATTCCCCTGCCTGTCATAAAATTTCACTTTCTGATTAAAAAAGTACGGCTTTCCCTCCCTATCATATTTAATAATATCATAATGTTCAGTAAGCATAGGGTCAGAATTGTTCATAGTCATAGTGCCAGCAACACCGCTTGCAGCAAGGGTAATCACGGCAATTACACTTAACACTTTAGCTGAGGAAATTAGCTTAGAGGAATTTTCAGGCATATCATCAGCTTGTGAAAGCCTTTTCCTTTTACATCCGTAAACAATCCCTGCAATAATCGGAAAGAAAAAGGAAGATATTACATAGGCATCTTTCTTTTTAATGCCTCTTGCAGTGCAGTCCTTCGAAACCGCACAAGCTGTTAAAATGTGAAACACAATCAGCAATATAATATTAAAAGAAAAATCCATTATAACACCCCCTAAGGGCATTATAATGGATTTACAATATTTAGTCAATCGGCAATTATTCGCCTCTCATTTCAAGGAGCTTTGCCTTACCCTCGAATGAAGCCTTTGAAAGCTTGATTGAATCAAAGATAGCTGATTCGATATCATCTGGAGTACAACCAAGCTCTTTACAATCATCGGTAGGAATAAATAAATTCATACCCATAATGTCAGCAAGACCTACAGGATCAATACCGCTGTCAACGTTACGCTTAGCATAATCCTTTCTCATAACAAGACCGAATGCCTGGAATGTCCACTTCGGAACGTCAACAATCTTTCTGTCAGGAATACCGTCCATAGCACGGTAAACGATTTTAAGGAACTCTCTCCAAGTCATATTGTAGCAGGAGATACCATATGCTCTTGCACCCTCAACCTGCTCAGCAGCACCAACGATTGCCTCACCAACCTGACGAACAGTAAGCATTGCTGTACCGCCTGCAGGATACATTGTGAAAGGCATTTTCTCAAATCTCTGAAGCTGTTCAATAAGAATTACCCATACAGGACGACGGCCCGGCTGGGTACCGAAGATATATGGAAGCTCAAGAACAGCAACACCCATATTCTCATCAGCATACTTGAAAGCAACCTCCTCCTGGTCAACACGTGAACGGATATAAGGGTGCTTATCGCAAAGATTCATCTCAGGTCTCTCTTTAGCAAGCCAAGCGAAATATGAGCCGAGAACAACGCATTTCTTAACGCCGCATTTCTTTGCCATAGCAAGACAGCGGTCAACAGGATCAATGTTGAATTTTTTGTAAGCCTCATAAACAGGAGCAGGAAATTCAACTCTTTCATCAACACCTGCAGCATAAACAAATGCATCCATGCCTGTCATTGCTTTTTCAAGCTCTTCATCAGTAAGCTCAAGGAAATTACCAAACTCAATTTCCATTTCCTCAGGAATCGGAGCACCTTCCGGAAGAGGAGGAAGTGCAATTGTTTTAACCTTGTGACCACGATCAATAAAGATCTGTGCAGCAGCAGAACCAAGAAGACCTGTACCGCCGAAAATAAGTACGTTCATTAATTTAACCCCCTATGTGAAAAATGTACTAATTAAAAGTATAACACTAACAGGCAGTTTCGTCAATAAATAATGGTGATAAAATATCTTTTAAAACTTTAATAAAAAAATGAAACCTGTTTGGAATATTCCAAACAGGTTGTTTTTTTATACCGGATGAACCTTTGTTTCAATGTTATCGTGCTTTGAGTCAAGGTTATATTTCGCATCTCTTCTCTTCTCAAAGAACTTGGTAGCAACCTGACCGAACTGAGCATATGAAAGAACGTCCTCCTCCTGCTCATAGAATTCCTTGATTTCATCTTTAAAGGAATCTATTGTATCAGTAATCAAATCAGCAGGACGGCAATCAATAATGTCATCATCGCCAACAATCATCTTTCTGAATTCAGAATTGATTTCACAAGGTGTTTTACCATACTTGCCTGCAACCATATCCTTGAATTCCTTCGTTACCATTTTATATCTCTCACCCATAATGATGTTGAACACTGCCTGAGTACCGACAATCTGAGAGGTTGGAGTAACAAGCGGAGGATAACCCGAATCCTTACGAACTCGTGGAACCTCATTGAGAACCTCTTCAAGCTTATCAGCCTTGCCTGCCTGCTTAAGCTGAGACACGAGGTTGGAGAGCATACCGCCCGGAACCTGATAGAGAAGTGTGTTCGCATCAACACCGAGCATCTTAGGATCAAGAAGACCTGACTCAAGATACTTTTCACGAAGTGGTGTGAAATAGTCACGAATCTCAGTAAGTGCTTTGATATCAAGACCTGTATCATAAGGTGTACCCTGAAAAGCAGCCACCATAGATTCAGTCGCAGGATGTGAAGTGCCCATTGCAAGAGGACTGATAGCGGTGTCAATTACATCGACACCTGCCTCAACACCCTTAAGGTGTACCATTGATGCAAGACCAGATGTGTAATGTGAGTGAAGCTGAATCGGAACATTAACTGTTTCCTTAAGAGCCTTAACCAGATCATATGTGCCGTATGGAGTCAAAAGACCTGCCATATCCTTAATACAGATTGAATCCGCACCTGCATTTTCAAGCTGCTTAGCATAATTGCAGTAATACTCAATATCAAATACAGGGCCTGTTGTGTAAGAAATAGCAGCCTGAACGTGGCCGCCGTATTTCTTAGCAGCATTAATAGCTGTCTGAAGATTGCGAACATCATTGAGAGCATCAAAAATTCTTAAAATATCAATACCGTTATCAATACTCTTCTTTACAAAATAGTCAACAAGCTCGTCGGAATAGTGACGATAGCCGAGCATATTCTGACCTCTGAAGAGCATCTGTAATTTTGTGTTCGGACACTTTTCACGGATTAATCTGAGCCTGTCCCAAGGATCCTCATTCAAAAATCTGAGGCAGGAATCAAATGTGGCACCGCCCCAGCATTCAAGTGAATGATAGCCGATTTGGTCCATCTTTTCAAGAATATCTGAAAATTCATCAGTAGTCATACGGGTTGCTATCAAGGACTGATGCGCATCACGTAAGACTGTTTCTGTAATACCGATTTTAGCCATTTATAGCACCCCTTAATTCAATGTGATAATAACCTGACCAGCCTCAACGCTGTCACCCTTATTTACATTAACGGATGCAACCGTACCGGCCTGAGGAGCAACGATATCATTCTCCATTTTCATAGCCTCAAGAATGCAGAGCACCTGACCGCTTGTAACAGCAGTACCCGGAGCTACCTTTACATCAAGGATGTTACCCGGCATAGGAGCCTCAACCTTAACACTGCCTGCTGAACCTGAAGCAGCAGGAGCAGGTGCAGGAGCTGCAGCCGGTGCACTTGCAACAGGAGCAGGAGCTGCCTGAACAGGTGCAGATGCTGATGAGCCGTTTTCCTCAACAGTTACGCTGTATGGTGTACCATTTACAGTAATTGTATAATTTTTCATATCATAATCCTCCACTAATTATTTAACAGAATGTTTTCTCGGTAAAGTGTTTTCTCTCTTGCCTGCAAGCATATCAAGAGCAGCAATCACTCTTGCTCTTGTATCGGCAGGAGTGCAGATATCATCAACCGCACCGCATGCAGCAGCAGTAAACGGTGATGCAACCGTTTCAATATATTCAGTCTTAAGTGCTTCCCTGTCTTCGCCTGCAGCAAGTCTGTCGTTAAACAGGAAGGCAACTGCTGAATCAGCATCAAGAGGAGACGCAATTGCACTGTCCCAAGCAATAGTAATATCCGCATTTGCACCTTTACCTGCAAGAGTAATATAAGCACATCCAATTGCTTTGCCTGTGATAACGGAAATCTTAGGACAGGTAGCAGAAGCATAAGCTGATGTAAGCTTTGTAAGAGCAGTTAATGTCTGATTTTCCTTTTCACTGATAACGCCGTCGGCATTTACAAGAGTTAAAACAGGGATTGAATAAGCGTCACAAAGCTTAATCATAGCCTCAGCCTTATATGAACAAGCAGGGCAAAGTGCATTGCCTTCAAATGCAACAAAACCTACGGTAGAGCCCATGACGGTTGCAAGAGCTGTTTTGCAGTCAGATGCAGCATAACCACCCTTAAGCTCAACAACAGATGCATCGTCAGCAATAGATGCAACGATTGAAAGTGCATCAGCACCCTCCTGTGCAGCAATCTGCGGTGCAGCAAAATCAAAGATAGGTGCAGGTGAAAGGTTGTTTGAAGGGAGCAGAGAAACGAGATCCTTAACCGCCTCAACAGCGCCGTTAAAATCATCACAGAGAACATCAGCGGTTCCCTCTTTGTATGAAGTCTCAGCAGTTACATTACTTGGCGCAGAAATGTAAAAATCTGCATCCTTTACTGCAACAATAACGTCTGCAAGATTTGCAATAAGAGCAGATGTACCAAGACAAGCACCTGCAACAACAGCAATCTGCGGACAAACACCGCTGAGAGAAGATGATGCCTTAACAAGCTCACCATACGCATTCAGCACCTCAAAGCCTTCGCTGAGCTTAACACCGTTTGAATCAAAAACGGAAATAACAGGACAGCCTGTCTTTGCAGCGAGGTCATAAATTTTCTTTATTTTTGCACACTGTGCAACACTGACAGCACCGTCATTTACAGTAATATCCTGAGAAAAAGCATAAACCGCACACTCATTCACAGTACCAAAGCCTGCAACAACTTCAACCTCACCATCAGCAGATTTTGCGAATGCATCAATCTGTGTAAATGAGCCGTCATCGAAGAGTGCCTCAAGCCTTGCAAGTGCTTTTGAATCTTTCAATTCACTCACTTTATTATCCTCCTAAAATTTGTATAATAAAATCGAATTAATAGGTAAAATTCAAAATATTCCAAATTTACCTATTGTACATTTTAACACTTTGACAAACAAATATCAATATAAATTTTTGCTTTTTTAAATAAAATAAAGCGAGTGAAAATCATTCACTCGCTCAGTTGAAAAATATGGGATTACTGCTCGTCTTTTTCAGCAGGATTTGAGGAACGCAGGAGCTTTCTCACCTCATTATCAGTAAGTTCTCTTGACTTGCCCGGCTGAAGCATACCAAGCTTTACAGGACCTATTGAAATTCTCTTCAGTCTTGCAACCTCAAGATTTACAGCCTCACACATTTTTCTGATCTGTCTGTTTCTGCCCTCACGCAGAATGAATTCAAGAACCACTCTTCCCTCTTCCTCAGTAACAATATTAACATCACAGGAAGCTGTTTTTCTGCCGTCAATTTCAATACCATTTCTCAGCTTATCAAGAATCTCATCATTAACAGAAGGACGCACTGTTACACGGTATACCTTAGCATAATTATGCTTCGGATGTGTCAGTGCATTGGCAAAGGAGCCGTCATTCGTAAGAATCAATAATCCCTCTGAATCCTTATCAAGTCTGCCCACAGGATAGATTCTTGCTTTCACGTCGATAAGATCCATAACTGTTTTTCTGCCGAGTTCATCGGAAACAGTGGTAACATATCCACGCGGCTTATTGAGCATGATATAGTACATTCTGTCAACCTTGTTTATCTTCTTACCGCGCACAGTAACCAAGTCTTTTTTAGGATTGATTTTGTCACCAATATGAGCAACATGGCCGTTGACCTTAACCTTGCCCATTTCAATAAGCTCTTCACTCTTTCGGCGTGATGCTACACCGCATTCAGCCATGAATTTCTGCAATCGTACTTCGTTCTTGTTCGGCATAATATTTTACATCCTCGTCTGCCTCTATCGGCAGTCTTTCTATCATTTTTTCATTTAAATAAACACACACATAGCCTACCGTATCCCCCTGCATTACTGGGGCATAAAGGAAGGGACTATGATATATTTCAAGTCTTAAATCTGATAAAATATAATACTTTTTTCCGTAAGATGCTTTGACGGTGTTTTCATTGCCGCCAACAACATTTATATCCATTGTATCTGCAATTTCATATTCATTATATTTTTGCTCACAGGATTTCATCAGATTGATATGGTCATTCCAATCATCAGGTGCATTGAGCGTCACACATATAAGAATATTGCCATTGTATTTTTTTGCAGAGACAAGGCACCGCCCTGCCTTTTTTGTATATCCGGTTTTTACACCAAAGAAATTTTTATCTCTCGCAAGCAGCTTATTGTGATTATAAACCGTAACTTTATTTTTGCCAATCATAATATCAGCACTTTTCTTTGAAACGATTGAGCAGAAAGTTTCATTTTTCACCGCCTCAGCTGTAAGCAGTGCCATATCATACGCAGTAGAATGGTGACCGCCCTCATCAAGACCTGACGGTGTTACAAAGTAGGTGCTGTTCATTCCGATTTCGGATGCCCGCTTATTCATAAGTGCAGCAAACTCTTCGAGACCGCCTGAAAGGAAATAGGCAACAGAATTGGCAGAATCATTGCCTGATGTCAGCATCATACCTGTAACAAGGTCACTGAGTGAAAGGCTATCCCCTGCTCTTAAGCCCAGTGACGAGCCTTCAGTCCTCAGCATTTCATCCGTAATTTTAACACTCTCATTCAGCTTACCGCTTTCAACAGCCAGAAGAGCCGTCATAATTTTAGTGGTTGAGGCAATGGACCTTTCCTCATAAGCATTTTTTTCATAAAGAATGATGCCTGTATCAGAATCAATAACAATTGCACTTTGTGCCGAGTTATCTGCACCGTAAGCCGTAAGCGGAAAAATAAATATAAGCGACAGAAAAAAAGCAAATCTCTTCAACAAAATAATCACCTACATAAATATATGCAGGTGATGTAAATAACAAAACACTGTTTGTTAATTATTCAGCTGTTTCTTCAGCCGGCTTTTCCTCTGCCTTATCAGCCTTGAGAAGCTCAGTTACCTTATCAACAAGCTCAGGAATCATTGCAATTGCACGATCAGCAGATGATGTGTAGTTGTTAATCTGCATCATTCTGCACTTGCCGTTTTCAATAACAATAAATGCAACAGGAGTGATTGTGATACCACCACCGCCGCCACCGCCGAAAAGCTCAGCGTTTGACTTTGAAGGAAGATCTGTACCGCCTGATGTAAAGCCGTATGATACCTTTGATACAGGAATTAAAGTGGTATTGCCTGTTGTCATTGGTTCACCGATGATTGTTGAAACATCAACCATCTGACGCATTTTTTCAAGCGTATTTTCCATTATTTTGTTTACCGGAGTTTCTTTCATTTTGTTAATCCCCTTTTTTATTTTTAATTAAATTTTTCAAGAATACAAAGCCTGCCTTAAGTGCTACCTTAAGCAGCAGACCAACGCTGATACTGCCTATAAGCTGAAATTCAACTTCGGTTCTGTCAGCGATAAAATCAGGCTGAATATAATCGTCATAATTATCAACCTTCATTGTAGAGAGTATCATTCCCTTTACAGGGTAATAATACTTGCAAAGCGTTCCGTATGATCTTGCAATCATATCGGCATCTCCGCCACCTACTAATATCATAACATAAAGTGAGTAAATATGTAAACCCCTAATTAATGTAGAAATTGCAGAATTTGCAGTTTCAAGCAAATTTGAAACAAAGGAAAGGATACCTACAATACCTTCCTCGTCCCACATTTTCTTGATTGGGTTTGACTTCTTCTTTGCAGTCGGATTTTCAGCCGGCTTATTTTCTTCGGAAATATTTTCATCAGACGGTTGAACGGTTTCCGTTTTCTTTGCCTCAGTATCAGCCTTTGAAACTGCGGCTTCAGCCTTTTGCTCTTCTGCTATCTCTTTTTTCTCCTGCTTTTTTTTCTTGTTCTCTTCAGCAACATCCTTTGCCTTTTTCTCCGGGAATAAGATAAAATTAAGAATTTCGGAAAGGATAATATCCTTTTCTATAAAAAGAACCTTTATCTTCGTATGCCAGCCTTTATCATAAACAAGAGTAACAGTGGCTGAGAGTGAACAAATAAGTGCGATGATTACAACAAGCACTGCAACGATTATTAAAAATACTTTCATTTATTCACCATCCTCCTGTTTATCTATATTCTGCATTTCGGCATTCTGCTTATCTGCTGATTCATCCTCTTCAAAAAGTGATGTCTGCGAATCATCCTTCTCCTCACTATTATCAGGCAAATCAGGCAAATCATCAAGACTATTCAGTGAAAAACATCGTAAAAATCTATCCGTAGTGCCATAAACAAGCGGTCTTCCGGGCAAATCCAGTCTGCCCTTTTCCTCAATAAGCCCCTTCTGAATGAGATTTGAAACCGGTCCGCTGCAATCAACACCGCGTATCTGTTCAATAAAGGAACGTGTAACGGTTTTATTATAAGCAATTATAGCAAGTACCTCAAACGCAGCCTGACTGAGCGGCGTATTCTTTTTTATTTCAAGAAGGCCTCTGACCTCTTCGGAATACTCCTCACGTGTACAGAGCTGATATTTTCCGTCAACACGAATTAATCTGAGTCCGCTGTCGTTTTCATCATACATCGCCTCAAGGTGGCCAAGCATTTTGATTACATTCTCAACATCAATATCCAGCACCTCTGCAAGCTTGCCCGGTTCAACGGGATCACCTGCCGCAAAGAGCATTGCCTCAATAGAAGCCAACACATTATTACTGCTCAATATTATTTACCTCATCTACTATCTGAACCGAAGGATTGCTCATCTCACCCTCGATTGTTATTTTTTTCGTTTTTGCAAGCTCCAGAACCGCAAGGAAGGTTGCAACCATATCACTTTTGGTCTGTGCATCCTGGAAGAGAGTCAGGAATTTAACCTTTTTACCGCCCCACAGTTTACGCATAACCGTGCTTACCTTAGTTGCAACGGCAACAAATTTCTTGGCAACGATTACTTTAAACGAATCCAGCGGCGGTGGAAGCTTACGTCTGCCCCTGCCGGCAGCACTTATGTAAGCGTTAAGAAGCTCCTCGCCTTCGTGAAAGCGTTCATAATCGTAATTTACATATCCCTCCTGTGCAGGACGGACGAAACGGTTAAAGCCGTCTGTCTGGTGTGACAGCTTTTCAGCCATAAGCTTACAGTCACGATATTCAATCAGCTCACCTGTCAGCTCCTTTTTCAGTATCTCTGCCTCTTCGTGCTTTGGCAGAAGTGAAACTGTTTTAATATAAATGAGCCTTGCAGCCATTTCAAGGAATTCACCTGCAACATCAAAGTCCTGTTCCTGCATCTGCCTTACATATTCCACATACTGATTTACAAGCTCAACAATCGGAATATCATTAATATTCAGTTTATGCTTTGAGATCAGATGCAAGAGCAAGTCCATAGGACCCTCAAACACATCTATCTTATAATGAATCTGTTCCATTTATTCACCCGAAAATCAGTCTTGGAATAATCGAAATAAGGTCAAGCATTTTTGAAGAAAGCCATGCGATAGGAACATTGAGCAAACCTGTGAAAAGGATTACCATAAGTCCAATCATAATATACCTGTCATATTTCATAATTTTGAAATAAATCTTGTCAGGTAAAATGGAAGAGAATATCTTTGAACCGTCAAGAGGCGGAATAGGTAAAAGATTAAACACGGCAAGCATGACATTAATCTGAGCAGCATAGCTGAAAAAATATGCCAATGCATTACCGACAGGACTGCTGCTGACAGCGGCAATAATGTAATAGATAAATACGGATACAAATCCCATAAGAAGATTTGACACAGGACCTGCAAGTGCAATCAGTGCCATATCCCTTCTTGGGTGCTTTAAGCGTGCAGGGTTAACAGGCACCGGATTTGCGTAACCGATACCGAACAGGAATATCATAATTGTACCGATAATATCAAGATGTGCAAAAGGGTTAATTGTAAGTCTGCCCTTAAGCTTAGCCGTATCATCGCCGCATTTATACGCAATGAGACCGTGTGCCATTTCGTGTATCGGCAAGCAGCAGAATACAACAAAGCAGGTTGATAATATCATAACCATAAAGCCTAAATAGTCCCCTGCTTTTACAAGTTCAATCATCTGTGAAATTTTTGACATATCCTCAGTCCTTTTTTATTGCGGTAACGATTCTGTCGTTACCATACAAATCTTTAATAACATTAACATCTTTGAAATCCGTTAAAATATTCAGAATATCTTTCCCTTGATCATTACCGATTTCAAGGAAAAGATGTCCGTTATCATTTAACATTCCAGACCAATTATCGTTGATTATGCGATAAAAGTCAAGTCCGTCTTTTCCGCCGTCCAGTGCCATAGACGGCTCGTGAAGCACCTCGCTCTGCAAGGCTTCAATCTCATCACTTTTTATATAAGGCGGATTTGAAATAATTACATCTGCCTTTTTCAGTTCTTCCGTATTTTTTATATCACCGCAGATTACTTTTGCATTGGGAATATCCTGTGCATTTTTTAAAAGGTAAAACATTGCATCTGCGCTTTTCTCAATCATATACACAACAGCATCCGGACAAGCCTTAGCCACACTGACACCTATACATCCTGAGCCTGCGCATAAATCATACACCGTACATTTACCCAGTGATTTAATATGCCTGATTGCAAGAGAGCAAAGCTCTTCCGTTTCAGGTCTTGGGATAAGCACACCCTTACCTACATAAAACGTACTTTCGTAGAAATCCCATTTACCGATAACATACTGTAAAGGCTCACCGCTCTTCACTCTCCAAAGCAAATCGGCAAAGCGTTTCATAATCACATCATCGTCTTTATGCATAGGGTATTCATTGTTTTTGATTCCAAGCAGACTGCACACAAGGCACAGGGATTTAAACTCAGATTCATCAACACCGTTGCAGGATAAGAAATATACTCCGTAATTATAAGCTTCACTGGCTGTCATTTGATTTCGTCATCCTCCGGATTATCAGTAATTACTGCTTTAAGTGCTTCAATACCAACCTCAATTATTTCATCATCAGGCTCGTTCGTAGTCAGTCTCTGCATCCATAAACCGGGCGCAGAAAGTATTTTCACAATTACATTATCGTGCTTGCCTGCATATTTTATAAACTCATAGCCGATACCCATTATAAATGGAATGAATGCCATTTTAAGCAGCATCCAGAGAATTCTTACCTCAGCAATGGAAGGGAAAATTTTTGAAAGAATGGTACTGAATACAATGCTGAAAATCAGCATAACAAATATAAATGATGTTCCGCATCTTGGGTGAAAGCGTGAGCATTTCTTAACATTTTCAACAGTGAGATCAAGTCCTGCCTCATAACAGGCAATGGATTTATGCTCTGCACCGTGATACATAAATGTACGCTTAATATCCTTCATACGGCTGACAAGAGCAATATATACAACAAAAATAATAATTTTCAGCACACCCTCAATTGTACCCTGCCAGGCAGTGAGTGCACCGTCAGTCCAGACATTGAGCCTGTTGAATAAAAGAACAGGAAAATAAAAGAAAATAAGAATTGCAAGACACACTCCGAGAAATGAAGCAATAACCATAAGGATATCCATAAATTTGTCACCGAGCTTGTCGGTAAGCCATTTCTCAAACTTATTCATTTCAACGTCTTCCATATCCTCCATACCGGAGGCTTCAGCTGAATACATAAGCATTTTATAACCAAGTATCATGGACTCAACAAAAGCAACGATTCCTCTGATAACAGGCCAGCCGAGAAATTTAACCTTTTCCTTTGCATGTTTGAACTCGTGATGCTCAACAAGTATATTACCGCTCTCCTGTCTTACAGCAGTGGCTATACCGCGCGGTCCCTGCATCATCACACCCTCAATCAGCGCCTGACCTCCCACTGAGGTTTTATGTGTTTTTTTATCACTCATTCATTTCGCCTTTCATTTCAATTCCCTTATTTATTTCAGCATCATCAGGACTTTGGGCAATACCCTGAAGCTCATTTTCCGATGGTGCATTTTCAACAGGAAGATAAATTACAACAAGCGTACCCTTGCCCTCTTCACTGTCAATTTCAAGCTTTCCTTTATGTAAATTAATAATTTCATTTGTTACCGCCAAACCGATTCCTGAACCGCGAACGGAAACGTTCGCCTTATAGAACTTATCCTTGACGTGAGGCAAATCCTCCTTACTGATTCCGCAGCCCTGATCGGCAATTGCAATACTGATAAAATCACTGCCCTCAAGCTTAATAAACTGTGCCTTAACAAAGATCTTACTCGGTGAACGTGAATACTTAAGCGCGTTATCAAGTATGTTCATAAATACCTGTCTGAGCCTGTTGGCATCTGCATCTGCCACAGCAGGAACATCAGGAATACTGTATTTTACCTCAATACCCTCTCTCATTGCTCTTTCACAGAAGGTGAATACCGTTTCATCAAGCTCAGCAAAAACATCTGTCTTAGCCAGCTTAAGATTCATTCTTCCGCTCTGAAGCCTTGAAAAATCGAGAAGCTCTTCAACAAAGCCTTCCAGTCTGCCCGCCTCCTTAACGATTACCTCAAGTCCTTTTCGTGTTACATCGTCAAAGGAATCATTGGCACCGAAGGTCAGCGTTTCACCCCAGCCCTTAATGGAAGTAAGCGGAGTCCTGAGCTCGTGAGAGATTGTGGAAATAAAATCGTTTTTCATTTTATCGGTGGTCGAAATCTCCTCCGCCATTGAGTTAATGGAATCACAGAGATTACCGATTTCATCATTATATTTCTTCTCAATACGAACAGAATAATCACCCTGCGCAATTTTCTTCGTCGTATCCGTAACTTCCTGAATAGGGAAAATAATGGAACGGATAAAAAACAGGTTTGAAAATACTATGATTGCAAACACAATCACGAGTGCCGCAAATATCAGAAATACCATTGTATGTATCTGATTATCAATCTGCTCAAGCGATGACATTACACGCACTGCGCCGACAATGTCACCATCAGGATTCTTTATTGCACGGCAGATTGCCATTACCTTTTCGCCGCTGTCCAGTTTTCCGATAAATTTTCCGCTGTTTTCAGAATCAACAAGCGACTGATTATAGTCAGGCATCTCCTGTTTCTCAATGGCAAAACCGCTTGACGACAGAATAATCTGACCATCACTGTCAATAACCCATATTGTCGTTTTGTCCTTATAGCTGTAGCTGTCAATGAAATCCGTTGCTGACTGCTCCAGCGTTATACCTGCCTCAAGATTTGATGAAAAATAGTCGGTTGCCGTTGTGGATGTGCCTGAACTTAAAATACTTTCAACATTTGAATAATAATGATTTTTAATTGCAAACGATGATGTAAAAAAAACAATAATGAAAAATATTGCAACCACACCGAGAATGTTAATGAGCCATCTCAGAGTGATTCCCCTGACTTTAGGGATATGAAGTTTTTCGCTGAATTTATTCTTCATTACATTTCCTGCCAGAATATACTAAATTTATTTTTTACTGCTTTGAGGTAATCCATTTATAGCCAAGACCCCATATGGTAACAAGTCTTGTAGGATTTGAAGGATTTTCCTCAATTTTAATTCTAAGACGTCTGATATTCACATCGACAATCTTTTCATCTCCGTAATAATTTGCACCCCAAACTGTTTTCAGAATATCTGTTCTTGAAAGGGCAGCATTCGGATTTTTAAAGAAATATTCGATAATCTGAAATTCAACCTGAGTCAGCTCAATCAGCTCACCGTTTTTAGCTAAAGTACGATTTCTCAGATTCAGTTCAAATTCGTCAAGGATGATACTGTCGCCGGTAGTATCATTTTTTCTGAAACCGCGCGTCATTTCAACTCTTCTGTAAACGGCATCCACTCTTGCCATAAGCTCACTTGGTGAAAACGGCTTTGTTACATAATCATCAGCACCGAACAAAAGACCTGTTACCTTGTCCATTTCCTGCGTTTTGGCACTGAGCATAATGATACCCAGATCAGACGAACGCTTGCGAAGCTCCTTGCATACTGCCAGTCCGTCAATTTCAGGCATCATAATATCAAGGATTGCAACATCAAAGCTGTTTTGATTTTTTGAAAACTTTTCAAGTGCAACAGCACCATTCTCAGCCTGCTCCACCTCATAACCGCTTCTTGTAAGGTTAATTACAATAAACTCGCGGATAGACTCCTCGTCCTCTGCAACCAATACCTTCTTCATAAAATTTCCTCCTCTGTGAAATGCTAAGGCATTCCAAATTAAATTAATAAGGTTTAATCATATTTTTCAAATCATCAATTGTAAACTTTATATCAGATTTGTCATTAACCTTAGCAAGATAAACAAATCCGGAATTACTGTAAATCTCTGTATATCCCTGAAAATCCGCTTCCCTTGAATTATAAGCGGACCTGATCATTGTGATAATGCTGAAGCATTCATTTTTACTTTCATTTGATATTAAAGAAAATGTTCTGCTTTCATTATCGTATTTGGCACTGACCTTATCAAAAATATCATCGTTAATCAAAAGTGAATACGCATCTCTTTTGCAGGAATATGTGTAGCACTTATGGAGCAAAACCGTATTTTCATAAACAACCCAGTTCTGGGCAGTAATCTGCGCCGGAAGATTTTTCACTGATTTATCTGTAGGAATTTCAACGGTTTTATCACCGTCAATATCCTTACAGTAAATAATACTGTTTCTTCTTGTCTCAGTGGTTTTGCCTGAGTTGTAGCTATAAAACGGTGAAACGATCGAATCATAATAGTCGGACCAATAAATAAACTCTGTTACCATTGAATCACCGTCTGATTTAAGTGCATCGGCATATACACTGACACCCTCATCAGTCATACCCCAAGTTATATTTTCAAAAGAGATGATTGTGCTGTCCAGTTTGGTTTCACCGAGCAGCTTTTCATCACTGTCAACAAAGGAATAAAGCTCTGCAGTAGGTGCTTCAGCCGCTGAACCGAGATTGAAAACAATTACCTCATTCACCTTATCATCATTTATATCAAGGCAAATAAATTCACCGGCAGCAATAGAATCGGATATGGATTCAAGCATAATACCTTTATCTGTTTTTTTCTGAGCATAAACATTGAATCTGTAATTGTTTGATTTTGAAATAATACTCCAGCAGACCAGGATTTCATCATTTCCGTCATTATTTACATCGCAGAAATCAACAGATTTAACATCACTGCCCTCACCCCTGATGCTTTCAACAACACTCCATTTATTCTGCTGCTTTTTTAAAACAGCAAGGCTGGTTGTTCCTCTTTCATCAGAGGGCTCAAAAAAGGCAATTGCCTCATCCTCTTTATCCTTGTCCAAATCGTGAAAAATAAAAGATGTTGTATAATCACCGCTTGACGGTATCTTTATCAAGTAACCTGATTTGCAGTATTCGTCAACAGCATTCTGCACACCTGCGTTATCACCGCTGGGTGAAACAGGCGAAATCAAATCATCAATGGATGAGGAAAGTCTGAAATTACTGCATCCGGTCAGCAGCAGTGACAAAGATAAAAGAATCAGAAACGCTCTTAATTTTTTCATTTTGTCACCTCTTTAACGCACATATATTAGACATTATAACAGAAATGAACTATAAAATAAATATAAATTAAAAAAATAATTACAAATAATTACATTTATTATAAAAAAACAGAACAGCAGCCATAAAAACTGCTGTCCTGTTAAAATGAAATCAGCCAAACGAGAGTCAAACAAAATAAGGTTTAAATCAATACTTATTATGTACCTTCTCAGCAAAACAGAGAAAATCCTTAATTTCAATCACAGTGCCGTCGTCGAGTACCGCCTTGCCTGACATTCTGCCGAACACCTGATGCTGGTCCGTTACAATAATTCCGACGCTGGTATAATCACATCTGTCAATAATCGGAACAAAATCCATTTCAAATCTGCCGTCTGATGAAGTAAAGGTCCATGGGTCAGTAAAGTTATCACTGATGTTAAAGGTTACATCATCAAATTTGTGAGCCACGCCGTCATAAAAAATAACATTCTCACTGGCTGCAGAGGTATCACCAAAACCATAGCCGATATTAAAGCCAAAACGGTGACCGTCAACAACACCTGAGCCTGAGCCCCAGTACCAATAATTGTTATAAGTCCATACACCTCTGCCCCAGTCCAGTCCGCCGAAATCGGTTGCAGGATCAAATTCGTAAATCCTGCCGTCATATTCAACCTTACCGCTTGCAGGCATACAGTTTATTTTCTGATTGTAATAAAATGCTTTCTTATCCTCTGCCCAAGGGGTAGCAATAACCATAGTGTCCTCATCAGGATTATCAAGCGTCAGATTAACCTTGAGTCCTTTTCCTCCGTCAAAGCTCGGATAATCGCAGCGGATCATACGCTTGTTATCCTTCACGAGATACTCAAGAGCCAGCTTTGCATTTTTCACCTTGACATCACCCTGTTCAGAGGTTGAAGGCAGATGCAGCTTACCCATAGGAAACGGAGCAAGAACAGGCTGAGTATGCTCCCAAGCCTTGTTGAAATCAAGGAAGCTGACACTCTCCATTTCAAGATAACCCAAATCCGAAATGGTAAAGCACACGGCAATATTGTGCTTGTTGGAAATTATGTAATAGTAATCCCATTCCTTGATTCTTGTTTTTCTTTTCTTAATCTCATTCCTGTCGTAAATCTGAACAAGACGTCTGCTCCAGCCGGGCTCCCTCAAAGTACCGTCCGGATTGAGTAATGGTTTGCGCTCTGTTACCTCATGATTTCTCATAATAATTCCCCTTAAAAATTTTTTGATAAAATAAATAAATTTACCCAAATATATTATAACAGACAACTATCCAAAAAGCAATAAAAAAGACGGAGGGCATATGCTCTCCGTCAAATATATCTGATTGTTATTTTTCAGCCTTTACTTCTTCAGCCTTTTCAGTGGACTTAGCGAAATCAAAATCCTTACCCGGAAATACTGCATTGAGGACGATACCTGCAATAGCAGCAATTGCAAGAGCTGAAAGTGTGATATCAAACTTACCGATTGTAAATGAAACACCACTGCCAAGACCGAGTGCACACACAAGGATAACCGCAGCAATAATTGTGTTACGTGCCTTTGAGAAATCAACCTTAGCCTCAACCACATTTCTTACACCGATTGCAGAAATCATACCATAAAGAACAAAGGAAATACCGCCTACAATTGACATAGGAATGGATTCAATTACCGCAGCAAACTTCGGACAGAATGAGAATAGAATAGCAAAATAAGCTGCAATTCTTACAACTCTTGGGTCATAAACCTTTGAAAGAGCAAGCACGCCTGTATTCTCGCCATAGGTTGTATTTGCAGGACCGCCGAAGAGTGATGCAAGGATTGTTGCAAGTCCGTCACCTGCAAGTGAACGGTGAAGACCGGGATCATTGATATAATTCTTGCCGCAGGTAGCACCGATTGCTGAAATGTCTCCGATATGCTCCATCATTGTTGCAAGGGCAATCGGCATAATTGCGATAACGGCTGTGATTGCCTTTGAGCTGTCGTGAACACCGCCGAAAACAGTTGAGCTCCATTCAATTGGGAAACCAATCCATGCAGCCTCTTTCACTGCGGTAAAGTCGATTGCAAAGCTTTCAACACCAAAGCCGTTGCCCACAATAGCTGCCACTGCATAGGAACCTATAATACCAAGCAGGATAGGAATAATCTTAATCATACCCTTGCCGAAAATATTGAATACGATGACAAGCACAAGTGCAATGATTGCAAGCCACCAGTTCGTCTTACAGTTATTTACTGCTGACGGAGCAAGTCCGAGACCGATAGCAATAATAATCGGACCTGTTACAACAGGCGGAAACAGCTTCATTACCTTATTGATACCTATAAGCCTTATAACGGCAGCGAGCACAAGATAAAGAAGTCCTGCACAAGCAACACCGAGACAGGCATACGGCAGCAATTCCTTATTGGCAACAGTTGCATTGCCGTCAGCATCCTTAAGCATAGGAGCAATAGTTGCATAGCCGCCTAAGAATGCAAAGGAAGAGCCTAAGAAAGCAGGCACCTTAAACTTGGTGAAAAGGTGGAACAACAGAGTTCCGAGACCTGCCATAAGAAGAGTTGTTGAAATATCAAGACCTGTTAAAAGCGGAACAGTTACAGTCGCACCGAACATTGCAAACATATGCTGAAAACCGAGAACAACCATTCTTCCGCCGCCGAGCTTACTAGCGTCGTAGATACCGTCGGTACCTACTCTGATTTTTTCTTTAGCCATAGTTTCTCCTCATTAAATTATGATTGAATGATAATCGTATTTATTAGCACTCAATATTTTTGATTGATTATTTTGTACCGAAAATTCTGTCGCCTGCATCACCGAGACCGGGTATGATGTAGCAATCCTCATTGAGTTTTTCGTCAAGAGCAGCACAATAGATATCCACATCAGGATGAGCCTCCTTAAGAGCCTCAAGTCCCTCAGGCGCAGCAATAATGCACATAAAGATAATCTTTCTCGGACTTCTCTTTTTAATCTGACCGATTGCGTCAATAGCAGAGCCACCTGTAGCAAGCATAGGGTCAACTACAAAAACATCTCTTTCCTCAATATCCTTTGGCAGCTTGCAGTAATACTCAACAGGCGTATGTGTTTCCTCATCACGATAGAGACCGATATGACCTACTCTTGCAGCAGGAACAAGCTGAAGGCAGCCGTCAACCATGCCTAAGCCTGCACGAAGAATCGGTACAAAGGACAGCTTTCTTCCTGCAATATGATTGCACTTGGCAATGCCGCAGGGCGTCTGAACATCAATACATTCAGTAGGCAAATCCCTTGTTGCCTCATAAGTCATAAGCATTGCAATCTCATTAACAAGCTGGCGGAAATCCTTTGTGCTTGTTTCAGTAGAACGCAGAATACTGAGCTTATGCTGAATAAGCGGATGATCAAAAATAACTACTTTTCTTGACATAACATATCCTCCATAAAAACTTTTTATCTAACAAATCATATCATAATGCGACGGAATAAACAAGAAATGTTACATCATTGTAAATACTTTTTCAGGTACTGGCCTGTGTAAGACTTTTTGCATTTTGCAATTTCCTCAGGTGTACCTGCTGCAACAATTTTTCCGCCGCCTTTTCCGCCCTCAGGACCAAGATCAATAATATGGTCCGCCGTTTTTATGATATCCAGATTATGTTCAATCACAACAACTGTATTGCCTGTATCAACAAGCATATTGAGAACATTGACAAGCCTGTGAACATCTGCTGTATGGAGTCCTGTTGTAGGCTCATCAAGAATATAAATCGTTTTGCCTGTGCTTCTCTTTGACAATTCTGTGGCTAACTTAACTCGCTGCGCCTCACCGCCTGAAAGCGTTGTGGCACTCTGTCCGATTTTAATATAGCCTAGACCCACGTCGGAAAGCGTTTTCAGCTTATTATAGATTTTAGGCTGCTGAGCAAAAAATTCCACACCCTCGTCAACAGTCATTTCAAGTACATCAAAAATGGACTTGCCTTTAAACTTAACCTCCAGCGTTTCACGGTTATAGCGTTTACCGCCGCAAACCTCACAGGGCACATAAACGTCTGCAAGAAAATGCATTTCGATTTTTACAATACCGTCACCCTGACAGGCCTCACAGCGTCCGCCCTTCACGTTAAACGAAAAGCGGTTGGCTTTGTAGCCTCGCTGCTTTGCATCAGCTGTCTGAGCATAAAGCTCACGGATATCATTGAAAACGCCTGTGTAAGTTGCAGGGTTGGAGCGCGGTGTTCTTCCGATTGGCGACTGGTCAATATTTATAACCTTATCAAGGTTGTCCGCACCTGTGATTTTTTCAAACTTTCCAGGTCTCTTCTTTGCACCGTTAAGAATGTTTGAAAGGTATTTATTCAGTATTTCATTTACAAGGCTTGATTTGCCTGAACCTGAAACGCCTGTAACCGCAACAAATTTACCGAGCGGAATTTCCACATCTATATTTTTAAGATTATTTTCAGCTGCCTTATAAACAGTAAGCTTTTTGCCGTTTCCCTTTCTGCGTTTTTCCGGCACAGGGATAGAACGCTTGCCGCTGAGGTACATACCTGTAATTGATTTTTCACAATTTATAATATCGTCAACCGTACCTGCTGCAATCAGCTCACCGCCGTGTACACCTGCACCCGGACCAATATCTACTATATAATCGGCATTTCGCATTGTATCCTCATCATGTTCAACCACAATCAGTGTATTTCCTAAATCACGAAGATGCTTAAGTGTGCCGAGCAGCTTGTCATTATCTCTCTGGTGAAGACCGATTGAAGGCTCGTCAAGAATATAAAGAACACCCATAAGAGATGAGCCTATCTGGGTTGCAAGGCGGATACGCTGCGCCTCGCCGCCTGAAAGCGTTGCCGCTTCACGTGATAATGAAAGATATTCAAGACCCACTGAATTGAGGAATTCAAGTCTTTCCCTGATTTCATTGATAACAAGTGTACCGATAAGCTTTTCCCTTTCGGTAAGCTGAAGATTGTTTATGAATTCAAGCTCCTCACCTATCGGCATTTTACAGAATTCATAAATGTTTTTACCGCCCACAGTTACACTCATGATTTCAGGCGTAAGACGTGAGCCTTTACAGTCAGGGCAAGTGCAGGTAGTCATAACCTGTTCAATATCATTGCGTGCCCAATCAGAAGTCGTTTCCTCATAACGTCTCTTAAGATTTGAGACAATGCCTTCGAATGTATTTTTATATGTCCCTGTGCCATAAGAGGTAACACGTTTCATAGAAAGCTTTTTATCGCCTGTTCCGTAAAGGATTGCATGCAGTCCTTCCTTTGAAATCATCTCAATCGGCACATCAAGAGAAAACTTATATTCCTTTGCAAGGCCCTCATAATACATTTTTGCAATAGAGCCGTCATTGATATTCCAGCCTGACGCCTTGATAGCACCCTGATTAATAGACAGCTTTTTATTAGGGATAATCAGCTCAGGATCAATTTCTTTATATGCGCCGAGACCGCCGCACTTTTTACAGGCACCGAAAGGATTGTTGAACGAGAACATACGTGGGCTCATTTCCTCGATAACTGCACCGTGCTCAGGGCAGGCATAATTCAGTGAAAACAGCTCTTCCCTGTCGCCCACGATATCAATGATAACCACACCATCAGAAAGATGTGTTGCCGTTTCAATGGAATCCGTAAGACGTGATTTTATACTGTCACTGATAACAAGCCTGTCCACAATAACCTCGATATTGTGCTTCTTGTTTTTATCCATTTTAATCTCTTCGGACAAATCATAAACCGAACCGTCCACACGCACACGAACATAGCCTGACTTACGCACGTTATCAAGCTCTTTAACATATTCGCCTTTGCGTCCTCGTACAATCGGCGCTAAAATCTGTATTCTTGTTTTATCCTCCAGCTTAAGAACAGCGTCAACAATCTGGTCAACGGTCTGCTGTGTGATTTCTCTGCCGCATTTTGTACAGTGCGGAACACCGATACGAGCATAAAGAAGTCTGAGATAGTCATAAATTTCCGTAACCGTACCAACTGTTGAACGGGGATTGCGGCTTGTTGTTTTCTGGTCAATTGAAATTGCAGGTGAAAGTCCGTCAATATAGTCCACATCAGGCTTCTCCATCTGACCTAAAAACTGCCTTGCATAGGATGAAAGGGACTCAACGTATCTTCGCTGACCCTCCGCATAAATTGTATCGAAAGCAAGACTTGATTTACCTGAGCCTGACAAGCCTGTAAATACAATAAGCTTATCTCTCGGTATTTCAATATCAATATTTTTAAGATTATGCTCTCTCGCACCTTTGATTACTATATTCTTTGCCATTATTTCTCACCACGCTGATTCTTTTTAAATTTCTCCAGTCCTTTTATACCCTCTTCGGTAACAGGCTTAATCCACTTTTTGGATAAATAGAATTTCATACAGAAAATATTTTTCGGTATATCCTCAAAGATATACATAATTGCATATGCAACCAAAAACGGTACTTTAAACACATACACTGCAATCAGAGTTGCAGGAACGGACAGTGCCCACAGGGAAAGCAGTTCATATTTTGCACCTGTAATTGTATCTCCTCCGCTGCGGAAAATCGCCACAACCTCTAAGTACGGCATCATTCTGAACGGAAATGCAATTGCATAAATCATCATAAGTGACAATGCTGTTTCAATCGCAGTTTCGCTTATATTATTACCCATATTAAACACGCTTACAAGCTGTGCCCTGAACACAATAATGAGTATTGCAATCACAATCGCACAAACAGGAACGATAAACATAAATCGCTTTGACTCAAGCAGTCCTCTCTTGATTTCACCCTGACCGATTGATTTTCCTATCATAACAGAGGCGGCACTGCACAAACCGATAAATATTACAAAGGCAATGTTTTCAAAGCTCCTCACAATCGTAAGAGCTGAAAAATATTCATAGCCCATATTGGCGAAAATAACATTATATACAAACGTACCTCCGCCCCACATTCCTTCATTAAGGACAACAGGTGCTGCCTTTGAAATATAAGCACATAGCTCTTTTTTGGAAAACTGAAAATATTCCTTTCCTTTCACAACCAATATATTCTTTTGAAATACGGATATCAATACAATCAGTACAACGCCGAGCCAGGCAGATATGGATGTTGCGAGAGCAGCACCCTTTATGCCCATTTCAGGGAAGCCGAATTTACCGAATATCATACTGTAATCCAGGAAAATGTTAAGCACTGTTGTGAATGCAGATGCATACATCGGCAATTTTACGTTTTCAACTGCTCTCAGAATGGATGCAAGTATATTTGTTAATGCTATCGGAATAAAGGAAAAAGCGACAACTTTAAGATATTCCGTACCTGTTGCTATTACATCCTCATTATCATTAAATATACTGACTACACCGCTGGGAATCACAAGGCTTATCACGGTAAATATTACAGCAACTGCCAGTGCAAATAATATGGATATACCGCCTATATGACGAATTTTCTTTAAATCCTTAACGCCCCAGAATTGTGAAATGAAAACAGTTGTTGCAGAGCAGAAGCCAACAAGAATCATATTCATAAGAAAGTTCCACTGCCCCATCATACCTACTGAAGACAGAGCCACTGTACCGAGACTGCTTACAAGAAGCGTATCTGCAAGCACAAAAGAGCTTGTAAGCAGATTCTGCAGTGCAACAGGTATCGACAATCTTACTGCTGTTTTCCAGAAGTCTTTATCATTAAATAAATTTTTCATTCTATTACTGTTTTTCCAGCTCAGCTATCTGATCACGCAAAAATGCAGCGTGTTCAAATTCAAGCATACGAGCTGCCTCCTTCATCTCTTTAGTAAGTTGTAAAATAAGCTGCTGCTTTTCTTTCTTATTAAGATGCTTACGCTTACCCTCAATCTTTTCTTTTGATGTAATTTCAATAATCTGACGGACATCCTTTTTTATGGTCTGAGGGGTGATTCCGTGTTCTTCGTTATACGCCTCCTGAATACCTCTTCTTCTTACAGTTTCGGTAATAGCACGCTCCATTGACGGAGTAACACTGTCTGCATACATAATAACCTCTCCGTGCTCATTACGTGCCACACGGCCGATTGTCTGTACAAGTGATGTTTCAGAACGCAGAAAGCCTTCCTTGTCCGCATCAAGGATTGCAACAAGCGAAACCTCAGGAATATCCAGACCTTCACGCAGAAGGTTAATGCCGACAAGCACATCAAATTCACCGAGACGCAAATCACGGATAATTTCCATACGCTCAATTGTATCAATATCGTGGTGCATATAACGCACCTTGACATCAAAGCCTTCAAGATATTTGGTTAAATCCTCTGCCATAGCCTTTGTGAGCGTCGTTACAAGCACTCTTTCCTTTCGCTGGGCACGGATATTAATTTCAGACAAAAGGTCATCCATCTGGTCCTCAGTCGGCTTTACTGTAATAACAGGGTCAAGCAGTCCGGTAGGTCTGATAACCTGTTCCACAATCTGTGTACTCTTTTCCTTTTCAAAAGCACCCGGTGTTGCTGAAGTGAATACAACCTGATTGATTTTATTATAGAACTCGTCAAACTGAAGCGGTCTGTTATCCAGTGCCGACGGAAGTCTGAAACCATATTCAACAAGGCTCTGCTTACGTGCTCTGTCGCCTGCATACATACCTCTTACCTGAGGAAGCATAACGTGGCTCTCGTCACAGAACAGAAGAAAATCATCAGGAAAATAATCAATAAGAGTAAAAGGTGCTTCACCGCTTTTTCTGCCGCTCATAACAGCGGAATAGTTTTCAATACCCTTACAGAAACCTGTTTCCCTCAGCATTTCAATATCATTCATTGTACGCTCTTTGATACGCTGCGCCTCTAAAAGCTTTCCCTGTTCCTCAAACTCGGCAACTCTTTCAACCATTTCATTGTAAATCTTATCAATGGCAATCTTCATTTTTTCAGCACCGACAACATAATGCGACGCAGGATAAAGGCAGACGTGGGAAAGTATTCCCTCCACCTTACCTGTCAGCGGCTGAATTTCACAGATTCTGTCAATCTCATCACCAAAAAATTCTATTCTTATGGCATTGCCTGAAGAGCCGGCAGGAAACACCTCAAGCGTATCACCGCGCACTCTGAATTTATTTCTTACAAAATTAATATCATTGCGTTCATACTGAATGGATACAAGCTTTTCAATCAGCGCATCACGTCCGTACTCCATTCCGGTACGCAGCGAAATTACCATACTCTGATAATCAATTGGGTCACCAATGGAATAAATACAGGAAACAGACGCAACAATGATTACGTCACGTCTTTCAAAAAGAGCGGCAGTGGCAGAATGACGCAGCTTGTCAATCTCATCATTAATGGATGAATCCTTTTCAATATAGGTATCCGTAGTAGGAACATAAGCCTCCGGCTGATAGTAATCATAATAGGACACAAAGTATTCCACTGCATTTTCAGGAAAAAACTCCTTGAACTCACTGCAGAGCTGTGCCGCAAGCGTTTTATTATGTGCCAGAACAAGTGTAGGCTTATTTACCTTTTCGATAATATTCGCCATTGTAAAGGTTTTGCCGGAGCCTGTAACGCCCATAAGCGTCTGCTCCTTATCACCATTTAAAATGCCCTTTACAAGTGATTCAATAGCCTGCGGCTGATCACCTGTCGGCTTAAATTTACTTACCAGTTTAAACTTGTCCATACTGTCTACCTGCTTTGTTTTACATAATTTATCGCATTTGGATTTATTATATTATAAACATTTATAAAAGTAAATAGAAAAAATAAAAAATACGAACAAAAGTTCACTTTTCTTGACATAAAAAATACAGTCCGTGATTTACACTGACTGTATTTTTTTATATGCTATTAATTATGACCGTAATCAGGCGTTGCGTAACCGTAGATACGATAATTATCGTGTGCATAGCTTCTTCTTTTTACAACATCGTCAGAGTTACCCTCTATTGTATAAACAGTTCCATTTTCATATTTTTCAACAAGACCGATATGATAAGGTGTTGTCTCACCGTAAAGAGCGAAGAAAATTAAATCACCTGCTTTAGGAATATAGTTCGGATTCTTGAACAGACCCTTTGATTTGAACCATTTTGCAGTATCCTTAGGTGCCTGATAAAGCGGAATTCTGCCTGACTGATAGTATCCCAGCTCGTTTGCACACCAGGTGATGAAAAGATTGCACCAAGGCACACGGCGGTCGTAACCCGCCCATTTCCAGATTTTTTGTCCGCCTGCGTATCCTAACTGTGACTCCGCCACACGCACCATATCATTTTTTATTACAGGAGAGGAAACAGAAGTTGCACTTTTACCTACAGTATCATATGCACTTGTATAGCTGTTTCCGCTATTATTTATGCAGCGAACAGTATAAGTATACGTTGTTCCTTTTTTCGCCTGTATATCTGTAAAGTTTGTATAAGCAGTATTACCTATAGTTGTCCAATTTCCATTTGGTATTTTGCGAAATACCCTGTATTTTTCAGCACCTGATACCTTACCCCAGCTAATCTGAATACCTGTTGAAGTTGCTGATACGGAAGAAAGCTTCGGAGCAGCAACAAAAGAGATACTCTTGCCGTCTGTATCATAACCGCTGGTATATGTCCTGCAGTCTGCACTTATGCAGCGAACAGTGTAAGAATATTTATTTCCGCTCCTGGCTGTGGTGTCAAGAAAGCTTGTTGTATTGGTAGTTGTTAAAGAAGCCCAGCCGCCGCTGCCTGTTTTTCTGAAAACTTCATACTTTTCAGCCTTTGCAATACTGCTCCATCCAATCTTAACGCCGTTTGACGCAGCTGATAATGAGGAGATTTTAGGCGTTGCAAGAGCGGTGAATTTCATTCCTGTTTCGAAATAACCGCTTGTATAGATTTTTCCATCCTTGTTTACACAGCGAACAGTATAGACATATTCCGTTCCTTTTGCAGCACTTGTATCTGTAAAGCTTGTGGAAGCGGTCGTACCAATTATTGACCATGCTCCGTTTCCTGCTTTACGGAATACCTTATATTTTTCAGCACCCGATACTTTACTCCAGTTGATCTGCGTACCTGAGTTTATTGCACGAATGGATGAAATTTCAGGCATAGAAAGGACCGTGATTTCCTTTCCTTGATTGTAAGCACTTGTGCAGTTCTTGCCATCACTGCTCAGGCATCTTACGGTAAAGGTATATTTATTTCCGATTTTTGCACCTGACCAGGTATAGCTTGTAGATGTGGTATCGGTTAATTTTACATAACTGCCGTTTCCTGTTTTATAGAAAACTCTGTACTTTGCAGCGCCGTTTACCTTATTCCATTTAATCACTGCACCTGCATTATTGACATAAACGGATGAAGTTACAGGAGCAGAAAGGAAGGTTATCTTCTTTCCGGCAGCATCAAATCCACTGGTGTAGATTTTTCCGTTACTGCTGATACAACGAACAGTGTAGCTATACGCAGTACCTGATTTAACGTTTTTATCTGTAAAAGAAACAGCAGTTGTAGTTCCTATATCAGACCAGGCTTTTCCTGCAGTCTTACGGAACACTCTGTATTTTTCTGCACCTGATACCTTACTCCATTTAAGCTGAACACCTGAGGCAGTATTGGATATAGATGAAACTTTAGGGGCAGGAAGGCAAGTAACCGTTTTTCCTGCTGAATCAAATCCGCTGACATATGTCCTGCCGTCACCTGATAAGCACCTTACGGTAAAGGTATATTTTGTGCCTGTCTTAGCGGCTGACCAGGTGTAGCTTGTGGATGATGTATCTGCTATTCTCTTCCAGCTGCTTCCGGCTTTATAGAATACTCTGTACTTTGCAGCACCCTTTACCTTGTTCCATTTGATTACTGTCCCTGCGTTATTAACGTAAGCAGATGAAAGTACAGGAGTAGAAAGGTGTGAAACACTCTTAGCTTCAGCGTTATAATCCGCCGCAAATACTGTAAACAGCGGAATCATACTCAATGCAATTATTACGGAAAGCAAAATACTGACAAATCTTTTTCTCATAACCAACATCTCCTCTTTTTACAGATTTCTCTTCATTGCTTAATGATCGCGTCTGAGCGTATTAAAATAAATATATTTTTACCCAACAGGTAAAATAAAAAGCTTTGAACTATCCGAAAAACTCGGTAAATTCAAAGCTTTTTATCTGGTGACCCATCGGGGAGTCGAACCCCGGACACCTTGATTAAAAGTCAAGTGCTCTGCCATCTGAGCTAATGGATCATATCACCCATTTTTAAAATCAGGGTGCTGGCTGGGGAGGCGGGATTCGAACCCACGCATGACGGAGTCAAAGTCCGTTGCCTTACCGCTTGGCTACACCCCAATATTTTGGGATAATAAATAACTCTGATTTGCAAGCAAACCAGAATCGGTATTAGTCTTACTCAACCGAGTAAAAAAGTGGGGTGGGATATCGGATTCGAACCGATGACCTCCAGTGCCACAAACTGGCGCTCTAACCAACTGAACTAATCCCACCATATATGTAAAAGCACTTGCGTGCTGTTACGACTTTAACTGGCGCGCTGAGAGGGACTCGAACCCCCGACCTACTGCTTAGAAGGCAGTTGCTCTATCCAGCTGAGCTATCAGCGCAAAAATGGAGCGGGTGATGGGAATCGAACCCACACAACCAGCTTGGAAGGCTGGGATTCTACCATTGAACTACACCCGCATTTGCGACGGTCACTATTATACCTAATGACCGCCCAAGTGTCAAGTATTTTTTTTAAATTAATTTATTTTTATTGAAATATTTTCATCAGCAGACAATGTAAACCTTTCAATATTCACATCCTGATTGAATACGATTGCATTTGCCAGCTGCTCCTCAACGTCACGTCTGACAGAGTCACGGAGTCCGCGTGCATTCTTCTTTGAACCGTATGCCTCCTTAGCAAGGAAAACAGGTACCGTATCATCGTACACAAGCTCAATTCCCTTGTCCTTAAGGCTTTCAACAAGTTCATCAAGCATAAGGCGTGCAATCTTTTCAAAATTATCGTGCGTAAGCTGATTGAATACAATAATCTCATCTACCCTGCCGAGAAATTCAGGTCTTAAAAATCTTTCAAGTGCCTTCATTGTAACCTCAGCATTAATATCATTCTCCGACTTATTGAAGCCCAGTGAGCCTGAATCTGTTGAACCTGCATTTGAGGTCATAATGATAACCGTATTCTCAAAGTTTACATTCCTGCCCTGCGCATCAGTGATTCTGCCTTCGTCAAGAATCTGAAGAAGTATATTCAGAACGTCCTTATGTGCCTTCTCAATTTCATCAAAGAGTATTACACTGTAAGGCTTTCTTCTTACCTTTTCAGTAAGCTGACCTGCATCATCATAGCCGACATAACCGGGAGGAGAGCCGATAATTCTGGAAACACTGAATTTTTCCATAAATTCAGACATATCAAGTCTTATAAGATTATCAGGGCTGTCAAACAGAGCATCGGCAAGACGCTTTACAAGCTCCGTTTTACCCACACCTGTAGGACCTACAAAGATAAAGGACTGCGGTCTCTTCTTTGGACTGATCTGAACTCTGCCGCGTCTTACAGCATTGGATATCTTTTCAATCGCATTGTCCTGACCGATTACGTGTGACTTCAGTTCATCCTCGAGAGCGGCAAGCTTTTTAATATCATTCTGCTCAATCTTTGATGCAGGAATACCTGTCCAAAGAGAAATAACCTTAGCAAGATCAGCCTCAAGCACCTGATTATCCTTCGCCTTTTCCTCCAGTTCAGAGAGTGTTCCGTCAATCTGGAAAATCTCGCTCTTAAGCTTGGTTATCAGCTCGTAGTCAATGGTATCATTTTCCTCAGGTGCGGAAAGCTTTTCAATATTTTCTTCAAGAAGCTTTTTTCTGTCAAGTGACATCTGATACTTGCTGATTGCAGGATTTCTCAGATTCGCACAGGTGCAGCTTTCATCAAGCAGGTCAATTGCTTTATCAGGCAGATAACGATCCGTTACAAAGCGTTCTGACATCGTAACTGCACGGTAAACAAGTGAATCGGAAATCTGTACCTTATGATAATCCTCATAATAATTCTTAATTCCCAGAAGCATTTTATATGCATCGTCAATTGACGGCTCTTCAATTTTAATCGGCTGAAAACGTCTTTCAAGTGCTGCATCCTTCTCAATATACTTGCGATATTCATTAAAGGTGGTTGCACCGATAACCTGAATCTCACCGCGTGAAAGTGCAGGCTTGAGGATATTTGCAGCATTCATTGTACCCTCAGAATCACCTGTTCCGACAAGATTATGCACCTCATCTATAAAGAGTATAATATTTCCCTCGTGCTTAACCTCGTCAACAAGACCCTTGATTCTGCCCTCAAACTGTCCTCTGAACTGCGTACCTGCCACAAGAGCCGTTAAGTCAAGGAGATAAATCTCCTTATCTGCAAGGCGTGCAGGAACCTGACCCTTAGCAATACGGATTGCAAGACCCTCAGCAATTGCAGTTTTTCCGACACCGGGCTCACCAATCAGACAAGGGTTATTTTTGGTACGTCTGCAAAGGATCTGTATAGCACGTGAAATCTCACTTTCTCTGCCGATTATATTATCAATCTTTCCTTTTTTTGCTCTGTCTGTAAGATTGTTGCAGTAGGTATTAAGATACTTTCTTGCTTCGTCCTGAGAATTTTTCTTACCTCGCTTAGAACGTTTCTTATTATTCTTCTTATCACCGTCCGATGTATCATCCTGATTGGCAAGTGCGCCTGAAAACATTTCACCGAAAGGCATTGTCTGTGCACCGTCCATATTATCAGGATTGAACATTTCGCCGAGACTTCCGAAATCAAAATCAGCCATATTTTCCATAAAGCTTGCCATCTGCTCGGATGCCATTTCAAGCTCCTCATCGGATATGCCCATTTTATCAATCATCTGATTGATTGAGCCAATATTAAGCTCACGGGCACACTTTATGCAAAGTCCCTCAGGAACTGCCTGATCCCCCTCCATCTTCTGAATAAAAACTACGGCCGGTCGTTCGCCGCAGCGTGAACATAACTGTTGCTTCATTGAATCTCTCCTTGAATACAGGTTTGTAATAAACTTAATTTATAAAACACGATAATACTGCTTATTAAAGCTGAGAATTATTTGTTCTTCTTCTCTTTATTTTCCTTAAGCTGACGCATAAATCCGGGAGCGTAACCGAGAAGTGAAATAAGAGTGCATACTGCTGAAACCGCAACTAAAATCCAGGTAACAACATCAGGCAGTGTAAAGCCGGTTACAGGGCACAGCGCACCGTTTTTACCGAATGCAAGAACAAAAATCATACATATATAAAATACGGTTGTTGCAACCTTTCCCCACATTTCGGCAGCGGTCGGACGCATACCGAGAGACAGAAGAAGTGCACCGCCAAGAAGCATAACAACCTCTTTTGCAATAAAGAACATAAAGAGATATTTTATTGCATTATCCCAGTATGTAACGATAAGCACAACTACGATTGCCATTTGTGAAAGCTTATCAGCAATCGGATCAAGTATTTTGCCGAGATTTGATACCTGGTTAAATTTTCTTGCAATTTTGCCGTCAAACAAATCAGTCAGCGCGGCTACAATCATAACAATAACTGCAGTCAGCATATGACCCTTCAAAAAAAGCACGGCAAATACAGGGATAAGTGCAATTCTGATAAATGAAAGCCAGTTTGGTATCGTGTTCCAGCCTTCAAAAAGCTCACTTACATTTTTCTTTAAATCACTCATAATCGTTCCTCCGTTATTATTTAAAAAGTGGATTGTATGTATTAATAAATTCCAAAGCATAGCTGCTTTCAGCCTGCTTTATGAATGAATTATCCTGTGGGATGATACCTGAAATATAGCTGATTATCGTTGCTGCGGTAAAAACGACTGCCAATGCTTTGACCAGTCCGAATGCGCCGCCGAGAACGTAATCCGTTTTCTTAAAAGGAGCATGCTCCTTTTTACGCCTTCTTTTAACAGCTAAGATAATTATACCTGTAATAATATAAAAAGCAATAAATATTACTGCAAAGATCAATATTCTTATAATAACCAGTGCTATCGGCTCAATAACGGAATCTGTTATTACACGGCTGATTTCTTCCATCGAAAGCGCACCTGCAAAATCTATATCCTTTGTAAAAACCTCAGGCAGTGACGCTGTAAGCTCCTTAACATTACTGATTATGCTTTCAACCGACTGCGTCTGTGAAAGCTCTTCAAGCACATTATTATATGCAATCTCCTTTACAAAACGATTGTAAAGCTGAGCATAATACATATCACTTACAAAATAGGCAAGCGGTATACCGACAATCAATCTCAGCATACTCAAAAGGGAAACCATAAAGCCCCTGCAGGCGCCTGCTATTATCATCAAAGCAGCAATAACAATAAAAGCCAAATCTATATAATTCAATTAAGCTCTGCCTCACTTCTGTCAATCAATGACTGTTTATGTATAAATACCTCTGATCCCAGTGAACAGATTGATTTTGCCGAATCATCTGTTGAGGCTCTTCCCTTTTCCTCACCGCTGGAAATGTTAAAGGTGATAATCTCACTGTTTGTCAGAACACTTACAAGGCTTGAACCGGCGGACACACATTTAATATTACCGGAAACCTTTATTTCATTTTTAATTTTACCGTTTTGCTTGATATACGAAATAACATTATCTGTTGAATTATTATATGAATTATAAACAAGCACCAAATCACCTGAAGGAGTATGTGTGATACAGCGTGTGCTTATTTTATCTTTGGCGTAAATATCCTCATATTTCTCGCCTTTTTTGATAATTCCTGCATAGCTGTCACCGATTACCAAAATATTGCTTCCGTAATAACTGATATCAAGAACACTGCCCTGCGGCAATGCAACAGGCTTTACATCATCAGCACCCTGTGAAAGGCTGTAGACATATACAGAAGTCTTAAGGTTACCGTTTTCGCCTGATACAACTGCTGCTGCAACATTCTTGCCGTTATCACTGAGCTCAATATCAATAATATAGCCTGCTGATGTGCTGACTGCAAACTCTTTCTGCAGAGACTTTGAATATACGGTTATATCACATAGCTTTTCCTTAGAGGTTGATGCAATGGCAACTGTACCGTTTTTGGAAACATCTGCACACAGAATGGAATTTGGTATATCCTCCTCATAAACTGCACCGCCTGCTGTATCAAGGCGGTATGCCTTAGCCCCCTGATCATAGACCAAAGAATATATGCCTGCAGTCTCCAGCACAGGATTTGAATAGCCGTGCTCAAATACATATTCGCTTACAGCATCCTTACTGTTCAGAACGGTAAAGCTGCTTGGAGTAAGAATACCTAACTGATTATTAATATTTACAAGGGATACATTTTGTGACGAATCAATGTTATACGGAAAATTATCCTGCGTAACACTGTCGGTCAAGGTAAATTTACCCTCTGCATCGGTAAAATGATCCTTCACTGAATTTATATTTATTTCGCAAACCTTCATAATGATGAGAGCAAGAACAATTACGGCAATAAGTATCCAAATAACTCTTTTATGCCGTCTGTCCTTTCTGGCACGCTTTTCACGGCGTTCCATCTCACGTTGATTATCAGCCATAATGCCACCTGTCAATAATGAATTCTATTAAGGTAAAGACCCTGAGGGGGTGCTGTTTTACCTGCTTTTTTTCTGTCTTTTGATTTTATAACGTTAATAAGCTCACCTTCTTTTATTTTACCCTCAGCCACAAAAAGAAGAGTGCCGACCATAATTCGTACCATATTATAGAGAAAGCCGTCTGCCTCAACCCTGAAACAGACCATATCATCTTCACGCCAGACCTCAAAGTTTCTGACAGTTCTAACAGTGTCCTCCACATCACTTTTTGAAGAGCAGAAGCCACTGTAATCATATGTGCCTATATACGCCTTACATTCTTTGTTAAGATATTCAGCATCTATTTTATAGCGGTAATGATAAGCGTATTTCGCATAAAAGGGATTCCGTATTCTGCCGTTATAAAGCTTATAAACATATTCCTTTGATTTGCAGGAATAACGAGGGTGAAAATCCTCTGATACCTCACGGCAGTCAATCACGCTTATATCATCCGGCAGCTTTGTATTCAGCGCAAAGACCACACCCTCACAGCTTATAGACATATCTGTTTTAAGTGTAAGGCAGTACATATTTGCGTGAACACCTGAATCCGTCCGGCTGCAACCCTTGACATCCAGACGCTGTGAAAACACCTTTTCAACAGCATCCTGGAAAATTTCCTGCACTGTGACAGCATTCTTCTGCACCTGCCAGCCGTGATAACCGCTGCCGTCATATTGAATTGTTAAAAGCAAATTTCTCATAAAATACTCGGAACAAAATGATTAATCAGAACAATGATTACCATAAATAATATTACTGCTGCAAGTGAAAGGAAATCCCTTGCAGATAATTTCATAACCTTCATTTTCGTTCTTCCCTCACCGCCGTGATAGCATCTGCACTCCATTGCATAGGCAAGCTCACCTGCACGTCTGAAGGCAGAAACAAAAAGTGGGATAAGAACTGGGATAAGAGCCTTTGCACGGTGTATCAGACTGCCTGACTCCAAATCTGCACCCCTTGATTTCTGAGCGGACATAATCTTTTCAATCTCTTCAATCAGAGTGGGGATAAAACGCAGTGCAATCGTCATCGTCATTGCGATGGAATGCACATCAATTTTAATCAGCTTTAACGGCTTGAGCAGTCTTTCAAGTGCATCGGTAAGCTCTGTAGGAGATGTTGTATAAGTCAGAAGAGAGCTGATTACAACGAGCGTTATAATACGGACTGCCATAAAAACTGCCGTTTCAATACCGTCAGCAGTAATCTTAAGCTTGCCAAGCTGAACAAGTGCGTCACCCTTGCCGTAAAAGATGTTCAGCACTGCTGTTAACAGAATGATAACTACCAGCGGTTTAATGCTCTTAAGCACTGTTTTAAAAGGAATTTTTGATATCAGCACAAGTATAACGGAGAACAAAATAATGGCTCCGAGACCTGCAATATTTTTACATATAAATATGGACACAATAAGAAGAAAAATTAAAATAATTTTCATTCTCGGATCAAGCTTGTGCACAATAGAATTTCCCGGAAAATACTGACCTATTGTGATATCGGAAATCATAAATCAGCACCTCCCGTAAGTCTTTTTATTTCAGCAACACCCTGCTCAACCGTATAAATATTGGTACGGCAGTTTATGCCCTGTGCTTTGAGTTTAAGGAAAATATCCGTTATTTCAGGCACATTAAGACCCATTGCCTTCAGCTCATCACCGTGTGAATAAACCTCGTCAACTGTGCCGTACATCGCAAGAGTGCCTTGATTCATAACAAGGACTTTATGGCAGATTTTTGCAACATCCTCCATTGAGTGGGAAACAAGAATAACCGTATTTCCCATCTGATGCTGATAATCCTGCACAAGACGGAGTATAAGCTCCCTGCCCTTAGGGTCAAGCCCTGCACACGGCTCATCGAGGATGAGCACCTTAGGCTCCATTGCAATAATCGAAGCGATTGCCACTCTGCGTTTCTGACCGCCTGACAAATCAAAGGGTGACTTCTGCATTAAGTCCTCAGACACGCCGACGAATCTTGCACTGTCACGGACACGCCTGTCAATCTCCTGGCTGTCAAGACCCATCTGCTTAGGGCCGAAAGCAATTTCCTTATAAACCGTTTCCTCAAATATCTGATACTCAGGGTACTGAAAGCAAAGACCGACAGCGAATCTGACCTGCCTGATATTCTTTTTATTTTCCTTTGACCAGATATCCTTATCATCCACAAAGACCTTGCCGCTGTGCGGCTGCAAAAGTCCGTTGAAATGCTGAATAAGAGTGGATTTGCCTGAGCCTGTGTGACCGATAATGCCGATAAGGTCACCCTGCTCTGCCTCAAAGTTTATATTATCAATCGCTGCAGTTTCAAAGGGCGTGCCCACACTGTAAAGATATTTTAAATTTTCACAGACGAGAAACGCCATTTATTTTTCCTCCAGCATTGTTTTTAAAAATTTCACACATTCATCTGAATTGAGTATCGCCTCACCGCTGTTTAATCCCAAACGGTGAATCAGCTCCGTTGACTGCGGAACATCCAGTCCCAGTGACTTCACCTCATCAACCCTTGAAAATACATTCTGCGGTGTATCGTCCATTTTAATTTTGCCGTCATCCACAACAATAACCCTGTCCGCCTGCACAGCCTCATCCATATAATGCGTGATAAGCACAATGGTAATACCCTCTTCACGGTTAAGCTTTTTTACGGTTTCTATGACCTCACGTCTGCCGCTGGGGTCAAGCATAGCGGTAGGCTCGTCAAGGACAATACAGTCCGGCTTCATTGCAATAATGCCTGCAACTGCAACCCTCTGCTTCTGTCCGCCTGAAAGCTTGCTCGGTGACTTCTCTCTATACTCATACATACCTACAGTTTTGAGAGCATCGTCCACTCGTCTCCTGCACTCGTCTGACGGAATACCGAGATTTTCCACACCGAAGGCAACGTCCTCCTCAACAATGGAGGAAACAATCTGATTGTCAGGATTCTGAAAAACCATACCGACCTTTTTTCTGATATCAAAGATTGAATCATCATCCTGTACAACCTGTCCGTCGACGATAACCTGTCCCTTATCGGCAAACAGAATACCATTGGTAAGCTTGGCAATTGTTGACTTGCCTGAGCCGTTATGACCGAGAACGGCAACAAAGGTGCCTTTTTCAATTGTAAGATTCAGATTCTCCAGAACTTTTACCTTCTTATCACTGCTGTTTGAGGAATCATCACCCTCATCAGCAAGATAGGAGAAATCAACATCCTTAAATTCAATTAAATTCATTATCTGTCGTTTATTCCTTTGTCCAGATTGCAGATGAACCGCAAGGGAGCACCTGATTTTTTGATGATACCGGCAGTCCTATTTCATCCGCCTCAACCTTACCGCCGATTGTATTTGTAAGCACATCATCAAGAATATATTTCATTACAGAGGCGGAAAGACCTGTTGTATACGAATTGAGAAGCACCATAATCGGCTCGTCGGAAAGCACCTGAGCAACCAGTTTTACAAAGTCGTAGATACTGTCCTCAAGATGCCATATCTCGCCCTTAGGCCCTCTGCCGTAGCTCGGAGGGTCAAGGATAATAATGTCATACTTATTACCGCGTCTGATTTCACGCTGAACAAATTTTATACAGTCATCCACAATCCAGCGTACCTTTTCCTGATCAACGGCTGAGAGCTTTGCATTCTCCTTTGCCCACTGCACCATACCCTTTGATGCATCAACGTGAACAACCTCAGCACCCTCCTTAAGACAGGCAACCGTTGCGCCGCCTGTGTAGGCAAAGAGATTTAAAACCTTAACATCATCTCTGCCCGATTTACGGATGAGCTCTCTTGTATAGTCCCAGTTCACTGCCTGCTCAGGGAAAAGACCTGTATGCTTAAAGCCCATTGTCTTTATATTAAAGGTTAAGTCCTTATATCTTACCTGCCAAGCGTCCGGAATACGCTTATACACCTGCCACTTGCCACCGCCTGTACGTGAACGCACATATCTTGCTGACGGCTGATACCACAGCCTGTGTTCCTTTTCACTTTTCCAAATAACCTGAGGATCAGGACGGACCAGCACTTCCCTTGTCCATCTTTCAAGCTTTTCACCGCAGGAGCAGTCAATCAGCTCATAATCCTTCCAATCCGTTGTATATCTCATTGAATTAATCCTTATGATAAACGCTCACGGACAACATCTGCAATGCTGTTGCCGAGCTTTGTAATCTGTTCAATATCTGCACCCTCAAGCATAACACGTACAAGAGGCTCTGTTCCGCTGACACGCACAAGCACTCTTCCCTCGCCTGAAAGCTCCATTTCTGCCTGCTGAACAGCGGAAATAATATATTCATCGTTATTATATTTCTGCTTGCCCTCAGGCGTAACGGTAACATTGATAAGCACCTGCGGATAAACACGCATAATGCCTGCAAGCTCTGAAAGCTTTTTGCCGGATTTAACCACCGTTTCAACAAGCTGAACACCTGAAAGCTCACCGTCACCGGTTGTTGCATAATCAAGGAAGATTACGTGGCCGCTCTGCTCACCGCCGATCTTGTAGCCGTCCTTGAGCATTCTCTCAAGCACATAACGGTCACCGACAGCCGTCTTGGCACAGTCAATATCATTTTCTTTACAGAACTTGAAAAAGCCCATATTACTCATAACAGTAACAACAGCGGTATTCTTTGCAAGTCTGCCCTCTTCCTTCATTCGCTTTGAACAGATTGCGATTACCTTGTCACCGTCAACCAGCTCACCGTTTTCATCAACTGCCAGCATTCTGTCCGCGTCACCGTCAAAGGCAAGACCGAGATCAAGACCTGCATCCTTAACAAAGCGCATAAGCTCCTCAGGATGCGTTGAGCCGCAGTTATCATTGATATTCACACCGTCCGGTGTATCGGAAAGCATAAGGCATTTTGCGCCCAGTGCTGTGAAGATATCCTTTGCACATACGGAAGCACTGCCGTTTGCACAGTCAAGAGCAATTGAGAGACCGTCAAATCTTACTGACGCGGTTGAAACAACATGGTCAACATAGTCCTTAACAGCTGTTTTGCAGTAAAGTCTGTTGCCGACCTGACCGCCGAGCATAACAGGAATTTCCTGCGAATGGTCAAGAATAATGGATTCAATCTCCTCTTCAATTGCGTCATCAAGCTTATAGCCTGTTTTCTGAAAAATTTTGATACCGTTATATTCACACGGATTATGTGATGCGGAAATCATAACACCTGCCTCACAGCCATACTTACAAACAAGATAAGCCACTGCAGGTGTAGGAACTATGCCTACTGAAAGCACATTGCATCCGACTGAAGTAAAACCTGCTGTAAGTGCAGCCTCAAGCATATCGCCTGATGCTCTTGTGTCCTTGCCGATAAGAACTGTCGGTTTCTCAGATTTGCTTTCCTTGATTAAAACCATTGCAGCCGCTCTGCCTATCTGCAAAGCCAGCTCAGGCGTAAGGCTTTCATTTGCAATTCCTCTTACACCGTCAGTACCGAATAATCTACCCATTTTATTCACCTTTCATTTAATATCATAATAAGCTCTGCTGTCCGTCCTGTTCAAAGCCTAAGTGCCGGTATGCAAGAGCCGTTGCACATCTGCCACGCGGTGTTCTTGAAAGGAAGCCGATCTGCATCAGATAAGGCTCATACACATCCTCAATGGTTACTGCCTCTTCGCCGATTGCAGCAGCTATTGTTTCAAGACCTACAGGACCGCCGTTATAATTTTTTATCATAGTTGTGAGAAGAACTCTGTCGATATTGTCAAGTCCGAGCTCATCAATTTCCATTCTGCCCAGTGCGTCAACTGCCGCCTCCTGACTGATTACACCGTCATACTTAACCTGTGCAAAGTCACGGCTGCGCTTTAACAGTCTGTTTGCTATACGCGGTGTTCCACGTGAGCGTGATGCAATTTCAGCTGCACCGTCATCATCAACAGGCATCTGAAGAATACCTGCACTTCTTTTCACAATCGTTGCAAGCTGTTCATTGCTGTACATCTCAAGACGAAAGATAACACCGAATCTGTCACGCAGAGGAGCAGAAAGCTGACCTGCTCTTGTCGTTGCACCAATTAGTGTGAAATGGGGCAAATCCAGTCTTATCGAACGAGCCGAAGGACCCTTGCCGATGATAATATCCAGTGCACCGTCCTCCATTGCAGGATAAAGCACCTCTTCAACCTGTCGGTTCAGTCGGTGAATCTCATCAATAAAGAGCACATCACCCTCCTGCAGATTGGTGAGCAGAGCTGCCAAATCGCCCTGCTTTTCAATGGCAGGACCGCTGGTCACACGTATATTAACGCCCATTTCGTTGGCAATAATACCTGCAAGCGTTGTTTTGCCGAGTCCCGGAGGACCGTAGAGCAAAACGTGGTCAAGCGCCTCGCCCCTGCCCCTTGCAGCCTCAATATATATTTTTAAATTCTCCTTAACCTTGTCCTGACCGATATAATCATCAAGTGTCTTAGGTCTCAGTGAATTTTCAATATCATTATCTTCAGGCGTGAAATCAGAAGTTACTATTCTGTTTTCAAAATCCATTTCTGTTTCCTGCATAGCCTATCTCCTATAAATTCTTTGCAAGCTGTTTCAGACCGAGCCTTATCATTTCGTCAACGGAAAGTGATTTATCCATAGCACCCACAACGACTGCCGCATCTGACTGTGCATAGCCCAGTGCCACAAGAGCCTCAACCGCCTCAGCCGAGTCGCTGTTAGACGAAACGGATGCCGCACTTGAAACGGCATCTGAAACATCACCCACTGCAATTGCACCCATTTTGTCCTTGAGCTCAAGGACAACTCTTTCAGCCGTTTTTTTACCGACACCCTGTGCCCTTGTGATTGCCTTTGCGTCACCTGAGGCAATACAGACAGCAAGCTTATCAGGCGAAAGCTCGGAGAGAATGGACACAGCCGCCTTAGGGCCGATACCTGAAACCGTGATAAGCAGCTTAAAAGCATCCAGCTCTGCAAGACTTGAAAAGCCATACAAATCCATTGCATCCTCCCTGACAGCAAGATAGGTGTAAACATTGACGGTATCCCCTGTTTTGCCAATCTGTTTTACGGTGTTCAGCGTAGTAAAGCATTTAAAGCCGACTCCACCGCATTCAACCACTATGAAATTAACATCGGACACGGTTAATGTGCCCTTTAAATTATAAAGCATAAAATCACCTATTATCTTAATCCGCTCAATGAGCCCATAATCGAACCACTGCAATGACCGTGACAGATTGCCATAGCCAGCGCATCGGCAGTATCATCAGGCTTGGGTATTTTTTCAAGACCGAGCATAACCCTTGTCATTTCCTGCACCTGCTTTTTTTCCGCTCTGCCGTAGCCGACAACGGACTGCTTTACCTGAAGGGGTGTATATTCAAAAATATCAACACCGTAGTTCTGAGCAGATAAGGTAATAACGCCCCTTGCCTGTGCAACATCAATAACGGTTTTTGCATTGTTGTTGTAGAAAAGCTTTTCCATACTCATAACCTCAGGCTTATACTTTTCAAACAGATAACACATATCGTTATATATCGTCTGAAGTCTCAGCGGAAACGGTGTGTGTGCCTCTGTTGTAATCGCACCATAGCCCAAAACACGAAATCTATTTGCTTTATATTCCAAAACACCCCAGCCGACAATTGCATAGCCCGGATCAATACCGAGAATAATCATACATACTTCTCCATTTTATATTTAATAGATTATAACACGGCAGGCAATATTATGCAATAAATAATATATAAATTATATATGAACGAAAAGAAGGACAGATAAAATATCTGCCCTTTAATGCTGTTTATCCCCTAAGAAAATGTACAAATTTTTCAAGCTCGGTTATGTTAAAGGTATATCCGCCCACGTCGGTATTCGGTATATAATATCTTGAACACACCTCGCCGTTGAGCACGGTAAATGCCTGCTTTAAGGTTGACACCATATAGTCTGCACACTGCCTTGCGTTTGAGCCGCTGACGATTACTGCACCCACTCTTTTATGTTTATCTATCGGCGGATTCGCTCCCCTTTTAAAGCGAGCACTGTAATAGCGCTGAAAGCGGTCAATAATTGCCTTAAGCGGTGCAGGGAAAAAGTTATTGTAAATCGGTGTAAAGAAAGCGATATAATCCGCCTCCTCAAAATCCTCAAAAAACAGCTCCAAATCCTTATTTGAGCAGCCGTCGTGATACTCACAGTATTTGCAGTCGCAGCACGGAGCAGGCGCCATTTTGTAAGTATCATACTGCTTTATCTCGCAGTCCAGAAAATATTTTTTCACCTGATTAATAAGCTCGGCGGAAACACCCTTATCTCTCGGTGAGCCGTTTATTATCAATAATTTTTTCATTAAACCATCTCCGATTCCAAACATCACATACAAAGTATATCACAAAATTATATTGTTTTAAAGGAAAAAATATGCTATTATTTTTTAATACACTGTTATCAGAACACAGACAGGTTTGGAGTTTTTATTATGATAAGCAGATTCATAGACAATTTTATCGACAAAAGAAAGTGGAGCAAGGAAGCATCAAGGGAAAGGCTTGGAATTTTCAGCGGTATATTCGGTATCATCTGCAACGCACTGCTCTGTACCATAAAATTCTTTGTAGGCACGGTTACAGGCTCGGTATCCATTACTGCCGATGCTGTCAATAACCTGTCAGATGCAGGAACAAGCCTTGTCACCATTGCAGGAACAAAGCTGGCAAGCAAGCCGGTTGACGAGGAGCACCCCTTCGGTCACGGCAGGCTTGAATATATTTCTGCACTGATTGTATCCTTCTTCATTTTTCTGATGAGCTTTGAGCTTGCCAAAAGCTCCGTAGAAAAAATCATACATCCGCAGGATATAAAGTTCAATATATGGTACATTATTGTACTTGCCGCCGCTATTCTCATAAAGCTGTTTATGGCTTATTTTAATCATATTCTTTACAGAAAAACGGACAACATAAACCTGAAGGCAGTTATGCAGGACAGCCTGAATGACTGCATTGCCACAGGTGCAACCATTATTGCACTGCTGATTTCCTCCCTCACATCCTTTAAAAGAGCCGACGGAATCATAGGACTTGTTGTTGCCGTAGTTATTTTCTTTGCAGGCTTGGGCATTGTCAAGGATATCTTAGGCAGACTTTTGGGTCAGCCGCCGTCAGAGGAGCTTGTAAAAGGCATCGAGGATATTATGATGAGTGAAGAGCAGATTGTCGGCGTACACGATTTGATTGTGCACGATTACGGTCCCGGAAGAATTATTGCATCTGCTCACGCAGAAGTACCGTCAACAGTGGATATCGTTGAAATTCACGATGTGATTGACAACGTTGAAAAGAAGATATCAAAGGAGCTGAAAATCGTTATCTGCGTCCATATGGACCCGATTGTGGTAGACGATGAAGAGGTTGATGCCTACAAAGCATTAACAAAGGATATTCTGTCTGAGCTAAATAATGAATACAGCTTTCACGATTTCAAAATGGTAAAAGGACCAACGCACACAAATCTTATCTTTGACCTTGTTGTCCCCTATGACAAAAAGAAAACGAGTGCTGAAATTTTACGTGAGCTGAGAAATAAGTTCAAAGAAAAGGATGAGAATATCAATCTTGTTGTAACAGTAGAACATTCATATGTTTAATAAATTAAAGCAATTAATTCCTTTCAAATATTTCTAAAAAAGTTTGTTACTTAAACAAAAAGCAGTAACTCAATTATTGAAACATAGTTTATGTTTTTTATTAAAATTATGAAAGTGGTGTTACCAATGATAAATAAATGATATTTTTAATATATTTGCTGGCAAATTCTCAACATCAAACAACTAATATCAAACATACAGTATAATTAGAAAAATAATAGTGCAAATTAGTTATAAAAACAAATTTAATTTGAAATGAAAGGATATAATAATGAAAAGATTTAAAAAGTTATTAATAGTATTTTTTACAATGCTATTCTGTTTATCTACCATTATTACAGCTTCAGCATCACCGATTGATAAAAACAACATTGATTATATTGAAAAAAATATACAAAACTATATAATTGAATTATATAAAAATAAAGATCTCGGAACCGAATTTAAATCCAATATTAATTTAAGCAATGATATAAATATTTATAACAATGAAAAAATCAGCACTCATCAATATGTTACAAAGCTTTATGAAACTTATAAAGAAAATTACAATATCAATGTAGTACCTTTAAATTCTATGGTAACAGATAACAATATTCTGTTTTCTTATCAAGTAATAACAGAATATAATTATGTCAACGCGGATTTTAAAACAACGAATAGTGAAGAAATATTTGTATGTTACAATTTAACTGACAACCAAATTATTGATTGCTATACACCTTCAAATTATTATGATATTTCAATTAGAGGTGAGATAAGCCAAACAAGTATTAAAAACAACAAATTCACTACGAGTAACGAAATAAAAGCAAGAAAAAACAATCTTATAACGGATATCAATAATACATTTGAACATGAAACAACAAATACAGATTCTAAAAAAGCTCCAGCAAAAGCTGTGAAAAGCATTAATAATACTGCAGTTGTTAATTATGCAAGAGCAAACTACAATAAAGCCTCACCTGCACGCGGCAAAAGTACAGTACCTTATTATGATTTTTCTACAATTTCAGGCAGCTATGACTGCACTAATTTTGTTTCTCATGCACTACTTGCAGGCGGAGCAAACACTAATGATCCTGGAGGAAATGGAATTAGTGGTAGCGGATGGTATTTCAGAAGTATAAATAATAGAAGTTCTTCATGGAGTGGTGTTACAAACTTATACAATTATCTTGTCAATAACACAAAAGCAAATACTGCAGCAGGAAAAGGAAATACTTACACATTAAATGGTGCTTTTTGGGGAGTAGGAGATGTTTTGCAATTCAAAGCATCCGGATCTTCTGTTTATAGCCATTCAACTATAATAACTCAAAAAAAGTATTCCGATGACCGTGCTCGCTGTTATGCATATGTTACAGGAAGAACAAGCAAATCATCTTACAACAACAATACTGCAGCAGCAGATATGTTTCCGGGCGGAGCAAAAAGAACCATTTGGGTATATAACAATTAATATCAAAGTATGGTGATATATTATGATAAAAAAACGTTCCAAAATCATTCTCAGCATTTCAATTGCAGTAATTTTAGCAATCATACTGCTGGCTTTTACTGCAGCAAGGCAAAACGCTGTTGATCTGACAGACATAAAAACAATGAATATAGGTTCAGAAATGCCTGAAATACTTTATGCGGATGATAACACAGCGGTCCTCAGCGGAGCATTCGGAATTATAGAGTTTGACTTAAACCGTGAATGTATTCATTCCAGGATTTCATTTAAAGAAATCGAAAAGCTTAATCTGGATATGCCGTCTTTTTCTGTATCTGCAGACGGAAAATGGATTTATATAACCGATTTACAAACAGATAAAAAGTACAAATGCAAGCTCGGCACTGATAAAATTCATATTGATGAAGACGCACAACAGAATATTTTTTCGCCTGTATTAATAAATCAATATGATGAAAAATATGAGAACTGGTTTGATACCGGCTATCTGATTAGTGAGACAGTTGTAATAAAAAAGGAATCCTATTTATATCTTCGGGCAAAGTCAGATTGGAGCATGGAAAGCTTACAGCTTAGCGAATGTGATATAAAAACGAATAAAGAAATAAAAACAATAAATATTTTTGATATATAACATAAAAAATCCTTGCGGTAATCAATCTTTACCGCAAGGATTTTATTATTTTTCAATTTTATATTCAACACCGTTTTCATCGCACCAATCGGTGACCTTTTTCATAACATATTCATTTTCAAAGAAATCAAAGCCGTCTGAAATATCCTTATAAGCATTAAAGTATTTCCAGAAAACCTCAACGCAGTCATATGATGAAAGGCCGTCAAATTTTGATGAAACCTTAGGGTTATTAAGAGATTTGATATAGGCCCTTATAACCTCCTCATTACTGATTGTTATGAAAGGAACAAAGCCAAGCTCTACGAGCTTTGTATAATCCTCACAGGGAAGGTCGCTGTTTTTATGGATAGAATAATCGGTACGAGAAAACCAATACTCTGTTGTTGAGCCCCACGCATAGCGCAGATTCTCAGGAGTTAAAACCAGTTGCATTTTTCTGCCTCTTTAAGTGTTACATTAACATTAAGTGTAATATTAAAATATTATTTGTTAATAGAATTCATAAGTCCGCCGTTTTTAATAATATTTTGAATAAATTCAGGGAAAGGCTGAGCCTGATAGGTTTTACCTGTTGTACAGTTGGTGATAACACCGCTGTCAAAATCAACATCAACCTCGTCACCCTCTTTGATATCCTTTGCTGCCTCATCACATTCGAGAATTGCAAGGCCGATATTAATGGCATTTCTGTAGAAAATTCTTGCAAATGTGGATGCGATAACGCAGGAAATACCTGATGCCTTAATTGCAATCGGAGCGTGCTCACGTGAAGAGCCGCAGCCGAAATTCGCCTCAGCAACCATAATATCACCGGGTTTTACCTTATTTACAAACTCAGCGTCAATATCCTCCATACAATGGGATGCGAGCCAAGCCTCGTCACTCTTATTCAGATAACGTGCAGGAATGATAACGTCTGTATCAACGTTATCGCCAAACTTATGAACTAAACCTTTTGCTTTCATTCTGATGTCCTCCTTACACATTTCTTGGATCTGCAATATAGCCTGCAAGTGCAGATGCAGCAGCGACTGCAGGAGATGCAAGATAAATTTCAGATTTCGTATGTCCCATTCTGCCTACAAAGTTACGGTTTGAGGTTGAAACTGCTCTCTCACCTGCTGCAAGAATACCCATATGTCCGCCAAGACAAGGACCGCAGGTAGGAGTTGAAACAATTGCACCTGCCTCAACAAAAATCTCTGCAAGACCCTCTTTGATACACTGAAGATAAATGGACTGTGTTGCAGGGATAACGATACAGCGAATACCCTTTGCAATCTTCTTGCCCTTAAGGATAGAAGCAGCTATACGCATATCATCCATACGTCCGTTGGTACAGGAGCCGATAACAACCTGATCAATTTCAAGCTTATCAAGCTCGTCAACCGTCTTTGTATTTTCAGGAAGATGAGGACAAGCCACTGTCGGCTTAAGTGTGCTCAGATCAATCTCAACAACACTGTCGTACTCAGCATCCTCATCCGCCTCATAAACCTTATATTCTCTGAGGCTTCTGCCTTTTACATATTCAAGAGTGATATCATCAACAGGGAAAATACCATTCTTTGCACCGCCCTCGATTGCCATATTGGCAATGCAGAGACGGTCATCCATTGAAAGCTCTTTGATGCCGTCGCCTGTAAATTCAAGTGACTTATAAAGAGCACCGTCAACACCAATCCTGCCGATAAGGTGAAGAATAACATCCTTACCGCTGATGCAAGGTGCTTTCTTTCCTGTGATAACAACCTTAATAGCAGACGGAACCTTGAACCACGCCTTGCCTGTTACCATACCTGCTGCCATATCGGTTGAGCCTACACCTGTTGAAAATGCACCGAGTGCACCATATGTACAGGTATGAGAATCGGCACCGATAATACAGTCACCGCAGGTAACGATACCCTGCTCCGGAAGAAGAGCGTGTTCAATACCCATATTGCCTACATCATAGTAATGAAGAATATCGTTTTTCTTAGCGAATTCCCTTACCTGCTTACAGTTTTCAGCAGACTGAATATCCTTGTTCGGAGTAAAATGGTCCATAACAAGTGAAATTCTTGTTTTGTCAAAAACAGAAGTTCTGCCGAATTTATTCATTTCATTAATGGCTACAGGAGAAGTTACATCGTTGCCGAGCACCATATCCAAGTTAGCCTCAATCAGCTGACCTGCAACGACCTTATCCAGTCCTGCGTGGTCTGCCAATATCTTCTGAGTCATTGTCATACCCATATATATTCACCTATTTTCAAAAAATTAAATATCATCCGTAAATGAGCCTTCACCTCTGACAAGTGAGGTAATACCTGTACGTGCAAGCTCAACTATACCAAAATCCTTTTCAAGCTCTTCAACAAACATATCAATTGTTGCACCAGCACCTGTGAATTCCAATGTCATAGTTGTCATAGATACATCAAGAACACGTGCACCGTAGCGAACGTTGAAAGCAAGAAGCCTGTTCTTTGTCTCAATACCTGCTGCCTTAACCTTAACAAGCAAAAGCTCGCTTGATACAGAGTCGGTATCTGTAAGCTCAGCTACCTTTTTAACAATTTCAAGCTTTAAAAGCTGTGCCTTGATCTGTCTGAAATTTTCAGGCTCGGTATAGGTTTCGATCGTCATTCTTGAAAAAGCCGGATCCTCCGTCTCACTTACAGTAAGAGAGCTGATATTATAACCTCTTCTTGAGAAAAGGCTTGCCACACGCTGGAGCACACCGTATACGTTATCAACAAGAACTGATAAAACAAGCTTTTCTTCTGCCATAATTACATCTCCTCCTTGATATCTGAAACAGAGCCGCCCGGCGGAATCATCGGAAGAACATTTGAATCAGGTGAAATCCTGCATTCAATAACAACAGGACCGTTAACCTTCAATGCCTCTTCAAGAACAGCATCAATCTCATCATTCGTATTGATACGCATTCCCTTTACGCCGAAAGCCTCTGCAACCTTAACAAAATCTGTTGCACGGTGCGGATCTGTATCTGAAAAACGATTACCGTAAAAAATCTTCTGCCACTGGCGAACCATACCAAGTACGGTGTTATTCATAATAAACATAATAACAGGAATGTTATAGGATGCCATAGTAGCAAGCTCGGTTAAATTCATATGGAAACCGCCGTCACCTGCAAACATAACAACACGCTTATCAGGACAGCCGACAGCAGCACCCATTGCGGCACCCATTGAGTAACCCATTGTACCCAGACCACCTGATGTAAGCAGTGTACGCGGTAATTTATACTTATAGAACTGAGCAGCCCAGAGCTGATGCTGACCTACGTCAGTTACAACGATTGTATCGTCTGCGGTCTTTTCATCAATCGCCTCTATCAGAGTCTGCGGATTAACGTAGTCACCAATCTGAAGCTGATTGAACGGACGCTTAAAGCTATCAATTTCAGCCTTCCATTCGCTGTGGTCAAGCTGTTCAACTGCTCTTGTAAGCATTGGAATAACCTCAGCAAGATTGCCTCTGAGATGATAGTTTGAAACAATGTTCTTATCCATCTCAGCTGAATCAATGTCAATATGTAAAATCTCAGCATTCGGTGCAAACTTTGCTCTGTTGCCTGCTACACGGTCTGAAAAACGTGCACCGGCTACGATAAGCACATCACAATCATGTGCAGCCTTATTGCACTCAAAATGGCCGTGCATACCGATAAGGCCGAGATGAAGCGGATGTCCGTTCGGAAAAGCACCAAGACCCATAAGAGATGAAACAACAGGTGCATCAATCTTTTCAGCGAAGGTAATCAGATCCTCACCGACATTTGAAAGAATCGCGCCGCCGCCTACATAAATGAGCGGCTTCTTTGCATTTGAAATAAGCTCAACAGCTCTTTCAAAACAGCCTTTCTTCGGCTGCTTATATTCGGTAATTTCAATCTTTGGCTCAGGTGTGTATTCACATACAGCTGCTGTGATATCTTTAGGAATATCAACGAGTACAGGACCTTTACGTCCGCTCTGCGCAATTTCAAATGCTCGGCGGAGTGTTGCTGCAAGGTCATTGACATCTTTAATCATAAAGTTATGCTTTGTTATCGGCATCGTTATACCGGTGATATCAACCTCCTGAAAAGAATCACGTCCGAGTCCTGATGTGGCATAATTACAGGTAATTGCAACAACAGGAACAGAATCCATATACGCAGTAGCAATGCCGGTTACAAGATTTGTTGAACCAGGACCTGATGTCGCGAAGCAGACACCAACCTTGCCGGTTGCTCTCGCGTAACCGTCGGCTGCGTGGGAAGCACCCTGCTCATGAGCAGTAAGAATATGGTTAAAGGTATCGCCATACTTATAGAGCTCGTCAAATATGTTTAGAATTGTTCCTCCGGGATAACCGAAGACGGTATCAACACCCTGCTCCTTAAGAACTTCAAGAACAATCTGAGAACCATTTAGTTTCATATATACCTCTCCCCCAATTAAAAAATGTTAGAAATATAATATATTATTTGTTTCATAAAGTCAAGTAATAATATATACAGATATTATACTTGTAATGATGAAAGTTTTGTTATATAATAAGCTGAAAAATGTTGAACAGAAATAAATCAGCAAGGAGATTTACATATGAAACTTGGTATTGTCGGTTTGCCTAACGTGGGCAAAAGTACACTTTTTAATGCAATTACAAACGCAGGTGCTCAGAGTGCAAACTATCCTTTCTGTACAATCGAGCCGAATGTGGGTATGGTAAGTGTTCCCGATGAGCGTCTTGACAAGCTCGCCGAGATGTATCAGCCGGACAAATTTACACCTGCCACAATTGAATTTGTTGATATTGCAGGTCTTGTTAAAGGTGCTGCACAGGGTGAAGGCTTGGGAAACAAATTCCTTTCACATATACGTGAGGTTGATGCAGTTATCCACGTTGTACGCTGCTTTGACAATGATGATATCACTCATGTTGACGGCAGCATTGACCCTGCAAGAGATATTGAAACCATAAATCTTGAGCTCATCCTTTCAGACCTTGACATCATTTCAAGGAGAATTGATTCACGCAAAAAGGCAATGAAGGGTGACAAAACCCTTGCAGGAGAGGTTGCTTTTCTCGAAAGATTGCAGGACGAAATGGAGCAGGGCAAAACTGCAAGAAGTGTTGAAATTTCAGAGGATGAGCAGGAATACCTCAAGGAGGTTTCACTGCTTACAATCAAGCCTGTTATCTATGCCTGCAATATGGGTGAAGATGATTTCACCAACGGCATTGAAAACAACAGCTACTTTAAAATCGTTGAGAATATTGCTGCAGAGGAAGGTGCTGAAACCCTGCCTATCTGTGCAGAAATGGAAGCGGAAATTGCTCAGCTGGACGATGAGGAAAAGGAAATGTTTCTGGCTGATATGGGTCTTGAAAAGAGCGGTCTTGACAGACTTATCAAAAAAAGCTATGCCCTGCTTGGTCTGATTTCATATCTCACAGCAGGCAAGCCTGAGGTAAGAGCTTGGACAATCAAGCAAGGTACAAAGGCTCCGCAGGCGGCAGGAAAAATACATACGGATTTTGAAAGAGGATTTATCAGAGCAGAGGTTGTGGCATTTGATGATCTTGTGGCGTGCGGCAGCATGACCGCAGCGAAAGAAAAAGGACTTGTTCGTTCTGAGGGCAAGGAATATGTTATGAAAGACGGCGACATTGTTTTATTCCGTTTCAATGTATAATTAAATTTTTGCACTTTTGCACTAAAACCAATGTAACAATTCGTCAAATTTGGTCGATATGCTTAATTTCATTGTTAATTCTTTAACATTTTTGTTGACTTTTCTATAATTTACTGATATTATAAAAATAAGGTGGGAGAGAATATGCCTGAGTTTAATATAAAAACCGATGACACTGTTCTTTCCGGTGCGCAATCCGGCAGCAACACCAATATGGAAATTGTTATTGAACGATACAGACAAACTGTTGAATTCATAGCTTCAAAGTATAAGGACTCCCCTATGGAGCGTGAGGATCTTATACAGGAGGGTATGATAGGTCTTTTGGCTGCAATCAAATCATACAGAAATGATAAGGGTGCCAGCTTCAGGACATATGCAAAAATCTGTATTGACAATTCCATTCAGTCCTCACTGAGAAAATTCAATCGTCAAAAAGATATTCCGATTCAGAATGTCATTGAATATCAGGAGGAGGAATTACCTGTTGAAAACGGATATTCCAGTGCTGAGGATATTGTTATTGCCCAAGAAAGCGTTTCACTGTTGACTAAAGTTCTTCAGGAAAATCTCTCGGATTTTGAAAACGAGGTCTTAAGACTACACATTGTCGGTTGTAGTTACAATGAAATTGCAGCAAGATTATGCAAAACACCTAAAGCAGTTGATAATGCTTTACAACGTGTAAGAAAGAAGCTTTCAGGTATTTCTTTTTAACACACTAACCGACAATAAATTATTTTGAGAGGTGTCAAAAATGTTTGAAAACAAAACTTTAACCTGTAAGGACTGCGGTGCTGAATTTGAATTTACAGCCGGCGAGCAGGAATTCTTCGCATCAAAAGGCTTTGTAAATGAGCCACAGAGATGTAAGGATTGCCGCAATAAGAGAAAGGAAGCAAGAAGAGACGGACGTACAATGCATGATGCAGTATGTGCTTCATGCGGTGCTGAGTGTCAGGTTCCATTTCTTCCAAACGGCGAGCGTCCTGTTTACTGCAGTGAATGTTTCGCAAAAATAAAGGCTGAGGACTAAAATCAGACTGATGTAAAGGCTCTTTTTAAGAGCCTTTAATTTTTTTGAAAATTTTTCTTGACATTTAGATAAGGTTATGTTAATATTATTGAGCAATAAACGCAGAGGTATCGAAGAGGTCATAACGAGGCGGTCTTGAAAACCGTTTGTCCGAAAGGGCGCGTGGGTTCGAATCCCACCCTCTGCGCCAAACAAAAAAAGTACTCACATTGGGGTATACTCCATAAAGAGGGTGTACCCCAAGGTGCAGTTCGGTTGTTACAGCATAGTTTGGCTATGCTGTTTTTTCTTTTGTATTTAAATATTTGTTTTGAAATTGCTGTTCCCATTCTTCAGCAGTAGGCTGTTTGATTACTCCAACACCATTGTAGTAAATATCTACCTGCTGATAGCGTTTGCCATTTATCTTGGTCGGTGCTGATACAACAATCTTTTCTATGAACTCGTGAACAAGCTCAGGAGTAAGCTCTTTTGGTTGTGTAATTCTTTTAACCTTGCCGATAAATGTTTGCAGATTATCAATTTCATTTGTTTCAGAATTAAGTTCTTCCTCAATTTTCGGAACAGTATCTTTAAGCTCTTTTTGTTCTGTTTCAAGAGAAATAGACATTGTAGCATAACGCTCATCTGATAATTTTCCTAAAGCATTATCTTCATATAGTTTTTGAATCAGTGTATCAATTTCTTTGATACGCTGTTTTGACTTTTCAAGTTCTCTCTTTCGTGAAGATAATTCTTTTTGTCTTTCTATAGAGAAACTATCAAGCTGCATTTCTGCAAACTCTTTTTCAAATGCCGTTACAAAGAAAAATACCCTTTTCATATCCTCAAGAACAAGATTGTATATTGCCCTTTCTCTGATATAATGCATCGTACATAGTTCAGTATCTTTTGTAAATAATGAACATCTAAAACTTGCTGCATTTGCTTTACGTTTATTATATGAACTGTAATACAGCTTTGAACCACAGTCTGCACAATATACAAGTCCCGAAAACATACTGATAATTCCAGTTCGGTCAGGTCTGCGTTTATTCTTTCTCAATTCCTGAACAAGCATAAAATCTTCTTCACTGATAATGGCAGGATGTGTATTTTTGAACACTTTCCACTCGCTTTGAGGATTTTTGATAAGTTTTCTGTTTTTATATGATTTCTTGGTTGTTCGGAAATTAACCGTATCACCGATATACTCTTGCCTTTCAAGTATCTTCGCAACGATTGATGAACACCAGTTAAAAGGCTTTTCAGGCGGTTTCCTGCACTTTATACCTTTACTCGTCAAATATTCCGACGGAGTCATTATTTTATCCTCACGAAGAATATTTGCAATCTGACTCGGTCCGTAACCTTGAATGCAAAGCTGATATATTCTTTTTACGATTTCAGCAGCCTGCTCATCAATCTTCCATTCTCTGGTATAACCATAGGGTGGATTGGTTGTTAAGGGCTTACCTGAGTTGCCTTTGCTTTTCAGTACATTGCGTACTTTTTGGCTTGTATTTTTAGCATGCCATTCATTGAATAAATCCTGCATAGGTACTAAATCACTTATTCCGTTTGCAGTGTCTATATTATCCATTATGGCAATGTACCGAACACCAAGCCTGTCAAAATCTTCTTCAAGCAGTTGACCGACAACTAATCTGTTTCGACCTAACCTTGAATGGTCTTTGACAATCAGATTTTCAATTTTGCCTTGTTCCGCAAGCTCCATGATTTCCATAAAAGCAGGTCTTGCAAAATTCGTACCACTCCAACCGTCATCAATGAATACTTTTGTATTTTTGAATCCGTTTTCCTTTGCATATTTCTCTAATATGGATTGTTGATTTTTTATACTGCCTGATAATCCGTCCTGTTCATCATCTCTTGACAGACGGCAATACAGAGCAGTTATTCGGTCTGTTTGTTTTTTCATAAATCTCCTTTCTACAGCCGAATATGTTTGATTGTAGGTTAACTACATCATAACATATTCTTTATCGCACTTCAACGCTTTAAAGCATAATTATAAAATTATTTACTGCTCTGCTCCAAAATTCGGACTATCTTTTCGTTGACACTTTCATTTGCAGTTTCATTGAAATGTGTATTAACTGTGTAAACTGTATTATCAATTTGTTTTGTAAAGTTAATTGGCTTATTGAACAAAGAATTGTTGTACCATTCCATTCGCTGTTCACTTGTCATTGATTTGAGTTTGTCAATCTGTGAACTTAAAAGATTATTGACATAATCATATTCAGATTTCACCAATTCAAGTTTCATCATCTTTCAAAATCCTCCTTTGATTTATATTTCGGCTTTCTTCTTATCGGAGGATAAGGTATTTCCTCCTTGACTTTTTCTGCTTTTGCTTTTTCTCTTGCCTTGACTAAAATATCATCAATAAACTTTTTCACCTTTTCAGGTGCAATCCTTATTGCCTCAACATAAGGTCTGCATATTTTTCTCAATTTATCAAATTTGTATTGCAAATCGTCAATCTGTCTTTGCATACCATACATTAAAGTTTTGTAATATTGAATATCGGCTCGGCTTGATATTGCTTCTTTCGCAAGGTTTGTGAGCTTGTCATAATCATCACTTGACATCTGCACCTTGCCTGTAAAAGTTCGCTTTCCGATTTCATCAATCTTTTTATATTCAATTTGTGCAGGCTCAATAATTTCTATCTTTTTCTGAATATCTTTCAGTCTCTCCTCATCCTTGCTGATTTGATATTGCAAAACAGACAGATTTTCTCTTGTGCTGCCTTTTTCACCTCTTACAAAATCATCAAAGCCGGCATTTTGCATATATTCAAAGAACTTGTCTTGTAACAGACTGTATGAGGGAACAAGCATTTTGTTTCCTCCCTCATCAACGATTTGCTCCGATTTCCATTTCTTTGAATGGCTGACCTGATTTACAATCTCCTTGACAGTTCCAACCAATGCTTTATCTTTACAGTGCTTTGACCATTTGATTTCTTTTTGAACAACAGGCAGTGCTACTATATGCAAATGATAATGATAAACAGGATAACCATATTTATCACTTGCAGCAAGATTAATTTCATCTGCATGCATAACGGCAGACAATATATATTCGCTGCCCATTTCCTTTTCGGCAAAGTGAAATGCCTGCTCATAGAATTTCTTTGCAAAATCGTATCCGCCGTGTGATTCAAAATAATCCGTATTCACATCAAAGATCATTTCATCATAGACTTTTGCATCTGCTTTCAGTCCACGCAGGGATACTTGTTTACTTTCTACCATCTCATTCAATTTATCGTTATAGGTACAATCACATTTCTTAAACTGTATGTTTCTATGAGATTGAGAAAGGTCAACATTCATATTTGCATAGGTATCATTTTTGCGTTCGATATGCCTTTCAAATTTGCCAATATCCTCTCTGTTATGGGTTACAACTCTTGCAACCGAATAATTTTGTTTTGCGATTTTATCATCTCCAATCCTATACATTTTTGTTACGCATCTTTTTCAAAGTGCGTAACTCACTATGACACTTTCAAAGCAAGCTTTGCAAAGATGTCGTGGGCTCTTGCAGAGGGCAAGTTATATTGTGCCAAGCACAAAAAAGAAAAAGCCGTTTACATAAGTGAGTAGCACAAACAAGCAGAGCCTTTTCAGCTCCGCCTGCATAGCGTGTTTACTCACTATGTAAACGACTTAATTTAAGTCTGTATGTTAATTCTCAACTGCCTTTTAAAAACAAGTTGATTATGTATTAGTGCTATTTGCACCTTCTAAAAAACATAAACACATATTCAATTTATATCCAAATATTAGCAGATATTTGAGAAACTGTCAATAAACTTTAACAAATAATTGAATTATTAAATCATTTTGCAATCAAAATATTACATTTGAATTTGAGCAATTTTAATAATTTTTCCATTTGTATTTGGTAATCAAATAAATCTAATAAATCATTTGACAGGTTATGTGCTACAATTATTATAATTTTACCATTCTTTTTTTCATTTTCAATTACACTCCTTAAAACCTTTGAATTAGCCATATCCAATGCGTTAAAAGGTTCATCAAGCAGGATTATATAGTGATGTTAACTTTGAACTTATAAAAGCAGCCTTCACGCTTGAATGCGAATACAAGCAATTCAGTAAATTAATAATGGATACTCATAAATAAAACCTTTAAAGCAGTTTGTCATATTTGGCAAACTGCTTTAATACTATAGTATATAAAAAATGATTAAAATTTTGTATAAATATGTTGATGTTGGCAAAAAGCAACATAAAAGCAACGGTAAGAATTTACTCCCTATCGTTGCTTTTATAATTATCATAAGTGTTGTAAAGTTTTTAATATCCTATAAAAGCTGTTAAATAAGTATAGTGTTCGACCTTTTAGTTACATGAGAAAACAGAAGACAAATAAAAATAGGTATTCCCAGTTTGCATATTAACTTTTGAAGTACTGATTTCTTTTAAATCATTATCCGTTATAAGATATTTTGAAATGGAATCATGACTCAAAACATAAAGAAAATTATCCTTAAGTATACATTGAACGGCATCATGATTTAAATTAATTACTCTTTCAACCCTATCATCCGAAAGATTGTATATTGTGATTTTATTGCCAATTGCCTGCACTCTGTCAAAGTGGGAAATAATCAACAAATTGTTATACTTAAGAATATCGTTCGGATTGTTTTCACTTAACTCAATTTGTGAAAAGCTCTTTTTCTCACTGTCATATACGGTAATCTTATTGCTGGGAATACCTGAATCTGCATCCGTGTATTGATTTGTGAAATAAATATCATTGCCTACTTTTAGCATATCGGCAGGGCTTCCAAATTCGGTTATATCATAATCCTCAATTACCGATAAGTCATCAATAGATAATTGCTTAAAATGGACCGAGTTATCTTTAGAATCGGATGAAAAACAGTATAAATCCTCATCCAATACAATCATTTCAAAAATGTATTCATCAGGAAATTCTTTTATAAGAGGAACCTCTTCTGATTGTCCGATCATTTTTCTTGAAATAGTTGAAATAGAATTAATTGTATTTACTCCAAAAATATAATTATTTGAAACTGCAAGTTCATTCATTGAATACAAATTCATATCATATTCTTCATATTTATCGGTTTTGATATTATATTCTACAATACATTTTTCATCTTGTTTTTCGAAGGTTCCTTTTGGTATTGAAAATAATATGTTATTGTGACATATAGCATCATCCCATGAATCACTCAATGATGCATAATTATTTTCTTCTTTATATAAGAAATTCAAATTGCTGTCATAAAAATGAATATAGGATTTGTTTTTATAGCCGGTTGTTTCAATGATACCGATTTCTGCTTTTTGAACACTTTTATTATTCGGTATATCTTTATTCCCACATCCTGCAAACGGAATAAGGCAAGTTATTGCAATTACTGTAGATAAGATTATTGATAAATATTTTTTCATTGAAATACCTTCCTTTACTTTATTGATTTTGCAAATTGAATTGCTGATTTAATATCACTTTTTAGATAAATACTATATTCTGTTAAATTATCTTTATATTGAATAGTACAGCCATTTGTTTGTTCAAATATTAAAACATCCATTCCGTTTACTTTTATCATTTCTGCTGATAATACATCCATATCAACCA
>CAJTLP010000002.1 GCA_910577195.1 uncultured Eubacterium sp. | reverse complement strand
TCGTCTTCTATACATTTCACTGTTCCATCCTGGAACTGCTCATAATGTAAATTATTGCATATAAAATTTTGGATTATAATTTGATTTATTACAATAATTATGTAGTATTTTTAATCTTATTGTCGAATGTATTGACAAGTATAGAATTAGGAATATAATAAATTCATCATTAGTATACCTAATGAAATAAAATAGTCGGTGAGGTTGTAATTAGATCAACCTTAGATTTCTTGGCTGCCGCCATTGCAATCCTGATAATAATAGCGAAACGCTGAGGAATTGACAGCTGTGGTACTGTTTCGGCTATGCCACGCTTACCGCTTTTCTGACGGAAAGGCTGAGTTTGGTTAAAACCACAATTGAATATGATGACGATTGCATTGAAGTAGATGTTTCCAAAGAAGTTTATGAATATCTTGAACAGGACAGAAGGCGTCAGCAGGCACAAGACCGCAGTGACAGGCGGCACCTTAGTAAAGGAACTTTTGAACAGGACTGCATTGGCTCACAGCGAGTGTCGATTTATACTGACGAAACTTATCTTGAAGTTGTTCATAAAATGGAACTGGAAAAATTGCAAAGTGCTCTGCAAACGCTTAGTTCAGATGAACAGGTGTTGATTGATCTGTACTATTATAAGGATTGGAGTATGGAACGAATCGGGCAGTACTTTGGAATCAGCCGAATGGCTGTATCGAAACGACATAATCGTGTCATCAAAAAGCTTAAGGAACTCATGGGAACATGGGTTCCTTTTTCTGTGCAAAAATATTTTTGAAAAAAATTTTATAAATCTGGTTTACAAAATGCTTTTTAGTGTCCTTATATATGGAGAGATTAAGCAGAATATAGATTTCAATAGTCACTACGATTCTGATGTTTCTGCTTGACCTTTCTTTTTAAATTATAAAAAATTTAAAACAACCCCGAAAAATATACCCCTGAAATTTCAATATTATGAGAGGAAGTTTTTTGATTTTGTATTTGATAGTTCTGTATGCAGCTAATGTGGTTGCGCAGTGAACGGTAATATATAAACAAGATAAATAAAACAAAGTTATAAGCCCTGTGTGACAATATAACGAGTTTTTATTCATAGGTAAGAACCGTGTACCAATTCAAAATACAAATCGATTATAGAGGATTTTTCCGGCAAAAATCCCACACTCCTTCTCCGATAATAAAAAAGTTATTTATAAATAATTTGTAAATAACTTTTTCAAACCATGATATTTTGTGTTTTAAATGTCCGTATAGTGAAAGGCAAATTAAAATCCTCACAATTTGTGTTTTTTATGGCTATAGGTAGGGGTGAAAAAATTTTTACGTTTATTGCCCTTTTTCTATTTTGTCGTTGCCTACTAATATGGAAGGTGTTTTTTATAAACTTTTTTATAAACAAATTTTTCAAATTCTCACATTTAGCCTTTTTCGAGGCTGTATAGTGAAGGGTGTTTTAAAAACCGTGAGATTTTAACTATCTCGTGGCTATAAGTGGAAGTACCTTTATAATTTTTTTGTAATAACAGGTTCTAAAAATTGCCTTCTCACTGCCTACTATGATGGGGGAGTAAAATTTATTATTTAAAGTGAGGTGATATATTTAATGTTTTTCTGTTGTAAGAACTATTCTTCAGGATAGTCCCAGCATAGCACTCAGGCGCATCATTTCGGCACTTTTGCCGAAATGAGCGGAGAACTGCACCCTGTTTCGATGGTGAAAATTCAACTAAATTTCACTGGTTGAAAATAAGCAGGATAACGGTGCAATTAATTTAAAAGACATTATCGAATTTCAAAACGGAAAATAAAAAAGTCCTGCTGATTATTCGGCAGGCGGAAAGGAATTATATGAAAACAAAAATAAAAACAAACGCAGTATATACTGCAACAAATAACTGAATAGAAGGAGTGGTTTGGAGAATATTTAAAATCTGTGTTGTCGTATGGCAGCAGAGAAAATAATTGGCAGAAATATTGGCAATAATAGTATTGATAAAGCTTCAAAAGGTGGAGGTAAAATCAATACTCAAAACGCTAACGATAAAATAAGTACTGAACTTTGGATGCAGCATTTTGCTAATGCTTTAGTGAATCAGAATGCAATTGATGAAAAGACTTATAAAAAATTGATGGCAAAGATTAGTACCGAAGTCAACCGAAGATACAGTACTCATTAAAAATGGTAACAGTTCCCTAATGAACGGGAACTGTTATTATTGTAAAATAAAAGTGGAAAACAATATCATATTGACTGGATTAAATCAGGATTATGTGATATTGTCTGCTTAGAAAGGAGTAATAATTATGGATATATACGCTGTTCGTGAGCGGATAAAAAAAGAAAACATTAACTTTATGAACCTGCCTTTGCGAGTGACTTTCTATGCTCGTGTTAGTACGGAATTCAATGTTCAGCTGAACTCCCTTGACAATCAGATAACCTACTACACAGACTTTATCAAGAGCAATCCCAACTGGGAATATGTTGAGGGTTATGTTGATGAGGGTATTTCGGGTGTATCGACTGCAAAGCGTGAACGATTTAATGAAATGATTGAGGATGGTAAGCTTGGATTGTTCGATTTGGTAATCACCAAAGAGGTATCAAGATTTGCCCGTAACACCCTTGACAGTATCCGATTTACCCGTGAACTGCTGTCAAACGGAGTGGCTGTATATTTTCAAAGTGATAACATCAACACACTTGATGAGGACTCGGAACTGCGACTGACAATTATGTCTTCTATGGCACAGGATGAGTCGAGAAAGATCTCCAACCGTGTGCGATTCGGTCATCATCAGGCAATCAAAAACGGTACGGTTCTCGGCACAAACAATATGTTCGGCTACACAAAAAAAGACGGCAAGCTGATGATTGATGAAGAGCAAGCCGAATTTATCCGAGAATTATTTGAAATATACGCCACAGGCAAATTCAGTATGAAACAGATGGAAAAGCATTTCTATCAGAAAGGCGTACGAAACAGCAAGGGCAACAAGCTATCCCACTCAACGATGGGAAACATTATCCGCAATCCAAAATACAAAGGTTATTTTGTAGGCAACAAGGTTGTGATAACAGACCTGTTCACCAAAAAGCAGAAATTTCTGCCTGAAGAAGAATGGGTAATATACAAAGATGAAACAGGTGAAACCGTGCCCGCCATTGTCAGTGAGGAACTGTGGGAAAAGGCAAACGAAGTTTTGTATATGCGAAGTCAGGATGTTATCACTGCTCAACACAAAACAGTTCACCAAAATCTACTGACAGGCAAACTGATATGCTCGCACTGCGGCAAGCCGTATTACAGAAAAGATGCAGTTGGTAAAAGCGGTGAAAAAATGTCCAAATGGGTTTGTTCAGGCAAGATAAAAAACGGTGCTGATAGTTGTCCGTCACATGCAATCTATGAAAATGAAATCAAACCGATGATTGAGGATATATTCAAATCAGGTCAGCAGAATATCGAAGAACTGTCTGCTTGCGTATTAAAGCTTGTATCTGAACTGCTTGATGCAAATGACAATCAGACAGAGATAAATAAAATCAACAAAGACATTATTACACAAGAAAAAATGAAAACCAAATTGCTTGAACACAATACCAACGGCAACATTACAGATGATGACTTTGTAAAAATGACTGCTGACTGCAATACCGAAATTGAAAGATTACACCAACAAGTTGATATGCTGACAGAAACTGCAAAAACCGAACAGGATATGAAAAAAGAACTTGCCAACATCAAAGCAATACTCAAAGCAGCCGAAAAGCATATTGATGACGAAGAGATTGACAAAGCCTTTGTGGACAGGTATATCAAAGAGATTATCGTTTATCCCGAAGAGGATATAACAAGGTTTGAAATCCACCTGAATGCAGGCACTACGATTGAAAAATTCCTTGAAAATACCAGGGGTCGTACAGGTCACATAAGTAAGAAGATGATCAAGGCTTACGAAGAGAGCATGAAATAAGTTTTAATAAGCCTTTTTCTTTCGCTTTTATTTCTTTTTTGGATATAAATCCGATTTTAATTGCGTGAATGGCAATTAAGAAGCTCCGATACTTCATTGTATCGGAGCTTTAATCATTTAAGCGACTCGTTTTAGCTTATTCCACGCAGCTGTATACATTGCCTGAATAGTCAAATGCGTACAGATTGCCAGATTATGCTATTCCCTTGATTGCTCTGTTGAAGATATAATTGAATATGTGAAATAACCCACACAATACGACGTTTCAATAATATTTCTGATAATTATACAACAAAAACCGCGAACAAAATGTTCGCGGTTAATTTTATGATTGTTCTTTAATATGCTCTTTTGCCTGTTTCATTAATTTCAGTGTTTCACTTAAGGTTTCAAGGTTTGATTCCTCAGGGGTGAGCTTGACTGCAATATACGGTCTTTTGCCTGCCGAGAGTGTAACCCTGCCCTTCATAAAGGCATTGAGTATTGCCACTGTTTTGATATCAACCTCAGGTGAATAGAAAAGCAGTGAGCCGTTGCGCTGAACAACATCAGTAATATTAAGTGCGATTGCCGAATTTCTGAGCAGTGCAATTTCAATCAGTCCCCATACGGCTGACGGCGGAGCACCGAAACGGTCGGTAAGCTCATCATAAACATCGTTGGCATCTTCATCATTTTTAATATTTGCAATGCGTTTATACATAGCAAGACGCTGGGAGGTAGATATAATATAGGTTTCCGGAATATGTGCGTCGATTGACACATCAATCAGGCATTCCTTTTCCTCCAGCTCCTCTTCTCTGAGCTCGCCCTTTTCCATAGCCACTGCCTCTTCAAGAAGCTTGAGGTACATATCATATCCCACAGCCTCCATATGACCGTGCTGTCGGTTGCCGAGCAGTGAGCCTGCTCCGCGTATCTCCAAATCGCGCATAGCAATCTTAAAGCCTGAGCCGAACTCGGTATACTCCCGGATTGCCTCAAGTCTTCTTGTGGCAATATCGGTAAGCTCTTTTCCGCGTGTAAAGGTGAAATATGCATATGCACGCCTTGACGAGCGTCCGACACGACCTCTTATCTGATGAAGCTGAGCCAGTCCCATACGGTCCGCATTTTCAATGATAAGGGTATTGCAGTTCGGTACATCCACACCTGTTTCAATAATCGTTGTGCAAACAAGGATATCAATCTCACCGTTTAAAAGCTGATTCCATACGGTAGAAAGCTGTTCCTCCGTCATCTTGCCGTGACCGATTCCCACTCTTGCATCAGGCAGTGCTTTTTTTATCGCCATAGCCTTATGCTCAATAGTTTCCACATTATTATGCAGGTAGTAGCACTGGCCGCCGCGATTGATTTCCCTTTCCATTGCCTCAACAAGTATTTCATTATCATATTCAACAACATAGGTCTGAACAGGCTGTCTTTCTCCCGGTGCCTCTTCAAGCAGGCTCATATCACGGATACCGCTCATCGCCATATTCAGTGTACGCGGAATCGGTGTTGCCGACAGAGTAAGAACATCCACACGTGGGAATTTTTCCTTGATTTTTTCCTTTTGCGCTACGCCGAAACGCTGTTCCTCGTCAACGATAAGCAAGCCTAAATCCTTAAAGTTTATACTTTTTCCAAGCAGCTTATGTGTGCCGATAAGCACATCCACATTGCCCTCAGCAAGTCTTTTCAGAATATCCTTTTGCTTTGACGGTGTAACAAAGCGTGAAATCATTTCCACATTCACCGCATACGGCTCAAAGCGTTTTGACGCAGTTTTAAAATGCTGCATTGCAAGAACTGTGGTAGGCACAAGGATAGCACACTGCTTGCCGTCTGCAATACATTTGAACACTGCTCGCAAAGCCACTTCGGTCTTACCGAAGCCAACATCACCGCAAAGCAGACGATCCATCGGTGCAGTCCGCTCCATATCGTGCTTGATTTCCTCACTGCATCTGAGCTGGTCATCCGTTTCATCATACTCAAAACGCAGTTCAAAATCACGCTGAAGATCGCTGTCAGGAGAAAAGGCAAAGCCCTTTGTGCTCATACGCTTTGCATAAAGTGCAATCAGCTCCTTCGCCATATCCTTAACAGAGGAGCGAACCTTCGCCTTCGTCTTTTTCCATTCAGGAGAACCGAGACGGTTAATCTTAACTCTTGTATCCTCCTTAGGACCGATATATTTTGAAACAAGGTCAAGCTGCGTAACAGGTACGTAAAGTGTGTCGCCCTTCGCATAGCTGATTTTAATATAGTCCTTTTTAACCTTGTTGATTTCTAATGCGTTTATGCCCTCAAAAATTCCTATACCGTGAATATTATGAACAATATAGTCTCCCACATTCAGCTCATCAAGTGAGTGAATTGCATTTTTTGAGGAAGCCTTTTTATGCTTCTTGGAGCTCTGTGACGATTTGGAATGGGTCAGCAGTGCAAACTTGATTTGCGAAAACTGAAAGCCTGCCATCATTGTACCTGTGACAACATTGACAGCCTTCTGCTGAAATTGTGCAGGATATTTTTCAAAGAACACGGCATCATAGCCCATATCCCTGATATCCTCAGCCAGTGCTCTTCCTGCTCTCGTTGTACCTGCCATAATACACACGGTGTAACCGCCCTTGACAAGTCCGAACAGTTCGTCCTTAAGCTGTGAGAGTGTACCGCTCCAGGCATTAAAGCTCTGCACCGTAAAATCAGCAAGATGCTTGACCGGTGTATCAAAGCTGCCTCTCGGCAGAGAGTCCATATATATAGCATTATTCTGCGCATACATATCGGTAAGCTCTGAAAAATCGAGACCGAATTTATCAAGCCCCTTGCAGAGCGTACCGTCCTCCACAAACCATTTCAGGTCCTCTAAATTGAGACGCTCCTGCTTCTGGCATTTTTCCTTGACTCTGCCGCTTTCCACAACAAAGAGCCTGCCCTCAAAATAATCAAAGATACCCTTTGACTCATAACAGAGCGGAAGATATTTATCCAGGCAGTTCAGTGTTGTACCGTTTCTCAGCTTATCACAATCGTCGTAGAGCTTTTCCCTCGCCTTTATTGCCTTGCCCTTAAGTGACTTTGCAACCTTTTCAATCTGATCTGCAAGCTTTTCGGCACTGTCAAACAGCACCTCGTTTGCAGGGGTAATACTGATTTCATCAAGGCTCTTGCTCCTTCGCTGGGTATAAATATCAAAGGAGGAAATGGTATCCACATTATCCCCCCACATTTCAATACGCACAGGCTCATTCAGATAAGGCGGAAAGATATCAATGATTCCGCCGCGAACGGCGAACTGACTTGTTCCGTCAACCTGATCATATCTGACATAGCCTGCAAGGGTGAGCTTTTCTTCCAGTGTGCTGACGTTAATTTCATCACCTGCACAGATTAAAAAGCTCCTTTTCTCAAGCACGGACGGCGGCATAGTGTACTGGCAAGCCGCATTGGCAGACAGAACAACAGCAGAATAATCACCCTGTAAAATACGTGAAAGAACACCGAGTCTGATATGCTCAAACTCCCTGCTGACGCCTGCAACCTCAACAAAGGTCAGCTCCCTTGAGGGGTAAAGCAGAACACCCTCCTGAAGCTGTGACAAACTTTCCTGCATCTTGACTGCAGTTGCCTCGTCAGGTGTGATAACAAATGCCTTGTCCCCCTTTTCACACAGGGCATGTATTGCAAAGCACTTGGTAATATCGGAAAGACCGATTGCCCCAACAGGAGCATTGAGGGAATCAATACTCTTGCTGAGGCTTATAAAATCCTTACTTTTATTAAATTCTTCGGAAAAACAGGACATAATTTTTCACCCTCTTATGAGTTATACAGGTTCATCGCCTTGTCAATTTCATCATTAACGATAAGGCGAACTGCCTTTGTACTGTTTTCAAGTGCTGATTTCAGTTCAGGCTCCTGCTCCTTAGGGAATCTGCCCAGCACCCACGAAACAAGATCATATTCAGGATTCGGCTTTTTGCCCACACCGACCTTAACACGCGGAAAATGTTCACTGCCAAGATGAGCAATGATACTTTTTATTCCGTTGTGACCGCCTGCCGAGCCCTTTCGTCTAATCCTTGTCTGACCCACATCAAGTGAAATATCATCATAAACAATAATCACATTTTCAGGCGGTATTTTATAGAATCTTGCCGCCTCGCCTACTGCCTCACCGCTGTTGTTCATCATCGTCTGCGGCTTCATTACAAGGCATCTTTTACCGTTTATTTCAGCATCTGCCACAAGGGCGTGATGCTTTAATTTTTTTATATCAAATCCGTCCTCAATTGCGAGCAAATCCATAGCAAGAAAGCCGGCATTATGCCTTGTCATCTCATACTTTCCGCCGGGATTACCCAAGCCTGCAATGATATAATCGTAGGACGATGTATTAAATATCTTCTTCCTGTTTGGAAACATTTTCCTCTTCCTCAACTGTTATTTTAATTTCATCTGCACGTTTTCCGTCAACGGATAAAACAAGTGCAGTCAGTCCGTCACAGACTACCTTATCATCCTTCTGCGGTATTTTATCTGTGTTTTTCATAATCCAGCCATTGACTGTTGAAATTTCCTTTTCAACCTTATTAATCTTAAAGTATTCATAGAAATCATCAACGGACATACTGCCCTGAACAATGTATTCCGTTTCGCTTATCTGCTCAATATCATTCTGCACCTCGTCGTGCTCGTCCCATATTTCGCCCACAAGTTCCTCTAAAATATCCTCAAGGGTCACAATACCCTCTGTTCCGCCGAACTCATCAATAACAACGGCAAGATGCGTTTTGTTTTTCTGAAAAATCCTCAGCAGCTTTGATATTTTCGTATCAGGCGATACAGCAGGCACCGGCTTTAAGATAGTGCGAAGAGATTTTAGATTCCGCTTTCTTGCACTTTCAAAATCCCTGTGGTGAATAACACCCACTATATTATCTATATCATTAATATATACCGGCAGACGGCTGAAATTTGTTGAATTGAATACACGTTCAATTTCGCCCAGCGGTGCATACTTATCAACTGCCTCAACATCAACACGCGGAACAAGAATATCACCCACATCAATATCATCAAACTCTATTGAGGAGCGGATAAGCTCACTTTCATTTTCATCAATTTCTCCGCCTGTGTGTGCCTCGTCAACATAGGTTTTCAGCTCTTCTTCAGTAACGGTATTAACTCCTCCGGTTTTGAACACCTTGTTCATAAGAAGCTTCCAGCCTTTGAAAAAGAAATTGAGCGGTGTGAAAACAACTGCAAGAAACTTTACCACAGGTGAAATAACGATTGCAACCTTTTCCGCTCTTTCCTTTGCAAAGGTCTTTGGTGTAACCTCACCGAAAATCAGAACAACAATTGTCATAACAATGGTGGATACCGTTGCACCGAGATCGCTGTTATCACCGAGAATACCTGTGAAAAACAGAGTAGCAAGCGACGTACAGGCAATATTCACAATATTGTTTCCGATAAGAACAGTGGACAAAACTGTATCATAATTTTCCGATAAAGCAAGTGCTCTTTCAATCTTCCTGTTTGACTTTCCGTCACGCATCATTGATTTGAGCTTAACGCGGTTCAGTGAGGAAAAGGCTGTTTCCGCACCTGAAAAGAAGGCACTGAAAAGCACAAGAATAATCATAGCACACAATATACCGGTGTTCATAATCTTTCTCTCCCAAATAAATTCAAAAATCATAAAAAAGCGTGCAAGGGGTTAACCGATGCACGCTGATATTCTGTTTTGCAGTTTACTCTGTCTTTTCAAATTCGCTGAAGAGCCTTTCCTCATCAGGAATTTCAAAATTGTACATATTTTCATCCTTGATATGATTTGCAATAAACTTGTCACGGTCAAAGAGCTCATCTGCCTTTACCTTCCAGGCCTTTGCAGCAGTAATGGTCTTATCAAACAATTCGTTTGCACTTTCAGGATTTTCCATTTCTGTTGAATAAGCACCTGTTTCTGCAACCATTCTGCTGATTGCGCCCGGATTATCCAGCACCGGACACGGACGCAGCATATTATTATTGAACGGCTGATTCTTCTTATATGCCATAAAGAGCGGACTCTTAAGTGCATCAAGCACAGAGCACTCCTTGATATTTACATTTGAGTAATGAACGAATGCACAAGGCTCACAGTCACCGTTTGCATTGATATGGAAATAGTGACGTCCGCCTGCAATACAGCCCTGAACGTACTCACCGTCATTCCAGAAATCAAGTGCAAATATAGGCTTGGTATGTCTCCATTCATGCATTTTCTTGTACATAGTCGCGCGCTGTTCAGGTGAAACCATAAGCTCGGTTACAGCACCGTTTCCTGTCGGCATATATGTAAAGAACCATGCAAACATTACACCCTGATCAATGAGCCAATCCATATACTCATCTGATGATAAAACATCCGTATTCTTGCTTGTGTAGCAAAGTGAAGCACCGAATGGAATACCTCTGTCCTTAAGACGCTTCATTGCAGCAGTACATTTTTTAAATGTACCGTCGCCGCGACGGAAATCATTCTCCTCCTCATATCCTTCAATTGAGAAAGCAGGAAGGAAGTTGCCGACCTCACCGATTTCATCAGCAAAGCTGTCGTCAATCAGAGTTCCGTTTGTGAAGCTCATAAAGATACAATCCGGATTTTCACGGCACAGACGCATCAGATCAGCACGTCTGATTGTCGGCTCACCGCCGGTATAAAGGTACATATATGTACCAAGCTCCTTACCCTCACGGATAATTCTTGCCAGATCATCATAGGAAAGCTGGCTGTTCTTACCATACTCGGCAGCCCAGCAGCCCTTACATTTCAGGTTACAGGCAGCAGTAGGATCCATAAGAATAGCCCATGGAACATTGCAGCCGTGCTCCTCAATCGCCTTCATTCTCTTTGAATAGCTATTGATTGCAACATTGAGTGCAGGCGGAACAAGCTTTTCAACTACCGACTGATTTGTGTCGCAAATCAGTTTTTTAGCAAAAATCATCCAGTTGTTATTCGGATCATCAAGTACCTTATGAAGACCTGCATATGTACTTCTGTTTACCTTTTTTACATCTGCCATTTCAAGCAGATTCAGAATCTTAGGCGCATTATTAAAGAAGTCCTTACGGGCATATTTTATAGCATTTTTAATTGCAATTGTCATTGCAGTTTCTTTTATAGATTTCATAAAAATCCTCTCTTATTCATCTATCATTTAGACCTTATAATGGCAGAAATAATATAAGTAAAAACCACTTTTCTGCCGTCAGTTGACAGATATCCTTATGATACTAATAAGAAATATATTCCTTTTATATGAAAAAGTCAAGCTAAATTTTCTTAAGATTATCTTAAATAATTATTTATAAATGAATTTCAGATGTCGTTCAAAACCTGATTTGGAATTTCAGACGGTAAACTTTGTCCGTCTTATTCTTATAAATCTCATTGCAGTGTGCACCCCAGCTATCATAACCGCCGACACCCTGCTGTCTTGCAATAAGACGTACAACCGTTTTGTCATATTCAGGGAGTTCCTTTTTATGCCATGCATTTTCAACCTCTTTCGGCAGATAGTGACATACATTGAATTCCATCTGCGGCTGAGCGATTACGGAGAACACCTTTTTCTTTCCGACAATAGTGGCATATCTCACACCTGTTCGGTTACCGCATTCCTGCGGCTTAAGATAATCAACCCACATATCGTTTACAGTCGTATGATAAACGCCTATCCTTGTTCCGTTACAGCGGTCGATATAGTTTTCCTCAGGACCTCTTCCGAGATAAGTAACCTCTTCAAAATCCTTAGGAAGCTCAAACAACACGGAAACCTCAGGAATTTCAGGCAAAGTATCATCAGGGGAGAACTGAAGGTCAACCTCCATACCCTTTGATGTAATTGTATAAACAATCACGGCCTTACATTCAGGCTGTGTACAGATTGTAGCACCACAGGTTACCACAACCTTTCTCTCATTCTCAAGAATTTTATAATTATGGATAGACCATTTGGTATTATTAAATATACCCGGTGTATCGCCTGCATCTCTCCAGCAGCCAAGACGTGAGCCGGCACGGTTACCCCTGTCGTTATCCGTAAGTGCACGCCAGAAATTCAGACGCATAGGTGCCTGAAGAAGCTCCTCACCGCCAACCTTAATGGAATAAAGCTGATTTCTCTCTCTTCTCTCAAAACGGATATTGATATCATCTGATATAATTCGCAGTGAGCCATAGGTGTCGTTTACGATAAGAGGTGCATCTGCCTCAAGTTCATCATATGTGTTTTCAAACTCGTTTATGACAAACTGCTCCCAAGCTATGATATGACCCTCTTCACACCAAGCAGTATCATCCTTCGCTCTGAATTCCAGATCAAGGTAACATTCAGTGCCTGTAACCCTGCTGAGTTCAAGATCAACAACAGCCTTTTCACCGGGTTCTGCATCCACCTCGGTAATACCGTCACAAAGGATTCCCTTATCAGAGCTCAGTTTCCAGTAAAGTTCATACTCCTTTAGATTTGTGAACATAAATTTATTCTTGATTTCAATAATACCGCTCTGTGCATCAATAGCATTGAAATCAACATTCTGATAAAGCTTCTTTATCTCCGCAAGCTTTGGAGTGGGCTTTCTGTCACCAAAAAGGAGACCGTTTCCGCAGAAGTGTCCATCGTGGGGATTCTCGCCGAAATCGCCGCCGTAAGCAAGATATTCCACACCGTTTTCATCTGTAGTGAGAATACTCTGGTCAACCCAGTCCCACACAAAACCACCCTGAAGGCACGGATATTTATCCCATAATTTAGTATATTCATCCGTTGAACCGCAGGAATTACCCATAGCGTGTGTATATTCACAAAGAATAAAGGGTCTGCCGTCACGCTGCGTAACTGCATATTCTTCGCACTCAATCGGCTTGTAGTACATTTTTGACTGAACATCCGAAAGCTCTTTTTCATCAGGAGAACGGTGACATTCAAAATGAACAAAACGTGTTTTGTCAACTTTTTTAATATAATTGTACATCTTCTTGGGAGTCTCGCCGCCGAGAGATTCATTGCCCAGCGACCAGCATACTACCGATGTAACATTCTTATCTCTGTTATAGGTTGCCTTGATACGCTCCATACAAGCCTTTTCCCACTCAGGACGTGATGCAGGAAGCTGAGGACATCCTATAATCGTTGACCAGCCTGTGCCGTGCGTTTCCATATTATTCTCATCAATTACATAAAGACCATATTCATCGCAGAGCTCAAGGAATCGCGGACAGTTAGGATAATGAGAAGTACGAACAGAATTCATATTCGCCTTTTTCATCATTTCAATATCATAACGCATTACTTCTTCGGTAATGTATCTGCCGGTTTTGCAGTCAAATTCATGCCTGTTTGTACCTTTGAATACAATTCTCTGACCATTGATACGGATAATACCATCCTTGATTTCAACTGTTCTGAAGCCGATTTTCTGACTGATATATTCAATAGGTATACCATTATTCTTCAGTGTCAGTACCATTGTATAAAGATACGGACTCTCAGCAGACCATATTTTAACATCGGCAACAATAGCCTTAAGCAGTGTATTATGATCCTCGTCGGCATACTGCGTATCCAGTGCAACGGTTACACCGTCTGCATCTATAATGCACATATCAATGCTCAGACTTTCATAGGTTCCGTTTGTTTTCACCTTAACCTCAGCATAACCATCATTAAATGTGATATCAGGCTGTGCAGTAACTGTAAAATCTCTGATATATTCTCTCTCTGTTGTATAAATATATACATCACGGAAAATACCGCCGAGACGCCACATATCCTGGCATTCAAGCCATGAGCCTGTACACCAGCGGTAAACCTCAACACCGATTGTATTTGAACCTTCTTTTAGATATTTCGTAATATCAAATTCACTTCTGTGGAAGGTGGATTCAGAATAGCCTGCACGCTCTCCGTTTATGTAAAGATAAAAGGCAGACTCAACACCCTCAAAGCAGATAACAACTCTCTTTGAAAGGAGAGACTGATTCACATTTATCTTTTTCAGATAACAGCCAACAGGATTATGCTTTGTCGGTGCATTAGGCGGACAGATATCTTCACTGCCCTCCCATGGATAACGGACATTGCAATACTGATTCTGATCATATCCCTGCATCTGCCAGGAGCACGGAACAATCACGGTATCCCAATTGTGTGAATCATAGTGCGGCTGCGCAAAGTCAGTCGGTTTATATGCATAGTTTTTATAAAGCTTGAATTTCCATTTGCCATTCAGCAGTTTGCAGCGTGATGATGCATAGCGGTCTGCCTTTTTAGCCTCTTCAAAATTATCATAAGGCATAAAGGTAGCATGCTGCGGAATTTTATTTACGCCTACAATTTCAGGATTGGACTGCCATTCTGTATATCCGTCAATAAAATTTCTCTCCATAATCTTATTCTCCAATAAAAATTATCTTCTGTGAATTTTGCCTTCCTGATAACCCTCCTGCTTTAATGCAACACCAACACTGCGCAGAAGAATAACCAAATCCAGCTTAAGTGACCAGTTGTCACAATAAAGCTTATCGTATTTCACTTTTTTCATAATTGAAATCTCGTCTCTGCCGTTAATCTGCGCCATACCTGTAAGACCCGGTCTGAAGCGGTAAACACCGTATTCCAGCCTGAGGCGGTGTGCACGCATCTCAGATGAAATCAGCGGTCTGGGACCAACAAAGCTCATATCTCCCTTAAGAATATTCCAGAGCTGCGGCAATTCGTCAAGACTCGTTTTTCTTAAAAATTTACCAACCTTTGTTATATACTGATCAGGATTCTCCAGCTGACCTGTAGCAACATTCGGGGTATTATTTTTCATCGTCTGAAATTTATAAATTTTAAATGGCTTTCCGCGCCTTCCCCTTCGCTCATGTGAAAAGAATACACTGGTATCCGGAGTAAGCAGATTTGCAATACAAATCACAAGAAACAGCGGAGAAAGAACAATAAGTGCAAAAAGCGACATTACAATATCAAAAAGCCTTTTAACTTTTGTAGGCCCAAAATATTTTTTTGAAAACTTCTTCATTTTAAATGTCCTTGAGTTGGCGAAATAAAGCCGTTTTAGGATTGTTCGGATTTACCTCGCTTGCTTTATTACGACATAACATATGAAAATCCCACAGAGGTTATACCGTTTTTTACTAAAATCAACATAGTGTGCTTAATTTTGTTGATTATACCACATATAATTTAATTATGCAATTTTTTTATAATAATTTTAATTAGTATTGCCAAAAAAGTTTTTATTATATATAATAGATTGGCAATATTTTAATAAGGAGCATCCATAATGAAAAAAACAAACAGTTTATTATTATGTGCCGTTGTTATGCTGCTGAGCTTTACAGCCTGCTCAGGACCTAACGCTGATATGACTGAAGAAAACATAACCGAAACCGTACAGGTGGTTGAAACAGCATTAAAGGAATTTGACATCAAAAGCCTTAATAAATATGTTGATTCAGGTACGCTGTCCGTCATTCTTAACTACGCTCAGAAGCACGAGCAGTTTGTTGAGCTCGGCAAGGCTATTTTCGGCAATCTTGAAATGGAAGTAGCCTCTATTGACCTTGACAATAAAACAGTTACTGTTTCCGTAAGCAATAAAGACCTGGCAAAAACAGCGGGTGATTTTGCATCAAAACTCAAATCAGAATATTCAACCTTCCAGCTTTTATCAAAGCTGAACAGCGATTTATTCCTTGACAACAAGCTCACTGAACTCTGCAAGCAGATTGATGAGGCACAGCTTCTTCCTGAGGCAGTTGAAATAACACTTGAAATTCAGCAGGACAGCAAAAACCTTGTGCTCAGCTTTAACGACAATGCAGAGGATGCTGTATCAGGCGGTGCTTTATCCTCAATCAAAAGCATCTATAGTGCTCAGTAATTCATATATAATAAAAAAATAGTGACAATAGTATTTCTTTATGTTAAAATATTATTTGGTATTATTTTCAGAGGTGTAAATTTATGGCAAATAAATTAATAACTGCCCTTTTCGGAGATTATTCCAAAAAGGAAGTTAAAAGAGTAAAAAAAATATCCAACAAGGTTCTTGCTTTGGAGGATAAGTATCAGGCAATGGAGGATAAGGAGCTGACTGCACAGACTGCAATCCTTAAGGAGCGTCTTGCAAACGGCGAAACACTTGATGATATTCTTCCTGACGCCTTTGCTGTATGCCGTGAGGCTGCATGGCGTGTACTTGGTATGAAGCACTTTGAGGTACAGATTATCGGTGGTATTGTTCTTCATCAGGGCAGAATCGCAGAAATGAAAACAGGTGAAGGTAAAACTCTCGTTGCTACCCTTCCTGCATATCTTAATGCACTTAACGGTGAAGGCGTTCATATCGTAACCGTTAACGATTACCTCGCAAAACGTGACTCCGAGTGGATGGGTAAGCTTTATCGTTTTCTCGGTCTTGAGGTTGGTCTGATTATCCACGAAAAAACAAACGAGCAGAGGAAAGCAGCTTATAACGCTGACATAACATATGGTACGAATAACGAGATGGGCTTTGACTATCTCCGTGATAATATGGTTCAGTATAAGGAGCAAAAAGTACAGAGAGGTCACAAGTTCGCTATCGTCGACGAGGTTGACTCCATTCTTATTGATGAGGCGCGTACTCCTCTTATCATCAGCGGTAAGGGCGAGCAGTCAACAGACCTTTACAGACAGGCAAATGCCTTTGCCAAGACCCTTAAAATGGTTAAGGTTGCCAAGATGGATGAAAAGCAGGACACCGAGTCAACCTATGAGGGCGACTATGTTGTTGACGAAAAGGCTAAAACAGCAACACTTACACAGGACGGTGTTAAAAAGGCTGAGTCCTACTTCAATGTTTCAAACCTTATGGAGATGGAAAACTCTACTCTTCTTCATCACATCAATCAGGCAATCAAGGCTAATGGTGTTATGAGAAGAGACATTGACTACGTTGTTACAGACGGTCAGGTTAAAATCGTTGACGAGTTCACCGGACGTATTATGGAGGGACGTAGATACAACGAAGGTCTCCACCAGGCGATTGAAGCTAAGGAAGGCGTTAAGGTTGAGCACGAAAGCAAGACCCTTGCAACAATCACCTTCCAGAATTACTTCCGTCTTTACGGAAAGCTTTCAGGTATGACCGGTACAGCATCAACTGAAGCCCCTGAATTCTCAGAAATCTACAAGCTTGATGTTGTTGAAATTCCTACAAACAAACCGCTTGCAAGAATTGACCGCCCTGATGTTATTTTCCAGACCGAAAGAGCAAAATTCTATAACGCAATTGATCAGATCAAAGAATGCCACGAAAAGGGACAGCCTGTTCTTGTCGGCACAATCAGCATTGAAAAGAGTGAGCTCCTTTCAAAAATGCTCAAAAAGGCAAAGGTTCCTCACAATGTGCTCAACGCTAAGAATCATGAACGTGAGGCAGAGATTATTGCACAGGCAGGTAAGCTCGGTGCTGTAACCATTGCTACAAATATGGCAGGACGTGGTACCGATATTATGCTCGGCGGTAATGCTGAGTACCTTGCAAAATCGGAAATGAGAAGAATGCAGTTCTCGGAAGAGCTTATTGTTGAGGCAACAGGCTTTGCTGAAACCGATAACGAGGAAATCCTCAACGCAAGAAAGACATTCCAGGAGCTTGAGGCTAAATATAAAAATGAAATCAAGGAAGAGGCTGACAAGGTACGTGAGGCAGGCGGTCTGTTCATTCTCGGTACAGAGCGTCACGATTCACGCCGTATTGATAACCAGCTCAGAGGACGTTCCGGACGTCAGGGCGATCCCGGTGAAAGCCAGTTCTACCTCTCCTGTGAAGACGACCTTATGCGTCTCTTCGGCGGTGAAAGAATGCAGATGATGATGGGCAGAATTGCTGATGACGAGAATATGCCTATCGAATCAAAGATGATTTCCAAGACCGTTGAATCCTCACAGAAAAAGGTTGAGGGCAGAAACTTCGGTATCCGTAAGAATACCCTCCAGTATGACGATGTAATGAATCGCCAGAGACAGCTTATCTACAAGCAGAGGGATCAGGTGCTTGACGGCATTGACCTTTCTGACAAAATACTTGCAATGCTTGACACAAACATTGAAGAGAATGTTAAAAACTACTTTGCAGGTGACAGCAAGGCAGACTGGAACGTAGCAGGTCTTAAGGAAAAATACAAGGGCTGGCTCACAAGTGATGAGGACTTTGAAGATACCGATTCCCTTTCAATAGATGATACGATCGAAATGCTCACCGAAAGAGGTCACAGAGTGCTTAACGAAAAGCGTGAGCTCTTGGGCGATGAAATGTTCCAGGACTTTGAGAGAATGGTACTCCTCAGAAATGTTGATACCCTTTGGATGGATCACATTGATGCTATGGATGATTTAAAACAGGGTATCGGCCTTCGAGCATATGCTCAGCAGGATCCGGTTGTTGCATTCCGTATGGAATCCTATGATATGTTTGATGAAATGACCGCAACAATCCGTGAAAATACGGTACGCATGATGCTCACAATTATGCCGAGAAGACAGGAGGATGTTGAACGTAAGGCAGTAGCTAAGGTTACAGCAACCTCTTCAGGCGGTGATGATACGGTTAAGCAGGCTCCTGTACGCAAGGGTCATAAGGTAGGCCCAAACGATCCGTGCCCATGCGGTTCAGGCAAAAAATACAAAAAGTGCTGCGGTGCACCGGGTAAGGAAAACTAACAGAAATAATAAAAAATCCTAAAACACATTAACGTGTTTTAGGATTTTTTTATTTTGATTATTTGTTTAAATTATTTTGTAATATTATCAGTCGTGATAAGGGTAACACCGTTTTCAACAAGCTTATCAAGAAGAGCGGTATCGTCAATCGTCCATGCACCAACAGCAAGACCCTCATCAATACACTTCTTAATCATACCCTTTTCAAAGTTTTCTTCTTTTCTTCCGTCAAAGTCGATTCCGCAGTTTTCAAGGGATTTGGCAAGCTCGATATCCTCATCTGAAATTTCACTGGTGAGGAAATAAACAGGTGCATCAGTTAACGCTCTTATCTTCTGCATATTCTCAAAATGGAAGGAAATGTAAACTGCCTCAACGCCATACTGATTTACAAGGTCAATAATTTCATCATAATGCTCTGTATTATTTTTACCCTTAAGTTCAATAACAGCGACCATATTATACTCTTTACAGATTTTCAGGTAATCCTCAAGAGAGCAGTAGCTGAGATCAGGATAATTTTCAATATTTGAGCCGTTATCAACCTTATGGGTCATCAGCTCATCATAATTCTTCTTTTCAATATTTGCAGTTTTATCCATCATACGGTATGAATTTGTATCGTGAGAAACAATCCACACACCGTCGGCCGTTCTGTAAACATCACATTCAGCTCCCCAGAAGCCCGCCTTACCTGCCTCCTCAAAAGCTGCTGTTGTATTCTCGGGAGCAACGGCACGATAACCTCTGTGTGCAACAAGTGTTACCTGCTGCTGTGTTTTAAGCAATTCATAATCGGCAGTTTTGCAGTACCAATTCAGAGCACAAACACCTGCAATAATAATAAGTACGATTAATACAAGAAAAACCGAAAGTGTAATTACAACAATCTTTTTCTTTTTGGACCACGCCTTCTTAACTGTTTCACTCATTTTCTTTTTCCCCTTTATTCTCCGGAAATTTGATTACCTTTGCATCTTCGGTACAAAATCTGCCTGTAAAATCCCATTCACCCTTTATGCCCTTTGATGCTGCACCCAAGCAGAAATGCAGCTGAGCAATGCCGAAGTCCATACTCTTATCAGAATAAGGTTCATCAACATAACCCGATATAACACCATTTTCATATCTGAAATGAACCGGTCTGCTGTTTGTGCTTGACGGAGCCTTCTCCACAAGCTGCATTGCATATTCATAATATGGCGGCAGCTTTTCATCACAAACCTCAAACATTTTCTGATAAGGCTTATTATTTTTATGTGTTACCTTGTACATCATTTTTTCCTTTGCGCTCAGCTTTTCCTTAACATTGCCGATAACAATAAGACCGTAAAGCCTTGTTGACTTAGGAAGATCGAGCATCTCGAGGATTTTATTTTCATCATAAGTACCTGTTACCCAGCAGGTACCTAAGCCGTGATAAACACACTGAAGCACAATGGTTTCACCATAATAGCCTGATTTAACTCTTGTTTTTTCAGAATCGTCACCGCATATGGCCACTGCAGAAAACTTGCCTGTAAAAAACTTGAATGCCACAGCTGCATCTTCAATAAACCGAAAATCAAGACCTGCTTTATCATTTATGATATCAACCAGGTTGCGTATAACCTGCATTGTATCATCATCAAGTGCATACGGCATATACGTCCGCCTTGATCTGCGCATATTTATTGCTTTGATATACTGCTCATTTGTCATAGCTTAACTTCCTGTCACAATCATATAATAAGTCTATATTATGAGTATATCACATTTATAATTCAAACTCAACATTGTAATTTTGAATCCATACATATATCTGGTAAATATATGCAAGCACCTGCGGTGTCTGCATCAGCTGACCGTAAAAAGGCTCAGTCATTGAATCAGGATGATTCATCAAATCCTTAACTGCACTGATATTCAGCATATCATGGAGCGGACAGGCTTTATCATCAAGTGCCTGCTGTGCCAGCTTGCATACACAATCAAAATATACGGGATTATGTGTTTTAGGATAAGGGCTCTTTTTTCTCCATACAATATCATATGGGAGCTCATTTTCAAAGGCTTTTCGCAGAATACCCTTTTCCCTGCCGTCCAGTGCCTTAATCTCCCAGGGCATATTGTAGGCGTATTCTACCAGTCGGTAATCACAAAACGGTACACGCACCTCAAGAGAGGATTCCATACTCATAACATCTTTTCTTGCAAGGAGTGTCTGCATAAACCAGTTCAGGTTAAGCACAAACATTTCCCTCATTCTTTTTTCAAGTCGGCTTTCGCCGTCAAGGTATGAGGTCAGTGCCACAGTCTGCTCATATGCATTGTGCAGATAGTCCTCGCCGTTTTTCAGAAATCCGGGCTTTAAAATATTCCGTCTTGCTGCAGTTGATCTTGCCCATGGGAAGCATTCTTCAAAAAGGATTTCCTTTCTGTGGTACCATGGATATCCGCCGAATATTTCGTCAGCACATTCACCTGAAAGGCAGACAGTAAAATTCTTTTTCACCTCTTTGCAAAAGAGCATCAGTGAGGAATCAACATCTGCAAAGCCGGGAACACATCTGGCGATTGCTGAATCTGCCAGTGCATCAGCAACATCACGGTTATCAAGAACAACATTATGATGAACAGAGCCGATTGCATCAGATACAAGATGGATATAATCTGAATCCTTATTCGGCTGGAAAAGGCTTTTTTTAAAGTATTTATCATTATCGGTATAGTCTACCGAATAGGTATCAAGCTCCATTCCCTTTTCCTTATAATAATCTGATGCTACCTTAGAAATGATTGAGGAGTCAAGCCCTCCGCTCAAAAAGGTTGCCAGCGGAACATCCGAAACAAGCTGCCTTTCAATCGCATCCTTTACAAGAGAATAGGTGTGTTCAATCGCCTCATCTGCTGTTTCATGATTCTCCTTAGCCTCCAATTTCCAATACTGAGAAATACGGATTTCGCCGTTTTTATAAACCATATAATGTGCCGGCGCAAGCTCTGAAATATCCCTGAATATCGCCTTGCCTATCGTCTTTGCAGGACCGAGCATAAATATTTCATTAAGTCCCTCTTCATTGACTATCGGTTTAATCTGAGGGATACACAGCAGACTGCTTATTCTGCTGGCAAAGGCAAACAGATTGCCGACCTTTGCATAAAAGCAGGGCTTCACTCCGATTCTGTCACGTGCAAGGAAAAGACTTTTATCCTTTTCATCATAAACGGCATAGGCAAAAATACCATTGAGTTTTTTAACACTTTCCTCTTTCCATTTATCATAAGCCTTCAGCACAACCTCCGTGTCACAGTGCGTGTCAAAGAGGTAACCGAAGGATTTAAGCTCGTCTCTGATTTCTTCCGTGTTATAAAGCTCGCCGTTGTATACGATTATATATTTACCAAAACGCATAGGCTGGCTTCCGTTTTCAACATCAATTACAGACAGCCTGCGATGAATCAGTGCCGTATCAGCTGTAACATATTCTCCCTTCGCGTCAGGTCCGCGCATCTTAAGTGTTTTGCTGATATTTTCAATCATCGGTTTTTCTTCTCTTAAATCTATGGACTCAGTTAATATTCCTGCAATTCCACACATAAAATCACCTCAAATATATTATATGTATTGCGTTATTTTTTGTGCAAAAATGAGTAAAAAAGCAAATGTTAAGTTCAGTTGACAAAGTTCAAAGCCAAATTGCTGGTATGTTAAGAGGAATTATGGTATAGTTTATATGAGGTGATACAATGACACTTGGTCAACGTTTATATGAAATGAGAAAAGAAAAAGGCTTTTCTCAGGAGAAGGTTGCGGAAGCACTTGGTGTAACAAGACAGACCATATCAAAATGGGAAACAGATCAGACAACTCCCGATTTTGACAAAATCTTACCGCTGTGCGAGTTGTATAATATAACAACGGAAGCGCTTCTTAAAGGTGAGGAAAAGCCAAAGGAAACATCTGAATACAGTAATACCGATACAAATTATTCATACTATGATGACAGCAGATATAACATCCCTCAGACTGAGCCTGAACCGACACCGCAGGAAAAAGAACAGTTTGAAAAAAGAAGAATAAAATCCGTTCTTTTAATGTCAGTAGCAATATGCCTTTATATTTTGTCGGTTATACCATTCTTTGTTTTAAATAACAGCAAGGTTATGATGACCGTTTTCTTTGTAATCATTGCAGTCGCTACCATGCTGATTGTATTTGCTGCCCTTTCAAAACCGAAAGCAGCAAGAAAAAATACGCTCCCCACAAAAGAAAACAGGCTGTATAAAATGATTACCAGCATCCTTTCAGGCATTGTATTAATCATATATATGCTCCTCAGCTTTGCTACAGGTATGTGGAATATAACATGGCTTGTATGGGTTATCTATGGTATTTTATGCGAAATTATAAAATTAGTATTTATGCTTAAAGGGAGTGAAATCAATGAAGAAGACTAACAGAGGACTGATTATAGCCGTTATTGCACTGCTGAGTATAATCGTTCTGCTTTTAGCAGGAACACTCGGATTTGCAATCACTTCAGGGGGCAGGCATTTCAGCTTTAATAGATGGGAAAATCATAACAATGTTGTTTATGATGAAAGCTACGACAGCAATAATATATCGGATATAATCGTCAATTCGGATTGCGGTGATATCACGGTAAAACATAGTAATGATGAAAAAATCAGAATTGTTGCACGCGGCTCAAAAGCAGAAAATATTAATGTTACTGCTGACAGCAACAAGCTTACATTAAATATAAGCAACACGAATAAAATGACAAGATTTCCGTTTAACAACTATGGCAACATATCATCCGATATAGATATTTATTTACCTGACAACACACCTGAGCGTTTTGAAATTCATTCAAATCTCGGTGATGTGGATATTGACACAAAGTTAAATACAAACCTGGAAATTAACAACAACTGCGGTGATATCAGTGCTATAGATTTAGGCAGTTGCTTTAATATTCATACAGATTTAGGTGATATTGATATAAAAAGAATCAATATCAATCAGAATTCATCAGTCACTACAAATATGGGTGATATTGAAATTGAGTATACCAATCCGGTAAATATTGATTATTCCACATCACTCGGCACAAGTGATATAAAGAACAATCATACAGATTCATCTATCACACTCAAGGTGCAAACCGACTTGGGTGACATCGAAATCAACGATTAAAAAAACGCAGATGCATATATTGTGCATCTGCGTTTTTCGTTTATACCTTTTTTCTTCCCTTAATATATACCTCTAAAATCTGAGGATTGTCCTGCGTTAATATATTCTTGTCAATCACAATAAAGTCTGCCTGCTCACCCTCCTTAAGCACTGAACAGCGAGCGTGAGATGTATCATAATAAACGCTGTCGTTTATAAGCGGAATAACATATCCTCCCATAAGATCAACCGACTTATCATCTTCATAGCACAGCGGCGTATTATATCCAAGATAAACAATTTCTCTGCCGCGTACCACCATAACAGAGAAGATATCATTTTCCTCATTATGAGAAATAAAGCTGGCATTTGTAAAAACAGTTGTCATAAAAATGGCTCCGTTTAAATTTTATTTTTCAAATCTACTGCAATAATAATATAAATATCACAATTTGTCAAATCATTAAATACACACAGTAAAATAAAACAGCAGTTCTGCAAAATGTACAACTGCTGTTTTCGGCTTTTACATATTATTTAATTTCATCAGCAAGTTTTTCAAGCGCCGCAATATCATCAGCCTTAACCGTTGTTTTAATTGTAACAACGTCACCCACAAATGTGATATTCTTCATCTGCTCAAACTCAGCCTTCATTGCCTTTGCTGCAGATGCTGCCCATGATGCATTTTCAACAAGTGCAACCTTTCTGTTCTGAAAAGCCTTGCTCTTTAAATGATGCAGATAGTCAGCCATTGGAGCAAACACACCTCCGTCATAGCTTGATGCCATACATAAAAGTGTGCTGTGTCTGAAAGCATCCTCAACGCACTCCGCAATATCATCTCTTGAGAGGTCTGCAATGGCAACTCTCGGACAACCCTTTGCCTCAAGAATTTCCTTCATCTTATGCGCAGCCTCAGCAGTGTTTCCGTGAATGGATGCATATGCAATAAACACGCCCTCATCCTCAGGCTCATAGGAAGACCAGGTATTGTAAAGGTCAAGCACCTGTGGAATGGTATCCGTAAGAATCGGACCGTGAAGCGGACAAATTGTGTTAATCTCAAGACCTGCTGCTTTCTTAAGCAAAGTCTGTACAGGTGCACCGTACTTGCCCACAATATTGAAATAATATCTTCTTGCCTCGCAGGACCAACCCTCATCAGCATCAATTGCACCGAATTTACCGAAAGCATCGGCGGAGAAGAGAACCTTTTCACTGCTTTCATATGAAAGCATAACCTCAGGCCAATGAACCATTGGTGCCATGATGAATGTAAGCGTGTGGCTGCCGAGCTCTAAGGTGTCACCCTCTTTTTTCGTGATAATCTTATCCTCATCAACATCAGCAAACTGAGGCATCATTGCCTTAGCCTTTGCTGAGCAGACAATCTCAATCTGAGGATAAAGCTCAAGAACTGACTTAATATTGCCTGAATGATCAGGCTCAAGATGCTGAACTACGAGATAATCAGGTGTTCTGCCGTCAAGTGCAGTCTTTAAATTCTCAAGCCACTCCTCTGCAACAAGCTTGTCCGCAGTGTCCATAATTGCAATTTTTTCATCAAGAATCACGTAGGAGTTATACGCCATTCCGTTTGGTATAATGTACTGACCCTCAAAAAGGTCCTGATTATAGGTGCTTGCACCTATATATTTTATGCTATCGGAAATTTCTACCTTCATTGTATACAAATCCTCCTTAATTTTTCCACAAAATATCTTAGCACAAGTTACCTGTTTATGCAATATCAAAGATTATTTATTTCTGTATTCATTGCCCATTCCGGTATAAGGTGTTCCGTCATTCATATAGCTGACTGACAATATACTTGCGTAAATATTTCCGTCCTTATCCATATAGCTCCATTCGGTATCAACCTCATAAGGTATATCCTCACGCAGCTGCATTTCATCTTTTTCATCAATATAAATATAACCGTCAGCATTTACATAAACCTTGTCAATATCGTATTCGTTGCCCTGCTCGTCTGTTAATTCACCGCAATATAAAAAGTTCTCGTCTGAATATGGGTCAATGCTTTCATCATAAGTCCAGTAATACACATTCCCCTGTGTATCATAATACGGCACATCTGCATTATCCTCATACTTATTGCCGTTCACATCATAATAAGCATTATAGAGCTGACCGTCCTCTCCGACATAGGAATCTTCATATAATGAGACAGCACCTTTTATTCCGAAGCCGATTTCAATCACGCATATCAGTGCCATAACAACAAGCAAAGCTGCCTTGATTTTTTTATTATCTGCATTAAATATTTTAGACGAAATCAGTATGATTAAAACAGGAATTGCAGAGCCGATTGCTGTAATAATCATATACGGCAGACTAAGATATTCAACGATTTCAAAATTCACAAACATATAAGAAAAACTATTTGCGAACGGTGAAATAAGCGGAACAATAAAGCCTGTACTGTCATTGTACCCTGATACCGCAAAAAGGATTACAAAAGAAAGTATCAACAGTGCTGCCGTAAATACCGCAGACAAAATTTTTATTTTTTTACTTTCAATTTTTGAAAACGCATATCCACCGAGAAACATATAAATGATTAATGCAATCGGTATCATAAACGTAAGCCCTGCACCATTTCCAAAAGCAAATAACAAACAACCTATCGTAATCTGCAAAGCAATGATTAACGGCATTGCCAAAAACTGTAAAACCTTTTTCATAATATGACTCCTAAAAATGTATATAATAAGTCTTCTATTTAAACCAATCTACTTGTTACTGTAAATATCTTTAATTCTTTTTAATTCAAACAACTTAGCTGACAATACAGTAATTAAAACGGGACAAAGTGAACATATCAATGTTAAAACGGAATAAATAAATATTTCAGACTCAGATATGTATTCTCCGATCCACTGTGTCAAAAATGTTGATACATATCCAAATGGCGAAATAAAAAATATTGCATAGAAAGCGTCTGTATTCACCAGCTGAGCAGAAATAAAAATTGTGATGAATGCAAGAGCAATAACCAAAGCTGACACTATTGAAGAAAGTACCTTTAGTCTTTTATTCTCAAGCTTAGAAAAAACATATCCGCTTGCTGCATACAGTACAATTGACAGCAAAATAAAAATAATCCAGTATAATTTGTTGAAAGCAACGATTTCAACCAGTACAAGACCTATAATGCCCACTAATATTTGGGTTAAAGGCATTGTTAAGAATTCTAATGTTTTCTTCATAATATCACCTCTTGATTTCCTTATATCATAATTCGGATGATATAGCAAATAAAACCGGATTTGTTTATATATTGTTTAGGTTATTTATATTTAGTTTATAATTCTTCTTACTAACAAAAAAGGCTGCCGGTTCATTCCGACAACCTTTTTTATATGAAATATTTGTTAGATATCAGTCAGCAAAATATCTCTTGAGGAGACCCTCAAATGCTTTACCGTGACGAGCCTCGTCTCTTGCCATCTCATGAACTGCGTCGTGGATAGCGTCAAGTCCCTGCTCCTTAGCCATCTTAGCAAGCTGAGTCTTACCAAGTGTAGCACCGTTTTCAGCAGAAGCTCTCATTTCAAGATTCTTCTTTGTTGAATCTGTTACAACCTCGCCGAGCATCTCAGCAAATCTTGCTGCGTGGTCTGCCTCTTCATAAGCAGCCTTTTCCCAGTAAAGACCGATTTCCGGATAACCCTCTCTGTGAGCTACTCTTGCCATTGCAAGGTACATACCTACCTCTGTGCACTCACCGTTGAAGTTGTCACGAAGGCCCTGAACGATAGCCTCGTCAACACCGTCAATGATACCTACCTGGTGCTCAGCAGCCCAAGATGTAACACCTTCTTTTCTTTCCTCCATCTTTGCTCCGCAAACAGGGCAAACATCAATTGGTTCGTCACTTTCGTAGCCGCAAACAGGGCAATAATACTTCTTAGCCATTTTAAATTACTCCTTTAAATTAAATTATATTATATGCAGCAGCTGCATAAGCCACTGTAATAAACATCCCTCTGCTTGATTTTAAAATTATCAATCCCTGATACTTTTTCATCAAAGCATTTAAAATCATATATCCTGCCGCAGCAGTCACATTTGAAATGTCCGTGAAAGCTGGTGTCCGCATCATATCTGATTTTTTCATTATCAATCTTAACAGGTATCAGCAGACCGCAATCCGTCAGTGCCTGCAGACAGTTATAAACTGTTGTTTTTGAGAAAGACGGATTATCCATTATCATGGATTGATAAACGGTTTCCACATCAGGGTGAACAGGGTTTTCCACAAGGAAGTTATAAACGGCTATACGCTGCGGTGTTGCCTTAAGACCGTTTTCTTTAAAAAGGTCAATAATCTCTCTTGTATTCACTCTGTCACCACCTTGTAATTATTATTACTTTGTAATGATTACAATTTAATTATACATATTTTCCATAATTTGTCAACAGTTTTTTATAAATAAAATTCTGATTTTCACCAGAATTTGTTATTATTCTCATCATAGTTGAAGCCTGCTGCTTCCAGTTTTTTGCAAAGCTCATCTTTATTTATATCCATATCCGCACAAAGTGCATCAAGGCTTGAATAAAAATCTCTTAGCTTAAGATTAATAACGCTCAACAGCATAAAAGGATCATTTGGCAGCTCCATAGGTCATCCTCCATTATAAATTAATATATAATACATAAAATAATCTATCATAATAAAATAATTTTTTCAATAAAATATATTTATTTAATGTTGATTAATTACATAATATATGCGATAATATTATGTATTTTATTGGTAAATTTAAAAATATAGGTGAAAATATGACAGATTATAACAAATTAGCAGAGCTATTATTTCCGGATATAGATAAGACACCTGACTATTATGAAGAACTCTATCCACAGAGAAATCTGAAGGAGGGTGCACGCGTTACACGCCTTGCACCAAGTCCTACAGGCTTTCTTCATTTCGGTAATCTTTTCACAGGTACTGTTGCATACAAAACGGCAAAGGCAACAGACGGAATATTTTTTGTAAGAGTTGAGGACACTGACCAGAAGAGAAAGATTGACGGTGCTGTTGAGGTTATGCTTCAGGGACTTGCTGCCTACGATGTAACGCCTGACGAGGGTGTTATGATTGATGGCACACAAAAGGGTGAATATGGTCCCTACTATCAGAGCCAGAGAAAAGAAATTTATCAGACATATGCAAAATCGCTGGTTGAACAGGGATTTGCGTATCCTTGCTTCTGCTCTGCCGAAGAGCTTGAAAATATAAGAACTCAACAGGAAAATGAGGACATTAAAGGCTACTACGGCAAATATGCAAAATGCCGTGACCTTTCCTTTGAGGAGATAAAAGCCAATATTGAAAAAGGTAAAACCTGGACACTCCGTCTTAAGTCACCCGGTGATATCAATAAAAAATGCTATTTCGATGATATGATAAGAGGAAAAATTGAAATGCCTGAAAATGTTATTGACGTTGTTCTTCTTAAAACAGACGGCATTCCGACCTATCATTTTGCTCACGCAATTGACGATCATCTTATGAGAACTACTCATGTTACACGCGGTGACGAGTGGATTGCATCTGTTCCGCTGCATTTACAGCTGTTCAGAGTTCTCGGCTTTAAGCCTGTTAAATACGCACACGTTGCTCCGATTATGAAAACGGAGGGCGAGGGCAAGCGCAAGCTGTCAAAGAGAAAGGACCCTGAGGCTGCTGTTACCTACTACAAGCAGGAGGGCTTCCCATCCTCATCAGTCAACGAATATATGATGACCATTATGAACTCAAATTTTGAGGACTGGCGCAGAGTAAATAAGGACGCTGACATAAATGCATTCCCATTCAATCTTAAAAAGATGTCCGTATCAGGTGCACTGTTTGATATGGTCAAGCTGACCGACGTATCAAAAAATGTGATCAGCGTGATGACTGCCGATGAAGTATTTGCACAATCCTATGAATGGGCAAAGGAATTCAATACACAGCTTGCAGACCTCTACGAGCAGGACAAGACCTATGCGACTGCTGTACTCAACATTGACAGGGGCAATAAAAAGCCGCGTAAGGATATTGCAAAATGGTCGGATATCCCTGACTACATCAGCTATATGTATGATGAAACCTTTGAGGAAAACTACGAGCTTACAGGCAATGCCACACCTGAGCTTGCCGTCCGGATATTAAAGCTTTATAAGGATATTGTTGACATCAATGATGATAAAGATACCTGGTTCAGTAAAATAAAAAGCATCTGCGAGCCGGTTGGCTGCACACCTAACGTAAAAGAATTCAAACAGAATCCTGATGCATTCAAGGGTCACGTTGGTGATGTTTCAACCATAATACGTGTTGCTCTCACAGGCAGGACAAACACACCTGACCTTTACGCAATCACCGCACTGCTTGGTGCAGACAGAGTACAAAGCAGAATAGAAAAAGCAATCAAGCATTATGAGGAGGTAAAATGATGGCTGAAATAAATAACACAGAAGAAAAAATCACAAATTCCAATTTTATTCACGATTTTATTGATGAAGATCTGGCGGAAGGAAAGTATCAGTCCATTCAGACCCGTTTCCCTCCTGAGCCAAACGGCTATCTTCATATCGGTCACGCTAAGGCTATCTGCATCAATTTTGGTGTTAAGGACAAGTACAAGGGTGTCTGCAACCTGAGACTGGATGATACAAATCCTACAAAAGAAGATACAGAGTATGTTGAGGCTATCGAAGAGGACATCAAATGGCTTGGCTTTGACTATGATAATGTTTATTATGCATCCGACTATTTTGATTTCATTTATGAATGTGCAATCAAGCTTATCAAGAAGGGCAAGGCATTTGTATGTGAGCTTACACCGGAGCAGATAAGAGAATACAGAGGTACGCTCACCGAAGCAGGTAAGAACTCACCATACAGAGACAGACCGATTGAGGAAAACCTTGATTTATTTGAGCGTATGACGAAGGGTGAATTCCCTGAGGGGTCAAAGGTGCTCAGAGCAAAAATTGATATGGCATCACCTAACCTCAATATGCGTGACCCTATCATTTACAGAATTATGTATGCACATCACCACAGAACAGGTGACAAATGGTGCGTATACCCTATGTACGATTTTGCACATCCGCTTTCCGACGCATATGAAAGAGTAACACACTCCCTCTGCTCACTTGAGTTTGAAAATCACAGACCGCTTTACGATTGGTTTGTAAATGAGCTTATCGACTGGGAAAAGCCGAGACAGATTGAATTCGCAAGAATGAACCTTAACTATACACTCACATCAAAGAGAAAGTGCCTGCAACTGGTTAAGGACAAGATTGTATCCGGCTGGGATGACCCAAGAATGGCTACACTCAGCGGTATGAGAAGAAGAGGCTATCCTGCTGAGGCAATCCGTGATTTCTGCGAAAGAATCGGTGTTTCAAAAGCCTACAGCGTTATTGACTTTGCTCTGCTTGAGGCTTGTGTGCGTGACAATCTCGGCGCAAATTCACCGCGCGCAATGGCTGTAATTGACCCTCTCAAGCTTGTCATCGACAATTATCCGGAGGATAAAACGGAGGATATTGAATGTGAATACCATCCAGATCACCCTGAATATGGCTCAAGAACGATGCCGTTTTCAAAAGAGCTCTGGATTGAAAAGAACGACTTTATGATTGAGCCGATTAAAAAGTACAGACGTCTTTTTGTAGGCAATGAGGTAAGACTTTACAAGGCTTATTTTGTCACCTGTACAGGCTACGACCTGGACGAGAACGGTGAGGTTTGCTGTGTTCACTGCACATATGACCCTGAAACTCTTGGCGGAGATGCACCGGATGGCAGAAAGGTTAAGGGCACAATTCACTGGGTATCTGCAAAGGATAACTGCCCTGCTGAAATCAGACTTTATGAAAGACTCTTTGATGTGGAGAATCCAAGCAACGAGGAGGGCGTAAGCTCATTTGAGGATAACCTTAACCCTGACTCCCTTGTTGTTGTAAACGGATATGTTGAAAAGGCGCTTGCAGATTGTGAAGCAGGGGCAAAGTATCAGTTTATGAGAAACGGCTATTTCTGCAAGGACAAGGATTCAACAGACGATAAGCCTGTATTCAACAGAACGGTTGCACTGCGTGACAGCTTTAACAAAAAAAATAAATAACCTGTAAAAGCAAAAGCACCGATGGTAAACTCATCGATGCTTCAGCTTGTCGAAAAAGCATAGCAAATGCTATGCTTTCAGCGTGTAGAAAAAGTTAAATTGCAAATTTCTACACGCTGACGGCTGTTGAGAAATGGAACTGAATTTTGTATTTTGTGAGTGGGAGCTGTACATAGGTACTGCCTCCGAGCAAAAGACAAAAAACGCCAAACGCCGCATAAACATTAAAGTTTATGCGGCGTTTAAGATTGTCGGATTAAAACGGGTCGTCGTGAACGCCGCCCCCACAAATCTATCATATAACTATTAAATTATTTAATATGGCGTGTTTCAGCCCACTTTATCGGCAGTCAAAGCAGAAGGATAATCCTTCTGCTTTTTAATTATTGTGCGGTTTAACTCTCTGCTATTGCAGCATTTACACGCTCACGCACATTTTCAAGCCAGCGTGCATCGTGAGGATATTCCGTAAAGGACAATGGCTTTTCAAGTCCCTGTTCAACAAGTGCGAGTGTTTTCTCATATCCGATTTTGCTTTCAAGCAGCTGCAGAGCAAGCATATCCTGAAAGGCATCATAAAATACATGAAGTCTGAGAGAATCGAGCGGCTCCCTGTTTTCACCGGGATAAACAACAAAGCTGTCACCTGACTGGAACTTACCGCCTGCATCCGAAACCTCAAAGGGATTGATAATTGCCTTTGAATACTGCGTATAGTAGAAATTATATCCCCAGTGCAAAAAGCCTTTAACATTGAATTTATACAGCTGGAGACCGAGTACTCGGTTACGTTCAGACGGCATTGCAAAAAATCGGTTCGAAACATACTTACTGCCCTGCGCACAGCAATAATAGGTCCAAAGCTCCGGCACATTACCGATAAACGGCTCAATATGATCATTTGCAGGTATCGGCTGTTCAATCAGTCCGTTTTTATAAAAATCGAATGAGGACAGTGCATCAATGATTTTAAAACCTTTGAAGTTGTCTCTGACTATTTTCGCAGCCTTTGAATAAGCTCTTTTCATGGAAGTGGCAGGCTCGTCAGATACATGGAAAAGGCATCTTTCACGTATACCCTTTTCATCAATATATTTTGTAATTGCCTTTGCAAACTGCTCTATAAACAAACGGTATCTTTTACCGCATGCCCTTGTTCTCCAGCCGAAGATACGTTTCTTAACCCCATTCTTTTCTGCTATAATCTTCGGTGCGTGACGTGCTCCCCACTGTGTGAACAAGTGGCTCATTTCGTAATATTCAATATTACAGCGGTCACACATTTCAAGCCATTTATCAAGCTTATCAAATGCAAAGCTGTATTCATTTTTGCCCACGACCTTAACATCAACCAGCTGAACTGTCGGACGTTCGCCGCCGACCTTCGTATCAAGAGGGGGTGTAAAGAGAGGAGTAAGAACGCAGTTCATACCATAATCAGCTGCATGGTGCAGGAACTTTTCAACCGTTTCCCAGTACTCGTCTGAAAATGCTTCAAAGCCGTATACACTCATAAGACAGTCCGTATGAAACCAGTTGGTATAAATCAAAGACTGCTTTGGCAGCTGCGCATCAATAACACGAACTTCGATACTGCATTCCTCATCACCGTATTTTATACAGATGTTGTAATTTCCTGCAGGCAGAGCATCACCTGCAATCTGTACCCACACGCAGTTCAGTCCGTCCTCAAGTGCAGTAAAACAGGTGCCATTCATCGGCACAAGCAAATCAGGGTAATACTCGTGTGGCTCTTCAATATAATAATCATCAGCGTTTTTGTCCTTAACATAACCGCCCTTAATCATTTTGACAACGGAAAAATTCATATATTCAAAAAGTGCAGATTCCACATCAAAGGAAATACTGTCTCCCTTTTTTACTCTGAAAACGAGCTGAAATGCCTTCCTCTCATTTTTCAGCATAGACATTCTTTCAAGCTCTGCAATATCTCTGCTGTTCGGAAAAATCTTCTCAAGTGAAGATGCAATAAAAAATTCTTTCATATCAATGCTCCGTAATTACTTATAAATTTATTTACTGAGTTATCTTGATTTTATCAAAATAACAGTAATTTGTAAAGCAAATTGTCTCTTTTTCCAAAAGTCGGACATAAACACTTGCCAAGCGTCCGGCTAAGTGGTAAAATACAAACGATTATTTTATATAACAGATTTAAATTGAGGGTGATGAGTTGAGCAAGAGAAACGATATAAAAAACATAGCAATTATAGCCCACGTTGATCACGGTAAAACAACACTTGTTGATGAGATGCTGCACCAGAGCGGTATTTTCCGTGACAATGAAGAGGTTGCAGAAAGAGTAATGGACTCCAACGACCTTGAAAGAGAAAGAGGAATTACCATCCTTTCAAAAAACACCTCTATCCACTATAAGGACACAAAGATAAATATTGTTGACACACCCGGCCACGCTGACTTCGGCGGTGAGGTTGAGCGTATCTTAACAATGGTTGACGGTGTATTGCTGCTCGTTGACGCATTTGAGGGCTGTATGCCGCAGACACGCTTTGTACTGAAAAAGGCTTTGGGCTTACATAAAAAGCCACTGGTTGTTGTAAACAAGGTTGACCGTGAGGGTGCAAGACCTGAGGAGGTTATCGACGAGGTTCTCGATTTGTTCATTGAACTTGGCGCAGATGATGAGCAGATTGAATTCCCTGTTATCTACGCATCTGCAAGAGACGGTTATTCAAGCACTGACCCTGATGTACGTGAGGGTGATATGAGACCTCTCCTTGATGCGATCTTAGAGCATATTCCGTCACCTGACGGTGATATGGAGGGCCCTGCACAGATTTTATTCTCATCACTTGAATATGATGATTATGTTGGACGTATCGGCGTCGGCCGAGTTGAGAGAGGCTCAATCAAGGTGAATACACCTTACGTGCTCTGCAGACAGGACGGCACACAGGAGAATGTAAAATTCTCAAAAATATACCAATTTGAGGGTCTTAAAAGAGTTGACTGCGGCGAGGCAAAGTTCGGTGATCTTGTATGCGTTTCAGGTATTGCGGACCTGAACATCGGTGAAACTGCCTGCGACCCTGAATGTGTTGAACCATTGCCTTTCATAAAAATTGACGAGCCAACTATCTCAATGAATTTCATTGTAAATGATTCACCGTTTGCAGGCCGCGAGGGCAAGTATGTGACCTCACGTAATCTCCGTGACAGACTGTTCAAGGAGGTTGAAACCAATGTATCCATGAGAGTTGAGGAAACGGACTCAATGGACACCTTTAAGGTATCAGGCAGAGGCGAGCTTCATCTTTCAATTCTGATTGAAACCATGAGAAGAGAAAATTATGAGTTTCAGGTATCACGTCCTCAGGTTATTATGAAAAAGGACGAGAACGGAAGAACCCTTGAGCCTGTCGAGCTGGCTATCATTGAAGTGCCTGAGGAATATGTGGGTGCAGTTATGGAAAAGCTCTGCTCACGCAAGGGTGAGATTGAAAATATGGACACTCGCTCAACCGGTATGACACACCTTGAAATCAAAATTCCGTCACGCGGTCTTATCGGCTACCGTTCAGAATTCCTTACAGACACCAACGGCAACGGCATTATGAATCAGCTCTTTGTTGGATATGAGGAATTCAAGGGCGATATCGCTACGAGAAGTCGCGGCTCAATCGTTGTTCACGAAACAGGCACAACCACTGGCTATGGACTTTGGAACACACAGGACAGGGGCAGACTTTTCGTAGGACCCGGTATTGAGGTTTACGAGGGAATGATTGTCGGCGAATGTGCAAAGGATGAGGATATCGTCTGCAACGTTTGTAAGAAAAAGCACGTAACCAATACACGTGCCAGCGGTTCGGACGAGGCACTCAAGCTTGTTCCGCCTACCACGCTTTCATTGGAGCAGAGTATGGAATTCCTGGCTGATGATGAGCTTCTTGAGGTAACACCAAAGTCAATCCGCCTGAGAAAAACCATTCTTGATAAGTCCCTTCGTCTCAAAGCAGAGAGCAGAAAGAAATAATTTTACATTACAAAAGGAGTGTGATTTTATATGAGTAACGGCTTGTATTTTCACATTCCTTTTTGCCGTTCCAAATGTCCTTACTGTGATTTTTACAGTGTGAAATATGAAAAGGAGCTTGCTGAAAAATATACTGGCAGGCTTTGCGATGAAATAAAAAAATACAGCGGCAGTTTTGACACAATCTATTTTGGCGGAGGAACGCCTTCTATTCTCGAGTCTGAACTTATCGAAAAAATCATCCATGCATCAAAGGCCCAATTCGATGTCAGCAAAGACTGTGAAATAACGGTTGAATGCAATCCATCAAAAAATCTTGAAAAGGATTTTGAAAAATATGCCGAATTTGGTGTAAACCGAATCAGCATAGGTATGCAGAGTGCGAGAAACGAGGAACGCTTTGCACTGGGCAGAGTGGCAGGACAAGCTGAGGTTGCTAAGGCAGTCAGCGATGCACGAAAAGCAGGCATCACAAACATCAGTCTTGACGTTATGCTCGGCACACCTAAGCAGACCCTTGACAGTCTTGATGAAACCTTTGCATTCATTGAAAAAATGAATGTTACGCACATCAGTGCCTATATGCTGAAAATTGAGGAAAATACAAAATTTTTTGAAATACAGGACAGACTTGCTCTTCCGGACGAGGACACGGTTTGCAATATGTATCTGAAAACAATTAAAGCATTAAAAAATCTCGGCTTTGAGCAATATGAAATAAGCAACTTTGCTAAACCGGGATATGAAAGCAGGCACAATCTGAAATACTGGGAGCTTGATGAATATCTCGGAATCGGAGCAAGTGCACATTCCCTATGGGGCGGAAAACGATTCTATTACGATAAGGATTTCAATATCATTTACGACGGAATCGGCGGTACTGAGGAAGAAAAAATTATGCTTGGCCTAAGGCTCAGCAAAGGAATAGACAAATCACTGATTAAAAAAGATTACCGTAATTTTATAAAAATGGGATTATTAGGTGAAAATAATGACAACATATTCCTGACGCAGGAAGGAATGTTGGTATCAAATACTGTAATAAGTGAACTGATTTAAAATATTAATAAAAAAGCTCCTTTCGGATAAAATAAATCTGAAAGGAGTTTTTACTATGCCGGATATGTTTAATCTTACACCGCAGATGCAGCAATATTTTGACGCACTGCCAAAAATGACGCAGGAGTCCATTATTCAAAGCGGTGCAAAAATCAATTCACTTGAGGATTTAAAAGCAATTGTGGAGGGTACAACAGGAAACAATGCACAGGGATAAAAAGGAAGAACCGCAGCAGACCATAAACAGTCTTAACAATTATAATGTTCCTGCTAAAACGCATAAGCATAAGAAAAATTATAAGGAAAAATATGAGCTTGACCCTGAGCTTACCAACCGTTACAGCAGCTGGGCATATAATCCGACTGTGCAGCCTGATAACACAACGGAAATGGGTGTTCCGATTCCTGACCAGCTGAATACGGAATTTTCAAAGGAATATCAGGAAGAAAACAAATTATAAAAAATCACACTGCCTGACTGAAATAGTTTTGCAGTGTGATTTTTTATATAGTAATATATCCGTCAATATGAGGAAAGCACATAATCACAGACAATCCGTCGTTCTTATTTTCAGCATTTATAATACCGTGATGCTTTTCTACAATTGCCTTTGTTATGGCAAGCCCTATGCCTGCACTGCCCGGAGCAGGATTGCCGGTGCTGAAAAATCGTGTAAAAAGATTAGGAATATCCTTTTCATCCATTCCTCCTCCGTTATCATTTATTTCAATAATCGTTGAATGGTGGCTATTTTCAATTTTCACAGTAACGATTCCTTCTGCAGGTGTATGCTCGCTGGCATTTTTAACCACATTTCCTATCGCCTCAGAAAGCCAGCTTTTATCACATCTCAGCTCACTGCTTCCGACAATACTGTATTTTTTATCAGGAAAAAGATGATAAAATTCTGACATCATTTCACGCACAATATCACGGACTTCCCAAACCTTAAAATCCATAACATAGGAATCGGATTTGATTTTTTCAAGCCGCAGCAACCTTTGAATCAGATTTTCCATTCTTTCAATCAGCTGCAGCTCTTTTTTAGTATACTCCGTCGGATTATCAGAATAATCCATTTCACAGTAAAGCCTTAAGCCTGCCAGCGGTGTTTTCAGCTGGTGTGATATATCGGAAATAAACTCCGTATTTTTCTTTGTTTCAATTAAGGTATTGCTTTTTTCAAGTCGGATTATATTTTCAAGGTCTGCCACACTGTTTTGAAGATTGGCAAAGTGATTATCCGACACACTGAATTGAGTCAGTATCCCCTTTTCAATAAAATCGTTGATACTGCTTGTGAGGGCGGATATTTTTTTCTTCTGCCTGATATGAGAAATGATTAATCCTGTACATATGATCACGGAAACCGCAGCCACAGCAAGCAGCACAATTTCAAGAGTGATCATTGCTGCTCCTCCCACCTGTAGCCGATACCGCGAATGGTGACAATATGCTTTGCACCTATTTTTTCACGCAGACGGCTTACGTGAACAGAAAGCGTGTTGTCATCAATAAAGCTGTCATTATCATCCCATATATTTTGCAGGAGTGTACCTCTTGTAACAATCACACCGTTATTGCGTATAAGAATGGATAAAATCTGAAATTCAGTGGGAGTGACAAAAATATTTTCACCGTTTTTCTTCACAGTCATATTTTCCATATCAATTGTTATATCACGGCTTTTAAAGGTTGAACCTGAATTCCTCCGCATCAATGCACGCACACGTGACAACAGTTCAAGCAGCTTAAACGGTTTGGTGACATAATCATCTGCACCGCAGTCAAGACCCCTTACAATCTGGATTTCATCGTCACAGGCTGTAAGAAAAAGTATCGGCGTGCCGCAGCCTGACTCCCTCAGCTTACTGCACAAATCAAAGCCGTTGCCGTCCGGCAGCATTACATCAAAAATAATCAGATTAAAGCCGGTACTGTCAATGATTTCCTGCGCCTCCTTGCAGGTGCAGGCACTTACAGTTATATAGCCTTCCTTTTGCAGCATATCACACAGTCCGTCACGAAGAAAGATATCATCCTCAAGTATAAAAATTCTTTTGCTCATAGTTTCACCTCCGGATAAAATTATAATACCATAATTATAATTCCAACGCAATTATTGTATTCATTTTTAAAGCATCGTATAATTATAAAAAATTGTAGGGTTTTGAAGATGAACTGCGTCTAATAGTTGAAAGGAGGTAAATCTATGTTAAACAGTTCGGTACCGAAAAACGAATTTGACATAAACACTCTTGTAAATCACTATGGTGACAATCTTCTGCGTCTGTGCTTCCTGTATCTGCACGATTATCATTCTGCTGAAGATGCCGTGCAGGAAACATTTATAAAGGCCTACAGAAACATAGATAAATTTCGCGGTGAAGCCAATATAAAAACATGGCTTACCTCAATCGCTGTGAATGAATGTAAATCACAGCGCAGGAAAAAGGAATATAAAAAGCTTTTTGCACTCACGGAAATGGATAAGAACACACCGTATTATGATAAGGTCTTTGATGATACGGTTATAAATGCGGTTTGTAGCCTGAAGCCGAAATACAAGGAGGTTATCCTGCTGTTTTACTATCAGGAAATGAAGGCAAAGGATATTGCAAACATCTTAAATATCACTGAATCTGCAGTCACTGTACGGCTTACAAGAGCACGTGAACAACTAAAAAAATCTCTGAAAGGATGGTACTTTGATGAATAAAATGAAATCACATATGGATGATACCCTGTCCGATATCATCATAAGCAGTGAATTAAAAGAAAATATACTGAACAGCACTGTAAACAAGCCGAGCAAAAATCACCATTTTTCTGCAAAAAGAGCTGTATGCCTGCTTGCCGCAATTATTCTGATTTTCTCAACTGTAACTACAGCCTTCGCCTCAGTAAATCCCACTGCGAATAACATTGTTTACTCCGTCAATCCGCAGCTTGCACAATTCCTTTACCCCATCAATAAAACCTGTGAAAAGCAGGGCATCAGGCTCACTGTGCTGGAGGCAATTAACGATGACAGAAATATAATTGCTTACTTCACATTGGAGGATACTGAGGGAAAGGGCAGAGTGAACGAAAGACTTGATTTATGCGATTCCTATGGTGTTGACGGACCTACAGTGTATAATGTTTCCTTTGAATCTTATGATGAAAAAACAGGTAAAGCACTTTATTGTATGACCGCAAACGGCTCAAAAAAAATGTCAGGCAAAATGAACAGTTTTAAAATCAACACCCTGATGAGCAATAAAAAAATATATAATTACTTCAACACAGACTTTGATTTATCCATTGTGAAAACAAATCCACAGACGGCTCCGATGTCCGACTATGAAAGCTACTCCAACAATGTTTTTGACACAATTCTGCTCCCTGACACAATGGATATTGCCATAACGGATTTTGTATCAGTGAGTAACATCGGCTTTATTGACGGCAGACTGCATATCCAGACAAAATGGAAAAAAAGCTTTGACAATCACGGCTGGTTTGCACTGTCTGAAAAGGGTAAAAGCTTCAGTGAAGAAAATACAGTCTCCTATGAAATGCAGTACATTCATACCGAAGAAGACAAAAAAGCAAGCGGAAATAATTATTTTGTCAAGCATATTGAATATGCCTTTGACATCTCCCCTGAGGACTTAGAGAAATACGAGCTTTGGGCCAACCTTACAGAGGACGGAGAGTTCATTGAAGATGAATGGAAAGTGGATTTCCGTCTGGCAAAATCCGACAGACTTGAATTGACAGACAATCTTGAGAATATTGCCGAAAAGGTTGAAATCAGCAATATAGGACTGTATATTGAAAAATATCAGGGAAATCCTGAGGATTGCACAGTTTCAGTTAAAATGAAGGACAATTCCGTATTTAACATATCCACCTTTACCAACAATGAATCCGAAAATTACAGCAATACAGAATGGTCACTCAGCACTGTATTAGGCTCTTACATTGACATCAACGAAATCAGTTCAGTGACAATGAACGGCAAAATTATATATGAGCAGTAAAAAAATTTTTTCAGCCTATTGATTTAACAAATGTTTTACTGTATAATATGTAAGTACAGACGGTTGTACATTTCGTACAGCCGTTTTGTACTTTTTTTGATTTTTAATGCAGTCAAAGGGGACTGTTTTATGCATCCTCTACTGCGTAAATATATACAATAAATATATACAAATTGAGAGGGAAATATGTTTAAAACAGGATTTGATAATGACAAATATCTGCAGATGCAGTCAAGCAGAATCAAGGAAAGGATAAGTGAATTCGGCGGTAAGCTCTACCTTGAATTCGGCGGCAAGCTGTTTGACGACTACCACGCTTCACGAGTTCTGCCGGGCTTTCAGCCAGACAGCAAGCTCCAGATGCTGCTTCAGTTAAAGAATCAGGCGGAAATCGTTGTCGTAATCAGTGCCGACGATATTGAAAAGAACAAGGTTCGCGGTGATCTCGGCATTACATATGATATCGACGTATTCAGACTTATCGACGCTTTCACAAGTAAAGGTCTTATGGTCGGCAGTGTTGTGCTTACAAAATATGTATCCACACCAAAGGTCAATGCCTTTGAGGACAAGCTTAAGGCTGCCGGCATTAAATTCTATCACCACTACATCATCGACGGCTATCCTGCCAATATTTCAAAAATTGTCAGTGACGACGGCTACGGCAAGAATGATTATATCGAAACCGAACGTGAGCTTGTCGTAATCACCGCACCGGGTCCCGGCAGCGGCAAAATGGCAACCTGTCTTTCACAGCTTTATCACGAAAACAAACGTGGTATCAAGGCTGGCTATGCGAAGTTTGAAACCTTCCCAATCTGGAATATTGCACTCAATCACCCTGTAAATATTGCATATGAAGCAGCAACTGCTGACCTCAACGATGTGAATATGATTGACCCATGGCACCTTGAAGCATATGGCAAAACAACGGTAAACTATAACCGTGATGTTGAAATCTTCCCTGTGCTCAAGGCCACATTTGATAAAATTTACGGCAAATGCCCATACAATTCACCAACAGATATGGGCGTTAATATGGCAGGCAACTGCATTATTGATGATGATGCAGTATGCGACGCCGCTAAGCAGGAAATTATCCGCAGATACTACACTGCCTGCTGTGAAAATCTGAGAACAGGCAGCAAGAAGGAGGAAATATACAAGCTTGAGTTATTAATGAATAATGCTCAGCTTTCAATCAGTGACAGAAAATGTGCCGATACAGCTGAAAAACTGGCTGATAAAACATCTCAGCCTGCAGCAGCAATTGAGCTTCCTGACGGTGAAATCATCACCGGTAAGACATCAGATTTACTTGGCTGTGCATCCGCAATGCTGCTCAACGCACTTAAGAAGCTCGGCGGTATCGACGACGATATTCTCCTTATCCTCCCTGAGGTTATAAAGCCGATTCAGGAGCTTAAGCTGAATCATCTCGGCAATAAGAATCCAAGACTTCACACTGATGAAATTTTAATTGCACTATCCGTTTCAGCCGTAACAGACAGCAATGCCAAAACAGCACTGCACCAGTTGTCAAAGCTGAAAAACTGCGAAATGCATTCCTCCGTTCTTCTCTCACAGGTAGATGAAAATGTGCTTAAAAAGCTCGGTATCCGTCTTACCTGCTCTGCCGTATCAGATAAAAAGAAAATTTATTAATTTATTTTATCAGGCATAATCCATGCCCGGTTAGGAGGACTGAAAATGAACACAAAATACATTTTTATTACAGGAGGCGTTGTCTCCGGATTAGGCAAGGGAATCACTGCCGCATCACTCGGCAGACTTCTGAAAGCACGCGGACTTAAGATTACTGCACAAAAGCTTGACCCTTATCTCAATGTTGATCCCGGAACCATGAATCCTGTCCAGCACGGCGAAGTATTCGTTACTGACGACGGTGCTGAAACAGACCTCGATCTTGGGCATTATGAAAGATTTATTGATGAAAGCCTTTCGCAGAACTCCAACCTCACCAGCGGCAGAGTTTACTGGAAGGTTATTACGGACGAACGCAAGGGCGTTTACGGCGGACAAACCATTCAGATTATCCCCCACGTTACGAATGAAATCAAGCGTTCTATCGCAAGGAACGCCGATACAGGTGCAGATGTCTGCTTTGTGGAAATCGGCGGAACTGTGGGCGATATTGAATCACAGCCTTTTCTTGAGGCAATACGTCAGTTTGCAGTAGATGTCGGCAGAGAGAATTGTCTATTCATTCACGTTACACTTGTACCTTATCTTGCTGCATCTGATGAATTGAAATCAAAACCAACACAGCACTCTGTCAAGGAGATGCTCTCACTGGGTATTCACCCTGATATCATTGTCTGCCGTACGGAGCACGCACTCACAGACGATATAAAAAATAAAATTGCACTCTTCTGCAATGTTGATAAGGAATGTGTTATCGAAAACAATAACTGCGATATTCTTTATGCAGTACCAATGATGCTCCACGAACAGAAAATGGATGACGTGGTAATCAGAAAGCTGGGACTTGAATGTGCAGACCCTGACCTTGCCGACTGGACGAATATGCTCGACGCACTCAGAAATCCTATTCAGACTGTTAAAATCGCAATGGTCGGAAAATATGTTGAGCTTCACGATTCATACATCTCAGTCAATGAGGCGCTTAAGCACGGCGGTATCGCAACGAAAAGTGCTGTAGATATCAATTGGATTGATTCCGAAACACTTGAGGGCGATGCAAACATTGATGAAATACTTGGTGATATGGACGGTATTCTTGTACCCGGCGGCTTCGGTTCACGTGGTATTGAAGGAAAAATCAGAGCCTGCGAATATGCCAGAACACATGATATTCCATATCTTGGAATATGTCTCGGAATGCAGATTGCAATCATTGAATTTGCAAGAAATGTGCTGGGACTGAAAAATGCAAATTCAGCAGAAATTAACCCTGATACACCGTATCCTGTGATTGATATTCTTCCTGAGCAAAAGGATGTCACCGATATGGGCGGAACAATGCGTCTTGGACAGTATCCTTGTACACTCAATCCAGAGTCAAAGGCTTATCAGCTTTATGGTGCATCAATGATTTACGAGCGTCACAGACACAGATACGAGGTTAATAATGATTACAGAGCGGAGCTTTTAAAGGGCGGCATGATTTTTGCAGGTACTTCACCGGATAATCATATTGTTGAAATGGTTGAAATTCCTGAGCATAAATGGTTTGTTGCAGGCCAGTTCCATCCTGAATTCAAATCAAGACCTAACAAACCTCACCCACTTTTCAAAGGCTTCGTAACAGCAGCGGCTGAGAAACATAATAACAAATAAATTCTTTTATAAAAAAACACCTGTGGTGCAATTCTGTACCACAGGTGTTTTTTTATAATTGTTTAGTGTATCAATAATATTATTGCAAAATTGCACATAAATTCGACAAAAAAGAACGGCAGTCCTAAGACTGCCGTCCCCTATTAATCGTTACTTATAACGCACTTCAAGATTGGACCGTTAAATCCAGCCATCTCCACCCGGTGGTGTGATCTGCTCAATTGATGTTGTTACAACATCAACAGTCTTGAATTCAGCGATTTCAGTAACCGGCTTTGTGTAAAGCTCTTTCATTATTTAGTCCTCCTTCGCTAAATTATACGATTGCGCTATAATCAAATGTCTGAGGCTCAGCATAAGCAACCTGAGTTGCGCCTGCAGCGTCAACATAAGCGATGAATGCTCTTGCAACGATAACACCGGTCTGTGACTGACGACCTACTGTTAATGCGAACTGATCTGAATCAGTTGAACAGTAAGCAGCGAGTACAGTTGAACCGTTTACATCAGCGAGTGTGAGCTCGTTTGATGCCGGGTTAACTGCATATACGAAACCAGCATTTACATATGTGCAATCAGCAGTCATTGAACGTGTAGCAAGGAATGATGCCTTGTAAGCACCTTCACTACCAACCTTAGTTGTTGAAACAGCAGCTACTGTTGGCTTAGCGTCGATTACACCATCAAATACAGGAACTAACTCAACATCAGAACCTACATAGAATGAGTAAGTATCGCCATAAGCAACAGTCTTACCGTTCATTTCCCAAGCCTTAGCACCGTCAGCTGTTACTGTAACAAGGGTGTTATACTTAATACCAGCATTTACATCCTGTGCAGTAGCATAAGGTGTTGTGATTGTAGCACCAGCAGCCTTAACTGTGTAAGTCTTCTCAGCAGCTGTACCATAAGTTGCCTTAATGATTGTTGACTCTGTAAGAGCAGCAATCTGATCAGCTGTTAATGACCAAGCAGCATCTGTGTAACCATCGATTACAGGAACTGCAGGAACAGTGATTTCAGCAGCACTCTTAACAACCTGAGTTGAAATTACGTTGCCGAACTTATCCATGAAGATTACTGTGAATTCTTCACCAACTACCTGATATACAGGCTCAATTGTCATATTAGCAAGAGCTGTGATAGTAGCATTAGCTTCAGTTGAAACGAGCTTACCATTTACGCTCCAGCCTACGAACTTAACGCCCGCATTTGGAGTAGCTGTAAGAGTAACCTGAGAATTCTGAGCAACATTAACTGTTACATCCTCAGTTGTTACAGCCTGGCCATTGATTGTTGCAGCGCCGCGATCATTAGCAACAACTGTAACTGCAAGGCCCTTGAGTGCAGGAATTGTAGCACCGGTAATCTTGTCACCGCATACTGAACATTCCTTATCAGCTTCCTTACCAGGAGCTTCATATGATGGCTCTACAGCTGAACCAGGAACCTCAACATAGTTGTGTTCGCCTGTTGCAGGAATTACTGTACCTTCAGCAAGCTTAACATCACAAGATGCACAATATGTGTCACCTGTGTAACCTGCGTTACCGCAGTCAGCAGCCTTAGCATCCTTAACTACTGTACCACCAACGTGGTTGTTAGGATCAATTGCTGTTGCAGCACCGGTAATCTTGTCACCGCATACTGAACATTCCTTGTCAGCTTCCTTACCTGCTGTTGTACATGTTGCAGCTACTGCTGTACCCTCAACATCAACATAGTTATGCTCGCCTGTTGCAGGAATTACTGTACCTTCAGCAAGCTTAACATCACAAGATGCACAATATGTGTCACCTGTGTAACCTGCGTTACCGCAGTCAGCAGCCTTAGCATCCTTAACTACTGTACCACCAACGTGGTTGTTAGGATCAATTGCTGTTGCAGCACCGGTAATCTTGTCACCGCATACTGAACATTCCTTGTCAGCTTCCTTACCTGCTGTTGTACATGTTGCAGCTACTGCTGAACCTTCAACCTCAGCATAGCTGTGCTCGCCAAGAGCCTTGTACTCTGTCTGAACATCGCCGCATACTGAACATGTTCTTACAATCTTACCAGCTGTCTGGCAGTCTGAATTTGTTTCTTCAGTGATTGTGTATACATGCTCTGCAACAGGATCAATAGCAGTACCTGTAGCTACAGTCTTCTGACAATCGTTACAGAATGTATCACCTGTGTAACCAGGAGCACAAGTAGCTTCCTTAGCATTGATAACTTCTGTATTTACGTGGTTGTCAGGATTGATTGCTGTCTCTGTACCGGTAGCAATCTTTTCGCCGCACTTTGTGCAATATGTGTCACCGGTGTAACCCTTAGCGATACATGTTGCAGCCTTAGCGTCTCTAACCTCTGTTGTAGCATGATCACAAGTAACATCTCCCTCTGTTGCATCAGGGTAAATAAGAGGCATTGTTGAATAAGTGTAACCAGGATAATCTGCAAGTGAGAAACGGCACTGTGCTATGCCATTATCATGTGCTACAGCTTCCTTATAAGGAACAGCCATTGTACCGGTTCCGTTTAAAGTGATAGCCTCATCAAGACTACAGTCCTGAAGAACTTCAAATGTCATTACTGGGAATACCATACCATATTCACCATATGGACGATTACCAATAAAGTTTGAATATGGGTCATCAGCCTTACCAAGGAATGAGTTAGCGAAGTGACCGCTTGGTGAACACTTATAAACGGTCATAGCAGTTACAGCTGCTGAATAGAAAACTTCGTCAGTCTTTGTAAGAATAGAGTTAACATCTGTTGTTGAATCTTTCCAAGTAGACTTAGCATAATAAGCAGCCTTAAGCTTAGTTGTATCGAAAGTACCTGCTACTGTACCAGCGTACCAAGCATCGATACCACCAACTTCATAAACTACAGCAATACGCTGACCGGCTTTAAGATGTGCAGGGTCAAGAATAAGACCTGCATCCTTAGCCTGCTGATAAGTGGCTCCCTTTGTACCATAAACCTTAGTTCTGTTAGTAGCAACTGAAATATCACTTACTGTACAGAACAATGCAGGCTTGAAATTCTCAATGATGATAGGATCGCCTTCTGATGTCCAAATTGCATCACCAAAAACAGGAGCAGAGCCGCTCTCTGTTTCCCATTCACCGTTATTATAACAATCTACATAACCTGAATATTCAGGCTCAGCCTTAAGCTTAAGATCTTCTTCTGTCCACCAAACAGTAGTTGGTGTAGCGAGAGCAGTGAAAGGAACGGAGAAAACAATCATAAGAACAGAAAGAATACAAGCGAGTGTTCTTCTAAATGTTTTTTTCACTAAAATTATCTCCTAATATAAAATATCATTCTATAACAAGCGTATCCTGATAGGAAACTGCAACCAAAGTAAGAACAACTCTTGCATCCAAAGCGGAAACAAGTTCATCGCCGTCAATATCCATAAAGATATAGTTGGAATCATTTACTTTTTGTAAAACTTCCCGAGCATCTAATGCAGTTATCATTTCATCTTTATCGAAGTCGCAACATAACATCGGTATTACAACATCATCTATGTTATGTCCATTCATCTGAATAACAGCATTATATCTCGTAAGAGCATAATCGCTACGAACGGTTAAATAATACGTACCCATCTTCAGTTTATTGATACAGAATGAATTTTTAAAACTGTTGTCGTCATTTTTAATTTCTGTAGATAAAACAGAATCAACCAATTCTGTTTTATCTTCATCGGAATATATATCAATTACATATTCACCATGTACGGGAGTTCCTTCGGTAGCACCGTTAGAGGCAGTCATAACAACAAACTCACCGTTTACAGAATATTCGCCGGGTGTAACATCGCAATCCATTAAATACAAGTTACCGTTATAGCCGTTGAATGTCTCAACCAAAGCATATGAATCATCATAGCCGTCGCCGTAATCCACCTGTGCAAAGGTAAAATTCGGATTTTCAGAAACTTTAATATAGGATTCTGCATCACAATCTGAATTAAAGGTCATTTTCACCGTAGCAACAATCACATCTTCACCCAATAGAGAGGAGCAATCCTCATTTGTTGAAACGAATCCAAAAACAATATTGCCGCCGGATAAAACACAACCCATACTCTCAACAGAGTTATCAGCGTTATCTGAAATCAGGTAGGTAGGTGAAGATTCAACAGCTACCTGAGATTCATCATATGTTGCTGTAATCTCCATAACAGACAGATTATTTACACCACACAAAACGAAATTAACATCGTACGTACCGGCTTTTAAAGTGTTTCCGTCAACTTCAACACCATCCTGCTCATACGTACATATGATTTTCGGGGATTCCTGACCTAAGCTTCCTACAGCTGCGTTCGCTATAAAAGGAACAGAAAAAAGTATAAGCATTGTTGCAATGAAAAACAAAAATTTTAAATAAATATTTTGCTTTTTTCTTGTCTTATGTTCCATAACTATTTTCTCCTTAGTGTTAGAATCCTTGAATGTTTATGCTTTAGTTTTTCATTTTATAACTGAAAAACATTAAAGTATTTATTTTGAACATATGCAAAAATATGCATACGTGTTTTTTCCGTTTTTATAAATTGCGTTAACAACAAGTAATCAGGAGCGAACACTATACCGAGCCTGATTAAAGGCTCAGTATAGCATTTGACTCAAATTACTGAATTGTTAATGGCTGGAAAGTATCATATGTTGCTGTAACGAGAGTGAGGAGAACTCTTGCATCAAGAGCACTTACCATACCATCACCGTCGATATCCATAAACATATAGTTATCATCTGTAACGTGTGTAAGTACTTCTCTTGCATCAAGAGCACTGATCATGTCATCCTCATCGAAGTCGCAGTTCAGAACTACGATATCTCCGGTAACATCAGCACCATTAACAACAATCTGAATTTCGCGAGTTAACGCGTAATTGTATTCAACTGTAGCATAGTATGTTCCGTCAGGAAGGTCAAAGCTGAATGTGTTTGTTCTCTCAGCCGGAACTGTTGTGTCACAAGTTGACTTGAATGTATCAACTACAGTTGTCTTAGCAGCATCTGAATATACAGTGATTGTATATTCGCCAAATGCAGCTTTATTATCAGTTGAACCCTTACCGTCAGTAGCAATAAGAATATTACCACTTACATTATGGGTATCACCTACAGGTGGCTGCTCTGGCTCGTATGGAGTAAGAGCAATTTCAGCTTTCTGGAGCAATGAATCACGCCAGTAGCAGATATCGATGTTTGCATCGTAATCGCCTGCTGCTGCATTGTAATAAGCCTTATCCTTATGAGCATAAGAACCATTACCAAGCTGAGCAACAGCTACAGCCTCTGCAAGAGCATTAACGTAGTTGTTCCATGACTCCTCAGTATAAGCCTGATTGCCATCAGCATCCTGGTTTACAAGAACGCCGTCAACAAACTTACCGAACTTAGCGGTTGCAGTTGTGCTGTTAACCTGTCCGTTGGTTACAAGCTTATCGTCATCATCATATGTTGGAACAGTAACAGTATATGCAGAATAAGCATTGCCTGATGCACATACGATTTCATTTTCAAGCTGAGTACCATTATAACCACGTTCTACTACCTTGCTCATATAGAAGCTGAAGAGACGTACATACTCATCAACCTGAGCAGATGAAAGGTTTGAAGTAACCTTTGTAGACTTGATTGTAATGTCCTTATTGTTTGCATAAGAATTGTAGCTACCGAATGAAATAGTATCAGTCTTCTCAACTGTCTGAGTAACAACATTACCCTCAGCATCAACTGAAGTATTTCCGTCAGCATCAATTACAGCTTCCTTAGCATCGTAAGTAAGAGTGATTGAATACTGTGATTCGATAGTCTTAGCAAGGTCAACCATCTTGTTGTATGTAACAACGTCAAAGTTGAAGCTGTTCATACCATTTCTAACCTTTGAAACCTCGTTGAAGAGACGAGCTGCAATAGTAGGATCAATCTGGCTGTATGCATACTCAATTGTCCACTGGAGATAATCGTTAGCCTTTGAATATAAACCACGATTATCGTTACCGTCCTTAACAATCTGGAATGATGTTTCAGGAGCAGTAACTACCCAGTTATCATTGTTACGTACTTCTTTGCCATTTGCATTATAATGCTTGAACTGAACCTGATTGTAAAGGAGTTCACCATTATCATTTGTTGCCTGAACGTCGGTATCTACATAATTGTATGTACCATCGTTAGACCACTCCTTCTCGTAAGAAGCAGTGTTTGCATGATAGTAAACACCATCTACAAGAATTACAGCCATACCGGCAGCATCCTTGCCATTGGTTACACCAGCAGAAGTAAGTCTTGCTGATGAATAGATAGGAGCAACAAACTCCTTGTCAGCATAATAAACGCCGTTTGAACTGTTGTAATAAACATTTGCACGCATATCAACAGGAATATCGCTGATATTTGTAACAGGTGTATAAGCAACATCGCCTGCTTCATTTGCCTCAATAGCAGTTACAAACTGACGGGATGTCTTATCCTGAAGCTGAACAGCTGAGGTTGGGGTAAGCGGCATTGCATTTACTTTAAGTGCATTTTCAATAGCTGCAGTAGCTTTTGTAAGCGTATCATCAGCTATGAAGTCAGTATCTCTGTAGTTGTTGAGAATGTTTTTGATTGTTTCAAGCTTTTCTGCAACTGAAGCAGAAGCGCTTGTATCAGCAATTACAAACTTGATTACACCGGTAGCTGACTTAGTACCGTTGTAGAAGCAGATGTTTGCTTCAATCGGTGTTGTTGTACCCTGTACAGCAGTTGAACCGTCATAAGTAAGGAACAGAGCATCCTTTGTCTTACCCCTTGCTACGGTAAGTTTGCCAGTGTTGAGATAGAAACCGTCAACAGGACCTCTCATTGAAATTGTTGAAAGAAGGTTGTCAAATGCATAGCTGCCTGAACCTGCCTTAAGGTAAACATACTGATATTCACCATTCTCTACATGATAAGCAGCAATGATGCCTGCCTGCTTTGCTTCATCAAGTGTATAAACTACGTTTGTTCTTGTAACGAAATCTTCATTTGCACCTGTGAAGCTATCTTTAAGAGTCTCAACTTCAGCTTCAGTCTTGCCTCTCTCTGTGAAAGTCTTACCGCCATCATAAGATACGTCATACTTACCAATGAAGAGAAGGTCACCGGTTGTCTTATCAAATACAGGAATTGGGTTATTCTGATTAACAGTTACTTCAGTACCTGTTGCATCATTCATAACGGTCTTATTATCAAAGTAATAAACACCGTCAATACTTCTATCCCTATTAAGTATTCCACCAGCTGTGTTCTGATGTCTAACAGCATAATGATCAACTGCTGAAAGATTATCAGTTGAAAGAACAACATATTCAGGATATGTTGTGTAAATATAGTTGCCATCAGTATAAGATGATGTTGCTATAGATTTGAAGCCGTTCTTGGTTCTGGTATTTCCAGCTCCTGCACCGGCTAATTCTGAAGGCATCCAGATACAACCATCTTCCTGTACATCACCAGGATAGAATGTTTCTGCCCAGCTTACTTCGTTAGCTAAGTAGATGTAATCACGAGCCTTAAGACCCTCAGCAATAGTTACATCTGAACCGTTTTCCTTAACGATAACATCGTAAGTAATAACAATTTCATAAACGCGGCTTTCATTCGTATTTGTATCGAAAAGCGTTGTTACATCAAGATTGATTGACTCGCCGGGAGCAAGTAAATTGCTTGATGGTGCAGTAATGCTTGAACCATTGTTCTGGCCATCAAGAGTGATATTAGCACTAACAGGCTTTACATAGTAACGTGAAAGCTGGTTAACCTTACCATTGTTCATGCCATCAACATAAGCAATGTTGATACCCTGACATTCATTTCTGAATTTAAGAACAGTTTTATATTCAGTGCTGGTACAGCCTGTGAATGTGTCCTTTTCAAGATTTGTTGATGCCATTGAAAGCTTATGCTCTGCGAGATCAGGTAAGATATTAACAAAACTGTTTACAGCAGTAAGTGCATATAACACACCAGGAAGTACGGTATCAATACCGCTCTTATAACCTGTAAATTCAGTAAGGTTAATGAAGAAGTTTGGAACTGCGCCAGGATTTGAGCTGGTACCGCCAAGTACTTCTTTCTGAAGTAAAGCATCGAATGGACGTGCACCGTCCTTAGCCTTACCGCTTGCAGCCGGAATAATAGATTCTGGCTGATTTGCATAACGACCGCCAAAGAGACCGTTAACAAGCTCTCTTAATACTTCGTATGCTGTATCAATAACAGAATCATTCTGAATCGGATCGGTTGATACGATTGAAAGGAATCTGTAAACGAAGTTTGATACTCCGCCCATATTTGACTTATGAATGTCAGTCTTACCGATATCTAAGATACCGAGAACTAAATCATTCCAGATAAGCTCTTCTGAGCTGAAGTTAGCTGAGCCATTGCCCTGAAGAACACCGAGAATCGGGAAGAGCTCGTTTGCAACAGCATCAAAGTTCTGCCAGATATTGTTGTTCATTGTAACAAGGCTGTTACCATTTGCATCGCAAACACCGAGAAGTGCTGCAATACCCATAGTTCTGCCGTTATACGCCTTATTCTGATAGAAGTCTGCATAGTAGCAAACAACGGAATTAAGGAGTTCAAGAAGAGTAGCTTCATCGCTTACCGGTCTGTCTTCAACCTTCCATGCGTTGCCTGAAGCGTCAGCTACAGGAACATAACCATCCATTACAAATGTAACAGCGTCACGAGCCATCGGAAGGATTGCTCTATTTAATGTAGCGGAAATTTTACCATCAGAAACAGTAACAAGGCTGTTATAGTCTCTTTCAGGAAGGATGTGTGAGAGGTACTCTCTTAAGCATACAAAAGCAACTGCCTCTGCATCCTTACAAGCATCCCAATCTGCAGGATGAATAATTTCATCAAGTCTGCCTGAGCCAAGATTTACATTACCAATGCAGGAAATAAGCATTGGAATCATTGCAGCCTCAAGGTTTGCTTCTGTAAGATCAGTTCCGCCGCTTGTATAGAATGCCTTAAGAATGTTCTGATCAGTTGTATCAGCTACATACTGAACCATATCAAGAGCATTGCCTACAAGTGTATTTGTGATGATTGTGACTGCACTATCATTGATAGATGTAACACCCTTATCCTTAGTTAACTGCATTGTAGGACGTTCTGTGTCACCCTTAGCGTTAACATAGATATTATCTCTGTCAGGGAAAAGATCATTAACAGCAGCAACAAGTGCGTCGTTGAATGCAGCTACCATTGAAGGATAGGTTGCATAATCCTGAGCAAAGAATTTGTCAAGATTTGGAGTACCTGTCTGTACAAAGTAAAGGTTGATTGAACCTGTCTGCATATCGAAATAGTAGTCAGCAAGAGGGCTGTATCTAACCTTACCGAAGAGAGTTGTTGAGTCGATATCTGACCACTTACCCTCTGAATCAGCAGCTGCTGTACGGTCGTATGTAAATGTATCCTTAACCCAGCCAAGAAATTCGTCAGCTGATTCAGCCTTATAATCACTATAAACTGCCTCAGCCCAAGCCCTAACATTAGCCTCTGAATACATCGACTCAAGATTTGTTGTATCCCAAGTGATATTCTTTTCTGCCCAGTAATAGAACTGGTTATCAAAGTTTGCACCGTGACCGCGATCAACATCATTATTTACATGTATAAGCTTTACTGTATCTTTAAGAACAGTGTTCCAAGCCATCTTGAGTGCCTGATAACCAAACTCAAACAGGCTGTCATTTGCTGTAAGCTGAATCTTTTCATCGCCGTAAGCAAAGAGAAGAATGTTGTTCTCCATACCCTTTTCTGTAGAATAGATAAGGTTTGGATCATAACCGAGAGAAGCAGCGGCAGCTTCATAAGTCATGCCTGCATCGCTCATCTTCTTTTCAATAGCTTCTTTTCTTGTAGCAGAACTTGTACCATCATTATATGTAACAAGTACACTGATCTTGTCAAGAAGCTCAACTGTCATCTTCTCAAGAAGAACATCATCATAAACAAATGTCTTAGCTGCAACCTCTTTAGTAGTACCATCAGCAAGAGTTAATGTTCCGCCGCCGTTATAAGCAAGCTTTTCCTCTTCTGTGAACCACTCAGTGTAGTTAAACAATAATGTTTTAACTAAATTATATACAAGGTTGCTCTGAACATCTGCACCATCCATACCGAGCAAACTTCCGATAAGACCGTAAACACTGCCGCCCGGAAGAGCACCGTTGAGTGTTTCAAGTGTAAATTCTCCACGAAGAATCTTACCGAAAAGAGTATCGGAATTATCATGGATAAGACCTGCTACAGCTCTAACAATTTCGCAAGAAGTGTTCTTTGATCTTGACATGCCGTCTGTTGCTCTGAAATTAAGATTTCGCACATCACCGAAACTTACACCAGCTTTATCTAATACACCAAGCACACCATCAAGACCATCAAGGGCTGCCTGTAAGCTGTTGATTGTTTCAATCAGCTCGTCAACAGAACCAAGCTTGATGCTGACTGTTGCAAGTTTGTACTCAATAGCAAATATAAGATAAATTTGGATATATCTTTGTTCAAGATTGTATCTTGCATTAATTTTAATACCCGCACCAACATCATAAAGAGTTATATAACCCTTTGAGTTACCGCTAATCATTTTATAGAGCATAGGCTCTACAGTATCTCTCAAATTTGGAAGATAGTAATCAGCAGTATCAAGAAGCGATGTTGCAATCTGCTCATCTGAAAGCATGTTCCAAGCGAGACTGTTGTACTCAACAGCGTCATCTTTGTACTGAACATCTTTTGATGCAGCAGAAGCAGTAATAACACCGGTGAAACAGGTGAGTGCCATAACTATTGCAAGAAAAAGAGCAAGCAGCTTATGCGAAAACTTTTTCACTTTAGTTTCCATAATTGAACTTTCTACCTCCTATTTTTTTAGAATTTAGAATAAAATTTAGTGTAATGACGTTTTAATTCATCTTTGATTCTGAGAAAACACTCTCTGACCATCAGGCAATCTGAATTAGAATGCGACAGTTTAATACTATATCATATAGGTAATAACATTAAATTGTCAGCCTCAAAAAAAGGGTATAAAACGCCCTATAAACACAAGATGATTATCACACATTTTTTTGAAAAAGTCAATAAAACTTAATAATAAAGAACAAATTTGGCAAAATGTCTAAAAACGCACTTGATTTTTAGACACTTTCTACAAATTATTAATGCTTTGTTCATAAATATTTTCCTATTTTTTTACATTTCTGCCGAGTGTAAAGGAAGATACCTTTGCATCAAAACTATTTTTGTAAAGTTATTTCGCTTTACAAATTTGCTGAATTTTCCGAAAAATTTCAACATATTTTTTCACATTATCGTCATTTTTTGTGTTATTTTTCAACAAAAGAGTTTGATGTAAATTTGTTACAAAAGTGTTGTTTTTTAACAATGTGTTCAAATTTTTTGAAAAGGTATTGACTTATTTCGTTTTATTTGTTATAAATAATTTGTATTTGTTCGTACACGCGTCGAATAGTGCACCCTAAAATCAGATGTTTATGAATAATTTATGAACAGAAACATTTTTTGGTAACATATGCGCCACGTGTAAATTTAAACGGCAAGTTCGTTAAATCATATGGTAAAGGAGAGATTTATATGAAAACGAGCAAAAAACTGCTTAGCTTTTTCTTAGCTGTAGTTATGGTTGTTACCACCTGCTCTGTTGGCTTCACTGCTTTTGCACAGGACAACAAGAACAGTATCTGGTCAACCAACTGCGATGCTGAAGCGGCGTTTGATACTCTTAACGGTCTGGCAGATGACTATCTTCCGGGTGTACTTATGGGTATTGACTTAATCAGCTCAGCTGTATATGAAAAATTTGCTAAGCAAAAGGGCGGAGAACTGACTGACCATGAGAAAGCAGTTATCGCCAGTGCTAATGAGCCCGGTACTGAAACAAAAGCAGTTCAGACGGACGAAGACAAAAAGAACGGCATTGCACCAGCAACCCTTCAGGATATGCTTGCAGTATTACAGCCGGTTCTTCTCAACCTTCTTGCTTCAACAAGTCAGGAGGACTTCGTAAAAATTGTTGAAGGCTCAACCTCAACAACAGATCCAAGCAGTTACGATTATCTTCTCAAATACAAAACCAATGAAAATGGTAATATAGTACTTGATGAGGATTCAATGACTTTCTTTACGCTTTATGCGCTTTGCAAAGAGCATAAGGATAATGAGGATCTTAAATCATCAACCAGAAAAGTATTGGCTGACTGGTATGAAAAGCTTGACACACTTACCAGCTTAGGTTCAATCAATGCGGATATCATCAGATTATTGACTAAGCACGGCGAAGCATTTGATAAAGCACATGGTGTAGGCCTGACTTCAGAATTATACGAATCAGCACCTCTTATTGAGCTTGAAATGTTTTATAACGATGACTATATTGCCGGATTGAGTAATGAAGACAAGCAACTTATTGATATTGCTAATGAAAGAATCAATACACGTTTTAAATCAAGTAATATGGATTCCACTTCTGACAGCTTAGCTTCCGCAATATATTATCAGTTAGGCGCCGGCAGAAGTATTATAAGTGCTTACAATCTTTATGAACTTATAAATTCAACCGGAACAGCAGTTACTTTTACCGGAACAGCTGATCTTACCGGCGCAGGAGAATTGCCATACGACATTAAGGATAACCTTGCTCCGGATACAGTTGTTGACATCGTTGCTACTGACACATTGAGAATGGCATTTGAGGATCCTTCTTTAACAACTGAGGCTGCTTGGCAGGCTCTGGCTGACTCAGAAGGTATGTCTGTTGAATTGGCAAAGGCAATTTTCACCAGCACAATTATGACAGGCTACGACACAATCATTCTTCCTCAGTATGAAAAAGAGATTCTTATCGGACTCGCAATCAAAAACAGCGATAAGGTAAACAGTGTAGCGGATGTAACCGCACTTGCTAAGGAAGCTTTCCCTGATAAGGCTGTTGAAGATTTAACCGTTTCAGATTATTCACTCGTTGTCGGTAATTTACTTGATATTACTGTTAATGTAGATGAAGAAACCGGAGAGGCTTCAATCGATTATCGTGCATATATAAACGCACAGTTAAATAAAATTGACCTCACGGCTGATCAGAAAGAAATTCTTTACGGTGATTACGATTTAGCTAACGAAGTTGGAACCGATCTTCTTAATACCATTTTAAATAGTACTGTTGTAGGTGCACTTGACAATGATATGGTAAAAGGCCTTGTAAGCGAACTTCTTGGTGACGTTGACCTCGTAGCTGCAGTAAAGGACATCTGGTCAAGGCTCTACAATTCACCTGTTGCAACAATATTTGAACTTATTCCTTTAGTTGTTACAGCTGCTGACTCCTTCCTTGTTCCTTTGCTTTTCAATTCAGATGAGGATCAGTATCACAACTTTATTTATCCTTTAGTTCAGTTGTTGCTGCCACAATACACCGCTGATAAAGCTTCCTATATCGGTATTCATCAGATCGGCTGGGATCTTAACGAACTTGTTCCTGACCTTATGAACTGGTTATTTGACGGCAGAAACGCAGAAGGAATTGAATACTACAGCGGCGAAACTAAGTTCTTAACCGATGATCTAAAACACCCAATAACTTATTCTTTAGCTAAGAATAATCTTGATCAGATTGATTTTGACCATTTTGATATTATTCAAAAGGATACTAATAATAAAGTAACCGTTACACGTGATGAAAACGGTGCTATTACATCTTATATTTTCTTAGGTGAAACAAGCAGTGATTTGAATACACTTCTTGCTGCTCATCCTGACACTGAGTTAGTAGCATCCTTTACATACAGCAGTAATGTTCCTTACTTCACAGGTATTTATATTGCTGACCAGGCTCTTATGAATGCAAAGATTACAGATCTTGAGAAAATGCTTGCAGGCAGTATGGATGGAACAGTAGCTTCTGTTCTTTATGAGGTTATCCTCGAGGTTGCACAGTTATTCAGAGTATCTGTTAACGATTTTGTAAACTCAGATCTTGTAAATCAGGCAAGATATACTTATGTTGACGTAGAAGAAAACGGTGTAACAGTAACAAAGAAAGTTTCTGTCACATCAGGTCTTAACAACTTATTTATTGCTATTCCTCAGCTCTTTGACATCATGGAAAACCATGCAGCCGATAAATACGGCGTATCTAAGGATGCTTGGGTATACTGTTCAAATGACAGAATCTATCAGGATGAGGATAACAGCACCAGAAATAAGGTTGTTGAAACCTTCAAGGCATATGCAAACAGCAGTGATCCTGACAGAGCAGTAGATATTCTTGATACATTTGCTGATTTATTAGTCGGCGATTGGCTCAACGCAATCATAAGTCTTGTTAACAATGCTGTTGCAACAGATAACAAGATTTCAAATAATATTCCGATTGTTACGGGTCTTCTCAATGCACTCGGCGGATTTGGTGAAACAAGTATTATCACTGATATTCTCAACGGTGTATTCCAGATTGACCGCGCAAGCGATTATTCATTCACATTTGAGAAACACGAAAATGGATTTACCGGACTTTCAAAGGACAACGCTTATTTCTTAATTACAAATATAAAGACACTTGTAACCGTTGTTACAAACTTAATTGATAAGTTTGGCAGCAGCGGTGACAGCGGCAGCACAGGCAATACAGGTTCTACCGATAACGGAACTTCAACCGATAAGGTAAGCTACAAGCCAAGAGCTACAAAGGCTGCAAATGCTGACAAGAGCAACTATACAAATAAAGAATTAAGCAATGCAGCAGACCTTATCAATAACTTTGATAAGATGATCTCATCTCTCCTTTCTGACAGCAGTCTTAACGGATTTAATTTAAATAAGACCGACAACATCTTTGCAGGTTTAGTTACATTCTTCTCTAACTATCTCGGCAATGACTGTTTCACAGATATTGGAAAACTTCTCAATTCTTATGTATTCTATATTACAGGCTCTGAAACACATACTCCTGATGCAAAGGGCAATGTAGATGCGAAAAAGGTTTACACAAACGAAGCATTAACCGGTCTTGTTGTTGAAACATTCCTGTTAATTGAAAAGGTTGTTGAAAATCTTCTTGCAGATTACAGTGATGTTTATACATTAGACAACGGAGCTAAGGCTCAGTATAACCTCCTTGTTGAGGCAATCGAGGGTCTTGTTTCTCCGGATGCAATTGCTGTAAGACTTACAGGATACAATAAAGTTCAAAAGAAACTTGCCGATTATAATTGCTGGCACAATGCAGCAGCACAGACCTCAAGAGGTGACTATAAGATCAAGCTCGATTGGGGTATCAAGGCCGGCGATAAAGATGCTTTCTATGATGGCCTCGCTGCTTCATTAAGACTCGTTACATCTATTCTTGGTGTTGTTTTGATTGATACCAACTGGTATGGTACAATTCTTCAGCCTATTCTCGGTGCTCTTTGCACAAAGAATGGTATAAAGGTTGACACGGTTGCTCAGTACAAGGTTACAACAAGCGGATATCACGATGAAGCTCTTCTCGGTATCCTCAGACCTGTTTCCGAATGGTTTAACCTCTTCCTTAATAAGCCTGCTACCACATTGATTAAGTCAATTCAGGGTATTGCCGGTATATTGGATGACAAGAACGGAGCAACAATTAAATCCATTATTAATGGTGCGGTTAATCCGCTTGTTAAAGAAATAAAGGGATTAGGCAATATATTCGCAATTGACAGTGATGTACTTCGTCCTACATCCCCTACACTTCAGAAAACAATTAACGGATTGGCTGATATGCTTGCAAAGGCTGCTAATCCAAACAACATTAAGCTTGGTCAGGGTAACTACAGATATACTCTTACCGGTGCAAACATTATACCTATTATAAACAGTTATCTTGCTGGTACAGGAATTGCTCTCAAGCAGATTAACTGGAACAAGCTCAGCAACTTCAAAACTCCTGCTGCTGCACTTGTATACATAGTTGAATACCTGTTTGAAGTAATCTTAGACAATGATAACCTTTCAGCAATAGCTAAGCTTATCGGAAACGATACCTTCTCAATGATTATCGACTTGATTAAGTCAGGTAATATCAAACCAAAGGATATTCTTGAGCTCCTTGACAGAGTTCTTGAGGCAACAGACAGTCCTACAATGGCTTACTGGACATTCTCACAGTATCTTCAGGAAGCAGCAGTAGGATTCTACTATCCAGCCGGAATTACAAAGCAGATGGCTGATAACGGTGTCAAGAACCTTGATCAGTTAATTGCAGGTATCTTCCCGCTTCTCAGCTCATTCGGTGTTGATCTGGGCGGAAACGACCTCCAGGCAATACTCAGCAAAAACTTATTCAAGAATAGCTTAATTACAACAATCGCAACTGCACTTTATGGTGCGCTTGACGGACTTGATCCTACAATCAAAGATGTTCTTAAGGGACTCGGCATTGTAACATCAACAAAGGATGTTGCTAAGCTTCTTACAGATAAGAGCTATGGTGCAACTTTCTCTTCAGCTGCTAAGACAATCGGTGCTCAGTCAAGCTGGAAGAACGTTAAGAATGTAAACTGGGGCTTCACAGACGGCTCAGCAAAGGCTCAGCAGGGCTTTGTAAACGCACTCGCTGCTGTTCTTCGTCCGCTTAATGATGTTCTGAACATCTTCCTTAACGAAGGCGCACTTGAAATCAACGAAGTTCTTTACAATGTAATTTGCTCACTTGATATTCCTTACACTGTTCAGGTAATCACACTTTCAGACAGTAAGGATGCTCCTATTCAGCTTAAGCTTTCATACCGTATGAAGAACGGTGTTCTCAGAATTAAATTCAGAGAATATGAAGAAAACCGTGAACGTTCAAGATCATCTGAACTCAGACTTGACTTCACTTCTCTCAAGGACCTTAAGGACCTTAAGCTTGAAGGTACAAATGGTTACAACAGTGCAATCATTCCTCTTCTTGAGGCATTCCAGTGTTCAAACATTCCTACTTATGCACAGTATCATAAGGATGCTGCTAAGGCTAAGGATAATATCCTTCTTAATATCCTCAATCCGTTGATTGGTGATTCAAGCAGTTCATTCCTTAACAAGCTTGTTGCTAACCCTGTAAGCGAGCTTACAAAGCTTCTTCCGAATATTGCAATGTATCTTGAGTCAGATGGACTTGTACAGTTAATCAGCAATCTTCTTGCACCTGTAACTTACTTCATTACTGACGGCAAGAACCCAATTGATCTTGGTGTAAGCGATATAATTGAAGAGCTTCTTGGTGCTCCGCTTATGGATATGGTTATTCCGCTTGTTAATGATATCCTTGAAATGAATGATATCGACATTAAGCTTGCTGATATTAATTGGAATGCACTTATCAGTCTCGGCGACAAGATGTCTTATACGAGTAAGGCAACAGGAGAGAACGGTAAGTTCTTAACAGGTAAGATGGTTGGCAATGTTGATCAGGGCAAGGTTCTTGTAACTGTTCTCCGTTACGTAGCAAATGTTCTTGTTAACAACGCATCAGCTCTTAAGAATCTCATTTGTTCAATTGATGGCATCAAGAACAGTGATAAGGCTGATTTGATTATTTCAATCATCACAAGTGTATTCAACACAATCGGCACAGCAACAGCTGACCAGATTGTAGCTGCTATCTTCTTCTTATTAGATGGTCAGCCACAGAATGCATTCTGGGATTACTCAAACTACAAGACAGGCAGCTATAGCTTCGCTTATCCTGAGGGAATGGACGTTGACTTCCTTAAGCAGCTTCCTCCAATGCTCGATGGATTGATTGGCGGTCTTGCAGATCTTAACAGTCTGATTGGTAAAGCACTCTTCAAGGATGAGCTTATTACAAAGCTTGCTAAGGGTCTTTACGGTGCAATTGAAGGTGTTAAGATTAATGATAACTTAAATCTTACACAGCTTCTTTCACAGACAGATATTGATTTCTCAACAGGCAATGTTGCAAAGCTTCTTGTTGATGAAAAGTATGGACAGAAATTTGAGAGTGCAGCATCTGTTATTTCCGCTGCAGGCTCATGGAAGAATGTAAATGAAAGTGCTCTTAAGTGGGGCGTAACTGACAGAGACAGCTTCTTCCACGCACTTGTTGCAGTTCTCCGTCCTCTCTACGGTGTACTTGATGTACTTCTTAACGACGCTTATCTCGGTCTCTTTGATCTTGTACGAATTCCTGGTTCAAATGGTTATACATCATCAATTGTTCCTCTTATGGAAGCATTCTCAATGTATAACATTAAGACACAGTATCAGTACAGACAGGATATAAGCAAGGAATATGATGCAATTCTTCTTGACATCATTAATCCTATCTGGGATTTAGTTGAGGATGTACTTAATGCTCCTCTTCAGACAATCGCAGCAATTGTTCCTAACCTTGCACTCTTCATCGGTAACGATGGACTTTGCCAGATTCTTGATAACCTTCTGACTCCTGTATCAGCTCTTCTTGATACAATCAGACCGGTTGTTGATCTGAATGATCTTCTTCCAACCCTCTTCAAGGCACTGAAGTTTGATCTTAACGGTACACTTGCTAAGATTGGTATCACAAACTTCTCACTTGACATTTATGATCTTAACAAGACTCTTAAGCAGGTACTTGCCGGCGATCAGATCATTCCACTTGTAAATAACATTCTTGGTATGATTGATATTAAGGGTGCAAAGCTTGACCTTAAGCTCAACCCGGTTGACTGGTTACAGCTTGCAAGTCACGGTACAACAATCGTAAGCTCTTCACAGGCTGCAACATACGGTGCAAGAGTATTTGTTCAGGGTGATTCATCAGAAACATTAATTGCAGTTCTCAGATATCTGATTAACACAGTTAATTCCGGTGATAACTTCAGCAAGATCAGTACTCTTATCGGCGGTCTTCTCGGAGATGGCGTAGATGATAACATTTCAGGTATTATCACTCAGGTACTTGGTATGCTTCAGGGTGATACAGATACGGTAATTTCATCACTTGTTGATCTTCTTCAGGAGCTTGGCGGTTAATGTATAAATCACATTAATGTCAAATAAAATAAGAACAGTCAGTAGATTCCTCTGCTGACTGTTTTTTATTTTTCATCACCGAAAATAATTCTGATTTCTGTTACACATTGTTATACTTTAATACAGAAGAAATATTTATTTATAGATAAAATATATAAATTTATCAAATAATTGTCTTGTAATATTTCCTGAAATTTTATATAATGAATTATATATATTTTTGGTGGTGATATTATGCTTGGACAAAGCGTCAGAGCTAAGGTTGTTATGCCCATAGGCTCCACAGACGAAGCAGAATTTACCTACCCTCTTAACTATGCGTTAATTTACGATACACCTCAGGAGGAATATGCCTTTATTCTCGGAATCGACCACGCAGTAAGTAATTTTGATGGTAGGATTATTGCAGTTCTGGAGCCTAAGGATAAAAGCAAGCAAAAAATTTGGATTCTTGCTCCTAAAAGCACGAGATACATCAATGTTGATATTCTTGAGGAAATCAATGTTGATGAAGACTTCCCTGATTATGAATTAGTATGCCTTTATGAAACCAGCAGCGGTGCTGTTATTTACAGAGAGATTTACGGCAAAACCCGATATCTGCTGATTAAGAATAAACGTTCAGCACACTGGGGATTCCCTAAGGGTCACCTTGAAAAGGGTGAAACGAAATATGATGCGGCCAGAAGAGAGGTCCTTGAGGAAACAGGGCTGCATCTTAAAATTCATCTGGGCTTTGAAGGCGTTTCAAAATATAAGATAAAGAATAAGATTAATAAAGTCGTTTCCATATTTGTTGGAACAACGGAAGATGAGACAACTGTTATTCAGGAGGAAGAGATTGAGGATTATTTATGGCTTCCATTTGCAAGAGCAATGCAAAGTCTGAGCTTCAAGAATGACAGACAGATATTAAATAAAGCACATGATTTCTTGATAGAAAATAATTACATAAAAAATTAATGAATACAGCTATAAGGGGTTTCAGTTTATGCATGAACTTTGTCAGACAATACAGGAATTTTTAACAGCACACGGTATACCGGATTGGCTTGTTGTCTTTTTGATATCCGTCTGCCCTATCCTTGAATGCCGACTCGGTATGTTTACAGCGATTGTACTTCTTGATATGAATCCTTTTGTAGGATTTATCATCAGTTTTTTAGGAAACATTTTACCAATACCGTTTATTCTGTTGCTTATCAACTGGATATTTGAGGTGTTCAAGAAAATTCCCGGTCTTAAAAACATTGTATTTTGGCTTGAAGATAAAACACTGAAAAAGCGTGATAAAATTGATAAATACGGAGTCTGGGGACTTCTCGCTTTCGTTGCAATTCCCCTTCCCGGTACCGGCGGCTGGACCGGAGCATTGCTTGCGTCACTGCTTCATCTTGACAAGAAGAAGAGCTTTGGTGTAATTTCCGTCGGTGTATTTATTGCAGGACTTATTATAACGGTCTTGAGCCTGATTTTCGGCGCTGTGGTTTTTTAAATGACAAGAGAAGAAAAATTTTTAATTGAAGTCTGCAAGGCTTATATAAATAATGCAGATATAAATATACCTGATCATCTTGATTACAAAGAGCTTTTCAGAATTGCAAAGCATCATAATCTTCTGGGCATATGTTACTGTGTTATCAATACGTCAAAATCAAAATCCTCTATGCCGGAAAATTTCTTAAGTGCTTTAAAAGAAAAATTCTTTGACAGCATCTATATCTTCGAATGCCAGAAAGCCTGTGCGCAAGAGGTCAAAGATATCCTCACGACCTCTCAGACGCGCCATATTCTTTTTAAAGGCATTGTGCTTAGAGAGATGTACCCTGTGCCGGAAAGCCGCACAATGGGCGATATAGACATCCTCATAGACCCAAGAAACAGAGATGCCGTAAAAAAAACACTCATAAATGCGGGATTTGACTGCACAGAACAGAACGGTCCCGTTTATAATTATCGTAAAAACGGCGTACTGCTCGAGGTGCATACTCAAATAATCAGTGAGTTCGGTGACAATGCTTTCACCGATGCATTTGACAACGCTGTCTTTGACGGATATACCGGTGTACTGAATGATGATTATCATATGGCATATCTTATTGCTCATACTGCACATCATTTTAAATTCTACGGTGCAGGCATACGCCACGTTCTTGACCTTGCAGTTATACAGAAAAGCAGGAATATAAATATCAATAATGTTCTTGATATTTTAAAGCCCATCAAGCTTGATACCTTTTCAAAAGTGATTCTTTCCGTATGCTTCGACTGGTTTGGTACAGGTAAAAAATTCATCGAAAATACGGAGAAAACGCAGCAGTATCTTTGCAGGTGCGGTGTATTCGGCAGTATGCAGGAAAATATGGGCGCCATAGTTACACGTAAGGAAATGGAAAATCACTCCGCTGCCTCCTCGTTTTTCGTTAAGCTGCGTCTCGCCTTTCCGTCATACGAAAAGCTGAAGAACATTAATTATATAAAATTCATTGACGGCAGACCGTATCTTACACCATACGCCTGGATTTACAGATTTTTTTACAATATAAAAAACAGAAAATCATTTATTGCCAAAACAATAAATGAAATTGATGATGAAAACACGCAGGAGCTTGCACGCCAGGAACTTGCTTATTTTAAGGAGATAGGACTTTTATGATATTTTTAATTGTGCTGATAGCTATTATCGTTATCCTTGCTGTTCTGTTTGTGTCTTGGTTTTTCACAATGAAAGCAAACGGAAAATGTCCACTTTGTGCCATAAAAAAAATAACAATACCACGTAAAATAACGATGGATATATCTGAAACTGAGAACTATAACAACGGTGTGGCTCAGACTCCGCCTATGGGCTGGTCCAGCTGGAACACCTTCAGAAATCATATTGATCAGGATATGATTATGGAGGTTGCCGAAGCAATGGTCAACAGCGGACTTGCAGATGCAGGCTATAAGTATGTTAACCTTGACGACTGCTGGCAGAGCTCAATGCGTGATTCTGACGGAAAGCTTCAGGGTGATCTCAGAACCTTCAGTCGCGGTATTCCGCAGCTTATCAAGGATATCAATCAGCTTGGCCTTAAGGTCGGTCTTTATTCCTCAAACGGAGATCTTACCTGTGAGGATATGCCTGCTTCCTTAGGCAATGAGGACCTTGATGCAAAAACACTGGCTTCCTGGGGCTGTGAATTTTTCAAATACGACTTCTGTCACAGTCATCCGATAAGCGGTGACTGCCCTGCTATTGAAAAAATTGAGCTTAACAGAATAGATACAAATGATTTCAATTCATTGGAGGTTTTAAAGCCTGAGGATGCCGAGTTCACCGGTATGGCAAAAATCATTAAGCTTTCCGAGCTCCCCAGCGGACAGGCAATCGGCTTTTTAAATCACGGTGCAGGCAGTGCAACCTTCAAAGTCATTTCACTCCCTAAAGGAAAATATGCACTTACAGTTGTGCACCAGAAAACCTTCAGAAGAACAGACAGCTATGCACAGATTACGGTTAACGGAAAGATTCACGAAATGTTTTTCCCTCGCGGAAAGGGCTTCAGTGATTCCGGAAGAACGCAGATTGTGGTTGACCTTAAGGACGGTGAAAATGTAATTACCGTTCAGAATCCGATTGCAACCGTTGCCGATTCCTCCTATATTCAGTACAAGAGAATGGGTGACGCACTCAAAAATGCCACTAAGGAATGGGCAAAATTCACAAATACACCTGAAAAGCCTATTGTTTATTCGATATGTGAATGGGGTACTGCACAGCCTTGGGACTGGGGCAGAAAAGCCGGTAATATGTGGCGAACAACCCACGACATTATGCCGGTATGGAAAAGCGTTGTTCTGCTGTACGACTTCACAATTAAAAAGTATGCTGCGGCAGGTCCCGGCGGATGGAACGACCCTGATATGCTTGAGGTTGGCAACGGAAAGCTCAGTGAAGATGAAAACAGAGCACACTTTTCATTATGGTGCATGATGGCCGCTCCGCTTATGCTCGGCAATGATATAAGAAAATTCGTTGACGGAAACAATAATGCAGTTGAGGGCAATTCAGCACTTAAGATTGTAACAAACAAACAGCTTATTGCTATTGACCAGGATACATTGGGAAAGCCTGCAAAAAGACTTAAGAAGGTTACCGGTGTGGACATTATCGCAAGACCGCTTGCGAATGGTGACACCGCACTCTGCCTTTTCAACAGATCAGCAGGCAATAAAAATATTCACTTGAATCTTAAAGAGCTTCTGGCTGATGAATATCTGGACACTCCGCAGTCTGACCAGTATGAACTCCACGACCTCTGGAGTGACGAACGGAATACTGCATCAGCAGTTTCAGCCTCTTTGCCAAAGCACAGTGTTAAGGTTTACAGAATCAAAGCAATCTAAAAAACGATACTAAAGCAAAAGCACTTTATCTGTATTAACTACGGATAAAGTGCTTTTTTACTGCTTCTTAACTTTTTCTTAGAACATATTTGGAATTTATCTGATTAAATATATAATCAATAATCAAACAAATCCTTTAATGAGATATTCAGTTGTGTACTTAGATTAATCAGTGTTATCAGTGACGGTGTGCACTGGGCAGTTTCAATACGGCTCATATGTGTTCGGCTTATGTCCGCCTTCTCTGCCAGCTCCTCCTGAGACAAGCCATTCAGCTTTCTGTAATACGCGATTTTGAGTCCCAGCCGCTTAAGCTCATTATGGTATTTTTTATCCATTTTTAATTTAAACTCATCCTTTATTGATTATATATTAAGTTTACCTTATTACAAGAATTTATGCGACAACATAAATCTGCACATTTGTAACTTGCAAGTTACAAAACAAACTTATAATTAATATATGGTGCAAATTACATCATATTACGACTTATTTTTCCATATTTGAAAATATGATTTTTAATGCAGTGATATGTACAAAAATCAAAGCAAAACAAATCTTACGAAATCTTAAGATTTCTGTAAGCGAAAAGAAAGATACATTATGTAAAATGAGTTTTATAAATAAAATATAATTATTTATGAAAAAAATGTAACGAAATCTGCTTCTGAATAGTTTTATAAATAGAGGTATACTTAATTATTTTATATCCGCTATAAAAGTTAAGATTTGGAAAAGATAATTGTAATCCCATACAAACTTTGCTATCATATTAAAAATAAAATTAATATTTAATTTATATAAACTGTGTTGACAAAGCACCCTCAGTATGATAAATTCTATTTGGACTGTGCTATTATAAATATCACAGTTTGATAACGATAATTTAATATAGGACGAGCTTATGAAAAATATACTTGAATATATTGAAAACAGTACATCAGAATATCCTGATAAAATCGCTTTTGCAGATAATGATCATTCAATAACATATACACAGCTGTTGAAAAATGCAAAAAGCATCGGTACTGCTCTCTCTCAGATAAATAAAAGAAACTGTCCGATAGCAGTTTACCTTGATAAGAGTGTACAGACACCGTGTGCAATGTTCGGCATTACCTACAGCGGTAACTTTTATATTATTATTGACGCTGAAATGCCTGTGGAAAGAATAAACAAAATTTTCTCTACCCTGTCCCCTGTAGCAATTATTACAGATGAAGCACATCTTGACAATGCCAAGCAGCTTGAGGCTGAATGCGAAATATTTATGTATGATACCGCAGTAAATACCGAAATCGACGAAGAGGTACTTTCCTGCATACGAAACCGACAGATTGATACGGATCCGCTCTATGCACTTTACACATCAGGCTCAACAGGTATGCCAAAGGGTGCTGTACTCAGCCACAGAAATGTTATTGCATATACCCAGTGGTTTACAGACACATTTAATATAAACAGCGAAACTGTTTTCGGAAATCAGACACCGTTTTATTTTTCAATGTCTGTATCGGATGTTTATTCAACAATTAAAAGCGGTGCAACACTCTGTATCATTCCGAAAGCTTGTTTCTCCTTCCCTATTAACCTTATTAAATTTTTAAACGAGCACAAGGTGAACACCATTTACTGGGTGCCGTCTGCAATTTCAATTGTAGCAAATCTCAAGCTGTTTAAGTATGCAAAGCCTGAATATCTGAAAAAGGTTTTGTTTGCAGGTGAGGTTATGCCCACAAAGCAGCTTAACTACTGGATTCAGAATCTGGATGAGGATATACTTTTTGCAAATCTTTACGGCCCTACGGAAACAACCGATATATGTACATATTATGTAGTGGACAGGCAGTTCAGGGATGATGAGCCCCTTCCGATAGGCAGGCACTGTGACAACTGCGACGTAATGATTGTCACCGATAAAAACGAGCTTGCAAAGCCCGGTGAAGAGGGAGAGCTTTATGTTCGCGGCTCCTTTGTTGCCTATGGCTATTACGGCAATGATGAAAAAACGAAAGACGCATTTGTTCAGAATCCTCTTCACTCCTATTATCCTGAAATTGTTTACAAGACAGGTGACCTTGTGAAGGAAAACGATAAGGGTGAAATTATGTATATCACGCGTAAAGATTTCCAGATCAAGCGTATGGGCTACCGTGTTGAGCTTGGCGAGATTGAAACAGCGGCAAGCTCTATTGAAAAGATAGAAGAGGTTGTCTGCGTATTTGATAAAGCTAAGGATAAAATCATTCTTGTTTATCAGGGCAAAAAGCTTACTGCTGAGGATATACTCAAATGTATTAAAGCAAAGGTTCCTGCATATATGGTGCCTGACAGAATTGAAAAAATTACACTTATGCCGCATAACCAAAACGGCAAGATTGACAGAAAAGCTGTTCAATCTTTGATGTGTGAATAAATAATAAAATGAAAGAGGAAATAATAATGGAAAAATTAATTGAGATTTTAGAGGAATTAAAGCCGGGTGTAGAATTCACAAAGGACACAAAACTTGTTGAGGATAAAATTTTTGACAGTCTCGGTATGATTTCACTTGTGGCAGAGCTTTCGGACGAATTTGACATTGAGATTTCACCAATGGATATCGTTCCTGAGAATTTTGCAACTGTTGAAACGCTTTATGAAATGATTGAAAGACTTGCTGACGAGGACTGATAAATGACCTATACCTCATTTGAATTCTTTTTGATTTACTTCGGGGTTACTTATGTTCTGTACACTCTCTTCCCTAAAAAGGCAAAATGGTGTGTTCTGCTTGTAGGCTCACTGGCATTTTACTTTATCGCCGCCGGTGCTCATATTGAATTTCTGCTGATCAGTGCATTGATTATATGGGCAGTGGGTATGGGCATACAGAAGCTTAACGACACCTTTGCCGTAAAGAAAAAGGAAGTGGCAAAGGAAGAACGAAAGGCCCTGAAGAACAAATATAAAAATTATAAGCTTGCGGTATTAACCGTTGGTGTTCTGAGCAACTTTGCATTTTTGCTTGTACTGAAATACGGCAATTTCTTCGGCAGCACAATCAATACGGTTTTCTCTGCACATCTGCCGGAATTATCCCTCATTCAGCCGCTCGGTATATCTTTTTATACCCTACAGGCTGTAAGCTATATTACAGATGTTTACAGAGGACGTTATAAGGCTTGTAAGAATCCGCTGCGCATTACCCTTTACTTGTCCTTTATGTTGACAATTGTTGAGGGTCCTGTGGCTCGTTATGACCAGCTGGGAACCCAGCTTTCAGAGTGCAAAAGATTTGAATTCAAGGATCTTGTAAACGGTGCACAGCTTGTTGTATGGGGTCTTTTCAAAAAGATTGTCATAGCGGACAGAGCTGCTGAGCTTGTCAACAATGTTTTTGACAAGCCTGAGTTTGACAGCGGTGTTATCGTTCTCGGTGCAATACTTGTATATACACTCCAGCTTTACTGTGATTTCTCAGGTATTATGGACGTTGTAACCGGTCTTGGCGAAATGATGGGCATTGAACTTCCGAAGAACTTCAACAGACCGTTCTTTGCAAAATCCATTAATGAGTTCTGGCAGAGATGGCACATCACACTCGGCGGCTGGCTGAGAGATTATATATTCTATCCGATTTCTCTTTCAAAGCCTTTTATGAATCTCACAAAAAGTGCAAGAAAGAAATTCAATCCATATTATGCCAATCTGATTCCTACGGCTGTGGCACTGTTTTTCGTTTGGTTTGCAAACGGTATGTGGCACGGCGCAGCATGGAAATATATTGTATATGGTCTTTACTACTATGTACTTATGATGATAGGTCTGTTTGCAGAGCCTCTCAGTGCAAAGGTTTGCGAAAAGCTGAAGATAAACAGAAAGAGCAAAGGCTTTGGTCTGTTCCAGATGTTAAGAACCTTTGTAATCGTTAACTTCGGTATGCTGATTTTCAGGGCTGACAGTCTTAAAACTGTGGGTCTTGCAATCAAAACAATTTTCGTAAAGCCAAACTTCTCCGCACTTGCAGTAGGCAGTAAAAACGGACTCGGTCTTGACCTCAAGGATTATGCTATACTGATTATCGGTGTGGTTATCATCTTTGCCGTAGGCGTTATACAGGAACGCGGTATCCATATCCGTGAAAGAATCTCAAAACTGCCGTTTATCGTTAAATTTATAATCTATATGCTTTCCATTCTCAGCGTTATCATTCTCGGCGCATATGGTGAGCATTACGGTGCAGTTGACTTGTTATATGCTAATTTTTAGGTGCTGCTATGAATGAAAAGAAAAACAGAAACAATAAAATAATAAACAGTATCAAGGTAATCAGCTTTATACTTGTTTTTGTGGCAGTGCTTGAAATTTTTTCAATGACGGTATTTTCCAAATCAAATGCCACAACCTATAAAAACAAATTTAAAAATGCGTATAACTATGTCAATGAGGTGGAAAACTCAATTGATATCATTGCACTGGGAAACAGTAATATGTACTCCGCAATATGTCCTGTAAAGCTTTGGGACAAAAAAGGATATACAAGCACGGTTATCGCTTCTCCTCGTCAGAGCGTGGCAATGACTTATACTATGCTTTACGACGCACTAGAGAAACAGTCGCCAAAAATTGTTATCCTTGAACAGGATATGTTTTACGAGGGTGTGGAATTTGATCCTGAGGCTGTTGAGGAACAGGCTAAGTCACAGAATAATAAAAGACTTCCCACTGTCCCATATATTACAGACGATCAGCTTACAACAGATATACAGAATCATTTTACAATTTTCCTCCTGCACGACAGCTGGAAACAGATGATCAAAAATGCGAAAAACATAGGTAATGATGCAACCTTCAATCATGGCTATTATTTCAATAAGGCTGTAAAAAAGAATGCACCAAACTCCAATATGGATTATACCGATACTGTGGAGGCTATGCCTGAGGACGCAGAACTCTATCTCAATAAAATTCTTGACCTGTGCAGGGAAAATAATATTGAGCTTATGTTCATTGGTACGCCGTCACTTACAAACTGGTCCTATGCAAGACACAATGCAGTAGAAGCGTTTGCAGAAGAAAACAATATTTCCTATCTCGATTTCAATACCCTTGAGGATTATGAAATTAATTATAAGAAGGACTATCGTGACAAGGGAAACCATATGAACTATTATGGTGCAAAGAAAATCACAAACTACATTGGCAACTTTATAAAGAACAATTACCCTGACCTCATTGAGGACAAACGTAAAAATGATGATTTTGCCTATTGGTATGATGATAAAGCAAGGTTTATTGAATACCACAAAATCAAGAAATTCTAATAAAAGCTAATAGAATTACTAAAGCACCTCAGCGATAGCTGAGGTGCTCTTTTTTATTATCATCCTGAATATTATTATTTTGCTTTCGGCTCATTTTCCTCCAATTGAAAAAACCGTATATATCGTTGATTAAAAATATTGCAAAGCATACTATCATCGGTAAAAATGAAATATCCTCCATGCTTGCCATTATCCACAGAATAACCAGCACCACATCATTACAGGCATATGCCACTGCATAATACGGCGAACGCAGGAGCATAAGTGCTGACGCTGAAAAGCTTGTGGCAATCGATACTGTACTCATAAATAAATTGGCATTGTTAAAATATTTCAATATGAAGTAAAATAAAACGGTTACAGCAACTGTGAACAGTACTAAAGCAATAGCCTTAGTCCTTGTCAGCCTTGCTATCTTTACTTCGTTTTTTCCGTTTTCATATGGATGCTTAAACCAGCTGACAGCGGATAAAACGGCTATCGGTGCGGTCATACCGAGATAGGTTATCATTTCTCCGTAATAGTTGAATCTGAATGAAATCACAGCATAAAACAGGCTGAACACAACTGTAAGTATCTGTCCGAGAACATCCCCCTTTGACACAAATATCAATGCAGTCACTCCGATAAGTGATGCAATAATGGTAAGCACATCCTTTGATGAACCCGCTATAAATGAAATGACAATCGCAGCAACCGATGCTAACCATAAAATAAGTTCAATTTTTGTGAGATTTTTAAAGGAATTTAAAAATTTTATAGCAATCATCTCCTTAGCAAAAATATAAAAAGCATTCACTACACACATCTTCTAAGACCTAACGATGTGCATATGAATGCTATGCATCTTGCTACCCGGTGGCAGCATAATATTTACTTTATACTTATCTATTGTTCAATATTTTACCAAACAGCAAATAAATTGTCAACTGTTTCTCAACCTTGTAAATTCAATTCCCTCTTTACCTGTCATATGCTCAATATCAATCTCTACCATATAGGTTCTGTCGATTGCAGCATTGATTTCCTTTTCAATGGCTGCATCGTCATTTGGTGAATACTTTCTTGCAAGAATCTCAAGCGTTTTTCTTTTTTCATTGTCATCCTCTATGATTCTTGCTTTGCCGAATGCAATAACACTCTTGTATCGCGTGGTAAATTTCTCAGGCAAAACATCATCCGTATCAATCACACAGAATGAAACCTTGCTGTTACACTTTATTGCGTCAAGCTTATGCCCTTCCACAGCACAGTGAAAATAGATTTTGCCGTCACTGTAAACGTAACTGAGCGGCACTGCATAAGGGTAGCCATTATCACCTGTGCAGGCAAGCGTGCCTGATGTATTCCGATTCAGAATGTCAATTGACTCTTTCTCTGATAAAAGCTGATTCTTTCTTCTTAGCTCTCTGAACATAATCACTAACCTCCTACATACGGATTACACGTGCATCCAGCTCCTGCACCAGTTCATCCGAATGCGTTACAATAATAATTGTTTTTCCTGCTGCTTTCATTGATTTCAAAAACTCTGTCAGCCAGATGCGTGATGCTTTATCAAGGAAATTAAACGGCTCATCCAGTATAAGCACCTCAGGATTGACTGCCAAAACTGAGGCAATGGCAACCTTTTTCTTTTCACCGCAGGAAAGGTGATACGGTGCTCTGTCCCTTAGCTTTTCGATATTTAAAAATTCCAGCATATCGTCAACTCTTTTTTGTATCTCCTGCTCATCAAATCCCATCTGCATAGGACCGAAGGCAATCTCCTCCTGCACGGACGAGCAAAAGAGCTGCAGCTCCGTATTCTGAAAAACATATCCTATTTTTTTATGAAATGCTTTTGAAAAAGCCTGTGATTTCATTTTCTTTTCAGTTATCTCTTCACCACTGAAGATATATGTACCCTTCTCAGCAAATAAAAGACCGTTGAGGATTCCAAGCACTGTCGATTTACCGCAACCGTTTTCCCCCTGCAAAACCACAGTTTCACCGTCTTTTACACACATTGAAAAATAATTTAATACAGGCTCACTGTCGTACGCAAAGCATATGTCCTTAAGTTCAATCATTGTATCACCGCCTGAAAATAAATGAATACACCAATTAATATAATCAATGCCGCAAGATAGGTCAAGTCGTATTTTGAAAATTTACTTTTTTTGTTTTTCGTGAATGTTCCGTCAAAGCCGCGACACTCCATTGCCTGCTGGGTAGTCTGTGCACACTCCTTAGCCTTTATAAAGGTTGTACCGAGAATACCTGACACTGCTTTGCTTTTTTCAGGGTTTTTGCCTATTGAACGCACCTTAAGTGCCGTCAGCATTTCAAAGCATATTTGCGAGAGAATGGATATATACTGTATTGTTAAATCAAAAACAAATATAATGATATCAGGCACACGGTAGCTCTTCAGCGCCGACGTAATCTGATTGAACGGTGTGGTAAGATTAAACCGCATTACAAGAGATACGGAAACAAAGACTCTAGATGTAATGCTCATCAGTGAATGGGGATTACCCATAAGTGCACCCGGCAGAAGAATCAGAACGGAAATGATTTCTGCAGGAACAAGAACCTTTAAAACATTTTTGATTGTATGGCTGTCCGACACTGCCAGCAAAACCGTTGTTACAGCCAGCATAAAAAATACAAAATAAAAATTCTTTGCCAGTGCAGTTAATACAACGGCAAGCAGAACGCCAAAAAGACGAAGAGCTGTATTGCATCTCTTCGCCTTAGCTATATATCCGTTTTTTCTGAAGCGTGATAAAGCAGAAAGTATTTGCTTTGTGCTTTTATCAATAAATTTTGACTTGTCAGACTCAGGAATATAATCGTCCTTCCCGGTCAGCCAGTCAGGGATATTGTTACTTTGCATAGTTTACTTTATTCCTCATAAAGGATGAAATGAGCTTGAATAGGATGACTGCAATTGCAATTCCGATTACCGCAGATAGTATATATCCTATCCATTCAGGCAGACTGCCTATCGCATAGTCAGGGCAGAGTGCTGAAAAGTCGGAAAGAATACCGTTTTCCATTCCTGCGGGAGTAAAGCCTGCTATGGATACCATATCCTCTACGCCCCATTCGCCCCAAGCAGTTCCGGTGGCAAGCAGTCCTATCGGAGTAAGTGCCACAAATACCGCAAGAAGTATACCGATTAAAGTCTTTCCTTTTTTTGTCTGCGGCTGATTATTCACAAGCTCCGGTGATGTTGACTTAACAAATGCAAGAACTGCGACGGTAAATACTACTTCTGCCAGTCCGAACAATGTGAGATGTCCTGCCATCATAGCCGGAATGGAAACATTCAGTCCGTAAGGACAATACAAAGCCTGCCCTGCTGCATCTTTAAACAAATATGGCTGAACGCCGAATTCTATTGCAGTCATAAGTGCAGCAGCATTGATTCCGATATAAGAGCCGACTGCTGCGCCGATATATTCCCCTGCCTTTGACTTGCTGTGATTTTTAATCAGTGAATAAACAGCATAGCCAACATAAGGAAGGATGAACGCAATATTGAATATATTAGCACCCAGCGACAGTATGCCGCCGTCACCGAAAAGAAGTGCCTGAATGGTAAGCGTTACCGCCACTGAAAGACACGCTGCCTCAGGCCCTAACAATATGGCTATCAGCGTTCCCCCTACTGCGTGGCCGGTTGTTCCTCCCGGCAGCGGAATATTAAACATCATTGCAACAAATGAAAATGCTGCGAATACGCCAAGAAGAGGCATTTTATCCTTTGATATATTTTCCTTAACCTTTTTTGCAGATACTGCAATTGCAGGTACAGCAGCTGCTGCCATTACTGCACAGGTAGCAGGACTGAGATAATTTTCAGGTATATGCATAATTTGTTCCTCCATTTATTTGACAGGCATATTCTATCAAAGCAAAGATTGCAGTACAAGCCGGGTGGGGGGATATTTTCAGCGCGTATACGCAAAATGTATATTTATACATAAAAAATTTGACAACACAAAACAATGTTGCTATAATTCACCTTAAAGTGTTAATCAACACACTTTATATGCAGTATTTAGACGAAATAAATGTATAAATTCTGCTTTCTGTTCATTACAAATATTTGGGAGGGAATCATTATGACTTATTCACAAAAGGTTTTAAATGATTTAAAAATCAAAAATCCTGATCAGCCGGAATTTATCCAGGCTGCAGAGGAGGTACTTGAGTCTTTGGCTCCAGTGGTTGACAATGACCCTAAGTATCAGAAAGCAGGCTTGCTGGAAAGACTTGTTGAGCCTGAAAGACAGATTATGTTCCGTATTCCTTGGGTTGATGATAATGGCAATGTGCACGTTAATCGCGGATACCGTGTACAGTTCAACTCTGCTATCGGTCCTTTCAAGGGCGGTCTCAGACTTCATCCAAGTGTTAACCTCAGCATAATCAAGTTTCTTGGCTTTGAGCAGATATTCAAAAACAGTCTTACCGGTCTTCCAATCGGCGGTGCTAAGGGCGGCTCCGACTTTGACCCTAAGGGAAAGAGTGATATGGAGGTTATGCGTTTCTGCCAGGCATTCATGAACGAGCTTTATAAGTACATCGGTGCTGATGAGGACGTACCTGCAGGTGATATCGGTACAGGTGCACGTGAGGTTGGTTATCTTTACGGTCAGTACAAAAAGCTCACAAACCGTTCAGAGGGCTGTCTTACAGGTAAGGGCTTAAGCTTCGGTGGTTCTCTTGCAAGAACTGAGGCTACAGGCTATGGTCTTGTTTATATCACTGAAGAGCTTCTTAAGGATCACAACAAAAACCTTTCAGGTGCAAGAGTTGCTATATCAGGTTCAGGTAACGTTGCTATCTATGCTATGGAAAAAGCAACTCAGCTTGGTGCTAAGGTAATATCCTGCTCAGATTCAACAGGCTATATCATTGATGAAAACGGTATTGACGTTGAGGCTGTTAAGCAGATTAAAGAGGTTGAGCGTAAGAGAATCAAGACTTATCTTGAAACGCATCCTGATGCAACCTACGGCGAGGGCTCGATCTGGGATAACGTAACATGTGAGGTTGCTCTTCCTTGTGCAACACAGAATGAAATCAACAAGGCACAGGCTGAGAGACTTGCTGATACAGGCTGCTATGCAGTATGCGAAGGCGCAAACATGCCGACTGACGCAGAGGCTACTCAGGTATTCCTTGATAAAAATGTACTCTTCATTCCGGGTAAAGCATCAAACGCAGGCGGTGTTGCTACTTCTGCTCTTGAAATGGGTCAGAACTCAATCCGTTCAAGCTGGACCTTTGATGAGGTTGATGCTAAGCTTAAGGGCATTATGATTAATATTTATTATCATATGAAGGATGCTTGCGAGCAGCTTTGCGAAAAAGACAACTTTGTTATCGGTGCAAATATTGCAGGCTTTATGAAGGTTGCTGATGCAATGATGGCTCAGGGTATCGTTTAATCAATTATATTTTTAAATTTTTCAGCATCTGTTATTGGCAGATGCTGATTTTTTATAATTTCTTTTTCATAAAATCCGTATAAAAACAACACCTTGCGGCAATAATGCTTGTGAGGTGTTATTTTATGTCAACTAAAGATAAACCAAATAATAAAAATTTAAGAGCGTTATTTTCAGTAATCTGCCTTTGCATTATTGCATTGGGTCTTATCGTTTATTTTTCAACTCAAAGTACAAATAATACATTGGTAAATGAAGCAACCACTGTTAAACAGACGCAGACAACAGAGGTACAGAAAAGAGTAACCGTTAAGGATACCACAACAAGAAAAGCTGCTACCACTGAAGATAATAGCACAACCGCTGCAAAAACAACTGCTGCATCAACTGAAAAGGCCACTATGCAGTCAGGCGAAACAAATACCCCATACAAATCCTTTTACAAATATCCCTGTGAGGAAACAGTGATTTTCGGCTACAGTGAGGAGCTTGTAAAAAATGAGACTATGGGTGATTACCGTTCTCATACTGCGGTAGACTTTAAATGTGCATCAGGTGCAAAAATTTCGGCAATAAATGACGGTCTTGTTCTGTCCGTAAAAAAGGATAACCTGCTCGGAAAGGTTGTTGAAATTGATCATGGCGGAAAGCTTGTGGCAAAATACTGCGGTCTTGATACGGTAAATGTATCAGAAGGCGACTATGTTACAATCGGTCAGACACTGGGAACGCTCGGTTCAGTTCCGTTTGAAGCAGGCAGTGAAAGTCATCTCCATTTTGAAACCGCAATTGACGGCAAAAATGTAAATCCGCTTGATGTAATGGCAAAAAGTGAATAGTAACAGAGCATCTCACCGAGAGATGCTTTTTTACTGTTTTTATTATTAATCCCTTTAATTAGGTAATAATAAAAAAGAGGAATGCTATTATTACACAATGACAACTAAATTATAGAACCATTCCCCATACAATGATTGATTAAATGATTAAAAAGCACAAATCATTCATAATCAGTCATACAGGTCTTTATTTCTGAACAATCATCACAAAAAAACACGCTGTTTTCGGCAATATCGCCGAATATGCCTGAATGTTATTGACTGCTTTTGGATTATTTTGGTATAATTTAATTGTAAAAAGCAGAGAAAGCGGTGATGATATATTCTTACTCAGGACAGACACATAAAGATATTATCCATATTAAAAGAGGAGGGCTCTGTTACTGTCAGCAAATTAACTGAATTACTTGACAGCAGTGAATCAACAATAAGACGAGACCTTGCAGCACTCGCAGATGCAGGAAAACTCAACAAGGTACACGGTGGAGCCACTGTTCTTAATCAGGAATTCATAAAATTGGAAGACAGCATAAACGAAAAAATTAAAAAGCACATTGATAAAAAATCGCTGATTGCACAATATGCCGCATCTCAGATTCAGGATAACGACTTTGTTTTTATTGACGCAGGAACAACCACACTGCTTATGACAAAATATCTTAAAGAAAGCAAGGCTACCTTTGTAACGAACGGCATTGCCCATGCAAGAGAGCTTTCTGCAAACGGCTGTAAAACACTTGTTCTCGGTGGAATTTTAAAGCAATCAACAGAAGCAATAATCGGTCTTGTTGCAGCATCAAATCTCCAGAAATATTCATTTACAAAATCCTTTATCGGAACAAACGGAGTAAGTGAAAAACAAGGGTTCACCACGCCTGATATTGAGGAGGCTACGCTTAAAAGCATTGCAATTGAAAAAAGCTTTGTTTCATATATTCTTGCAGACTCGTCAAAATTCAATAAGGTTTCAGCTGTAAGTATAGGTTCCATTGACAGCGCCTGCATAATAACGGACAAATGCCCCAATGAAACAATCAAAAAACTAACCATAGTAAAAGAGGTAACAGAATGATCTACACTGTAACATTTAATCCGGCAATGGATTATGTAATGCAGGTAAATACGATTAACGAAAAGGATATAAGCCGATCTGAAAAGGAACAAATATTTTACGGCGGAAAAGGAATAAATGTTTCATCCGTATTAACACAGCTTGATATTGAAAATACGGCAACAGGATTTCTCGCCGGTTTTACAGGCAATGAGCTTGAACGGATGCTGAAGGCTGATAATATAAACACGGATTTTGTGCATTTGAAAACAGGCTTTACAAGAATAAATGTAAAAATCAAATCTGAAAAAGAGCTGGATATAAATGCACACGGTCCTGATATATCAGAACAGGATATAGACGAGTTTTTAAATAAGCTGAAAAAAATAAAATCAGGTGATTATCTGGTGCTTGCAGGCTCTGTTCCCCCTTCACTTTCAGATGATATCTATGAAAAAATTTTAGAGCATTTCACCGATAAGGATATAAACGTTGTTGTTGATACCACAGGCAACCTGCTGAAAAATATACTCAAATACAAACCGTTTCTGATAAAGCCGAATCATCACGAGTTGGGCGAAATTTTTTCAGTGGATATCAACAGCACACAGGATGTTATAAGGTACGCAAAAAAGCTTCAGGAAATGGGTGCAAAGAACGTGCTTGTTTCACGTGCAAAGGACGGAGCAACACTGATTGACGAGAATGGTAATGTAATCTCCGTTACAAATGCACCCGGAAAGATTGTCAGCTCTGTCGGCTGCGGTGATTCAATGGTGGCAGGCTTTATTGCAGGATATATTGAAAGCAAAAATTATGAAAAAGCACTCAGACTGGGAGCTGTATGCGCCAATGCAACTGCCTTTTCCAGCTCTATTGCAAAGAAAAAAGAAATTGATAATATGTTTTTAAACGAAAGCATTTATATTAAACAGAAAGGAACTGATTAATATGAGAATCATTGATTTGCTGAAGAAAGAGGCTATTGCTCTTAATACCAATGCAGTCTCCAAATCAGAGGCTATTGACCATCTGATTGTACTTCATAAAAAAGCTGGCAATCTTTCAGACGCGGACACATACAAAAATGCCATTCTTGAAAGAGAGAAACAAGGCACTACTGCAATCGGCGAGGGTATCGCAGTTCCTCACGCAAAATCAGAGAGCGTTAAAACACCTGGTCTTGCTGCACTAACACTGACAGACGGTGTTGACTACGGTGCACCTGACGGAAAGCCATCTGACATTCTATTTATGATTGCCGCACCGCTTGACGGTGACCTTCATCTGGAAATTCTTTCAAGACTTATGGTTATGCTTATGGAGCCTGAATTCTGTCAGGCACTGAGAAATGCAAAAACAGCAGATGAATTCCTCAATATAATCAACAACAAGGAAAAGGAAAAATATCCTGATGCACCAAAACCGCAGAATACAAAAAATAACAGCTATCGTATTCTCGCTGTTACAGCCTGCCCTACCGGTATTGCCCACACATATATGGCGGCAGAAGCGCTTGAAAAGGCAGGAGAAAAATTAGGATATCCGCTGAAGGCTGAAACAAACGGCTCAGGCGGTGCAAAAAATATCCTCACTAAAAAGGAAATTGAAGAATGTGACGGTATTATTATTGCCGCAGACAAAAATGTAAAAATGGCGCGCTTTGACGGAAAGCCTGTTATTAAAACCACTGTTTCAAACGGAATAAATAAACCTGAAGAATTAATCAATAAAATTATTGAAGGCAAGGCAAATATTTATCATGCTGACGGTGAACAGGACAGCATAAGCAGTGATGAAAAAGAAAGCTTTGGACACGGCATTTATAAACATCTTATGAATGGTGTATCACATATGCTCCCGTTTGTTGTGGGCGGCGGTGTGCTTATTGCCTTAGGCTTTCTGATTGATACCATTGCAGGCAACTCAAATGCCGGCGGAGACTTTGGTTCAACCAATCCGGTTGCATCCGTTGTATTCTGGATTGGTAAAGCCGCTTTTGCATTTATGCTTCCGATACTTGCAGGATATATAGCACAGTCTATTGCAGACCGACCGGGACTGCTTCCCGGTATTGTAGGCGGATATCTTGCCACCACAGGTGCTACACTCAGCTCACCTACAGGAGATGACTCCGCTGTATCCGGCTTTCTCGGAGCGCTGCTTGCAGGTTTCATTGCAGGTATGCTTGTAAATGTTCTGAAAAAAGCATTCGGCTGGATGCCGAAGAGTATGGACGGCATAAAACCTGTATTCATCTATCCGCTTTTAGGCACACTGTTAATCGGCTTGTTTATGCTCGCAATCAATCCTTTTGTCGGCTTCCTTAATATCGGACTTTCAAACGGACTCTCAAGTCTTGGCGAAACAAGCAAAATTCTTCTGTCAATCGTTCTTGCTGCAATGATGGCAACAGATATGGGCGGACCATTCAACAAGGCGGCCTATGTTTTCGGCACAGCCGCTGTAGCTGACGGAAACACCTGGATTATGGCTGCCGTAATGATAGGCGGTATGATACCACCGATTGCAATTGCACTTTCCACAACCTTTAACAAAAGAAAATGGACCGACGAGGAAATCAAAAACGGTCCTGTAAACTATCTTATGGGACTCTGCTTTATAACTGAGGGTGCTATCCCCTATGCTGCATCCGACCCTCTGCGTGTCATTCCTTCCTGTATGGTAGGCTCTGCAGTTTCAGGTCTTGTGTGCGCATTATTTAACTGTGCATGCCCTGCTCCTCACGGCGGAATTTTTGTATTCCCTGTTGTTGACAATCCATTCGGATATATCATTGCATTGATTGCAGGCTCGGCTGTCGGAGCACTCATGCTTTCACTGCTTAAAAAGAATAAAAGAGAGCTTGAAAAAGCTTAAACAAAATCGGAGAAAGAGGAAAATCATTATGATTTCAAAAGCAGCTAAAATAACAAATGAAATGGGATTTCATATGCGCCCTGCAAATATATTTGTAACCGAAATGACCAAGTTCAAATCCAACATTGATATTGTTCTTGACGGTAAAAAAATCAACGGTAAAAGCATTATGAACATTATGGCAGCGTGTATCAAATGCGGTACGGATATCACAATTGAATGCGACGGCGAGGATGAACAGCAGATGCTTGACGCTGCAATTCAGCTTATTGAATCCGGTTTCGGAGAATAACACAGAGGTGCATTTATGCTTAAGGGAATTGGTGCCAGTCAGGGCTATGGCATAGGGAAAGCCGTTATCATCAGTGATATAAGCACGGATTACAGCAATGTAAAATATACAGACGCTGAAGCTGAAAAAAGCCGCCTGCAGGCAGCTGTTAATACATTTATAAGTGAAACGAATGCGCTTGCAGAATCATTAAAGACAAATGCAGGCAGCAAGGAATCCGAAATCCTTGAGGGACACATTGCTATGCTGCGTGACCCATTTATGCTATCACAGATGCAGGAAAGCATTGACTCAGGCGTTATTGCCGAAAAAGCTGTTGATACAGTATGCAATATGTTTATCGACATCTTTTCTGCAACTGATGACGAGCTTACACGTCAAAGAGTATCGGATATCAGAGATATCAAGGACAGTCTGCTGAAAACACTGCTCGGAGCTGATGGTGTGGATATATCTTCGGTTGAAGAAAACTCCGTACTCATTGCAAAGGATTTTACGCCGTCAATGACAAGCAAAATAAATAAGAAAAATGTTAACGCTATTATTACAGAGGTTGGCGGCGTAACAAGCCACAGTGCGATACTTGCCAGAGCAATGGGTATTCCTGCGGTGCTCTCCGTCATTGATGCGACCGAAAAAATCAAGGACGGTGCAGCTGTAATCGCTGACGGCTTTAACGGAGACATTATTCTGAATCCCAATGAAGAACAAATTGCAGAGTATAACAAAAAGCAAAGTGAATATATTGCTGAAAAAGAAAATCTCAAGGCTTATATGGGTAAAGAAAGCATAACCCAAAGCGGAATAAAAAAAGCTGTTTACGCAAATATAGGAAAGCCTGAGGACATCCAGAATGTTATACAAAACAGTGCTGAAGGAATCGGCTTGTTCCGAACAGAATTTCTGTTTATGGACAGGAACAGTGAGCCGACTGAAGAGGAGCAGTTTGAAGCATATTCCACAGTTGCTAAGGCAATGAACAATAAAGAGGTTATTATCCGTACGCTTGACATCGGAGGAGATAAGGATATCCCTTATCTAAAAATAGAAAAAGAGGAGAATCCCTTTCTCGGTCACAGGGCGATACGCTACTGCCTTGACAATCCTTTACTTTTTAAATCACAGATTAAAGCAATCCTCCGGGCAGCTGTATACGGAAATATTAAAATAATGCTGCCCCTTATCACTGCACTTGATGAGGTCAGAAAAGCCAAAGAGTTGATTGAAGAATGTAAAACAGATCTGAAAAATGCAGGCACAAACTACGCCGATACCCCAGTCGGAATTATGATAGAAACACCTGCTGCCGTTATGATTTCGGATATACTGGCAAAAGAGGTTGATTTCTTTTCAATCGGAACGAACGACTTAACAGGCTACATTATGGCAGTTGATCGCGGAAATGCAAAGGTTTGCTCGCTGTATGATACACTGCAAACCCCTGTATTAAGAGCGATTGAGACAACGATTAAAAATGCTAAGGCTAACGGAATCGCAGTAGGAATGTGCGGTGAAGCTGCCACCGATACTGCACTTATACCATCCCTTGTAAAATGGGGACTTGATGAATTTTCAGTATCACCGGGCAATATATTGCTGACAAGAAAAACCATATGCAATTGTCCTTAAAAAGTAAAGGGGCTGTCTCACGTATATTCAAATGAGACAGTCCCTATGTTATTATGATTTTATTTTTAATATCAGATTAAGTACGTTTCTTGCTGTTCTTTCCAGCTCTGCTCTGGTTATACCGTCAGTCTTTCCGATTGTAGCAAGTAATGTACCGTCCGATTTATATTTCTTTGCATTGTGCTTACCACCCGGCATAAGCACATCAACCTGTGCACGGACACGGTAAGCATTGTCCTTAACGGACGGAAATTCAGGACTTGCGGATTTCTGCATCCACCAATCCGTCATAACATTGCCCTCATAGCCCCATTCCTTTCTGAGAACTGTTGTTACAAGGTCATAATTGTAGTGACTCCATACACCGTTAATTTTATTATAGCTTGTCATAATATTAAGTGGCTTGCTTTCCTTTACGCAGATTTCAAAGCCCTTAAGATAAATTTCCCTGAGTGCTCTTTGTGAAACACGTGAATCATTCTTCGTTCTGCGTACCTCCTGATTATTGCAGGCAAAATGCTTAGGGCAGGCAGATACACCGTTTGTCTGAATACCATTTACATACGCTGCACCCATTTTACCTGAAAGAACAGGGTCTTCGGAAAAATATTCAAAGTTTCTTCCGCAAAGCACATTGCGCTGGATATTCATACCCGGTGCAAGAAGAACGTCTGAGCCATGCTCCAGCATTTCAGCACCCATAACTGTTGTAAGCAATTCGATTAAGCCGCAGTTCCACGTGCTTGCAAGGGCAGTACCGCAAGGGATCAGTGAAGTGTATTTTTTGATACGTATACCTGCAGGACCATCAGTTGTGATAATCGGTGCCACACCCTTTTCACGCAATGACGGAATAATTCCGCCGAAAGCACCTGCATTTCCCACAACACCAAGATTACTGTTCATCATTCCCTGACCTCTGGTGAGTGCCTCCAGCTCATCGTTGTTAAGCTGTGAAATAAAATCATCAAGTGTAATCTTACCGTCTTTCACATCAGCCAGCTTATAACCCCTGTCACCCTTAAAACCTATTTCAACAGGAAGATTATTGGTAATTCTGTCCTTAAGATACGGCTTTGACGGTGCAAGCTGCTCCTTGCCGATAATCAGTCTGCCGTCCTTTTCCTTTGCAACCATACGTTCAAAGCTGTCCTTGATACCGCAAACCTCATCAAGCTGTTCAACAACCATATCTTCAAGCTGAACACTGCCTGCTTTCATATCAGTACGAACAGAATTTCCGATATAAAAAGTATATTCACCGCTTTCGATAACATAGGCATATTTATGCGAGCTTTTTGAGCAGTCGTCAAAGGAGGAAATATCATAAAGACTGAATTCAAAATGGATGCTTTCACTTTCGTCAGGTGCAAGCTCATTGGTTTTTCCAAAAGCAACAAGGCTTCTTTCAGCCTTTGACAATTTACCCTGAGGTGCCTTCACATAAAGCTGAACAATCTCCTTACCGCTCACATTACCGACATTTTTTACATCTGCTGTAATATAAAACTTATCATCTTTTCTTTCAAACGAAACAGGCTTTATTTCAAAATCAGTATAGCTCAGACCAAAGCCGAACGGATAAAGCACCTTATCCCTGCAAAAGGTTTCAAAATATCTGTAGCCTACAAAAATGTCCTCTTCGTAGTTATTATAATCCTTGCCGCCGAAATTTGCAGAGCTTGAATAGTCCTCATAATTTCTTGCAATGGTGCAGGGTAATTTACCGCTTGGAGTTGTTTTTCCCATAAGCACATTGGCAAGTGCGTTTCCGCTCTCCATACCGCACTGCCATGCATAAACTAAGGCAGTGATTTTATCGCCGTATTTCTCAGTCCACGCCATATCAACAATATTTCCGCAGTTCATTATAACCGTAACCTTATTGAAATGGGCAGTCACAAGGTCAAGCATTTTTATTTCCGTATCTGTCAGATAATAGCTGCCCTGCTCCGGCTTATTTTCCCTGTCCTCTCCTGCTGCTCTGCCGATTACAACAATTGCAGAATGACTGTTATTTGCAGCTGATTTTACAATTCTTTCCTCCAGTTCCATTTCAGGAAAGCACATAGGCCAGTGACCCCAGAAGCCGTGACTGACAGGATTTTTTTCACACCAATCCTCATAAAGATTTAAAACAGGTGAATAAATATTGGCATTGCTTTCTTTAAGTCCTTTAATCAGATTCACCTGATACGGTGCATTGACATCACCGCCGCTGCCGTATCCCACATAAAAATAGTCAATCTGGCATCTGCCGAAAACAGAAATCACTTCATCATCCTTAACAGGTAATGTGTTATTTATATTTTTCAGCAAAACGATACTTTCCTCAGCAGCTTTCAGTGCGATATCAGGCATAGGCTCAAAAGCCCTTGCAGTACCGTCGGCAGTATTTTCCTCCTGCATAACGCCGTTACCGCTTACGGCATCAACTATTTTTTGTACAAGTGTATCTAATTTCTGCTTTATTTTCATAAGAATATACTCCTCAATAGATTCATTAATTTTTAGTATAGCATAAATCTGAAATATATGCTATATTAGATTAAAAGCAAATGCGACAAAAATGATTTGTCCGCTTCGCTTTCAGACTATAAAATATTATGTTGGAGAATAAATATGAAAAATATGAATCTCGGCGGCAGCTGGATAATGAAAAACTGTACCGACCAAAAGGAATATAACGCAGTTATACCCGGCAGTGATTTTGGTAATCTGATAAAAAATAATGCAATTAAAAATCCTCTGATTTCAGGTGATGAGAAGGAAGGTATACGCATCGGCGAAAATGATTTTGAATTCAGAAGAGAATTTGACATCAACGATGCGGATTTAAAATACAAGCACATTCATCTTTGCTGCGGCGGACTTGATACGCTTTGCACCTGCTTTATCAACGGCAAGGAAGCATTTAAAAGCAATAACGCTTTCATCCCTGTTGATGTTGATATAAAGGCTTATCTGACAGAAGGACGAAATACCATTCTGCTTCATTTTGACTCCGCAATCAAATACATAAACAAGCTTCAGAAGGAGCACCCTCTCCCAAAAAACAACAACGGTGTTGACGGCATACCTTATATCAGAAAGCCGGGATGTCACTTCGGCTGGGACTGGGGTCCCTGTATTCCGTACTGTGCCGTGCTTGAAAACATTGAGCTGAAATGCTTTAATCAAAGAATTGAAAATATAAAAATCACACAAAACACCACAAAAGACAAAGCAGTTGTCAGAGTAAGTGCAGATAACGCAGAACACATCACTCTGCTTTCCCCTGACGGTGCAGTAATAAACGGCAATGATAACAACGAGTTTATCATAGAAAATCCGCAGCTCTGGTACACCTATGAGCTGTCACAGAAAGAGATTCAGCCCCTTTATACGGTTATATTTGAAAATGAGGAGGACAAAGTTGAGCAGAAAATCGGTCTGCGTTCCCTTTATCTTGACACAAGCAAGGACGAATACGGCAGCAATTTCTGTTTTGTTTTAAACGGTGAAAAAATATTTGCAAAGGGCGGCAATCTGATTCCGTTCTCTGCAATTTACGAGGACAGTGACAACGATACGGTTGATTACTACCTGGACCTTGCACAGAAATCAAATTTCAATATCATCAGAGTATGGGGCGGCGGAAGCTATGCCAATGACTACCTGATGAATCAGTGCGACGAAAGGGGTATCCTGGTATGGCAGGACTTCTGCTTTGCCTGTCAGATGTACCCTTTCTATGACAAGGAATTCACGGACAATGTACTGGCAGAGGTTACAGCAAATGTAACCAGGCTGACTGTTCATCCAAGTCTTGCCCTCTGGTGCGGAAACAATGAGCTTGAGGTAATGTTCTCCTATCTTCCGAAAACGGCAAAGATTATGAAAGCGTATGAGGAATTCTTCTATCATACACTGCCTGATTTTATCAGCGAACTCACGGATGTATCCTACATTCCGACATCACCTATCGGCAGTGCCTGCTTCAAGGAATACTCAAGCGACAATGTGGGTGACACACATATGTGGAACGTATGGCACGGACTGAAAAAGCTTGATTACTACACAACAAGATACTCAAGATTTTTATCCGAGTTTGGTCTGGAATCCCTGCCGTCTATGAAAGCAATCAAAACCTTTGCACCGCCTGAGGAATATGATATCACCTCACCAAGCTTTAACAGACATCAGAAATGTCTGGGCGGCAATAAAAAGATGCTTTTCTATCTCACAGAGATGTTTGACTTCCCTAAGCATTTTGAAGATTTGCCATACCTCACAGGAATTGTTCAGGCAGAGTGCGTGAAGAATGCCACAATCCATTTCAGACAGAACAAGGGCAGATGCAACGGCTCCGTGTTCTGGCAGTTCAATGATGTATGGAACTGTCCGAGCTGGGCATCCGTTGACTTTGAGGGTGTGCCTAAGGCTCTGCAGTATAAATCAAGGGAATTCTTTGCACCTGTCACCGTAAGCTGTAAAAAGGAAAAGGGCAAGGCAGTTCTTTTCGCTCATAATGACACATTAAATGCGGTGGAACTGGAGCTTACTGTTAAGCTGTTCAACAATGATAAAATCAGCACGCAGGGATATGGTATCAGTCTTGAACCAAACAGCTTTAAGAAAATTGATGAAATCAAAGTGAATGAAAATACTGTTCTTCAGCTTTGCTTCAACGATGAGGTTATAACGGAGATATTCACCTCACCTGACAAAATGCATCTGAAAAAAGCGAATATTACAGCCAAGCTTGACGGCAATAAAATGATATTGACCAGTGATACATTTGCTTACAATGTTTTCATAGACAGTGATGAAATCGCAAGTGACAACTACTTTTCACTTGCAAAGGGCGAAACAAGAACAGTCACCTTTGACAAAGCACCAAAGGATTATAAAATCACCTGTGCAAATAACATTGAATTCAAAAAGTCAAAGCTCAAAAAACAGCTGTTCAGATTTTTCTACCGCCTGAATCCTGTGAATATTGCAAACTATTTTTATTATACATTTAATTAAATACATTACGTATAACAATGTATTTCTTTTTTTGTAGGGGCGGATTCAATATCCGCCCGAACATTATTAAAATTTTAGGGGACGATATGGAATCGTTCCCTACAGAATATCAATAACATTGTTTGTACACTAAACAACAATTCATAAAAAAAGAACTCGGTATCAACCGAGTTCTTTTTTTGTTATCCGCTCATTACTATCTTTTTGTTGTGACGGTTTTTGTATCGCTCCAGGCAGAATAGATATTGTAATTTTTGCCGTTGAACTTTACTGTCTTATAAGTACGAACACGTACATAATGCTTTTTACCGCCTGCACGGCCTGTGATGTTTCTTGCATAATATGTGTTCTTCGGCATAGTTACAGTTGTCGCATTGCTAAAATTGCTGCTTGTGCTGTACTGAATCTGATAGCCTGTTGTCTGATTCTTCTGTGTTGCCCACTGAACTACAAAACCCTTTGATTTTGCAGTCAGCTTTGTTACCTTTGTTCCCTGCGGTGCAATATTATAATACAGTGTTTTTGTACCGCTGTAATTACCCTTAAAGGTAATGGTAACTGCGTATCTGCCCACATTCTTTCTGCCGCTTGCATAGCTTACGGTATAGTCCGTATCCTTTTTCAGTGCCTTGCCTTTGCTGTCCTTTACTGTAACAGTCGGTGTCTGCACCTTTCCATTGTATGTATAAGCGGTTCTTGAAAGGCTGATTGTTTTAGGATAATAAATAGTCTCCTTTTTCACAACGGTATCACAGGTAGAGCAAATGGTTACTGCACTGCCGTTTTTAGAAGGTGTTGCCTTACCGACCAATGCACGGTATGTTTTGCTGCCGTGACCTGTGGTATGAACATAATCACTCATATAATAAGTTCCGCAGCCTGTACAGGAATGAAGGGTATATCCATTTTTTGCACAGGTTGGAGCTATAACCTTTTCGGTATATGTATGCTTTGCAGTGGCAGGGATTGTCTCTGTTCTTGTTGCGTTGCAAATATAGCAGGTATAGGTTCTGATACCCTCAGCAGAGCAGGTTGCTTTTTTTGTAATCACACCGTTATCCGAATTATGAAAATGGAAATTTGCCTGTGTCAGACATGCATTACCTGCTTCAATTAATACCTTGTTCCAATTATTCACATCTGCACAATAATATACATCGGCTAAATTATTGCAGGAACCAAATGCACTATAATCTATACTTTCCAAAGCTGAAGAGAAAAACATATTTTTCAAAATTTTGCAATTCAAAAATGCATTTCTTCCAATATACTTTATATTTTCAGTTCCTATTACACTTGTAAGATTTTCGCATCCGCTGAATGTACTTTCACTTATTTTTGTTAAACCACTCGATAATTTTACACTCTTTAAGTTTACACAGTCTCTAAATACACCGATTCCAAGTTCTGTTACGCTATCGGGTATTACGATATTTTTTAAAACGTCGCAATCCATAAAGACTTGTGTTCCTATGCTTGTTACACTCTCAGGTATTATAACCTCTCTCAAACGATTAAAATTGTTGCGCCTATATTTCTCTTTCTTTCACATATTCTTGAAAAAAAGCAAAATGAAACCAGCATTTCAAAAATATAAATCACAATCACAACTGCGCTGCGAACCATTATCTTCCCTCCACGTACTGCATAAACTTCCGATAAAAATCAGCCTGCTTATTTCTTGCAATATTTACTTTGTATCTTTCGTCAAGAATTACATAATTCCTTTCATATGCTGTTACATAATTAAAATTGATAATATAGCTTTTATGCGGAGATATAAATATTGTACTTGTAAGTTTATCCTGCCAGAAGCTGATATGATGATCCGAGTGGTATTCCTTATCACGGGTAACAACCTTTGTTTTTCGCTTTTCAATTTCCACAAAAATAATGTCCTGTGCCGATATACGTTCGGTAAGCTCCTGATCCTTCAGATAAAAGCTGATTGAGGTATTATCAATTCTTTTAACCGCATCATGCAGTCCCCTGTAAAATCTCTGGGGATCAAGCGGCTTTTCAAAAAATCTGACAGCATTGAGATTCAATGCATCATCAAGATATTTTCTGTAAGCCGTAACATAAATAAGAATAATATGCGGATTCCTTTTCCTCAGCTCTGAGCCTAATTTGATGCCGTTAATATTATCCATCTCAACATCAAGAACAGCAATATCAAATCTGATATCACTTGCCAGAATATCCGCAGAGTTTGTAAATATACTTTTTTCAAAATCAATATTGTTTTCTGCCGAAAAGATATCCAAATGCTCAGCAATATTATCAATATATATTTGCTCATCATCACATATTGCTATTTTCATATTTAATTCCCTTGCTTTCTACATACAAAAATATATCTAAGATAAAATGCCATAAGGAATGTTAAAAAAACAATCGTTACGGCATCTTTATTAAAACAGATGTGCTTGGCTATTTCATTTTTATTGTATTTCCCAAGTCCTCCAGCTCGCGGAACACAGGTCGTTCATAGCCTGTCTGATTCGGTGTATGGAAGGTCAGCATCAACTTATCTCCTGCGTTAAAAATCATTCCGTGTCCGCCGTCGTCTGTAATAAGCGGAGGAAGGTGAATGAATTTTCCGTCAATATCACCGTTATCAGACTTTGCAATGCACTGAGCGTATTTATGGTCAATAAAGGTTGACCAGATTAAAAGGAGCTCTCCGCCGCTTGTTCTGTACATAAAAGGTCCGTCGGTTATATAATGCTCACCCTCAGGCTTTACGTCTGCCCACTCAGGTGAAGAGCCTGAAAAAAGATACACAGGCTCGCCGACTGCCGTTTTCAAATCATCACTCAGCTTTACATAGCAGACAGTTCCGTCAACAATCTGCGTATGCTCGTGGCAGAATACAAGATAAGGCTCACCCTTTTTATTCACATAGAGTGTACCGTCAAGGCATTCCCATTCCTCAGGTGTGACCGCCTTCGGTGAATACACCTCAAAGGGTCCCATAGGATTGTCTGCCTTTAAGACAAACACTCCTCTTAAGCCGTTTTCCCTTGTAAAAGTAGCAAACATATAAAAGCTGTCTTTGTACTTATGCACCTCAGGTGCCCAGTTCACCTGACGGTTGAAACCGTTTTTCTCGGAATCAAAACAGGTTACAGGGTCGCTCCACTGCTCCAAATCAGTTGATTTATAAACATCGAAGCCACCGACATTCTGACCGAAGTTCTTTGCCCTTGTACCATAAAGATAGTAGGTATCCTTTTCTTTTAATACAAAAGGATCACGTATATTTATTTCGTTCAGTTTCATACGAACACCTCAGAAATTCGTTCTGATTATTTTTTCCGTAAGCTCAGGTGTAGGAAAATCAACGTAAATCATACCATAATAATTTTCACTGTCAAGGGGATAAGCCATAAATTCAGGATTTATATATTTTGCATTGTTGTAAGGACCTTTAAGTCCCCCTGAGGTTGAAAGATAATTTATAATATATGTACCGTCAAAGGGCTTCATCCTGTCAAGAAACGGTTTAATACACTCACTCCATCTCGGAACAGGCTTATACTTGAATCGGTCCAGAATAATAAAGGAGACATCATTCTCGCCGCCTGTTTTCAGGGTGAGCGGCTCAGGTTCTACTGTAACCTGCTCTACCCATTTTGAAAAATCAATTCCGCTGTTCCTGTCATTATACTCTTCCCTGTCTGCCATTTTACAGCGTCGGATAAGTACAATTTTTCCGCGACATTCACAAAGGTCAGGCACTCTGTTTTCAAGATACCACCTGTCCTGATCTGCTTTAATATAGGTATTATAGAGAATATCAAAGCATTTTTCCATTTCCCTGCCGCTGTCGTTTTTAAACTGAAAGACAATCGTTTCACTGGGATTCTCATCAAGAAAGTGATAGCAATGCTCCAGTACATCCTCCATATCCATCCAGGCAGATAAATGGCTGGGCTTTACAAACGCTTTCGTAAAAGCGTGTACCATTTTCAGCCTGTCGCCCTTTGACTTGACTCTGATGTCGAGTCCTCTTACACCGATACAAAGCTGTTCATAAATATTCCTGTCCTGACATCTTGCAAAATACGAAAGCTGAACATACTGTGTCACACAGTCGTGCGTACCCACTAAATTCAGGCTGAGCAGGTCTCTGTTATCGTCAATATTTTCCATCCATTTTCTAAGGTTTATCTTTTCCGAATTCATCTTTATCACCAAATTTAATATAACATTTTTAGTTATAAATAGCAATTGAAAATATCTGTATTCTATTTTATAATTATAGTATATATTTCCTTTTCGGAGGTGCTTATGCTTATATTCTGCACAAAGGGCAGAATCACAACTGCCAACGACAAAACAAATCTTATGCACAAATTTGATGTACCTGCAAATATAAAGACATTAAAAATCAAGTATCACTATTCCCCCAAAACACTTGAGGACAGGGAGAAAGCTGTTATAACCGTAAGAAACTGCTTTGACAAATACGACGAAAACCTGATTGGCAGACCTGCCGACTACCTGCCTGTAAAAAATCTGATTACCCTGTCCCTTGACAGCTGCGGTACTTATCGAGGTGCAGCACACCGTCAGGATGATATACAGGAGCATACCATCAGCAGAGAGTATGCATCACCGGGTTTTATGAAGGGTAAAATCACCGCAGGTGAATGGGACATCGTTTTGAATGTGCACCATGTTTCCTGTGATGTGGACTATACGATTGAAATTGAAGGAGAGGCTGAATAATGAGTTATCTTCCATGCGAACTGCATTGCCACACAATACATTCAGACGGTGCATTTCAGGTCAAGGAGCTTTTGGAAAATGCAAAGGCAGATCACCTTTCCTTAATCGCACTGACTGACCATAACACCTTTTCAGGCCACACGGAACTTGACGACAGCATACTGCCGAGCATAAGAGGCATTGAATGGACAACATATTTCGGACATATGCTCGTCTTAGGTGCCAAACAGTTTGTGGACTGGCGTGATGCCGTACCTAACAATATTGACGAAAAGATAAAAGAGGTTAAGGCTGCCGGCGGTATTGTGGGAATTGCTCATCCGTTTCAAATGGGCTCACCCATCTGCACAGGCGGCAGATGGGAATTCAATGTAAAAAACTGGAACAACGTTGACTATATGGAAATATGGCACGAGGATCTGACAAGAATCACAAGTGAAAACACCAAATCCCTTGAGCTTTGGACATCACTTCTTGATAAAGGATACAGAATTGCCGCCTCCTACGGCAGGGACTGGCACAGACCTGAAAACGGCGGACACTACGGCTGCACCTACATAGATATTGACGGTGATGTAAACGAACAGCAGGCAATCCGTGCAATCCGTATGGGAAAGACTGTTGTCTCAACAGGTGTGAAATTCCTGTTCAAGCTCCACAGATACGGCAATACATATTCAATCGGTGATACCGTAAAGAAAGGCACATACACCTTCAGCTTTTTTACGGATATTCACTCCCGTGAAAAGAACGCGGGCGACGAGGCTGTAAAATACAAAACCATAAGAATCGTTACAAACGGCGGTAAAATCGTGCTTGAAACCAGATTTGACGAGCGTCACGTAAGATTGAACCTTGAAAGAGGTCACTGGTACAGAGCAGAGCTCTGGGGAAGTGTGGATACTGAAAGTCAGCTGCTGGCAATCACCTCACCAATCTACTGTGAATAGCATAAGCACGCCGCTTTAGGCTTGTTCAGATTTATCTCACTTGCTTAAAAACATCAAGATTTAACATAGATTTAACATAAATTATACTGTATTTTAACTAAGGAATTTTAATATATAACAGGATTTTTCAAAAAAATGATATAAAGGCAATCAAATCAACATATTTTTATAAATGATTTAATTATCAGAATTAAGTCACGAGGTACAGCATATGACAATATTTGACGTTTTAACACTGCTCGGCGGTCTGGCAATGTTCCTTTTCGGTATGAATGTAATGGGCTCGAGCCTGGAAAAAATCAGCGGCGGCAAGCTTGAAAGTATACTTGAGAAAATGACGAACAACCGTATCAAGGGTGTTTTGCTCGGTATGATTGTAACGGCGGTAATTCAATCGTCCGGCGCAGTAACCGTCATGGCCGTTGGCTTTGTAAACAGCGGTATTATGGCACTGAGACAGGTTATCGGAATCATAATGGGTGCCAATATCGGTACAACTGTTACTGCCTGGATATTATCCCTGACCGGAATAGATGCCGATTCAAATATCTTCATTCAGCTTCTGAAGCCCTCGTCTTTTGCACCGCTACTTGCTTTTATCGGCATTGTTATTTTTATGTTTGCAAAAAGCGAAAAAAAGAAAAGCATCTCAACAATTCTTTTAGGCTTTGCATTGCTTATGATAGGTATGGACACTATGAGCAACTCTGTTGAGGGACTTAAAAATATACCTGAATTCACCGGAATACTCACAAAATTCTCTAATCCTGTTCTCGGCATTGCAGCAGGATTTCTTCTTACAACCGTTATGCAGAGCTCGTCAGCATCAGTCGGTATTTTACAGGCACTGTCTGCAACAGGCGCAGTATCCGTTTCGGCAGCATTTCCAATCGTTCTCGGTCAGAATATTGGTTCCTGCACAACGGTTCTTCTCTCTTCTGTCGGAGCAAACAAAAATGCAAAACGTGCAGCAGGAGCACATCTTGTATTCAACGTAATCGGCGTTGTTTTGGCTAGTGCTTTGTTTTACGGTGCAAATGCAATATTTGATCTTCCGTTTATTGAAGAAGCGGTAGGTCCGGCAAGTATTGCAATAATTCACTCTGTATTCAACATATTCACAACAATCATCCTCTTCCCCTTCGGCACCCTGCTTGAAAAGCTGATGTGCATCATTATTAAGGATGATCCGCAGGAAGGAATCAAAGAGGAGGATACCGGTCTTGTTGACGACCGTTTTCTCCGTTCTCCTGCCTATGCGCTTGATAAAATCAAGGAACAATGCGACGAAATGGCTCTTCTTGCAAAAAAGAACATTTCAATGAGCATTGATTTCATTAAATTCTACAGCAAAATCAAAGATGAAAAAATAAAAGAAAACGAAAAGCTCCTTGACCAATACGAGGATGCGCTTGAAACCTATCTTCTGAAAATAAGTGCACTTGATCTGAGCATTGAAGATTCAATGCGAGCAAGCAAATATTCCCATGCTATCGGTAATTTTGAACGTATCGGCGACTACGGCGTAAATATTCTGAAAACGAAACGCAAAATGCATATGGAGAAAATCCATTTCTCAGCAGATGCCAACAAAGAGCTTGACATTATGGGCAGAGCAGTTAAGGAAATCATCGAGAATTCAACCAATGCATTTATCAACAATGACATTGATCTGGCACAGACAATTGAACCCCTTGAGCAGGTTATCAATAACCTTAAAGCTCAGCTGCGTGCAAAACACTCCAAGCGTATGAGTGACGGCGAATGCAGTATTGAAAACGGTATGCTTTTCTTTGACATCATCAATTCCTTTGAGCGTATTGCCGACCACTGTTCAAACCTTGCTGTATGTATCATTGAGCTTTCACAGGGCAGCTATAAGACCCACAGCTATCTTAAAGGAGTTAAAACTTCCGATAATAAATACTTTATGGAAAGCTTTGAGGAATATCTCAATAAATATGCAGTCAGATGATGAGGTAATATATGGAAAACAAACAGCTTGTATACATAGTCGAAGATGATACATCCATACGCGAGCTTGAAATGTATGCACTGAAGAATGCAAATTTTGATGTTATCGGCTTCAGTGAGGGTGCATCATTCTTAAATGAGCTTGACCAAAAAATACCAGATATGATTTTGCTTGACATTATGCTCCCTCAGGATGACGGACTTGGGCTGCTGACACACATCAGAAGCACGCCCCGGTACAGCGATATCCCTGTCGTTATGGTAACTGCAAAAACAAGTGAAATTGATGCAGTTAAAGGACTGGATATGGGTGCTGATGATTATATTACCAAACCATTCGGCGTAATGGAGCTGGTATCAAGAGTCAAAGCCATATTAAGACGAACCGAAAAAAAGGCAAAGCCTGTCCTGGCTTATAAAGATATCATACTTGACGAGGGCCGTCACACAGTTCTTGTAAGCGGAAATGAAGTTGATTTAACATATAAGGAATATGAAATTCTCAAGCATTTAATAAGAAACAAGGGAATTGTACTCACTCGTGACCGACTTATGGAAATTGTATGGGGCTATGATTTTGAGCAGGGCAACAGAACCGTTGACGTGCACATTCAGTCACTCAGAAAAAAACTGGGTAATGCCGGTGAGCATATCAGGACCATACGCAACGTCGGTTATAAGGTCGGTGATTAAATGACAAAAAAAACGCTTTCAAAAATTCTCGCCTTCGGTGTAGCCGTTATTGCCATTACAGCTATTGTTGTTGTGGCAATATTTTATTCCTACGGCAATCGTCTCGGCAACAGTATTCATCCAAATACACTGACTGATGAGAATTTTGTTGAAATATTAATTTACATATTCATTGCTATTATTGCAGTTATAGCTATGTCTGTTATGATCAGCGTAGCTATAACCAAAAGTATTCTCAAGCCCATTGACGAGCTCGGAAAAAATCTTGATAACATAGATAACGTTAAGGTTTATGATGAGCTGAAGCCGCTTGTGGATGCTCTGAAGCAGGAGAAGGAAAAACAAAAAGCCCTTGACAAACAAAAAAAGCAGTTTACTGCCAATGTTTCACACGAGCTGAAAACACCACTGACTTCCATTGCAGGCTATGCCGAGCTGATTGAAGCAGGCATTGCCAAAGAACCTGATATAAAGCCTTTTGCTGCAACAATCAGAAAACAGGCACTCCGCCTTGTAACACTCAGTGAAGATATCATACAGCTTACACAGCTTGATGAAAATGATGAGCACGGAATTGTTTTTTCATCCGTAGACATTTTTGAGACTGCTGAAAACTGTACTGAAGCATTGTCAATAAATGCCAAAGCAAAAGGGATTGAAATCACCCTTGAGGGTGAAAGCACATTTATCAGAGCAAACCCATCTTTGCTTGAGGAGCTTATTTACAATCTTTGCGACAACGCTATCAGATATAATAAGGAAAACGGAAAAATAATTGTAAAAATCTCCTCCGATGAAAACAGCTGCGTACTTTCGGTAAAGGACACCGGCATAGGGATTGATGAAAAATATCAGGAGCATATATTTGAACGCTTTTTCCGTGTGGACAAAAGCAGAAGCAAAGCCACAGGAGGCACCGGACTCGGCCTTGCCATCGTTAAACATATAGCACAAATTCATGGTGCTCAGATAAATATTGACAGTGTTTTGGGTACCGGAACGACAATAACAGTACACTTTGTAAAATAAAAATAAAAAATATATTGAAATATTTTTAATTTTAGTATATTATAAGAGGGTAATATACTGTAAAAGGGGAATTTTTATGAAACAGAAATCTAAACTTAGCAAGTTAAATGCTGTTTTAGCTGTTATTCTTGCTGTTGTTCTTATTGCAAATGTTGTAGTAATCGCCACAAAGGCTGTTCCTGTTGCTGTTGATGCCAATGCAGCTGAGGAAACCGATGGCCCTGTTATTGAGGTATTTGCAGAAGGTACATACGGCGGAGTAAGCTTTGCCAGTGATGCAGATGTTGTTAAATACTATGCAGAGGCTTATAACAAGACAAAGGCTCAGACAAAAGAGTATGTTCTTGACAGCGGTGAAACCGTAACATGGTACGCAATGCTTGGTGAAGAAACACTTAATGTATCAAACATTATGATTGAGGGCAAGGAAAATGCTACAATCAACAACCTTGTTCCCGGTATCGTAGGCGGTCTTTTCACTCCTGGAAGTGCCGGTCTTGCACCATCAGCAAGCCGTGAGCCTGCAGCAGATACAGATGAAGACGGACAGAGCCTTCAGACCTGTCTCCTTGTTCCTGAGGACGTTATCGCAACAAACGTTAAGGATAACAACGACGGAACAATCACTCTTCAGCTTCAGCCAAAAGAGGTAAATATGTCTCATAAGGGTAAGGATGCTCAGGGTCATCTGTTCAACTCACTCGGTGCTATAGATAAAACTGTAGATTCTATCACTATGCTTAGCTGGCAGTCAGGTACAACTGCTGAAAACTGTCTTGTAAATTATAAGGGCGGTTATGCAACAGTTACAATTGACACAGCTTCAGGTCTTATCACAACAGCTGATTACCATATGGAAGCACACATCTCTGTAACTCATGCTAATGTTACTGTACTTAAGGATAAGTCAGCTAACCTTCTTGTTACATATGATGTTCACTATCCTGCTTCAGCAGATTATTTGAAGGAAAGAGTTGCAGCAACTGCAAAATAATTAAAACAAAGTTTTTAAGGACTGTCCGTTGACAGTCCTTTTTTGGTATATGGTATGGACGAAAAACGATTTAATGAACTTTACAACCGAGCATATAAAAAATCATACAATATATTCAGTGATTTTTTAAATATGGAGGAGCAAAGTATTCTTTCAAATTCATATATTCCCTGCACAGCTTACGGCGGATACCCTATGGCCGAACGTGTTATCGCAGGCTTCGGAGAGAATATTGAAAGCTCCGATTTCCCTTTATCCTATCTTTTAATAGAACCGGTAAAGCAAAAATTTTCAGACACGCTTACACATCGTGATTTTCTTGGTGCACTGATGAATCTCGGCATAAAACGAGAAATGCTCGGCGATATAATCGTGGCTGACAACTGCGGTTATCTCATTTGCCTTACACAAATTGCACCCTATATTGCAGACAATCTGACACGTATTAAGCATACGAGCATAAAAATAACACAGATTGATAACCTGCCTGATAATATAATCAGGGAGCCTGAACCGACTGAGCTTGTGGTTTCTTCCCTTCGGCTTGATGTACTGATCAGTGCCGTATATAAGCTGTCACGCAGCGAGGCGTCAAAGCTGTTTGCCGCAGGCAAAGTATTTGTGAACAGTAAAATCACGGAAAACACATCCTATCAGACAAAGGAAAATGATATTATATCCGTTCGCGGTTTCGGACGCTTTGTGTTCATTGCACAGCTGAGAAAAACAAAAAAGGACAGATTCGTAGCAGAAATAAAAAAATACTGAGGTACATATGAAAAGAGTTTATAACAAATTAGTGCGTGACAATATCCCAGAAATCATCAGAAATAATAATGAAACACCAATCACAAAAACATTAAGCAATGATGAATATCTCCGTGAGCTCAAGTCAAAGTTGCAGGAAGAGGTTGATGAATTTCTTGAAAGCAATGATATCACCGAGCTTGCAGATATTTTGGAAGTGGTTGACGCTTTATCAACTGCTAATTACAGTTCACTCAATGAGGTTATGGATATTAAAATTCGAAAGGCAGAAAAGAACGGAAAATTTAAGAATAAAATATTCCTCATTGAAGTGCAGGAGAATAAATAGAATATGACTGAAATTAAATTTTATGATAACATTGATGATGCATTGTTAAAATTTGCCGTTATCATATCAAAAACAAGCGGCAAGTGGGTGTTCTGTAAGCATAAAGACAGGAATACACTTGAGGTACCAGGAGGACACAGAGAGCCTGGCGAAGATATACTTGATACCGCAAAAAGGGAATTATATGAGGAAACAGGAGCTCTTGACTTCGCAATCAAGCCCATCTGTGTTTATTCCGTAACCGATAAAAACAATTTTGACGGCGAGGAAACATTCGGTATGCTTTACTTTGCAGAAATCCATTCCTTTGAAAAAGAGCTGCACAGCGAAATTGAAAAAATCATCATTACCGATACTTTACCCAATAACTGGACATATCCTCTGATACAGCCAAAGCTGCTCGCTGAGACAAAAAGAAGAGGCATTATATCATAAACAAAAAAACAAGCAGGGTGTTATATACTCTGCTTGTTTTTATTATACATCATATTCACTTCCCAATAATATTCCATACATCCCATATGATTGGAGGACAGTGATCCCAATCCCAGTGACCGCTTTCTGTCCAGTCTATACGATAATATTCTTTGTTTGCATACATTATAACAATCAGCACTGTACTGATAATCAATGTAGAAAAAAGCAGGACAAGACTTTTCTTGTTCCAAAGCTCTTCCTTAGTATTTTTCTTGAATAACGGAAAAATCAATGCTAATAATGGAACATAAATTCCCATCAATTCGCTGTTTCTACGTCTGCTATACTCCGGAAAAGTACCAAATCTTTGGTCAATAACTTCCCAAATAACCAGTAATAGTCCTAACACGCATATTCCCCATACAAGTAATTTGAATGGCGATTTCTCTTTATTCTTCATTCCCTTTTCACCTCAAAATTCATTCAAGAAATTAACTTGAAATTTCTCTTTATTGCTTGTTTTCCAGCAGAGCATTAAGCGTCTGACAAAACTCCTCCTGATCCTGTATACTGAAAAAATATTTTTTTCCGCTTTTCAGTGTAAGTTCAACATTATATGCCTCATCTCCGGCAGGCACAACCTGTGAAAAGCGATATTTTGTAAAATGCAAATCCGTATAATTCACATTTACACTTTCTATTTCACAATAATAGACAGTAATACGCGGTTTCAAGTTGAAAGTTGAAAATGTATATCTGGCAATCACAAGCTTGTCATCATAAAGGAATACACCTTTTCTGAAAATACAGTAAGCACCTGCAGACAAAAAGGCACAGATAAACATTATCTTCCGTATGACGCCCCATACTTCACCATTGAGAAAATAATCTTCAATCCCTATCAGAACAGTCAATCTGCCTATCAAATAATAAGGAATAAGGAAAAGTGCTATTGTTAAACAGAAATTCCGAAATGGATTTCCAATTGCTGCTCCTGTTTTAAACATACCATTTAAATATCTGAATTTATATCGCATAATTTTGAAACCTTTCTATGTATATTACAAATAAAACTGAAAGTTAAGAAACTATAATTACTCATCTTCCTCCGCATATTTAGGCTTAAAGTAATAGTCCGTAATGCTATGAATTCTGCTATTAATATCGCAAATGAAATCTTCAGGATTTTTAACAGGCACATAATAATTCCTATTATATATCGTTGTGATTACTACAACATTTTCCCAATTTGGAAAATAATATACAAACCTATTTCCACTTGTAACCCAACGGCTTTTGCTATAGTTCTCATTGTACATCTCACAACTAACGATTTCTTTATAGCTCAACTGCCACGACCATATTTTCGGTAAAATATCAAGATTAAAAAAATTTCTTCTTATTGTTACAAAATAATTATCAACAGTAACTCTTTTAGGTATCAAAGGTATAACAATCATAACTATTAACATGATACATCCCAAAATTGCTCGTATTATTCTATATATATAGTCAGTATTTTCATTATCAAGAAATTGATTAATATATCCTATAAAAAAGTCAAATCCTCCTAATAAAATCCAAAACCATGCATAGTTAATACAAAATTGCAAAATATTTGATGCTATCGTGTTTATGGCTTTTTTGTTACTTAATTTGTATTTTTTCAAATGATTTGCCTCCTCGAGTTTCTGTCGTTCATTTTCATTGCAAAACTACACAAATCACATTGCATAGACGTACTATGTATAGATGATAACAAATAATGTATAAACTGTCAATATACGTGCATTGAAGGTGCTAAAAAATATACAATCATAAAATATAACAATTAATCAACAAAAACGTGCATATTGGTGCATTTTATGAATATTTCTTGTAAATAAATAATTTTTCTGTTACGATGTAATAAATAAGCTACTATATTATTAAGGTAAGGAGATTTTACTATGAAAGATTGGTACAAGGAATTAGTCGTTTACCAGATTTGGCCGCGTTCGTTCTGTGACGGAAATGGTGACGGCATCGGTGACCTTGAGGGTGTTCTCAGCAAGATGGACTATCTCGAGGAGCTCGGTATCAACTGTATTTGGTTTTCGCCTCTCTATCCGTCACCAAATGCTGATTTTGGTTATGACATTGCAGATTACCGAAACATCCACGAAGAATACGGTGATCTTGACTTATTCAAAAAGGTTCTTGATGAGGCACATAAGAGGGGCATCAAGGTTATAATGGATCTTGTTGTCAATCACACATCAGATGAGCACCAATGGTTCATTGACTCACAGGATAAAAATTCACCTTACCACGATTATTACATATGGCGAAAGGGCAAAGGAAAACGCCCTCCCAACAACTGGCTTTCCTGCTTTGAGGGCGGTGCGTGGGAATACAGCAAAAAACTTGATGAATATTATCTCCATGTGTTTGCAAAGAAGCAGCCTGACCTGAATCACGACAATCCTAAAGTACGTGAAGAGGTTAAGAACATAATGAAGTTCTGGCTTGATATGGGTGTTGACGGTTTCAGAGAGGATGTTATAACCTTTATATCCAAGCGCAAGGGCTTGCCAAACGGTTTCCCAATTCCTGCTGCCTGCGGAATCGAGCATTATATGGACGGCCCGAACATTCACAAATATCTTCAGGAATACCGCGAGGTAACAGACCAATATGACTGCTTCACAGTTGGCGAAGCACCGATGATGACACCGTCAAATGCACTTAAATACATTGACGAGAACCACAAGGAGCTTGACCTGATGTTCCATTTTCAGCATATTGAGGCTGACTGCTTTATGGTGGATTACATTCAGACCAAGTTTGATTTGAGAAAAATGAAGCGTGCATTCTCAAGCTGGCAGGAAAAACTCAACGGCAGAGCATGGAATACGCTTTATATTGAAAACCATGATCATCCACGTATCATTTCACGCTACGGCAGTGAAAAGTACAGAACGGAATCCGGAAAAATGCTGGCGAATATGTATATGCTCCAGCAGGGTACACCGTTCATTTATCAGGGTCAGGAAATCGGTATGCTCAACACAAAGCTTGACAGCCTTGATGAATATGTTGACTGTTTCGTAAAAAACAATTATAATGTGGCAAGAAACAAAGTTCATCTCAGGGAAGAGAAATGCTGGGATTGGGCTGTAAAATCCACACGCGATAATTCCAGAACTCCGGTTCAGTGGGATGACAGTGAAAATGCAGGCTTTACTACAGGCACGCCCTGGTTCCCTGTTAATGTAAATTATCCTGAAATTAATGCAAAAAAAGAAATGGAGAATCCGAACTCCATTTTCAATCATTATAAAAAGCTCATTAAGTTTAAAAAAGAAAATGATGTGGCAATTTATGGTGACTATAAGGAGCATTACAAAAATTCATCCAAGCTCTATGTATATGAAAGAAATTACAAGGGCAAGCGCCTTCTTGTTATCAATTCCTTTACTGAGGACAATGTTGCCTTTGAGGCTCCGAAAGGATTTGATTTAACAAAGGGAAAGGCAATCCTTTGCAATTATGATAATACTACTGTTCAGGGTAACGGATTTAAAACAAGACCATATGAAACAAGAGTTTACTTGTTTGAATAATATTAAATTATATTTAGCCGCAATAGAACATCATAAATATTGACTAAAAATTTCAATAATGATATACTATGTCTGCAGCATAAATATAACCTTTCCGAAATACTGTAAATACGCATTTATAACTACAGTGTTTCAGAACTTTAATTTATAAAAACGTGGGTTGTGGGGATAGTCTTTTAATACATAATGCCTGCGGCTGTTTAGAGGTGTTTATTATGTCAAAATGCAGTTTTTTTGCAAATACAAATTCAACAAAATTATCGGATAAGGAGAAATTCTGCCTGTATCATAAAATCAACTATTTGGTATTTATGATGGATGTAAGGGAATTCTACACTTGGGGCAATACGGAATTTGACCTTTTCTGTATTTCTGTTTTAGAGCAGTTAAAGGATACGGAAGAAATAAAAATATTTAAAATTCTGAAAGACAATGATACCTTTGATGCTGATGAAAATCCTGAGTATGATGATATGATCAGGGTTGATTCCGATGATATTGCATCCTGCAGCATTCAGATTGCTGACAAGAGTGATTTTGTGATGCTTGACAGCATAGATGATGAATCATACACCTTTGATGTTTATCTTAGTACAATTATGAAAGCAAAGAAGGGCAAGGATGTTCATCTTTGGATTCTGGAAGAAAAATTATAAAACACTCCGACAAATAAAATACCTTTATCATTAAGTAAAGAAACAGAGAATCCGTACATTGGGTTCTCTGTTTTTATGTTTTTTATTCTGTGCTGTAAAACCTGTCCTCGCTCCACTTCTGATGATTGCCATGTTTCTATCGTTTGGGATAGTCTAAATCTTGAGGTAATCCGAGTATGTAATTGGCGGATACACCATAGTATAAGCATAGTTTTATAATATCATCAACTTTATATTGTGTTCTTCTTTTTTCATAGTCCATTTCTTTGACCCCCTATAAGATAATTATAAATATTCCATAACAGACTATTGACAAAAAAAGTCCAAAATAGACTATATTGAAATGGGATGAAAACAAAATTGAGGTGATAATATGAGAAAATTCAAGATACCTGTAACACCGCCAACAACAAGTAAAAGCATACGTTTTCCCAATGATATCATTGACCAGGTTGAAAATCTGATTATCGGCAAAGACTGCACCTTCACCGCTTTTGTGGTTGAGGCGGTTCGCACTGCCCTGGATGATATCTATAACGAATAAAAAAGAACTCGGACATACCGAGTTCTTTTATACTTTATAATGTTTTCAGCAGGCCTCAATGGAAAGCACCATAAATTCTCTGCCCTTGATAATTTCATAATCCGTCTTATGACACTTTGGGCATATTCGGCTGTTTGCCGTCATCTCATATTCATTACCGCAAACACAGCGTGCTGCGGCAGGAATATTTACGAGTTTAAGCTCTGTTTTATCAAAAGTGCCGCCAAGTCTTGCAGCATTCCAGCATTCCTTGAAATAATCGGAAAGAATACCTGAAAGCTCGCCTACCTCAACGGTAACGGATGATACTTTTTTCAAATCCTGTTCCTTCATTATCTCTTCAATCAGATCAAAGATTTCAAGAACAACTCCAAGCTCATGCATTATTGATTCCACTCTTTGACTTCTTTTCTCAGCCAGTCACACCAGGCATCCACGCCCTCGCCTGTTTTTGCAGAGATAAAGAAAATTTCAGCATTCGGATTCAGCTTATGAATACGCTGAACAACCGCATCATCATCAAAATCAAACACTGCCTTTGTATCAATCTTATTGATAAGAACAACATCCGAAACCGTGAACATAAGCGGATATTTAAGCGGCTTATCATCACCCTCAGGCACGGACAGAATCATTGCATTTTTGCTTGCACCGGTATCAAACTCGGCAGGGCAGACAAGATTGCCCACATTTTCAAGCACAACAAGATCCATATCATCTGTACCGAACTCCCTGATACCCTGCTCGGTCATACCTGCGTCAAGATGACACATACCGCCGGTATGCAGCTGAATTGACCTTACACCTGTATCGGCAATTGTTTTTGCATCCACATCGCTGTCGATATCCGCCTCCATAACACCGATATTCATTTCATCCTTAAGGCGAGAAATTGTTGCTTTAAGGGTTGTGGTCTTTCCACTGCCCGGTGAGGACATAAGATTCAGAAGGAAAGTTTTTTCCTTTTTAAGCTCAGCTCTTAAGCGGTCCGCCTCTTTATCATTATTTTCAAAAACACTTTTTTTAATTTCAATTACCTTGAATTCGTCCATTGCTTCCTCCGGATTTCAAAAACTGAATAGATTATAATATAATTAAAGCATCATTACAAGCCCCTATGGGGGTTAATCTTTTTTAATCAAATCCATTAATGCTTCACGTGAAAGACCGCAGTTTCTCGCGTTATCATTATTAGGCACGGCTCTGATAACCTCACCATTATAACGTGAAACAAGCAGCTCACAAGCCTTTCCGTCAACGGTTACCGTTTCAATGGAATACTGCTCCTTAAGCGGAACCTGCTTATTCAGTGAAGATTTTTCAGTCAGTGCACCTGTAGGACAGAGCTTAACACAAAGACCGCAGTTCGTACACTTTGTCTGGTCAAGCGGCAAAGCAAAGGCAGGTGACACACTTGTTTTGAATCCGCGTCCCAAGAGACCGATTGCGCTGATATCCATTACCTCTTTACAGGAACGAACACAAAGTCCGCAAAGAATACACTTAGCTGTGTTACGCTCAATGAATGCATTTTCATCACGTGTATACTTCTGCGGCATCTCGCCTGCAAAGCGTTCAGGATGAATATCATATCTCTGAGCAACCTGCAGAAGCTTACATTTGAAATACTCACGGCAGCCGCATTCAAGACAGCGCTCTGCCTCCTTTTTAGCCTGTTCAACCGTAAGACCCAGTGAAACCTCATCAAAATTATTTTTTCTTACATCGGCATCAAGCACATCCGCAACCACTCTTGGCTTAGTCTCCTTGCCTGATACGTCGATTCTTTCATCATCACGCTTGCTGATGTATTTCGGTGTGAAGTCAAGCTCCTCGCCCTTAAGATAAGCATCAACAGACTTAACGCAGCGGTCAGCCTCGCCGATTGCTGCAATAGCAATGGACGCACCTTTATTTGTGGCATCACCGATTGCAAACACACCGTCAATATTTGTTTTAAAATCATCCTCGTCAGCAAGGATTGTACCTCTGTCAGTCAGCTCAACAACACTGAAATCGGTTGGGTCAAGCTTCTGACCGATAGCCATAATAACACTGTCAAGCGAAAGGTATTCGGTCCTGCCGTCAATGGCAACAGGCTTTCTTCTTCCTGATGCGTCAGGTTCGCCAAGCTCCATAAGCTGAAGCGTCATACCGCAGACCTTACCGTTTTCCTCATGGATTTCAACAGGATTTGTGAGGAATTTATAAATAACGCCCTCTTCCTTTGACTCCTTAATCTCAATTTCCTCCGCAGGCATTTCCTTTTCCGTTCTGCGGTAGATAACATAAACTTCCTTTGCACCGAGACGAACGGCTGTACGGCAGGCATCCATAGCAGTATTACCGCCGCCGCAGACAGCCACCTTTTCACCGATTGGCACAGGATTTCCCTGAATAACACTTCTGAGGAAATCTATACCACCGTATACGCCATTGATATCCTCACCCTTTACACGCATAGGACTTGACTTCCAGGCACCGGGTGCAAGTATAACAGCGTCATTTACGGACTTTAACATATCAAGTGTGATATCCTTGCCGAATTTCACATTGTTCACAAGGCGCACGCCAAGCTTTTCAATGAGTGCAATCTCACTGTCAAGCAGCTCCTTCGGCAGACGGTACTGCGGAATACCGTATCTGAGCATACCGCCCATTTTATCCATCATATCAAAAACAGTAACCTCGTGACCAAGTGTCCTGAGGTAATACGCAGCAGTCAGACCTGCAGGACCGCCGCCTACGATTGCGACCTTTTTGCCTGTTGCCTTTGCACACGCAGGCAGATATTTTTCACCCTTTAAGTCAAGGTCAGCCGCAAAAAATTTAAGCTGTGCAATATTAATCGGTTCTTCAACCTTACCGCGTCTGCAAGCCTTTTCACAAGGGTGCGGACAAACTCTGCCGATAGACGCAGGCAGAGGATTGGTGTTTTTAATAAGCTTTAAAGCATCTTCAAATTTTCCGTTTGCAATAAGACCAACATATCCCTGACAATCTGTATTTGCAGGGCAGGCAAGCTGGCACGGAGCAATGCAGTCGCCATCGTGGGCGGACATCAGAAGCTCCATTGCAATTTTTCTTGACTTAACAACTCTTTCGCTTTCCGTATTAATTACCATTCCCTCAGAAATCTTTGCTGAGCAGGAACGCAGCAGCTTAGGAACGCCCTCAGCCTCAACAACGCAGAGACCGCAGGCACCGTAAACCTCAACCGCCTCATCATAGCAAAGTGTGGGAATATAAATTCCGTTTTTTCTTGCTGCCTCTAAAATTGTACTGCCGGCAGGAGCAGTAACATTCTGACCGTTAATTGTAAGATTAATCATTTCCATAAGTATAAATCTGCTCCTCTCTTACTTTCTTACCACTGCACCGAATTTGCAGGACTGAATACATTTACCGCACTTAATACATTTGTCAGTATCAATAACATGCGGATTCTTGACTGTACCGCTGATCGCGCCAACAGGGCAGTTTCTTGCACAGAGTGTACAGCCCTTGCAGGCATCAGCATTGATAGAATATTCAATAAGACTTGAGCACTCACCTGCAGGACAGGTTTTGTCCTTGATATGAGCTATGTACTCGTCCTTAAAATACTTGATTGTTGTTAAAACAGGATTTGGTGCTGTCTGACCCAAGCCGCAGAGTGCACCGTCCTTGATACCGTAGCAAAGCTCTTCAAGGAGTTCAACATCTCCGTCCTGACCCTTGCCCTCAGTAATTCTTGTTAAAATCTCCAGCATTCTGGTTGTACCGATACGGCAGTGAACACATTTGCCGCAGCTTTCCTTAGCCGTGAAGTCAAGGAAGAACTTTGCCATACCAACCATACAGGTGCTTTCGTCCATAACAACCATACCGCCTGAACCCATGATTGCACCTGTTGCACCAAGTGCTTTATAGTCGATAACCGTATCAATCAGGCTTGCAGGAATACATCCGCCTGACGGACCGCCCATCTGAACAGCCTTGAATTCCTTGTCGCCCTTCATACCGCCACCGATATCAAAGATAACGTCACGCAGAGTTTTACCCATAGGGATTTCCACAAGTCCGCTGCGTTTTACCTTACCTGTAACGGCAAATACCTTTGTACCCTTTGAGCCTTCCGTACCCATTGCGGCAAAAGCTTCACCGCCGTTATTGATAATCCAGCTTACATTGGCAAAGGTTTCAACATTATTGATATTTGAAGGCTTTCTCCAGTAACCGCTCTGTGCAGGGAAAGGCGGCTTGAGACGAGGCATACCTCTGTGTCCCTCAAGGGATTCGATAAGTGCAGTTTCCTCACCGCATACAAATGCACCTGCACCTGCCTTGATAGACATATGGCAGGAGAAATCCGTGCCGAAAATATTGTCACCGAGATAGCCTGCTGCTGTAGCCTGCTCAATTGCTCTTTCAAGTCTTTTGATTGCCAAAGGATACTCAGCTCTTACATAAACAACGGCATTTTTTGCACCGATTGCATATGCGCCAATGAGCATACCCTCAATAAGATTATGAGGATCGGACTCAATAACCGCTCTGTCCATAAAAGCACCGGGATCACCCTCGTCCGCATTACAGATCAGATACTTCTCCTCACCCTCAGACTGCCTAGCTGCATTCCACTTGAACCAGGTCGGGAAGCCTGCGCCGCCACGACCTGCAAGGCCTGAGGTTTTGATAACCTCAATAACCTCCTCAGGTGTCATATCACAGACTGCCTTTTTAAGTGCAGTATATCCGTCAGCAGCCACAAAATCCTCAAGCTCCTCCGGATTGATAACACCGCAGCGTCTGAGCGCAATACGTGTCTGCTTTTCAAGAAATTCCTTATCCTCATCAGAAACAAGTAAATCCGAAATCGCATTTACATCGCCTGTGTTTGTATATTCAGCAATTTTTACTGCATCCTTTTCATTCACACGGACAAGGCGCTTGAACTCGCCGTTATCCTCATAAATATCTACGATAGGCTCAAGGTAGCACATACCTACACAGCCTGCGATTGTAAGCTCGGCACCGTTCAGATTTTCCTTTAAAAGTGCCTGCCTTACCTTTTCCGCACCTGCTGCAATACCGCAGGAGCCCTGACCGACAACAATTTTCATATTACTCAGCCTCCCTTAACTCTTTTAAAATTTTCTTCGTTTTATCGGGAGTGAGAGAACCGTATGTATCCTCGTTAATCATCATAACAGGTGATAATGAGCAGCAGCCGAGACAAGCCACACATTTCAGTGAGAAAAGTCCGTCCTCAGTTGTTTCACCGTCTGTGATACCAAGCTCCTCCTGAATAGTCTGTAAAATGAGTTCGCTTGAATTCACGTGGCAGGCAGTGCCCTGACAAAGCATAATCAGGTATTTACCAACAGGCTCTAAACGAAACTGCGTGTAAAAGGTCGCTACGCCCATAATTTCACTTTCTGCAATTCCTGTTTGTTCACTGATATACTCAATTGCTTCTTTGGGAAGATAACCGTAAATGTCCTGTGTTTTTTGCAAAATAGTTATAAGTGAGCCTTTTACTTTCGCAAGCTCATCAAGTACAGGAGCCATTAAAGTCAAGTCAATCTTCTCTGTCATATAATCCTCTCCTTATCCGTTATAATAAAATATATAATTTTAATATTCAGCTTTTTAACATAATACTAAATTATGATTTATCTTTCAATAGTATTTTTAAGGAAAATTACCATTTAAGTGCATATTCCTCAACTGCAAGTGCGAGTCCATCCTCAGCATTGGACTTTGCAATATACTTTGCAGCCGCCTTACATTCATCCGTACCGTTTGCCATTGCGAAGGAATATTTTGCAAATCTAAGCATCGGACAGTCATTTCCTGCATCACCGAAGGTCATACATTCGTCTGCGGTTATACCTAAGGCATCACATATTCCTTTAACTGCTTCGCCCTTGTTTGCCGTTTTTACTGTAGCTTCAATATTCGCTTCAAAGCTGGAGGCAACCGATAAATCATATGATAAAAATTTATCTCTGAATTTATCATAATCCTTATCCTTAACGCAGTACAGCGTTATTTTTTCAACAGCCTTATTGCCGAGATATTCCGACAGATTTCTGCATCCGGTCATTGACCTCATAACCTCATCAATGAAGGCTTTTTCAAAAAATGTATTTTCAAACAAATACTCCGTATCAAGCTGATAGTATGATTTACCCTCAACATATATTTCAAAAAACACCTTGTTCTCCAGAAGATAATCAATCAGCTCCAGAGCAAGCTCATTCGGTATTAGATTTGAATAAATAATCTCATTTTTTGTTCTGTCAAAAACACAGGCGCCATTTGAATATATAATATAATCCACAAAAGGCACCTGATGAATCACATCACCTATAAGTGACAGCGGTCTGCCTGTGGCAACCGCCAGCTTGATGCCTTTATCGTGTGCTGACTTAATGGTATTTACAGTGTGCGGAGATACTGTAAGATGATCAGGTGACATCAGTGTGCCGTCCAGATCCGTTGCAATTAATTTAATCAAAATTATACTTCCTTTTACTTGTAATCCCGTTAATTAATATTGTATCATATTCATATAAAATTATCTATAAAACAATTCGTCAATAATAATGACAGAAATATATAATTTTTTGTTATCTTTCGTTAAAAATGATACTATATATGTTTGAAGGCATATAAAAATTTTTACAGGTGAAATAAATATATGAAAAAATTCTTTAAATTCGTTTTTGTAATTGCTCTTGCCTTTTGCCTGCTTTACGTATACAATGCCCACACGAACGGTGAGCTTGTACAGACAATTGATAAGCTGACAATGGTAAAGGAAACGGAAACAACCGTTCCCACAACAAAAAGTAAAAACACTGTCACACTTGCAGATACATTGAATTCAGCTCTGACAGATGAGGAGCAAAAAGCTTTTGACATCATATACAATGGTCTGAGCACACACAAATCCTCCGTTAACATTTACCAGAATATAGAAACAAACAGAATATTTGAGCTTGTGGAGCTTGTGCTCTCACAGCACCCTGAAATTTTCTGGACAAAGGGTGACTGCACCTTTTCAAACAGCGGCAGGCTGACCTTTAAATATGCATACTCCTATGAACAGGCACAGGAAAAGGCTCTGCTGATTGAAAAAAAGGCGGATGATATTTTAAAGACAATGGATTCCAAAAGCAGTGACTATGAAAAATCACTTGCACTGTTTGACTATATCACAATGCATACAACCTATGCCTATGATGAGGCTGCGGATATAAACAATCATTGTGAAGTGTCAACCATTGAGGGTGTTCTCCTGAATGGCAAGGCTGTCTGCTCAGGGTATTCAAAAGCATATCAGTATCTTTTGACCCTTTGCGGTATGGATGCAGTAACCATATCAGGCTATGCCAACACACCAAACGGCAGTGAAAATCACGCCTGGACTGCTCAGGTAATAGACAATGAAATCTATTTTTCAGATGCAACCTGGGGCGACGGCTTTGAAAAAAACAAAGACAGCAATTCCGTAAGCCATATATTTTTCCTTATGAATTCTGAGGAGCTGGAAAAAACACATAGCTGCAACGATAATTTTTCCGCCATAAAATCCACAGGTGAAAACAATTATTTTGTAAGACAGGGATTATATTTTGAAAAGTACAGTCAGCCTGACATCAGAAACCGTATAAAAAATGCCTTTGAAACTGATGAAAATGACATACAATTACAATTTGCAAATCCTGAGGAATATAAAACTGCAAAAGAAAATCTGTTTGATAATCAGGGAATATATTTTATACTGAAAACAATTGACCCCCTGTCAAAGAAAATAAAAACAGACACCATTAAATACAGCAATGACGATGAGCACAACACCATTACAATCTTCTTTTCAGAAAAAGAATAAACAAAAATGAAAAAAGTATTGGCAAACGAGTTAGTTTATGCTAACCTATAGCCAGTTAGTAAAAGCTAACTTTTACTCCTTAAGTTAATAGAGAACCGTAGATAACTAACCACCTATATCAAACTTCTGTATCTACGGTTCTTTATTTTTATCATAAATTGCACTGTTTAACACGAAAGCTCTTTTTCGTGTTCTTTTTTATTCCGGATAAACCTTTCATTCGTTATTGATATCATCCAGAGCAGTGCGAACCACCTCAACCACAAAAGCGGTGAAGGTGCAGTCTTTGCTGATAATCAGATTTTCAACCTGGTCAATGATATCATTGGGAAAACGTATACTCTTACTTGTTGTTGGTGGTGTTACAGGTATCTTAAATTTTCTCATATTATTACCTCGCATCGTATTATACAAACAAAATAACACATAATTGTGTTATTGTCAACACATTTTTGTGTTATCGGATATAATCATTACGAGGTGATTGTATGCAGAAAAAACCAACATTCAGATACCAAAGAATACGAGATATAAGAGAGGACAATGGATATTTGCAGCAGGACATTGCAGATATGCTCGGATTATATCTTAACACCTACAGACGCTACGAGACAGGAGAAAGAACAATTCCTGTAAATCTTTTGAGAAAATTAAGTAAGATATATAATGTGTCGCTTGATTATTTAACAGAAATTGAAGAAGAAATAAAACATTAACTATGAATCTTCCAAAGCGAAAACCGACAAGGTTAGCAAATTTTGATTACAGTACAAACGGTGCGTATTTCATTACGATATGTACCAAAAACAAGAAACACATATTTGGCACCGTAAGAGCGAGAACAGATTTTACAGCACGGATAAAAAGCAAAGCCCTCAACTGAGCGTTGAGGGCTTTGTTCTTTTATATATTCAGAATTGCGGTTGCCAGGCAGAAATAAATCAGCAGTGACAATGCGTCCATAACCGTTGTGATGAACGGTGATGAAATTACCGCAGGGTCAAGCTTCATTTTCTTTGCCAATATTGGGAAGGCACAGCCAACCATCTTAGCAAAGATGACTTCTATAACAAGTGTGAGGCTGATAACCAAATCCACCCACACGGTGATATCACTCATGCCAAGCAGCGACCTGTCGATAAGCCATATTTTAACAAAATTAACAGCGGCAAGAGTAACACCGCATACGATACCCACACGGAATTCCTTCCATAAAACCTTGAAGATATCCTTATAATCCACTTCCTTAAGAGAAAGAGCACGGATAATAACGGCGCTCGCCTGTCCGCCGGCATTACCGCTTGTTCCTGTAAGCATAGGAACAAATGAGGTAAGGACAATCAGTGCAGAAAGCTGATTCTCAAACGCATTGATAATCATACTTGTAAAGGTAGCACTGACCATAAGACAAAGCAGCCAGATAATTCTTGATTTCCAGGTTTCAAAAATACCCATTTTAAGATAAGGCTTTTCATTGGGCATAATCGCGTTCATCTTATGGATATCCTCAGTATTCTCATCAACCAATACGTCCATAGCGTCATCGACGGTGATAATACCTACAAGCCTCTGCTCCATATCCACAACAGGCAGTGCAAGGAAATCGTACTTGCTGAGCAAGTCCGCTGCGGTCTCCTGGTCATCATGTGTATTGATATAGATAACATTCGTCTCCATTAAGTCTTCAATTTTTACATCATTCTCATGGAGCAGCAATTCCTTGACGGTTGTTACACCGATAAGGTGCCTTGACTCATCCGTAACATAGCAGGTATAAATGGTTTCCTTATCCACACCTGTACGCCTGATACGCTTAATCGCATCCTCAACCGTATTTGTTTTTTTCAGATCCACAAACTCCGGTGTCATAATGGAGCCTGCACTGTCCTCAGGGTATTTAAGCAGCGTATTGATAGATGCTCTTGTCTGTGCATCCGTATTTTTCAGAATTCTCTTTACAATTGTGGCAGGCATTTCCTCAATAATATCAACGGTATCATCCAGGTAAAGCTCGTCAAGCACCTCTCTGATTTCCATATCGGAAAAGGCTCTGATGATTGCTTCCTGCGAATCATTATCAAGCTCAACAAAGGTTTCCGCCGCTTCCTCCTTAGGCAGCAGACGGAATAAGAGAATCTGTCTGTCCGATTCAAATTCATCAAAAAGCAGAGCAACGTCCACTGGATTCATTTCGGTAAGTATTGCTTTGATTTCAAGATACTTTTTTTCAGAATACAGGGAGACTATCTTTTCTCTGATTTCTTCCATTTCCATTTCTTCTATATTCATAAAAGCGCTCCCCTTTCTTCAATTTAAACTTTTACATTATTCCAAAATCATTCCACCGGACTGTAGAATGGCTTTTCATCCTTATCATACGGATTAACCGCAATTCTTCTTGTTACCGCAAACAATAACGCAATCACAATGATTCCGCCGATTACAGCACCGACGGTAATTAAAAATTCCGGTTTCTGGTAAAGACGTGTGCCGTCAACAAAGGATTTAAAATCAGGACTTTCCATTTCAGCCTTTACCTGCTCTGTCGTTTTATCAACACGCTTGATATCAAGAAGATACTCCCTCTTACTTCCGTCAGAAGCAATGGAGTAAAGTGTAATTTTCGGTGTCTGCTCATCATCAAGCGTAAGCTCAACAGGTGCACAATATGCCTGAATATCCTGTGTGACAGGCGTAATCTCAAGCTGCGTCAAATCAGAAGGGATATAAAGCTTATAAGCCGTATCCTCATCATTCAGTGCAGGAGACAGCTCACCGTATGTACAGTAAATATTTGAAAGCAGATTGTTGCTGTTTATCTCGTACTGAGCAGGATTTGTATAACTGAAATTATAAATTGTAGTTCCCCAATCGTACTGCAGTGTAACAGTCAGTCCTGTCTGATGATTGGTATCATCATATACGTATGTCACAAAAATGTCCGCCTCGCCTTGAATCTGATAGCTTTCCAGCGTAGGTGAAACATCATTGTTTTCAAGCACTAAACCGTATTCCCTTACATCGGCTTTGAATTCGTCTTTAAGCTCAGCATTTTTAAAGCTGATTGATGTCAGCACAGGTGCACTGTCCTCAGCAAAAGCCTGAAAAGGCATGACAAGCTGACAAATGCATAGTGCAAACATTAGAAACGAACTGATTTTTCTCCTCATAAAATCACCCTTATTCTGTAATACTGTAATTTATATTGCTATGATTATCAAGATAATCCTTAACCTTATTCTTATCCTTTGCTGTTATGTTAAAGATTATATTGTCACCGCTGATGTCCTTTGTCTTTTCTTCCCATTCCCTCTGAATGGCCTTTGCATTATCCGAGCTGATTGTAACGGAAACCCCTTCAACCAGTCTGATATCACTTCCGAAATCGTTATACAGCTTTTCAGCTAATATCTTAAAGCCGTCCTTATAATTTCCGCTGATATCCTCAGGCAAATCGCAGTTGTCAAGAATGAATACTGTTACACCCATTCCCTTAACCTCTTCTATTATGCCCTTAATGTAGTTATAAGTTGTCTGACTGTCCGGATTAAGATACGTATTTCCGTCCGAATCCATATAAAGCTTATTGTTAATCGTAATACCTGCAGTCAGATCACCGGATGCCGCCACATTATCCTTATAGCAGGAAATCCTGCCCACAGGCAAAATATCATTTGCCAGAAATTCACTGATTGATTTTCCGATATCGCCGGCAGGTGATGATTCCGCACCATACATATCAATGGTAGCAAGACCACTGTCGTAGCCGATTGTTCCGTCATCACGCTTAAGGTCAAAGGCAACCGACGTATAGCCCTTATCATTGATTTCATCCATAACTGCCGAAAGCATTACACCGCCGTCCATTGCCATTGGCTCAATTCTGTCGCACTGAAGCACAAGACTGACATTGTTCATATCCGCCACAACATCATCACTGCTTGGAGCAATGGGCATCGCCTTGCGTTCAATATACAAATCCATAACTGTATATCCAACGCATATAATCAAAAAGCATCCGATTACAACAACTGCATTTTTCAGAAAAGCCTCAAAACGCTCCCTTGTGAAGAAAGGCTTTTTTTCCTTAGCTCGTCTCTTATCATATTTATCCGAGCCGCTGCCTGAGTCAATATACTTATCTGCAAAGCTTATTTTCCTGCCCTGTGGCTGCTCTGTCCATTTTTCATTTCGCTTTTTATTATTATAAAAGCGTTTCTTTTTCATAAAATCACCGTTTATACTACTGCGTTTTCCTTAAGCAAGCCGCTTTAGGCTTGTTCGGATTTATCTCACTTGCTTAAGAATTCTGATTGTATCTGCAGGATTTTCACTTTTAAATACTGCCGAGCCTGCAACAAAAACATTTGCACCTGCTGCGCCTGCAATCTTAACGGTTTCGGTATTGATTCCGCCGTCAACCTGAATATCCATATCAGGGCACTTTTCTCTGAGTGCTTTAATCTTCGGCATTGTGCTTTCCATAAAGCTCTGACCGCCAAAGCCGGGCTCAACCGTCATAACGAGTACCATTGATAATTTATCAAGATACGGATAAACCGCATCAATCGGTGTGTTCGGCTTAACGGCAAGTGCTGCCTTACAGCCTTTACTGATTATTTTATCAATTGTCTTTTCTATATCAGACTCACATTCGGTATGGAATGTTATAATATCCGCACCTGCATTTACAAAATCATCAACATAAAAATATGGGTCCGATATCATAAGATGAACATCAAACGGAACATTGCAAACCTTTTTCATAGCCGCAATCACAGGTGCACCGATTGAAATATTCGGCACAAAGTGACCGTCCATAACATCAAGATGAATGAAATCCGCTCCGCCCTTTTCACATTTTTCAAGCTCTTCCTTAAGCCTTGCATAATCCGATGCAAGCATTGACGGTGAAATTTTGATATCCATATTTATACCTCTGCATACTTTCCCAATATAATCTGTTATAACTATAGTATTATAATATATTTTTAAAATAAAATCAACTTTCACTTGTTTTTAGCTGTGTGATGTAGTATCATATATCCGTATTTTTATCAGCTTTTATAAATTATATTGACCTCAAAATTTGCCTATGGCATAATTTTGAGATGTCTGAATTCCCATTATACGCCTTGTCCGGCTACAACAAGGTGTTAGGAATTTTTTATAAACGATTTGTAGCCGGAAAGGCTATGGGAATTATTATGATTCAGGCAAACAACATCACGGTTCAGTTTGGCGGAAGAGTGCTTTTTGAAAGAGTTAATGTTACATTTTCAGCCGGCAACTGCTATGGTATTATCGGCGCAAACGGTGCAGGAAAATCAACCTTTTTAAAGGTGCTTTCAGGTGAGCTTGACTCACAGAAGGGCGAGGTTTTTATCACACCGGGTGAAAGACTTTCCGTCTTAAAGCAGGACCACTTTGCTTATGATGAATATGAGGTTATCCGCACTGTGTTAATGGGCAATCCAAGACTGATTGAGGTTATGGAGGAAAAGGATGCCCTTTATATGAAAGAGGATTTCACGGAAGAGGATGGCATAAAAGCAGGCGAGCTTGAGGCAGAATTTGCTGATATGGACGGCTGGAATGCAGAATCCGATGCTGCATTTATGCTCAACAGATTAGGTGTGCCTGACGAGTATCACTATATGCAGATGGCTGAACTGCCGTCGGATATGAAGGTAAAGGTACTTCTTGCACAGGCGCTTTTCGGCAATCCTGATATTCTTCTTCTCGACGAGCCTACCAACCACCTTGACCTTTCAGCTATCCGCTGGCTTGAAAATTTCCTGCTGGATTTTGAAAACACCGTTATCGTTGTATCCCACGACAGACATTTCTTGAATAAGGTCTGCACACATATCTGCGACGTTGACTTCGGTAAAATTCAGCTTTACACAGGTAACTACGATTTCTGGTACGAATATACACAGATGCGCCAGAGACAGGCAAGAGACCAGAACAAAAAGAACGAGCAGAAAATCAAGGAGCTGCAGGAATTCATTCAGCGTTTCTCTGCCAACGCAGCGAAATCAAAGCAGGCAACCAGCCGTAAAAAACAGCTTGATGCTCTTGAAATGATTGAAATGCCTGTATCAAGCAGACGTTTCCCATACGTTGATTTCAAGCCTGACAGAGAATGCGGCAACGATCTTCTCCGAGTTGACCACCTGTCAAAAACCATCGGTGACAGAAAGGTGCTTGACGATATTTCATTTGTAATTCATCCAAGAGAAAAGGTTGCCTTCGTCGGCTCAGACGTTGTGGCAAAGACAACACTTTTCAAAATCATTATGGGTGAAATGGAGCCGGATGAGGGCTCATTCAAATGGGGTGTAACCACATCACAGAGCTATTTCCCAAGTGACAACAGCCAGTATTTTGACGGCGTTGACCTTACACTTGTTGACTGGCTCAGACAGTACACAACCTACACACTTGAAGCCGACATTCGCGGCTGGCTGGGCAGAATGCTCTTCTCAGGCGAAGAGGCACTGAAAAAGGCGAACGTCCTTTCAGGTGGTGAGCGTGTGCGCTGTATGCTTTGTAAGATGATGCTTTCAGGTGCCAACGTACTTATCCTTGACGAGCCTACCAACCACCTTGACCTGGAGTCAATCACCGCACTCAACAACGGCCTTATGCGTTATCCTGAAACCATTCTCTTTACCTCTCACGACCACCAGTTTGTACAGACAGTGGCTGACAGAATTATTGAGATTTCAGGCAATACAATCCTTGACCGCAAGGGCACATACGATGAATTCCTTGAGGACTTCAACGAGGACCAGCTTAAAAAGTATTAATATATACAAAGAAAACAGGCAGTGGGTGTACTGCCTGTTTTTAATTTCACAATAACACAGAGTATTGGGTATATCAATAAATAATATCTATTCCGAATAAACACCGCAGGTACTTGCGGAGGTATATTCATATGTGATATCGGTTATATAAAGATAGTATTCTTTGCCGTTATGCGTGAAGCCTTTTATTTCACAGTTTTCAGGTATTGATTTTAAATCATCCGTAATATCAAAATATACCTTTTGTGCGTTGCCTTTGGCGGTAATATAATATCCGTTATCCTTTTCGCAATAAATTTCAGGTGTTGCCACATAGGAAATGCAGTAAGAATATTTATCGTTTTTACGATTTTTAAGATATGCCACACCGATTTCATCCTCCGTTGTTGAGAATGTGGCAAGGGAATACTCATCATCCAGTGGAATAATCCTTGACACCTCACTGATCTCGATATCGGAATTAATAACATTAAAGGCCGTATCACGTTTCAGCTCAGGCATTTCAAAGGTGCAAATAACTGCAAAGCCGACGCACAAAGCCAACAAGCATACGGATAATTTTAATTTCCTTTTATCCTCCCTTGTAAGTACAGGAAGGTCTGCAGCTTTTTCGCAGAACTCTTTTAACGATACGCTGCCAATAGGCATAAACTCGTTATTATCAATTGCATGGATATAGGCTTTTGCTTTTTCGGTTGCAAATATTTTCGGCTCAAGCTTTGCAATCAGCTCAAACTCTGCTCTTGCCTCAGGAATTTTATTACTGTAATAAAGTGCAATTGCAGTATAGTAACACATCATAAATTTATAGGTATTCTTCTGCTTATCCGCACCGGCTGCTTTACAGACTTTAAGCCTTTCCAGAGCAGACTGATAATCGCAGTTCATAAAGTGAATGAAAAAATCATAACGTGCAGAATAAACATTTCTTATATCCGGCTTTATTTTCATATTTGTGAGTAATGCTTTTAACTCTTCAACCGTTTGCCTGCACAAGTCAAAATCACCTGCACAGAATGATACGCTCGCCAACAGGTCAAGATACTGGAGCTTTACCGTGCGAATGGATTTTCGTTTAAGAAGAGAGGACAGCAAGCCTGCTGCTGAACCAAAATCACCGATAAAATACGCAGTAAGTGCATCAATATAAGAAGTTGAATCCTTTGGATAAATACCGTGACTGACCGCATAATAAGTATGAGGGTCGCATTCATCATAGAGAATATCATCAGCAGACAATCTGATTTTTCTCATAATAAAAAGAGAAACCAATGCCACTGCGACAGCAATAATAACTCTGTATGTATAATGAACAGGAAGAAAAAAAATAACTAAAAAAACAATTGACATTCCTGTAAGCTTTGCAATTTTGACATTTTTTCTTATTTCTTCAACTCTTAAAATTACCTTTCCCTCATCCATTTTTATCCTTTTCCTTTCTGCTTTTAATCAATATCTGCACGGATTTGACGATTTGCGGAATACACATAACGAATCCGGTGACTTCAATTGTCAAAAACGCTATCGGAAATAATACACATAATAAAGCAATCAGCCAATCAGGGATTTTTTTGATGATATCCACAAACAGGGTTATACCTGTATAAACGGAGGCAATCATATAACCCATTGCCATTGATGAAAAAATGTCTTTTATTTCTACACTGCCATCTACTGACGCAGCAAGAGGAAACAATATAAATATTATTATTGTTACTGCTATAAATAAACTGAACACACAGATTAAATAGGTCTTGGCTTTTTTACACGCCTTGTCCGCATTATCCTTTTCATATTCTCTCAGTTTTTCCTGCAAATACATATTTGCAGTTTTATTGGACAAAGCCTCAAGTGTATTCAGATTTTCAAATTCCTGCTGCTTGCCGCAAAGCAGTTCCTCAGCCGTTACACCAAGAACTGCCGCAAGCTTTATAATCGTTTCCGTTTTCGGAGCAGACGCACCTGTCTCCCACTTTGACACGGCTTTATTGGAAACGCCGATGAGTGCACCCAGCTCCTTTTGGGAAAGTCCCTTTTCTCTTCTTAGTTCATAGACAGCCAAACAAGAGCCAAACAAAATAAGGTTTAAATCAACCAATTTTCACTTATACGTCGTTAAATTTTCATTGAATACGCAAGTATGCAATGAAAATTATGCCTTGTCTAATCAAAAATTTGAATGATTTAAACTGCAAGGCACCTAAAATCATCCGTTTTTTGTGCATAACGTCATTTCTTTGACGCAGATATACTGGCGTATATCAAGGCAAAAAATGGCGTTAGGTGCGGAAAACTGATTATTTTAGGCTATTGGGTTCGGTTCTTGTTTGGCTATGGTTACCAACATCATAATTCTGCATAATGTACCTCCAAATAAAGCCTACCACACAAAGCGGAAAAACACAATAAATATAAATCGAATAACGGTAGAACCTGCTATTTTAGGCATATCATTTCAACTACCCCCACTTAAGCAAAATTATTTATAATACGAATAAGCAATCACATTGACAATTGTATTTTTTACTGTTATACTAAAAAAGTAAAAATATGTCGAGTTATAATTATAAAGGTGACAAATATGAATAAAAACAGAGTTCAAGTAAAAATCGGCGGTGCAACCTACACAATCGTTACAGATGATGATCCGCAGTATGTGGAGACACTTGCTGAGGAAATCAGCGGTGAAATCCGTTCAATATGCAACTCAAATCCATCACTTTCCATGACACAGGCAGCAGTGCTTGTGGCTCTTGATCAGTCAGACGCCTGCAAGAAAGCATCTGCATCAGCTGATAATCTCAGAGTACAGATTAAGGATTATCTTGAGGAAAGTGCAAGAGCAAAAATGGAGGTTGAGGTTGCAAGACGTGAGGTTGAAAGGCTCAACCGCGAAATCTCAGATTTGAGAGAAAGACTTAACAAATAAAGGAATACTATGAAATTTGAAATTCTGGCTCCTGCAGGCAGTATGGAGTCACTGGTTGCCGGTGTGCGCAGCGGAGCAAATGCAGTTTATCTTGGTGGTAAAATGTTTAATGCCCGCCGCAATGCCGGCAATTTTGATAATGACGAACTGAAAACGGCAGTTGAATACTGCCACAGAAGAGGGGTTAAGGTTTACTTAACCCTTAATATTGTTGTATCGGATGAGGAATTTGAGAGCGCATATGATACAGTAAAATATGCACTTTCAGTTGGCGTTGACGCTTTTATTGTTCAGGATATCGGACTGGCAAAAATGATAAAGGAGCATTTTCCTCAGGCAAAGCTGCACGGCTCAACACAGATGAGTATTATGACTCCTGCAGGCGTAAAATACGCAGAAAGTCTTGGTTTCAGCCGGGTTGTGCTTGCAAGAGAAATGAGCCTTGAAGAAATCAGAGAAATCCGGGAAAGCACGGATTTGGAATTAGAGCTTTTTGTGCACGGTGCACTGTGTATGTGTGTTTCCGGTCAATGCTATCTTTCATCAATGCTCGGCTCACGAAGCGGAAACAGGGGACTGTGTGCACAGCCCTGCCGCCTGCCCTTCACCGCAAGGGGAGACAAAAAGGAATGTGCACTGTCACTTAAGGATTTAAGCATCATTGAACATCTGGAGGAACTTGATGGCATTACCTCACTGAAAATCGAGGGCAGAATGAAAAGACCTGAATATGTCAGCGCTGCCGTTACTGCAGTAAAAAAGGCAATGAACGGAATATATACCGGAACGGACAGCTTTAACCTACGCTCTGTTTTTTCACGCAGCGGCTTTACTGACGGATATCTGAAAGGTCAGCTCGGCAGAGATATGTTCGGCACAAGACAGAAAGAGGATGTACTTTCTGCCGGCAATGTACTTAAAGAAATCAGCCATAATTACGATAATGAAAATCCTTTATTGCCAATGGATATAAAGTTCATCTGCAAAAAGGATACACCCTGCTCGCTTACAGTGACGGCTCTTGGCAGAACAATTACAGTCACAGGTGAAACTCCTGAAATTGCTATAAAAAAACCTATGGATGCTGATACTTTAAAGCAAAGACTTTCAAAGCTGGGCGGAACACAGTTTTATGCGGATAAAATTGATATTGTGCTTGACGATGGACTGATTATTCCTGTATCAAAAATCAATGAGCTAAGGCGAAAAGCAGTTGAAGAAATTGAAAAGCTGCCTGAAATTACGGTTGAAGCAAAGCCTTTTGAGAAAAAGGCTTACACTGAAAAAAATAAAACACCTTATCTGACAGCATCATTCAGGAGTGCCGAGCAGATACCTGACAGGCATCCATTCAAAAATGTATTTATACCTATGAACTCCAGCCTTGAGGATTTTGTGGACAACCGTGCAGGCGTTGTTTTGCCGCGCGGATTATTCTCAATGGAAAATGAAATGAGGACAAGGCTTGAAAAACTGAAAAGAGCAGGCGTTACCAAAGCGCTTTGCGGTAATCTCGGCTCCTATCAGCTTGCAAAGGAAATGGGATTTGAGGTGTTCGGTGATTTCTCGCTGAATGTTTTTAACAGTGAAAGTGCAGATATGATTAAAAATCCGATTCTGTCCTTTGAGCTGACACTGGAGCAGGCAAACAGAATCAATGCAGAAAACACAGGCATAATCGTATACGGCTATGTTCCGCTGATGCTGACAAGGAACTGCCCTGTTAAAACAAGCATCGGCTGTTACGAATGTAATAAGCAGGGCAAGCTCACTGACAGAAAGGGTTATGAATTCCCTGTAATCTGCTCGGATTACCCCTGCGTTGAGATACTGAACAGCGTACCGATTTATATGCTCGACAGAATGAGTGAAATAAAAACAGACTTTGCGCACTTCTACTTTTCCACAGAAAGCGTTAAAGATGTTGAAAAAATAATTCATATGTACGAGACAGGTGAAAAGCCTGATTTCAAGTACACAAGAGGACTTTATCAAAGAGGTGCATTATAAAATGAGACCAATAATACTTGCATCAAAATCACCGAGAAGAAAAGAGCTTTTATCACTGATTACGGAAAACTTTGTTATCAAAAGTGCTGAGGTTGATGAAAACCTGCCAAAGGGTATTCAGCCTGACAAGGCAGTTGAATACTTATCAAAAATAAAAGCAGAGCCTTTTAGAAATGATGAGGATATCATCATCGGTGCGGACACGGTAGTCAGCATTGACGGCGTAATTCTCGGAAAGCCGAAGGACCGCAGTGATGCTTTTCAAATGCTGAAAATGCTCAGCGGAAAATACCACAGTGTTTTTACAGGCGTGACTATCATCAAGCCTGACAGCACCAAGACCTTTTCAGTTGAAACAAGGGTGAAATTTTTTGATTTAACCGACAGGGAAATAAATGATTATCTGGATACAGGCGAGCCGTTTGACAAGGCAGGCGCATACGGAATTCAGGGAAAGGGCTCACTTCTGGTCGAAAAAATTGACGGAGATTATTTCAACGTTGTGGGGCTTCCTGTCAGCACTTTGAATAAATATTTAAAATAAAGTCGGATTATTTTTTATTACATAGACAATAAAGTTCACGATTGACGGATTTAGGATAATTTATAGAAATATGTCCTAAATTGTCCTTGAAAAATTTTAATTTTAATGTTATTATATAATATATCGTAAAAATTTATATACGAACAGTGAGCAATGGCTCACTGTTTGAATAAACAAATGAACAGCAAATTTCCACTGATTTTGAAAGGAGATTAGTTATGGCTGCAGATTTACATTGTCATACTAAATTAAGCGACGGTTCTGTCGGAATTGAAGATTTAATTGTTATTGCTCAAAAAAGCGGAATAAATACTATTGCTATAACTGATCACGATTGCCTTGCAGGCACAGTAAGAGGTCAGGTAATCGGCAAGCGTCACGGTGTTACCGTTATACCGGGCGTTGAGCTTTCCGCATTTGACGGCGAAGTCGGAAAAAAAGTACATATACTCAGCTATCTTGCAGAAAAACCGGACAGGCTTGAGGGTCTTTGCAAACGTACATCCGTTGCAAGAAAAAGAGCAGGTCAGATTATGATGCTCAAGGTTGCATCTCGTTTTCCTGTATCAAATGATTTTATTATCAATCACGCTTCCGGCTCCACAAACCTTTTTAAACAACACATTATGCATGCCCTTATGGATGCAGGCTACACCAATAAAATCTATGGTGACCTTTACGATGCACTTTTCTCACCTGAAAGTGAGACAAATCTTCTTGCACCTGTTAAGTATCCTGACGTTAAGGACGTAATTGATGAAATACATAACGCAGGCGGCATTGCCGTGCTTGCTCATCCGTCTCTCTACGACAATTTTGATGAAATTGATAAGTATATTGAAATGGGACTTGACGGCATTGAGGTATGGCATCCTGAAGCAAGTGACGAGGATATTGAAAAGCTCAGCACAATCTGTAAGAAAAATAAAATTCTTATGACAGGCGGCTCGGATTTTCACGGCATTTACGGAAGAAAAACAGTTACACTCGGCACCTGTTCCACACCGGATGAGCACGTTGACAAGCTTATGGGCTACAAAGCTAAGAAAAAAAGAGCTCAGCGAAAGGCCGAAAAAGAACTTGCAGAAAAAACGGCAAAAGCAGAATAAACAAAAAGTCTTTAGCTTTTAACACTGCTAAAGACTTTTTTATTGACATTTATAATATATATGATAATATTAAGAAAAACAATATTGAGGGTATTTTTATGCACAGAAAATTTGCTGAAACTCCGCCTCTCGGCTGGAACAGCTGGGACTGCTTCGGTGCAGGCGTAAACGAAAAACAGCTAAGAGAAAATGCTGATTATATGGCCAAATATCTTAAACCATATGGCTGGGAATATATTGTATGTGACATTCAGTGGTATGAGCCAAAGGCAATTGACAATGATTACTTCAATTTCACTCCGCTTAACCTGGATGAGTACGGACGCGTAATGCCGGCCGAAAACCGTTTCCCCAGTGCAAAGGGCGGCAACGGATTCAAGGATATTGCAGACTACTGTCACAGACTGGGACTGAAATTCGGTATTCATATTATGAGGGGTATTCCGCGTCAGGCAGCACACGCTGATATGCCGATAAAAAACAGCAAATTCACTGCTCGTCAGGTGGCTCACCATTTCTCTGTATGCTCCTGGAACACAGATATGTACGGAATGAAAAACTGTGAGGGAGCACAGGATTATTACAATTCCATCATTGAAATGTATGCCGATTGGGGTGTTGATTTCATCAAGTGTGATGATATCTGTGTTACGGAATTCCGCCAGTGGAATAATCCATATTCAGCTGACTATGAAATTGAAATGATAAGAAAAGCCATTGACAATTGCGGCAGAGAGATTGTTCTTTCCCTCTCACCCGGTCCTGCACATATTGAAAACGCAGATCACCTCGCAAAAAATGCAAATATGTGGCGAATGACAGGTGATTTCTGGGATCAGTGGGATAAGCTTCACGATATGTTTGACCGCTGTCTACTGTGGCAGAACAAGGTAAAAAAAGGCAATTATCCTGACTGTGATATGCTCCCTCTCGGCAGACTTTCAAAAAACGGAACCTGTCACGGACCGCAGAACAGAATGACGCAGTTCACAAAGCCTGAACAGCTTACAATGATGAGTCTTTGGGGCATTTTCAGAAGTCCGCTGATGATGGGCGGCAATATGCCTGAAAATGATGAATGGACCTTATCCCTGCTCACCAATGATGAATATATGAAAATGCACCGCACATCATACGGCGCACATCAGCATTCAAGAAATGAGAAAAACGGCAAGGGCGATATCATCTGGATATCAAACGGCAAAGGCTGCAAGTATGCTGCTCTTTTCAATACAAGGGACAAAGAAGCCACAGTAAAGCTTAATCTCACTGAAATTCTTATGCCTGATGAAAAATACAATGTTTATGATATATGGAATAAAAAAACCTATTCCGATGTAAAAAATACATTTAAAACCACAATTGCTCCACACGGTGCAGGTCTTTACAAAATCACATTATGAGGAAGAAAGATATGAATATAAAACCCTTCAGTATTTACAGCCATTGCAATACCCTAAGAGGCATCATTCTAAAGCCTGAAAATTTAACAATTCCCTGTAAAACGGTAATCGTCAGTCACGGCTTCGCAAGCAATATGATGATTACATTCGGATATGCAAAAACCTTTGTTAAAGCCGGATATATTGCTGTACTTTATGATTTCTGCATGTCAGGAAGCGGTATAAGCAGCGGAAAAAGTACCGGTATGAGTGTGCTTACCGAAAAGGAAAATCTGATTGACGTAATAGACTATATCAAGCGTCTGGACTTTGTTGACGAAAAGAATATATCACTTGCAGGATGCAGTCAGGGCGGTCTCGTATCAGCTCTTGCCGCTGCAGAACGGCAGGAGGATATTGAAAGACTATTCCTGTACTATCCCGCCCTTTGTATTCCGGATGATGCAAGAAGAGGTCATATGATTTCCGCAAAGTTTGATCCCAGTAAAATACCTGAAACATTTTATGCTTTATTCGTTAAGCTCAGCCGTAAATATGCAGACGATGCTAAAAATTTGGATCCTTATAAAGAAATCAGTGTATTTAAAAAACCGGTATTCATTGTTCACGGAATTGAAGATAAACTGGTTAACATTGATTATTCAAAAAAAGCACAAAAGGCATATTCAAACTGTTCACTGGTTGAAGTTCACGGCGATCACGGATTTATATTAAAAGGATTCAAAGCCAGCGAGAAAGCAACCCTTGATTATATAAAAAATATCAGCAGATAGAAAAACAGGAAAGAGTATAAAATTACTCTTTCCTGTTTTTTATATAAATTTAAGTTATTGAGCTATTTCAGCTGATGATTTTTTATTGATTCCCTTCATAACAAAAATGAACATAATAATACTCATTATTACACAAACGAAATCCGCTGTTGCCTGTGCCCAGATAATTCCGTCAAGTCCAACCAGTTTATTAAGAATGAAAAGAAGCGGAATATAAACAAGTCCCTGCCGTCCGACAGAAAGAATGAAGCTCTGTATACCCTTGCCCATTCCCTGAAAGGCAAAGTTGAGTACAAACATAATACCGATAACAGGACCCGGACTCATAATAGCAGTCAGCATTTTTACACCGAGACTTACAACCTCAGCATCATCAATAAACATACTGATAACATTTTCTCTGAACACAAGATAGAACAGCATCATCACTGTACCTATAACAATATTGCAAACGATACTGAATCCCATACATTTTTTCATTCTGGTATAATTTTTGGCACCGTAGCAATATCCGATAAGCGGCTGAACCCCCTGAGCTAAACCGATCTGCAGCATAATAACAAGCATATTCGCTTTCATAGCAACACCCATTGCTGCAACAGCATTATCACCATAGCTGACTAAAACAATATTAACAATAATATTGCTGATACTCATTAAAAGATTGTTAAGACTTGCAGGAAGTCCAACATTGATAACGCCCTTCGCAATACCGTTTTTCATTGAAAATCTTTTCGGTGTGATACTCAGAATACTCTTTCCCCTGAGGAAATAAACAAGGAAAAATACCACACTGAAAACATTGCCGAGCACAGTAGCAATTGCTGCACCTGCAACCCCCATATCCAGACCGAACGGCAAGGTGATACCAAAAAGCTTATCCCCTGAGTCAAGGATAAAGATAGGGTCTAAAATTACATTTACAACCTGTCCGAGCACAGAACCTACCATAGATATTTTCGCAGCACCCTCACCTCTTACAAGATTACATACTGTGATTGATAATACGGAAAACGGTGCACCGACTGCTACCCATTTCAGATAATCCTTTGCAAATCCGATTGTATTATCGCTTGCACCGACAAGGTATAAAAGCGGTTCACGGAAAAAGAAGAACAGTATTCCGATAAATATACCCAGCACCAAAGCACCGTAAATACAGAAGCTGCTGATTGTCTTTACTTTGTCTTTTTTTCCTTCACCGAGAGAACGGCTGATAAACGCACATCCGCCTATACCGAAAAGGTTGCCAATTGCCAGAAAAAAGAAAAATAACGGCATAGATACCGAAACGGCAGCAACCTGGTTGCTGTCCCCTGTCTGTCCAACGAAAAACGTGTCCGCTAAATTATATATAATATTGATAAGCATACCCATCATACTTGGCAGTGCCATAGCCGCAACTGCTCTGGGTACTTTATATTCTGCGAATATTTTTGTATTGTCCTTCATAGTTAAAACCATTCCTTTCTGAAGTATTTAAAAATAGAATAACGATTTATAATCTGTCCGCAATATTTATAAAATCGTTCATTGTAAGCTTTTCTGCACGTATATTTGTATCCAATCCGAGCTCGGTAAACACAGCAGAAATTTTATCCTTAGGCACACCCATTGTATTGGATATACTGTTGAGTGCAGTCTTTCTTCTTTGTGAAAAGGCACATTTAACCAGGCTGAAAAATTTCTTTTCATTGCTGACTTCAAATTTTGAATTTTTTCTGACGGCAAGTCTGATCACAACGCTATCGACCTTTGGACTGGGCATAAAGCTGTTGCGGTTCACATCAAACAGGATTTCACTGTCTGCATAATAATTGACAGCAACCGTAACCGCACCTGCCATACGTGAGCCAACCTCAGCACAAAGCCTCTCACCTGCCTCCTTCTGCACCATAACAACAATTTCATCAACAGGCAGCTTGCTTTCAAGCAGGGTCATAATTACAGGCGATGTTATATAATAAGGAAGATTTGCACATACTTTAACTGATGAGCAACCGCTGAATTTTTCCTCAATCAGTTTATTAAGGTCAATTTCCATAACATCTGCATTTATAATTTCAAGATTATCAAATTCCGCAAGTGTTTCATCAAGGACAGGGAAAAGCCTTTTGTCAAGCTCAACAGACACCACTCTGCCGGCAACTCTGCAAAGCTCTTTGGTAAGCACACCGATTCCCGGTCCTACCTCCAGCACACCTGTATTTTCATCGGCTGACAGACTTTCTGCCATCTGAGGACAGACGTCCGGATTGATGAGAAAATTCTGACCAAGTGCCTTTGAAAAGGTGAATCCGTGCTTTGAAAGTATTCTTTTTACGGTATTATAATCATATAAATCCATAGTATATGCTCCATTTCAGTATTACAGGGTGCTATTCTAACACATTCATAAATAGTTTACAATGTTTATCTTGACTTTTTGTAAACTTGTGATAAAATAATCGTTAGTCGACTAAAGATAGTCGACTAAATGAACAAAATAAGGAGTACTTATGAGATATAGAAAGCATTGCGGTCCGCCGCCGAAGGAACACATTGCTCCGCGTGTTATGTGTTTATCAAAAATTCTGCGTCAATCGTTCAATGAAGCGATTGCCGAACAAGGACTTTTTTCAGGGCAAGAAGATATTGTGCTCGCCTTAGCAGAAAATGAAGGCATTACCATAAATGAGCTTGCGAATCTTCTTGATGTATCAGGTGCAACTGCCAGTGTATCCATCAAAAGAATGGAAAAAGCAGGCTTTGTAATAAAAAAAGCGGATAAAAATGATGCCAGAATAACAAGGCTTTATCCAACAGAAAAAGCAAAGTTGGCACCGGAAAACATAAAAAAACATATGGATTCTTTGGAAACTGTTCTGAAAAAGAATATGACAGAAGAACAGGCTTTTGAACTGTCAAGCCTGCTTGATCTTGCAATCCAAAATATTATTGAAAGAGGTGAAAAGGAATGATAAAAAAGCTTTCAAAATATATGAAGGGTCTATGGGGGCTCGCACTCATCAGTGCATCAGGTATGATTATTGAGGCAATATGTGAGCTTGCAATGCCGTCACTGGCAAATACTGTTTATGAACTGGTGAATGATACACAAACCCCTGATGATGCGAAATCAACGGTTATAAAAATCGGAGTGTTTATGTTTCTTCTGGCAATAATAGGTCTTTGCGGCGGTCTTGCCACAATGAAAACATCATCGGTGGTCAGCCAGAAATTTTCTTACAGACTCAGAAAGGATTTATATTTAAAGGCCAGTGAATTTTCCTTCAGAAATATTGATACGTATTCAACAGCATCACTTACCACAAGAATGACCAATGATGTAACCATGCTGCAGAATACGGTTATGATGTGTCTGAGAATGCTTGTGCGAGCACCTGCTCTGCTGATTGTTTCAGCAATATTTGCATTTTCAATTAATGCAAAGCTTTCGCTCATCATTGTTATCATTCTTCCAATCATTTTAGTAATCGTTGCGGTTATACTGAAATTCGGTTTTCCGATGTTTCAGAAAATGCAGAAAAAAATAGATAACGTTAACCGTGTTGTACAGGAAAATCTCATCGGTATAAGAGTTGTAAAGGCATTTGTAAGAGAGGACAGAGAAAAGGACAAATTCCACAAAGCCTCCGACGATCTTGCAAATCAGGGCGCAAAGGCTGCCGGAATGATTGTAACGGTTATGCCGATTCTAATGCTTATGATGAACGTTGTAATCGTATATATCTATTACAAGGGTGCAAATTCAGCCGCTGCAGGACAGATGGATGTCGGCGAAATATCCGTTATATCCTCATACATCATTCAGGTACTGATGAACATTATGATGGTTTCCATGTTCCTTTTACAGCTTACAAGAGCAAAGGCCTGCGGTGACAGAGTTGTGGAAATTCTGGATACCGAAATTGATATCAAAAATCCTGAATCACCCTATATCCCGGATACCGCTTCATCAAAGGGCAAAATCGAATTCAGAAATGTTTCCTTTAAATACGCACCTGAAAAATCAGGCGACAATATACTGGATAACATCAGCTTCACCGCAAATCCGGGTGAAATAATCGGTATTGTCGGCGGTACAGGCTGCGGAAAATCCAGCCTTGTTAATCTTATTCCGCGACTTTATGATGCGACAGAAGGCGAAGTCCTCATTGACGATGTGAATGTTAAGGATTACGATCTGACCGCACTGCGCGATATGATTGGCGTTGTTCTTCAGAAAAACGTACTCTTCTCAGGTACAATTCGCGATAATATCCGCTGGGGTAAAAAGGATGCAACGGACGAAGAAATCACCAATGCATGCCAAGCAGCACAGGCAGAGGATTTCATTCTTTCACAGCCTGACGGTTATGATACTTATCTTGCTCAGGGCGGACTTAATCTTTCCGGTGGACAGAAGCAAAGACTCTGTATTGCAAGGGCTATGATTAAAAAGCCGAAGATTCTTATTCTTGATGATTCCACCAGTGCAGTTGATACGTCTACGGAAGCTAAAATAAGAGAAAGCTTTTACAGTGATTTAAAAGATACAACTATTTTCATAATTGCACAGAGAATTTCATCCGTTCAGGAGGCCGACAAAATCCTTGTTGTGGATGACGGTCAAATAAAAGGCATAGGCACGCACGAGGAGCTTATGGAAAGCAATGAAATTTATCAGGAAATATGCAGTACACAGAAAAAGGGGGTGCTTGAATAATGCCGCCAATGGGACCAAGAGGCAGAGGAGAAGGCATACAAAAACCTAAAAATGCCAAAAAAACGCTGTCACATATTTTAAAATATATCGGTAGAAACAAAGCTCTTTTATTTGTTGTTCTGTTCGCACTTATTTTAAGCACACTGTGTTCAACAGGTGCTTCATACTGGCTGAAGCCCATACTTGACGGAGTGGAGGAATCCATAAAAGGCGGTACCTTTGCAACGGAGGGTGTACGTCAGCTCATGCTCAATCTTGCCATTGTATCACTCTTTTATATAGGCGCATCCCTATTTTCTTTTATTCAGTCAAAAATAATGGTTAAGGTCGCTTACAAGACCACAAACAATATCAGAAAAGATTTATTTGATCATCTTCAGACCTTACCGCTGAAATATTTTGATTCAAAAACACACGGCGAAATTATGAGCCGTTTCACAAACGATGTGGATAATATTCAGCTGATGCTTGAACAGACAATCGTTCAGTTCGTTTCTTCCATTTTCTCCTTTGTCAGCATAGTAGTAATGATGATTGTGCTGAAATGGCAGTTATTCCTTGTAGCCCTCGCTTTCCTTATTATAATGATTGTCAACTCTGTTAATATTGCAAAAAATACACGCAAATATTTCAAGGCACAGCAGGAAGCACTGGGTGCAATGAACGGAAACATTGAGGAAACCATTGAGGGTATGAAGGTCGTAAAGGTGTTCAATCACGAGCAGCAGGCAATTGAGGAATTTGACGAGCTCAACTCAAAATTCCGTAAGGTCGCAACCAATGCAAACTTCTATTCAGGTATTATGGGACCCTGCGGAACAGGAATAAACAACGCACTTTATGCCACAATTGCCCTTGCAGGCGGAATGCTTGTTCTGTCGCACACACTGGGAATAGGCACATTCTTCACTTTCTTAGGCTACACAAGACAGTTCAGGCAGCCTATCGACCAGATAATGAATCAGATGAATAATATTTTCTCTGCTCTTGCCGGTGCAGAACGCGTTTTTGAAATAATGGAAATGGACAGCGAAGTTGATGACGGAACAGTCACCCTCAGTATGGAAAAAAATGCGGATTCAAAGCAATGGTTTTGGATTGACGGTGATAAGAAAATCCCTGTTGAAGGAAAGGTTGTATTTGAAAACGTTGATTTCAGCTATGTTCCTGAAAAACAGGTACTGAAAAATATCAATCTTTACGCAAAGCCGGGTCAGAAAATTGCCTTCGTTGGCTCAACCGGTGCAGGTAAAACAACGATTACAAACCTGATAAACCGATTTTACGATATTCAGGAGGGTTCAATCACCTACGACGGCATTGACATTAAGCGTATCAAAAAGAATGATTTAAGAAAAAGTCTTGCTATCGTTCTTCAGGATACCCATATGTTCACCGGCACGGTTATGGATAATATCCGCTACGGCAGACTTGATGCAACAGACGAAGAATGTATTGAGGCAGCAAAGCTTGCCTCTGCCCATTCATTTATAAGACGTCTTCCTGACGGATACAATACAAAAATCACCGGTGACGGCGAAAGCCTTTCACAGGGACAGAGGCAGCTGCTTGCAATAGCTCGTGCTGCTGTTGCTGACCCTCCTGTTATGATTCTTGACGAGGCAACATCTTCAATTGATACACGTACAGAGCTTCATATTGAACATGGTATGGACCGATTGATGATGAACAGAACCGTATTTGTAATTGCCCACAGACTTTCAACCGTCCGCAATTCAGATGCTATAATGGTACTTGAAAACGGTGCAATCATTGAACGCGGCGACCACGAGGATCTGATCAGCCAAAAGGGAAGATATTACGAATTATGCACAGGCAAGGCAAAACTAAGCTAAAATTTTCGCAATAATATATTGTATTTCTGAACAAGCAAAATGAATGCATAGCCACAATACATTGTGGCTATGCATTTTCTGCTATAATTTGTAATAATATATTTTAAAAAAAGTCTTTACAAAACCAAATTTCGGTGATATAATTTAATCAAATATTGTATTACTGTATATTTATGTAAAAGTATATAGAGGTGTTTATTATGAAAAAAATATTATCTTTTGTTATGGCTGCAATAATGACAGTTTCCGTATTCGCTATGTCTGTTGTTCCTGCAATGGCAGCAACAGTTAACAGCCCTACAGCTTCAACTGCTGTCAACAAAAAGCCTATTCTTCAGGTAAATGGTGTTGTTACTGAAACAGACATCATTTATTCTCCTGATAAAACAAATCCTAAGTCAATCACATTCACATATGTTGGTGAAGGTACACTTACAGGCTGGGAAGAGAATCTTGAGGATTTGGGTCTTGCAGAGGGTACAGATTACACACTGTCTTACAATGAAGACGGTTCATTAACAATTACTTTCATCTCTGCTGAAGCTATCGCAGACTACGATAACGGTGAAGTAATCGTAAACGCACTTGTTGATTTTGGTACAGATGCTACTACAACAACAAAGAAGAACAATTCTTCAAAGGCTCCTGCAACAGGTATGTCTTCAGCTTTAGCTGCAAGCGGTATCGCAATTGCTTGTGCCGGTATTGCAACTCTTACAGCAGCTAAGAAGAAGGATGCTGAGTAATTTCAATAACTTATAAGAAAACCTGTTTGCCTTTATTGGTAAACAGGTCTTTTTAATCTCAGGGTGATTATTTTGATAAAAAATGATTTTGATGAAAACAATGAAGAAAATGAAAACAAAAGAAAAAAAAGCCCCACAAAGCTTATACTTATTTTCATTATAGTATTTGTTCTTGTTTTCTGCGGTGTTTATTTCGGAATACAATTATATAATAACAGTATATCCAAGCCGTCACCGACCACCACTTCATCAACTACCAAAAGCGTAGCTTCATCTGACAGTCTTGTTGAAAATCCGATTGATTTTAAATCACTTAAAGCACAGAACGACGAAATATATGCATGGATTAAAGTTGATGATACCAATGTTGACCACCCGATTGTGCAGAATTCAACGAATGATGAATTCTATCTCAAGCATAAGGCTGAGGACAAAAGCTGGTCTGCAAGCGGTGCGATATACACAGAGCTTATAAACCATAAAAACTTTAACGATGCTTTCACTGTTATATATGGGCACAACGGCTATGGTGACACAATGTTCACCACCTTGCATAAGTTTGAAGATAAGGAATTTTTTGACACACACCCATATTTTTATATATACGCACCGGGCAGAAAATTAACCTACCAGGTGATATCTGCCTTCAAGTATGATGATCGTCACATAATGAATTCCTTTAACTTCGCTGATACCACCGTTGTAGAGGAATTTCAGGAATACGTACAGAATCCTGATTCGGCTTTGAAAAACGTCAGAACCGAACTGGACAAACCAATCACAGAATCAAGTAAAATTGTGATTCTGTCAACCTGTATAACAAATCAGAAAAGCAGTAGATATTTAATTTGCGGAGTATTGACAAACGATGAAAAGACCAATTGATCCTAATTTAGAAAATTTTGACAGTGACGGATTTCCGATTGACGTTGATGATACCGTCACAAATAACAGCCCATTTGAAATTGATGATGAAATGCTTACAAGCACTGCGTCTGAAAATCAGGGATTAAGCAGCAATGCGTCTGCGGATGATTTTAAGATGAAGGAAAAGCAGTATCACCGCCACCACAGCGGCTCACACCATCACCATCATCATTCATCAGGTTCACATTCTTCCCATTCCTCACACTCAAGCCACAGCAGAAAGAAGAAAAAGAAAAAAATGCCTGCTGCGGCTAAGGTGGCCCTTTCTGTCCTCATTATCATTCTTGTGATTATTTTTGCATTTGTGGGAACATTCTTCTTTTTAGGACAGACGGGAAAAAGTGATTTGACAAACGTCACAACCCAGACGGACTATGAGGAAAAGATTTCCTATAACGGTCACGATTATGTATACAACAGCAATATCGTTTCAATCGCATTTATCGGTGTTGATAAGCGTGATCTGGGACTGAAGGACGGTGTTGTCGGCACAGCCGGTCAGGCGGATGCCAATATCATCCTTACAGTTGACACTTCCACAGGTAAGGCGAAGGCACTGGCAATCCCACGTGATACGATGGTTGAGGTTGATCTTTATTCAGAAAATAATATATTCCTTAGAAATGAGGAAATGCAGCTCTGTCTCAGCTACGCTTACGGTAACGGAACGGACACATCAGCTACAAACGTAACAACCTCACTCAGCCGTATATTATATAATGTACCAATCAGCAAATATTTTGCGCTTGATCTTAACGGAATTGCACCGATAAATGATGCGATCGGCGGTGTAACCGTACAGTCACTTTATGATTTTGATGATCTCGGAATCAAAAAGGGTGACACCGTTCACCTTGTAGGTGATTTGACGGAAAAATATGTAAGAACAAGAGATATGGACACAGTCAACGCATCCCTTAACAGAACCGCAAGGCAGGTTCAGTATATCAAGGCATTTGCGGCGCAGCTTATTCCTGCGGTTATGAACGATTTCAGCATTATCAGCAATCTTTATTCAACTGCAATGGATTATAGCTCAACAAACATTTCTCTTTCAGATGTAACCTATCTGGCATCACTTCTGATTTCAAAGAACATTACCGACTTTGAAACCACAACACTTGAGGGTGAAATGAAACCGAGCACAAGGGTTGACTACGGCGATGTGGTGTATGCAGAGTTTTATCCTGATGAGGATAAGCTGATGCAGACTGTTCTTGACACCTTCTACACACAGATTAATTAAAAATATATTTTATATACAGGAGTTTAACTATGAACACAGAAACAAAAAAAATGCTTTCCTCCTATGCTGCAAAAATCAGAATGGGAATCATTGAAAGCACCTATGGAGCAAAAGCCGGCCATCCCGGCGGAAGCCTTTCATCGGCTGACCTTTTTGCATACCTCTATTTTAAAGAGATGAAAAATCTCGACCCAAAGAATCCTGCTGCACCTGATCGTGACAGATTTGTTCTTTCAAAGGGTCACTGTGCACCCGGTCTTTACAGTGCACTGGCACATAAGGGTTATTTCCCTGTTGAGGATTTACCTACTCTTCGTCACATTGATTCCTATCTTCAGGGTCATCCGAATATGAACACTGTACCCGGCATTGATATGTCAACAGGCTCACTTGGTCAGGGCATAAGCACTGCAGTGGGTATGGCTAAGGGTGCAAAGTACATAGGCAATGATAAAATCAATGTTTATACTCTTTTAGGTGACGGTGAAATTGAAGAGGGTCAGGTTTGGGAGGCTCTTATGTTTGCCAACCAATATAATCTTGACAATCTTTGCGTTATCATTGACTGCAACGGACTTCAGATTGACGGCAAGTGCGACGAGGTTATGAGTGCTGAGCCGATTGACGAAAAGCTCAAGGCATTCGGTCTTGATGTTATTACCGTAAATGGCAATGATTTTGATGAGCTTGAAAAAGCATTTGACGCTTTCCATAAATGTGACAAGCCTTTCGGCATCATTATGAAAACCGTTAAGGGCAAGGGCGTTTCCTTTATGGAAAATCAGGTTGACTGGCACGGCAAAGCACCTAACGAAGAAGAATATAATATTGCAATGGCTGAGCTTAAGGCTGCACTTGCAGAGATTGAGGAGGCATAATTATGGCAGAGATTAAAAAGGTTGCCACTCGTGAAAGCTATGGTAATGCTCTTAAGGAGCTTGCAGCAGAGGGCGCAGATAAATTAGTTGTTCTTGACGCTGACCTTTCAGCGGCTACAAAGACAGGAATATTCAAAAAGGAATATCCGAACAGACATATCAACTGCGGTATCGCAGAGGCAAATATGCTTTGCGTTGCTGCAGGTATGAGCACAATGGGACTTGTTCCGTTTGCATCCAGCTTTGCAATGTTTGCCGCAGGCAGAGCATTCGAGCAGGTAAGAAACACAATCGGCTATCCGCACCTTAACGTTAAAATCGGTGCAACACACGCAGGTATTTCCGTTGGTGAGGACGGTGCGTCACACCAGTGCTGTGAGGACTTTGCACTGATGAGAGCCATTCCGGGTATGGTTGTTATCTGCCCTGCTGATGATGTTGAGGCAAAGCAGGCAGTCAAGGCTGCTTATCATTACGACGGCCCTGTATATCTCAGATTCGGCAGACTTGCAGTTCCTGTGTTCCACGACGATAGCTATCAGTTTGAAATTGGCAAGGGCGAGGTTGTAGCAGAGGGTACAGATGTAACAATCATTGCCAACGGTCTTATGGTTGCTGAGGCAATCGAGGCAGGCAAGGCACTTGCTGAAAAGGGTATCAGCGCTGAAATCATCAACATTGCAACAATCAAGCCGCTTGATGAGGAGCTTGTTATTGCATCCGCTAAGAAAACAGGAAAGGTAATCACTGTTGAGGAGCATAATATTATCGGCGGTCTCGGTGAGGCTGTCTGCTCAGTGCTCAGTGAAAAATGCCCTACTCCTGTTAAAAGAATCGGCGTAAATGATGAATTCGGCCACAGCGGTCCTGCCGTTGACCTTCTCAAGCAGTTCGGCCTCAGCGCAGAAAACATTACCAAAGTCGCTGAGGAGTTTGTGAAATAATATAATTAAGAATAAAAAACGGTATGCATAAATTTGTGCATACCGTTTTTGTTTATACTTAGCAATTATATAATAGACAAATAATAAAAAGTCCTATACTTGATAATCCTCCAAATGCCGCAAAACCTACAAATATCCATAAACCTGCTTTAAGCAATTTCTTTTTTACTTCAGGCGGCAAAGGCTCTGATGGTCTGCGATTCGCCTGCTGATTTGCACGAATTTGTGCTTCTCGTAAGTCACGCAATTCACTGCTTATATCTTCTCGAGCCCATTTAACTTCTGTCGCAATTTTTTCTTCTTCGTACCAACCCATATTAAAACCCCTTTCTTTTATAAATATATTTCAGCGAAATTTTCGCTAAAAGTCAATAGCGAATTTCTCGCTAACATATAATGCCACTGAGGTGTTATTATGTATGAAAGAATCCGTAATTTAAGAGAAGACCACGATTTGAAACAAAGGGAATTAGCAGAAATTCTGAACTGTTCACAGCGCATATACAGTAATTATGAACGCGGCGATGTTGATTTGCCTACAGAAGTATTAATAAAACTTGCAAGATATTATAACACAAGTATTGATTATATTCTCGGAGAAACTGATGAAATCAAACGCTATAGTAAAAAACTGTAAAACATTATAAATTAACGAAACAAACCGCGAGCAAAATGCTCGCGGTTTGTTTCGTCTTATTTGCTATTTGCTTAATCAATCGGAATTATTGTTAGCAATATATAATTGAACAATATGGGACAATATGAATCGTCCCATACGAAATATCAAGTACAATTCTTATTAATGATAAATCAGCTTGGATTTAGGTCAGCTGATTTGTGCAGTCTTCTATTCACGGCATTGATAAAGCCTTCCTGGTCCTCAGGTGAAAACACATAGCTGCCGAAGGTACGTCTGTAGATTACTACGGAACGTCCGTATTCAGCACTATAATACGGATGCAGTTGCGAAAAAGAGCGAAAGAGCAAATCTGTATAGCGTACATTTGCATGATATCTATTTGATTTTGGTATATACTTTCTGCACTCAATTATATCGGAATAATAAATTTTTCTTTTATAAAGCAATCTGTAAAGCAGAAGCCCGTCCTTTATTTCAATATAATCATCACATACATAAATACATTTATGCCTGAACGATATACATATGGCGACAACTAGCAATACAATTAACTGAAAAAGCAAAATATAACCCACTATGTTATAAACTGCTGAATTATTTTCGATTTTATTTTTTATTGCATACACAATAACAAAAATCACTGTTTCAAACACACAAACAGTAACTAAATTCATAAATAAAGCATATAGGAATTGTGATAATTTACTTCCCTTAACATCAAAATAATCAACCATTGTTTTTATCCTTTTTCTTTTTGAATATCAAAAACTTGCTGAGGAAATAGTTTACGATTACTACAATTACGGCAAGAACAATTTTTGAATAAATGCCGTCGGTAAACAGGATATTCATTTTAATATCTGCTTTTTCAAGGATGTTATAGAAAATATTATCAAAGCCGGTCTTTGCCAAAAGCGGAACAAAAACAATTTCTATCACACCTGTTATTCCCCTTGCAGCAACAAAGCTGACAATCTCCTTGCCGATAACACTCGGCTTCCAGCTTTTTGACTCGAACACCCACAGCTTATTTGTAATATACGCAAAGGCAACGGCACAAATCCAGCTGAGGAGATTGCCCACAAACACCTTCATTGAAAGCAGATTCACAAACACGGTATAGGAACCCCAGCTCACAACCGTTGTGAGTACGCCGAAAATCACATACGTGATTACCTCTTTATATTTATTCCATAAATCTTTCATATCTGTCCTCTATCTTAATGCATTATACATTTCAAAAATATCTTTTTCCGTCAGTGCAATCGGATTTCTTTCCATAAGCATGGACATACTCTTTTTTGTAAGCTCTTCAATCTGTGCATCTGTTGTGCAGCCGATTTCACAAAGCGTGGTTTTCATACCCATTCGCTTTTTCATTGCCATAATTTCATCTGCCATTTCATATGGAGACGAAAAACCGCAGTCCTTTGCAAGGGCGGTTATTCTGCCGTCGGCATCTGCATGAACGGCATTGAATCGGATAAAATAATCAAGGGTGAATGCACAGGCTTCGCCGTGAGGTACGCCATAAATATTTGTCAGCGGAAACGAGCAGGCGTGGGAGCCTGTTGTTCTTGGATGACTGAAAGCAACACCGGCAACAATGGATGCCTCCGCCATTTTTTCACGAGCCAGCAAATCATCAGGATGATTATATGCTTTTTCAAGCCATTCAAAAACAAGCCTTGCACTATAGATTGAGCAGGCAGTACATACAGGCTGATGAATGGTTGCCCAGTAGCTTTCAACCGCGTGGGCAAGAACATCAAGTCCTGTTGAGGCTGTAACCTGCGGCGGAACAGTCAGCGTCAGCTCCGGATCAACGACTGCAATCTTGGGATACATTGCAGGATCATTCATCGGATTTTTAAGGTTAAGGCTGACATCAGTCAGAACAGAAATATTAGTAACCTCCGATGCAGTGCCTGAGGTCGTTGTAACCGCAATCATCGGAATTGCCTCAGCAGCATCAATTGCCTTTGAGCCTGAATGGTATGAGCTGATAACATCATCACCCTTTGCAATTGCACAGGCTGCCTTACAGCAATCCATAGGTGAACCGCCGCCCAGTGCCACTGCAAAATCAGCCTTCAGCTCCCTCATCAATTTAACGCAGGCATCCACATTATCTGTTGTCGGATTCGGACGTACGTCACTGAACACACCCTTAATCAATCCGCCGCTCAGTGAAACAAATTTATCAGCGAGTCCGTTTTTAGCAAAGCTCCTTGACGCAACAAGAACACCCCTTGTGCCTCCGATTTCTTTAATATAGCTTTCAATATTTTTTCTTTTTCCGTTTCCGAAAATCAGTTTAACCGGCAGATTGAATTCCCATTCCATTTAATCACCTATAATAAAATTGTATATACTTTCTATATAGTATCACTTTTTTACACTTTTTTCAATGGGATGATGAGACTAAAAACACAGGATTAAAATCAAAAGAAAAAATGAGGAGTTTTTTTGCAAAATCCCCAAAAAGCCCGAAATCTCGCGGTTGCAACCGGTGGTTGCATGCAGAAATGTAAAGTGTAATATATAGAATTCAGACAAATTCCACTGTAAAATATGAATTGTCAGTTGGGCAGCGGCTCAGCGAAAATTTGAAATTTTACCATTAAGGAGTTTATATTATGAAATCAAACAGAACGATTATCAAGAGCGAGCATTTCGGCATTGCAAGAAAGATTGTATCCAATATGACATCTGAAAGCTGGGAAACAATTCCCCACGCTTCATTATCATACGAACCTGAAATCACAGAATTTCTTGATGTTGTGAAAGAAATCAACAAGGATGCAACACCTGAAACAAAGCTCACACTCAACACCGTTTTGTTAAGAGTCATCGTTGAGGGACTCAAGGCATGCCCTGTTATGAATTCACATATTGAATTCAACAGAAAGCTTGTTCGCGGAAATGTTAAGACCTTTGAGGAGATTGACATTTCTATGCCGATGATTTTAAAAACAGGCGAAATGATGACAATCAATATGCACAATATGCATAACAAAACAATGACTCAGATGCGTGATGCCATTGCTGACAGTGCAAGACGTGCAAACAACTCGGATATGAACGAGGTTATGTTTGAGGTATCACTGGACAATACACTTCAGGGACTTAAGCAGGGAAAAATCCTTCAGACCGTAAACAGACTTATCGGCTCAAAGACAGGCAAGCACAAGGTTAAAACCTTAACAGGAAAAGCAAAAAAGGAATACTACTCCATACCAAAAACGGACAGACTGACCAAGCACGATATCGAGCAGGGCACAATCACCGTGTCCAATCTCGGCTCTGTTTGCCGTGACTGGAATGGCATCTGCACCCTTCTTGAAATTATTCCGCCGCAGATTTGTGCAATCGCAATCGGCTCAACCCAGCTTGTGCCAATCGCAGAAAAGGACGGAACAATCCGCACAGGCTACAGACTCCCATTCACAATTGCCTTTGACCACAGAGCACTTGATATGGGTGATGTGACACCATTCATCAATAAGCTCAATGAAATTTTTGCAAATCCCGAAATGATTAAGGAATGGATATAAAAAATCAGAATTTCTATTGACTTTGACCTCAGGTAAAAGTATATACTATAGGCAATAAAGAGTAATCCGAACAAAGGTTTAGATTTCTCTCTATTGCCTACTAAAAAGGGAGGTCATTATATTGAAAATCAAAGAGGTTTGCGCCCAGACAGAACTGACAAAGCCGTAAGACATTATATAAGAAACGGACTTGTTTTCCCAGTTTACAACGAAAACTACACCGGCAGAAAAAATTACACCTTCAGCGAAGAGGATTATGAAACGGAATACGCTCGATTGAAATCCCTTAAAAGCTCGGAAAATTACAACACCTACGGAATCACAGGCTTCCCCTACGAACTGTGTGCTGTTATGACAGATGATTACTCCGGAATAATTTATGCTCTGACCGATAAGGAAAGCCGAAAATTTATCTACGTCGATATTGAGTTCTGCAATTTCTTCACAGATATAGATTATAAAAAAGTGATTGACGAAAAATACCTGCCCTACGGCTTTGATGCTGAAGAAGATAATGAACGGCGCAAAGAATTTGAAAGAGAATTCGAGGAAAGGCACGCATCAGAATTTTTATATTAATGCAAATATATGAAACACCTATTTTTTCGAATAGGTGTTTCGTTTTTTGTCAATCTTGTTTCACGGCATTTTGTAACCGTTTTTTTGCTTTTTAACAAGAGGAAAAATGCTTATTTGCGTGTGAAACAGACAAAAGTCCATTATCCCACATATACATATTTTTTCGCCTTACAAAATAATTAAATACAATATATTGTGTTTTTTATCATTTTGCTATTGACACACAACTAAATATTTGATATGATTAACACAGTCGGTTACTCGGATGTAACCATTTTGTAACATATATAAGAAGGTAAAAGATTATGAAGATTATTAAGCGTAACGGCTCTGAGGTTGATTTTGACCTGAATAAAATTGTGATAGCCGTATCAAAGGCAAATGCAGCCTGCAAAAAAGAGGAGCTGACACAGAGTCAGATTAATGAAATTGCAGAATATGTAGAATTCAAAATTTCAAAGGCAAACCGTGCTTTATCCGTTGAGGAAATTCAGGATATCGTTGAAAATCAGATTATGGCTCAGGGTGCATTTGACGTTGCACGTCTTTACGTTAAGTACCGCTATAACCGTTCTCTTATCAGAAAGGCGAATACCACTGACAATCAGATTTTATCCCTTATTGAATGCAATAATGAAGAGGTTAAGCAGGAGAACTCAAACAAAAATCCGACTGTGAACTCCGTTCAGCGTGACTATATGGCAGGCGAGGTTTCAAAGGATATCACAAAGAGAATTCTTTTACCTCAGGATATCGTTGATGCACACGAGGAAGGCATTATCCATTTCCACGATGCGGACTACTTTGCACAGCATATGCATAACTGCGACCTTGTAAATCTCGAGGATATGCTCCAGAACGGCACCGTTATTTCAGAAACAATGATTGAAAAGCCACACAGCTTTTCAACAGCCTGCAACATTGCAACACAGATTATTGCACAAGTTGCATCAAGCCAGTACGGCGGTCAATCCATTTCACTGGCTCACCTTGCTCCGTTTGTTCAGATTAGCAGAGAGAAAATCCGCAAAGAGGTTATTGAAGAGGCTGAGCAATTCGGCTTTGAGATGAACGATGAGCAGATTACAAATCTCACTGAAAAGAGACTGCGTGACGAGGTACGCAAGGGTGTACAGACCATTCAATACCAGGTAGTAACACTCCTCACAACCAACGGCCAGGCACCTTTTGTTACTGTATTTATGTATCTTAATGAGGCTAAGAATGAGCAGGAAAAGAAGGACCTTGCTCTTATTATTGAGGAAACTCTTGCACAGAGAATTCAGGGTGTTAAAAATGAGGACGGTGTATGGATTACACCTGCATTCCCAAAGCTTATCTATGTGCTTGAAGAGGACAATATCCATAACGATTCACCATTTTTCTATCTTACAGAGCTTGCTGCAAAATGCACAGCAAAAAGAATGGTACCTGACTATATTTCCGAAAAAAAGATGCTTGAATATAAGATTGACAAAAACGGCGAAGGTCACTGCTACACCTGTATGGGCTGCCGCAGCTTCCTTACACCTTACGTTGACCCTGAAACAAACAAGGCAAAATATTACGGCAGATTCAATCAGGGTGTAGTAACACTTAATCTTGTTGATATTGCTTGCTCATCCGGCGGCGATATGACCAAGTTCTGGAAGATATTTGACGAGCGTCTTGACCTTTGCTACCGCGCATTGATGTGCCGTCACAACAGACTTAAGGGCACACTTTCAGATGCTGCACCGATTCTCTGGCAGCACGGTGCACTTGCAAGACTGAAGAAGGGTGAGAAAATTGACAAGCTCCTCTTCGGCGGTTATTCAACAATCAGTCTCGGCTACGCAGGACTTTATGAATGTACAAAATATATGACAGGTATGAGCCATACTGACGATAATGGCGGCAAGGAATTTGCACTCAAGGTTATGCAGTATATGAACGATGCCTGTGCTAAGTGGAAGGCTGAGAACAACATTGATTTCAGTATTTACGGCACTCCGCTTGAGTCAACAACATATAAATTCTCAAAATGCCTGCAGAAGCGTTTCGGCATAATTCCGGGCGTAACAGACAGAAATTACATCACAAACTCCTATCACGTTCACGTTGCTGAGGAGATTGATGCATTTACAAAGCTGAAATTTGAAAGCGAGTTCCAGAGACTTTCTCCGGGCGGTGCAATTTCATATGTTGAAGTTCCGAATATGCAGAACAATATTCCTGCTGTTTTACAGGTAATGCGTTATATTTATGATAATATTATGTACGCTGAGCTGAACACAAAATCTGACTACTGTCAGTGCTGCGGCTATGACGGTGAAATCAAGATTGTTGAAAACAGTGACGGAAAGCTGATCTGGAGATGCCCTAAGTGCGGAAATGAGGATCAGGATAAGATGAATGTTGCCAGAAGAACCTGCGGTTACATCGGCACACAGTTCTGGAATCAGGGCAGAACACAGGAAATCAAAGAAAGAGTATTACACTTATAATAGAATAATAGGCTGTCAAAAGACAGCCTATTTTCGTATAAAAAATAAAATTAGTATTAGGTGATAATTATGAATTACGGAGAGATTAAGAAAAATGATATCGCAAACGGTGAGGGGGTAAGAACATCCCTGTTCGTTTCAGGCTGCCGTCACCACTGCAAAAACTGTTTTAATCAGAGCACATGGGATTTCGGCTTCGGCGAGCTTTTCACAGAAAAAACAATGGAGGATATCTTATCCTCCTGTGAGCCTGACTGGGTGAACGGTCTTTCCCTGCTCGGCGGCGAGCCCTTTGAGCCTGAAAATCAGAAGGTGCTTTTGCCGTTTCTGATTATGTTCAAGGAAAGATTTCCAAACAAGAATATCTGGTGCTACTCAGGTTTCACCTTTGAGGAAATCACAGGCCAGGAAAAATCAAGAGCGCATACCGACATCAGCAAAGAAATGCTCGGGCTCATTGACATTCTTGTGGACGGACGTTTTGTTGAGGAGAAAAAGGATATATCCCTTGTTTTTCGCGGCTCATCCAACCAGCGTATCATAGATGTCAAAAAAAGCCTTAAGGAAAAGAAAATTATACTTTATCTGGAATAAGCAATCCGACTTTGCTTTGTTCACAATAACTTGCTTGGAGAACGATTATGGACAACTTTGAATTTAAAGGATTCATCCCAAAGAAAAATGCAAGGAACTATTTTTCCTCAGTTAAAACAATCAAAAAAATCAGAAACTCTTCGATTTTTTTGATATTCATTCTGGCTATGCTGACAACACTGCTTATCATCATTAACAGTCAGTCCGGAAAATTTTTACACCTTATTATTGCGGCAGTTCTTTTTTTACTGATTTTAATTGTTTACGCTGTTTTTATGCCGCACTTATTGTGCTGGTCTTACTTTAAAAATCAGCGTGCTCTGTTCAATACAGATCAAATGGAGAATCACACGGTTTTCGCTGATAAAATCTACATCACCAGCGGTGAAAACAGAACGGTTATTGAATATGCACAGATCAAAAGTATTGTTGACAACAAATCTGTTATTGCCCTTTTAATGGGAAGCAACACAGGAATTATTGTCCCAAAAAACAATATAATCGATGCGAATATTAATGATTTCATAAGTTTCATAGAAAACAAAACGAATGCTAAGTGTAAAAAGAACAAAAGCTTTTCTGCTGTTCTTCCTGTTTCTATCCTTTTAGCCTTAGTGCTGTGCTTTGCCGTTATCCATAGTGCATCTAATTTCACGGTAAACGGTATTGAAAATTTTTATAACAGGGACAGAATCTACTATGATATTGACCTTGACGAGTTAGGCGACTATACAGATATTGATTATCAGTATTCTCAGAAAACGCATATGCTTTTATTCCCAAGTCGCTCCTCTGTTTTAGACTTAACCTATGAGGAAGAGGAGTACAAAAAGCAGCTTGAACAAATCGAAAGCGCCTATACATTCTTAAATGAGCCGATTAAGGATGAGGACCTTTACCTTATTTCACAAAACGAATTTACGATTGGAAACTGGGATTTCAGGGTTTGCCTTAATAACAAATATCTTGATTTCTATTATCCTAAAGATTTTCGTATGATTGCCTTTAACGATACAGAAAACCGCATTGCCTACCTTGATTTTTACGATAGTGACCTCGACTGTGTCGATGAGGATATGACCAAATTTGTTGACAAATACTTTAACTATAATTTTGATTAAGCAAGTGAGATAAATTATTTTTAAATACAGCAAAGGAGATTTATCAGAAATGTATGAATTAAATCAGGTCGGTGCACAGAGCTACTACATCAACTGCCCTGCGAAAATCGGCATATACAAACAGAATGAGACAGATGTCTATCTGATTGACAGCGGTAATGATAAAGACGCCGGAAGAAAGGTACGCAAAATTTTAGATGAAAACGGCTGGAAGCTGAAAGGAATAATCAATACCCATTCAAACGCTGACCATATCGGCGGCAACAGATACCTTCAGAATCAGACAGGCTGTAAAATATTTGCAAAAGATATTGAGGCGGCATTTACAAACAATCCCATTTTAGAGTCTGCTTTTCTTTACGGCGGATATCCCTGCAAGGATTTGAGGCACAAATTCCTGCTTGCAGAAAAAAGCAATGCGGTCGATATCAGTGATTCGGATTTTCCGAAAGAGCTTGAGGTTATTGACCTGAAAGGTCACTTTTTCGATATGATTGGTATCCGTACTCCTGACAATACCGTTTTTCTTGCAGACTGTATAAGCAGCGAATTCACTCTGGAAAAATATCAGATTTCCTTTATCTATGATGTTTCACAATACCTTAACACACTTGATAAGGTTGAAAAGCTTGAGGCAAACATATTTGTCCCTGCACACGCTCAGGCAACAGAGGATATAAAGGAGCTGACTCAGCTTAACCGAAATAAGGTGCTTGAAATTGCGGATAAAATTGAGAATGCTCTGACAACATCAATGTGTTTTGAAGCATTGCTGAAAAAGATTTTTGACGATTATAATCTGACTATGAATTTTGAACAGTATGTACTTGTAGGAAGCACTGTCAAATCCTATCTGTCTTATCTTAAGGATAATGGAAAAATAACCGCCCAATTCAAAGATAATCAACTCCTCTGGGAAAAGGTTTAATAGGTAAAAAAACAGCCGGCGAAGCTTGTAACTTCATTGGCTGTTTTTTTATTTTATATATCAACATTCTCAAGCACATACTTTACTGCCTCAACAACAAATGCAGTAAATGTGCAATTTTTTCCTTGAATTGTTTTTTCAACATTTTCAATCACATCGTTAGGAAAACGGATACTCTTGCTTGTTGTCGGCGGAATTGTTGGTATCTGAAATTTTCTCACCTTTTTTCTCCTTATAATAAAAAATGCGCAGCCGAAGCTACGCAATAAAACGCATAGCTCAACTGTCGCCAAACAATCACATCTATTCTAAATTAACCAGAACGATATAACAGAGCTTGCATTTTTATATGGATAAATTATTGTTTAGTGTAGGGGAGGGTCGCACGAACTCACTTAAGGAAGTTTTATTGTAAACAGTCTGAAATGATTGAATTGTAAGTAAATAAAATTTAATTATTAGGAGAATTTACAATGAAATCATTATATGAAGAAATAAACGGAAGTTATGTTGAAGTTGGAGATGTTCAGATTCCTACACTTATATCAACTGAAACAAATTATGAAATAGGCTTTTGGGGACAAAGGCATAAGGAATATTTGAAAGAAAATCATAGAGTAATATATTATAATTTGCTGACACAAGGCAAACTCAATTCATATCTACATAAAACTGATGTTAGAGCAAAAGAACAATATGATTTACTTGTTAAACAATTTGCTGAAAGTCACGGTGTTAATGAGCAGCTCAAAGCAGAAAATCAAATGCTTTGGGTACAACAAATGAACAATATTGCAAATCAGGCAAGAGAAATTGTATATAATGAAATGATATATACCATTTAAAGGTAAAGGCACTTGGAAATTAACCAAGTGCCTTTTGTTCTATTTATTAAACATTACTGTTATGGATGTGCCTTTATCTAGTTCGCTTTTTACTTTAATTTCAGCATTATGATAGATAGCGGCGTGCTTGACTATTGAAAGCCCCAAACCGGTTCCGCCGATTGATTTTGAGTGGCTTTTATCCACTCTGTAAAAGCGTTCAAAAATACGCTCCTGCTCTGACTGAGGTATGCCTATACCGGTATCTCTTACCGTTAATTTTATATGATGATTACTTTCACTCAGTATAACATCAACCGTTCCGTTATCCACATTATACTTGATTGCATTGTCACAGAGATTATATATCATTTCATCAAGAATTTTTTCAGTACCTGCAACAACTGTACTTTCTCCGATTAAATTAAAGCTGATATTTCTTTTATCTGCAACAGGCTTCAGCCGACTGATTATATCTGCTGACAATTCGTACAAGTCAACATCTTCACTTTCTGCCTGAACATTTTTTTCATCAAGCTCTGATATTTTAATAATATCATTTACAAGACTGATCAGCCGCTGTGCCTCATCATAAATCGAGGTTGAAAAATCTGTTACCACTGCATCGGGAGTACCACCGTTTTTCATAATCTCAGCAAAGCCTGATATGGATGTAAGCGGTGTTTTTAATTCGTGAGAAACATTTGATGTAAATTCACGTCTTAACTGCTCACGCTTCACACTTTCAGTTACATCAATAATGAGAATAACTGCACCGATAATCTTATTATCCTCTGAAACCGGATTTGCAATCAGACTGTAATCATTGTCATTTATAACCAAATCGCTTTTTTCACGATTGCCCCCCAAAGCTTTGCTTATTACACAAATCAAATCATCATTGCCTGCCGTTAATATATCATCAGGCTTATCCTTGTTAATACCGAGAAGTTTTAAAGCTGAACGGTTATATGTCAAAAGATTCATTTGTGTATCAACAACAATAAAGCCTTCCTTCATATTTTCAGTAATCAGGCGAAATTCTTCCTGCCTGTATTCAGCCTCTTTAATCTGTTTCTCGATTGTTTTCTTTTGCCTTGAAATTTTCTGAAGCAACGGTGCTAATTCATCATACGGCTCATTATTTGACGGATTATCCAAATCAAGCTCATTAATCGGCTTGATTATTGATTTTGAAATTTTTTGTGACAGCACAAAGGACAGAACAACCGCAACAACAAAAACAATAAGTATAGGCTGAATAAGACTCATTATGATTGCAGCAACAGTGTACTGTGTTGTTGAAACTCTCAGAATATTGCCATCATCCATTTTCATTGCGTAATACACTGTTTTTTCTGCTAAAGTATTTGAATAGCGGATGCTTGTGCCCTTGCCGTTTTTCAGAGCATCAATAACCTCCTGACGGTCTGCGTGATTACCGAGTTCGGACTCATTTGCTGACGTATCCGCAATAACATCACCATCAGGCGAAATCAGGGTGATTCTCTTGTTGCTGTTACTGAAATTATTGATATAGTCAAGCCCCTGCTTTTCAACCGCATAGGCAATATAGCTTGCCTCACTTTCCAGCTCACTTTGTAACTGATTTTCAAAATACTGAAACAATATACCAATAATCAGAGCTATGCTTGAAAGCAGAACAACCAGTGCCACTGCCACACTTGAACGGAATATTTTTTTATTCATTCGTATCTCCTATAAACTGATAACCGATATTTTTGACGGTTTTAATATATGAACCTGCTTCCTTAAGCTTTACTCTGAGCTTTCTGATATGAACATCAAGTGTACGGGACTCTTCATAGTATTCACCCCACACCTTTTGCAGCAGCTCATCCCTTGATACTACCCTTCCGTCTGCATTCAAAAGCACCGACAAAAGCATATATTCCTTATAGGAAAGCTCAATGCTTTCATCTGAAACTTTGATTATGTGCTTTTCAAAATCTGCATAAAGCACACCTTTTTCATACACATTATTTTTATTATTTGTTTTCTCATAACGGCGAAGGACCGCACGGACTCTTGAAACAAACTCAACCATTCCGAAAGGCTTTGCAATGTAATCATCAGCACCGAGGTCAAGACCGGTTGCCGTGTCAAATTCGCTGTTTTTTGCTGTTATCATAATAACAGGAATACTATTGTATTTTTTATTGCTCTGCAATTTCTGCAAAACAGACAGTCCGTCCTCTTCCGGCAGCATAATGTCAAGAAGAATAAGCTGAGGTATTGCATCATCCATTCTTTTCCAGAACAGTGACGGCTTATCAAAGCCCTCAATATCATAGCCTTCTTTATTTAAAGCATAGCAAACCAGCTTGCGGATATTATCATCATCTTCAAGAAAAAATATCATCTTAAACACCTCTTGATTTATTATAAAACGAAGGCGATTATTAATCAACCAAATCTTCCGCTTATATAATCCTTTGTTCGCTTATCTTCGGGATTGCTGAACATTTTTTCGGTTTCGTCAAACTCCACCATTTCGCCCAGCAGGAAAAATGCGGTTTTATCTGCAATTCTCATTGCCTGCTGCATATTGTGCGTAACGATGATTATGGTATACTCTTTTTTCAGCTCAAGTGCTAAATCCTCAATCTTAGATGTTGAAATGGGATCAAGTGCCGAGGTAGGCTCATCCATAAGCAGTATCTGAGGTTCAACAGCCAATGCTCTTGCAATACAAAGCCTTTGCTGCTGACCGCCGCTCATACTCAGAGCACTCTTTTTTAGACGGTCCTTACATTCATCCCATATCGCAGCCTGCTTTAATGAACGCTCCACAATTTCATCCAGCTTAAATTTTGACTTGATGCCGTGTATTCTCGGTCCATAAGCAATATTGTCGTAAATGCTCATAGGAAACGGGTTCGGCTTCTGGAACACCATACCGACATTTTTTCTTAAAATATTTACATCCATATTTCTGTATATATCTGTATTGTTTATGTAAATATTGCCTTCAATCTTACAACCGTCTACCAAATCATTCATACGGTTCAGCGTTTTCAGAAAGGTTGACTTGCCGCAGCCTGAAGGTCCTATAAGTGCTGTAATCTGCTTTTCGGATATTTCTGCATTTATATTTTTCAAAGCCTGATTTTCACCATACCACAAATTGAGATTTTCAGTTTTAATAAAATCTGTCATATTCCCCTCCTACAACCGTTACTCCATAATATTGCTGCTGATATAAATTTTTTCTTTAAAAACAGCCTTTACACCTTTGCAGTCGGCAGTACAGTAGACTTTTGAGTTTGATATATGCTTAAGCTTAAAACGCACATCAGGATAGACCTTTGATGCACTGTTGCATATGACTGCAAATTCAGGGCTCAGCTTTCTGACAAGATAAAAAGAGGTAGAACCGATATATCCGTGATGCCCTACTTTAAGCAAATCCACCTTGCCGACCTTATCTGCAATTTCTTTTTCACCGCCGTTTTTGTAATTCATATCACCTGTCAAAAGTGCTTTCAGTCCATTTATTTCAACAAGTGTTACAACACTGTTTACATTTTCACCGAACTTCAATTTTGGCTTTTTGTAACTGCCGTTAAAAAAGGTTATATCAAATTCTCCAAGCTTCAGCTTATAATTATCAAAATCCTCAATAATGGGAATATTTTTATGATTGAGTGCATTTTTCATTTGCAGATATACTTCTTTATTATCCCAGCGTTTGCGCTCCATAATAAAAATATTTTCCTCATAATACGGTTTCAAAAAAGCTTTTTTCACAATGGTATTCGGATGATTTATCACCGTATCAAAGCCGCCGATATGGTCAGAATGGCAATGGGTACCGAGAATAAAATCCAGTGTAACTATGCCGTTTTTATCTGCACAGTTTTTCAGCAGGTAATCACAGACCTCTTTCTCATATCCTTTAAGCTTAAGATGCGGCTTGTCGGCAGGGTAATCGGTATCCTCTGCCGCATCAATCATTGCAAAGTGCCCGCCGCTTTCGAGAATTATACAATCTGAATGTCCTGTATTTAAAAAATGAATTGAGCTGCTCATAATTCTTTCTCCATATAACACATTATATTTTCATTGTTTGAACATATTATTTTATCTGCCAATGCCTTGATTTCAGCACAGGCATTTGAAACGGCATAGGGTTTTTTCGCAATTTTAAAGGCTGTAATATCATTTTTGCTGTCACCGATTACAATGACATCCGCAAGATTATAGCCTGCTGTTTTACATAATCTTTGCAAGCCTGTGCCTTTGTTAATGCCTTTTCTCATAATTTCAAGATTATTTCTCATAGACGAGGTGATTTCAACATTATCAAATTCATGGCAAATTCTGTTATAACAGCTCTCACGCTCATCATTATTTCTGAAAAAAACATCAAACATTTCTATATTGTACAAATCAGAATCCATGATTTCTGACAGATTGCTGATTGCTTTCCTGCTCTTGTACATTTCAGGAATAAAATCCCTGTCAATTTTATAATAATTAAAATGCTCGTCGGAAAATTTCCTTTTATCGACAAACGGTGTCTTGTTTGCGTAAATCTCAATAAAAGTTTCATAAGAATTTAAAATATTATAAATTGCCTTGGCAGTATCTTTTTCAATTGGTTCACAATAAACCGTTTCATGCTTGGAATTATCAATTCCTGCACCGTTGGAATATACAAAATAATCTATATAGCCACAGCTGCGAAGCTCATATGGTATTTCATAAAAGGTTCTGCCTGTTAGAACGGCAATTTTAATACCCTTCTTATAAAGACGCTTTATCGCATCCAGATTTTCTTTGCTGATATTTGTATCACTGCAAAGGAGCGTACCGTCAAGATCTGTTGCAATTACAGTATTGCGTTTGCTCTTTTTCTTTATCTGAATAATATACCGTTCAATTGGATATGTCCATATAGTAGGAATATTTATTATAATAAATTTTGAAACAATTTCAAGAATCGGGCTTGAAATTCCCTTTGCCGCAATAACAGAGCCGAATATTCCGCCTATCCAGGAGCTTATCAATATATTAAAAACTGCCAAAGCAAAATAAAGCACTGAGCTGTAAACAGGATTAATATCAGAATGAAATGTTATTTTTCTGTTAATCAGATATGCGGCAATATATCCTATTGATGTGGATATCAGATATGAAAACAGATAGCCTTTATATTTTATACCGAGCAATGACAGCAGAGCATTATCAGGCAGCGGAATATCATTCATAGTCCTGAAAACAGCATAAAGAAGTATCATATAAGAGATGATATCAAGAGCTGAGGTTATTATAACGGTAATATTAAACTTAATAAATTTCCACAGTTCGGGATGTTTTTCCGTAAATCTTTTATTCATCAGCAGCTTTCTTCTTTCTGTGAATTACAAAACGATTTAAAGGATATGTCCATATTGTGGGTACAGTCATAACAACAACCTTTGTTATCATTTCTACGATTACACTGTTCCAGCCGTTATTTGTTACCCAGGTGCCAAGAAATGCACCGAACCATGTATTAAATATGATTGTAAAAAATACCATTAAAATATAAATTACAGTTGAAAAAATCGGATTGGCATTTGCTTTGAAGGTCAGCTTTCTGTTCATTATATAAGCTGCTGCATATCCGATTACTGCAGATATTGCGTAAGAATACATATAGCCCTTATATTCAATGCCTAAAAATGCGAGAAAAGCATTATCTGTTACAGGCACTTCATTTAAAGACTTAAATACCACGTACTGTAAAAACATAAACACGGCAATCTCAAGAACCGATGTGCTGGCACCTGTAAAGGTGAATTTAATAAATTTCCATATTTCAGAATGTTTTTTTGTGAATTCCTTTAGTTTTTCTTTCATTTATTTTTTTCCTCACCATTCAAAACAATTGCAGCAACAAATGTAGATAATAATACAATCAGCGAAACAGCACACAAAGCATATCCGCCGAAACCAAGTACAGATAACTTTCCGAAATTATTATTAACCATTACAAACCCTATAATAAAAATAAATACGGATGCAATAAGACCTGTATAGAATTTTTTAACTGTCATAATATTTGTCCTTCCGTTATTTTTCCTTTCGCTTTCTGAGAGCTCTGCCTGCAAGCTTTGCCGACAGATTTATAATAAATGTTAATAGCATAAGTATAAGCGCTATCGTAAAGGCGATTTCAAACTCTCCGCGCTCCTTTGCATACATATAAAGTGCTACTGTCAGTGTTGAGCCTGCCTTTTTGGGAAGAAAGCTTTCAAATATGTAAAACAAGTTATTTGCCATTCCTGCCGTGAACAGCAGTGCGGCACTTTCACCGATTATTCTGCCGACGGATAAAATACAGCCGGTTACAATTCCGTCAACCGCACTGGGCAGAACTACGGTGCGTATCATATGCCATTTTCCTGCGCCGAGAGCAAGAGAGCCCTCACGATAACTGTTTGGTATTGTTTTCAGGCTTTCCTGCGTTGTTCTGATAATCGTGGGCAGTGTCATTATAACAAGTGTAAGTGCACCTGCTATAAGGCTTGTTCCCAGTGAACAAAACTGAACAAATATCAGCATACCCACCAAGCCGTAAATGATTGACGGTATTCCCGAAAGTGTTTCAGTTGCCGATTCAATGATTTTCACAAGCCTTTTATTTTTGGCATATTCATTCAGATAAATGGCTGCGCCGACACCAAGCGGAAGAACGATAACAAGCGTTATCAGAATAATATAAACCGTATTCAGAATATTCGGCAAAACACCGACTGTATCGTTAACAAGACTTGGTGCTGATGTCAGAAATTCAAGTGAAAGCTCGGGCAAGCCTCTGTAAAAAATATAACCTATTATCCCTGCCAGCATTAAAATCATTATACCTGCAGAAAGATATACAAGTGTATTCAGCAGAGCAATTTTGATTTTTCTTTTTTTAGAGATTTCATCTTTCATACTGCTTACTCCTTAGTCCTTTTCACAGTTACATTAAGAATCAAGTTGATTGCCAAAATAAAGATAAACAGAACCAGTGCAATGGAAAACAGCGCCTGTCTTTGTAAACCTGAAGAATAAGACATTTCACTTGCAACTGCCGTTGTAAGAAAGCGTACACTTTTGAACAGCCCCGGCATATTTGCCACATTGCCTGCTACCATCATAACTGCCATAGCCTCGCCGATTGCTCTGCCAATACCAAGAACAACAGCTGTAACAATTCCGCTTTTTGCCGCAGGAAGAGTAACCTTAAACACAGTTTCTGTTTTCGTTGCCCCAAGTGCTAATGAAGCCTCCTCGTATTCTTTCGGCACGGCACTTATCGCCGTTACCGATACAGAAATGACTGACGGCAAAATCATAACAGCCAGTACAAGAATTGCCGAAAATAAATTTGCGCCGTCAGGCAGATTAAACATTTCTCTGACCAGAGGAACAATAATAATCATACCTAAAAGACCGTAAACAACAGATGGTATGCCTGACAGCAAATCCACTGCACTGCTCACTGTCTTTGCTATTCTCGGCGGTGCAGTTTTTACAATAAACACTGCACACAGTATGCCAATCGGCACACCGATAATAACTGCACCTAAGGTTCCGTAAACAGATGACATAATAAACGGCAGGATTCCGTATGAGGCAGGAGATGCTGTTGATGCCCATTTGCTGTTGAAAAAGAAATCTGCAAAACCGATTTCTTTTATTGCGGGCAAGCCGTTTATTATCAAAAACACTGTAATGAGAAGCACAAAACCGATTACAAGAAAACCGCACACAGTGAATATAAGCTTAACTGCTTTTTCAACTGCTTTTGCTTTATTATTAATGTTTTTCATTACCAAACCTTATCTTTTTACAGGAACTGCGCCTGCCTTAACAATCAACTCATCAGCCTGACCGTTCACTGCAAAGTCAAAGAAAGCCTGTGCTGACTCACTTAGCTTATCGTCTTTTCTTGTAACAAAAACAAAGTTGCGCTGAATTTTGTATTCTCCGTTCTGAATGGTTTCAGTTGTTGGTGCTGTACCTTCAACTTTAATCGCTTTCACAGTATCACCAACAGAAGCAAGAGATGCATAACCGATAGCATTCGGATTAGAAGACACTGTCTGCACCACATCACCTGTTGAGGTCAGCTCCTGAGCATACTTGCATAAATCATCAGTACCTGTGATTGACTCAAAGCCGTCCCTTGTTCCTGACGCAGCCTCTCTGCCGATTAAAACGATAGGTGCGTCTGTTCCGCCGAGCTCTTTCCAGTTCGTGATTTCACCTTTGTAAATACCTGCAATCTGCTCAATTGTTAAATCATCAATCGTGTTTTGATTATTAACAATAACGGCAATACCGTCAATGGCAACAACTGTTTCATTGAGATTTGCTTTTTCCTCGTCTTTCAGATTACGGCTTGCAAGACCGATATCACATCTGCCTTCAGCAACAGCCTGAATACCTGCACCCGAGCCTGTGGGGTTGTATGTAACAGTTACATCAGTATGATCTGCCATATATGACTCGCTGAGATAACCGATTACCTTTTCTATTGATGTTGAACCGTCGGTTGATACTGTTTGCTTATTATTCTGTGTATAGGTTGCTGCACCTTTGCAGCCTGCAAAAATTCCGATAATTAAGCAAACGCTTGCTAACACGCCGATTACTCCGATAATTGTTTTTTTCATAATATTATCCTCCAAAATTTTCTGTACCTCAGTACAACCAAAGTATACAATCCTGTATGTTAATTGTGAAAGCAAGAGTATGTTAAGCCTGTGTTAAGTTTTGATAAGCATTTAAGTGCTTTAGATGATGTTATGAGTATATATAATAAGTAATGTATTGTTTTTGTGTATATAAAAAGTTAAATGAAAAATAATACACTGAATTTGATTGACATCGTCAAAAGTATCTGCTAATATTTGGATATAAAATTGAATATGTGTTTATGTTTTTTAGAAGGTGCAAATAGCACTAATACATAATCAACTGCATTGAAAAGGTAGTTGAATTTAATTAATATAGACTTAAATTAAGTCGTTTACATAGTGAGTAAACACGCGATGCAGGCAAAGCGGAAAGGCTCTGCTTGTTTGCGCTACTCACCTATGTAAACGGCTTTTTCTTTGCTTGAATTATGTAAATAATTTATAAATTTTCAGAAAAAAGCAATAGATTTAGGTATTGAAATGTCCGTATATTGAGGAGGTGTTTTAACAAATAAGATGTAATAAGGCAGCAATCAAAAAATGATTGCGTCGCCTTAGCAAGCAGACCATTTGTAGCCACAAGGGCTAAAACGGTACTCGTCAGGGATACCCTGAAACCCAAACTATTAAACTAAAAAAATGAAAGGATGAAATTAATGAACAAAGATGTAGTGATAAGACTGCGGATGACACAGGAAGAAGCAAATGATTTGAACAAGAAAGTGCTGCTGACAGGACTTACCAAATCATCTTTTATCAGAGTGTTAATTGCTGGATATATTCCCAAACCTAAACCTGATAAAGAGTTCTATGTTTTGCTACACAAACTCTGTGCAGTCTGCAATGATATCAATCAGCTGACTGCTAAAGCACATACTCTTAATTTTATTGATGTACCTATGCTGAAAGAAATCAAAAGTCAGCACGAAAATTTGCTTGATGAAATCCATCAAAAATATCTTGCACCTGATAAGAACGATGAAATTATTTCACTCGGAAGAAGGAGGTTGAAAAATGATTAATAATATTGAGTTAACTAAATCAGAATATGATTTGTTAAACCAAATAAAAAGTGAAACTTGTGCAAAGCTAAGTACGATGATAAAAGAAGAAAGACTTGCTTGGTTTGCACATTATCCTAATCCGATAAACTTTGAAAAAGAAATTAACGGAACAGTGTATACAGTCAACACTCATTTTAATAATTCTGCCAATGAAACAATCATTGAAAAAGCAGAGAGAATAATTTTGAAAAAATAACAGTTAAATTACACTTTAAAGTGTTGAAGTGATGTGCAAATTGTGATATACTAATATCAACTTACAATTCAATCACTTCGGCTGTGGAAAGGAGTCAAATTGAAAAAGAAACAGTCAGAAGAACAAATTGATGCTCTGTATGCAAGATTATCCCAAGAGGATGAAAAAGAAGGCATATCGGGCAGTATTGAACATCAAAAAGCAATTCTTGAAAAATATGCAAAAGATAATGGTTTTAATAATCCAAAGTTTTTCTTTGATGATGGTTATTCAGGTGTTACCTTTAATCGTCCTGCATTTTCTGAAATAATGGAATTAGCAGAGCAAGGCAAAGTTCGCACTTTGATAGTCAAAGACCATTCAAGATTAGGCAGAAACAGATTAGTTGTCGGTCAGTTACTTGAAGAAGACTTTGACAGGCTTGGTGTTCGATATATTGCCATAATGGATAATATCGATACTGCAAATGGTATAAGTGACCTTGTACCTATGCAGGATTTATTCAATGAATGGCACGCAAAGAATACTAGTCAGAAAGTACGCAATGTATTTAGAAATAAAGGTATGGCAGGGTTACCTACTACCTGTAAAGTGCCATATGGATATATTAAAAATCCTGATGATAAAAATAAATGGCTGGTAGATGAGTATGCTGCATCTGTTGTAAGAAAAATATTTGATTTGTGTATTAAAGGTAATGAACCTTCACAAATTGCTAATCAGTTAAAGGCTGAAAAGATACTGACACCGCTGCATTATTGGGAGAAAAGAACAGGCAGACCAATATCAAATGCTGAATTTCCATACAGTTGGGAAAAAAGAACAGTGGGAGATATTCTGATTAGACAGGAATATGTTGGTGATACAGTAAATTTCAGATGCACAACTAAATCTTTTAAAAGCAAAACAAGGATATATAATCCTAAAGAAAAATGGTTGATATTTGAAAATACACATCCAGCTATCATTGACCGAGAAACCTTTGCTGTTGTTCAGAATTTAAGAGAACACAGACGCAGATTAACAAAAAGCGGTATCACAAGTATGTTTTCAGGTTTGTTATATTGTGCAGATTGCGGAGCTAAACTTAACTACAATGCAATAAGCAATGGTGATAGAAGCAAGGCACACTTTGTTTGCTCTGCATACAGAAAAGATACAGTCAACTGCTCTGCACATTACATCAGAGAAAAGGTTGTATATGATATTGTTCTTGAAAATCTGCAAAGGGTATTATGGTATGTTCAGTCTTATGAAAAAGAGTTTGCAAGGCTTCAGGTTGAGCAGTATGGCATTGAGCAAAGAAAAGAGCTTGCCAAGAAAGAAAAAAACCTCATAATAGCCAAGAACAGAGTAAATGAAATAGATATTCTGATACAAAGGCTCTATGAGGACAATGTGCTTGGTAAGATAACTGATGAAAGATTTGCAACAATGACAGTTGCTTTTGAAAATGAACAAAAGCAACTCAAAGCAAATATTCCTGAAATGGAAAAACAGTTCAATTCTGAAAAGGATAAAAGCGAAGGTCTACAGCATTTCATTGATAAGGCAAAGAGATTAACTCATTTAACAGAATTAACACCTGAAATACTGCATGAATTCATTGAAAAGATTGTTGTATCAAAACCATACAAGATAGACGGCAAGCGTCATCAGGATTTGGACATATATTACAATGGTGTCGGCATAATAAAAGAGCCATCACCTGAACAGATGGAAGAATACTTTCAGGAACATATTTTGAACAACAGTCAAAAACAAAAAACAGCATAGTCAAAACTATGCTGTGAAAAAAGTGATTAAAGTAGTTGGAGAGTACTTCACTTCCTTAAGTGAGGTTACCCTCTCCGTGCCCTCCCGAAAAATTATGAAATGGGCAGGCGTGGAAACCTGCCCCTACGGAATCTTAAGTACATTATTGATAAACTAAACAATAATTTAATGCCTCAATTTCTCCTTTATCTCTGCAAAGAGTTCTCTGAGCAGAAAGGTCGGAAGGAGTGTCCATTTTGTTTTTGATGAAACAGGTGTACTGTTCAGCCCATATTTTTTACAGATATTCGCCGCTCTTTTCTGGTGATACTCAGACGTTGCAATTGCAACATTCCTGTCAAGATCGAGTGTTTCAATGATCTGAAGTGAAAAGCGTATATTTTCATCCGTCGACGTTGACCTGTCCTCCAAAATGAGCCTGTTCTTGCTGATTCCTCTTGCATAAAGGAGCTGCTGCATACACTGTGCTTCGGATATATTTTCGTCTTTTCCCTGTCCGCCGCTGAGTATTGCAACAGATTCCGGATTAAAAAGCAAAAATTTATATGCTGCGTCAACCCTTTTAATCAGTGAAAGACTTGGCTCGTCACCACGCACCCTGCAGCCTAAAACAATAATCACCTTCTGCGCTGAAATTTTTGTTTTCCCTGCAGCATAAATTTCCCTCATTTTAAGAATTATGAGCAATAAAACACAAAGTGCAATAATAAAAATATATTTCTGATTTGAGGAATCGGTACGATTCATCAGCAAGCCGATTACAATATAGGCTATACCAAACAGCATTCCTGCAATGTTTCCGAAATTCAGAACCCTGTCAAATACGGCAATTGCAAATAAAAAAAATACAACCGCACCGATGATGATTAAAGCAATCTGCATTATTTCTTTGGAACAATCCTGTCTTTACCGCCCATATACATACGCAGTGCCTCAGGAATAAGAACAGAACCGTCCTCCTGAAGATTATTTTCAAGGAATGCGATGAGCATTCTCGGCGGTGCAACTACGGTATTATTCAGAGTATGCGCAAGGTAATTTCCGTTCTCGCCCTTTACTCTGATTTTCAGACGTCTTGCCTGTGCATCTGTAAGGTTTGAACAGGAGCCAACCTCAAAATACTTCTGCTGTCTTGGTGACCATGCCTCAACATCCACAGACTTAACCTTTAAATCTGCCAGGTCACCCGAGCAGCATTCAAGTGTTCTTACAGGAATATCGAGAGAACGGAAAAGGTCAACCGTATTCTGCCAGAGCTTGTCAAACCACATTTTTGATTCCTCAGGCTTGCAGACAACAACCATTTCCTGCTTTTCAAACTGATGAATACGGTATACACCGCGCTCCTCAATTCCGTGCGCACCCTTTTCCTTTCTGAAGCAAGGTGAATATGAGGTCAGTGTCTTAGGCAATTCAGTCTCCGGTGTGATTGTATCAATGAACTTACCAATCATAGAATGCTCTGATGTGCCGATAAGATAGAGATCCTCGCCCTCTATTTTATACATCATTGCATCCATTTCCTCAAAGCTCATTACACCTGTAACAACATTTGAGCGAATCATAAACGGCGGAACGACATAAGTAAAACCTCTGTCAATCATAAAATCTCTTGCATAGCTGATTACTGCACTGTGAAGTCTTGCGATATCGCCCATAAGATAGTAGAAGCCGTTGCCTGCAACTCTGCCTGCCGCCTCAAGGTCAATACCGTCAAAGCGCTCCATAATATCTGTATGATATGGGATTTCATATTCAGGAACGACAGGCTCACCATACTTCTGCACCTCAACATTCTCGCTGTCATCCTTACCGATAGGAACAGACTCGTCAATAATGTTTGGAATAGACATCATAATGGATGTTACCTTTTCATTGAGCTCCTTTTCCTTTGCTGCAAGCTCTTCCAGCTCCTTAGCCTGAGCATTAACCTGCTCACGGATTGCCATGCCCTCTTCCTTTTTTCCCTGTGACATCAGCATACCAATCTGCTTAGAAAGCTTGTTTCTGTTTGCACGAAGCTCGTCCGCTCTTGACATTGCAGCACGTCTTTCCTCATCAAGTGCTACAACCTCGTCAACAAGCGGTAATTTTTTATCCTGAAACTTTTTCTTTATATTTTCCTTTACGATTTCAGGGTTTTCCCTGACAAATTTAATATCAAGCATTTTTATTCTCCTAACTTATTTGCAATTTCTTTTAAATCCTCAGCAGAGTAAAACTCTATTTCAAGTGTGCCCTTGCCTCTGCCGTTATAAACCTTAACTTTTCTGCCGAGCCCCTCAGTAAGTGAAAGCTCAACCTCATCATAGAATGAGTCACGTCTCTTACTGTTTGTACGTGTTCTGGCAGTTTTTTCAGCCATTTTTGCCAGACGCTCAACATCTCTTACGGTTAAATTGTTTCTGATTATATTTTGCGCTGCCTCATAAATCATTGGCTCATTATCAAATGCAAGAAGCGCTCTTGCGTGACCTGCTGAAATCTGACCGTCTCTGGTCATATCACGTACTTCCTGCGGTAACTTCAGCAGTCTCAGCGCGTTTGCAATTGCCGGTCTTGATTTACCAACTGAAACAGCAACCTCCTCCTGCGTAAATCCACAGCGGTCAATAAGTGCCTGCAAGCCCTCTGCCTCTTCAATTGGGTTAAGGTCCTCACGCTGAAGATTTTCGATTATAGCAATCTCCATCGTTTCAACGTCAGAAAGCTCTCTGATTACAACAGGTACTTCCTTTAAACCAGCCATTCTTGATGCACGCCATCTGCGTTCACCTGCAACAAGCTGATATCCGCCCTGCGGGAGAGGTCTTACAAGAAGCGGCTGTAATACACCGTGTTGTGTAATACTGTCTGAAAGTTCCTGCAAAGCACCCTCATCAAAGGTTTTTCTCGGCTGGTCCTCGTTTCTCTGAATTTCATTAATGGACAGCATATTCGTAGCTGTCATATCATCAACAGAATTTTCAAGCATAAGGGACTTAAGACCCTTGCCTAATCCTGATTGTTTACTTGCCATATTTCACCTCTTACTGTTTCTTTAAAAATTCATCAGCAAATTTTTTGTATGCAAAGCTTGGCTTCGAATATTTTTCATAATAGAGCACAGGCTTACCGAAGCTTGGAGCCTCTGCAAGCTTAACACTGCGCGGAATGTGGGTTTTGTAAGCCTTATTAGGGAAAAAGCTGTCAACTTCGTCCATAACCTGCTGATTAAGCTTAAGTCTGCTGTCATACATTGTAAAAATAATTCCCTCAAGCTCTAAATGCTCATTGTGGTTCTGCTTTACAGTTCTTACAGTGCTTATCAGCTGGCTGAGTCCTTCCAGTGCATAGTATTCACACTGAAGGGGAACAATCAGGGTGTCTGATGCAACAAGCGCATTTAAGCTCAGCAGTCCCAGACTTGGCGGACAATCAATGATTATATAATCAAATTCCATAACAAGGGGAGCCAATGCCTTCTTTAATGCCTTGAAACGGTGTTCATTTTCAGCCAATTCAAGCTCAGCACCTGCAAGATTCATATTAGCAGGGAGTAAATATAAATTTTTAAATTCTGTTTGGATTAATATATCCTTTGCTGCAACATCATTTATCAGCATATCGTATGTAGAGGCTTCTATATCTGATTTGTCAATACCTACACCACTGGTACTGTTGCCCTGAGGGTCAATATCAACAAGAAGCGTCTTTTTCTTTTTCATACCTAATGCAGCCGCAAAATTGATACAGGTGGTAGTTTTTCCAACTCCGCCTTTTTGATTAAATATTGATACGGTTTTACCCATAACAGCACCTCCGTGCTATTCATTATACAATATATATATAGCAGGGTGCAAGTAGTTTCACGTGAAACAATGACAAAATTTTTTAACTTTAGTATATGAACATTCTAATACACACTATATATAGATGTTTCACGTGAAACATCCTTTCTTTCGCTTTTATTCCTATGCGTATTTATCAAATACTTATTTTAGTATATAGTTTATATGCAACTAAACACATAAACACTATTTTTGATAAGCAATTTACTATATAAACAACGTTTAAATGAAATTCAATATCTTGTGCTATTGTTTCACGTGAAACACAAGAGAAAATATCAATATATTCAAGTATTTATCTGTAAACGCAGAAAAAACGAGCTTTCGCTCGTTTTTTCCACGTGATGAAAAGAGGAGAATATGTTAAAACGGTTTCCCGTTTTAAGCAGAGTTAGTACGCTTGTCCGCGTTTTGTGCACCTTCATTATGTGCATCCTTTGGTATTCTTACCCTGAATTCAATATATTCTTCTGTCTCAGTCTTATCAGACTCGGCATCAATACCTGCATCCTTCATTGTCTGAATAGCTTTATTGACAGTATTTACAAAAATTCTTACATCTTTAAATATTTTGACAACATTTCTCTTCGGCTTAACCTTTTTGTCAGTTATGCTGTCTATATAAGCCTCTGTCTGCTCAACATTCAGATGTCTTTCCTTAATAATCTTAAGGGTTGTCCACATATCTTTTTCATTTTCAAGACGGAGCAAGGCTCTTGCATGTCTTTCAGTGAGACCTTCTCTTTCGACAAAATATCGCACCTCAACAGGAAGTTTAAGAAGTCTGAGCTTATTTGAGAGAGCAGATTGACTTTTACCCAGCTTTTTTCCGATTTGCTCCTGTGTCATTCCGAAATGATTGATTAACTGGCTTATTGCCTGTGCCTCTTCAAAAAAGTCCAAATCACTGCGCTGAATATTTTCAAGAATAGAGAATACCGCACTTGACTCATAATCACAGTCAATGATTACACAGGGAACAGTCTGAAGATTGGCGAGGATAGATGCTCTGAGCCTGCGCTCTCCTGCAACAACTTCATAATAATCACTGTTATTAATCTGTCTGCACAGAAGCGGCTGAAGCACTCCATTTTCTTTTATCGACTCAGACAGGGAAAGCATGTCCTCGCTTTTAAACTGTTTTCTCGGCTGATAGGGATTTGGCAACAGCTTTTCTGTTGGTATATGGATGATCTGATCCACTCACCTCATCTCCTTGTCTAAACTATACCACATTTTTTCACAGAAAAAAAGGATTTCTCATAGTGGGAAATCCTTTATCTTCGACATATAATTATTGGTTTAGAGTGGTCTGGTATCAATTTTCTTTGACTTTCTCGGATATTTTGTCGGAGTCTGCGATATCTTTCTTATGATAACTAAACTTCTTTTATCTCCGTTTGAAAGAGCATATTCATCAAACTTAACAACCTCACCGCCAAGTACTTTGATTGCCTTTTCTGCCTGTGCCAATTCTTCCTTGCCTGTTGACCCTTTCAGTGAAACAAACAGTCCGCCAACCTTTACAAGTGGTAAGCAATATTCACACAGTACATTGAGCGATGCAACTGCCCTTGCAGTCGCATAATCATACTGCTCACGGTGTTCAGCCGTTTTTCCGATTTCTTCAGCTCTTTTGTGCGTTACATTTGCAACCAGACCTGAATTACGTAATACATCCTTTACAAAGGCAAGCTTTTTTCCTACACTGTCAACAAAATTAACCTCTATACCGGGATTGGCAATCAATAACGGCAGACCCGGAAAACCGGCACCACTGCCGACATCAACAAGCTTCTGCCCCTTGTTCATATGTATATACCTCAGCGGATACAAGCTGTCAGCAAAATGCTTGATAACAATATCATCAGGCTCAGTTATAGCGGTCAGGTTAACATGCGAATTCCATCTTACAAGTCTTTCTGCATACGAATCAAATCGGTCAAATCCATATTCATCAATGGTGATACCTATTCTGTCAATCTCGCTCTTTAATAAATCATAGTTAATCATAATGTCTCCAATATAATATTGAGTGCTGCAATATCCGCAGGATTTACACCACTGATTCTGCTTGCCTGCCCTAAATTTTCAGGTCTGATTTTAGACAGCTTTTCCACCGCCTCAAGCCTGAGACCCTTAAGGGATTTATAATCTATATCATCAGGAATTTTTTTACATTCTATTCTGCGCATTTCTTTTATCTGCTGTTCCTGTCTGGCAATATAACCCTCATACTTCACCATGATTTCAACCTGCTCAAATACCGCCTTAGGTAAATCAGGTCTGTCATCATCAACAGGGGTGAGTGCCTGGTATGTTACCTGCGGCCGCTTGATAAGCTCAAGCATTTTACAGCCCCTGTCAAGAGGAGTTGTACCGCAATCAGTCAGAATTTTCTGTAATTCATTGCTGAGAGGAATTGACTTTTCCGTTATCCTTTTCAGCTCATTCTTAACATTTTCTTCCTTAATTAAAAATTTATCATATCTTTCCTGCGAAATCAAGCCTATTTTATAACCTAAAGGAGTTAAACGAACATCTGCGTTATCTTGTCTAAGAACTAAGCGGTATTCACTTCTGCTTGTCATCATTCTGTATGGGTCTGTACAGCCCTTTGTAACAAGATCATCTATCAGTGTTCCGATATATGAACCGCCTCTGTCAAGCACCAGAGGCTCCTGTCCTTTTATCTTAAGTGCAGCGTTCACACCTGCAACAAGTCCCTGTGCCGCAGCCTCTTCGTATCCGCTGGAGCCGTTGAACTGACCTGCACCGTATAAGCCGTCAATATCATTGAATTCCAAAGTAGCCTTAAGTGCAGTAGGGTCAACACAATCATATTCGATTGCATATGCCGTTCTCATAACCTGAGCTTTTTCAAGACCCGGTATAGTATGTATAAAATCAAGCTGAACATCCTCAGGAAGAGAAGAGGAGAGACCCTGCAAATACATCTCTTCTGTATTCAGACCACATGGCTCGATAAAGAGCTGATGCCTTTTTTTATCTGCAAAGCGGACAATTTTATCTTCAAAGCTCGGACAATATCTCGGTCCCTTACCCTCAATTTTTCCTGAATACATCGGACTTCTATGAAGATTGTCAAGGATAATCTGCTTTGTATCATCGTTCGTATAGGTGATATGACAACACACCTTATTCTCAGGCGGCGTCTGCGTATCAAAGCTGAACGGCACAGTTTCCTCATCCCCGCACTGTACCTCAAGCTGCGAAAAATCAATGGACTGCCTGTTAACTCTCGGTGGTGTTCCTGTCTTGAATCTCCTCAAAGGAATGTTCAGTTTTTTCAGAGCCTTTGCCAATTGTGTAGCAGGGAACATTCCGTCAGGTCCGCTTTCATACGATATGTCACCGATATAAACTCGACCGCCGAGAAATGTGCCTGTAGCAATAATAACCGCCTTCGCCGTAAAGAGTGCCTCAAGCCTGGTCTTTACCTGCCACATCCCATTGTCGCATCTTCTGATATCCACAATTTCGCCCTGTCTGATATCAAGATTGTCCTGTAATTCAAGCGTATGCTTCATACCTGCGGAATATTCTCGCCTGTCAATCTGTGCCCTCAAGGAGTGAACGGCAGGCCCTTTTCCTAAATTCAGCATACGCGACTGCAGGGAATATTTGTCAGCCGCCTTGCCCATTTCACCGCCAAGTGCGTCAATCTCTCGCACAAGGTGACCCTTTGATGTTCCGCCGATTGACGGATTGCAGGGCATATTTCCAACCCAGTCAAGATTTATAGTAAATACGGCGGTTCTGCAGCCAAGACGTGCCGAAGCAAGGCAAGCCTCAATACCGGCATGCCCCGCACCAATTACTATTACATCATATTCCTGTGAAAAATATTCCATATATTACTCCGTTGAAGTGACAAAATTAAGTCGTTATTATTTCGTTTATCAAATGTTATTGATATCAATAATACCAATAAATTAATGGATTTTTTCGTTAGGCAAGGCTTTGACAAAATTTTGTCGACGGGAGCATATGTGGATATGTGACCGAGCAGAATTTTGTCAATAACGCAGCATAACGGAAAAAGACATAATTTATTTACCTACACAAAAGCGGCTGAATATATTATTAACAACCTCTTCTGTTGCTTTTTTACCTGTAAGAGAAAGCAGTTCATCAACTGCACTGTCAATCATAACATTTATGGCATCATAGGTGATACCCATCTGTGCACCGTCAAGTGCCTGGCAAATATGCTCATACGCATTTGAAACGCAGAGCTTCTGCCTTTTATTTGCAAGTATCGGCTGGGAGGAATCAAAATTCTCAACACCGAGAAGTGACTTTACCGTCTTTTCAAGTGCATCCGCTCCGTCCTGATTCTTTGCCGAAATAAATACAATATCATCAAAATGTGCTTTTATTTCATCTATTTCAAGGCGGCTTTCAAGATCGGTTTTATTAACAACCGCTACACATGGCTTATCCTTGCAGCTTTCAATCAGCATTCTGTCATCATCGTTGAGCGGTGACGAGCCGTCAAAAACAGCAAGAATCAATGAGGCGCTGTCAATTTTTTCAATAGCCTTCTTTATTCCTATTGCCTCAACCACATCATCACTTTCTCTGATTCCTGCGGTGTCAGAAAGATGAAGCACCATATTTCCGAGACGGACAGAATTTTCAACGATATCACGAGTTGTGCCCTCGATATGTGTGACGATGCTCTTTTCTACTCCTGAAAGCATATTCATAAGAGTCGATTTTCCTGCATTGGGCTTTCCCACAATGGCAGTATCAACACCCTGTGTCATAACGATTCCGTTTTCATAATTTTTAAGAAGTTCATCAAGAGCACTTTTTGCTTTTTCCAGTGTTTCCTGTAAAGCATCCTCCTGCAATTCAGGAATTTCTTCATCAGGATAATCTACCCATGCAGCCATTGATGCACTGCAATTTATTAATTCATCAAGAACCTTTGTTATTTTATTGCTCAAAGAACCCTGAAGTAAATTGAAGGATGCTTTAGCAGCCTCCTGTCCCTGTGCAGAAATCAAAGCAGCAACGCCCTCTGCCTGTGCCAGATCAATTTTGCCGTTTAAAAAGGCTCGTTTTGTAAATTCTCCTGCCTGTGCAGGAACAGCACCAGCGGCAAACACCGCCTCCAAAGTTTTTTCAACAATAAAAATTCCGCCGTGAACCGATATCTCCACAACGTCCTCACCGGTATAGCTTTTCGGATTTCTGAAAACCAGTGCCACAGCATTGTCAAAGCTTTCACCATTATAATATACATTTCCGTATTTAGCAGTATATCCGTTAAGCGATGAAAGGGGAGTACCGTCCATTGCTTTAAAAACCTTTTGTGCAATTTCAATTGCATCGTCACCGCTTATTCTGATAACACCGATACCTGAAACACTGTTTCCTGTTGCCACAGCGGCAATTGTTTTACTCACACGAATACACCTCCTGTCACTATTATAACATAAATATTCTGTAAATCAAAATATAAATGGTGGGCATCTGCCCACCATTTTATTATAAAATTTATATCAGTCCTTGTTGACCTCTATTTTTCCGAACTTCGGCATATCTGCACGGTCAACCTTCTTCTCACGGTTAGGGTCCGGCTTTGCTGCAGTGTAATTGCTGCGTGAAGCGCCTCTTCTGTTTGAATTACGATTACCGCCGGTTCTTCTTACTCCGCCTTCCGGCTCGATAAGAACCTTTCTGTCCATACCGTTGCCTACTGAACGTGATACTGCACCCTCAACCTCCTGAACGGCTGTATGAATAATTCTTCTTTCATACGGATTCATTGGCTCAAAGCTGTATCTTCTGCCGGATCTTACTACATAATTTGCATTCTTGATTGCAAGTGCTCTGAGTGTTTCCTCTCTCTTTTCACGGTAATCACCAACATTAATTGTAACACGTACATACTTGTCAGTAGACTTCTTTACTGCAAGGCTTGTAAGGTACTGAAGTGCATCAAGCGTTTCACCGCGACGTCCGATAATAATACCGTAATCATCACTTTCGATGTCAATCTCAACAACACCGTCAACAACCTTAGCTGTAACCTTTGCATTTTCAACCTTAAAACTATCAATCATTGTTTTAAGATAAGCACACACATAATCTAAATCGATATCACTATCACTGATTTTTACAGGCTCTGTTTTCTCCGCAACCGGAGCTTTTTTCTGTGTCTCAGGCTTCTTTGGTGCAGGCTTTCTTTCCTGCTGTACAGGCTTCTTTTTCTGCGGCTTTGGTTTCTTTTCCCTCTTGCCGTCATCATAGCTTGCCTTAACCTGTGCATCACAGCCGCCGAATAAACCAAGAACTTTTTTCTTCGGCATAGTAATAACCTCAATCTTAACGTCTGCTGTCATAGGTGCGTTAAGACCTGTTTTAGCTGCGAGGGTTGCCTCATCGATAGTTTTACCGGTACCGATAAATTCCTTTATCATATAATCCTCCGATAATTATTTAATTTTCTTAACATTTTCCTCACGAGAACGACGTTCGATTGTATTTTCAACCATAAGTCTTGCCTGTGTTTTCTTCGGCGGATACTGCTTGAAGATGAATATCTGCTGGAATATTGCAACAATATTTGAAATAATCCAGTAAAAGCCTACTGCTGCCGGAACTTTAAATGAAATATAGAAAGAGAAGAACGGCATCATAAGCATCATCATCATCATGGATGCCATCTGCTGGCCTGCAGCCGGATTATTTTTTTTCTGAATAATTGTTGAAATCACACTTGAGCCTAAAGATGTTACAAGACAAAGAATAGGGAATACCATTATAATTCCGTCTTTCCAATGCGGAAACGCGGTCATATCAAGTCCGAACAAGTTCATACCCTCACGATAAGCAGCAATCGCCTCACACTTTTCAGGTGTAAACAGCTTTGGAAAGCTTTCCATAAGGACTTCTTTATAAGACTCGAAATTCTGAAGCAGCTCGAGCTGAAAATAGGTTATTCTCTGGTCACCGACAATATCCTGATAAATTGGATATACCACATCATAAATTGCCTGTGAATTATCGTTAAAATCAGGAATACCGATAACATAAGCAAGCGGATAGTAAATGATACCGATGATACCCATAAGAAATACCATCTGGAAAAGCATCGGTCCGCATCCCATCTGCATAGGATTGTGTCCCTCTCTTGCATAGAGGTCCTGCATTTCCTGATTGAGCTTATTCCTGTCTTTCGGATCAGGATATTTTTTCTGAATTTTCTGAATTTTAGGCTGTAATCTTGTGGTTCTCGCCATTGTCTTTTGCTGTTTTATGTTCAGAGGTAAAAGTAAAAGACGAGTAACAATAGTAAATATAACTATTGCGAGGAAATATTGGTTGCCCAATACTCCCATAAGAAACTCCATACATTTACCGAACAGCCAATAGAGAGGTGTAAAAACTGGAATACCATTTGAAATGGTATCAGAAACGAGTAAAATACTATTCATTAGTTATCCTCTTTATTTTTCTTTGGGGGCACAGGGTCCCAGCCGCCCTTTGAAAAAGGGTTGCACCTTAAAATACGGTATATCGCCAAAAGGCTTCCTTTAAAAATACCGTGGATTTCAATTGCTTCAATTGCATACTGCGAGCAGGTAGGATTATAACGGCAGCTGCCGTGTGAAAATCTGGGGCTGATTGTAAGCTGATATGTTCTGATAAGAAATATCATTACCTTTTTAATAAATCTGTTCAACTCAGTGCACCCAGCTTTTTAAGCTGTTCCTCCATCTGCTGCTGTACTTCCTGCATTTTTACCTCTGCTGTTCTTGTTCTTGCAACAAAAACAATATCATAACAGCCGTTAAGACTGTTTTCATATTCACTGAACGCAGCACGAATAAGCCTTCTCGCCCTGTTACGCTTAACGGCATTACCGATTTTTTTACCGCTTGTAATGCCAACACGTGTTTCACCGAGTCTGCTTTTCATAATATAAGTAACAATACAGGAGGAGGCACATGTCCTGCCTCTGTAATACAGTCTTCTGAAATCCTTGTTTTCCTTTAAGGTTTTGCTTTTCACCTAATCACTCCCAATCGGTAATTAGTAAGAAAGCTTCTTTCTGCCCTTTGCACGACGGCGAGCAAGTACCTTTCTACCATTCTTTGTTGACATTCTCTTTCTGAAACCATGTTCCATCTTTGCGTGTCTCTTCTTAGGCTGGAAAGTTCTCTTCATTTTTTTCACTCCATTCTAAAGACTAAACTTGTCTTAATCTTTTATAAACTCTGCACGGGTATAGTGCAGGCAATTACAAATTGATAAGGTGATCCTGCGAATGAATAAAATCCGTTTTTGTCAGATAAAGCTGAAACCAGCGGACACAATTCCACATTATCGTTTGATATTATATATTAAAAGAACAAGCCTTGTCAATAAAAAAATTATTATTCTTGTATTTGTTCTTAATATATATTATAATTATACTATATATTGGGTAGTGCTCTTTAATGCACAACTAGAACATTTTAAAGAGGGATAGCTATGCTCGGAATAATCGGTGCAATGGACGTTGAGGTAAATGCAATAAAAGAAAAGATAACTCAGAAAACCGTCAGCAATATTGCCGGTGTGGAGTTTGTCTGCGGCTTTCTTGAGGAGGTTATGGTGTGTGCTGCTCAGTGCTCACCGGGTAAGGTGAATGCTGCACTGTGCACTCAGGCTATGATTGATAATTTTGACATAGATAAAATCATCAATGTCGGTGTGGGCTGTTCACTTTCACAGGATGTTGTAATTAAAAATATCGTGATTGCTACAGACGTATGTGAATATGATATTGATATTTCCGCACTGGGTGAGCCGCTGGGATTTATCAACGGACTGAATACAATCAAAATCAAAACGGATGAAGAATTATCCGAAAAGCTGGCACGCACTGCAATAAACTGCGGTGAAAAAATACATCGCGGAACAATTGCCAGCGGTGATACCTTTATTGCAGACAGCGGACTTAAGAAAAAGCTCACGGATGAATTCAGTGCAATCTGCGGCGAAATGGAGGGCGGTGCAATCGGCCATACCTGTGCTGCCAATCATATTCCTTTTGCTGTTATCCGTTCAATCAGTGACGGCGGTGATGAAAATTCGCAGCTTGATTACCCTACATTTAAAAAAATCGCTGCGGACATTTCCACAGCGATCATCATTGAATTTATTAAATCCGAACAAAATCAATACGCTTTATTCTAAAATAAAGCTTGTAAGAATATGCTCTTCCGCTCTCTCTATAATCGAGTGCAGTGCAGTCTTTTCACTCAGGTCCGTACCGGTTCTTGACTTATCTTCAATAAATACAAAGCGCGCATCCTCAACTGCAATGGCTGCTGATGCAAGCTCACGGCCTAAGTTAAAATCAATCTTAAACATTTCCTTAGGCAGTATGCCTGCCTTTGCCATAGTAAGTGCACCGCGATAAACACATAATGTATAATAATCATAGATATACTTGCTTGCACTTATATCCTTTGCTGAAGAAATCATATTAAGAATCATATTTGATGCATGGACTAATGTCTGAACGGATGACTTCTCCATTGCATCATCATCTGACATAAATGCCATATCAACGCCGTTACGATTCTCACTCACGCCTAAAAGATAGTCGGTCGTTACTCCGTAATATTCGCTGCATTTAATAACGAAATCCAGTCCGCATTCTCTGATACCCTTTTCATAATGGCTGAGCAGCGCCTGGCTTATCCCCAAATCATTTGCCGCTTTCTTCTGGCTTATACCTCTCTCCTTACGCAGCTGAGAGAGAATTTCAGCAAATTTTGATAATTTTTCCGCCTTGTTCTGTTTGGCGGAATTTTTATCCTGTAAATTATTTTCCATTAAAATTCCTCCGTTTATTACAAATAGTATTATAACACCATATTACTATTTGTAAAGACGCAATTTGACTTTGTTAATTATTTGTAATATTTCGTTTTAAAAGGAGCTTTTTTCAATGAAAACCTATACAATTTATCTTTTCCGACACGGACTTACTAAGGGAAACTTAAACGCACAGTATATTGGGCATACGGATTTGCCACTTACTACAGATAGTATATCATCTCTTAAATCAATCAAAGCACACGAGCATTATCCGGAGGTTGATGCTGTATTTTCTTCACCGCTTAAAAGATGCATTGATTCTGCAAAAATTATGTTTCCAAAAAATAACACCTTAGTAATTGATGATTTCATCGAATATAACTTCGGTGAATTTGAAGGGCTTACTGCAGAAGAGCTTAAGGACAACGAGGATTTCAAAAACTGGCTGCACGGTGATATATATGCTGCTGCACCTTACGGTGAAAGCAATGCGCAGTTTTCACACAGAATCTGCGATGCCTTTGAAAAGGTTGTTGACGGCTGTGTAAAAACAGGGACAAATAATATTGCAATCGTCGGTCACGCAGGAGTATTGATGACGATTCTCGCTTGCTACGGTCTGCCTGAAGCACCTATGGCACATTGGCAAATGGATGCAGGCTACGGCTATAAGCTCAGACTTACACCATCTCTCTGGATGCAGGCAAGAAAAATTGAAGTAATCGACACCTCGCCGATATCGTTAGAGGAATTAAAAGAGGAAAATTAATTCTCATTTATACAAAAACCGCGAACAAACTGCACAGGTGCTATAACAAAGTTTTTAATTTAATTCGTTTTATAAAAGTATGTAACCCACATGGCTATTTTCAGGTAATTGAAAGCGACCGTGTGGGTTATTTTATATTGACTATTTATTTTAATAATGATAAAATGAAAATGCCAAATAATATTACAATTTAATAATACCATAAGTAGTACTATACTAAGCAGTATTTTTAATTTTGTTAAAAATGCATGCTCTTATAATACTGCTTTTATAGTACTGGTATTATGTAATATTGTTTGGCGACAGTTGAGCTATGCGTTTTTGTGCGCAGCTTCGGCTGCGCATTTTTTATTATAGGGAGAAAAAAGATGAGAAAATTTCAGATACCGACAATTCCACCGACGACAAGCAAGAGTATCCGTTTTCCTAATGATATCATTGAGCAGATTGAAAATGCGATTGCAGGCAAAGACTGCACCTTTACCGCTTTTGTCGTGGAGGCTGTCCGCACTGCCCTTGAGGATATCAACGATAAATAAAAAACAAAGGACAATGCTGTCCTTTGTTTTTTATTTAATATTTGCCCATTGAAATGTAATCAGGTCTGTTTTCATTCAGATGAATATTTGATTTTCCGTAAATAGCCATCTGCAGCTCATATGCTTCCTTAGGAATATCGGCAATCCATATCCATGCATTATACATAGGGAAGTTCTGTCCGCCCTGACTGTTTTCTTCAGACGGTACATTCCTTGTCTGAATTTCGTAATTAAGCCAGCCGTCTCTCAGAGCAAGGTTGCCGATTGAGATAAGCTCCTTCTTTGTATATCCTGTTTTGGTATACTGTGAAAGCTGGTTAACTACCTTAACGGCATCCAGTGTTCCTGAGCCCTTAATCTTTTTAAACAGCTCGTTTAAAACATTTTTCTGTCTGTCCGCTCTTGCATTGTCGGAGTCAATATGCCTGATTCTGCAGTATGCAAGTGCCTGTATGCCGTCAAGCTTCATTACACCCTCGTTGCCCTCAAAGTTCTTTTCAATATAAACCTCGCCGACATCACCATAGGTGTAAGGGTGATTATTTATTTCATTAATCTCAGCAGATGTAATGTTTATATCCACACCGCCGAGAGCATCAATAATTTTAGGGAAGCTTGCAAAATTCACCACTGCATAGTTATCTATGGAAATTTTATAATACCTTTCAATCGTGGTGATATAAGTATTCATTCCGCCTACTGATGCAGATTCATTAATTTTTCCGTAATGTCCCTCACCGTTTACCTCATAATAAACAAGAAGGTCACGCAAAATAGAGGTAAGATGAATTGTACCTGTATCAACATTGATGCTTGCAATGATTGCCGAGTCCGCTCTTGATGTATCGGTAATTTTCTCCTCTCTGGTATCTTCACCGATTAACAGAACGTTAAGCACGTGAGAGGATCTTACAGGGTCACCGTTCTGATACCAATACTTAAGGTACTCCTTATAGCTGTAAACATCATAGGCTGACTGCTCTTCAATCATTGGGAAATCCTCTTGCAGAAAGTCCATTCCGTCGTAATACTCTGTTGCAACATAAGGTGTTTCGTTATCATCCTCAGTAACCTGATTCAGCATATTGTTCACATAGTAAACTGCAAATGCACCTGCTGCCACAATTAAAAGTACAAGAATTATAATTACTGCCTTAACAATTTTTCCCTTTTTTGTTTTGAAAAACTTTTCTTTTTCAGGCTTTTCCTCAGTCGGACCGAAAAGAAGCTGTTCATCAAGCGGTTCTGCAAAATTGAGAATGTCAACCATATTATTGCTGTCTTCATCTGTATCAGCAATGTCTGTTTTCTCTTTTTCAGATTCTTTCTCAGGTACCTTCTTTTCTGTTGACTTTGCCTTTTCAGGTGTTTCTTTAACTGCCTTTTGCTTCGGTGCTTCCTGTTTTTCAATCACAACCTCATCAAATTCAGGCTCTGTCTCTTTAACCTTTTCAGGCTTTTTATCTATGTTTTCTGAAACGATCCTTTTTTCAGGCTTTTGGGGTACGCTCTCTTTTTTTACTTCAGAGCTCTGCGGCCTGCTTTCCTGTGTGGGAGAATTTTTCTTAAGCTCGCGTTCCTGCTCTTCCCTGCGTTTTTTCACTTCAGAGAGGATATCATCTATACTGTATGATTCTTTCTCCACTGGTTTCACTCCTCTTTACAAGGTTTTTGACATTATACAACAAAATTCTATGAAATTCTATAAACAAATTGTAAATAACAATTTTTACCGAATAAACCTTTTTTAGTATGAATCATTCACAGTGCTTTATTACTGCCTGTTATTCCTGTGCTTCATCACTCTCATCTGCCTGAATTTCAGCGGTTTCCTCAATTGCCTCTTCCTCCAGTCTGTCAACAACGGAAAGGGTCGCAATTTTTTCACCATCATTTACCTTCATAACCTTAACACCCTTTGAAGGTCTCTGGAAGGTTGAAATCTGGTCAGCGTGCGTACGGATAATGATTCCGTCGGAGGAAATCATAATAACATCATTATCATCATTGACAGGAGCAATCATTGCCACCTTGCCGTACTGTGATGTGCGGTAGTTAATCAGTCCCTTTCCGGCTCTTGACTGAACGCGGTAATCACTGAACTCACTCTTCCTGCCGTAGCCTGTTTCGGAAACGGTAAGAAGATTATATCCCTCACGCTCAACAGCAAAGCCCACAACATAGTCACCCTCAGAAAGCTGAATTGCCTTAACACCTCTTGCTGTTCTGCCGATCAGTCTTGCGTCTTTTTCTTCAAAGCAGATGCTCATTCCGTCGTGCGTTGCCACAACAAGCTTTCTTTCACCATCGGTAATATCAACCCAAGAAAGCTCGTCGCCCTCATCAAGATTGATTGCGATGATACCGCTCTTTCTTATATGTTCATACTGGTCAAGAGCAGTTCTTTTGATAATACCGTTTCTTGTAACCATACAGAGATAGGTTCTGTCCTCTTCCTTAGGTACCTTAACCATAGCGCTTATCTGCTCGCCGTTCTCAAGAGGAAGAATATTTACAACATTCATACCCTTGCTGGTACGTGATGCCTCAGGAATTTCATATCCCTTGAGCTTGAATACCTTACCCTTATTGGTAAAGATAAGAATAAAATCGTGCGTAGAGCAGGAGAACATCGTCTTAGCCACATCCTCTTCACGTCTGGTCATTCCCATAATTCCGCGACCGCCGCGATTCTGTGCCTTATAAGTATCAACGGTCTGGCGCTTCATATAGCCTTTTTCGGTAAGAGTAAGAATACACTCCTCAACAGGAATAAGGTCCTCATCATCCACATCACCGCTGAAGCCTGAAATTTCTGTTCTTCTTTCGTCACCGAATTTATCGCCGATAGCTCTTGCCTCAGTTTTAATAATATCGTTGATTCTTTCCTCATGAGCAAGAATATCAAGAAAATCTCTAATCTTCTCGTGAAGTTCATCCAACTCATTCATAATCTTTTCAATTTCAAGTCCTGCTAACTGACCGAGACGGTAAGCAACAATGGCATTTGCCTGCGGATCATCAAATCCGAACTTGTCCATAATTGCCTGCTTTGCCTCAGACTGACCGCCCTTACAAGCACGGATTGTGGCAATAACCTCATCAACAATATCAATTGCTTTTGCAAGACCCTCTAAAATGTGGGCTCTTTCCTGTGCTTTCTTTAAATCAAACTCTGTTCTTCTTCTTACAATATCCTTCTGGAAAGCAATATAATGCTCAAGAATTTCTTTAAGAGTAAGTACCTTTGGCACACCGTCAACAAGGGCAAGCATAATTGCACCGAAGGTTACCTGCATATCCGTAAGCTTATAAAGATTGTTGAGTACAACCTGTGCATTGGCATCTCTTTTTACAGTAACCTCAATATGCATACCGCGTCTGTCGGAATAGTCCTGAACATCGGCTACACCCTCAAGCCTTTTTTCCTTAACCAAATCAGCAATTCTTGTAATCAGTCTTGCCTTATTTACACCATAAGGAATTTCGCTTACAACAATCTTAAAGCGGTCACCCTTTGTTTCAACAATTTCCGCTCTTGCTCTTACGTAAATTTTTCCTCGTCCGGTTGCATACGCCTCACGGAAGCCCTTTGCACCCATAATAATACCGCCTGTAGGAAAGTCAGGACCTTTAATATGCTCAAGCAAATCCTCAAGCTGTGCATCAGGATTATCAATAAGGCAGCACATACCCTCAATAACTTCCTTCATATTATGTGAAGGGATGTTCGTTGCCATACCAACGGCAATACCTGTTGTTCCGTTTACAAGCAGATTCGGAAAACGTGCAGGAAGAACTGTAGGCTCCTTTGCAGTATCGTCAAAGTTCGGCGCAAAATCAACCGTATTCTTCTTGATATCCTCAAGCATTTTCATTGAGATTTTACTCATTCTGCTTTCCGTGTAACGGTATGCAGCAGGCGGGTCACCGTCTATTGAGCCGAAGTTACCGTGACCGTCAACCAGTGTATGCCTCATAGAAAACGGCTGCGCAAGTCTTACCATTGCATCATAAACGGATGCATCACCGTGAGGGTGATAATGACCGAGCACTTCACCGACAGTGGTCGCACACTTACGGTAAGGATTGGTCGGATAAAGGTTATTATCATACATTGCGTACAGAATTCTTCTGTGAACAGGCTTTAAACCGTCACGCACATCCGGCAGTGCACGGCTGACAATAACACTCATTGAATAGTCAAGGAATGCTTTTCTTATTTCATCACTGATTTCTACATCAACGATTTTTTGATTGTCATAACGAATTTCATTATTATCCATTTCTTTCCTCCGCTTTCAAAGGATTTATATAGTGTGGGTTATTTTGAATAAATATAATTTCTTTTGCTGCTGATTATTTTTTTAACATACTGTGCACTTTCCTGCGGAATATTTTTCTTTGCAAGGATTTTAACCTCAGTACCGATAAAAAAGTAAAAGTAATCTGTTGTTTCATAAATTACAGACATTACGGAATATGGGTAAACTGCCACAATCCCTGCCTGATTTTCATTCGGAATATTTTTTATTTCAATTGCCTTATCATCAATCGTGATTTCATTCGCAGTCAAATAATTGCTGTCAGCTGCCAGAATCCTTTTCACTCTTTTTTTCGGCAATATTTTTATTTCATAAACGGCAGTCAGAACATCAATAAGTGCCATTGCCGCTGCAAATATGAGCATCTGGTAGTCCTTTGAAACAATAACATCATAAATGCCCATTGCAATAAAAAATACACAGATTATGTATGTGAAAAGAAGTGACCTGTTTCTTTTAAACTTGAATTTTTCAAAGGAAATATAATCATCAAAACAGGGGGTGTAAGTAAAATGAACCATTATCTTTTACCCTCCTCAATAGGAACCTTTGATTTTATTGTGCCTATAACACTGTCAAGCTCATTGCCGGCATATCTTTGCTTGTTTATAACAGCCATTCCCTTACTGAAAGACAGCAGAATGATTATATATTCAGGTGTTTCCTTAACTGCAAATATACTCTGCCAGGGAGCAAACACTTTTTCATAGCTGTTAATCAGCTCCACACCCTCGTCATAAATAGCCACTGTATGGTCACCGTTATTAATCGGCGAGTAATTAAATTGATTTATAACAGACCTTTTTTCACCCATATTATAAAAAATGGCTGTAAAAAGGAGCATTCCGGCAAGTATATACAGTAATATTCCTGATTTTAATACAATGACTAACAGAATGGTTATAATTGCTAAAATGACTGAAAAAATCCAATTTTTATTGTTAATCGAGCCTTTTTTGCATTTGTACTTCCAGGCTCTGTAATATTCCTCGCCGGTCATTTTAAAGGTTAATTTCATTTTTCTTCAATACCTTTCAACCATTAAACATCAAGGTTTTGTACAAATTTAGCGTTCTTTTCAATGAATTCACGACGCGGCTCAACATTATCACCCATAAGAATGGAGAAATTTTCAGATGCTCTTTGTGCATCCTCAATTGTTACTCTGAGCATTGTTCTGAATTCAGGGTCCATAGTTGTTTCCCAAAGCTGAGACGGATCCATCTCACCAAGACCTTTGTATCGCTGAATATCACAATCGCCGCCAAGCTCTTCAATTTTTGCATCTCTCTCTTCATCCGAGAAGCAGTATGCACTCTTCTTTCCCTTTGACACCTTGAACAAAGGCGGCTGAGCGAGATAAACATATCCGCCCTCAACAATCTCAGGCATATAGCGGAAGAAGAAGGTGAGCAAAAGTGTTCTGATATGTGCACCGTCGACATCGGCATCCGCCATAATGATAATCTTATGGTATCTGAGCTTTGAAATATCAAAATCTTCACCTATACCTGTACCAAGCGCCATTACAACCGGTACAAGCTTTTCGTTTGAATAAACCTTGTCGACTCTTGCCTTTTCAACATTAAGCATCTTACCCCAGAGAGGAAGAATTGCCATATGCTCTCTGTCTCTGCCTTCCTTAGCAGAGCCGCCTGCAGAGTCACCCTCGACGATATAGATTTCACATTTTGATGGGTCCTTGCTTGTACAGTCTGCAAGCTTGCCCGGAAGTGAATTGCTTTCAAGAGGGGATTTTCTTCTTGCGTTTTCCCTTGCTTTTCTTGCAGCCTCTCTTGCACGTGATGCATCAAGGGATTTATTGATAAGTGTCTTTGCAACAGACGGATTTTCCTCAAAGTAGGTCATTAGCTTTTCATAAAGCATGGATGAAACAAGACCTGTAATATCTGTGTTGCCGAGCTTACCCTTTGTCTGTCCCTCAAACTGTGCCTCTGTCAGCTTAACGGAGATTACAGCGGTAATGCCTTCACGTACATCTTCACCGCTGAACTTTTTATCACTGTCCTTAAGAATACCGAATTTTTTGCCGTAATCGTTGAAAACTCTGGTCAGTGCAGTCTTAAAGCCTGTTTCGTGTGTACCGCCGTCGATTGTATTAATATTATTTGCAAAAGATAAAAGTGTTTCATTATATGAGTCTGTATAGCAGAGTGCAACCTCAGCACTTCTGTCACCCTTTGTTGTTGAAAGGTGAATAACCTCCTCCTGAATCGGATTCAGTCCTCTGCTAACATTGATATATTCAACAAATGAGCGGATACCGCCTTCATAACAGAATTCTTCACCCTTATCCTCTTCACCGCGCTTATCGGTAAGAGTGATTGAAAGACCTGCATTAAGGAAAGCCTGTTCTCTTAATCTTCTTGCAAGAATTTCATAATCATAGGTTGTTGTTTCCTGGAAGATTTCTTCATCTGCCTTAAATCTGATAAGAGTGCCGTGACCCTCTGCGTCACCGATAATATGTAAATCGTTTACAGGAATACCTCTTTCAAATTTCTGGCTGTAGATATGTCCGTTCTGCGTAACCTCAACCTCAAGCCATTCGGAAAGGGCATTTACAACAGATGAACCAACACCGTGCAAACCGCCTGATACCTTATAGCCTGAACCACCGAATTTACCACCTGCGTGAAGAACGGTAAGAACAACGGTTACAGCAGGAAGACCTGTTTTTTCATTAATTCCGACAGGTATACCGCGTCCGTTATCGCGTACCTGAATTACATCACCCGGCAAAATATCACATTCAATATGTGTACATACACCTGCAAGTGCCTCGTCGATTGAGTTATCAACAATCTCATAAACAAGATGATGCAGTCCTCTCGGGCCTGTTGAACCGATATACATACCGGGACGCTTTCTTACAGCCTCAAGTCCCTCAAGCACCTGAATATCCTTTGCGGAATATTCTTCGGTAACAACGGTATCGATATCCTCTTCCTCTAAATTTGTTTTCATTTCTTCGCTCATTTAAAAATCTCCTATCAATTTTTTAATGATGTGTTTTTATTTATAAATAATGATTTTTAATATAATTACGATAATCTCTTAAGCAATGTTGCCGTATTCAGCGGACAAACATAAATTCTATCATCACACACAACAAAGCTTTTCGGCAATTCATAATTTACATAAATAATTCTTTTATCCTTTTCAGCCTTTGACAGGTAATCACGCGTTGCTTTATTCACCGTTGATGTATCCATATCAAATATGCCGATAATTTTGTCTGATTTTATGGCAGTTTCACCACCGAGATACAAATACATTAAATCAGACCTCCGTTTTCAATATGAAAGGTTTTTCCGTTTTTAAGGCGTAAAACCGTATTTGCATCACAGCAGGTGATAAATACCTGCCAGTCCTTTATATGATTTAAAATATAATCCTGTCTGGAAATATCAAGCTCACTCATAACATCATCAAGAAGAGCAAGAGGCTCGTCCTGTGTCATTTCTTTTAAAAGGCTTGCCTCAGCAAGCTTAAGTGCCAGCACGCAGGAACGCTGCTGACCCTGTGAGCCATACGTCCTTGCACTTCTACCATTTATCAAGATTTCCATATCATCACGGTGCGGACCGACTGTTGTGATTCTATTCATAAAATCGCTGCCTCTGTTTTTTTCAAAGGCAACAATTAGCTGATTTTCAATTTCATTTACAGTTAAATTCTTATAATCAAATGCACCGTTTAAAATTAAATCAATATTTTCTTTACCGCCTGAAAGACCTGAGAAAACATCCTCAGCATATGGCAAAAGCGTATCAATATACTTATTTCTTTGATATATGATTTTTGCACCGCTTGCCGCCAAATTTCTGTCCCATATGTAAAGCATATCAGTAAGTGAATTATTTTTTGCAATATCCTTTAAAAGCATATTACGCTGCAAAAGTGCACGGTTATATTCCTTCAATACATTGCGGTAATTGAATTTAAGCTGGCAAAGGGCGTTGTCAATAAATTTACGTCTTTCGGCAGGACCGTCCTTAACCATTGATAAATGAACCGGTGAAAAAATAACTGCCTTTAATTCTTCACCGAGAACGGATGGAGATTTCTTTTTTACACCGTTCAGGCTTGCTCTTCGTTTTTTTTCAATTACAATTTCTGCATTCTGCTCTCTGCTTTTATTTTCAAAATTAATTTTCAGCTTTGAAAAGGCTTTATCAAATTTAATCAGCTCTTTATCCTTTACACCTCTGAAGCTTTTGCTCCCTGTGAAAAGATAAATTGCTTCAATCAAATTTGTTTTGCCCTGTGCATTTTCGCCGTAAATGATATTTACATTATCAAAATCTAAATTTAATGTCTCTATATTTCTGAAATTTTCTATTTCAATTGAATTAATCTTCATTTTTTATATGATAATCAACACTGAAAACGGATACCTTGTCACCGTTTCTTATTTTCTTACCTCTTGCAGTGCAGACCTCATCATTAACCTTTACAATACCGTCCTGTATAAAAGACTTAGCCTGACCGCCTGTTTCTGCAATACCTTTGAATTTTAAGAAAGAATCAAGCCTGATAAAATCAGTTTTAATGATTACATTTTCACTTTTTCTTTTTGCAGTTTTAACTTTAATTTTCATTTTTAAGCCTCATCGGAAGAACTAAGAATAAAAAGCTGTCATCATTAACAGGCATAACCTTTGCAGGACTTACGGCACTGTTCAGCTCAATTCTTACCTGATCTGTATCCGCAGCACGAAGGGCATCTAAAATAAACTTTGAATTAAAGCCGATTTCAACTCTGTCTCCGCTTACGTTTGCATGTGTATAGTCCACAACTCTGCCAAGACTTGATACTGTTGAAACTCTCATTTCATCATTATCAAACAGGCATCTTATCGGATTCTTTTTATCATTTTCAATAACAGGCAGTGTTCTTTCAATGCAATCAATTGCATCACCTGTATTGATTAAAACTGTTGTTGATGCAGTTTTAGGAACAGCTGCATTATAATCAAGGAAATCACCGTCAAGCAGGCGGCTTATAATACTGTAATTTTCAACATCAAATACAATATGTCTTTTGCCTACACTGATGGATACATTCTTATCACTTTCACTGCCCATTAATTTAATCAGTTCTCTGATTGTTTTCTTTGGAACAATAAAGCTGATATCCTCACCGTCATACTGAACGGTTTCTGTTCTTATTGCAAGTCTGTAGCCGTCAACGCCGATAAGCTTAAGCTGGTTGAGTGAAAGCTCAAATTTAAGACCTGTATGAACAGGCTTTGTTGATTCATTATCTGCAACAGCAAAAAGTGTCTGTGCAACCATTCCCTGAAGAATGGATTCATTTAAAAACAGAGGATAACCGCCTGATACGGAAGGTAGCTCAGGATAATCCTCGGCGTCAATACCCATAATGTTATACTGTGCTGCACCGCTTATAATAGAAACAGAGGTTCCGCTGATGTCAAAGGTAACATTTCCTTCAGGTAATTTTCTTATAATATCACTGATTACCTTTGCATTGATTACGATTGCACCCGGCTCAACTACGTTTGCCTGTAAGGTCGTATTGATACCGAATTCAAAATCGTAACCGGTAAGGCTTAAGGTATCTGAACCGCATTCAATCAATATACCTTCAATTGTAGGAATAGTTACTTTTGTACTTACTGCTCGCATAACATTTGAGCATGCATCACTTAATTCTTTTGTATTGCAAGTAAATTTCATAAAACGTATCCTCCGTTTATCATAGATATTGTCTTTTAGTAGTATTAATATAGGCTGTGGAAAATGTTAAAAACTTTTAAATCTTCCTTTGTTACGCTTAAAAATGAGAAATAATTTTTATTTTTTCAATGTTGAAAAAATGTTTATATTGTTGAAAAAAATGATTTTCAACAATGGCTGTGAAAAACTTGTCTGCGGAAAAGGAAAAAAATGTTTAAAACTATCACTCAGCCTTTACATTGCTTATGATGTCATTGATCTGTCGTGCAAGCTTTGAATTCTTTTCCATTTCCTTCTCAATCTGACCGATATTATAAATTACGGTTGAATGATGCTTGTCAAATTCTTCACCAATATCCTCATAGCTCATATTGGTTACTTTTCTGATAACATAAAATGTTATCTTTCTTGCGTGGGATATATTTGCCTTCTGTACCTTGCTGTAAATGTCTTCAACAGATATACCTGTTGTCCTGCTTACTTCATCAACAATCTTCTGAATCGTAACAGGCAAGGGCTGGGTATCTTCCATAATAACCTTGATAACACTCTGTGCAAGTGCAATTGTAGGCGTGTGGTCATTTATATCACAAAGGGCATAAAGCTTTTTTGTAACACCCTCAAGCTGACGGATGTTTGATTTGATTTTTTCTGCTATGTAGCTGACAACCTGGTCAGACATTTCAAAATTCAGAAGTTTTGCCTTGCGCTTGATGATTTCGCATCGTGTTTCAAATTCAGGCGGCTGAATATCAGCTAAAAGTCCGTCCTCAAATCTTGATTTAAGTCTGTCGGTAAGGGACTGAATTTCCTTAGGCGGTCTGTCTGAGGTTAAAACAACCTGCTTTCCGCCGTATACAAGCGTATCAAAGGTATGGAAAAATTCTTCCTCCGTTGATGTCTTACCTGAGATAAACTGAATATCGTCAATAAGAAATACGTCAATATTGTTTCTGTATTTGTTGTGGAATTCATCAATTGTTTTATTCTGTAATGCCTGATAAAATTCATTTGCAAACTGCTCTGCACGGACATACATAATGTTCATATCCGGAAAAGTTTTTTCAACCTCATGACAGATTGCATTCAGAATATGCGTTTTTCCAAGTCCGGAATTACCGTAAATAAATAATGGATTATAGTTGGTAAATGATGTTTTTTGTGAAAGCCTTGATCCCGGATCGGATGCAACTGCCTTTGCAGCAGCATAAGCAAAACGGTTGCTCGGTCCCACAATGAAATTCTCAAATGTGAACTGTGCATTCTTATAATCCTCAAGATGATGAGGAAGAGATGATGTGTCATTTTTTTCCTTTTCAAAAACATCATCACATACATATTCAATATTTACTTTAAAACCGAGAACATTTTCAAATGCCTCTTCAAAAAGCTCTCCATACTGTGATGTTACGATTGTTATATGCATCGGCTTTGGAAAGCGGAGAGTTACTGTTGAATTATTGAAACCGTCAAATTTTACAATTTTTATCCAAAGGTCATATGCCGTATCGCTGACTTTTGCTTTTATGTAATCAAGTACAGCCTGCCATATGTCATTAAAAGAGTCCATATTTTTACCTCCCTGATTTAATTTTTAATTCAAATTTATGAAAACACAAAAATTGTGCAAATATCCACCATAAAAAATATTATATCAGTTTTTAATTATTAAATCAATATAAAATAATAAAAATATATATTGTTTAAATAATATATATTAATATATAAATAAAAACAATTCGTAGAAAAACGATGCATATAATCTGCGGTTTGAAAAATCCTGCATAAAACAGATTTGAGAAAACCCAAATCTGTTCTTTTTCTTTTTAATATTTAATATATTGTACATATATAAATACTTGTAAAATGGAAATACGTATTGTATAATTAATTTTCAAGGAGGTGCAGTATGAGGATTTTTAAAAATCGTGGTGATATTTATTTTTCAAAAATCAATAAAAAGAAATCAGCCGAGCAGAGAATACTGATTATTGCACTGATTGTAATTGTTGTTTTCACGGTTATTTTTGTTACGGCACTGGCTTTTAAATATGATTTCAGTGCGAAAAAATTTTTTGCTCCTGACGATTTAAAGGTTACGCAGACGCAGAAAACTGAGGAGGATGAACCACTGCCGGAGGTAAGCGGAAAAAGTAATTTTATCACCCTTGTAAACAGTGATAACAATCTTCTTTATGCAGTTCTTGTGCAGGTTGACCTCGATAATATTTCGTACAAGGTGGGCACACTGAAGGCAGGCACAATCTGTGACGGAAACAGCCTTGCCGATATCTATAAGCAGTCAGGTGCACCTAATGCAAAAAAGGCAATTGAGACCCTTATGGGCACGGAATTTGATTACTATATTTCAATGGATAAAAAAGAATTTTCTGATTTTTTTGAAAGACTGGGTGATTTCAGCTATCCGATTTTATCGGAAATTAAATTCAAAAGCAGCGGCTTGACAGTTGATTATTCCGTAAGGCTTAAGGCAGGCGAGCAGAAGCTGAACGGATCACAGGTGGTAAATCTTATAAGGTATTACCTTGACGAGGAAAACAATACCTCAGCGGCAAATGATCTGATTCTTAACAGTCTTTTGCAGATGATAAACAGTGATAATCTGTCAAAGAGCGAGGATTTGTTCAGACTGCTTGTTACAACAGCTGATACAAATATTACTGTAAGAGATTTTTCAATGGCGGCTGACGGACTTACCGTTCTTGCTGATGACAGAACAGGTCCCGGTGCATACAGTGCAATTGCTGAATATGAAAGCGAAAATATAAACAAAAACAGTTTACAGAAATTTAAAGGATATTTTATTAAATAGGTGGGCATATGGATAAAGAGAGAATTATGAATGCAGTCAGGGAAATACTGATTGCAGTGGGTGAAGACCCTGACAGAGCAGGCTTGCAGGAAACACCAAAGCGTGTTGCAAATATGTATGAGGAAATATTTGCAGGTCTTACAGAGGACCCAAAGCAGCATCTGAAATTTTTTGATGAAAAATCAAATGATGAAATGGTAATTGTAAGGGACATCCCATTTTCATCCATGTGTGAGCATCATCTCCTGCCCTTTGTCGGCAAGGCGCATATTGCTTATATTCCCAGCGATAACAAGATTATCGGCCTGTCAAAGCTTGCAAGGATTGTTGATAATTTTGCAAAAAAGCCTCAGGTGCAGGAAAGACTTACTCACGATATAGCCGATTTTCTTAACGATAATCTCAGCCCAAAGGGTGTGGCTGTCATTATTGAGGCGGAGCATATGTGTATGTCCATACGCGGTGCAAAGGCTTCAGGCTCAAAAACACAGACCTCAGCACTCAGGGGTATGATGCGTACCGATGCCAGAACAAGGGCAGAGGTTCTTGCCTTATTGGATAAATAGCAAAGGAAACAATAGAATGCTTTGGAAATGTAAGGATAAAAAAATTGAATACGGTAAAAAAATTCTCATTATGGGAATTGTGAATGTTACGCCTGATTCCTTTTCGGACGGCGGTGACCACTTTTCCGTTGAGGACGCTGTTGAATGTGCTCTTGCACTTGAAAAGGACGGTGCGGATATGATTGATATCGGTGCTCAGTCAACACGTCCGGGTCACATTCCTGTTTCCGATGAGGAGGAATGGCAGCGTTTAGAGCCGGTTCTCACTGCATTAAAGGGCAAATTATCCATTCCTGTATCTGTTGATACCTATTATCCCCTTGTGGCTGAAAAGGCTCTTAAAAGCGGCGTGGACATAATAAATGATGTCAGCGGTGTAATTTCTAAGGAAATGGCGGAAATTGTCAAAAAAGAGGGCGCAGGCTGGATAATAATGCATAATGGACCCGGAACACCTGAGGATATCAAAGCTTTTTTTGAAAAATCGGTTGATGAGTGTGAAAAACTCGGTATTGATAAAGAACAGCTTTGTCTGGATATGGGTATCGGCTTCGGCAAGGATTATGATGAAAATATGACGCTTCTGACAAATGTCTGCGAATATAAAATGGACGGATATCCGCTTTTGCTCGGAACGTCAAGAAAGCGTGTAATCGGTCAGGGCAGTAATCAGGAAAATCCTAAGGAAAGGATTTACGGCAATATTGCAGCGGACACAGCCGCTGTTTTCGGCGGAGTGGATATAATCCGTGTGCACGATGTAAAAAATGAAAAACAGGGCATTTTAATGGCTCAAAATATGAAAGGATATGTAAGATTATGATTTGTGTAACAACAAATACTTTGGAAAACGGAGTAATTACAGAGTATAAGGGCATTGTTTCAGGTGAAATTGTAGCCGGTGTAAACTTTATCAAGGATTTCGGTGCATCAATCAGAAACATTGTTGGCGGCCGTTCAAGCGGTTATGAGGAGGAGCTTATTGCCGCTCGTGAAAGTGCACTGGCAGAAATGCAGTCAAGAGCAGCACAGCTCGGTGCAAATGCCGTTGTGGGCGTTGATATTGATTATGAGGTGCTCGGTCAGGGAAATATGCTTATGGTTTCCGCAACAGGTACTGCCGTTGTAGTAAGGGATAAATAATGGATAAAATTTTAATCAGAGATTTAAAACTATTTGCATATCACGGAGTGAACCCTGAGGAAAAGCGTGACGGTCAGAATTTTATTTTTGATATAGATTTGAGTGTAAATATCACAAAGGCGTGCTATTCAGATGATGTAAATGATACGGTCAGCTACGCAAAGGTTGTTAAAACTGTGAGACGAGTTGCCACTGAAGAAAAGTATGATCTGCTTGAAAAGGTGGCACAGGTCACGGCTGATGCAATTCTTGAGGAATATCCTGATGTGTTTCGTGTGGATATAATACTGAAAAAGCCTGAAGCACCAATCAAAGCCGATTTCGGCTGGGTTGGAGTACAGATTTCAAGAAACAGATAAATTATTGTTTAGCTCAATAACGCATTGCGAGCAGATAACGTGTTTAGAGAGCGAGAAATTGCCCAAAATTTTGTATTTTGCGAATGGGTGCTGTACGATGGTACTGCCCCTGAGCAAAAGACAAAAAACGCACAAAATACGAACAGGCTCGATGCCTGCGAGTATTTTCATTTTATCGGCAAGAGCAAGCCCCCGCCCTACAAAATAGCACTTTTTTATTATTTTTTATATATTTTCGTGCGTGGTTTAGGGTAAATTATCGTTCTCTAAACAATAATTTAGAACATTGTAGTATAATGAAAATTCAAAGGAGAATTATGGAATACATAATCAGTGTCGGTACAAATCTGGGCGACAGAAAAAAGAATATTGACAGATGTATTGATGCCATAAATCTTTTGCTGTATACGGATGTTACGGCGCAGACGTCAATATACGAAACGGAGCCTGTCGGCTATGCAAGGCAGGAAAATTTTTACAATATAATTTTAAAGGTTGAATCCATTTTTGAGCCGCATGAGATGCTCGGCGCTTGTCTCGGTATTGAGTCCGGATTCGGCAGAGTAAGGGCGGTGCGTTTCGGTCCGAGAATCATTGATATAGATGTTATTTTTGCAGAAAATTTAAAGATTGAAAGCAGAAATTTAATTGTTCCGCACCCAAGATATCACGAGAGACGATTTATTCTTGAGCCTTTGCTGGAGCTTTTTCCTGACGGAATTGTTTACGGTAAAGATATAAGACCGTATATTGAATCGCTTGAGGGACAGGAAATTATAAAATTGGATATATGAATAAAAAAACAGAACCGGTATTTTACCGGTTCTGTTTTTTGCTACATAAATGAAGCAACTGTGTCAACGAATTCTGCAACCTTATCAGCCGTTTTCTGCATGGCCTTTTTTGCTGATGAGCTGTTTGTCTTTGATGCACTCATAATTGCGGCTGCAGAGCATACTGCAAATGTAGCGCCGACAGCCTTCATAATGTTAGCGGTAGTTTTCTTTTTCATAACATTTCTCCTCCTGCACCTGTCGTGCAATAATATTATCTGCACAAACGCAAATAATAAAATGAAGAAAATTTGTTATTTAAAAATATTATTACCAATGTATATAATTTCAAAATTGTTATTTTTTGTTAAAAATAAAAGTGCTGTATAGGAGCATTCCTAACAGCACTTCAATATTAATTTTAGAAAAAGTCATATCTGTCGTCTGATGCATTTGCAGTGCTGACACCTGAATAAAGCAGGATGACATAGTCCGGTGAGATTTCTTTAATATATTCTTCAACATTTACTTTCTTTCCTGCACTTTTGTTGAAGTTTCTCATATCGCAGGTATGCAGTTCACTTGTATACAGTGAAAGGAAAGGCGCAATTACACAGGCATATGAGTCACGTACCATAAGAATTTTCTTTCCGTCAGGGTTAAGCTGATTTTTCATAATCTGCAGCTTAATATCACCGCCGCTGTATGAAGCGTAATTATTTATAGCATAATAGTCCTTTTCAAGAAATTTTTTGAAAATTACCGTTTCATCAAAGCTGCCCTCTGTTCTGGCTTTATTCTTTTTGAATGGCTGCTCCTGAATATAGCTTGTCTCAAATTTCGGTGTGATTAAATCAAAATCATCTGTACCTGCCGGCGTAAAGAATCTGCCTGTTTTCTTGCCGTGAGAGCCGAGAAAAAGATTATCATATGTTTCGATATTATAATTATTTATATCAGCATAGTCCTTATTATATTCAAAACCATATCTGCGGTTAAGCTCCTCACAGATTGAATTTGCTGCAACAAAGCCGGTATACGGACGCCAATGGTGATCGGTGTTGAAATAAAGCTTATCATTCGGTATTCCGCTTTCCTGTAATACCTTTGACGCATCAAGATAAGGAACATCGGATTTTTCAAGTTCACTTATCAGAGTGTCAAAATCCTCTTTTATGTAATTTGAAGTATTTTCAGGGAAACCCTCTGCAAAATACTCTTTTCTCGGAGCGGCACAGTAAAGGAATTCTGCTCCGTTTTCATTGGCAACATCTCTGAGCTCGCTGATTTTTTCAACGGTCCCCGCAACATCCTTTTGTGACAGGGCACGCCCGGATTTCCTTATTTCGACCAGATTTCCGTCATCTGTTTTTGCAATAGTAATACTATCCTTTTCAATAATTCTTGTGCCCATAACACGCTCTTTGAAAGAGTTTATGTCAATCAGATTATCGTGGTAATTAAGCGTGGTGCTTGATTTATCATCAATGATATCCGTGAATTCCGAGAAATAGCCTATTTTACCATGCTTCAGATTTTTTGCAAGATTTACAGCCTCGTCTGACATTGTGGTGAAAAATACTTTGCCCATTCCAAGACCGATAAATAAAACTGCAAAAACAAATACAATTATATTTTTATTAAATTTCTTCATAACTTATCCTCTTAGAAATTAAAGTAAATAAATGGATTGTAAGAGTTTCCGACTAAGCTTGAAACACAGAGAACGAAAAGTGCAATCAAAACCAGCGGAACAACAAAGCTGCCGATTTTACTTGATTTGAGCTTTTCGCCAAGCTTTTTGATAATCGGTGTACTGAGTACGATACCAATAATGAGCAGTACAGCATTTTGTTTCAGGTATCCGGTGAACATTCCGTCGCAGATTGCATTGCTGTTCAGTGCGAACATGGATTTTATGTAGGTGAATGCATCGGAGATGGAGTCGGCTCTGAAAAGGACCCAGCCAAGCACGACAAAAAGTATAGTGTATAACCACTTAATCGGCATCAGGCCTTTGCTCTGCTTTTTATCAAAGCCTGTGAGCTTTTCCATTGCAATGAGAACAAAATACATAAGTCCCCAAGCAATGAATGTAAAGTTTGCTCCGTGCCACAAGCCTGTGAGAGACCATACCGCAAAGAGGTTGAAAACATTTCTGCCCTTGCTCACTCTGCTTCCGCCGAGAGGGAAATACAGATAATCCCTGAACCAAGAGCCGAGAGAGATGTGCCACCTTCTCCAAAATTCGGAAATAGATGTGGACATATACGGATAATTAAAGTTTTCAAGAAAATGGAAGCCGAACATCATACCGAGTCCGATTGCCATATCACTGTAACCGCTGAAGTCGAAGAAAATCTGCATCGTATAAGCGATTGCACCTAACCATGCAAATGCTGCACTGAGTTCATCACCGCTGCCAAAGGCTGCGTCGGCAACCAGTGCAAAGCTGTTGGCAAGAAGAACCTTTTTAGCAAGACCCACAATAAATCTTGCAAAGCCATTGAAAAAGTCGTCTGCGGTTTCTTTTCTGTTTTTAATTTCATCTGCAACCGTTTCGTATCTTACGATAGGACCTGCGATAAGCTGAGGGAAGAAGGAAATATAAAGTCCGACATAAAGAATGTTTGTCTGAACCTCACCCTTTTGGCGGTACACGTCAATTACATAGGACATTGCCTGAAAGGTGAAAAAGGATATTCCGATCGGCAGGGCAATATCGGGTATGCTTAAATCTGTACTAAAGAGCCTGTCAATTATACTTCCTGTGAATGTAAGGTATTTGAATACATACAAAATTGCCAGATTGAATATAACATCAACAGCAATAATCAATTTGCTGCGCGTTTTATTTTCTCTGCTTTTACTCACAAGAAGTCCGAACAGCCAGTTAATGAATATGGAGGCAATCATTATTAAAACAAATTTAGGTTCGCCCCACGCGTAGAAAAACAAGCTCGCAAACAAAAGAAATATGTTTTGCAAAAGCCTGCTTTTTCTGAATATAACATAGTAGAAAAATAATACGATAGGTAAAAACAGATATATAAATGTTGTGCTTGAAAACAGCATATTACCCCTCACCTTTATCTATAAAAATACAAATTATTTTACCATACAGGAAAGGTATTGTCAATAAAACACAGTTTAGGCAATGGACAGTAAAAAAGACCTTGAGGAATTTCTCCTCAAGGTCAGATTATATAATATTCAGTTCAGCTTATTAATTACTTAGAAGCCTTGATAGCAGCCTGAGCAGCAGCAAGACGAGCAATCGGAACCCTGAATGGTGAGCATGATACATAATCAAGACCAATTTCGTGACAGAATTCAACTGAGCTTGGGTCACCGCCGTGCTCACCGCAGATACCGCAGTGAAGCTCTGGACGAGTAGCCTTACCGTTTGCAACAGCCATCTTCATAAGCTGGCCAACACCTGTCTGGTCAAGCTTAGCAAATGGATCGTTTTCAAAGATCTTAGCATCATAGTAAGCATCAAGGAACTTACCGGCATCGTCACGGCTGAAGCCGAATGTCATCTGAGTAAGGTCGTTTGTACCGAAGCAGAAGAACTCAGCTTCCTTAGCAATTTCATCAGCTGTAAGAGCAGCACGAGGAATCTCGATCATAGTACCAACTTCGTACTTCATCTCAACACCTGCAGCAGCGATTTCAGCGTCAGCAGTTGCAACAACCATATCCTTAACATACTTGAGCTCCTTAGTGTCGCAAGCGAGAGGAATCATAATCTCAGGAGCAACAGTCCAGTCAGCGTGAGCCTTCTGTACATTGATAGCAGCACGGATAACAGCCTTTGTCTGCATCTTAGCGATTTCAGGATATGTTACAGCAAGACGGAGACCACGATGACCCATCATTGGGTTGAACTCGTGGAGAGATGCGATGATAGCCTTAATGTCTTCAACGCTCTTGCCCTGTGCGTCAGCGAGCTTCTTGACATCTTCTTCCTCAGTAGGAACGAACTCGTGAAGAGGAGGATCAAGGAAACGGATTGTTACAGGACAGCCCTCAAGAGCCTCATAGAGAGCCTCGAAGTCATTCTGCTGATAAGGAAGAATCTTCTCAAGAGCAGCTTCTCTCTCTTCAACTGTGTCTGAACAAATCATTTCACGGAAAGCAGCAATTCTGTCCTCTTCAAAGAACATATGCTCTGTACGGCAGAGACCGATACCCTCAGCACCAAGCTCTCTTGCCTTCTTTGCATCAGCAGGAGTATCAGCATTTGTACGAACCTTAAGTGTTCTGAATTCATCAGCCCAGCCCATGATTCTGCCGAAAGTACCTGCGATTGTAGCGTCAACAGTAGGAATGATACCGTCGTAGATATTACCTGTTGAACCGTCGATTGAAATTGCATCACCCTCATGGTATTCCTTACCAGCGAGTGTAAACTTCTTATTTTCTTCGTCCATGTTGATATCGCCGCAGCCTGATACGCAGCAAGTACCCATACCACGAGCAACAACGGCAGCGTGTGATGTCATACCACCGCGAACTGTAAGGATACCCTGTGAAGCCTTCATACCTGTGATATCCTCAGGTGAAGTCTCAAGACGAACAAGTACAACCTTCTCGCCTCTGTTGTTCCACTCAACAGCATCGTCAGCTGTGAATACAACCTTACCGCAGGCAGCACCAGGAGAAGCACCGAGACCCTTACCGATTGGTGTTGCAGCCTTAAGCTCAGCAGCATCAAACTGTGGGTGAAGGAGTGTATCAAGGTTACGAGGGTCGATCATCTCAACAGCTTCCTGAGGAGTTCTCATACCTTCGTCAACTAAATCACAAGCAATCTGAAGAGCTGCCTGTGCAGTTCTCTTACCGTTACGTGTCTGGAGCATGAAGAGCTTACCGTGCTCAACAGTGAATTCCATATCCTGCATATCTCTGTAGTGATTCTCAAGAGTTTCGCAAACCTTTGTGAACTCAGCGAATGCTTCAGGGAACTTCTGCTCCATTTCTGAAATGTGCATTGGTGTACGAACACCTGCAACTACGTCCTCGCCCTGTGCGTTTGTAAGGAACTCACCGAAGAGACCCTTTGCACCTGTAGCAGGGTCACGTGTGAAAGCAACACCTGTACCGCAGTCGTCACCCATGTTACCGAATGCCATTGACTGTACGTTAACAGCAGTACCCCATGAATAAGGGATATCGTTGTCGCGGCGGTATACGTTTGCACGAGGGTTGTCCCATGAACGGAATACAGCCTTAACTGCACCCATAAGCTGCTCCTTAGGATCAGTTGGGAAATCAACACCAATCTTTTCTTTATATTCAGCCTTGAACTGAGAAGCAAGCTCCTTGAGATCGTCAGCAGAAAGCTCAACGTCCTGAGTAACGCCTCTCTTTTCTTTCATCTCGTCGATAAGAACCTCAAAATACTTCTTACCAACTTCCATAACTACGTCAGAATACATCTGAATGAATCTTCTGTAGCAGTCCCATGCCCATCTTGGATTGCCTGATTTTTCAGCAATTGCATTTACAACTTCTTCATTTAAACCAAGATTGAGGATTGTGTCCATCATACCGGGCATTGATGCTCTTGCACCTGAACGAACGGAAACAAGGAGAGGATTCTCCTTATCACCGAACTTCTTGCCTGTGATTTCTTCCATCTTTACAATGTACTCATTGATTTCAGCCATAATATCATCATTGATTTTACGACCGTCCTCATAGTACTGAGTACAAGCCTCTGTTGTAATTGTGAAACCCTGTGGTACAGGAAGACCGATGTTGGTCATTTCTGCAAGGTTAGCACCCTTACCGCCGAGAAGCTCTCTCATGTTAGCATTACCTTCTGAAAAAAGATAACAATACTTTTTTGCCATAACGGGAAATACCTCCTAAAAAAATAAATAACTGATTTAGAATACTATACCTTTACCCTGCAAATGAATAAATTTACAAGGGTGACGGTATAATGCGATAGAATTATAACATAATATAGGATAAATTACAAACATTTTTTGTTAAAAAATAATCTTTATTACTATTTATCTTGAAAAATATAAATTTTTGGTGCATAATTGTAGAAAAGAAGTTATATATTTGGAGGATTAATATATGAAATGTGCAATCATACTTGCAGGCGGTAAGGGCACAAGAATGAAGGCTGACTGCCCAAAGGTTATGTGCAATGTTCTGTTCAAGCCTATGATAAGCTATGTTATTGATGCTGTTAAAGAAGCAGGTGCTGAGGATATCTGCGTTATTACCGGATATAAGCACGAAGAGGTTGAGGCGTATCTTTCTGATGATATAAAGACTGCTGTTCAGGAGCCGCAGCTCGGTACGGGCCACGCTGTTATGCAGGCGGATGAATTTATTAAGTTTCATAAGGATGATGAAATTTTAATCCTTAACGGTGACGGACCGCTTATGGACGCTGAAACAATCAACAAGGCTTACGATTACCATAAATCCAATCGTAACGCAATCACACTTATAAGTGCAATTGTTGATGATACTGAGGGTATCGGTCATATCAAGCGTGATGAAAACGGTGTGCTTTTAAGAATTGTTGAGCATAAGGATGCAACACCTGAGGAAAAGAAAATCAACGAGTCAAATGCAGGCTGCTACTGGTTTAACGGTGCTGACCTTCTTTATGCACTGGGTAACATTACAAATAACAATGTACAGAATGAGTACTATCTTACAGACTGTCTTGAAATTCTTATCGGTACAGGTAAAAATGCAGGTGCTTATGTTGCCCAAAACAGTGAGGTTATACTCGGTGCAAATGATCGCAGGCAGCTTAATGACCTCAATACTATAATGAGAAGGAATATAAATACAAAGCTTATGCTTGATGGTGTTGACATTCCCTGCACAGACGGTGTTATCATCGGCAAGGATGTTAAAATCGGAAATTCAACTGTTATTCTTCCGAATACAATTATATTAGGTGATACGGTTATCGGCAGCGGCTGTACAATCGGTCCGAACACATATATTGATTGCTCATCTGTCGGTGATAATGTGATTCTTGACAACTGTAAAATCCTTGACAGCACGGTTGAGGACGAAGTTGATGCAGGTCCGTTCGTTAAGGTAAGAGCAAATTCAACACTGAAAAAAGGTGTTCATATCGGTAATTTTGTTGAGGTTAAGAATTCAACAGTGGGCGAAGGCTCAAAGAGTGCACATCTGACCTATATCGGAGACAGTGATGTGGGCAGTGATGTAAATTTCGGCTGCGGTACGGTTACCTGCAATTATGACGGAAAAAATAAGTTCCGCTGCAAAATTGGTGACGGTGCATTTATCGGCTGCAATACAAATCTTATTGCACCTGTTGAGGTCGGTGAGCAGGCATATATTGCAGCAGGCTCAACCATTACAGACAGTATACCTGAAAAGGCGCTGTCTATTGCACGTGCAAGACAAGTGATAAAGGAAGGCTGGGTTGATATCAAGAAACCCTACAAGGAGAAAAAGTAATTGAAAAAGCTATTGGCAATTGTTTTAGCTGCGGTTATTCTGGCTGTGGCACTTGCAGGCTGCAGTGAAACGGCTGATGTAAATGCAACAACCCAGTCAACGACCAAAGCTACAACGACAACAACCACAACAACAAGAACAACCGAAGATATAAATACTACCTTTAAGGAAGCTGCAACGGGCACTGTTTATCCTGCACTTGTAAAGGATAACGACGGTGATTATCCGTACAAGCTTTCTACATATAAAACCTATTATGATTCATCAAACAAAACACGAACTGTTAATATCGGCAATGCGGTGAGCAAGCTGGATAATCTGAAAATACCTGATGGCAGTACATTTTCTTTTAACCAGACAGTGGGCAAAAGAACGGTGCTTGCAGGCTATCAGGAGGCAAAGGTTGTCGAGGGTGATGAATTTGTGGACGGTCTCGGCGGCGGTATATGCCAGGTAAGCTCAACAATCTTCCAGGCAGTGCTTCGTGCCAATATGAATATAACCGTCCGTGCACCTCACTCTCTTGAAATCAGCTATGTACCGCTGGGTGCAGATGCAACTGTACAGTGGAATTCACAGGATTTCCAGTTTAAAAACAATTCCGGCAGTGATATCAGGCTGAGTGTCTCCGCCTCAAAGGGGGTACTCATCTGTGATGTGTATGCAAAGGAGAACGTGGATATCGGAAATGTTGATATCAAGGTTTCAAAGGACGGTACAAGCTATGTGCTTACACGTTCGGTAAACGGCGAGGTGAATTATACAGCTTACAGTAAATACGGCAAGCCGAAACCCACAACCACAACAAAAGATAAAACGGAAAAAACAACTAAAAAAACAACCAAGAAAGCAAATTAATATGTAAGAATCAGGAGAGCTAAAACAACGCTGCGAAACCTCAGTTAAAGCTGTGTTTCAATCGTTTTTCACGCTCTCCTGATTTAATTTATGAACTTTTTCTAAACTGTATTGACAAGGATTGATTATATGTGCTATATTGCAACTGTGATAGTAAAGATATCACAGTTGCTTTTCATTTTAACAGAAGGGGATGATATAGTGATTTTAATTGATTCTCACAGCCGTGTGCCGATTTACGAGCAAATCAAGGAGCAGATTATAATGCTTATTAATACCGGCATCTATAAATCAAATGATCAGCTTCCGTCAATACGAAGTCTGTCAAAGGAGCTTAATATAAATGTGAACACAATAAAGCGTGCCTTTGCAGAACTTGAGATTGACAAGGTAGTATATTCAGTACCCGGCAAGGGGATATTTGTCAGCGAAAATCCTATAGGAAATAAAATGATTGTTGATTCAGCACTGAAGGATATCCGTGTTGTTTTGACATCAGGTAAGGCTAAAGGTGTCAGCAGAGATGCGGTAGACTCTCTGGTTGACGAAATCTATAAGGCTGGTGATAAAAATGATTGAAATTAAAAATGTTACTAAAAAATTCGGCGATTTTACCGCGATTGAAAATATCAGTATGCAAATTGAGGAATCCTCCATTTACGGACTTGTGGGGTATAACGGTGCAGGCAAGACCACACTGCTGAAAACCTGCACAGGAATATATAAGCCTGAAAACGGAGAAGTTTTAATTGATGGAGAAAATGTTTATGACAACGGAAAAATCCGAAACAATATTTTCTTTATTCCGGATGAGCTTTATTTTCCGCGAGGTGCCACACTTGGTAAGATGCGGAATTTTTATAAAGGTTACTATGAAAATTTTTCAGACAAGATTTTCTATAAAATGACGGACGCGATGGGTCTCAGTCCAAGTGTCAGCCTGCAGTCCTTTTCAAAGGGTATGCAAAGGCAGGCGGAAATTATCCTTGCAATGGCAACAAGACCGAAATACCTGTTCTTTGATGAGGTATTTGACGGTATTGACCCACAAAAAAGAAATCTCTGCAAAAAACTGTTTATAGAATATATGGCAGAAACGCAGTGCACCATTCTGATGAGCAGCCACAATCTGCAGGAGGTTGCAGACCTTTGCGACCATGTGGCACTTATAAACGGAAAAAATCTTACTCTTGATGTTTCTGTTGATGATGCAAGCAGTGCTTATAAAAAGTACAGACTTATTTTTGACAGGGATGTTACTGTTGAGGATTTTTCAGCTATTACTTATAAGGACCTGACCATAGAAAGCAGAATGGTGTCAGTAATTGTAGACAGCCAAATAGAGTCAAAGGTGTTTGAAGCGCTTAACCCTGTTCATATGGACAGTGTTAATCTTTCACTTGAGGAAGTATTTTTAAACGAAATGGAGGACAGAAAATATGACATCTCATCCATATTCAGCGAGTAAGCACGCTGCAAAATATGATTTCAAAAAATCACTGGAAAGTATTATTGTCCCTACTGTTCTTACATTTGCTTTGTCCGTCTATTCTTTTATTTTTCAACCGTTGTCAGAGTTTTTTATTTATCTGAAAAGCGGCGGAGGCTTTGACCTTGTAAATCTCAGAAAAAATATTCAGATATGTCTTACAGGTACAAGTTATAGTTACAGCGGATATGATGATTACGGAATTACTCTCGGACTGACGTTTATGCTGCTTGGCGTACTTTTCGCACTGTTCAGCTTTAAATTTATTATGCGGAAAAAGCAAGTAAATGTTTTCCTTTCCTCACCTGTTGACAGGCGGACGATGTATAAAAACAGAGTTGTTGCCTCTCTCCTGATGATGGCAGGTGCAACTGTAATACCTATAATAGTGGATATTATTATAAATGCCTGTTTAGTAGGCCATTTCGGTTATGTGCTGTGGTGCGGTGTACTGCTATTTGCAGAATGCTTTATTTATACTGCTGCAGGCTTTGCCTTAATGTCACTGGCAATGTCATTCTGCACCACTGTTGTGGAAAGCTTTTTCTTCTGCGGCGCAGTTGCAGGTGTACCGACATCTGTTTCCTATTTTATTCATTCATTATGCTATACATTTCTAAGCGGCTATAATCATAAGTCTTTAATTAATTTTTATTATGATGAGGCATTTTTTGCAAAACCAAGCCTGCTGCATTATACATCATTAATCAATCCTTTGATATTGGGTAAGGCTTTCGGTGCGGATTACAGTGTAAGCGATAATATTATCAATTTTGTTTACAGAGTTAATGAGCAATATGTTGTTGACGGCTATTCTGTTTCAGGCGGAGTCGCAGCCGGTGTATCGAATACGAATATGGAATATGAAAATATACCGTTCAGCTATATTCTTCCTCTTATCGTATGGGCAGTAATCAGTATCGGAATCATTCTTATTGCAAGAAAGCTGTTTATCCATATCAAGGCTGAGAATGCAGGTGTTCACGGAACAAGACCGTTTGCATCAAGACTTTTTGCAGCGGAGGTTATCATTGTACTGTTTGCACTTTTTATGAGCGGCTATGGTATCACAAACAGAGTAATCGGACTGATTAACAGCACTGCCGTAAATATTGCCGTATGTATGGTAGCGGTATTTATTATATACTTTATTATTATGGCTATCTGCAGAAGAAGCATTAAGCCTAAGCTCAGGGAGCTGATTGTACCTGTGTCAACGATTGCCGTAAGCGGTATAATGATTGCCGTTCTTTCCACAGGCGGTCTTGGCTATTCAACCTACATTCCTGATGTTGAGGATATAGATAAGGCAGCCATTACTACAGATATTACGAATATAACAACCTGTGAAGTTCTTTCAGACCCATATTCTGATTCCTATATGGACAGTCTTTTCCAAAATACAGAAAACAGTGCGATAGGTCCTTTTACAGACAAGGAGGATATTGAAAAGTTTGTTGAAATCAATAAAGATATTATTGCACAAGAGGAGAGCAGTACTGTCACAAAGGGTATTTATGTTTGCTACGAGCTGAAGAACGGACGTATTGTAAGCAGATATTATGACGTAAAATCCGATGATATTGCGTATAAAATATTGTCCCTGCGTGACAGCAAGGCTGAACGTGAGGAGCTTGAATATATGCTCTGCGGTGATTCCAAAAATTCACCATTTGATAAAAAAATGGAAAATTCCAATATGGATACCTATGGATTTTTCGCTAACGACAGTGAATCAAATCTTGAACAGCTTTTCAAAAAGGGTTCGGTCTACGCAATCAGTTCTGCTAATCTTAACACCGGAAATAAGATAAAGAATACTCCAGAGCTCAGAAAGGCACTGCTTGATGATTTGTTAAGTCAGACCTATGAGCAGCGATTCAAGCCGGAGGAGCCGGCAATCGGCGGTATCCTTTTCAGCAATTACAGTGATATGGATACGGATTCATATGCTGAATACAATTCAGATGTCTATAAAACAGCAAGGGAACAGGGCTGGTATATTTATCCGTCTATGGTAAATACCGTTAATTACCTTAATTCAACAGGTGAATATAAACTGTTTGAGGTTCAGGATGAAATAGAATCGGTAAGTATTGCAAGCTGTAAAAGCATTGTGACTCGCTATGCAAAGGACTGGAATAATATATACGATATCAGCCGTCAGTTCTCCTCTTCAAATCAGAGCATAGAAAGCAGTGAAATAAATGATGAATATATGGAAGAATATTACGATAGCTATCTTGATACTTCTATGAAGAATTATTTCAAAAATGCCAAAACGGTTGAAGATAAAAAGCAGATTGATGAACTGCTGTCACATGCAAGAATATACAGTCAGTTTGCTGATAATGATTATATTATTATGATTAAGTACAAGAAAGCAGGCTATGTTTCAATGATGATACCTGCCGACGAAATCCCCCGGTGGGCAGTTCAGAAAAGCTCGTAAAAGTTAATAAGCAAAAAATACCTGTCTTTATTGACAGGTATTTTTTGATAAATAGGGAAAAGCTCAGCTAACCTTGCCGTCTTAACACCCACAGATTATTTATCTGATTATATATATCATCGTATTCCCATTCCTTTTCGGAATTTGAATAGCTGTTGGGGTCATTGATTTTTATTTTTCCGTTTTCATACCCTGTAAGTACAATAAAGTGACCTGTTGACGTAAACGCACCGGGACCCATTATACAGATAATCGGATTGCCGACCTCTAAATTGTTAATGATACGCTGTTCATCAAGAGGAATTTCCGTTACATCAAGTCCCAGCTTTTTACCGCCCTCGCTGATTAGCGTCCACAGTGAGCCGTGTCCTTTAACGCAGTAGCCATTTTTCTTTGCCCAGTCAATCATATAGTCAGGTGAATATTTGGTGTCCTGCAAAAGATAGACAGATACCATTGAAAGGCAGACAGGTCCGCAGGCAGTTAAGCCTGCCATATCATCGCCATACATTTTGTATCCCCAGCGCTTGTCCCACTGCATAAGAAGGGGTACGGATTTGCAGTTTCTGTATTCGCTGAAATCAACCTTGTGCGCTTTATCCTTTTCCTCAGGATAGGAAAGGACAAAATTCTTTGTTTCACTGTTTCTGCCAAGCAGTTTAATAAGGCTGTCAGGATAATCGTCAATGCTGAGACTGTGTTTTTCTGCATAGTCACTTACTGCCTTTTTTGCAGTATCGTAATCGGTAATGCTTTTATCCTTTGTGTAGATTACATTGTTCTGTGAATCGGCAGAGTTTGACCGCACAACGAAAAAGGAAACAGCACCGCCAATTATTAAAATAATGATAACAGACAGTATCAGCAGTCTGCCCTGTCTGTCACTTTTCTGATTTCTTTTATTATACATAATTTTTAAACCTCCTCTTGTTTGGCTAAATTATATCAAAAAGGAGGTTTATTTGTTTTAAGTATTCTTATCGGAATTCTTAAGATTTTCTTACAAATTAAGTGTGACAGTAAAGGTTGTGTAATAATCGTCACTCTGTGCGGTGATTGTACCGCCGTGCAGTTCAACAATCTGCTTTGCAATTGCAAGTCCGAGCCCTGCACCGCCTGTTGTATTTGTGCGTGCATTGTCAGCTCTGAAGAATTTTTCAAAAATCATATTCAGCTTCTGCTCAGGGATTCTGTCACCGCGATTTTTAAAGGTGATGATTACTTTTCCGTTTTGCGTATGAGCTGATATTGTAATCTGTGAATTCGGATAGCTGTAGCTGACTGCATTTCGCATAAGATTGTCGAAAACTCTTGAAAGCTTATCGGCATCGCCCACAATATGAATTCGGCTCTGAATGGATACGTTGCAGCTCAAACCTCTTTCTTTGAGCACAGGATAAAATTCCTCAGCCATCTGACTGATCATCATCGTTAAATCAATGTGATTGTTTTCAAGAGCGATCGACTGCAGATTGAATCTGGTGATATCGAAAAATTCGTTGATAAGCTGTTCAAGTCTGTACGCCTTTTCAAGGGTGATATCCGTGTACTTTGCGTGGTATTCCGCAGGTAATTCAGGTGCTTCCTTCAAAAGGGTAAGATAACCTACGATTGATGTCAGCGGTGTTTTTAAATCGTGGGCAAGATAAACAACCAAATCATTTTTACGCTGTTCGGATGCCTGTGCAAGGTACTCGCGGTATTTGAGGGCATTTTTAATATTGCTCTGTGTTTTGGTATGTATGGGTTTAATCATTCCGGGCAGGTCAGGTGCAATATAATCGTCATCCAGTATGCCTGAAAAAGCATCATAGCTTTTGTCAAGAAAGCCTGCAGTCCTTGAAAGGTAAATCAGGCTGATAATCAGAGCGAGTATTAAATACAGGCCGACCGAGCAGGCAAAGTACAATAAAACATAAAAATCGTAATCGGCAGAAACGTCGAAAATAAAAATACTGTCCTTAATATTATCAAGAAAAATTAAAATCGGATCGGCTAAAATCAGCGTTAAAAATATCCATAAAACAGCTGAAAGAATCAGGGTGAGAAAATATTTTAAAAGGATTTTTGTTTTTAATTTTCTGTTACTTCTTTTCAATTTTATATCCTACTCCCCATACAGTTTTGATAAATTTCGGATTCCTTGACGGTTCATTCAGCTTTTCGCGTATTCGCCTGATATGTACCATAACCGTGTTGTTGTAGTCCAGATATTTTTCGCCCCACACCTTTTCGAAGATTTCTTCCGTTGAAACAACCTTGTTTGCATTTTCGCAGAGCAGCCACATGATTTTGAATTCAATCGGTGTAAACTGTACAGGCTTTTCATAAAGGGTGCAAAGGTGAGTGTCCCTGTTTACAATCAGTCCTGCATAGTCAAATATATTTTCATTTCTTTTGCTGTTGCCGTAGCAGGTGTATCTTCTCAGCTGAGCCTTTACACGCGATACCATTTCAAGGGGATTGAACGGCTTTGTGATGTAATCATCTGCACCAAGTGTAAGCCCTGTGATTTTATCCGTATCCTCAACTCTTGCTGTCAGCATAATTACAGGGAAAAGCAGTCCTTTTTCACGTATCTTCCGCAGTATGGTAAAGCCGTCTGTGTCAGGCAGCATTACATCAAGGAGCGCCAGGTCAATCTGCTCAGTGTCAATGCATTCAAGTGCAGCCTTTGAGTTGTAGAATTTGAAAATGGTGTACCCCTCGTTTTTCAGGAATACCTCAACTAAATCAGCAATTTCAGCCTCATCATCAAGAACAAGAATGTTCATATTTTCACTCCCCTTTATAATATTTATATTATATCATTTGTATTTCTTTCCTGTAATAAAAATACCTCCCAAACAGGAGGTAAAGTGATTTATTTATCGTTAATGTATTTGAATTCCATAGGGGCAGATTTTTATGTCTGCCAATTTTTTATATTTTTTGGGAGGGTACAGAGACCCTCCCCTACAGTAAGCAAGATAAATCCGAACAAGCCTAAACAAAAGTTTATCTTATGCCGTATTTTTCAATAACATAATCCATATCCTTATCGCCTCTGCCCGAGAGATTGATAAGAATAGAGCCTTTATCCATTTCCTTTGCAAGTTTCATACCGTAAGCAACAGCATGAGAGCTTTCAATTGCAGGAATAATACCCTCAAGTCTTGAAAGGGTATAAAACGCATCTATTGTATCATCGTCGTTTACAGTGTCATATTTAACTCTGCCAAGATCGTGTAAAAATGCGTGCTCAGGACCTGATGACGGATAGTCAAGACCGCTTGCAACAGAATATACAGGTGCAGGCTCGCCGTTTTCATCCTTAAGCATAATACTGTTGAAGCCGTGCATAATACCCTCTGTGCCATAGGTAAGACTGGCTGCATGGTCACCAAGCTTTTCTCCTCTGCCTAAAGGCTCAACACCGTAAATATCAACAGGGTCATTCAGAAATCCGGAGAAAATTCCCATCGCATTCGAACCGCCGCCTACACAGGCAACAACGGCATCAGGCAATTCGCCTGTCATTTCAAGGAACTGCTCCCTTGCCTCAATTCCCACAATGCTCTGAAAATCACGCACCATCATTGGGAATGGGTGAGGACCGACAACTGAACCGATGCAGTAAATCGCATCCTTATATTCATTGCAATATGCTGTAAATGCTGCGTCAACAGCTTCTTTGAGTGTTTGCAGACCATCAGTAACCTCAATAACATTTGCACCGAGAATCTTCATTCTTGCAACATTAGGAGCCTGCTTTTTTATATCAACAGCACCCATATATATGTCACATTCAAGTCCGAAATATGCAGCAGCAGTAGCAAGTGCAACACCGTGCTGACCTGCACCTGTTTCAGCGATAACCTTTTTCTTGCCCATATATTTAGCAAGCAAAGCCTCGCCCATACAGTGATTCAGTTTGTGTGCTCCTGTATGATTAAGATCCTCACGCTTTACATAAAGCTGAACATTACCGAACTGACCTGACAGTCTTTCAAGGTAAGAAATCGGTGTAGGTCTGCCCTGAAATTCCTTGCGGATACGGCGAAGCTCGCTTATAAATTTGCCTGATTTGCTTATTGCATAATAGGCGTCTGTAATTTCCTCCATAGCTTTCTGAAGCTCAGGCGGAATATATGAGCCGCCGTACTTTCCGAAAAAGCCTGACTCGTCCGGATAATTTTTAAAATAGGTGTCAAAATCAACGTTGTTATATTTCATTTTAGTTTCCTCCAAAAATAATTATAAATTTTTTAAATGTTCTGTAAATTCTTAATTATATAGCTTATACACGGATTCGTTTTTCATAAATAAATGCAATTAAGTTCGCCATCGTTTTGTTAAGAGCATATAATTTCCTCCTGTAAAAATCTTTTAAATGAAAGATTAAAAATAAAAAAGCCCCTGATAATACGATAAACGTATTATCAAGGACGAAATTACATTCCGCGGTGCCACCTTGATTTATGGGACTCCATACTCTTTGCAAGATACTATCATATCTCCGACCACTGACGTAGGCCATCACGTTACGGGATACTCGGCAAAAGCCTTTCACCGTACCCTCAGCGGTCCATTTAATAAGCCGTTTAATACTCCATTCGCAGCATTAGGAGTTCTCTGTAATTGCGTGTCTTATTTTTATCTCCGCCTCATCGGTTTGGATATTTAATTTCTTTTATAATATCATTTGTTATTGTCTTTGTCAACTGTGATTTTTTGTTTTTTTCAAAAAACAGAAAACTTACAGTATTCTTACAACGTTAGGGAGGTTGGCTCATAGCTGAAAACCGTTATCTGTAAGCAGCAATCTTGCAAATGCATTTTCCAGTGTTGAGTTGAAAATGATATTGCCAAAGTCTTTTGCGCTTTCATAGTCTGCACTTGATTTTGAGGTTACAAAATAAAAGGGTATATTTTCCTTTTTGCACTTGGCGGCAAATTCAGCAGCATTTTCAGGTGCCGTTGCCGAATGATACATTGCGTGCAGCACGGCGTCAACCGAGTCCAGATTATAGTTGCTGTAATCAATGCCCACATAAGGTGTGATTATTAGAATGTTTTTGTTGCGCAGTACAGGATTTTCTATAAAATCAGACTGCCTGCCGACTGTGAAAAACTCGTCATTTTCGCCTGCACTGACGGTTCTTACTGCTCTGAAAAGCTTATCATAGCTTATATAAACACCCTCAACTCTGTCGCAGATAAAGTCAACCGCATTTTCAAAATTCTGAATGGCATTTGAGGTTTTGTCCTCGACAGGCTTGTCGGAAGCCACAAGCACAATCCTCCTGTTGTAAAAAATGTTGCCCAGCAGTGCACCTGTGTATGCAAGGGTATCCGAGCCGTGAAGAATAATAATACCTGTGTACTTTTCAAAATCAACTGTGTTTAAATAGTCAATCAGCTTTTGCCATAAATCAATGCGGAGATTTTCAGATAAAACAGAAAATGGTGACACACATTCAAAGCTTACGTCCTTTTTTTCAATATAATCAAGAATTTTAAATGGATTGTCAAGGCGTATATTATCGTCCTTGACACAGGCAATTGTACCGCCTGTGCCCACTACAAGAATTTTTTTCATAGTATCACCATTATCATTTTACAAAAATAATATTATTTTGTGAAAAATACTTTGAATGCCTTATATGCCATATAGGTATCAATTTTGCTGACAATTTCATATGGTGAATGCATGGAAAGCACAGGAACGCCCACATCAATTACATCAACATCAAGATTTGCGATATACATAGCAACCGTTCCGCCGCCGCCTGCATCAACCTTACCGAGCTCACCGCTCTGCCACAGTACGCCGTTTGATTCCATAAGATTTTTAACAAAGCTTACATATTCTGCGGATGCATCACTTGTGCCGCTCTTACCGCGTGCACCTGTGAACTTTGTCACAACAACGCCCTCATTGATAAAGGATGCGTTGTTTTTTTCAAACGGACCCGGCCATGTTGGGTCAAATGCAGCATTAACATCGGCAGAAAGACATTTTGAGTTGGAAAGAACATCTCTTCCCTCATATCCTTCAAGGCGTGCAAGGTCTGAAATGAAATATTTGAGATAGCTTGAATTCAGACCGGTGTTTCCGTCTGAGCCGGTTTCTTCTTTATCTGTCAGAATAGTGATTGCTGTGTATTCAGGTACACCGTCAATATCGAAAATTGCCTGCATTGCAGGGTAAGAGCAGACACGGTCATCGTGACCGTAACCGCCGATCAGACTTCTGTCAAAGCCGATATCATCCACAGTGAAAGCAGGTACAAGCTCCAGCTCAGCTGAAAGGAAATCACGTTCAACAATGCCGTACTTCTCATAAAGAAGGTTGAGGATATTAAGCTTGATTTTTTCACTTTCCTTATCATCTTTAAAAGGACGTGAGCCGATTACAACATTCAGCTCCTCACCCTTTACAATCTCATTTGCCTTGCGTGACATCTGTTCCGCGCCGAGATGCGGAAGAATGTCGGTAATGCAGAATTTAGGGTCAGCAGGATCTTCGCCGACTTTTACATCAACATAAGTTCCGTCGTTTTTGCAGATTCTGCCGTGCAGTGAAAGCGGAATAGCTGTCCACTGATATTTTTTGATTCCGCCGTAATAATGTGTTTTGAAAAATCCGAGTGAGCCGTCCTCATAAACAGGGCACTGTTTAAGGTCAAGTCTCGGTGAATCAATATGTGCCGCACTGATTCTTACGCCGTCCTTGATTGGTCTTGAACCCTTAACGCAGAGGATGATTGCCTTACCTCTGTTGAAATAGTAAACCTTTGATCCTGCTTCAAGCTTGCTGCCGAATTTGTCAAATTCAGAGAATCCGTTTGCCTTTGCAAGCTCCAGAGCTGATTTTGCAAATTCCCTTTCTGTTTTGTTTTCAAAAAGGAATTTTTTATATCCCTCGCAAAAGTCGTCGCAGATTTTAAGCTCCTCGTCGCTCATAAAGTCAACGCCGTTTTCCTTTTTGTAGAAAAGCTTTTCCTTTAGCTCCTGAGCCTTTGTTTTTTCACTCATAGTATTTCCTCCATAATTTTTTTGATTTGTATATCAACATCCTCTGCGTTGTTATAAATAACAAAGTCGGAATGATTTATATAGTATTCCTCGTCAAGCTGAGCGTTAAGCCTTGCATCAGCCTGCTCTTTCGTAATTTTGTCACGCTCCATAATACGTTTTAAACGTATATCGTATGGGGCAACAACGCTGATTACCTTATAGCATTTTGACTGTGCACCGGCCTCGAAAAGCTGCGGTGCATCAAGCACAGCCAAAGGCTTTGCTTCCTTTTCACAAAGGGCAATCACCTCAGGGTGAACTATTTTGTTCAGCTTGTCTGTATTTTCCTTTGAGGAGAATGCAATTTCGGCAAGTCTTTTTCTGTCAAGAGTATTGCCTTTTAATATATCATTCCCAAATTCTGCAGCAAGTTTCTGCAAAAGTTCAGCATTATTATCATAAATTTTCTTTACAAATTTATCACAATCCAAAACATTGAAGCCGAGTGCTGAAAGATGCTTTCCTACATAGCCCTTTCCTGCACCGCTCTGACCTGTCAAGCCGATGAAAAATGGCTTTTTCAAATCAATGATGTTGAAAGCAGCAGCACGGATAAGCCTGTTGTAAACTGCCATCCCCACGCCTGTTGCATTCGGAATTCTGGCGTAAACCTTTTTTGCACCCATTTCATCAAGCTGTCTGAGTGCGTCAAAAAGTTCCCTTGCCTGAGATAAATCATCATTCTCTCTGCCGAAGGTAACCTTTGGTATGGTTATATTATCCTCTTCAAAGCAAAGCGCAAAAGCATCTTGTCTTGCATTCACAAAATCCTCATATGCCTTTTTGTTTGCATCTACGATGACAACCTTTGCTTTTGGTGCATAGTGCTTGTATTTCATACCCGGTGAGGCGGCAACCTCATCGTTTTTCATACCCTCAAGAACGGCACGTGCCACATCAACCCTGCCGATAACCGCTTCAATCATTTCTCTTGTAACCGCACCGGGACGGAGTATGGTTGGTGTTTCGGTCGCAAGGGTGATTACCGTTGATTCCACGCCGAATGCACAGTCACCGCCGTCAATGATTGCGTCAATTTTACCGCTCATATCGTCAATAACATATTTTGCTTTTGTCGGTGACGGCAAGCCTGAGGTGTTCGCACTTGGTGCCGCCACAGGACAACCTGATGCTTTAATCAGCCTGCGTGCAGTCTCATTTTCAGGCATACGCACGGCAACCGTGTCAAGTCCTCCGGATACAACCTTGCCGATTTTTTCACTCTTCGGCAGAATGATTGTTAACGGTGCAGGGAAAAATTTATCAATCAGCGCCTGTGCTTTCGGTGTTATTTCCTTTACAAGGGGTGCAATGTCCGCCTTGTCGCTTACGTGCACAATCAGCGGATTGTCACTGGGTCTGCCCTTTGCAGTGTAAATGCTTTTTACAGCCTCGTCATCCAGTGCATTGGCACCCAAGCCGTATACGGTTTCCGTAGGGAATGCAACCAGACCGCCATCTGCAATCATTTTACCTGCAAGGCTGATATCATATTCACTTGTAGATAAAATCTTTGTTTGCATAATTTAACCGTTAATCTCCTTTTCAAGCTCGGTAAGTATCCGGTCAAAGGCATTGCTGTCGTCTGATTTTTCAAATTCTTTTAAAGCATTGGTGTATTTGCCTCTGATGCTCATATCCTTTAAAAAAGCTTTTAAACCACCGAAATAATGTCTGATGTTCAGCATAAGGCTTGCATAAAAAATAACGAAAAAAACAGCCGTTGAAATATATACTGCATTGGTATTATCAATGAGTTTTAACAAGGCAAAAATGTATATGGGGATTTCAACAATATCCAGTATCAGCTGGGTTAAAATAAATCTTTTAAATTTTTTACCGGAATTTTCAGTATACGCTTCAACAAATTCACGTGTGTTCATAAAATTATTCCTCACCCTGTGCTTTGAGCTTTTCGGCTGTGTCTGCGGTGATGAGTGCATCTATCATTTCATCCAGATCACCGTTTAAAAACTGCTCAAGCTTATAAATGGTGAGTCCGATTCTGTGGTCGGATACACGTCCCTGCGGATAGTTGTAGGTTCTTATTCTCTCACTTCTGTCGCCGGTACCGACCTGTGACTTTCTCTCGCCTGCGATTTCAGCGTCGTGCTTTGCTTTCTCAGCATCATAAAGGCGTGAACGCAGAACCTTGAGTGCTTTTTCTTTGTTCTTATGCTGTGAGCGTTCGTCCTGGCATTCAACGACTGTTCCTGTCGGAATGTGCGTTATACGGATAGCGGATGATGTTTTGTTGATGTGCTGTCCGCCTGCTCCTGAGGAACGGAAGGTATCAATCTGCAAATCCTTTGGATTGATTTCAAAGTCAACCTCTTCTGCCTCAGGCAGAACGGCAACCGTTGTGGTTGAGGTGTGGATTCTGCCCTGACTTTCTGTTTCAGGTACGCGCTGAACACGGTGCACGCCTGACTCAAACTTAAAGCGTGAATATGCGCCGTCGCCGTCAACGGAAAAGCTGATTTCCTTATATCCGCCCAGTCCGGTTTCGTTGGCACTGAGCACCTCCGTTTTAAATCCTTTTGCTTCTGCATACATGGAGTACATACGGAAAAGCACGCCGGCAAACAGTGCACTTTCCTCACCGCCTGCACCGCCTCGGATTTCAATAATAACATTCTTGTCATCGTTAGGGTCACGCGGTAAAAGCAGTACCTTGAGCTCTTCGGAAATGCGTTCCATATCCTCCTTGCTCTGTTCGAATTCCTCCTTTACCATTTGTGCAAAGTCGGAGTCCATACCGCCCTCGTCCAGCATAACTTTGGATTCCTCAAAGGTTTCCTCAGCCTTTTTATATTCTCTGAATTTTTCAACAACAGGTGTCAGGTGCTTAAGCTCCTTCATCAGCTTTGTATATTTTTCCTGATCTGAAACGATATCAGGATTGCATACAAGCTCATTCACCTCTTCATATCTTTTTTCAACTTCAGTAAGCTTTTCTATCATACTTAGTCCTCTTTTTTACATTTAATATTTTTTTCTGCTTTGATTCTCGGTATCATAACCTCACGTGCACACTTGCAGCATTTCAGCTTGTAGTCAACGCCCAGACGCGTGATTTCAAATTCCTTTGAGCCGCAGGGGTGAGGTTTTTTCATTATAACAATATCGCCTAATTTTAAGTCCATATTTTATCCTTTACATTTTTGTCGTCCTTATAAAGTTTTATAAATATTATAACACTGCAGTAAAATTTTTACAACTGTAATATGTTTTACCGGATTAACATATTTCGCAAATGAAATTCATATATTTAACTACAACAAAAAAGAGAGTGATGTTATGAAATTTTACCCGGAGGGGAAAAATCAGGAATTGTCAAAACAGTTTGATTCAGTAGATGAAATAAAGGAAGCGATGATAAAGGGAGAAATCATTGAATCAAAGGTCCTTCTGTGTGACAGGGAGCATAATCTCCACGTGGATTTGGGAGCAGTACGCGGTATCATTCCGAGAATAGAGGGCGCAGTGGGAATAGACGACGGCTCTGTGCGAGATATTGCACTTATATCAAAGGTGAATAAAAGCGTATGCTTTACCGTTCTCGGCTTTCAGAAGGATATATATAACAACAGCCTTGCCATTCTTTCTCGCCGTGCCGTTCAATTGGGCTGCCTAAGCGGTTACCTTAATAAGCTTGAGCACGGTGATATAATTGATGCAAGGGTTACGCACCTTGAAAAATTCGGAGCCTTTATTGATATAGGCGCAGGCATTAATGCACTGATACCGATTGATATGCTGTCCGTATCACGTATCAGTCATCCGAATGAACGTCTTACTGAGGGGCAGGATATCAAGGTTGTGCTGAGGAAAAAAGAGCCGAACAAGATGACCTTTTCACTGAAGGAGCTTCTGGGCAGCTGGGAGGATAATGCCAAAGAATTTTCTCAGGGTGAAACCGTTACCGGTGTGGTAAGGAGCATTGAGGATTACGGCGTTTTCGTTGAGCTTGCACCCAATCTGGCAGGTCTTGCTGAGCCGCAGGATAATTTATTTATCGGTCAGCAGGTTGCCGTTTATGTGAAATCGGTTATTCCGTCAAAAATGAAAATCAAGCTTGTCGTGGTTGAGGCCTTTAATGAAACAGCAAAGCCGTCACCGCTTACATATTATATAGATAACGGACATATTGATTTCTGGCAGTATTCACCGGAGGAAAGTCCGAAGCAGATATTTACGGATTTCAATGAATAATCTGAACAAATAAAAAGCAGCTTCAGTTAATTCTCTGAATTAACTGAAGCTGTTTGCTTTAATCATCATTATGTTCCACCGCGTCAACATCTATTTGTGGACTGAGATTGTATTTGACAATTTTCTTTATCTGAATGAAGGAAATCAAATCCATAACTGCGTAAATAATCAGGCCTGCACCCAATAGCCTTGTGATAACAAGCATACTGTCAAAGGGATTTACGATTACGAGCAAACCGAGAATGATTGTTGCCACAGCCATAATAAGCGAGACTATCCAGCTTTTTAAGTCGTTTCTTTTTGCCTCTATCGCAGATACGAAATCGACGATTCCGCTGATAAGAATAAATATTCCAAACAGGAACAAAACAACGGAAATGATGCTTTTATATTTTACACACAGGATAATGCCTGATATAATTGCCAGGGTGCCGAGTATTGCCAAAATTGTGGATTTCACCTTGCTGAAATAGGAAATCCATGCACCCACACCCAGAATAATAATGGTTATACCGCACAGCATACTGACAAGCTGTACCGTTTCACCCGGCTGCAATAAAAGCAATATACCGATTGCCAGACCTGCAACAATTGTAATGAGTGATAAATTTTTGATTTTTACAAAAAGCTCTTTCATATTTATTCCTTTATATAGCGTATATCGTTGCCTACTAAGATGAGAGGTCTGTATTCACCGGCGATTCTTGATGTGATACGCTGGTCATATTTTTCCTCAAGCTCATCAAAAGTGTAGTTGGTTGAAATGATTGTCGGCAGCTTTGCGGATAGCCTTGAATTGATTATGTTATAAAGACAAGCCACTGTGTATGCACTTTTAAACTCCGTTCCCAAATCATCAAGAATCAGCAAATCACAGTTGAGTACGGCTCTTTCGTAATATCTGAGATTATCGTCTCTGCCGAAATTCTCATTCTGCAAATCGCTGAGTATGTTCTGCGCTGTTCCGTAAACCACGCTGAAGCCCCTGTTGATTACAGTGTTTGCAATTGCAAGGGAAAGGTGTGTCTTGCCAAGTCCTGTACCGCCCATAAACAGAATGTTCTTTGATGCGGTAGTAAATGCAGTTGCGTATTTGCGGCAGCTTTCCTTGATTCTTTCAGCCTTTTCCTGCGGAGAAATGCTGTTTTCCATAATCTGCTGCGGATAATAGTTGACATCAAAGGTATCAAAGGTGCAGTCCTCGATAGGTGCAATCTTAGCAAGATTACTGCGTTCGATATCCTTTAAGATTTCATTGTGGCACTTACAGCGTCTGCTGCCGATAAAGCCTGTATCCTTGCAGGCAGGGCAGGTGTACTGCACATCAAGTGCATTTTCACTGTAACCGTTTTTTGTGAGTAACACCTTTTTCTGTTCCTGAAGAGCAAGGCTTTCTTCCATAAGCTTTTCAATATCCGCCTGTTTATCCGTGCTGTAAAGGAATACCTTTGAAATGCTGAGTCCGATCTGAGCCAGCTTTTGCTGTATTGTGCTGATTTCAGGCAGTTTTTCACTTACTTCGTCAATTCTGTCCTGAGCCTCAAGGTTGGCACGCTCACGTCTGCGTTCAAGTATTTCGGTTGCTCTTGTATAAACCTCCTGTGAATAGGACATATTGCACCTCCTTATTTTTTGCTTTAAATCTCTGTATTATCCATTGTGATTTTCTTGATTTTTTCCAAATCGTAGGACGGCTTGCTTTTGAGCTTGTCCGAGCTTTTCTCAGCCTTGCTCTTTGCAAATGCCTCCTGCTCCGCCTGTACCTGTGCAGGGGAAGAAATATCCTTTTTTGTCCACTGCTTTAAAATTTTATTTATGTAGGCGAGCGACGGCTCTGATGTGTTTTCTTTCATAATATCCGACGCAAGCGTGACCATTGTTATGTCAAAGGTTTTAAACCAGCCGTCAACCATTTCACGCTGCTTTGCGGTTGGACGCTTGTGGCGTATGCCTGTGATTGCCACGATTTCGTTCCACAATCTGTCACTTCTGGCAATGTCCTGCAGCTTTGCTTCAGCATCTGCTATGGAATCAATGCCCTCATCAGCCCAGTTTTTCGCCATAGTGTTTACATAGGAAATTCCGATTGCCTTACCACGTTCCTTTTCACTGCGGTAGAATTCAAGAATCATCAGTATAACTTCAACCTTTAAGCCGTAATACTGTACCATATTGACAAGCATTTCACGTTCTGCGTGGCTTGTTGTTCTGCCCAGTACACGCTCAGCCTCTGAGAGAAGAAAGGCAATGCTTTCGTCTTCTCTTAAAAAAGCGACGATGTCCTTTGGTGTCAGTCTCGGCGGTGCAAGAATTTCGCGCACAGGCTTTTGCTTTTTTTCTTCCTGCGGCTTTTTCTCTGCCTTTTGCACGACTTCTATCTTCTGACCGTCGGTTGCAAGTATATTTTCCTCCACCCAGAATTCAAGCAAATCATCAATGTCCGAAGCTGTCTGTCCCAGTGCCTTTGCCACAGCTGAGGAGCTTGCCTGACCGCCGTTTCTGAAAATATAGAGCAGTGCCTTAAGCTGATATTCACTTGCCATTTTCAGATATTTATCAACAATATCATTCGGTATATTGAAAATACCGCCGTTCCACATTTTGCAAAACGGCATAACACGGTAGTCCATACAAGTCTCTCTTTCATCTTGATTATCAGAATTTCATTTTATCAAAAATGAACACGGTTGTAAATATATAAATAAAAACAAATTTTGTTAAAAGGTCTTGACAAACGCAACTCTTATATGTATAATTATTCTTGCATTTGCGGATGTAGCTCACCCGGTAGAGCGCAACCTTGCCAAGGTTGAGGTAGCGAGTTCGAGCCTCGTCATCCGCTCCAGCAAGAAGTCTTACTGTTTTTTCAGTAAGGCTTTTTTGTTTATAATTTAATTTGTTGAATCATATTATTAATGTAGATAGTTGATAAATAATATATTTTATGGTAAAATGCAAAATGAAGTATTATACTGAAACGAGGTGAATCCGTGAGAAAATACAACTATTTTGACGATGAGCCGGAAGAGCTTGAACCCAAAAAGAGCATTATTCCGAAAATTGATTTAGAGGATATTGCTTTTAGAGTAAGAGACGCTTTTGACGGCATTGCTCACGGTGAACCTGTTGAAAGATTAAAGGAGCTCAGGGAGCTTCCCAATCTAAAGGGCGCAGCACTTAAGCTTATTGCTTTTGCTTTATTTATCGTTACACTGATTGTATTTATTTTGGTTTTCAGCCATACCATAAGCTCACAGAATAAAAAGAATGAGCTCTTTTATACCGATGCCGGAAAGGTCTGCACGGATTATATAACGGAATATGGTTCCGTTAAATGGGAAACGATGGATAAAAACACCTATGGCAAAAATATGGCTCGTATGACCGGATTTTGCTATGCCAGACAAATGGATTTTGACAATGACGGCAGCGATGAGCTGATGCTTGTTTATAATAATAAAAATGTCTATACCCTTGAGGTATGGAGCTATGTAAGCAAGGAATTTACTAAGGTATACTCGCAGGAGGCAAATTCCACAGAGGATACAACCGACGGCAGCTGGATTGGTCTTTATCATAAGAATAACCGCTATTATATATGCAAGTCGGAAAAGGCTACTCCTGAAAAGGTGGATATGTATTCACTCAGGGGAGATGCATTTAAAAAATCCTCCTCCTGCGACTATGACTACAAGAACAATATATATTCCATTAAAGGCAAAATTAATGCACAGGATTTTGAAACGATAAAATTTTCTGTTATCAAATCAAGCCGTGCGGAAGATATAATGGACCTTGTGACGGCCAATATTGACAGCTTTGCCACAGTTTCAGTTGCGAAGATTGAAAGTCAGAAATCTTCTGACCAGCTGAAAAAAGAAGCATATTATCAGATTGTTGAACGCCGTAATTCTCAGTACGGAAAGGCAAAGGTTGTTACTGAAAACGGCAAAGCATTTATCAACGGCGTAGCGCTTGTTAAGCTGGTGGATTTCAATAACGACGGCAATGAGGAAATGCTTATTGTTTACCGTAAGCAGGTAAAAAAGAGTGCTACCAACTATTATACAGGTGAGTATATTGTTATTGAAGAGCCTACATATTGTATGGAGGTTTATAACTGGAACGGCGCAGTTGCGAAAAAGATATTCAGCAAGGATTCCGTATCAAACCTTATGAGGGATAACGATATTAATTACGTAATGCTGCAGAATGCAAAAAACACGGTTGATATATGTATGAACTCCTATTCTTACCGCAGCGAGTATACTTATACAGCGGCTTCACGTATTTACAGATTGAATAAGGATGAAACCTTTGAATCCATATTCAATGCTAAGGTTGACTCAGAATACGGTTATAAGCAATATTATCTTGATAATGAATACACGTACCAGTCCTCTTTTGAAAATGAGGCGTACAGAGTGCCGATGTTTCTGAACGACGACGGTAAATATGATGATAAAAAATATACTGTGATTTATCTTTCGGGCGATAAAAGTGAAAAATTCAGCACAGTTATCAGTGATACCGTTAAAACAATTGAATCACTGAATAAAAATTATGTTTCCGAAGATGAATAAAAAAACAGGCAGACCTCAGCCTTTATGAGGTTTGCCTGTTTTCATTTTTGGTTTTATACTTCTTATAAATTACTGCGCATACTGCAGATACAACAGCGGTTGCTGCAAAAACGGCAATTGCCGTTTTTATATTGTTCTGTTCAAGCTGTGCACCGCAGATGGTTGAGGTCAATATGGAAGGAATTCTTGCAATTGTGGTTATGATAAAGAATTCCGTTATATTTATTTTCAGTGACCCTGCCACATAGGTCATGATGTCTTTAGGTGTTGACGGCACAAGATAAAAGATGAACAGGAACAGCCGCTGGTTTTTCTTGTTGCTGATAATGCTCAGACTGTTTAACTGTTCCTCATTTATAAATGCGGATATGAATTTGCCGCCGAGTGTGTTTGCAAGGAATACAATTACAAGTGAGCCGATAAAGCTCCCCAGTGAGCAGAGTGCCAGGCCACCCCACGTACCGAATACATATCCTGCGGCAATTTCCAAAGGCTCGGCAGGGATGATTTTTATCACTGTCTGAAATGCACGGATGAATACAAACACCACACCGCTCAGCCCCTTGTATTCCTCAAGCCAGCTTTTAAAGCTCTGCGTGTTCGTTACAAATTCCGTCAGTGTCCTGCCGAATATCAGATAGAGTGTGATAAAAAGTGCGAGAAGAATTCCGATGCTCACCCCATAAACAATCAATGTTTCCTTTGGCGGCTTTTTAAAATATTTCTTAAGCACCTGCATCCAGACACCTCGTTTCTTTTATCAGTACGGGTTTTGAATACATATCAAAAAAGCCGTTCAGATTTCCGCCGTAATAAGAATTCCAGGGCTTCTCTTTTCCGTTGAAATGAACAATCATCGTGCACCGCTGTGCAAATTCCAATGCTTCTTCAATACTCATACTGTGCAGCAGCCTTTTGAAACAGCGCTCATCAAGATTAATCAGATACTCGGAAAAGGTTCCTATTTTTCCGTCAAATAAAATGTTTATTGCGTCCTGGTCGGCAAGGAACAGTCGCGGATAATTATATTTTATACATTTATATATCTTTTCTGCTGTGACAAATCCCCTCATTTTTTCAATGTTCATCAGCATAACGCCTGCATTGATGTAATGCTTTGATTTTGTCATAGTGAGTCTTGATTTGTTCCAAACGTTAATCAGTCCGTCAAAATGCTTTGCTCCGATAATAAGATTATCGCCGAAGTCCGCTGAGTAGAAGGAATGTAATGAATTCAGAATAACTGTGTCGGGGTCAATGTAAAGTATCCGCTCAACGGACTCCGGCAGGTAAAGAGGAGCAAAAATACGGTAGTAGGTTTCCTTTGTTATACGGCTTTTGGTCGGAGCACTTTCAAATAAAGAATCATCAAGCTTTATCGGATACACCTCCGAATCTGAATTGCCGAGTGCGAATTTTATCTGTCTGAAATCCTGTTCTGTGAGTGAGGAATGGGCAACATAAAGATTTATACATTCTTTTCTGTTGTTGTCTGCAAGGGAACGCAGCATTGTGCACAGTGGATAAATATATCCGCTGTCAAGAGTTACCAATAAATTCATCATAGTATCACCTTTTTTCAATTTGTCCTTATTTTATTTTTTTAATCTTACAGCTTAGTGACAGCCAACCTTACATTTGTGTCACTCTTTGTCGTCTGAATCTATTAAACCCTATGAAATTAAAAACACGGAAAAGAAAAAGTAAAAATACGGTAAAGATGAAATAATAGACACTAAGCTATTTTTTTGTTCGTTGACTTTGATGTAAAAATATGGTATAATTCAAAACGTTCGAGGGAGTAATTCCACGCAGGTATTCCATAGCGTGAATTAAATCAACATCATGCTGTTACGGCTGGTTTAATTTTTAAAGAATGAGACTCGTACATAGTGGGAAAGCTATGTACGGGTTATTTTTATTTTACTGGTATATTTTATTAATAATAGGTAATATGAGGGCTTTTCCTCTTTAAATTTTTTAAATATTACATACAGTGAAAGGAGAATTCTGATGAAGGAATATTTAAAAAATGTTTCTCAGGTTTATGATGAGGTCAAATCAGGCGATAATGGTTTGTCTTCTTCGGAGGCTTCGGCAAGGCTTGAGAAAAACGGTAAAAACAAGCTGGCTGAGGGTAAAAAGGAATCACTTATCCACAGATTTTTAAAGCAGCTTGCTGATCCGATGATTATCATTCTTATTGTTGCGGCAGTTATTTCTGCTGTTACAGCTGCTGTCGGCGGTGACGGCGAGGGCTATGCCGATGTAATCATCATTATGTTTGTTGTTATCATCAACGCAGTTCTCGGCGTTTATCAGGAAAGCAAGGCGGAAAAGGCTATTGAAGCTTTGCAGGAAATTGCGGCGGCAACATCAAAGGTTATCCGTGACGGCAAGCTTACAGATATTAAATCGGAGGATTTGGTAATCGGTGATGTTGTAGTGCTTGAGGCAGGTGACAGTGTTCCGGCCGACTGCCGTATCATTTCTTCAGCATCAATGAAGATTGAAGAGGCAGCACTTACCGGTGAGTCCGTACCTGTTAATAAGCAGGTTGATGAAATTGATCCGCTGGGCAGTGATGATGTTCCGCTCGGTGATAGAAAGAATATGTGCTATATGGGTTCAAATGTTGTTTACGGTCACGGCAGGGCTGTGGTTGTTGCAACAGGTATGGATACCGAAATGGGTAAAATTGCCGATGCACTTGCAACTGCTGAGGAGGGACAGACACCGCTTCAGCTCAAGCTGAATCAGCTTTCAAAAATCCTTTCCATTTTAGTGCTCGGCATTTGTGTATTTATCTTTGCGTTTGATATTATAAGAACGATTATCACAAGCGGAATCGGTGCAGTAAGCTTTGAATCAACACTGGATACATTTATGATTGCTGTTTCACTTGCGGTTGCCGCTATTCCTGAGGGACTTGCAGCCGTTGTTACAATCGTGCTTTCAATCGGTGTAACAAAAATGAGTAAACGTAATGCAGTTATCCGTCAGCTCACTGCTGTTGAAACTCTTGGCTGTACACAGGTTATCTGCTCAGATAAAACAGGTACACTCACACAGAACAAGATGACGGTCGTTGAGTATAAGGGCACTGACGAAAAGCTCCTTGCATCTGCAATGGCTCTTTGCTGTGATGCGGAATTGCAGGATGACGGCACAATCAAGGGTGAGCCGACGGAGGCTGCACTGGTAGCATATGCAAATAAGCTTGAAATGCCTAAATACGATTTGGAAAAATCCTTCCCAAGAGTTATGGAAGCACCGTTTGACTCTATGAGAAAAATGATGTCCACTGTTCATCAGACGGATAACGGCTTTGTACAGTATACAAAGGGCGCTCCTGATGTTGTTCTTTCACACTGTACCTCTTATTATGAGGACGGTAAGTCCGTACCTATGACGGATGAAAAGAGACAGGAAATCACAGCGGCTAATAAGGAAATGGCGGATAAGGCACTTCGTGTTCTCTGCTGTGCTATGAGAATTTATAAGGATAAGCCTGAAAGTGAAGAGGCTGAGGCTCTCGAGCAGGAGCTCTGCTATATCGGCCTTACAGGTATGATTGACCCTGTACGTCCTGAGGTTGTTGATGCAATCAAGGAATGCCGTGCAGCAGGCATCAGACCGATTATGATTACAGGTGACCATAAGGATACGGCTGTTGCAATCGCAAAGGATCTCGGTATTATTGAGGACGAAAGCGGTGCAATCACAGGTGCTGAGCTGAATAAGATCAGCGACGAGGATCTAATGACAGAGATTGAAAAGTATTCCGTTTATGCACGTGTTCAGCCTGAGCATAAGGTAAGAATCGTTAAGACCTGGAAAGCAAAGGGTAAAATCACCGCAATGACTGGTGACGGTGTTAACGACGCTCCGTCTATTAAGAATGCCGATATCGGTGTCGGTATGGGTATTACAGGTACTGACGTAACAAAGAATGTTGCTGATATGGTGCTTGCTGATGATAACTTTGCAACAATTGTTTCTGCTGTTGAAGAGGGCAGAAGAATTTATGATAACATCAGAAATTCCATTCAGTTCCTGCTTTCCTCAAACCTTTCAGAGGTAGTCTCAATCTTCATCGCAACGCTTATGGGCTTCACCATTTTCGAGCCGGTTCATCTTCTCTGGATTAACCTGATTACAGACTGCTTCCCTGCACTTGCACTTGGCATGGAAAAGGGTGAGCGAGACATTATGAAGCGCAATCCGCGTAATTCAAAGGATGGTATTTTCGCAGGCGGTATGGGCTTTGACGTTGTTTATCAGGGCTTAATGGTAACACTTGTCACACTCCTTGCTTATTTCTTCGGTACAAATCAGCTTGGTGTAACACTTGCCCACGGTACGCCTGAGGTTATTCATCAGAACGGTATGACAATGGCATTCTTAACCCTTGCTATGGCTGAGATTTTCCATTCCTTCAATATGCGTTCACGCCGTCAGTCTATCGCAAAAATGGGCAGTATCAACTGGTACCTTGTAGGTGCAATGGTATTAAGCCTTGTGCTTTCAACTGCAGTTATCTATATCCCATTCCTTGCAGATGCGTTCGATTTTGCACACATCAGCCTGATTGAATACGGTATTTCACTTGCGCTTTCTATCTGCGTAATTCCGATTGTTGAGATCGTAAAGGCAATTCAAAGAGCACTGAAAAAGTAAAATATGATGAATGATAAATTGGTTTTTCTTGCACAAAAACAGTTTTTTGAAGCAGGGATGTTGGAGGGTGCACTGGATAACAATAACATTCCTTACAAAAAAACAGATGATTCAATTGTAACAGGAGCTATGGCTCCGTTGAAGGATTATTATCGTTTTTACGTTTTTGAAAGAGACGTTGAAAAGTGTAAGGAAATTTTAAGTGTTCTTTTCGGTGAAGAATAATTATTAAGGGCAAGTATTATGTCACTATTAAAAGCAAATTATAAAATTGAGGTTGATAAAAGCATCATTGAAGCAAGAGCTTTGTTTGAAACTTATTTCAAGGATATGACGAAGAATGGATATTCAAAAAGTACGGTTATTCTGAATCCGAGCTATGGCAGAAAAAAGTTTTCAGGCACGATGAATGGTGATGGCGTTTATAACGCAAGACTGATTGCCTCGCAGGAGACGGATGAAATTTATCGTTCCTCTCCTGTAAATAAAATTCGTTTTTCCGGAAACGACAGCCACACAACGGTAAATGTTTCTGTTGAAACGGCTAAATATATTGCAATTTTTGCGGTGATGTTTCTTGTTTCCTTGATTGTCTTTTGCGTGATAACGATGTATGCAGTGACAAACGGTTATTCTCTTTTGATTCCGATAGCAGCCCTTGTTGTGCTGACTGTATTGAGCTGTATTCCGCTGTTCGTAGCAAAACACACGTGAATGAAGCGAAATGTGAACTGATTTATATCTTAAAATATTCAGATAAGTAATAAATGGAAAACAACCTGACTTTTGGCAGGTTTTTCTACAGACTAAAAGCACCTCAATGAAGAGGTGCTTTTTTATAAGAATGATTATTTTGCAAGGGGGAGTTTTGCTTTAGCTTTGAACAGGTCACCGTCAATTATAATCTCAAGGTCGCCGTTCTGCGCCTTGCAGAGCTCCTTTGCAATGGAAAGTCCGAGTCCGTTGCCCTCCTGATTACGTGACTTGTCGCCACGTACAAAGCGTTCTGTCAGCTCATCAGGTGAAATGTCGAGAGGCTGAGCGGAAACATTTTTGATTTCAAATATTCCCATTCCCCTTTCCTCGTAAACATTCACATAAACACGTGAGGCTTTTGCACTGTACTTTCTTGCATTCGAAAGAAGATTTTCGATAACTCTGAAGGACTTTGGTCCGTCCGCAAAGATTACGGAAGGATTATTGTTTTCCTTGACAATCAGCTCAAGCCCTGCCTTTTCAAAATCAGGCTGTGCGTCAACCGTTGCCTGCAGGCACAGTTCATAGAGATTCAGATTTGAGCGGTTAACCGTGATGTTTCCGGATGTAACCTTTGAAGCCTCAATCAGATCTTCAATCAGCCTTTTCAGCTTAGCTCCTCTGGATTCAAGAACCTTGATGTATTCCTGTGCCTTTTCGTCCTGTATGTCACATTTTGAAAGCAGGTCAACATATGTGATGATGGAGGTCAGCGGTGTTTTCAGATCGTGCGAAACATTGGTGATAAGCTCTGTTTTAAGTCTCTCATCCTTGACTGCCTTTGCCACTGCGTTCTGCAGCTGGGCATTGGTATATCTCATTGCTTCTGCAAGGGTTCTCAGTGATTTCGGCAGCTTATTGAAATCAAGGGCGATATCCTCGTGATTTGCTGCAGCAGTGATAATCATATCAAGCTTTCTGATATAATCAAGGAACTTGATGAACAGGTAAATATTTACACCCAAATCTGCTAAGGTGAGAATTGCGGCAATCACTATGGGGGAAAGCTCATACCAATCAGATGCCCATATATATACCAGAGCAAGAGGTATTAATGCCAGCAGATTGCATGCAACATATAAAACGGCAATCAGTATCACGTTTCTTGCAAATTTCTTCGGTGCATAGGTTAAAACGTTGAAAAGCTTTTTGAAACGTCCGCCTGTTCTTTTACAGGATCTGCCTATAGCCTTAATTATTTTAATATCAAGCTGAATTATAGCTTTAATTATTTTTACGACAAGCTGAATGAGTTTTTTGATAATTATAAACAGCAGTCTGAAGATGTGATAGGTCAGAAAACCCTTATAAAATTTCTTTTCAGAGCGAGCATATCTTGCAACGGATGCACAGAATTCAAAGGTCAGCAGCCAGATTGCCAGTGCATATATCTGAAGCACGGAGAAATATAAATCTGAGAATACACTCGGATACAGGTTTTTCGTTACAACCATAAACAGGAAAGAGGCACCTACGCCAAGAGCGACAGAAATTCCCAAGTGAATTTCAAACGGAATATAGTCGATAAATGCTAATTTTGCATATGCATCTTCATCCTTTCTGCCTGCAACAAGGAAATACCTGAAAGCGGCAACAAAGGAGATAATCATCAGCAATACGGCAAAAATGGCGTAAAGAACAAAATTATTCTGATACTTGATTGCAGTGCTTTCAAATTCCTTGATACCTGCATAAACATCGTAGTTTTCAACATAATCAACAATATTGTTGATATTCAGAAAATCCTTTGTTTTGTAAGTGCTCTGCTCAGGGATATCAAGATATACATACAGCTTTACCTGCTTTATGTATTTATTACCTTTTAAGTAATTTTCTATTGTATCCAATGTATCCTTGCTTAAGCCGTGTGATTTTACCTTGCCCTCGCTCAACGCATAATAGATATCGTGGGTATAAATATCATTTTCATTGAATTTATCAATATTGCCGGTAACGGTTGACTTGTATTCAACATGATATTTAAAGCTTTCTGCATCGGAGCGGAAACTGTAAAACTGCGCTAAAACATCGTCTGTGGAATTTGCAATAAATTGATCATAGAGCGAGTTTAATCTGTCTTTGATTTCCTTTTCGTCGGACAAAGGCATTCCGATATCGGAGGTTAAATTCTCCACAGTTACATAAAAATCAAAGCTGTTATAGACAGACTGCACATTATATGTGAAATCATAAGTCCACAGATCATAATTTAAAATCTCATCATAGGACAAACCGGAAAACTCGCTGTTATAAAGGGATATATACTGCTTGTATATGTCATCTACTGCGTCTTTCCTGTGTCTTTCCATATCATTTTTGTGTTCTTGAACACCATCGCCTTCGGTAACAGCACTCACTCTGTCAATTACATCATTCGTGAAATAATGCCGAAACGACTGACTTTCCGTAAAATTTGTGACCTCTTCACCGCCGCAGTATTCAAACGTAAAAACCAGATTTATTCCCATACTGATAGAGCCGAGCAGTGTCACCGCACAAATCAGAATACAGAGTATTTTTTTGAGTGATGAATATTTAAACTTTTTCACATTTATATCCAAGACCATACACCACCTTTAAGTATTTCGGATCTTTTGGATTGATTTCAACCTTTTCACGGAGATTACGGATATGTACAGTTACTGTTTTTTCGCTTGTGTAGGATGGCTCGTTCCATACCGCCTCATAAATCTGGGAGGAGGACAGCACCCTCCCCATATTGCGCATAAGATATTCAAGTATCTTGTATTCAATGGGGGTAAGCTTTGCCTCGTCACCGTCAACGGTCACCTGCTTTGTATCGGTATCAAGAACAATTCCGCCTGTTATAAGCTGGCTTTCCTTGATTTCCATACTGCCAAGTGAAACGTAGCGCCTTATCTGCGACTTAACTCTTGCCACAAGCTCCAGCGGATTAAACGGCTTTGTAACATAATCATCCGCACCGAAGCCGAGACCTGTTATCTTGTCAGTGTCCTCACTCTTTGCAGAAAGAAGAATAATGGGGAAATTAAATTTCTCTCTGATTTTCAATGTGGTTTTCAGCCCGTCAAGCTGTGGCATCATAATATCAAGCACAACGCAGTGGATTGTGTTATCCTGTATTTTCTGCAGTGCCTCAATACCGTTTGACGCAGTCAGAACCTTGTAGCCCTCGTTGTCAAGATAAATTCGCAGTGACTCAAGAATCGCATCATCATCGTCACAAACTAATACTGTTTTCATTTTCTCGTTCATTTCAATCAATCCTTTATCCGTTATATGTATTAAATCACTTTATTTCCAAAACAAATCCAAGAAAAAGTTAAGATGTGGTAAAGGTTTTTTACATAAAGTAGGGGAGGGTTTCCATGCCCTCCCGCTAAAATATCAGAATATCGGGCAGGTACAGAGAACTGCCCCTACAATATAAATTAACTATATCTCAATACCCAGCTCTTCAATCTTATCCCTTACCTTAAGCCAGTCGCCGAAAGCGGCTTCCTTGTTGTTCGGATTTCTTAAAATTGCAGCAGGGTGATATGTGCCCATAAACAATGTGCCGTTTTTATCAATGAATTCGCCGTGCTGCTTTGTAACACGGAAATCCTTGTCAATCAGCCTTTGCGCAGAAATTCTGCCGACGCATATAACAATTTTCGGCTTGATGATTTTAAACTGCTCCCTCAGCCATTTGATGCACTGCTCCTGCTCCTCAGGCTTAGGGTCGCGGTTTTTAGGCGGACGGCATTTCACCATATTGGCTATATATACATTCTTATGCCTTGAAAGGTCAACGCTTTCGAGGAATTTGTCAAGCAGCTGACCGGATCTGCCCACAAACGGCTGCCCCTGTAAATCCTCATTTTCACCGGGGCCTTCGCCGATAAGCATAATGTCCGCATCCTTTTTGCCTATACCGAAAACAAGGTTTGTCCTGCCCTCGCACAGTTCACAGTTTTTACAGTTTTGGCATTTTATTTCAAGCTCATCTAAAGTCATTTTCATCACCTACATAATATATTGAAATAATTATATCAAAATTACTGTTGAAAAACAATGTAAATAGGTATAAAATATTAACGTAATTTTGGATAAGGATTTTCGCGGCAGTATTGTAGGGGCGGATTCCATATCCGCTCGAAAAAAGAAAGGAAATATATTATGGAAAATCAGGTTTTAGTTGAAATTTCAGCAAGACACGTTCACGTTTCACAGGAGGACCTTGAAACATTGTTCGGCAAGGGCTATGAGCTCACAGTAAAAAAAGAGCTTTCACAGCCGGGTCAGTTCGCTTGTGAAGAGAGAGTTAAGGTAATCGGCACAAAGGGAGAGTTCCCTGCAGTGTCCATTCTCGGTCCTTGCAGAAAAGATACTCAGGTTGAGCTTTCACTTACCGACGCACGTTCAATCGGTGTTGCAGCTCCTGTAAGAGAGAGCGGTGACATTGAGGGTTCAGGCGTATGCAAGCTCGTTGGTCCTGCAGGTGAGGTTGAACTCACAAAGGGCGTTATCGCTGCAAAGAGACATATCCACGCAACAACAGCTGATGCTGAAAAAATGGGTCTTACAAACGGCGAAATCGTATCAGTTGAAATTCCTACATCAAATGGCAGAAACCTTACCTTCGGTGATGTTGTTGTAAGAGTTTCCGATTCCTACGCACTTGCAATGCACATTGATACTGATGAGGCAAATGCAGCAGGTATGGCACCAAATACAATGGGCACAGTTATTAAATAAGTAAATTTATCAATCAACAAGGCACCTTCATTACGAAGGTGCCTCAGTTTGTCAAGTGCGTTCTTTGTTTTCTATTTTATATGTATTCAGTCAATGCCGTTGGCGGTTTTACTGTGATATTTTCTGGTAACATTTTTCAGGCTGCATAGCATAGACTGAGAGCCGTCGTCCTGATTGATTACCTTTCGTCTGTCCTCAACGACTAAGAAATTACCCTTGCCTGTACGGATGGAATAGTTTGTAATGATTTCTTTTTTACCTTCTTCAAGCTGTTTCTTGATATTTGCAGTGACGTATCTGATTTCACGTTCCTGCATAAAGTCAGAAAGTCTGCCCTCGTGCTCATCAAACAATACTGTGCGCGACCAGCCTAAGAATTTGATGAAATCCTCACTTACAATCTGAAGGGTAAGAGGGTTCTCGGTATCCGTTGAGAATACGGCATTCGGAAGGTTTTTAAAAACCTCCGCAAGATTATCATACATCTTATCCGCCTTTTCCTCCGCCTCTTTAACCTTTGTTACATCTGTCAGCATTGCGTGGAAAATCGGATTGTCGTTTTCGTCGTAGCTCTGGATTGCCGCATTGACTTTGCACCACTTATATTCGTCCTTATGTACGATTGTGCGAAATTCAATGTCTATAGGTTCATCCGTTGCCATTGTTTTTCCGATTGCCTGGTAAACAAGACTCCTGTCCTCAGGGTGAATCAGCTCGTCAAGCCTGTAATCCTGTTTCACATATCGACTTTTTGATGTACCGAAAAGACGGCAGCCGCCCTCGTTGAGATACTGCACAACGATGTGCATATCGTCCGTAACCTTGAAAAGGCATACACCGCCTGTTACAAGGTCAATGAGATAATTCATTTCTCTTGCTTTTTCTCTGAGAGCCTCCTGCTTTTGCAGTGATTTTGAAACGTCTGCAAGTGTGAGACGGCAGAGGGTTGACTCCTCAAAGTTCTGCCCTGTGCAGTGTATGAGCACTTCATTTTCATTTTTATCTATAAACTCTGCGTCAAAATATACATATGGCGAATTCTTTTTACAGAGGGATTTCATTATACTTTCACGGTAAGCAGGCTTGATTATATCGTGGAGAAACAGCTTTCCCTGTTTTATCTTAGATGGGTGAACACCTGCAAACTCGGAAAAATGGCTGTCGGAATCCACAACCTTCAAATTATCAGCCTTGTCAACGATAAGATTCATAAGTTCAACATCGTAAAAATCCTCTTCAAGAATTTCTGTCATTGCGCCACCCCTTTCATAAAAGATATATGCCATACCAATTGATAATTATATCACAAAAAATGAAGAGAGTGAATAGATTATGTGAATAAACGGTTAAAAATTTCTGGTAAAAATAGTTGAAAAAAGTATAAATTTACTATATGCAATTTGATTATTTTATGATAGAATATATACCGTATAATTATATCTGTAATTAATTAAGTTAATTAAGGAGAAAATAAATGGCAAAGGTTTATCGTGTATTTGTTGAAAAGAAGAAGGGCAACGACATTGAAGCAGGTCAGACACTGGATGACCTCAGAGAAAATGTCGGCATAACGGCTTTGGAGGATTTGAGAATCATCAACCGTTATGATGCGCAGGGCTTGAGTGAGGAGGAGTTTAAAACCGCTGTAGGTACAATTCTTTCCGAGCCTAACCTTGATAATGTTTATTATGAGTTATCCATTCCTGAGGACTGGAGATATTTTGCTACGGAATATCTTCCCGGTCAGTATGATCAAAGAGCAGACTCAGCTGCACAGTGTATCCAGCTTTTAACAGCAGGTGAAAGACCTGACATCTTATCTGCTAAGGTGATTGCAGTTAAGGGTGATATTACTGACGAGGAATTTGAGAAGATAAAATCTTATATTATCAATCCTGTTGAGTCACGTGTTGCATCACTTGATTTACCTGAAACATTGGATATTAAATCCGATGTTCCTGCTGATATTGTACGTATCAACGGCTTTATTGAAAAGAATGATGATGAAATTGCAGAGTATCACGCAGCAATGGGCTTTGCAATGAGCGTGGCTGATTTGTGTTGGGTAAGGGATTATTTTAAGAATGATGAAAATCGTGACCCAAGTCTTACTGAGCTTAAGGTTATTGATACATATTGGTCAGACCACTGCCGCCATACCACTTTTGCAACGGAGCTTGATGAAATCAGGATTAACGAAAGCAAGTACAGCAAGGCAATCAATGATGCTCTTGAAAAATATTTTGAAATCCGCAAAGAGGTTTACGGCGACAGAAAAGATAAGATTGTCTGCCTTATGGATATGGCTTGTATCGGTACAAAGGTGCTGAAAAAGAGAGGCTATGTTGACAATCTTGACGAGAGTGAGGAAATCAATGCCTGCTCAATCCAGGTGCCTGTTGTTATTGACGGCAAAGAAGAGCAGTGGCTTGTTCAGTTCAAGAATGAAACCCACAATCATCCGACTGAGATTGAGCCTTTCGGCGGTGCGGCAACCTGTCTCGGCGGTGCTATCCGTGATCCGCTTTCAGGCAGAGCATATGTTTATCAGGCAATGCGTGTAACAGGCGCAGGCGATCCGACAACTCCGTTTGAGGAAACACTTGACGCAAAGCTTCCGCAGAGCAAAATCACAACAGGTGCAGCAGCAGGTTATTCAAGCTACGGTAACCAGATTGGTCTTGCAACAGGTCAGGTAACAGAGCTTTATGATGACGGCTATGTTGCAAAGAGAATGGAAATCGGTGCAGTAATCGGTGCGTCACCAAAGGATAATGTTAAGCGTGAATGTCCGCAGGACGGTGATATTATCGTTCTTCTCGGCGGACGTACAGGACGTGACGGCTGCGGCGGTGCAACAGGCTCATCAAAGGCACACAACTCCTCGTCCATTGAGACCTGCGGCGCTGAGGTACAGAAGGGTAATCCTCCTACCGAACGTAAGATTCAGCGTCTGTTCAGAAAGGCTGAGGTTGCCAGGATGATTAAGCGCTGCAACGATTTCGGCGCAGGCGGTGTATCCGTTGCAATCGGTGAGCTTGCAGACGGACTGAAGATTGATCTTGATAAGGTTCCTAAGAAATATGACGGCCTTGACGGAACTGAGCTTGCTATTTCAGAATCACAGGAAAGAATGGCAGTTGTTCTTGATAAGGCTGATGTTGAAAAGTTCATTCAGCTTTCAAATGAAGAGAACCTGGAGGCTACGCCTGTTGCAGTTGTAACTGCTGACAACAGACTTGAAATGACATGGAGAGGCGATAAGATTGTAAGCCTCAGCCGTGATTTCTTAAATACAAACGGTGTTACCCAGCACGCTAAGGCTGAGATTGATGCCGTTGACGATACAAAGGATTATACAAAGCAGGTGCCTGAATGTCTTGCTGAGCTTGATAACGCACAGGCACTTAAGGCAAACCTTTCACGCCTTGAGGTTTGCTCACAGAAGGGTCTTGTTGAACGCTTTGACTCATCAATCGGTGCAGCAACTGTTCTTATGCCGTACGCAGGTAAATATCAGTTAACACCTGAGGAAGCAATGGTTGCAAAAATTCCTCTTCTTGAGGGTGAAACCGATACCGCAACCGTTATGGCATACGGCTTTATTCCAAAGCTTTCACGCTGGTCACCATTCCATTCCGCAGCATATGCTGTATCAGAATCACTGGCAAAGCTTGCCGTTGTAGGCTGTGACCCGTCAAAGGCAAGACTTACTTTCCAGGAATATTTTGAAAGACTTAACGATGTACCTTCACGCTGGGGCAAGCCGACTGCGGCTCTTCTCGGTGCACTTATGGCACAGGTTGGGTACAAATGTCCGTCAATCGGCGGTAAGGACTCCATGAGCGGCTCTTTCAATGAGCTTGATGTTCCGCCTACTCTCGTTTCCTTTGCAGTAGGTATGAGTGAGGCGTCCAAGACTGTTTCATCTCAGTTCAAGAGAACAGGCTCAGCCGTAAAATTGTTACCTCTTCCTGTTGACGAAAGCACAGGACTGCCTGACTTTGAAAAGGCTATGGAGCTTATGGTTAGGGTTTATGAGGGTGTAAGAAACGGCTCAATCCTTTCAGCATCCGTTGTTAAGGAGGGCGGTGCTGCTGCTTGTATCTGTAAGATGGCATTCGGCAACAAGTATGGCTTTACCTTTGCACAGAAGCTTGATAAGGAAACATTGTTCGCAGCTAAGGAAGCTTCCTTCGTTGTTGAACTTGCAGATGAAGATGCATTTGACGGCATCACTCTCGGTACTGTAAATGATAACGGAATATTCATTATTGACGGCGTTGTTCAGACAGTTGATGAGCTTATCGACGCATGGACAGGCAAGCTTGAAAAGGTATTTGCTACCGATTCAGGCAAGAAGGCAAATATGCCTTATGATGTTCCGCTTTATAAAGAGCGTTCAATCTTCGTTGCGAAAAACAAGGTTGCAAGGCCAAAGGTATTTATCCCTGCTTTTCCGGGCACAAACTGTGAGATTGATACTGCAAGAGCCTTTGAAAAGGCAGGTGCTGAGGCATCCATCCTTGTTGTAAATAACCTTTCCTCATCCGCTATTAATGAAACAATTGATAAGATGGTTCAGGAAATTGAGACATCACAGATTATTATGCTGCCGGGTGGATTCAGCGGTGGTGACGAGCCTGAGGGATCAGGTAAGTTCATTGCAACAACCTTTAGAAATCCAAAGGTTAAGGAAGCTGTAACAAAGCTTCTTAACTGCCGTGACGGTTTGATGCTCGGTATCTGCAACGGCTTCCAAGCTCTTATCAAGCTCGGTCTTGTCCCTTACGGTGAAATCCGTGACATCAAGGACACTGATCCTACACTTACCTTCAATACAATCGGCAGACATATTTCATCAATGGCATACACAAGAGTATCAAGCGTTAAATCCCCTTGGTTCAGCAGTGTGAATGCAGGTGATGTATTTGCAGTTCCAATCAGTCACGGTGAAGGCAGATTCGTTGCAAATGATGATGTTATGAAAAAGCTTATTGAAAACGGTCAGGTAGCTACGCAGTATGTAAATCTTGAGGGCATACCTGTAAGCGATATGCCGTTTAATCCGAACGGCTCTGTATGTGCGGTTGAGGGTATCACCTCACCTGACGGCAGAGTTCTCGGTAAAATGGGTCACTGCGAGCGTAAGGGCGACGACCTTTATGCAAATGTTCCGTTTGAAAAGGATATGAAGATATTTGAGAGTGGTGTGAACTACTTTAAATAAGTAATCGCATCAGAATTACAAATTTTTCTGCTAACGCAGAGATGTACCATTCTTTTGTGTCGCAAAAGAACGGTACCAAGAAAACGACTCAGGGGGAAGGTATACACCTATTCCCCCTAAGAACCCCCTCTGTTGTGTCGGCGTGCGCACTTATACGCACATCGCCGAGAGGACATTATTCAAACTTGGAGGAATTATTTTGAAATACGTTGTAGTATTATATGATGGAATGGCTGACTATCCTGTACCTGCACTTGACGGAAAAACACCTATGATGTGTGCAAAAAAGCCGAATATGGATATGCTTGCATCAAAGGCTGAGGTTGGTCTCATCAGAACAGTTGCTGAAGGCTTAAAGCCGGGAAGTGATGTTGCAAATATGAGTGTTATGGGCTTTGACCCAATGAAGTATTACACAGGCAGAAGTCCGCTGGAGGCTGCGTCAATCGGCATTGATATGAAGCCGACAGATGTTTCACTCAGGACAAATCTTGTGACTCTTTCAGAGGACGATTTGCCTTATGAGGAAAAAACAATTGAGGATTACTGTGCTGATGATATTTCAACGGAAGAGGCAGAAATTCTTATTAAGTTTATCGATGAAAAGCTGGGAACAGATGAATTCAAATTCTATCCCGGTGTATCATACCGCCACTGCCTTATCTGGGATAACGGCACAACCGATCTCGGTAAAATGACACCGCCTCACGATATTACAGGCAAGGTAATTACCGAGCATCTTTCAACAGCTGAAAACGCTCAGCCGCTTATTGAGCTGATGAAAAAATCATATGATTTGCTTAAGGATCACCCTGTGAATATCGCAAGAAAGGCAGCCGGCAAAAGACCTGCTAACTCAATCTGGCTTTGGGGTGAGGGCAAGCGTCCTGCACTTTCACCATTTGAAGAAATCTATGGCATCAAGGGTGCTGTTGTATCAGCTGTTGACCTTATCAAGGGTATCGGCGGCTGTGCTAAAATGGAGGTTGCTGAGGTTGAGGGTGCAACCGGATATATTGACACCAACTTTGAAGGCAAGGCAAACGCGGCTCTTGATTTGCTGGAAAGAAATGATTTGGTGTACATTCACTTTGAAGCACCTGATGAATGCGGTCACAGAAATGAGCCTGAAAATAAGGTTCGTGCCATTGAGATGATTGACGAGAGAGTTCTTCCGATTCTCTTCAAGGGACTCGAAAAGTTTGATGATTATAAGATTATGATTCTCCCTGATCATCCGACACCGATTGTGACACGTACTCACGCAAGTGACCCTGTTCCTTATCTGATTTATCATAAGAATAATGAGATTATCGGAGTTGATACGATTAATGAGGAAACCGCTAAGGCAACAGGTAATTTTGTTGAGCATGGTCCAAGTATAATGAAGCATTTTCTTGAGGACTAATTATTGTTTAATGTAGGGGAGGGTCTCAGTGCCCTCCTAATATGAAGTGGGCAGGCGTGGAAACCTGCCCCTACGAAATATCAATAACATTATTGATTAACTAAACAATAGTTTAACTATTCTATATCAAGGAGGAAAACCAATGAACATTAATTCAATTTGTGTACAGGGTGGATATGAGCCGAAAAACGGCGAGCCGAGAGTAATCCCTATTGTACAGAGCACAACATATAAATACGATTCAAGCGAGGAAATGGGTGATTTGTTTGACCTTAAGGCGTCAGGCTATTTCTACTCTCGTCTGCAGAATCCTACCTGTGATTATGCAGCACAGAAAATAGCTATGCTTGAGGGCGGTGTGGCAGGTATGCTCACATCATCAGGTCAGGCAGCAAACTTTTATGCTGTTTTCAATATTGCACAGGCAGGCGACCATATTGTTTCATCATCCGCAATTTACGGCGGAACATTCAATCTGTTCAATGTAACAATGAGAAAGCTTGGTATTGACTTTACTTTTGTAAGTCCTCAGGCGAGTGAGGAGGAAATTCAGGCAGCATTCAAGCCGAATACAAAGGCTGTGTTCGGTGAAACGATTTCCAATCCGAGCCTTGATATTCTTGATATTGAAAGATTTGCTAAGGTTGCACACGCAAATGGTGTACCGCTTATTATTGACAATACCTTCGCAACACCGATTAACTGCCGTCCGTTTGAGTTCGGATGTGATATCGTTACCCATTCCACAACAAAATATATGGAGGGTCACGCATCAACAATCGGCGGTGCTATTGTGGACAGCGGTAATTTTGACTGGACACAGAATGATAAATTCCCGGGTCTCACAACGCCTGATGACAGCTATCACGGTATTACTTATACCGATACCTTCGGCAAGGGCGCTTATATCACAAAGGCTACAGTTCAGCTTATGCGTGATTTAGGTTCAATCCCTGCTCCGCAGAATGCATTTTTACTTAACGTAGGACTTGAAACTCTTCATCTCAGAGTTGAGCGTCACTGCGAAAATGCGAAGAAGGTTGCAGAGTATCTGAAAAATAATGATAAGATTAACTGGGTAAAATGTGCAATGCTCCCTGACGATGAGCAGTATGCACTTGCTCAGAAATATATGCCAAAGGGCACCTGCGGTGTAGTATCCTTTGGTATCAAGGGCGGCAGAGAGGCTGCCACCGTGTTTATGGATTCATTAAAGCTTGCTGCAATTGTTACGCACGTTGCAGATGCACGTACCTGTTGTCTGCATCCTGCATCAACAACCCATCGTCAGCTGACCGACGAGCAGCTTGAGGAATGCGGCGTAAGTCCTGACCTTGTGCGTTTCAGTGTTGGTATCGAGGATGCTGACGATATTATTGCCGACATTCAGCAGGCACTTGATAAAATATGAGCGAAGCACATACACATCAGCACAAGCATAACCACGACCATAAACACACGAAGGAAGTATCAAACCGCCTTGCCAGAGCAATCGGACATTTGCAAAAGGTAAAGCGGATGGTTGATGATGGCGAGGATTGCTCTGAGGTGCTTGTTCAGCTTGCTGCAGTTAAATCAGCAATTAATAATACTGGAAAGCTGATACTGAAGGATCACCTTGAACACTGTATTGTTCATGCTGTTGAGGACGGCGATGACGAAATGCTTGATGAGCTGAATAATGCAATTGATAAATTTATGAAATAAAAAAAGACACTATCTATAACATCTGAACAGCCCCGGATTGTGCAGACAGTACAAAAAGACCCTACTTGATGCAGAAAATTAAATTGTTAAGTAACAAACTGATTTCGTTTTTCAAACGGAGTCAGTTTTGTTTTTGTTTGGATTCTGTAATTTGAATTGGAACATTTTCATAGATTTCAAAGGAGATATCGGTTGGATTTTTATGTCCCTGATCTGAAAATTCATCAAAGATATAATTGCTTTCAAAAAGGATAAAGTAACCCGGATTGAAAGCCTCAAGCATTTCCTCTTTTGTAATCGTATCACCGTCGTCGATATAAACGTATCCGCTTTCAACAGCCGTTACATCAATCTGAGCAGATGTGGTGAACAATCCGTTTCTCTTCTCAGGTTTCTTATATTCTCATTAAATTTCATAAAATCACCTCTGTTTCTTATTGCCTAAATTAATCATATTAAATACGGTATTAAATAGCAATCGAATACCGGTTTTCATAATGTAACCTTAAGGTTGCATTTGTTTTGAATAAAAAACAATTTAATAAATAATGAACATTTTTTGTTAAAACGTCATATTTTGCAGATTCTTTAGTTATAATGGACAAACATATTCAATAAAGTTTGGTAATTATAACTAAAGTAGAAATATTGCAATTATTTTTCAAAAAGTATATAATTTATATACAAATAGTTTACTAAAATAGGATAGTTATATTTGTATATGGGAATATGAAAGGAATTTATTATGGGACGAGTAACGGTGAAAAAAAGGATTATAAGCATAATCCTGGCAGTTCTTATGGCGTTCACAGGTGTATTGCCTGCAGCCACAGCTTTTGCTGCGGATGACGGAAAATTGGAAGATTGGGGTCTTACACTTTTCTATAAGGACACGGATACATCTGTGCCTAAATTTCAGGAAGACGGCGTTACCAAGTATATTGAATATATGACGGAGGGTGATGAGCTTAAACTTACCTATAAGTTCATTGATAACGAAATGCCTGATAACAGCTATATTAAATGGTATAGTGAAACACCTACTCTTGTTGATGTTACACAGGAGGGCGTAGTTAAGGCATTTGACTCTTCAAAGGGTGCTGTAATACATACGTGGATTGATAATGAGGTTAAAACCATTCCTCTTGTCGGCAGTATCATGGCAACCGTTATTGAAAAAGCACTTTTCAATGAATATGTCAATGTCGATACAATGGATACGGAGGCGATTATAGCTGTTGTTGAGGGGCTCTTCGGCTCTGATTCTCCCCTTGCAAAGTGGGTTGACTCATATAAAGGTGAGCTTATAGACTCTCTCAGATATTATCTTGATAATATAAATTCCAATATTCATGTTTCGCTTTATGATGCTGGTGGAACGCTTCTTGATGATGATTTTGTTCAGATTTGTGTAACTAAAAACGAAGAATGGTACGCGAACTTTTTGCCAAACGGTACCCATATTACAAATAAATCCCAGATAAATACAACGGTAGCAGTTGGCTCTAAGGTTCAGCTCAGTGCAGTTACTACTCCTGTAAGACTTAAATACGGAGTTGTTTATTCTGTTAAAAGTTCCTCAATCTTTGATAAAGGAAAGGTTGTTGCTACTGTTGATGACAGCGGTCTTGTCACCTTTAAGAATACCGGTACAGTAACCATTATGGTATCGCCTGATACCGAACAGATTATTCAGGGTATCCTTGAGATGGTAAATTATATTTATAAGCTGGAAAATACCGGCACGATAAATACTGATAAGGTTGCGGATATACTTATTAAGTATATCGGACTTGATATCAACAGAAATGTACTCAGGGCTATTCTTGATGTATGCTTTGCGATAAAGGATATTGCAGGAGATGCTGCAGATCCGGTTCAGCTTACAGCAACAGCTGTTGAAATTATAAGCAACCTTGTTCTTCAGTTTGTATATAATGATACAATTACTTTCAATGTTGTTGAAGCGCAGCCGATTACAGATTTCTCAATTGAAGGACCGGCCAATGTAACAGAAGGCTCACAGATTCAGCTTTCTATCACAAATGTCCAGCCTGAGGTGGGTGATACAAGTGATATCACTTGGACATCATCTGATCCTTCTATTGCAAGCGTTGATCCTGAAACCGGTGTTATTACCGGTCGAGACGCAGGCGGTGCGTTGGGCGCTCTTTCAAAGCAGTCCTGTACAATCTATGCGACCTCTGCTGCGAATAATGTTACAAAACCATACACGATAACCGTAACCGGTGGTAAAATGGGTCAATACCTTTCAGATGTGGAAATTCAGGGTAAAAATTATCTTGAAATGGGAGAAGAAACGGATTATACATATACCGTTTATCCTAAGCGTGTTGCGGATTCCGATATATTGACTGTGACTTGGGGTATTCAGAGCGGAACAGACGAAGAGGGCAACCCTGTATATATCTGGGCAGACAGCGAAAATCCGGCAACCGACGGAATCGGAACGATTGACTCCAAAGGACATTATGTGGTTAATGACGGAGGTAAATGTACCATTGTCGTTAAAGCCGTAACAGGATATCCGCTGACCAGTGACAGATTTTACGAAATTTCATCCTTTATCAGAACGTATGAAGTAACAAATGGTATACCGATTGATGATATTAAAATTAAAGTTGACGGAGCCAAAGGAACATTGGCCAGTCTGAATGGTGAGCCAAAGGTTGTTACTATTGAGGGTAAAGAATATACATATGCAACGGTTAAGGCTTCGACGCAATATGAAGGCTTGGGTGCAGTTCTTTCGGCAGCGGTTTATCCTGAAAATGCATCAAATCAGGAATTAAAGTGGGTTGTTGACGGAAGTAATATTTCGACTGATATTTCAAACGGAACACATACTGCCGCCATAACAAGAGATGCATTCCACGAAAGTGCATTTACTTTTGATGTTTATGCTACATCTGAGGACGGACGAATCAAATCAAATGTCATTACAATTTGTGTAAGTAAAAACTATGTTACGGATAACAAAATTGATCAGGATGCAATTGAAATTGTAAATGGTTATCAGGCTGAAGCAACGCATACACCTACCTTTGGCGGTAATAATGACGGTGAATATTCTGCCTGCTATAATTGTAATTGGTATTCAAGTGATGAATCCGTTTTTACGGTTGAATCAAAGGGTGATGATAAAAGCAGTGCAGTACTTACAGGTCACGATGTAGGTGTGGCAACTCTTTACTGTGTAACAGCTGACGGCGGAATCGTTGACACCTGTCAGGTAACCGTTTACCCTGATAAGGAAAGACTGGAAAAGATAGTAAATATCTGTGACAATACCTTTGTAAAGAGAACAACGGAAAACAGAACGCTCTATAATCAGTATATGAAGAAGCTGGATCTGGCTTATTATGTTCTTTATGATGAGCTAATGGCATCTCAGGCGTCCTGTGATACACGTGCAAACGAGCTTTTATATGCTTTCTACAAGATCGGCGGATTCATTGGTCTGGCAGGTGTACAGATTCTTGATTCCAAAAACAACGAACTTGAGAATGATCATATTACAGTTAATGTAGGTGCAACTACAAATTACACTAAATACAGCGTTGATTTTAACTACAGAATCAAGCCGCTTGAGGCTATGTACAGCGATATCAAATGGACTTCATCAAATGATGGTATTACAGTTGATAAAAACGGTGTATGCAAGCCTTCATCAAATAATGCTTGCTCAGCAATCATTACCTGTACGGTAACAGACTTTATGGGTAACGAGTCGAGTGACAGCGTGTTCCTTTCATTTGCAAGAACACCTGTAACAGGTGTAAGCCTTGATAAGGAGCAGATAACAGGCGGTAAAATCGGTGAAACGGCGACAATAAAAGCAACGGTTACACCTAAGCCTGTAGGTGTTGTCGGTGGTGCAAACTGCACCAATGTTTACTGGTCATCCAGCGATGAGAGTATTGCAACCGTTGACCAGAACGGTGTTGTTACCTTTGTTGAGGGTGGCGACTGTATCATCTACTGTACGACCTATGACGGCGGATATACTGCACAGTGTGCAGTAAATGTTATTACAAATTATACTGCACTTGAACTGCTTGTGCAGCAGTATAACGATCTTCAGCTGAACTATATAAACTATTATCCTGATACATGGGCTAAGTATACTGCAGCGATGACAAAGGCGCAGCAGATGCTTGGCGATGGCGGATATTCTCAGGCTGAAGTCAATGCAATGGTAAATGAGCTTGAAAAGGCATACAAGGGACTTCAGAAATATAACGAAATTAAGAAGGTTGAGCTTTATCTTGACGGCGAAGAAACGAAGGAATTCTATTAGTATAAGGTAAGCATCCTTACAGATAAAGGCTTTAAATACACAGATGCTAATCTGGATCTGAACGTAAGACTTTATCCGAACAACGGCTCCTATAAGAGTATTACTTGGGAATCCTCCACAACAGATATCAGCGTATCCAAAGAGGGTGACTGCAAGCCGACAATCAACGATGCCTGCTACGGACTGATCACCTGTACGGTTGAGGATCACTTTGGCAGAAGCTTCACGGATTCCGTATGGGTATCCTTTGCACGTTATCCTGTAACAGCCCTTAAGCTTTCAGATGATAATATTTCAGGTGCAATCGGTGAAACACATCAGCTTGTTTGTACAGTTGAGCCTACAGGCTTGGCAACGCCTCCGCATATCGGAGCTGCCAGCATTCAGAATTATTACTGGGAATCAGATAATGAAGAGATTGCTACCGTAGCACAGGACGGAACCGTAACATTTGTAAGCGCCGGTTCAACCATTGTCCGTGCAGTATCCTATGACGGCGGTATATCGGCAGAATGTGTTGTATCCTCAGAGGGTGACAGAAGTGCACTTCGTAAGGCACTAGAGGATTACAGGAATGTGGATTATACAGATTATGCTTATGATTACGGTACAGCATTCAGCAGAGCATATGTTCACGCTGAGGATGTTATGAACAGCAATGCTGTTTCGCAGCAGGATATTGATGATGCGGCAAATGAGCTTGTTGCTGCATATGAGGAAATGCTCAATCATCCGTTTATAAAGGTTAATAAAATTGATATCAATTATACAACCTATAAAAAGGCTCTCCCAACAAGTAAGGGCGATAAGGTGTCAAGCGGTGCAGTATCATCAAGTGATGCTCTTTCAGTAAACCTTTCAAGCGGTTATACAAATTGGAACAGCTATAACTTTGTAACGCTTACAGCTACTCCTAATCCGGGAGACGCAATGTATAAGACAATCAGCTGGAATGTTGATTCTTCGTCACAGATTAAGTCAGAGATTAGTAATAATTCTATTACTTTAACGCCTAAGGAGCATGGCGACGGTGCGTGGGCAAATATTACTGTTAAAATTGTTGACCAGTATAACAGAGAGTATACAAGAACGATTTCGGTTGTAATGTCAGATAAAACGGTAACAGGCTTTGATATTACTGACAGCGAGCTGACAATCTGTGCAACAGATGCGCCAAAGCAGCTTGCCTATACAGTCGGCGGCAGTGCAGAATTTACTGCTGTCAGCTGGAACTCATCCAATACAGATGTAGTCACGGTTGATGCAAACGGTGTGATTACACCTGTTAATAACGGTAAGGCAACTGTTACAGGTAAGACGCTTGACGGCGGATATACAGATTCTGTAGAAATTACAGTCGTAACCGATTTCAAACCGCTTATTCAAAAGCAGAAAGAGTATCAGACTGTTATTGATGAGGTTAAGGACTCCTATACATATACGCAGGAGTCACTCGATGTTCTGGCACAGGCAGTTTCTGAAGCACAGCAGATGATTACTGAGGGCAGAGCAACACAGGAAGAAATTAATCTGATGATTGAAAAGCTTGATAATGCATTCAATTCACTTGTGGAATATGTTGCAACAACAGGTGTTTCAATCGGCTTCAGTGAGGATCCGAGTGTCAGCGAAATCAATGAAGGCTTTATCCGTTATTCAGATGCAATTTCCATAAACGGAAAGAGCATAACGCTTGTACCGAATGTTGAGCCTGCCGGCTCCGTTTATACGGAGATGGCCTGGACATCATCAAATCCGAATATTACAGTGAATAACGGTGTTGTTGATAATAACTCTGCAAGTGCAGGTGCATCTCTGATTACCTGTACAGTAAAAAATGTATACGGCGGCGAATATACCGCGTCAGTATATGTTTCCTTTGTAAGAAGTACAAACATAGTAAAGGGCATCGGCTTTGATAAGGAGCGTGTATATGGTGCTCCTGCACAGACGGTTACGCTTGCACCAACCTTTACAGGTTCAAGCAATATTGCAGTTGTAAGCATTAAGGATTGCATTTATACCTCAAGCGATGAAAGCATTGCAACGGTTGATGCAAACGGAGTTGTGACCTTCATTTCACAGGGGGAGGCAATCATTACTGCCACAGCACTTGACGGCGGTTATACTGCAACGATAAAAGCATTTACCACTTGGGACACAACCGCACTCAGTGCAGCAATAGAGACTGCAAAGTCAATTACATATACCGATTATGCATATGATTACGGTACTGCATTTAAGACTGCTTATGATGAAGCTGTTGCTGTTTATGAAAATATTTATGCAAGCCAGGCTGAGATTGACAATGCCTGTGCAGTATTGACTGAAGCAACAACCGCTCTTCAGGGTCACGAGTTTATTACTCCTGTAGTAACCATCTCACAAAACGGCGAAGTTCTTGGAAATGAGGGCTTTGTAAAGGTTGACGAGAATAATAATGCTGTTGTGGATATCCTTCTCAATGAAGGTGCAATGGTTAAATCCTTTGATATTACACCTGCTGATGAAAATGGTGTTGCCCTTCAGCTCAACGGCAATCAGCTTTCAGTCAATAAAACGGCTGAAAAGGGCACATTCACCCTCACCGTAAGAACAGTTGATGATTATGACAGAGAACAGATTAATACATATACTTTCAATGTTATCGACAATCCTATCCCTGTTACATCCATTGCACTTACCATTGACGGTACTGCAGTATCAGGCGCAGTGAATTACTCCTGCGGCGGTGCGTACAGTAATTTCAAGGGTGTTACTGTGGGCTATGTTCCTACACCTGCAAATGCAAATTCCATTGTAAGTGTTAAATACACATCATCAGACAAGGCTTATATCAGTGTTGATGAAAACACAGGTCTTGTTGAAGCGACAAACTTATGTAAGTTAGACCGTATTGTTTCATCTCATAAGACAACGATAACCTGTACGGTAACAAATCTTGACGGAACAGTGGTAACATCATCCATTGATATTACACTCACAAGAAGATAAGGAGGGATGACATATGAATAAAAAAATGAAAAAATATATATCCCTCCTTTTGTCACTCACCATATTATTAGGCTGTTTCGGCATCAGCTTTACAGCCTTTGGTGATGATGAGGTTGTAATTAATGCGCAGAATTTCCCTGACCCTGTCTTTATGGAAATCGTTAAAAGATATGATACAGACAATAGCGGTACTTTAAGTGTCGCTGAAAGGGATAAAAGCCTGATTGATGTAATGGCACTGTCAGGTATGGTCTCTGATGACGCTGAGGTTAAAACCCTTAAGGGCATTGAATATTTTGCAGACAGCTTAAGTGTTTTAAGATGCGGCGGTATAAATCTTGAGGAGCTGGATGTTTCAGCACTGTATAATCTGACAACATTGACCTGTGAAGGTAATTATCTTACCTCATTGGATGTTTCGCATAATCCGAAGCTTATCACATTGAAATGTATGTCCAATGAGCTGACCTCATTGAATTTAGGCAATATCTCCAATATTGAAACGCTTTATTGCTTTGCCAATTCATTGGAAAGTATTGATGTTTCAAACCTTGTAAATCTGAAGGATTTCAAGTGCAATCAGAATGAGCTGACATCACTTGATGTTTCAAAGAACGTTAACCTGAAGACATTCAGCTGTTCATTAAATCATTTAAGGTCACTGGATTTAAGTAATAATATCAATCTGAACACAGTTGTAAAGTCAGCAATCGGCGGTCAAACTGTAACCGCAACGGCAGCAATAAACGGCTTGCAGATTACAGTTCCTTTTGCGGTTGATGATGCCCTTTGCATCAGAACAACCTCACTGGACAAGAACGATGTTTTCGGCTATACAATGGGTGAATTTGCAACATATGATGTAAGCGAGATTGACAGAGGTATTGACTATTCCTATTCTGTTTCAAATGAAAAGTGTGAGGATATGGAGGTCCATATCGACGTTACAAGAGATTTCTATCAGGTAAGCTTTTATGCGGACGAGGAAATGCAGGAGCTCATCGGCAAAAGATTTGTGAATAAAAATGAAGCCGCAAGAAATCCTGTAGAGCTTGTTCCTCCGCAGTGCAAGGAGCTGGACAGATGGAGCAGTGACGTTTCAAACATAACAGAGGATATGGAGGTTTATGCTATCTGGAAGGATAATCATTCATATGCTCTCAAGAGCTTTGAAAACGGAATTGCAACGATTACTTGTGTGAATAATGATGATAGCTATACAGTAGCCTTTGTGGATTGTATCAATGCGACAGCAAAGGACAGCAATTACTGTGAATATCTGGATGTTGTAGCAGACGGCTATATCAATGCTAAGGATTATGCTCAGCTTCAGAAGATGTTTTAAATCAGAATAACACATAATAAAAACCTACCTTTGAGGGATTCCTCTGAGGTAGGTTTTTTGCTATTATAATTGCAGGTGTCAGCGTCCATATCCGCCCCTGTCTTTGTTGCCTATTCATTGTCGATATCCTCAAGGGCAATGCGGACTGCCTCAACCACAAAAGCGGTGAAGGTGCAGTCCTTGCCCACAATCATACTTTCAACCTGTTCAATAATATCATTGGGAAACCGTATACTTTTGCTTGTTGTCGGCGGTGTTACTGGTATCTGAAATTTTCTCATATTATCACCGCCTTTAGATTCATTCTTTTCATAATACATTATAGTTAATTTTTAACTATGTGTCAATAGTTAAAAATTAACTGTGGTAGAATATTCATTTGGAAGGTGAAAATATGGATATAGCACAAATAAGAATAAAAGAATTAAGAATAGATAATGATTTATTGCAAAAAGAAGTAGCTGAAAAATGTAATATAACACAAAGAAAAGTATCGTTTATTGAAAAAGGAAAAACAGAACCAAACTTAGAAGATTTAAGACAACTATGTAAACTATTTAATGTTTCAGCAGATTATATACTGGATTTGCCACAGGGATTAGATTATCCCAAACGCTGAAAGTATAAAACATATATTTTAAATATAGCTGATAATATTGCGGGACGATATGGAATCGTCCCCTACGGATTGTCAGGGACGTTCTTGAAGCATTGTAGGGTGTGGGCTTGCTCACACCGTTATGTTAAAATTATAATCGGCAGGAGACTAATCTGCGATTCGGCAGACCCTTTTGTCTGCTTTGCAGACATTTCCCCTATTAGGGGAATAACCCCTGCCCTACGGAATGTCAATAACATTTTTATAACAACAAAAAAACCGCGAATACGTTCGCGGTTTTTGTTTTATCGTAGGGGCGGATTCCATATCCGCCCTTATGGGATTAAATGATATTTTTATTTATTCTCTTTTTTCTTTTTTACAATCATTGTTCTCATTGAATTTGCAATTGCAATCAGGCAAACACCCACATCACCGAACACTGCAAGCCACATTGCATTTTCATCGAAAATACCTGTTGCACAGCCAATGATTATGAGAATTTTTACTGCAAGGGAGAAGATGATATTTTCCTTAACAATTGCTAAGGTCTTTTTAGCAATTCTTCTTCCTGTCGGAATTTTTGAAAGGGAGTCACTCATAATTACCATATCTGATGCCTCGATTGCTACATCTGAGCCGACAGCACCCATTGCAATACCGAGATCAGCCTGTGCAAGAACAGGGGCGTCATTTATTCCGTCTCCGGTGTACAGTACGGAGCTTCCCTTTTCCTGAAGCTCTTTTACTTTTGCAACCTTTTCATCAGGCATAAGCTTTGCATATACTGTATCTATTCCTGCCTTTGCGGCTATATCCTTTGCAATCGGTTCCTTGTCGCCGGTAAGCATTACAGTGTGTGTAATGCCTTGCTTGTGCAGCTGGGCAAGTGCATCCTTGCTGTCCTGCTTGATTATATCGGCGAATACGATATCGCCCTTGAATTCCGTTTCACTTGCACAGTAAACGGCTGTTCCTATACATTCCGTTTCTTTAAAATCAATACCGATTTTCTGCATCAGCTTTTCATTGCCGACGTAATACTTTGTTCCGTCCACAACTGCCGATACGCCCATACCTGCATAGTTTTTAGCATCTCTGACGTCACATTCATCTGCATAGTGGCTGAAGGCAAGGCTGATTGATTTTGCCAGAGGATGTGTGGAATATCTTTCACAGGCAGCAATGATTTTTAAAAGCTCCCTGTGCTGATTGTCACTGCAGTGGCAGTGGTAGCATTCACAGTTTACATATTCAAATTTACCGCTGGTAATCGTGCCTGTTTTGTCAAATACGCCTGTATCAACCTTTGCAAGTGCTTCAAGATAGTTGCTGCCCTTTATGAGAATACCCTCCTTTGAGCAGGCACCTATGCCGCCGAAAAAGCTCAGCGGAATTGAAATGACAAGAGCACAAGGGCAGGAAACGACAAGTGCGGATAAGCCTCTGTAAATCCATTCCTTCCATTCACCGCCGAAGAAAATAGGCGGAACAAGGATAATGAGTAACGCAATGAGACAGACGATAGGCGTATAAATACGTGCAAAGCGAGTGATGAAATGCTCAGCATTGCTCTTTTTGTCTTCTGCATCTTCAAGCATATCCAGTATTTTTGAAACAGTTGAATCCTTGTATCTCTTTGTTGCCTCAACCTTTAATGCTCCGTCAATGTTTACGGAGCCTGCCAGTACCTCGTCGCCTACAGACTTTGATACCGGAATGGATTCGCCTGTGAGCGCTTTCATATCAAGCTCTGCACAGCCCTCGATGATTTTGCCGTCGATGTCAAGCTTTTCACCCGGTTTGATAATCATAATATCTCCGATTTCAACATCGTCAGGTGACATTACAGTTTCAGCATCGTCACGAAGAACTGTAACCTCCTGCGGTTTAAGCTCCAGCATATCCTTAATGGACTTACGGCTTCTCTGCACGGCAAGGCTCTGTAAAAATTCACCGATTGTGAAAAGAAACATTACCGCACAGCCCTCAGTGTATTCGCCGACGGCAAATGCGCCGATTGACGCAATGCCCATAAGAACGTTTTCATTGAAGATATCACCGTGAATGATTCCCTCAACCGCTTCCTTGATGATTGAAAAACCGACTATAAGGTACGACAGACCGAAGCAGAGCAGATATACAAAGCTTGGTATATCTATTACACCCTTTTCGGTAAGCTCATTTAATATGTAGCCGATAACAAGCAGTATTCCGCCTGTGGCTATCTTAAAAATAAAATCTTTTTTATTGAGTTCTTCGTGAGCATGGTCGTGTCCGCAGCCGCAGCCGTCGCCGTGATGATGCTCGTGCTCATTATGATGATGTTCGTGTTTGCAGTCACAGCATTCACCGTGATCGTGTTTCTGTTTTTCTTCCATAGTTATTCCTCCACGTGCTCAGTAGCACAATTAATAATTGTTTTTACGTGATCGTCTGCAAGAGAATAAATCATATTTTTGCCGTCACGCCTGTATCTGATTAAATGGTTTTGCTTCAGCACTCTCAGCTGGTGGGATATCGCTGTCTGGCTCATTTCCAGCCGCTGTGCAATTTCGCCTACGCAAAGCTCTCCGTCAAACAGTGCAACAAGAATCCGTATTCGTGTTGAATCTGAAAACACCTTGAACAAATCAGCCAGGTCGTAAACGATTTCTTCATCAATAAATTCGTTTGTTTCCATAATATGTACCTCATATGAATGATTGTTCATATGAGCATTATATATCACTTATCAAAGATTGTCAACTGTTTTTTTAAATCAACCGTTGCAAGCAGTATATCCTCAACTCTTTTGCCTTTGTTTCTGAGCTGTCTTTCAAGCTCTTCCTTATCTATTTTTGCATTTTTTAAATCCTTTTCCATAATTCGTCCGTCAACAATAACATTGATGCAAAGTCCTTCTTTTTCAGGAGCAAAATTAAAGTCCTTAGGATTGAGCTGTCTTTTTAACGGTACAGGCAGAAAACTGATTTTTCCTGTAGTTTCCATAATTGCATAATCAATGTCCGACAGATTAAAGTAGCCGTTTCCTCTTGCGCTTGTAAGCAGATCATTGAGTTCAATTCTCGCTTTTTTCAGATTCTTTTTGATTATTTTACCGTTTTCAATAAGGATAATCGGCTGACCTGATATGAATTTTCTTGCCTTAATGCTTTTCTGAGAAATATAGGAAAGCAGTATGCCCACAGCTCCGTAAATCACCATTGCACCTACGCCCTTCCACCATTCCAGATCGATATTGGTTGCCATTTCCGCAGCGATTGAACCGATTGAAATTCCGACAACATAGTCGAAAAAGCTCATTTCGCTTATCTGTCTGAAGCCAATCAGCTTTGTCAGAATAAAAAGAACCGTTAATGATACAAGGGAAAGAATAATTATATAAACAAATTCCATAAAATCACCCTGTTTATTTTGTGCAATTTTTTTGTTTATATTTATTTTAATGTATGGTATAATCATTTTGTTATCTGCCATTTGATTGAGGGGTGTGAAATTGGGAAAGCTTGGGATTAAAACAGCAGTTTTCGGACTTGCGGTAAACTTTGCTTTGTTTTTATTAAAGCTCTATATCTCAATCAGTTCAAATTCCCTTTCAATTTATTGCGATGCAGTAAACAATCTTGCTGATACGCTTTCTTGTATGATTGCACTTGCAGGCTTTATCGTGATTTTAAAGCTCAGCGAAAGGAAGAGTCAGCGTGTTCAGGCTCTGGCAACCTTTGTAATCGGTATAGCACTGACCGCTGTCGGTCTGAGCTTTGCATATAACGGTGCTGAACGCCTGATGTATCCGGTGGCAGTTTCGTATTCAAAAAAATATGCATTGCTGGTGATTGTAACAATTCTTGTTAAAATTTTAATGGGTATCATTTATATCTTAATAAATAGAAAGCAGTCTTCGCCGGTGTTCAAAACGCTTATACTTGACAGCTTTCTTGACAGTGCGGTAACATTCACCGCATTGCTCGGCTTTTCACTGACAACAAAAATCAATTACGCCGTTGACGGCGTTGTTGCGGTTGTAATCGGTCTTGTTGTTGCTGTCAGTGCAATAAAAACGGTAATAAATCAAGCAAAATTTTTAGTTAATGACTGAGAGGGGTAAACATTATGTCAACTAAAACAAAAACCAAAAAAACACCAAAGCAGCGTTTTAAGATTTTTCTTAAGGTACTGCTTATCATTGTACTGGTTATCGCACTGCTTTGCGGTATTCTTGCATCTGTTTCAGCGGTTGGTCTGAAATCAAACAGTAATTTCATTGAGACCATTGAGACAGTCAGCTTTGACAATCAGCTGGAGCCTGTGCTGGATGATAACGGCTGTTACACCTTTACAACAGATGATCATTTTAAAGTAGTTCAGCTTACTGACGTACATATCGGCGGCGGATTCCTCAGTATAAAAAAGGACTCAATGGCAATCAATGCCGTTGCAGCAATGATTACTGCAGAAAAGCCTGATCTTGTTGTTATCACAGGTGATATTGCATATCCTGTTCCGTTCCAGGCAGGTACATTTAACAATAAAACAAGTGCAGAGCTTTTTGCACAGCTTATGGAAAAGCTCGGTGTTTACTGGGTTCCTGTTTTCGGTAACCACGATACTGAGGCATATTCCTATTATTCACGTAAAAAGATTTCAGAATTCTATTCACAGGAAAAGTTTTCTCACTGCCTGTTCCAGTCAGGTCCTGAAGATGTGGACGGTTATGGTAATTCAATCATTAATGTGAAGAACACAAAGGGTGAAATTACCCAGAGCCTTGTTATGCTGGATTCCCATTCCTATGTTGATAATGATTATTTCGGAATTATGTGGAAATATGATACCATTCACGAAAGTCAGGTGAAGTGGTATGAAGATTCCCTCAATAAAATCAAGGCTGAGAACAATGATGTTATGCCGAAATCACTTGCATTCTTCCATATTGCAATTCCTGAATACAAAACAGCATGGGACGAATATAGGACAAATGATTTTAATGATACAGAAAACGTAAAATATATCTACGGTAAAGCAGGTGAAAAGGATTACTCTGTTTACACAAGTGAGTATAATTACGGCTTCTTCGATAAGGTTAAGGAGCTTGACTCAACACAGGGTATGTTCTGCGGTCACGACCATCTGAACAACTTCTCAATTGATTATAAGGGTGTTCGCCTGACTTACGGCTATTCCATTGACTACCTTGCATATACCGGAATCATGAAGTTCGGCTTGCAGAGAGGCTGTACCGTAATTGACATTGCACCTGACGGCAGCTTTGAGTCACATCTTGAAAACTATTATCAGGATAAGTATCAGACTGCAAAGGAAAAGGAGCAGGTTGATATGGTAGGCAATTATCACAGCGAGCTTGATAATCAGTAAAAAAACAGTTGACAAATCACACAAGAGGAATATAATAGTTATTGCAGACGATAGTCTGACTAAAATATTTTCAGGGCGAGGTGTAATTCCTCACCGGCGGTTACAGTCCGCGACCCATAGAAATATGGCTGAATCGGTGAAATTCCGATACCGACGGTTAAAGTCCGGATGAGAGAAAATGTTTGGCTGATGTTTATATTTGTATATATTTATAAATTCAGCCTGTGGTCAAAGCATTTACGCCCTGACGTTTTTCGCGTCAGGGCTTCTCTTTTTGCCCAATTAAAAGGAGAAAAAATGAAAAACAAAACAAACAACAAAACAAAAATTCTGACCCTGACTGCTATGTTCTGTGCATTGGCATTTGCAATGACGGCAGTTATAAGAGTGCCTGTGGTACTGTTCCTTAAATACGACCCTAAGGATATTATCATAGCATTGAGCAGCTTTATTCTCGGTCCGCTGTCTGCAATCGTAGTCAGTGTTATAACATCAGTAATTGAAATGGTTACCATAAGTGACACCGGCCCTATCGGATGCGTAATGAACATCATCTCAAGCTGCTCATTTGCCTTTACCGCCGGCCTTATTTATAAAAAGAAAAAAACACTTTCAGGTGCAGCAATCGGCTTGATTGCAGGCTGTGTTGTTCAGGTTGTGGTAATGCTTCTTTGGAATTACTGTATTACACCCCTTTATATGGGTTATCCGAGAGAGGCAGTTGCAGAATTGCTCTTGCCTGCATTTCTGCCGTTTAATTTAATTAAAAGCTGTCTTAATGCGGCTTTTGCATTCCTGTTATACAAGCCGATTGTCGGTGCACTGCGCAAAACACATCTTATTCCTGAAAGCACATCAGAAAAAGCAAAGGCAAATATTCCTATGATTATTATTTCTGCCCTTGTGATTATCACCTGTGTTTTGGTTATTCTTTCAATGAATGAGATTATATAACAGAATTAAGGATGAAGTTTCGTAACAGTTGACACTTTTGATATAATGGTTTAAAATAGCTGATATAGCAATATTTGTTATATCGGCTATTTTTGTATATAAATTAGGATGTGAAAAAATGAAGCTTTCATTTGTTGTTCCGTGTTATAATGAAGCAGATAATGTAAAACCATTTGCAGAAGAGATATTCAGAAGTTTTCCTGTTACTGAGGATTATGAGATTGTATTTGTAAATGACGGCAGTGCAGATAATACCTTTGAAAATTTAAAGGAAGTTAAAAAAATCAGTCCCTGCAATATTAAAATTATTAATTTTTCGAGGAATTTCGGTAAAGAGTCTGCAATGTATGCAGGACTTCAGAATGCCTGCGGCGAGCTGGTTTCCATTATAGATGCTGATTTGCAGCAGGATCCTGCCATAGTTAAAAAAATGGTTGAAATGCTTGACTCCAATCCGGATGTCGATTGCATTTGTGCCTGTCAGGAGGACAGGCATGAGGGTAAATTTACAACAGCGTGCAAAAACGCTTTTTACAAGTTTGCTGATAAATTTACGGAAATTTCTTTTAAGAGCGGTGCGTCGGATTTCAGAACATTCAGAAAAAGTGTTCGTGATGCTCTGCTTTCAATGGGCGAATTTCACCGTTTTTCAAAAGGACTTTTCAGCTGGATAGGATTTAATACCGTTTATATTCCGTATACTGCAAAGGAACGCCAGGCAGGCAAAAGCAGCTTTAATTTCATCAAGTTGTTAAGGTATGCATTTGAGGGAATTATTGCGTTTTCAACCGCACCCCTTAAATTTGCATCTGTTTTAGGCTCGGTTGCTACTGTTTTCAGTATTGTATATGCAGTGATAACGATTATCAGAAAGCTTGTCAGTCATATTAATGTTGACGGTTTTACACAGCTTGTTATACTTATTTCATTTCTCGGCGGTATTCAGCTGTTTACTATCGGAATTATCGGTGAATACCTTGCACGAAATTATATTCAGACAAAGAAGAGACCGATTTATATCGCTAAGGAGATCATAAGCTACGAGGAAAATTAAATATAAGATATTAAAAAACATTATGTTGATATTTAATCGTTTTTGTAGTATAATATTTCAAGTAAAAATTTAATTTTATATAGGAGATGTAATTATGCCATTAGTTACTACTACTGAAATGTTCAAAAAGGCATACGAGGGCGGTTACGCTATCGGTGCTTTCAATGTAAACAATATGGAGATTGTTCAGGGTATCACCCGTGCAGCAAAGAAGCTTAATGCTCCTGTAATTCTCCAGTGCTCAGCAGGTGCAAGAAAGTATGCATCACACGATTACCTTGTTGCTATGGTAAAGGCTGCTGCTGAGGAGACAGATCTTCCAATCGCTCTTCACCTTGATCACGGTCCTGATTTTGAGACCTGTAAGTCGTGTATTGACGGCGGCTTCACATCTGTTATGATTGACGGCTCATCTCTTCCTTATGAGGAGAATGTGGCTCTTACAAAGAAGGTTGTTGAGTATGCACATGCTCACGGCTGTGTTGTTGAGGGTGAGCTCGGTACTCTCGCAGGTGTTGAGGATGATGTTCAGGTTGACGCTGAGGACGCATCTTACACAAAGCCTGAAGAGGTTTATGATTTCGTAACAAGAACAGGTGTTGATTCACTTGCAATTGCTATCGGTACAAGCCACGGTGCTTACAAGTTCAAGCCCGGTCAGAAGCCACAGCTCAGATTCGACATTCTTGAAGAGGTTGGCAAAAAGCTTCCTGGTTTCCCAATCGTTCTTCACGGTGCTTCATCTGTTAATCAGGAGCACATCAAGATGATTAATCAGTACGGCGGTGAGATGCCTGATGCTATCGGTATCCCTGAGGAAATGCTCAGAGAGGCTGCATCAATGGCTGTTTGTAAGATTAATGTTGATTCAGATATCCGTATCGCAATGACTGCTGCTGTAAGAAAGCACTTTGCTGAAAATCCAACACACTTTGACCCTCGTCAGTACCTTACTCCTGCAAGAGAGCTTATTGAAGAGGTTGTTGCTCATAAGATTGATGTTGTATTCGGTGCAGCAGGTCACGCTAACGACTAATTAAAATAATAAGACGAAACATTTAATCCAAAGGACATATTGTCCTTTGGATTATTTTGTAATATCATTCTGTGAACAGATAAATCGGAATTTGTTGATTAGTTATAAGAAATGTTATTGACATTTTGTAGGACAGGGGTTTGCTCCTGCCGAATGCATGTTTGATATTACGGTGAGAGCAAGCCCTCACCCTACGATTATTCAATTCATATTTATTGTATTATAAATCCTGATTTGTTTATCAAAATTTATGCAATAAAAAACCGCGATTCAGTTCGCGGTTTTCTTCGTTATTCAAAACTTTTATATTTTGCAGTTATATTAATTTTTCTATTTCGCTGATGATTAAGCGGTTGATATGTCTGCTCAGTGCGGTCTGAAAAATCCATAGGATTGACGGCAGTAAAAAGATTACGATTACAATAGGTACACTGAATTTGTCAAGAACAATACCGACTATGCCTATTGCCCAGAAAAACAGTGTAAATAAAAAAGAAACCGCAATCAAGGATACGCTCGGCAGAATATCAAGTTCAACCTTTTTATCGGATTGTTTTATCAGATTGATTTTCGGATTTGCAAACAGGGTGAATGCTCCGTTGTATCTTGCACTTAGTCCTGAAACGCTTTTCTTGCAGGTGAACATTCTGCTTTTATTGAGTTTTTCAAAAAATTCTTCCGTGTTTTCAACGTCTGTTGTATATTTCAATTTTCCATTTCCTTTTTTATGTAATCGCAGTAAAGCCTGATGATATCAATATCCGTTTTTTCATAGATCATTCTTGCACCCACAGTGTCCTCAATTTCATTGAACACAAGCTGTCCGCTGTGAAACAGAAAGTCAATACCTATGTAATCACTGTCTATCAGGCTGATTACTTTTTTCACCAGTGTCTTTTCCGTATCACTCAGATGATATACTGTGGCGCTCCCTCCGAGACAAAAGTTGGAGCGGAAGTCCGTTTCGCTCTCACGCAGAATGGCGGCAATGATTTCTCCGCCGATTGCCCATACCCTTAAATCCTTTCCTAAGGTATCGCAGGGCATCTGATAAACATAGTTTTTTTCAAAGGGCTCAGCCTTGTCAAGCAGAACAACACCCTGACCGCCGTGACCGTCAACAGGCTTTTTTATAACAGGGGTTTTGGTATAATCAATCGGCATAATCGGAATACCGTTTTCAGCCATAAATTCATAGCAGTACTGCTTATCATTTGCAAGTCTTGAAAGCTTTGACGGATTGAAGACTCTTATTCCTTTTTCCTCAAAATATTTTCCGACTTTATAATCGTTTGTTCGGTTTATCACAAAGTCGGCATTCCCTCTGAAATCAGGATTTACTAAATCAATGTTCAGATTTTCCTTGAATTTTTTTATTGCAAAGGCGTTGCGTACCGCCTCTTTTTCCGAATATATGAGTACACCTTTCATCTGATTTTCTCCGTGATTTCATTGAAAATAATCGGTGCAATATCCAGTCCGGTGCAGTTCATTATATTGATGATGTGTGCATTTGAGTTTACCTCGCACACCATACCGTTTTCAAGGATATCAACACCGCCAAAGGTGAGACCAAGCGTATTGCAGGCAGTGACCGCCGTTTCAATTTCTGCTGCCGTCGGCTCGTAAGGACACATTGTGCCGCCATTTGTAACATTTGAACGGAAATCATTTTCATTTATCCTCTTTACAGCACTCACACATTTGCCGCCGACGATTTCAAGCCTTGCATCCATGCCGGCACCTTCCGTTATAAATGCCTGTAATATAAAAGGTTTTTCGGTGATATGCTGCATAATTTCATCAAAGCTATGGCACAGGTGAACCTGCTCTCCGAAGGAGCCGAAGCATTCTTTGAAAACTAAAGGCAGGCCGAGTATGTCAATTGCTCTTGTGACAAACTCGCTCATATCAGCCTTAAAAAAGCATTTAGGTGCTATAAGCGTTTTCGGCTGGGGTACAATGCCGTCAAGTGCAATACAAGTTCTTGCCTTGTCGTCGCAGAGTGCAATAGCACGTGAAGAGTTGAAAACAGGCAGTCCTTCCTTTTCAAGCCGTTTTGCCAGATTGATATCCTTGTCCCAAAAGAGAACAAAGTCAGCCTGTGCACGTTCAGTGGCAAGCTCAAGATTGGTTTTCATTGTCAGATTTATATTCATCTGTTTTGCAGATGATATAAGATGATGATGCAGTTCATTAAACTTATTGCTGTTTAAGAAGTGGTTAACTACTAAAATTCCGTTCATTTTTTCTCTCCATTGACCATATTGTAACATTCCGCCTTGCTTTTTTCAATGTAATAGTATAAAATAACAATATTAAAAGTTATAGGATTAACGGAGGATAAGAATATGACAGAGTATAAGCTTAAATACGGTTGTAACCCGAATCAGAATCCTGCAAGAATTCATATGGACGGCAAGGATCTTCCATTTGAAATACTCAACGGAGCAGCAGGATATATTAATCTTTTAGATGCATTTAACTCGTGGCAGCTTGTCAAGGAGCTGAAGGAGGCTACAGGTCTTCCGAGTGCAGCTTCCTTTAAACACGTTTCACCTGCAGGTGCTGCAGTTGCTCAGCCGCTTGATGATATTGACAGAAAAGTATGTATGGTACCTGACGGACTTGAGCTTTCACCGATTGCACAGGCTTATGTACGTGCAAGAAGCTGTGACAGACAGTCTTCCTTCGGTGACTTTGCGGCTCTCAGTGACGAATGTGATGCTTCTGTTGCGAAGTTCCTTGTTAAAGAGGTAAGCGACGGTATCATCGCACCGTCTTATACAGATGAGGCACTTGAAATTCTCAAATCAAAGAGAAGAGGTAATTTCCTTATTATTAAAATGGACGCTGATTATGTTCCTGAGGAGATGGAGACAAAGCAGGTATTCGGTATCAAGTTTGAGCAGAAGCGTAATAACGCTAAAATTACTATGGACCTTTTCAACGATATGCCGACTAAGATTAAGGAAATCCCTGAAATTGCAAAGATTGATTTGCTCATTTCAATGATTACTTTAAAATATACACAGTCAAACTCAGTAGTTTATGCACAGGGCGGACAGACTCTCGGTGTCGGTGCAGGTCAGCAGAGCCGTATCCTTTGTACTCGTATGGCAGGTAATAAGGCTGATATGCTCTGGCTCAGAAGAAATGAAAAGGTGCTCAATCTTCCGTTTATTGAGGGTATCCGTAAGTGTGATGCAGATAATGCGATTGACCTTTATATTTCAGATGAGTATGAGGAGCTCCTCAAGGACGGCGTATGGCAGAGATATTTCACAGAGTGCCCTGCTCCGTTTACGAAGGAGGAGAAGGACGCTTGGCATGAAAAGATGACCGATGTTGCTCTGGGCTCCGATGCATTCTTCCCATTTGAGGACAATATTGAAAGGGCTGTACGTTCAGGCGTTAAATACATTGCGCAGCCGGGCGGCTCAGTAAGAGATGAGGCTGTTATTGAGTGCTGTGATAATCACGGTATCGCAATGACTATGACAGGTATCAGACTTTTCCATCACTAAGATTCAAATATAATAAACAAACAATGAAAGAATAATCTTAGGGTTATTCTTTCATTTGCTATAGGTGACAATTATGAAAATGATTTCGTGGAACGTGAACGGTTTACGTGCGTGTATGAATAAGGATTTTGAAAAATTCTTTGGTGAAACAGATGCGGATATCTTCTGCCTGCAGGAAACCAAGCTGCAGGAGGGTCAGATTGATTTTTCCCCTGAGGGTTATAACTGCTACTGGAACTATGCTGAGAAAAAGGGGTATTCCGGCACTGCCATATTTACCAAGAAAAAGCCTGTCAGTGTAACATACGGTATGGGTATTGATGAACACGATAAAGAGGGCAGACTCATTACGCTTGAATTTGAGAATTTCTATTTTGCCACAGTTTATGTTCCCAATTCTCAGAGGGAACTGAAAAGGCTTGACTATCGTATGCAGTGGGAAAATGATTTTAGAGACTATATTCTCACTCTTGAAAAGGCAAAGCCTGTTATTTTCTGCGGTGACCTGAATGTGGCACATAAAGAAATTGATTTGAAAAATCCTAAGACGAATCATAAAAACGCAGGCTTTACTGATGATGAAAGGGAGAAGCTTACATTGATGCTTGACAGTGGCTTCACAGATTCTTTCAGATTTTTCTATCCTGACGCTGAGGGCATTTACAGTTGGTGGTCCTATATGTTCAAGGCAAGGGAAAAGAATGCAGGTTGGAGAATTGATTATTTCATAACATCAAAAGCACTTGATGATAAGCTTGAGGATGCCAAAATTCATACCGATATTTTCGGTTCAGATCATTGCCCTATCGAGCTTGATATTAACATTTAATTTTACGAGGTAAACTATGTCCATTCTTATTTGTCCTGTTTGTAATGAAAAACTGAATAAAACAGGCAATTCCTTGAAATGTACCAATCATCATTCCTTTGATTTTTCAAAGGAGGGGTATGTCAATCTGCTTTTGGGCTCAAAAAACGGTGATAAAACAGGCGACAGCAAGGACTCTGCAAGGGCACGTCACACACTGCTTGCAAAGGAATATTATTCCTGCCTTAAGCATTATCTTAAGGAAAAGATGCAGGGCACTGTTCTTGATATCTGCTGCGGTGAGGGGTATTATGATGATTATGAGGGCGAGCTCTATGGCTTTGACATCAGCAAGGAAATGATACGTCTTGCCTCAAAGAGTAAAAAAGATAACCATTATTTCGTTGCGAATTTATCCTCCATTCCTGTTGAAAGTGAAAGCGTGGATACGGCACTTCATCTTTTTGCACCGTTTAATGAAAAGGAATTTTCAAGGGTGCTTAAGAAAGACGGAACACTTTATTGTGTAGTCGGCGGTGAAAATCATTTGTGGGAGATGAAAAAGCTTATCTATGACACCCCTTATAAAAATGATGAACAGCCGCCGAAAACAGAGAATCTTAAGCTGATATCAAAAACAAAGATCAGCGACAGGGTGAAAATACCGCAGGAGGATTTAAAAACACTTTTTTCAATGACGCCCTATTTTTACAGAACGAGTGAAAAGGATAAGGCAAAGCTAAATGATGTAGGCGAGCTTCTGCTGACAGTTGAATTTGTAATTTTTGAATATAAAAAGGAAGATAACAATAATGGATAGCCTTTGTGAAAAATGCTGGTATAACGAGTATGATGACGAGACGGATGAGAGCTTTTGCTCTCTCGTCCTTGATGAGGATGAATACGTCCGCCTGATGCAGGAGCAGAATAAATCCTGCCGATACTTCCGTCCTGACGGCAGTGAATATGATATTGTAAGGAAACAGAATTAATCAGGATTAGGATATGATATACCCTAATAATCTTTTTTTAATTGTACCATTCTTTTGAGTCGCAAAAGAACGGTACCAAGAAAACGAATCAAGGGGAAGGCATACGCCAATTCCCCCTAATAACCCCCTCCTATGTTGTGCCGCGCGCGTACTGGTGCACACAGCGGCACAGGCAACGATAAACAATAATTTGTCATAAACCATTGAGGAAATTTATTATGAACCGACTTTTAATTGTTGACGGTAATAATCTGCTGTTTCAGATGTTTTTCGGTATGCCTGCGAGAATCGTAAATGAACAGGGTAAAGCAATTCAGGGTACACTGGGATTTACAGGTGCGTTATTGAAAATAATCCGCAAAACGAATCCAACACACATTGCAGTATTTTTTGACGGAGAACACGAAAACCATCGTACTGCCCTCAATTCTGATTACAAGGCAAACAGAATGGATTACAGTGAAGTTCCTGAACAGGATAACCCCTTTTCACAGCTTATGATGTTTATGATGCACTTGATTATCTTGGTATAAAGCATACTGAAACCATAAACTGTGAAGCGGATGATTTAATTGCAGGCTATGCGCTGTCATACGGACAGGAAAATGAAATGATCATTTCATCCTTTGACAGTGACTTTTTTCAGCTGATAACAAATCATGTATCTGTACTCAGATATCGCGGTGATAAAACAGTAATCTGTACACCTGATTTTATAAAGGAAAAATTCGGCATTGCACCGTCGCAATATGCGGATTTTAAATCCCTTGTCGGTGATGTATCTGATAATATTAAGGGAGCAGATAGAGTAGGTCCTAAAACAGCGGCACTGCTTCTGAATGAGTTTGGCACTCTGCAGAATATTCTTATAAATGCAGATAAGATAAAGAGACCATCAATCAGAGAATCTGTAACCGGAAATTCCGAAAGACTGAAAATGAATTATAAAATTATCCGGCTTGACAATTCAGCATTGCTGCCATTTGAAATCAGTGAACTTAAATATACTTTTACTGAAATAACGACAAATGAAGTATTAAAGGGTATAGGCTTAAAGTAAAATTATATAATAATAAAAAAATACCTTACGTAACCTATTGCTTGTTACGCTGCGTAATGCTTTACAATAGGGACTGTAAGGAGGTGAAGGACTTATGTCGAAATACACAACAGGAGAAATGGCTAAGCTTTGCAATGTTACTGTGCGCACGGTTCAGTATTATGATACAAGGGGAATACTCATTCCTGCCGAGCTGAGTGAAGGCGGCAGAAGGCTTTACAATGATGATGATTTGAAAAAGCTGCGGCTAATCTGTTATCTTAAGAATATCGGCTTATCCCTTGACAGCATTGCCGATATACTGACTGCTGAAAATGGTAAAAATGTTATTTCTACCATTTTGCAGGAGCAGAGGGCACAGCTGAAAAATGACATTGAACAGCAAAAGGAAAGCCTTAAGGAGATTGACGGCTTTTTGAATGAGCTTGAAAGCTGCAGGTCATTTTCTGTTGAATCTATAAAAGACATAGTGAATTTTATGGAGAACAGGCAATCGCTGAAAAATCTGCATATAAAAATGATTTTGGTAGGACTTGTTGTGGATGTTATTGAGATTTCAACAATTGTTCTCTGGATTGTTAAAGGAATATGGATTCCTTTTGCAGTCGGAATGGTAATCGTTGTTCTTCTCGTTTCGTGGATATTTAATGTTTACTGCAAAAATACAGCCTATATTTGTCCTGAATGCCACGAGATTTTTAAGGCAGATAAAAAAGAAATTTTCTTTGCAAAGCATACACCGAAAACCAGAAAGCTCACGTGTACCCACTGCGGTCATAAAGGCTACTGCGTTGAAGTAGGAAATAAGCAATAATAAAACATCCTATAGTCAATTTGACTATAGGATGTATATTTTTATTCATTTGTGTTTTCTTCAGCCTTTATATCGTCAGAGCTTTTGTTATAGATATAGTCTGTCAGCATTTGCTTATTCTCTTCTGTATTTATGCTGATAACACTGTTTCCTCTGATTGTGGCATAATCCCATGAGCCTTCAAACGGAACCATTGTCTGATGCATATCACCTGTGATGCAAAAGGCTGCCTGCATTACAAAGCTCATCAGCTCACCTTTGCTCATATCCGTTTCAATATAAGGTGCTGATTTGTAAGCCATGTTGTATAATCTGAATGGGCTTGAGTGCTTTGCACTGGTAAGGATTGCGCTCATAACCGTACGCTGTCTTTCTGTTCGTACAAAGTCGGTGTCAATCTTTCTGATACGGCAGTAAGCAAGAGCCTGTTCACCGCTGAGCTTGTACTTTCCTGAATCAAGCGTTACGTGATCATAGCGGTAAGGGTGACCTGTTACCTCCTTTGCCTCTGCTTCGGTAACATCAACCTCAACACCGCCGAGACTGTCCACAAGCACCTTGAACATTTCAAAATCAACAACGGCATAGCCGTCAATGTCAATGCCGAAATTGTACTCGATTGCATCCACAACGCCCTGATATCCGCCTGATGAACAAGCAGCATTCAGGCGCTGTTCGTCCTCAAGTGCAGGAATATATACCCAAGTGTCACGCAGGAAGGATACCATCTTGATACAGTGGTGCTTCATATCAAGAGATACCAGCATCATCGTGTCAGAACGTGTTTGCTCGGCATTTTCACCGGTACGTGCATCAACACCCAGCAGCAGGATATTTTTAACCATTGCACTGCTTTCGAGAGAATCGGTAGCGACAAATTTATTCTCCTGCTTCTCGTTATAGTTTATTCTGCCCATAGCTACGGAGACGGAGCCGACGATAATAAGCACCAGTACAAGAATAAATACAAGTATGCTTTTACCTACAGACAGACGTGGCAGTTTGCCCTTTTTCTTTGGCGGCTTATCAGGTCGGTTTTTGTGCGTCTTTTTATGCCTATCCACCTTGTTTTGCTCAGGCTTCTGTGGGCTCTGATAACCGAAAAAATCATTTACCGTCTCACTTCTGAAACGCTGCGGCGGCTCAATATCATTCACATATGGATGTGAAAAATCATCACAGGGGTTGATTCCGCTTTCTCTTCTCTGATTATCCTGTACCACATTTTCATTTTTCTGTCTGTTATTAAAATTTAAGTCAATCGGATTGTAGCCGTAAAAATTTTCCTCTTCAGGGACAGTTCTGTCAATATCACGGTTACGGTTTCTTTTTTCGGGATTAAAGCCTTCATTTTCAAAACGAGGCATCGAATCACCTCCTCAGATATATTACTGCATAACGTTATTAATTTCAACTAACAATTTGTAAATAATATTGACAATAAAAGTTAAGTCCTATAAAATAGATATGCGAGTTGGCTTGGCAGTTGCGTATTGCTTTGCAATATGAGGAAAGTCCGAGCAGCACAGAGCAGGATGACGGCTAACGGCCGCCGAGGGTGACCTTAGGGAAAGTGCAACAGAAATATACCGCCTCTATGAGGTAAGGGTGGAAAGGCGAGGTAAGAGCTCACCGAGAGAGTGGAGACATTCTCTGCCATGTAAACCCCATCCGCTGCAACATCGACTAAAGGGTTGTTTGCTCGACACATAACTTTGAAGGATGGCTGGAGCGCTGGAGCAATTCAGCGTCGAGATAGATAATTGCCCATGACAGAACTCGGCTTACTGCCAACTCGCCTTTAGAGAACAATAAATCACCCTAAACCACGCACGGAAAAATATATAGATTGATTAATAAACAATGTTATTTTGTAGGGGCGGATTCCATATCCGACCGGAAATTTGGTAATAAAATAATTTAATTATATTCATAAATGAGGTAATAAAAATGCTTGTAAATATGAGCTCTCTTCTGGAGGATGCACAGAAGGGCAATTATGCAGTCGGCTCGTTTTCCGTTGCAAATATGGAAATGGTGCTTGGCGTGCTTAAGGCAGCAAAGGAGCTTAATGCCCCTGTCATTTTACAGATTGCCGAAGTAAGATTAAAACAGAGTCCGCTGGAGATAATCGGTCCTTTAATGGTTGCGGCTGCCGAAAATGCAGATACGCCTGTGGCTGTTCACTTTGATCACGGCAAGACGCTTGAAAAAATCGGTCAGGCTCTTGATTTGGGCTTTACATCTGTTATGTTTGACGGCTCACATCTTCCCCTTGATGAAAACATTGAGATGACCAAAAAGGTTATGGAAATGGCAGCAGATTATGATGCTGATGTTGAGGCGGAAATAGGCTGTGTGGGCGGTTCTGAGGACGGCTCTGAGGATATTGCCATTAACTGCACAAAGGTGGAGGATGCCGTACGTTTTGAGGAGGAGACAAATGTTGATGCCCTTGCAATTGCAATCGGCAATGCACACGGTAATTACAAGAGCACTCCGAAGCTCAGATTCGATATTCTTGAAGAGGTGGAGAAGAATACGGATTTACCGCTTGTTCTTCACGGTGGTACAGGTATTACTCCTGATGATTTTGTAAGGTGTTCACATACAGGAATCAAGAAAATTAATATTGCCACAGCTACCTTTGATATGGTTGAAAACACCGTTCATAAGTGCTATAATGAGGGCAGCATTAAGGGGTATTACGATTTACAGGCTGCTGAGGTTGAGGGTGCTTATCAGAATGCGAAAAAGCACATACTCATTTTCGGCACAGATAATAAAGCGTAATATCACATTATATATAAGAGGTAAAATTTATGAAATATGTTGAATTTGATATGTCAAAGCCACTTGACTTTATCCCAATTGGCAGAATTGCAATTGACTTTAATCCCACTGATATGTATATGCCGCTCAGCCAGTCCTCCAATTTTAACAAATATGTAGGCGGCTCACCTGCGAATATTGCTGTCGGTCTTGCAAGACTCGGATGCAAGGTTGGCTTCTGCGGCTGCGTAAGCAATGATCAGTTCGGCGATTTTGTTGTGGATTACTTTGATAAAGAGGGTATTGACACAAGTCAGATTACAAGAGCTAAGAACGGTGAAGGTCTCGGCCTTACATTTACTGAGATTCTTTCAAAGGAAAAATCTTCAATCCTTATGTACCGTGACAATGTTGCAGATTTCTGTATGGCTCCTGAGGATATCAAGGAGGAGTATATCGCATCTGCAAAGGCTATTGTTATCAGCGGTACTGCTCTTGCGCAGTCTCCTTCACGTGAGGCTTGCCTTAAGGCAATGATGCTTGCGAAGAAGAATAATGTAAGAATTATTTTCGACATTGATTACCGCGAATATACCTGGAAATCAAAGGATGAAATCGCTGTTTATTACAGCCTTGTTGCTCAGAATGCGGATATCATTATGGGCTCAAGAGAGGAATTTGATTTAACTGAGGGTATCGTGGGTGTTAAGGACTCTGACCCTGAGTCTGCTAAATACTGGCAGTCCTTTGGTGCAGCAATCTGCGTTATCAAGCACGGCAAGGAAGGCTCAACCGCTTATACAAACGATGGTAAATTCTATTCAATCAAGCCTTTCCCTGCTGTTAAGCTCAAGGGCTTCGGCGGTGGTGACGGCTACGGCTCATCCTTCCTTTACAGCCTTTTACAGGGTAAGGAGATTATTGAATGTCTTGAGTTCGGCTCAGCATCCGCATCAATCCTTATTTCTGCTCACTCCTGTTCAGACGCTATGCCGTCTGCAAAGCAGGTTGAGGATTTCATCAGAAAGAGCAAGGAAGAATACGGCGAAATGGTAGCCAGAGTTTAATAAAATATCGTTAAATTCAAAATCGTTTAGATAAAAAAAGACCTGCTGATTTTTACTCAGCAGGTCTTTTCTGTTATGTTAAAAATTAAAATTGTTATATCCCCAGTGGTCTATTTCGGTATATTTCACGTATGTTCTGTCAGGGGAAACACCGAGCTGCTTTTCAGAAATTTCGCAGATGCGTTTTGTTAAATCATCATAAGCACTGTCTGATGCCTTGCCGAATATGGCAATCTCAAACATTGCACAGGGCTCGTCACTGCTCTTGAACCACATATCCTTCTTATCGGTGATTTCAACCATAAGCCAGCTCTCTGTTTTTCCCGGAATAGCAGTGATTGCAGAGCCGAGCTCAGATTTAATAATGTTTTTTGTTGCGGATAAATCCTGATTTGTTTTTACTTCAATAAATGGCATAGCATTTGCTCCTTATAAATATTTCTCAATAAATGCATCAAGCTTTTTGTGATATCCGACCTCATCGGTTTTTATGGACTGCGCGTGGATAGCGTTGTCAACAAGATAAAGCTCCTTTTCATTTGTGCAGATTTCATAAAGCTCAACACCCATTCTGGTCGGAACGAAATCATCCTCCTTGCCGTGAACAAAGAGCATAGGAACCTTTGCATTTTTAACGGCATTGCGAACATCGGTATCCTTAAAATCATAGCCTGCAAATCTTTTGTTCATTGCATTTATTACTTTAAGAATCGTGTTTGTGTATTTCACACCTGCAGATTTTGCCACATGGTCAAATTCATCAAGGGCACTTGTGTAAGGGCAGTCGGCAACTGCCAGCTTAACCTGGCTTGGTACTTTATCTGACATCTGACAGACTGTTGCACCGCCCATAGAAACGCCGTGTATGATGATTTTTATATCCTGACCGAATCTGCGGATCAGGTAGTCCAGCCATTCAAGGCTGTCAATGCTTTCAAAATAGTCGTAGCCCATATAGGCTCCGCCGCTTTCACCCTGTGCTACGTGGTCAACGGAAAGAAAATTATAACCCTTTTCTATGTAATATTGCATAAAGTTGGCAGGGTCACCGTTATGGTCCGTTCGGCAGCCGTGTGCAAAAAATACGAAAACATTGCTCTCATTTTTATTTAATGTCAGATAACCTTTCAAAAGGTCACCGCGTTCTGAGGTGATTGAGATTTTCTCCGTCTCCTGCTGCTCATTCCATTTCACCTTGTTTTGAGTAAAGGCAATCATATCACTGTAATCGGTTTTGTCACCCATTTCAGCAAGACGTTTGATTATGGACTTTTTCTTTTTTTCTCTTGCAGTGATTTCTTTATATCCGTCAATTGCCACCTTGCATAAACATCCTGCAGCAGCAGTCACAACACCGACTGCTATAAGCTTTTTATTCATTGATTTCAATACCTCTTACTTTTCTCTGCTCGGCAAGCTCCGCTTCCATTCTTTCCTTGTTCTTGCCGCTGATTTTGTAGAAGAACATAGGGATTGCACAAAGCAGAAGGCTCACGCCCGGAACAACAGATACCAATGAGAACATTGCAAAACGCTGATTCATCGCGAGGTCTGTTGCCGCCATAATAACATCAGAGCTGAGCATCTTTTCAGGGGATATTCCGATGAACATATACATTACAACAATGCCTGAGGTTGCCAGTGCATTGCCGAGCTTGTTCACAAAGCCCTGACAGGCTGAACCGAGAGCATTATCACGGAAGCCTGTTTTCAGCTCCATATAATCAAGGCAGTCGCCAATCATTGCGTAAGAGATTGTGTTGAGTACGCCAAGCGGAATGCAGGAGATAAGAATAAACGGAATACAGATGTAAAGATTCATTGTAAACCAGCCGATGAGTGTGGTGAATATACTTGCCACAAAGCCGCCGAGACAGGTTACAATAACAATCTTCTTATAGTCAAACTTTTTCATAAGCATCGGCATAACGAGCATTGCTCCGAACATACCGACGATTGCGCATACCTGGAAGATTGTTTTTACAGTTGATACGCTTGCTTCAATTGCAGCAACACGCTCTGTATCACTCATACCCTCAAGCGGCTTGCCGATATAGAATGCATAACGTGCAACGTGAACTGCAGCAGCCTGCACCATATAACGTCCGCTGGAAAGAACACCCATAAGGATTACGAGCATAAGCGGTTTGCATTTGAAGATTCTGGAAAGTCTGGAGGGCTCACCCTTAACAGGCTTTACATCAGGGAGTACAACTCTTTCCTTAACGTGGAAATAGGAGTTGGCATAAAGTATAATTCCAATAACGACTGTGAATATAGCCATTATCAGATATTTTGTTTTGTTGTATTCAAGTCCGTCGGACGCACCGAGAATATTCGGAAGCACCAAACCTATAACAAGAAACAACACCTCAGGTACGGCAGAGCCAATACCGTTGAGAATTCTAGAGAAGGAAATGGTTGAGCTTCGTTCCTCTGCATTAGGTGTCATTACATTCGGCAAACTCCAGAACGGAACGTCCGCCATTGTGTAAATCATACCCCACGCAATATATACGATTGCGGAATAAATCATAAGTGATGTTTTGTCCATATTCGGACTCAGGTACATCAGTATAGTAAGTACGCCGATCGGTATGGATGCGTAAATGATGTAAGGACGCATCTTGCCTCTTTTTGTTGTTCTTCGGTCAACAATCATACCCATAAGCGGATCGTTGATTGCATCCCATACCCTCGCCAGCAGCATAAGAAGTAAAACGAACATCGGCGCAAGCTGAAGAACATTAAGGTAGTAGTCACTTATGTAGCTTGACATCATGGCATAAATCATACCCTGTCCGAGCGCACCTATGCTGAATGCCCAGCGTTCCTTGTTTTGGATGTAATTTCCCTGTTTCATAGCAAAGCCCTCTCCTGTTAAGCAAGCGAGATAAATCCGTTTCAGGCTTGTTCGGACTTATCTCTCTTGCTTAGTCAAACGGTGAATTATTCTATTATACTGAAATGAGGATAATATTTGAATTTAACCTTGCCGAGAATTTTATCCTTGTGAACATATTTGTTGTCCCAGAAGCGTGAATCCCAGCTGGTGTTTCTGTTATCACCCATTACAAAATATGAGTCGGCAGGAACTGAAAACGGTCCGTAATCCCCTGAAGGAACACAATTTGTAACAAAGCTGTCGTCAAGTTGTATCTTTTCACCGTCAGTTTTTGTTACATAAACAATACCGTTTACAATTTCAACCGTTTCTCCCGGAAGACCGATAATTCTTTTAACAAAGCACTGTGTTTCGTCATCGGGATACTTTAATATTATTACGTCGTAGCGCTGTGGGTCTTCGTTCCTATATGCGATACGGCTTGCAATAATCCTGTCCTTTTCCTCAATGGTATTCTTCATTGAGCCTGTAGGTACAACTGCGTTGGCAAAAACAAAGGTTTTTAAAATCATTGCGGCAATAATTGCAATGACAATCGGAATGCAGAAATCAATTGCATCACGCAGCTTGCTTCTTTCCTTTTCCGGTTCAGGCTCGTTGTTAACATCTTCGTCAGCAGCGGCGGTATGATGATTGTTTTCAAGAGATTCAACCTCTTTTGTGGGACTTGTTATGTCACCGAGCTGCACCTCTGTGTCAAAAATTTCTGCGCCGCAATTGGCACATTTGTACCAGTCATCATTTTTTATCAGTGTGTCACATCCGCACTTCTTACATTTCATTATTTTTTCTTCCTTCTTTTACCTACATTGCCAAGAATCTCTTTAAGGGATATGATTTCGTCGTAAGGTGTAGCCTTATCCTTAACGGTGAATTCATCGGCACTGCTGTTAAACTGAGTAGACACTTCAGGCTTTATATCAGCGTTATAGCCCGAGCAGTCAAGATGCCTGTCGATATACAGCTTAATCATAGCATTCTTTTCTCGCACAATGGTGATTTTGTGCTTGTTTGAGCTGATAATGCTTTCCGAATGAATTTCACAATTATCACACTTAATGTGAATGAAGCCCTTTTCAACTGAAATTTTAATGTCATCATTTTCTGCAATTACACAGTTTTCCTCACCATTGTACTGGAAAGAAATTGTGAATTCATTTATGCCTTTCAGATAATCATATCTCCTGTCGCTATGGCCGAACTGGAATATCTTAACCTCAAACGGCTTAAGGGTCATATCAATTTTATCGCCGTAGGAATAACTGTCAAAGTTTTCCGTACCGCTTTCATTATACACATTATATCTTTTAACATCCTTAAGATTCTCAGGGCAGCCCATAAGCTTATTGAGAGTAAGAGTCAACGGTGCTTTTTCGTCAGTAGGATTTCTCAGTGCGATAATGCCGTCGCCGTTTTCGGTCCAGCCGAAATAACCGTAAACATTGTTATCGTCAGGTCTTCCGCCGATGAAATTCACTTTTTGAAGAATATCGTAATTGCTCTTCTGCCACTGTAAAACAGATGCAAGTGTTCTCCACTTTGATTTGTTCATCATATTGTAGCTCAGATGAAGCTCATTAAACGCCTGACCTCTGCAGGCATTGAAATAGAGGTATTTCTCAAATTCCTCATCCGTGTAATTAACCTTAGCACAGTTTCCGTATATCGGTTCGTGATTGTATACATATTTGTTCGGAAGCTGCCATGCCCTTGTGCAGTAGGAGTCGTAATACCTTGAGTCGCGGTAGGTAAGCTCTCTGTCAAGCTGGGACTGCTTTTCAAGATTATCCGAAAAGCCGATATCCTGACTGTTTTGCAGCCATATGCTGTTGACATACTGAAGCCACCACGGAGAAGGGTTGACATAGCAGGTCATATTAATCCAGATATCCTTGCCCTGCTGTTTTCTGAGCTTGCGTATGTTTTTGAAAATTTCAATCCAGCCCTCCCACATTTCTGTGAAATAGTACATATCATTTTCGCCGCCGACGGTGTGATTGTGCTTTGGATTGTTACAAGGCTTTAAACAAAAACCGTCAAGCTTCCAGTAGTTGATATCAAAGTCCTTCGTTGTTTTCAGAATGAAATCCTGAACATTTTTCTGATAGGTTTTGTCCGCAATACAAATATCCCTTGACATTGCATTGTAAGCACCGAAGCCTTTTTTCTCCATTCTTTTCGCAAACTGAGCCTGATAATTATATCCTCCGCGAGGACCTAACCAAAGACCGAAGCTTGAGCCGAAACGCTTGGTCATTGCAGTGGAATCATAAAGCTGATTTGGGAATTTCTTATTAAAGGACCAGAAAGGTGCTTTATAATCATTCCAGCCGTCGTCTATAACATAGGCATCAAGCGGCGGAACACCGTTTGATGAAAGATGCTTTTCAACCTCAAAAAAGGATTTTTCAATATTATCTGCATCAATATTGAGCATATGGTCATACCAGCTGTTGTACTGCATACGGAAATCAGTTGGAACGGCAATATCATCAATGTAGTCAAAGAATGCTCTTTGCACATCAACCATCATATTGCTTTTGGCACCGCCCATAATGGTTACAGGGCAGTCAAATCTTCCGCTTATATTTTTACCGAGATAGTATTTTACCTGACCTATACCGTACACAACGGCATTGAAGGTTGCAGGAAACTCACAGCCGAAAAACAGGCTGTCAATATAAAATGGCTGACCCAGTGCAGAGTGGTAAGGACCAAGCTCAGGTCCCTCAATATCCGTCGGTACGCTGAAATGCGTTTTTGAATTGATGATACCGATATGCTCAAGGAGAATGTAGTCAATGATTTTGTCATTGCTCTGTACAAAAGAAATCTGTTTTTTTAATGTGTTTCCGTCCTCGCCTGCCCAGAAGGACATTGTAACCGTAATGCCCTCGCATTCCGCAAAGGTGAAAGAAAGGCGGCCGCGCTCCTGCTTATGGTCTGTAACCTGAAGTCCCTTCGATGTGAATTCTGTTCCGTCGGTAAAGTGAAATAAAAATTCAACACTGTTTCCGTCAGGAACAAGATCCATTTTTGACAGGGTGTTTCTGATTTGTGATGCGTAGAGGTTGCCCTCATATACCTTGAATTCACGCTGGAGTATTCTGCTTTCAAGTCTTAACATAATTCAACCCTCTTGTTAAAATTCTTCTTTGATTTCTTCAAGTGCTTTTGCAAGCTGGTCCGGACAGGAGGTGCCTTTAAAGCCACACTTAATACCCTTAAGTATACTGATAACCTCGTCCATAGTTCTGTTTTTAGCCAGTGCGGATATTCCCTGAAGGTTACCGTTGCAGCCGCCTAAAAATTTAATATCCTTTATTGTTTCATCATCATTTATTTCAATGGTAATCTGCTGTGCGCAGACGCCGGTAGGTTTGTAGGTGTATGTCATATTTTTAGTTCTCCTTAATTATTATACAGTCTTATTATACATATATTTTACTGTTATTGCAATATTTTAGCATACCCTAAAAAAATATTTATATTTGTCAATTTATATTATTGAATTATAGAATTTGTTGTGTTATCATTTAAGCGATAGAGTGCTGCTTTAGCGCAGTACCTTAAGAATATTTTTGAGAGGTAAATGTTATGGAAAAACTTAAGGTTGGCATCATTGGTGCCGGACGTATCGGTCAGGTACATGCAAAGTCGATTACATACCATATTCCGCAGGCAGAAATCGTTGCTATTTCTGATATTTATGTTGATGGCGCAAAGAAGGTTGCAGGCGAGCTTGGTATACCAAACTACTATGAGGACTATCACGAGATTTTAAATAATCCTGAGATTACGGCAGTTCTTATCTGTTCCTCAACAGATACACACGCAGACATTGCGATTGAGGCTGCAAAAGCAGGCAAGCACATTTTCTGCGAAAAGCCTGTTGATTTGACTGTCGAAAAAATCAAGGCTGTTATTGCTGCCGTTGATGAGGCAGGTGTTAAGCTTCAGATTGGCTTTAACCGCCGTTATGACCACAATTTTGCACAGATAAAGAATCTTGCAAACGAGGGCAAAATCGGTGAGCTTCAGACAATCAAAATCACATCACGTGACCCTGAGCCGCCTCCAATTGCATATGTTAAGGTATCAGGCGGTATCTTCCTTGATATGACTGTTCATGATTTTGATATGGCTCGTTTCATCGGCGGCGAGGTTGAAGAGGTTTATGCAAATGCTGCTGTAACCGTTGACCCTGCAATCGGTGAGGCAGGCGACGTGGATACTGCACTTGTTGCCCTCAAATTCAAGAGCGGTGCAATCGGTGTTATTGATAACTGCCGTAAAGCTGCTTACGGATACGACCAGAGACTTGAGGTATTCGGCAAGAAGGGTCAGGCAAGTGCTGCCAACGATACACCTACCCACGTTGAGTTTATGGACGAAAACGGTGCTACAACTGACAAGCCGCTTTATTTCTTTCTTGAAAGATATATGCAGTCCTTTACAGATGAGATGACAGAGTTCATTGACTGTGTTATCAATGATAAGGAGACAAAGACCACTGTATATGACGGTCTTGAGGCTCTTCGTCTCGGTCTTGCAGCTAAGCTTTCCGTTAAGGAAAACAGACCTGTTAAGCTTTCAGAAATCGAGGGTTAACTTATGAAACGTACAAGACTTACAATGTCACAGGCACTTGTTAAGTTCCTTGACAATCAGTATATTGAATGTGACGGCGTTGAAACCAAATTTGTAAACGGCATTTTCGGCATTTTCGGTCACGGCTGTGTTGTCGGTGTCGGTCAGGCTCTTGAGCAGGGCGGACATAACCTGAAATTCTATCAGGGTAAAAATGAGCAGAATATGGCGCTTGCTGCTATGGCATATGCCAAGCAGATGGACAGAAAGGCAATTATTCCCTGCGTTTCTTCAATCGGTCCCGGTGCTACAAATATGGTAACTGCCTGCGGCTGTGCAACAGCCAACAGAATTCCGCTGCTTGTTCTTCCGGGTGATACATTTGCCTGCCGTCAGCCTGATCCTGTTTTGCAGCAGGCTGAGTTCTTTGATAACTACGGCAGAACAGTAACAGATGCCTTTAAGGGAGTATGCCACTATTTTGACAGAATTAACAGACCTGAACAGCTTATGACCGCTTGTCTCAATGCAATGCGCGTTCTTACAGACCCTGCTGATACAGGTGCGGTCTGCCTTGCAATGCCGCAGGATGTTGAGGGCGAAGCATATGATTATCCTGAGCATTTCCTTGCAAAGCGTGTATGGCATCTGGACAGACGTCCTGTTTCCGCATCACAGCTTGAAAGAGCGACTGAGCTTATCAAATCCGCAAAGAAACCGATTATCGTTTGCGGCGGCGGTGTAAGATACAGCGAGGCTGAAAAGGAATTGCAGAAATTTGCTGAAAAGTACAATATCCCTATCGGCGAAACACAGGCAGGTAAGGGCATTATTGACTGGAAGCATCCGCTTAACTTAGGTGGTATCGGCGTAACAGGCGGCAAGGCTGCCAACGTTATTGCTAAGGATGCTGACCTGGTTATCGGTGTGGGTACTCGTTTTACAGATTTTACTACATCTTCAAAATGGCTCTTCAATGAAAACAGAAAGGTGCTCGGTATCAATATCTGCCCATTCGATGCGTTCAAAATGGATGCAGAGGCAGTGATTGCCGATGCAAGAGAAACACTGACAGCTCTTATTGATTCCTGTGATGGTTATAAATCAGCTTATCAAAATGAGATTGCTGACGCTAAGGCTGAGTGGGATGCCATTGTGGATAAGTATTATTCAACTGAGCTGGAGGGTGGTTTGAATCAGACTCTTGCACTTGGTATCATCAATGAGTTTATGGACGACGATGCCATTGCACTCGGTTCAGCAGGTTCTCTTCCCGGTGATATGCAGAGACTTTTCAGACCAAAGGACAGAGGCACATACCATATGGAATACGGTTATTCCAATATGGGTTATGAGGTTAACGGTGCTCTCGGTGCCAAGCTTGCAAAGCCTGAGTCTGAGGTTTACACCTTCTGCGGTGACGGCTCATTCCTTATGGGTCACAGTGAGCTTTATACAGCTCTTCAGGAAGGACTTAAGATTAATGTTTGTCTCTTTGATAATATGGGCTGGGGTTGTATTGAAAATCTGCAGAATAATCAGGGCACAGATACCTTTGGTACAGTATTCCGTGCAAGAAATCCGGTAACAGGTATGCTTGACGGTGCTGAAATTGACCCTGACTTTGCAAAGATTGCAGAGGGCTATGGTGCAAAATCATATACCTGCCGAACTTCAGACGAGCTTCGTGCAGCACTTGAGGACGCTAAAAAGCAGACCGTTTCCTGTCTCTTTGATATCAAGGTGCTTCCTAAGACAATGACACCCGGCTTCGAGTCCTGGTGGAGAGTCGGCGTGGCTGAGGTATCTGAGTCTGAAACCGTTGCTGCAGCCTATGAGGATATGCAGGCGCATATTAAAGAAACCTTTGACTACTAAAAAGCTGCGGATTTTTTACATATTTACTTTAAATTAGAAAGGTAACAACAAAATGCTTGATCCAAACAAAGTAAAACTTGCTATTGCACCAATCGGCTGGACGAATGATGATATGCCTGATCTGGGTGCTGAAAATACATTTGAGCAGTGCATAAGTGAAATGGCACTTGCAGGCTTTAAGGGTTCGGAAATCGGCAACAAATATCCTGCCGACCCTGATGTTTTAAAGCCGTATCTTGATATCAGAGGACTGCAGATTTGTAACGCATGGTTCTCTTCCTTCTTAACCTCAAAGCCTTATGAGGAGACAATAGAGGCTTTCAAGGCGCATTGCGATAAGCTTTATAAATTAGGTGCAAAGGTTATCGGTGCATCTGAGCAGGGTAATTCTATTCAGGGATGTCTTGACAAGTCAATCCTGGATGAAAAGCCATATTATACAGATGAAGAGTGGGCAATCGTTGCCAAAGGCTTTAATGAAATGGGTGCATACGCCAAGTCAAAGGGTATGTATTTCACCGTTCATCATCATATGGGTACAGGTGTTCAGACTGTTGAGGAAATTGATAAGCTTATGGAGCTTACTGACCCTGAGCTTGTTTATCTCCTTTTCGATTCAGGTCACCTTACCTTTGCAGGTATCGACCCTGTTCCTGTGCTTAAGAAATATATTAACAGAGTCAAGCACGTTCACCTCAAGGACGTAAGACTTGATGTTTACAACAATCAGGTTGTGCCTGAGCATATGTCTTTTCTTGATGCAGTAAGAGCAGGTGTGTTCACAGTGCCGGGTGACGGCGATGTTGATTTCAAGCCTATCTTTGATATCCTTGCTGAGAATGATTATGAAGGCTGGGTAGTTGTTGAGGCTGAGCAGGACCCTGCAAAAGCAAATCCTTTTGCGTATGCAGTAAAGGCTCGTAAGTATATTGCTGAAAACACAGGCTTATAAAATTAAAATATTTCAAAAAGAGAAGAGCTGTTCCGAATCATTCGGAACAGCTCTTTATTATATAGTTTTATCAATTTCTTTCCGGTGAATTGAACAGATGAATTCTGCCGGCATCGTTGAATGCCTTCAGGGTCATCACTGCCAGAGGCACGATGAACATACCCATAAAGCCGAACAGCTTGAGACCGAAATATAAGCCGGCAAGAGTTACGAGCGGATGAACACCAAGAGAGGAGCCGACGATTTTTGGCTCAATATACTGGCGGATAACAGTAATAACCGCGTAAACAACAATAAGTCCTATTGCTGCCGGATATTCGCCAAGAATTAAGCTTATAGCAGCCCACGGAATAAGAATTCCGCCTGAGCCTGCAACCGGTAAAATATCAAATATGGCTATTACAATTGCTATCATAACAACATAACTGTTGTCCATAACGCCAATCCAGTTCAGGATTGACAAGCCGAGAAACAGCTCGCAGAAGGTAATAAGCATAATAATACCATATGCTCTTATCATTTTTAAAACCGTTTTTGAAAAAATCTGCTTAATCTCACTTAAAATATTCTTTTTGTTATCAGGGAGCTGAAGCTTGATGAAATGAACGATATAATTATAATCCTTAGTGAAGAATATCCAGGCAACTACTCCGATTACGATACCAATGAGAACAGACGGAATATTCTTTACAACTCCGTAAATTCCGCTGACACCTGTTGTCAGTCCGCTTGTAACAGATTTCATATCAATGCCGATTGCACTTAAATCAAAGTTGTTAATCATTTTACCGAAGAGGTCTGATATATAATCTGCTGCAGAGGTATAAATGCTGTCAGGCAGGAACTTGATAAGGCCGAGTATTTCCTTTTCAAGCGTGGCGAGAAAGGATGGCAAATCATTAAGCTGATCAGTCAGGTATGATACGAAATTCCCTATTTCACGCCCTATAAGTGACAGTATGATAATTAACGGACCGACGATAATCAGTATTGAAAGCAGAACGAGTAAAAGCGACCAGAGCGTATGGCATTTGTTTTTTGTTTTTTTGTCGAGCCATCTTAACGGTCTTTGAAGAAGAACGGCAAAGAAAAATGAAAGCAGAAACGGTGCCGCAATACCAAAGCAGTATTTGAAAAATACAAATATTAAACCGAGAACCATTGCCAAAAAGGCAACGTTAATTATGGCGTCTCTTCTTTTTTTTACCTTGTCTGACATATTTTAACTTCCTTTTTATACTAACTAATTAATATAATAGTTCAACTATATTTAATTATCAAGGGGAAATATGATAAATAATGTTAAATTTTTTTAAATTAGGTCTTGATACTTTTTCTTTTTTCTGCTAATATATTACAAGTGTGTTTCACAGCAAAACAATTGTCCGCGTATGGAGGACAAATTAATGGAAAAAGTAAATTATTATCTTGTAAATGCAAGTATCCTTCCGCCTGTTTATTCTAAGGTTATTGAAGCAAAAAATTATCTTGCAAGCGGTGAAGCGTCCAGCACATCGCAGGCTGTAAAAATGGCAGGTATTTCAAGAAGTGCATACTATAAATACAAGGACTCTATTTTTGAATACAGCACAGACAGTAATGATGAAACGCTTACAATCAATGCTAAGCTGAAGGATAATGCAGGTGTACTGTCTGCACTTATGAATGAGCTTTACAAAGCAGGTGCAAATATTCTTTCTGTCAGTCAGAGTGTTCCTGTCAACTCGGTTGCAGATGTATCGGTAACGGTGAGAGCAACGGATATGACGGTTACTGCACAGGTGCTGATTGAAAATATAAAAAGTATTAAAGGTGTCAATTCAGTTCATTTCGGCGAGCATAAATAATTTTAACAGAAAATATTATTTTTATTGTGTGCCGAAATGTTAAATTATATCAGGAGGTTAACAAATGAAAGTTGCTGTTATGGGATACGGAACAGTAGGTTCCGGTGTAGTTGAGGTTATTGAAGCGCATAGTGATTCAATTCCTAAAAAAACTGGCGGTAATACACTTGAGGTAGCGCACATATTGGATTTGCGTGATTTCCCTGAGGATCCTCACAAGGATTTGTTCACAAAGGATTTCAACGATATTCTTAATGACCCTGAGGTTAAAATCGTTGCTGAAACAATGGGCGGAGTGAATCCAGCTTTTGATTTTACAATGAAACTTCTCAAGGCAGGTAAGAGTGTTGTTACTTCAAACAAGGAGCTTGTTGCTCAGAAAGGTCTCGAGCTTCTGCAGGCAGCTGAGGAAAGCGGTGCAAACTATTTGTTTGAGGCTTCTGTAGGCGGCGGTATTCCGATTATCAGACCGCTTACACAGTGTCTTGCTGCCAATCACATTGAGGGTATTGCGGGCATTCTCAACGGTACAACAAACTTTATTCTTACAATGATGATTGAAGAGGGTATGTCCTTTGCCGATGCACTTAAGATTGCTCAGGATAAGGGATATGCCGAAAAGGATCCTACTGCCGATGTTGAGGGTCACGATGCATGCCGTAAGGTTTGTATTCTTGCTTCACTGGCATTCGGTAAGCATGTTTATCCGTCACAGGTTGAGACTGAGGGTATTTCAAATATTACTCTTGAAGATGTTTCATACATCAATTCAGCAGGCGGCGTTATCAAGCTTTTAGGACAGATTAAATATATCAATGAGGATCAGATTGCTGCTTTCGTAAGTCCGGCAGTTGTTTATAACGGCTCGCAGCTGGCATCAGTTAAGGACGTTTTCAATGCGGTTCTTGTTCGCGGTGATGCAGTCGGTGATGTTTGCTTCTATGGACCGGGTGCAGGTAAACTGCCGACAGCTTCAGCAGTTGTTGCAGATATTATTGACTGTGCTAAGCATACAGAGAGAAAGAAGATTTTCGGCTGGGGTGCCGGTGACGAGGATTATGTTGTTGATTACAAGAGCACGATTAAAATGCCTTTCTATGTTCGTGCAAAGTCAGACTGCAATAAGGTTAACAGTGCATTCTCAGAGGTTAAGTACCTTTCAAGAAAGGGTCAGCCGTCTGATGAGGTTGCATTTATTACTGATGTGATGACTGAAAATGAGCTGGCTGAAAAGCTCAGCACTCTTGACGTAATCAATATTATCAAAGTTACAAACTATTAATATAACAAAAGGAGGATTTGAACTATGGGACTTATTGTTCAGAAGTTCGGCGGTTCATCAGTGGCGGACGCTCAGAAAGTGATGAATGTTGCAAAAATCGTTACAGATACCTATAAGCAGGGTAACGACGTAGTTGTAGTTGTATCAGCTCAGGGTGACACAACGGATGACCTGATTGCTAAAGCAAATGAAATTAATCCTAATGCTCATAAGAGGGAAATGGATCAGCTTCTTACTGCAGGTGAGCAGATTTCAATTTCACTTCTTGCTATGGCAATTGAAAAGCTTGGTTTCCCTGTAATCAGTCTTTTAGGCTGGCAGGCAGGCTTCAACACAAATTCCATTCACTCACAGGCAAGAATCAAAAATATCAAGCCTAACAGATTACAGGCTGAAATTGCAAAGCACAATATCGTTGTTGTTGCAGGATTTCAGGGTATTAACAGATATGATGACCTTACAACCTTAGGCAGAGGCGGTTCAGACACATCGGCAGTTGCAATTGCTGCGGCTCTTAAAGCTGATAAATGTCAGATATTTACGGATGTTGAGGGTGTTTACACCGCAGACCCAAGAAAGGTTGAGGGTGCTAAAAAGCTTAAGGACATTACTTATGACGAGATGCTTGAGCTTGCCACACTTGGTGCTCAGGTTCTTAATAACCGTTCAGTTGAAATGGCAAAGAAATATTCAGTGGAGCTTGAGGTTCTTTCTTCACTGAATCCAATACCAGGTACTATTGTTAAGGAGGCAGCAAAAATGGAAAAAATGTTAATTCGCGGTGTAACAAAGGATAATGACGTTGCACTTGTTTCAATCTTAAATTTACAGGATACTCCGGGTATCGCTTTCAAAATTTTCTCAAAGCTTTCAGCAAAGAATATAAATGTTGATATTATTCTTCAGTCTTTCGGCAGAGACGGTACAAAGGATATTGTTTTCAGTGTAAGCAAGGAGAACGGTCCTCTTGCTGTTGAGCTTCTTGAGGATATGCTCAGTGACTGCAAAATTGTATGTAATACAGAGGTTTCAAAGGTTTCTATTGTAGGCGCAGGTATGGAATCACATCCCGGTACAGCTTCAAAGATGTTTGAGGCACTTTATGAAACAAACATCAATATCCAGATGATTTCCACATCAGAAATCAAGATTTCTGTAATCATTGACGCTAAGGATGCAGACAGAGCTGTTTCAGCAGTTCACAGAAAGTTTATCCCTAACGACTGATTATTATGAAAAAAGGAAAGCACTTGCAGATACTTATTTGTCTGCAAGTGCTTTTTGCTTTTTTCACTCTGAATTATTTTTCATCAGGAAGCTGGTCAATTCCGTTAATTGCTTCCTTAAGACCCAAGTCTTTTTTTATCATTGTTGTGGAAACTCCGGGTGTTCTGTCAAGGAAAACCAGCTCGCAGTAATCCTTAAGGTAATCAAATTTATCACTGCCTTTCCAGTCACCGCCCATAACAACTGTGTCAATATGGTATTCCTTTATATCATCTATTTTTTGCTCCCAGCAGTTTTCAGGGATAACAAGGTCAACGTATCTTATTGCTTCAAGCATTTTTTTTCTTGTTTCATATGTGTGATATGCTTTCTTACCTTTGCCTGCATTAAACTCGTCAGTCGAAAGTGCAACAACAAGATAATCGCCCATTGCTCTTGCTCTTTTAAGCAGTCGGATATGTCCGTAATGTAAAAGGTCAAATGTGCCGTAAGTTAAAATTCTTTTCATAGTTATCTCCTAAGATGTCTGTTGACTTGTAATATCATTTATAACCTCTCCTGCAATAATCAGTCCGACTACCGACGGGACATATGCTATGCTTGCAGGAGTCTGTTTTTTCGTACCGGAATCCTCATCGCTTTCACATTTTGGTGAAAGTGCTTCTTCCTTTGAATATACAACCTTTAGTTTTCTGATATTTCTTTTTTTCAGTTCTCTGCGCATTACCCTTGCAAGAGGGCAAACGGAGGTTTTGTAAATATCCGAGACCTCAAACCGTGTAGGGTCGAGCTTGTTGCCTGCGCCCATTGAACTGATTATAGGGACATTTGCTTTATCAGCCTGTACAGCCAACTCGATTTTGCCTGATACAGTGTCAATTGCATCAACAATATAATCGTATTGTGAAAAGTTAAATTCTCCGGAATTTTCAGGTGTGAAAAAGGTATTATACGTATTTATTTTTATATTTGGATTGATATCAAGCAGCCTCTTTTTTGCAGCCTCCGTTTTATTCATACCGACAGTGCTGTGAAGTGCAATAATCTGTCTGTTGATATTTGTGATAGATACTGTGTCGTTATCAATTAAATCGAGAGTGCCTACCCCTGAACGTGCCAGTGCTTCAACCGTGTATCCGCCCACACCGCCGATACCGAAAACAGCAATTCTGCACTGTTTTAATTTATGAACGGCTTCACTGCCTAAAAGCATTTCCGTTCTTGTGAATTGATTTGGCATATTTTTATCTCACTTGCTTAAATATAATACTCGTCACTTGCTGCAGTGCGGTATTGATCTAAAATATTTCTTAATGTGATTGAGTCAAGATATTCATTTATAACCTTGTCAAGTCCTTTCCAGACGCCGAGAGTCATACAGCTATCAGCCTTATCACATAAATTCTGCGGACTGTCAAGGCATGCAACAGGTGCAAGACTTCCCTCTGTTATACGAAGAATATCACCTACAGTGCATTCCTCAGGCTTTTTAGCAAGCTGATAGCCGCCCTGATAACCACGTGTTGTTCTGAGAACGCCTGACTTATTCAGAAGCGGTACAATCTGCTCCAAATATTTTTTTGAAATATCCTGCCTCTGTGCAATATCTTTAAGCGCGATAAAACCGTCCTCCTGGTGTTCAGCTAAATCAAGCATAAGTCTCAGGGCATAACGGCCCTTTGTGGAAATTTTCATAGTTCTGCATCCTTTCAAATTACTATTATATCATAGGTTTTGAAAGCTTTCAATAGATTGGGCAATGAATAGACTACAGTCTTTCGCCTGTGGAAAGGTCAAATGTCAGGCTGTCAGTTCTATTATTTAAAGAATAGTCAATTTTTATAATTCTGTTTTTTATAAATTCAGCATTTTTTATCTCAGCCTTTGGATTTGTGACCGTATCAATAAATATCTGTTTCTGCTGTTCATTGTACTTTGATACATCGTCTGAGACAAAGAGCAGATTTCCGCAAAGGCTGTTAACCTGTGCAACAATTTCCCTTTTATTTATCGGCATTTTTATATTATTGTCACGCAGTAAGAATACATCGGGATCGTTTAAAAATGCTCTGCCGTCAAGATGACGGCGGAATATGGTGTTCATAAGTGTGTGCTGGGTTGAAACATCCTCTCGTGAAAATGCTTTGTTTTCCCAGCAAAGTCCTACATCAGCACCGATACGGCAGAAATCCACCTTGCCGAAAGCAGGGGCAAGGGGTACACCGCAGCCGAGAATAATCTTGTCACCGCAGCATTCACGGAGAAAATCCATTGCAACGCACATAATTTCACCGCGACTTTTACCGTGAATCGGAATAATGGAGCAGGCATAAAGAAAATCAAGCTTAACCATATCATAGCCCCAGTCGTTCAGCACGGTATCAAATACCTTTCTGATATAAGCTCTTACCTCTTCATTGTAAATATCAAGGGCATAAAATCCGCCCCAGTTATGTGAAGCAAAGTGGATTCTGCCCTTTTCGTCACGTACGAGCCAGTCCTTGTGCTTTTTGTATATATGTGATTTAGGAGTAACCGCAAAGGGTGCAAGCCAGAGACCTGCAAGCATATTCTTTTTATGAATACTGTCAGCAATTACCTTCATTCCGTTCGGGAATTTTCTTTTATCTGTTTCAAGCCAGTCGCCGACTGTACGCTCATAGCCGTCATCGATCTGGAAAATATCAATCTTTGTACCCAGCTGGGATATTGCGTTAAGGTCGTTCATAACGATATCTTCAGTAACACTTGTATAGTAGTTGTACCAGGTGGTGTAGCCGCACTGTCTGTTCACTCTCGGCTTTGGTATGTTCATAAGTCTGAAATATTCGTCAAATACACTGTTATAATCTCCGTTCAGCATAGCGAGAGACAGAACGAGCATATCATCTTTGATTTTTACACCCTCAAGGTCTTTTTCAATTGTGATACAGTCAGCTGCCGAATCAAAGGTAATTATGGTATATCCTGTCCGTTCGCTTAAGGAGCCAAGCAGGAAAAGTTCATTTCCGTTTCTTACATATCCATATGAGTAGCCATAAAATATTCCGGGTTTTTCAGGATACGGATGAAAGGTCAGATCTCCTGCGCCCCAGATTCCTAAGGGATTGAACCTTTTCTTTTCAATGCCCATTACACGAGGAGAGAATTCATCCATTTTATCATTTGGTGAATATTCCTTTGATACGGTCCAGCTCTGATATCCGTTTGTAAAAATACGCTGTGCACTGTTGAATCTGTAAGGGATTTTCATTGCAAATTTCGTAAACTGAATTTCAGTATTCGGCTTAACTGTAAATTCAATTATATTATCATTTTCTTTTATTTCAACTGAAAAATCAGAGTTGTCTGTATTGCCTGTGCTTTTTAAAGTGCCGTTTGCACTGTATATAAAATTGAAGCTGTATTTCATAAGCTTAACCTCCATGTATTTTGATAGTAACATACCCTTGAATTTATTTCAATATACAAAATTGTAAATAAAAAACGCCGGGAAAGAAATTTCCTTCCTGACGTTTCATTATATTAAACTATGAAATTTTCATTATGCCTGCTTTGTTAAAACTAAAGGATAGATGCCGTATTCATCCTCCATAGGCTTATCTTCAAGATCAAACTGACCGTTGATTGTAAGTGTGTCACCCTCAAGGGTAAAGGTTTCATAGCTCTTCTTATTGCCCTGATCATCAGTCTCATAGAATTTACCGTCCTCAATAAGAAGCGGCTGTTTTTCATTTGTTACAAAGCCTGAAACAATTTCATTAACCATAGCATCAGCATCAATTTCCTTGAGCATGCCTTCACGTACAGTAGTTCCTTCCTGCTGCTTGTAAAGCTCATCAAATTGCTCACGGGTCATTCCCTGATCCTCTGCATATTTGTATGTACCTTCAACCATATAGTCGATGTACTTTTCCATATAAGCGTTGAAATCAGTCTTGAATTTTTCCTCATCAACGGAAACAACATAGGCATTGTCACTGTCGAATGTATAAATCATATCAAGCGAAATCGGTTCCTTGAATTCACCGAAGTATTTTCCGTCTGTATCCTTAGACATATCGAGTTCTGCATTCAGTGATTCTGATAAATCCAGAGTTGAAATCCATTTGCCCTCAAATGAAATTTTTGAGCAGCCTGCAAACATAGTTGCGATAAGGCAAATACAAACCAGAACTGCACCTAATGCTTTTACTTTTTTCATAATGATTTACCTCCTGAAAAATACTATAATCATTATAGCATCATAACAGGATAAATGCAAGGCATAGCTATTGACTTCAGCAATTATTTGAGTTAAACTGAAAAGGGTGATTTTATGCTTAAGCTTATACCGCAGCCGCAGGTAATGGATGTGCAGGAAAATGCAAAAATGAATATCAGCCATATTTCTTTGGGTAAAAATCTTCTGAGCAGGGAGGCGATTGAGGATTTTTTGTCATTCTGCAATCTGCCTGAGGGAGAGGAGAATATTATTTTTGAGTCTGATGAATCTCTTGGCGAAGAGGAATACAGCCTTGTTATTGATGATGAGATTGTCATCAGGGCATCCTCTGCATCAGGGCAGCTTTATGCACTCCAAACTCTTAAACAGATCATCTTTCAGTGTGGAGACAGTGTTCCTAAACTGAAAATTTCCGATAAACCGGCATATAAGATACGCGGATTTATGCTTGATGTGGGAAGATATTTCTTTCCGGTATCAGATGTGAAAAAGATTATTAAGCGAATGGTTATTCATAAGCTTAATGTACTGCATTTTCATCTGACTGAGGATCAGGGCTGGCGTGTAGAAATAGATGCTTATCCGCTGCTTACACAGATTGGCTCGAAGAGAAAAAGAACGAATTTTAATCATACGCCTCACGGAGGATTTTATACAAAGAAGGATATAAAAGAGATTGTGGATTATGCACACGCTTTTGGCATAAAGGTGATGCCGGAATTTGATATTCCGGGGCATTGCAGAGCAGCCATTGCCGCTTATAATGAGCTGACCTGTTTTCCACGTAAATTGCCTGTTGCTGACCACTGGGGTGTTAAGCACGATGTGCTTTGCGTCGGCAAGGCGGAGACAATACAATTTGTTCATAACGTGCTTGATGAGTTTTTTGAAATGTTTCCGGATGAATATTATCATATCGGCGGTGACGAGGTACCTAAGCACAGATGGGATTTGTGCCCTCACTGTCAGGCTAAGCGTAAGGAACTGGGACTTAAGGACAGTGATGAACTTCAGTTCTGGTTTATGAATCAGATTAAAGATTACTGCAAGGCTCATAATAAGCAGGTGTTTATGTGGAGCTGGGAATTGGAAGATGATTCCTGTATTGACACAGATCTCGGCTTTACAAAATGCGGCGAAATGGAAACAGGGGACAGACCCTTTATTGATACATCAACAAAGGCATATTATATTGATTTGCCTTATGGTTATATAAGTCTGAAAGATACTGCAGAGCATAAGCCATACAGCGGTAATTGTCTGGGTGTGGAGGCAACACTCTGGACAGAATTTGTTCCTGATATGAAAAAGGCTGACAAGATGAGCTTTCCGCGTACAGGCTGTATGAGTGAAACAGGCTGGAACGGAAGCTGCGGCTGGGACAGTTTTTCTCAAAAGCTCGATTTTTATTATCAATTTCTCAGAAAAAATGATATAGGCTATTCTTCTTTGAACACGGCGAATCCGGATTACATAAAAGGAAAGTTAGGTGTCCTTTGGTTTGAACGCAGGCAGCTTATGTGGGAGGGGCTTACAAATATCTTTGATGATAAGAAGATTGAAAGAATGGCTAAAAAATAATTTCATAAATAAAAATCCGGATATGTTATCAGATTAACATATCCGGGTTTATTTTATATACGTATATTACTTTTCTTTTTTCTTAAGAACAGCTAACATACCGGTTGCTGCAATGAATGCAGCTGCCGCTGAAACAGCCGCTGCATTGCTGCCTGTTGCAGGTGATTTTTTTGATGTGTTTGCAGCTGAAACAGTTGTTTTTGGTTTAGCAGTTGTCGGCTCTGATGTAATTGCTGTTGTGGTTTCGCCGTCGTCAGTCGGTGTTTCATCATCAGGCATTTCCTGGAATACTACATCCCAGTAATAATAGGAAAGTGCAATCAGTGCTTCTTTTGTTGTGTACATGCTGTCATCACCGTCATAGGTGAAAATGCCTGTGCCTGATCCTTCAAATTTACAAAGGTCAGCATAAATGCCGTTTACGGTTTCATAGTGCTTGTCAAGATTACCTATGTCTGCAATATATGCACTGTGTGCCATAAGTGCAAGGGCGGTTGAGTCCGCGTTCGGCTCCTTGCCGTATTCCGGATTGAAGCAGTAGCCGCCGTCAACCTTGTACGTGTCAAGAACTGCTATAGCGTCCTTGAGGATATCCTCGTACTTATCTGTTGCGTAATATCCATAGGAAATGGCATCAATAAAGTATGCAGTGTTGTCACAGGAGTATCCGTAGTAATCAACACCCTTTCCCAGAGTGTAGTGGTTTGCAATATATGTGTCGCATACCTTTGTCAGAAATTCATCTGAATTGTCGCAATAGAATGCACCCTGTGTGATGATTCTGTAGTAGTTGAGTGATACAGGCTCCACAGTAGGGTCCATAGCAAGGAAAGCCTTGCCGATATCATATCCATAGAAATCCGAAATGTCCTCATCCAAAGCGGTTAAGGCAATGATTACTGCACCGTAGGTTGTTAAATTTTCACCGTATGCAGAAACGATTTTTCCCTTGTTTGTGTCAAGATTGCTTTTTACATCTTTGATAAATCCGTCTTTGTATTTTGATACATCAGCCCCTGAATCTGCTATCATACAGAAATCAAGTGCCTGGTCAACGCCGTAGCTCTGTACGTCCTTTGTGATGTAGGCAGCTGCTCCGTCAATCTGAGCCTTTACCTTTTCTGAGCTTGGTACCTCTGCTGCAAAAGCTGTAACGCTTGTCATAAGCATAATGCAAATTGCAGTGATGAGTGATAAGATTTTTTTCATTTTTGTCCTCCTGAAATTTTATTGTTTATTTGCACGTGTATGAAAATACAACGTTATCGCCGTTTGAAAGCTTGTATTTGCTGCAGCTTTTTGAAGGTGAGCTTCCGTTCACAAAGTAAAGCCAGCCGCTCTGGCTGCCGCAGTCCTTTTCATCAATGTTGTTAAAGCCTTTAACATATTTGCCGTATCCGCTGTTGACAGTGGTCATATGTACACCCTGTTTATTGCAGGCAAGCTGAACGGCATCATAGGCACTGCTGCCATTCGCCAGTGTAACCGTACAGCCGTTGATAAAATATCCGTCAGACGGAACATATGGTGCGTGTCCGTCAGCAAGCTTGTCCGTATTTTTGAGTATGCTTTTGCACTCAACCGTTACAGTGCAGGTGATGGTAGATGAGGTAGTTGTCTGCTTTTTTGTAGTAGTCGTTTTCTTTTTAGTGGTTGACTGTGCTGTGGAAGATTTATTTTTTGTGGTTTTTTTGCTTGTTGATGTTTTTTCAGTATTTTTCGCAGAAGCTTTGGTCGTTCTTGAATCTGCAGCATTCTTTGTGCTTGCGGAACTCTTTGTTGTTAACCTGCTTTTATCGGTTTTGTTTTTGCTTGACTCACTGCTTTGTGTTGTATCATCGGCTTTTATTACGGATGTGCTGTCGTTTGTGTCTGATGTGGTTTCTGCTTTTATTGTAGACTGAACAGCAGTGATTTGCGAATCCTTTAATTCCGTTTTATCTGCACTGCATCCGAAAAAGGTAATGCACATTATAATGGAAAGCAATATAGCTGAAAATTTTTTCATAAAAAATACCCCTGTCATTTGGACAGGGGTATAGTTATAGTAGGACCTATAAATTGAATCCATTGCTTTCCCACTTGCCCAAAGCTGAATTTATGTTCACGGCAGGTCTCCCGACTTATGATATAGTAAAAACATACATGCAGATTACGCCTTCTCAGTTTCCCAATGGCCTGTGTAATTGCTTCATCAAATACGGTAATGGCGGTTGCTCAGGATTCTCACCTGATTCCCTTTTCATTTCAGCACACCATAATCGGCACTGCTGAAAACCGCTGATATTTATTTCACATATAGTATATCATCATAAAAGGATATGTCAATTATTTTTTATATACTTCCTCTTTGAGTATACCTATATAAGGGAGATTTCTGTAGAATTGATCATAGTCAAGACCGTAACCCACAACAAAAGCATTCGGAACATCCACACCAACATAGTCAGCGTGGATATCAGCCTCGCGTCTTGACGGCTTGTCCAGCAGAGTAATGACCGCGATTGACTCAGGATTTCTTTTGATAAGCATATCGTGTATATGCTTAAGCGTTTTGCCTGTATCAAGTATATCTTCAACAAGGAGAACATCAAAGCCTGTAAGATCTTCAGCTATGTCCTTTGTGATTTTGATTACACCGCTTGATACAGTGCTGCTGCCGTAGCTTGATGCCTGAATAAAATCAATCTGGCAGGGTAAATCAATATGCCTTGAAAGGTCGGTTAAGAAATAGATTGAGCCTTTTAACACACCGACAATCAGCAGCTTTTTTTCTGCATAATCACGTGTGATCTGTTCACCCAATTTTTTTGTTATCTCTGCCAATTCCTCTTCGGTAACTAAAATCTTTTCAATATCCTTGTTCATAGCTTCTCCTCTTATACAACTTTATATATGATATATAATTATATCATATTTATTTGATAAAGTAAATAAAAAAGCTGTCTCAGTAAAGTCTGAGACAGCCTATTCATCATGAATAAATATTAATTATTCTTATTTCTCTGCGTACTTATCCTCGCCGTTCCAGCTGTACATAGCACGGATGCCTTCGCCAACCTTCTCAAGCTGATGCTCAGTCTCAAGAGCTCTCTTAGCCTTGAAGTGAGCCCAACCGTTGTTAGCCTCTGTGATGAACTCAGATGCGAATGTACCGTCCTGAATCTCTTCAAGAACCTTCTTCATCTCTTTCTTAGTGTCCTCAGTGATAATTCTCTTACCAATCTGATAATCACCATACTCAGCAGTGTTTGAGATTGAGTATCTCATCTTTGAGAAACCGCCTGAATAGATAAGGTCAACGATGAGCTTCATCTCGTGGATACACTCAAAGTAAGCATTTCTTGGGTCGTAACCGGCTTCAACAAGTGTTTCAAAGCCAGCCTTCATAAGAGCTGTAACACCACCGCAAAGAACAGCCTGTTCACCGAAGAGGTCAGTCTCTGTCTCTGTCTTGAAGGTTGTCTCAAGGATAGCTGCACGAGCACCGCCGATACCTGCACCGTAAGCAAGAGCAGTATCAAGGCAGTGGCCTGTAGCGTCCTGATATACAGCAACAAGACAAGGAGTACCCTTGCCCTCTTTGTACTCTGAACGTACAGTGTGACCCGGAGCCTTAGGAGCAATCATAAATACGTCAATGTTTGACGGAGGTACGATCTGCTTGAAGTGGATGTTGAAGCCGTGAGCAAATGCGAGAGCCTTACCCTCAGTGAGGTTTGGTTCAATATCTTTCTTATAGATAGCAGCCTGTCTCTCATCCGGTGTGAGAATCATGATAACGTCAGCAGCCTTTGTAGCCTCAGCGGTTGTCATAACTGTGAGACCGAGCTCCTCAACGTGCTTCCATGATTTTGAACCTTCATAAAGACCAACGATTACATTAACACCGCTCTCGTGAAGGTTAAGTGCGTGTGCGTGTCCCTGTGAGCCGAAACCGATGATAGCAACGGTCTTGCCTGAGAGAACATCAAGATTACAATCTGATTCGTAGAAAATCTTAGCTTCTGCCATTTTGTTTTCCTCCAATAAATTTATTTCAAATGAGTTGTATGACTACTCATTTGTATTTTTGTTAATTCATATTATAGCTTGTGTGATGTCTAATGTCAACTGTAAAATGAAATTAAATTTTTATTATTTTTTCAGGCCCTCAATTGCGTGTATGATGTGCAGCTTCATCGCTGTTCTTGCTCCCTCTGCGTTACGCTTTTTTATGAACTCCATTATCAGCCTGTCATCATTCATATTATCGTCACTTACGTTTTTGTCTTTTGTCAGAACAACAACACCTTTTTTGATTGCATTGAAGATAATTGGCATAAACTGTTTCACAAACGAATTGTGCGTGGCATTTGCAATGCTCTCGTGGAATTTCTGTTCTTCAAAGGTTCTGTCCTCGCCGCTTAGAATCTTTTTTTCAATTTCATTACCATAATAGCATATGGTGTCAATTTCCTCGTCTGTGGCTCTTTTTGCGGCTAAATACGCACATTCAGGCTCAAACATAAGCCTCATTTCAAACAGATCGTCAAGTCCTGATGCAATATCGCTGAGGTTGTTTGAATTGATAATTGTGTTTGATGTTACAAAGGTTCCCTTGCCTCGTCTTATTTCAAGGATGCCGTTTGTGGTGAGTATTTTTATTGCCTCTCTTAAGGTGGATCGGCTTACGCCGAGCTCGCCTGCGAGATCGTTTTCGTTAGGGAGCTTGTCGCCGACTGAAAATCGGTTTTCCTCTTCAATCATTTTTATAATCTGTTGTGCTGTGCTGTCTGCAAGCATTGCTGATTTACTCATATGTACACCTCTTTGCCAATATGATAACACAGAATATGCTAACAAGTCAATACGTTGTCAGACATCTTACAATGAAATGCGAAAAATACACCTTTGATTTAAGTAATTATTGCTATATCTCTTGTAAAATCCAATATAATGTTTTATTATATATGCGAGATAAATCATTCGGAAGTGATAAAATGGATAAGCTAAAAAGAATAAAGTATTATATTGATACGCTTTGTATTTACGATTTAAAAAATGATGTTATTATTCATGCCCTTTATGATTTGATTGACAGCATTTCGGAAGAGAGTGTTTTAAGAAAGTACAGTGATTTCTTTAAGATGGTTTCTAAAAACGGAGCATTGAAGGAATATATATCAAAATGTATTTTGACAGATGATAATATTTTTACTCGTTATGCCTGCTCAGAAAAGGTGGATGCGCTTTCATCTTCAATAACAGATGCAGTAAGACTTGATCTTATGAAGCTGGAGCAAATTGCTTCTGTTACCTCAAAGGATATTTATAACTCTGTTGATAATGGCGATTTTAAGGAAATACTTGAATCAATGCCTCATTGGGATACAGGCACTCCTGTTGCTCCTCTTAAGAAAAACTGGGATAAGCAGACGGCTGAGCTGATTTCATATCACCGTACAAACGGATATGGTAAGTATGCAAAGCATATTGCTTTCACCTGGAGAAATAAAGAGATATGCCCTGTAACCATAACCGATTTGATAACTCTTGATCACCTGAAAAATTACGAGGTGCAGAGGCAGAAGGTTATTGATAATACGGAAAGCTTTCTTTCAGGTCATCCTGCAAACAATGTTCTGCTTTACGGTGACAGAGGTACCGGAAAAAGTTCAACCGTGCATGCTCTTTTGAACGAATATCATAATCAGGGACTCAGAATGATTGAAATACCGAAAAGTGCAGTTGCAGATCTTGGTCTGATACGTGAGCAACTTGCAGGCTCACCGATGAAGTTCATTATTTATATTGATGATCTGAGCTTTGATTCAAATGATACATCCTTCAGCGAGCTCAAGGCAGCACTGGAGGGTTCACTTTCGGGCAGGCAGTCCAATATACTTATATATGCTACATCAAACAGACGTCATCTTATTAAGGAAAATTTCTCCGACCGTGAGAATGACGTGAACCGCGGCGATACAATGCAGGAGCAGTTAAGTCTTTCGGACAGATTCGGTCTTACAATTACATTCCTGAATCCGAATAAATTTGAGTATCAGGATATTGTCAGAAAAATTGCGGCGGACAGAGGTCTTGATGTGGACGAGGAACACTTGGTTTTCAAGGCGGAGCAGTGGGCAACACGACGCGGCGGCAGGTCTCCGCGATGTGCAAAGCAGTTTATCGACTTTGTTGAAAGCTGTGAAAAACGAAGCAAAGAATGGTAAAACAGTAAAAAATGAACAACTGACGGAAAAACATTCAAAAAATGTTAAAAAACTTAAAAAATTATTTACTAAAAAAACAAAAAAACATTAATTTACGGTGATAAAATTACCACATAAAGAAAAGGAGAAAACGAAATGAGTACAAAGATTCTTGTAGTTGATGATGATCATAACATCTGTGAACTGCTTAAACTGTATCTTGAAAATGAGGGGTATACCGTATTCGTTGCCAATGACGGACAGGAAGCAGTTAATGTATTTCAGACAAAATCACCTGAACTGGTTTTACTTGATATTATGCTTCCTAAGATGGACGGCTGGCAGGTTTGCCGTGAGATAAGGAAGACATCAAGCGCACCGATTATTATGCTCACCGCAAAGGGTGAAACCTTTGACAAGGTGCTTGGTCTTGAGCTTGGTGCAGACGATTATGTTACAAAGCCTTTTGATGCAAAAGAGGTTATGGCGAGAGTTAAGGCTGTTCTCAGAAGAACAAGCGGTAATACAACTGCCGATGATAATACAAAAAAAGTTGTTGTTTATGATAATCTTGAAATCAATATTATTAATTACGAGCTTAAGGTAAAGGGCGAAACGATTGATACTCCGCCTAAAGAGCTTGAGCTTATTTATCACTTTGCTTCAAATCCAAACAGAGTTTATACACGTGACCAGCTTCTTGACGAGGTGTGGGGTTTTGACTATTACGGCGATTCACGTACAGTTGATGTGCATGTAAAGCGTCTGCGTGAAAAGCTTGAAGGTGTTTCAGACAAATGGTCACTCAAGACCGTGTGGGGTGTTGGATATAAATTTGAAACAAAGGAATAATATAAATGTCTGTTAGGGAATCTCTTAAGGGACAGTACCTGAAGAATAATATATTTGCAAAGTATTTTTTCTTGTTTGCAGCAATTTTTCTTGTGGTGCTGACTATTCTGGGCACAACTCTGACAATACTTGTAAGTGTGTACACCCAGAATGAAAATACAAAGCTTTTAAAAGAGAATACGCAGACAATAGCCGAAAGTGTCAAATCAACACTGGTAGTTCAGGAAATGAATGATTATTATTCTGTGGAAAAGGAGATGATATGCAGTTCGCTGTATATCATTTCAAATTCTATTGACGCGGATTTGTTCGTGTGCGATGTTGAAGGTAATATCATTCTGTGCAAGGAAAAAGCGAATTCCATTCCGCTTTACGGTGAAATGCCCCCCTGCTCCTATCATAATGAATTCAAGGTGGGGGATGTGCTTCTCAGAAATATTTATGAGGGCGGTTATGTCGGAAAGGGCAGTGTTAACGGACGTCTTTCCTATATTGTCGGTTATCCGATTTACAGCAATGATCAGATTATCGGCTCGGTATTTGCTACAACGGAAACCAGCGGTGATTCACTTGCTATGGCTGTTTTGAGAATGTTTATGACCAGCGCCTTGGCTTGCCTTGCAATTGCATTTATTTGTATCTGGCATCTGACCAAGAGCTTTGTTAAACCGCTGAGGCAGATGAGCAAGGCTGCAAAGCAGTTTGCAGTCGGTGATTTCTCTTACAGAGTTAAAATCAGCGGCCAGGATGAGCTTGCGGAGCTCGGCAAGGCATTTAATGATATGGCTGATGCACTTGATACGCTGGAATCATCAAGGCGCAGCTTTGTTTCAAATGTTTCTCATGAGCTGAGAACACCTATGACATCAATCGGCGGCTTTATTGACGGCATTCTTGACGGTACAATACCCAGAGAAAAGACTGACTATTATCTGGGTATAGTCAGCGGCGAAATTCGCCGTCTTTCCCGTCTTGTTGTTGCTATGCTTAATATGAGTAAGATTGAGTCGGGCAGCTTTGAAATGAAGCCGAGCAATTATGATATATCCGATCAGATTATTCACATTCTTCTCACCTTTGAGCAGAAGATTGATGAGAAAAAAATTGATATACAGGGGCTTGAAAATCTGCGTCCGACATATATTACAGCAGATACGGATATGATTTATCAGGTGATTTATAATATATTTGATAATGCTGTTAAGTTTACCAATGAAGGCGGATATATCCAAATATCTATGAATGATCTGAATAATGCTGTTGAGGTTCATATCAAAAACAGCGGTATCGGTATCAAAGCAGATGAGCTTTCAAAGGTGTTTGAAAGATTTTATAAGGTTGATAAGTCAAGAAGTCTTGATGCTAAGGGTGCAGGACTCGGACTTTATATAGTAAAAATGATGGTGGAAATGCACGGCGGAAGCATATGGGCAATGAGTGAGGATGAACACACTGCTGAATTTGTTTTCAGACTGCCGAAGGCATACAGTCCCATCTATAAAAAGGAGACAAGGAAATAATGGACGATTTTAAGAACAAGGATTATAATAGCGACGGCAGCGGCGCGTCACGTCCGGATTACTATCAGCCGAATAACGGGGGAACATATTATAATCCTCCAAGAGCAGAGGAGCAGCCTCCTGTACAGGAAAACACAACCTATCATTATGCTTATAACAACAGTACGCAGCAGGCTTCACAGAGTAATGATTATTACCGGCCGAAGGATAACGGCTATAATTATTCGCAGCCTGCAGAAAATAATAATGATGGTAAACCCCCTAAAAAGAGCAATGCATCAAAAATTATTATAGTTGTGCTTGTTATTTGTCTTGTTGCTGCTGTTATCGGTATCGGCTTCGGTATTGCAGGAAATGTCGGCACAAGTGATGACAAGGATAAAAAGAATGAAACGACACAGTCACAGTCTGCCGATGATGCTGCAAGTACAAAAGACAGTGAGGACGTCCCGCTCAAGGATAGTAATAATAACTATACCGTTGCAGGTGTTGCAGATAAAGCAATGGATTCCTGTGTGGGAATCACGGTTTATTCTCAGCGTACGGATGCTTATAATTATTTTTACGGATATGGTCAGGGCGGAAATTCCGGCAGTGAGCCTACACAGTCAGGTGAAGGCTCAGGTGTGCTGATGTCAGAGCAGAACGGTAAAACGTATATTCTTACCTGTGCTCACGTTATCAGTGACGGCGACAGCTTTTCCGTAACCCTGAATGATGGTTCAAAGGAAGATGCTCAGCTTGTAGGCTTTGATGCACAGACGGATATCGGCGTTCTTTCAATCAATAAAACAGGACTTAAAATTGCCGAATTTGGCAACAGTGACAAGCTTGTTGTGGGCGAGCAGGTTATAGCAATCGGATGTCCCGGCGGTCTTGAATTTATGAATTCCCTTACAAGCGGCTATGTTTCAGCGCTGGCAAGACCGATTTCTTCAAATATCGGTTACGATAATGAGTGTATTCAGATAGACGCTGCAATTAATCCGGGTAACAGCGGTGGTGCACTTTTCAATATGCAGGGCCAGGTAATCGGTATAAACTCATCCAAGATTGCTGCAACAGAATATGAAGGTATGGGTTTTGCAGTTCCTTCCTCCACTGCAGTTGCAACTGCGAACAGTCTGATCAAGGTTGGTTATGTTGAGGGAAGAGCTAAGCTTGGCATCACATACAATCAGATTACCAATTTCAATAATGCCAATGCTGTAATTCAGGCTCTTGCTGAAAAGGGCTTTAAGGATGCACAGGGTGCAATGGTTATTGACAGTGTGGATGACGGTTCAGACCTTAAGAATAAGGACGTCAAGCAGTATGATATGATTGTTGCTGTTAACGGCGAAACAATGACATCCACAGATGTTATGACATCAATACTTGCCGATTCAAAGCCGGGTGACACAGTGAAACTTACAATCGCAAGAATTGAAAATAATAATATCAAAACCTTTGAAATTGACTGCAAGCTGATTGAGTCAAAAGGATAAAATAAAAAATAATAAGGCATCGGATATCCCTGATAAAGGTATGTACCCGATGCCTTTTTCCTGTTTTGCGATTTATTTATCAATATTTGTAAAACTCTTTACTTTTATTATAAATAAATATATAATTATATTAAATGCATACTAATGCATACTAAGTTATATGTATAAAAAATTAAATTTTAAAAGGATTTTAATATGAATATAGTTGCAATACTTGCCAATGGTGTGGGTGCACGTTTCGGAAGTAATATTCCGAAGCAGTTCCACAAGGTCAACGGCAAAATGGTAATTGAATATGTAATTGAAACAATATGTGACAGCAGTAAAACGGACAAGATTGTTATTGCCACAAATATTGAGGCAAACAGCGTTTACCTTGCAGACATATGTGCACAAAATGATATTGATATGATTGAGGGCGGTTCAACAAGAAATCAGACCCTGAAAAATGTGATAGATTATATTGATGAAAATTACAATTGTAAAAATCTTATCGTCTGTGATGCAGTGCGTCCGATGATTACGTCTCAGCTTATGGACAAGTATTTTGATCTGCTTGGTGATAATGATGCTGTTGTTACCGCACAGAAGATAACAGATTCCTTAGGCTGCTATGATTTTACTAAGGTTGACAGAGAACGTTATTATCTGATGCAGTCACCTGAGGGTTTTAATTTCCCACTTCTGGCAAAGCATTTTGATGAAAATTCACCTCTTACGGAAGTAACACAGCAGCTTCCGGAGGATAGCAGAATTTATTTGTATTTCGATTTTAACAACAATTTCAAGCTGACCTATCCTGCAGATTTGAAGTATCTGGAGGCATTGGTTACCGCAAGGGACAATGATGTTGACTTTTCAAAAATTCTTGAAAGTGTATCAAGGCTGAATCAATTGCTAAAAACCTACTATCCTCACGAGGTTGAGAGTTGGTCAAAAACGCTGGAGCGTTCAATTCCTAAGCTTCTTAAGGAATGGCAGATTACGGAATATAATGTTATCAAGTCCTCACATTTCGGAATTATATTTCTTGCAAAAAGCGTCAAGTACGGCAAATGTGTTTTCAAAATAATACCGCCCTGCATTGACAGATATACAAGTGAGCGTTCCTGTTATCAAAGCCTGAACACAAGCTTTATGTGCGAGCTTTATGATTATGATGATAAATGCTGCGCAATTTTGCTTGAGCAGTGCAAGGATGCGGATTTGCAATTTGACAGCAGCAAAGAGGAACTGCTCGATTTCTTCAAAAGAGTTATGGATTCCTGTGAGATAACCGTTTCAAAGGACCTTTTCAGCCAGTTCAAAAATTATAAGGATATACTGAATGATAAGCTGAATCAGGATAATTTTGAATACAAAAAAGATGAAATAATGGGATATGTCAAACAGGCTGCAGAGCTTTTTAACAGCACCTTCAGTGATGATGATTTCACATTGATTCACGGTGATATGCACCGCTATAATATTATGAAAAGGAATGACGAGCTGGTTGCCATTGATCCTATCGGATATGTGGCTCCCAAAGAGGTTGACATTGTAAGATATATTGCTACCGAGCTTTGTGATAACGGCGGAGATATCGCTCAGAATGCACAGGAAATGCTTGATTTCTTTTCAACTGTTTCCGATAGGGATATACTTGAAAAAATACTTTTTATTGATATCGTTTTCAGACTTCATAACAGTCTTTTTGAAAATGAGGATTATAAATTGACCGATAAGTGGCTGTCAATTTTAAAATCAATGGAGTGAAGAATTAATAACAAAATAGTTTGTTATTTATAATATAAAGGATGTTCGAGGAGAAAAAGTAAAAAATGAGTAAGAATTTTAAAGTTTCGGTAATTGTACCGATTTACAATGTTGAGCCTTATCTTGAGGAAGCATTGGATTCTGTAATCAATCAGACAATGAACTTCAAAAAGTATATACAGCTTGTTCTTGTTAATGACGGTTCAAAGGATGCAAGTGAGGAAATATGCCTCAGATATCAGAAAAGATATCCGCAGAATATTATATACAAATATAAGGAAAACGGCGGTGTAAGCTCAGCAAGAAATATGGCACTGGATATGGCTGAGGGAAAATATGTTACCTTTTTTGATCCTGATGATAAGCTTGACCCCAAAACTTTTAAAAGTGCATACAATTATATTGAGGAGCATTCTGACGAAATTGATGTTGTTACCTTCAGAACTCGTTTCTTTGAGGCAAGAGATAATTTCCATACTCTTGATTTTAAGTTCTGGAAGGGAACCAGAATTGCTGATCTTACCACAAAAGAGGAAGAGCACTCTGTTCAGTCACTGTCTACGAATAATCTGATAAAGAGAAGTGCAATAGGCGATTTAAGATTTGATCCCAAATTAAAATATGGAGAGGACTCCATATTCATCAATAAAATTTTACTGAAAAAGCTCAAGGTAGGTATTATTACAGAGGGCTGCTATTATTACAGAAAAAGATTTGCAGCCGATTCTGCGATTAACAGTCAGACATCTGATATTTCATTCTATACCGATACGCTTACAAACTATCATATGGAGTTAATCCGATACAGCAAGGAGCTTTACGGTGAGGTCATCCGGTATGTTCAGGCGATGATTTCTTATGATATGTACTGGCGCTTTACAACGAATCTTTATAACGAAATTCTTACGGAAGAGCAGCTTGCTCAGTTTAAGGAAAATGTAAAGACGATTCTCTCGTATATTGATGATGATATTCTTCTGCGTGACCCTGTTCATAAATCCATTGCAAGAAGAACAGCCGCTATCCGATTCAAATACGGAATTGACCTTGAAAAGAATTTACAGTTCAATCCGAAGAATAATGCGATCTGTTATAACGATATTGTATTATTCAGACCGCAGAAAACCGTTTCAAAATGCTGCCTTGTGGGAAAGGCTGAAATTGAAAACGATCATTTTATTGTTGATATGTTTGTTGTCCGCTGGCTCCTTCATTGTGAAAACGGCGGTGTGCGATTTGCACTTCAGTTCGGTGATGAAAAGGTATATCCTGAAAAGCTGACGGATTATCACGCAGTTATGTCCAAAAACAGCTACGCAGAGGACGAGCCTTATTATTATCACTACCACTATGAATATCCTGTGGGCAAGCTCAAGGCTAAGGAGCAGATAAATTTACTGCCTATCCTTGAATTTGAAAACGGCGAAAGCCGAATCAATATGAGCTATGGAAAATTTGTTACCAATAAGGTGCTTTTCCCTGAGGCTTATCAGTTCTACGGCAGATATCTTTTAAGATGCTACAGAGATCATATTATGATTTCCTGCCCTGCTGTTGTGGAAAATACAAGAGCCGTCCTTGAAAAAAGATGCATTAAATACCTCAAAGAGCACAACCTTAAGGATGTTGCAAAAATCAGAAAGAATTTCAAGAAATTTGAAAAGAAAGAGGCACCTAAGGGCAAGATTTGGATATTTGCTGACAGAATTGACAATGCCGGTGATAACGGCGAAGCAATATTCAAATATACCTGTGAGCATAAGCCGGAGGGCGTAAGACCTATTTTTATGATAGGCAAGAATGCTAAGAAGAGCGTGATTGACCGCCTTAAGTCTGAGGGTGAGGTTGTATTCGCTGAGGATAAAAAGTATCCGTATTATTTCCTTATGGCGGAAAAAATCATTTCCTCCAGTGCAGGTGAATTCACCATAAATCCATTTGGCGGAAAGAGAAGATATCTGAACGATATGTTCAAATTCAGATACTACTTCACCAATCACGGTGTAAATTGCGGTGACTGCTCAAAATGGCTCAATAAGTTCAACAAAAAAATTGATGTCTTCTTTATAACCGGTAAAAAGGAAAAGCAGAGAATTATTGATGACGGTTATCTTTATACAGCGGATCAGCTGATAACAACCGGACTTCCGAGATATGATCTCCTTTACGAAGATACAAAGAAACAGATTCTCATTCTTCCTACCTGGAGAAGAGCAATTAAGGAAAGCTATGATATCAATACATCAAGTGTGTATTTTGACGGCTTTGTAAATACCGATTATTTCAAATTCTATAATGGTCTTATTAATGATGAACGTCTTTTAAATGCAATGAGGGAAAAGGGATATAAAGGTCTTTTCTGTCTGCATCCGATACATATGAAGCAGAGTGTCGATTTTCAGGCTAACGATGTATTCAGCGTTAATGATGGCTTTGTAGATTATAATAAGGTGTTTGCTGAGTCCTCAGTGCTTGTTACCGACTATTCAACCATTGCCTTTGACTTTGCTCATCTTTGCAAGCCGATTGTGTACTCACAGTTTGACAAGGAGGAGTTTTACGAGAATCAGGTTTATGATCAGAGCTTTGATTATGAAACCGAAGGCTTCGGTCCGATATGCTCAGATAAGGACAGCGTAGTGGATGAGCTTATTGCGCTTATGGAAAATGATTGTGAAAACAAGTATATGGATAGGGTAAACGGCTTCTTTGCTTACCTGGATAACAATAACTGCAAGAGAGCTTATGATGTAATTGTTAACGACAAAAAATAATATTTAACGAAAAACAGCTGAGAAACGGATTTATGTTTCTCAGCTGTTTTATTTACGGAATATTTATTTTTATATTGAAATTATAACTCAGCGATGAGCTCAATCTCACAGAGCACACCCTTCGGTAAGTCTTTAACAGCTACACAGGAGCGCGCAGGCTTTGATGTAAAGTATGTGCCGTAAATCTCATTGAACTTTGCAAAATCATTGATATCTGCTAAAAAGCAAACTGTTTTAACAACCTTGTCCATTGATGTGCCTGCAGCCTCAACAACAGCTTTAAGATTTTCACAAACCTGTGTGGTCTGCTCCTCAATGGTCTTTGCCTCAACGGTGTTTGTTGCAGGGTTGATTGCAATCTGACCTGATGTGAAAAGAAGTCCGTTTGCCTTAACCGCCTGTGAATAAGGTCCGATTGCGTTTGGTGCGTGATTTGTTGCAACATATTCCATAGTAAAATCTCCTTTATGTGGTTATTATTTATTAATCAATTACCTCAAAGCCGGCATCCTTAAGAGCCTGCTTAACCTGAGCAATGTGCTGATAATCTCTTGTTTCAACGCCGATATTCAGATAGCAGTCCGTGATGTTCATATCAAGGTCTGTGCTGTCGTAATTAACAGATACTACATTGGCACCCAGCTGTGCAATAATCTGGCTTACGCCCATAAGCTGGCCCGGTTTGTCTGAAAGAGCAATTGTGATGTTTGCTGTTCTTCCTCCCATTTTCAGTCCGCGTTCAATAACACGTGAAAGGATTGTTACATCAATGTTGCCGCCTGATACAAGGCAGCAAACCTTTTTGCCCTCAATGTCAGGGATTTTGCCGTTCATAACTGCTGCAACAGGTACAGCACCTGCGCCTTCGGCAATGAGCTTTTCCTGCTCCATAAGGGTTAAAATCGCAAGTGCAATTTCATCATCACTTACGGTGTAAATGCCGTCAACATATTTGTTAACCAGGTCAAAGGTAAGGTTGCCGGGTGTCTTTACTGCGATACCGTCTGCAATGGTCTGCACCTTTTCAAGTGTTTCGATTTTGCCGTCACTTACGGACTTTTCCATTGACGGTGCGCCGCAGGCCTGAACACCGTAAACCTTGCAGTTAGGATTAATCTGCTTGATTGTGTAAGCCACACCGGCAATCAGTCCGCCGCCGCCGATTGGCACAACAACTGCATCTGCATCAGGAAGCTGATCAAGAATTTCAAGTCCGATTGTGCCCTGACCTGCAATTACATCAGGATCATCAAATGGGTGAATAAAGGCATAGCCTTTTTCATCCTTGAGCTCCAGTGCCTTTTTGTATGCATCATCATATACACCCTTGACCATACATACCTCAGCACCGTAACGCTTTGTTGCCTCAACCTTGCTGATTGGTGCGCCGTCAGGAAGACAGATGAGTGATTTGATGCCGTTCTTGGTTGCAGCAAGGGCAACACCCTGTGCGTGATTTCCTGCTGAGCAGGCGATAACACCCTTTGCTTTTTCTTCATCGGAAAGCTGGCTGATTTTAAAATAAGAGCCTCTTACCTTAAAGGAACCGGTTATCTGTAAATTTTCTGTTTTAAGATAGATATTAGAGTTCGGACAAAGATTTTTAGAAAGAATCATATCTGTTTCTCTCACAACCTCTGAAAGAACTCTTTTTGCTTTATAAACTCTGTCTAATGTTAACATATTGTTTGCCTCTGTTACTTTACTGATTATTCTTTATTGCCTAGGCGATAAAGAGTAATCCGAACTCTGGTTTAAATTGTTCTCTTTGCCCTTACTCTGTGTTAAAAATACTCTGAATACAAAAAAGTATTCCTGCGTTTTTGCGCCTTGATTAAGAACAAATAGGCCCAATTTAAACTCGCAGACCCAAAACGTTTGAAGTAAAGATGAATTTTGATTTTTGAGATGGCAGCCTTGCTGACGCAAGGCAACAGCGAAAACTTCATAAATTCGCTTTAATTCTGCATTTTGGGCAGGTTTGGATTTCTCTCTATTGCCTAAATATATTACTCTTCAATTGAAAATTTGTCAATCGCTGTTAAACACTTATCTCAATTTCCTTGTCAATCTTAATACTGTTCCGCGTTACCCTGCAGTCAAGAGCAATGATTTCAACACCGTTTTCTGCAGCTCGCTTAAGTTCCTGTGCAAAAGCAGGGTCGGTCTTATCATTCGGCTCAAACCGTTTACACCCCTTCATCTGAATTACAAAAACAGCAGCCGTGCGATAACCGTTCTGTTTTGCCTTTATCAGTTCACTGAGGTGCTTTCTTCCTCTTTCAGTAGGCGCGTCAGGGAATCGCGCTATGCCGTCAACCTCTAAGGTTACGCCTTTTACCTCAAGGTACGCTTTTTCATTTTCGTTTTCCAGATAGAAATCAAGACGTGAATTTCCATAGGCAGCTTCAGGCTTAATCAGAGTGGGATTTTTCAGGAATCCGCCTTCAGCAAGCCATTCGCCAACAACCTTGTTCGGACTTTGCGAGTCCATATTTATAAGCATATCACCCTTGTAAACAGAGATTAAATCGTACTGCGTTTTTCTGTTCGGATTGCTGCTTTTCTCCAAAAATACAACAGCATTTTCTTTCAGCAGTTCTCTGCACCTGCCTGTGTTTTTTACGTGAACAGTTTGTTCTTCTCCGTCAATATTTACTTTTGCAATAAATCTGTTTGGTCTGCTGATGAAAAGACCCTGTGTTATATTATTATATTTCATAGATACAAGGGTAATCCTATTTCAATTCGTTGTCAAGTGCCAACTGCCTATTGACTTTAAGTTTATTATATTATAAAATTATGTTATATTTAAGTATCCGAAAGGGAGGATATACCATAATGGAAAAAATGAAAAGGATGGTTGCAGTTGTTCTTTCAGCCGTTTTTGTGGTGCTTTGCTTTGCAGGCTGTTCATCTTCAGGTCCGGCTGATGAGATTACTGACGAAACACTGCTTGTTGCCTATACGGAGGAGAATAAGCCTTTTATTTATACAGATGAAAAGGGTCAGCTCACCGGCTTTGACGTGAAAATCATTGAAAAGATATTTGATGACGTAAAGAATGATTATAAAAATTATAAATTTGTTCAGGTTGACAAGGATTACAGAATCGGCGAGGATGCTGCTTATACCGACGGTGACGGCAATGAATATATTGCTTATGTTATGGTCGGCGGTATTTCCAAGAATACAGGCTCTTTCAATAAGGATCATACCTTTACAAAGGATATTATTGATAACAGAATTATCACTGTAACTGCAAAGGGCAGCAGTATTGATACTTATGCTGACCTTAACGGTGTTAATGCCGGTGTGGTTTCCGATACTGCAAAGGCTGCTCTTGATAAAAATTCTGCGATTAAAAACGGTATGAAAAACGTTACTGAATATCCGGATACTGCAAGTGCTCTTGCCGACCTTAAGGCAGGAAAAATTGATGCCCTTGTAATTGATGAATTCCATTTTAATGTTGCTGAGGGTAAGGATGATTTCAAGGTGCTTGACAGTGAGCTTGACACAATCAGCTACGTTTATGCCTTTAAAAAGTGGGATTGGTATGATGAGGCGTTCAACGAAGCTATTTATGAGCTGAAGAGCCCTGAGTACAATGATGCAGATGAGTTTACTCCGATTGTTGAAGAGTTCTTTGGCTACAATGCGTCAAACTTTGATTATCAGCCGCCTGAGACAAAATAAGATAATACAGGATAAGAGACATTGATTGATTTCAATGTCTCTTTATTTTTTATAAAAAGTTTATAAACAGATGTCTATTTTTGTGATATACTGATTTTGGTGATGAAAGGTGAAAAACAGTGTACAGAATAAAGAAAAAAATAAATTTGCCGACGGTATATGCTTTGAAAAAATTGTATGGATTTTTTTAATATGCTGTGTCACAGGGTTTATCGTGGAAACGATATGGTGCTTTATCCGTCACGGATATATTGAATCCAGGAAATCGCTTGTTTACGGTCCGCTGTCCGTTGCGTACGGTATGGGCGGCGTTATATTGACGCTGGTGCTTTATAAATTAAGAGATGCGAGTCTATGGAAAATATTTCTGACCTCGTTTTTAGTCGGAACAGTGACAGAGTATATATGCTCCTTAGGAAAGGAAATTGTTTTCGGCTCTGTAGCATGGGATTACAGCAATGTTCCTCTGAATATAAACGGCAGAGTATGCTTATTGTATTCATTATTCTGGGGTGTGCTTGGAATACTCTGGATAAAAATATTGTATCCTATGATGTCCGGTGTCATTGAAAAGATACCGATAAATTTGGGTGCTGTATTAACTTGGGCATTTGTTGTATTTTTTGTATTCGATTCCTTTATGTCAGCGTCAGCGGCACTGAGAATGGATGCAAGAGCAGAGGGTGAACCGCCCTCAAATCATTTCGAGATTTTCCTTGACAGCCATTTTGATGATGACCGTATGCATAAAATTTATGCAAATTCAAACGATGTATAGTGATTTTGGAATTTCAAAAACAGCTAATAAAACAGCTCGGCTTGGGGCGTTTTATTGGCTGTTCTTTTTTGCCTTTAATCTGTATACTAAAAAATAGTTAAAATTGTGCATTGATTAGAATACAACGAGGTGGTAACATTTAGAAAAAAGGAGGACTGTATATGGAAAATCAAAAAGTGAAAAGGAATGTGAGCGTAAGAGCAATCTGCTTTACCGCAATTATGGCGGCACTGATTTTTGTGTTTACATTTACCTTCAAAATCCCTTTGGGTACAGGCTATACACATCTTGGTGACAGTATAATCTTTTTGTCTATTGCACTGCTCGGCTCAAAAAAATCCAGCCTTGCAGCAGGTATAGGTGCTGCACTTGCAGATTTGATAGGCGGTTATGCCGCGTGGATTGCTCCGACATTTTTTATAAAACTGATTATGGTGCTGATTTGCGGTGTGTTTGCAGAAAAGCTTATAAAAAATAAAATTGCAGGCTTTGTTGTGGGTGCAATTCTCGGCGGTGTTTTTCAGATTGTCGGTTATACGGTTACGAAGCTTGTAATGTATGATAAGGCTTATGCCCTGACCACCTTGCCTGAGCTGGTTATTCAGACTGTTGTCGGTATAGCTGTGGCACTGGTATTTATTGTGATCTTTGATAAAACAAAGGTCACTGAAAAACTCAGAAAAATGGCAGAATAGGAGAAACTGTAAAATGAAAAAAATAGATGCACATTCACATATTGGCGACTTCGGCGGTTGGGCCGGTGTTGCCTTTACGAAAGACAGACTTGTTCAGCAGATGGAGGAATATGATATCGAAAAGACCTTTTTAACAGGCTCTTCCTTTCAGGGCAATGATGCGGTAATAGATGCATTCCAGTCTTATCCTGATAAAATTGTACCCTTTGTGTGGGTCAATCCGCTGCTTGACGATGTTTCCAAAAAGCTTGATAGGTATATCAATAAGGAAAATTTTGCAGGTATAAAAATGCAGCCGCTCTTTGATTCCTTTGTGGCAGATGATCCTGTTGTGTATCCTGTTATGGATTTTGCCAGAGCATATGATGTGCCGGTGTTTATTCACTGCGGTCACCCACCGTATTCACTTCCCTGGAGTATTGCTCTGCTTGCAGAAAAGTATCCTGATGTAAGGGTTACTATGATTCATATGGGACACGGACACGGCGTTTATATTGATGCGTCAATTAAAATGGCAAAGCGTTATGATAATCTTTATCTTGAAATGAGCGGTATGCCAATGGGCTGCAAAATTAAAGAAGCTTATGAAACGGTCGGAAAGGACAGAATTTTGTTCGGTATTGATTCACCGTTTCATCATCCGACTGTTGAAATACAAAAGGTGCTTACCTGCGGTCTTGACGAAAAGGCGCAGGAGGATGTGTTTTATAATAATGCAAAGAAGTTACTGCGATTATAAATTATTGTTTAGTACAATAACGCATTGTGAGCAGATAACGTGTTTAGAGGGCGAGAAATTGCCCAAAATTTTGTATTTTGCGAATGGGTGCTGTACGATGGTACTGCCCCTGAGCAAAAGACAAAAAACGCACAAAATACGAGCAGACTCGATGTCTGCGAGTATTTTCAGTTTATCGGCAGGAGCAAGCCCCTGCCCTACAGAATAACATTATTTATTTAATTAATTTTTATATATTTTCGTGCGTGGTTTTGGGTAATTTATCGTTCTCTAAACAATAATTTATTTTTACCTACTGAAAACGCCTATTGGATTGCTCCAATAGGCGTTGCTTTATTTATAATCATCTATTGATTTCTGGATTGCTTTTTCATTGCCTTCGCTGTCGGTAATGATAATTTCAGGGTACCATTTTGTTGCGAATTTATAGGGGTCATCCTTTTTCAGTTCGTCAAATATCACCTTAGGATAGTTGATGTTGTCCTTTTCATTGGCTTTTGCCTTTGTTTCGGTATCATCACGCAGTACCGCAACCACAACAAAACGGAAATTTTTTCTGTAATCTGTCGGACAGGAGATTGTGAGCACGGTGTCCTGCCTTGTCACATTTATACCTGTATCGTACAGGAATCTGCTCGTGAGCTTTGACGCATAATCATTTGCCGATTTAACGGTCATTTTTTCAGTGACATTATATGGAAAGATATATCCGTCGTCGTCCTCAGCCTTAGTATTGGTGTAAAAAGCACCTGCTACTTTGAAGGTGTAATCCTCAAAAAGATTTGAGTAGTTTATACATCCTGTGGAATTGTTATACGCATTTGCACTTGAATAAAGATTTTCAAGGCTGTTGTCGTTCAGGTATACAACATAGTTGAACTGCTCTGCACCCTCTGTGCATTTTTCTGCATAGGGGAATTTTGTACTGTCGCTACTTACGGCTGTTTTCAGCTCAATATCAGGTATTTCAAGATAGCCTGCTGTGTCCGGATTTTCACCAAGCATATCGCAGTATTTTTCAAGCATACCTACCTGGAATTCAACGTCAGGGTATTTCTTTTCGTATGGTTTAAGATAAGCTCCCTTTGACTGCTCAATAGCATATAATACGCCGAATATGATTCCGATTAATGCGATGATTGCCGCTAAAGCAATAAGCACCTTTTTGTTGAATACAGCCTTTTTTATTTTTGCTAAAACAGTCTTGCTTTTTTCCTTCTGTCTGTCACGCTTTTCTTTTTTTGCTGCTCTTATTGCCTCCAGCTCTTCAGGTGTTTTTTTCGGCTTCGGCTCTTTTTTCCTTTTAGGCTGTTTTTCAGCAGTGTCTTCATCGTCTGATTTTGCAAAGTCAATATAATTTTCTCTGCGTTTAGGGGGCTCTAATGGTTCAATCGGTGTTTCGCGTTGTTCCTTCTGTGTTTTAAAATCAGAAAGGATTTTGCCGATATCGTCCTTTTCTTCGCTCATTATCTTATAATCACCTTTTTCGCATGATTTATGGCATCTGCCATAAGTTCGTCAAGATTATCTATTTTATTTTCCGCCGCAAGAACATCATCAAGATGAGGTCTTGTTTTCGGATGCTTCGGAGTGAATACGGTGCAGCAGTCCTCGTATGGCTGAATGGAGGTTTCAAAGGTATCAATTTTTCTTGAAATACTGATGATTTCCTCCTTGTCCATACCAATACAGGGCCTGAATACAGGCATGTTCACGGCACAGTCTGTGCAGGCAAGTGCGTACATTGTCTGGCTTGCTACCTGTCCTACGCTTTCACCGGTGATGAGTGCACTGCAATTCTGCTTAACAGCCATTTTTTCGGCAATCATCATCATAATGCGTCTCATAATAATCGTGAAATATTCCTCAGGACAGAGATCACGGATTGCTTCCTGAATTTTTGTGAACGGCACAACATAGGTCGTTATTGTTCCTGCGTATTTTGCGACTCTTTTGAGCAGCTCCATAACCTTCATTTCGGCAAGCTCTGAGGTGTATGGCGGTGACGCAAAGTGAATTGCACACAACTCAATACCGCGTTTTGCCATCATATACGCTGCAACAGGGGAGTCAATACCGCCACTGATGAGTATTCCTGCTCTGCCGCTTGTGCCTGTCGGCATACCGCCTGCACCCTTGATATTGTTACCGCGTACAAAGGCATATTTGTCACGCACCTCAACAGTTACAATCATATCAGGGTTGTGCACATCAACCTTAAGATGATGGAATTTTGAAAGGATGTATCCGCCTGTTTCTCTGCAGATTTCAGGGGATTTCATCGGGAATTTTTTGTCCGAGCGCTTTGCCTCAACCTTAAAGGTTTTGGCGTCCTCAAGCTGCTCCTCAAGATATTGGATTGCAGTTTCCCTTATACTGTCAAAGTCCTTTTCGCATACGCAGGCACGTGAGAGTGCAGCAATGCCGAAAACCTTTGAAAGTCTGTCAGCTGCGTCGTCAAGGTCAATGTCCTCGTCAACAGGGTCGACCATTATCGTTGACTGGCTTTTTGTGAATTCAAATCTGCCTAAGTCATTCAGGCGTTTTTTCATATTCTTGATGAGGATATCCTCAAAGGAATTTCTGTTCAGTCCTTTCAGGGTAAGCTCACCGTTTTTAATCAGTATTATCTCTTTCATATCTTCTCCAAAGGGTGTTTTTCTATAAGTTCTCTTAAGGCATTTGCCAGTAAATCAATTTCTTCCTTAGTATTATATCGGCAAAAGCTGATTCTAATGCTCTTGTCGAGTGTCTCATTGTCAAGCCCCATAGCTGTAAGCACGTGACTTTTTTCCCCCTTTGCGCAGGCGGAACCATTGCTTACATATATACCATAATTGGAAGAAAGCTCCTGCAGAATCGTCTGGCTGCGCATAAAGGTTGGTATATATATATTTATGATGTACGGCGAAGCATCTTCACCGTTATTGAATTGAATTCCGTTTATTTTGCCGAGCTGTTCACGTGCATAGCCGTTGAGCTCACGGACATATCTTTTCTGTTCTGCAGTCGGTGTTAATGCCTGTACCGCAGCACCAAAGCCTGCAATAAGCGGAGCACTCTCCGTGCCGGGACGTATTTTCTTTTCCTGCTCACCGCCGAAGGTTCTCGCAAAATTCTGATTTGTTAGATTGGCGTCTTTATTGATATAAAGAGCACCGATGCCCTTAGGACCGTGAATTTTGTGTGCAGATACAGTGATTAAATCAGCACCGAGCTTTTTAGCATGGATTGGGATTTTTCCGTAAGCCTGTACGCAGTCGATGTGTATCAGAGCAGGCGACTCAGCCTTTTTAACTGCACGCTTTATAGCCTCGACAGGCATAATTGTGCCGACCTCATTATTTATATACATCATCGAGACAAGGATTGTATCTTTATTCACAGCATTAAAAAGCTGTTTTTTTGAAATGTTTCCGTCTCTGTCAGGCTGAAGATAAACAACCTCAAAGCCCTGTTTTTCAAGCTCCTGTGCAGATTGCAGTACACTTTCGTGCTCAATTGCCGTTGTAACAATTCTGCTGCCAAGTCTTTTCCTTGCCTTTACTGCTCCGAAAAGAGCAAGATTGTTTGCCTCCGTTCCGCCTGAGGTGAAAACAATTTCCTCTCTGTTTGCACCCAGTGACTGAGCAATTTCATCTCTTGCAAGTATAACCTCTTTCATTGCATCAATGCCGAGATTGTGCAGGCTTGAAGGGTTGCCCCAGTTGTTTTCCAGCATATTTGTAACAGCGTTTATGCATTCTTCACACGGCTTTGTTGTTGCTGAATTGTCAAGATAGGCTGTCATAATTTCATTAATTCCTTAAGCTTTAATATTCCTACAATTGTTTTCGCGTCTTTGATTTCACCGCTCATAATTTTTGCAACACATTCACCAAACGGCATTTTGATTACCTCAAGATATTCATCTTCGTCAAGCTCCTGCTCACCGAAGGCTAAATCCGTTGCGTAAAAAATACGTATGATTTCACCGCAGTAGCCGGGTGTGGGATAGATTTCACCAAGCGGCTCGAATTTTTCGGCAACTGCACCGCATTCCTCACGGAATTCACGGATAGCCGCTTCGCGTGGATCTTCGCCCTTTTCCAGCTTACCTGCAGGAATTTCGTATATCGTTTCCTTGTACGGATATCTGAATTGCCTTACCATAAGAACCTCGTTGTTCTCAGTAAGACCTACGATTGCCACACCGCCCGGATGGTCCACCACCTCGCGCTGTGCCTCTGTTCCGTCAACAAGCGTTATTTTATCAGTATGTACATTGATGATTTTTCCGCTGAAGATACCCTGAACCTCTTCTGTCTGCTCATAAAATCCGAGAGCAACAGATTCAATGTCCTCTATTTTATCGACAATGAATTTGGCGCCTGCCTCAATATGCTCAAATTTTGTGCCGTAGCCCCATAAAACGCCTACAGAGTCAATGAGATTGGTTTTTGCTCCCTCAATATCGTACTTTTTATCACCGACCATAATACATTCATTGCCGGCGATATTCAGCTCTTTCTGGCATCTTGCAATAATGCTTGCCTTTGATTCACAGTCAGCTGTAAAGGTTACTCCGCAGATTACGTCAAAATAAGACTTGATTCCGAAATGGTCAAGCAGCGTTTCAATATATTCCTGCGGCTTTGAAGAGGCTATACCTATTTTGATATTGTCCTTTTTAAGAGACATTAAAAGCTCCTTTATACCGTCGTACAGCTTGCTCTCAAATACACCCTTATTTGTATAGCGTTCACGGAATTTTTTTACAAGCTCATCCGCTCTTGCTGCATCAGCACCGAATTTCTCCTGAAAGGTAATCAGAAGCGGAGGGCCTATGAAGCAGGTCAGCTCCTCATAATCAGGGGCATTATAGCCAAATGCCTCCAGTGCGTATTTGGCACTTTTAAGTATACCCTCACCGGTATCGCATATTGTTCCGTCAAAATCGAAAATTACCGCACTGTATCTCATATGCCGTTCACCTTTTTCATAAATTTATCCTCAAGCACAACGAATCTTTCAATTGTACCTTTGCCGATAATATCATCCTTATTGTCTTTTGCCGAAACAGAAAATGTAAGCTTTCTGCCGTCAGCATTTTCAAGAATGGCAGTGGCGGTAATCTGTGTGCCGATACCGCTTGCCTTGTTATGTGATACAGAAGCGTTTGTACCTACAGTAGTCTCTCCGTCGTCAAGAAGCGGTGCACAGGCAAGACAGGTTGCCTCCTCCATAAGTGCCAGCATCATAGGTGTGGCAAATACATCAAGTGCGCCGGATTTAACGGCCTTTGCTGTGTTGGAGGAATCTACTGTGGTAACAGCAGATGCACTGAGCTTTGCAGTAAAATCTTTCATAATCGTACCCCATTTATTGCGGAAAATCCATTTATACCGCATTATTATATCATATTTTTTTATTATATACAATATAAAACAATTGTGGTACAATATTATAAATTATTTTGAAAGGGTGCTGTCCTTATGCCTGAAAAAAGAAAAAGGATTCATATGCTTGATGAAATCAGAGGCTTTGCAATCATATGTATGATTTTTCACCATGCATTTTTAGATGTGGGTGATGTAATCGGTCTTGAATGGGGATATGAAATTTTTGATGCACTTTGTACAGTACAGCCGATATTCTGGACAATATTCATTGTGATTTCAGGTATGTGCTCAAGGCTTTCCAGAAATACAGTTAAGCGTGGTATCATTGTTCTTGTTTGTGCGGGTATAATAACGCTTGCGACGGCAGTGATTATGCCGCTTTTAGGCTTTGTGGGTGCAGAGATTTATTTTGGTATTCTTCACTGCTTAGGTACGTGTATGGTCATAACAGGTCTTCTGATGCCTCTTTTTAAAAAAATAGATTTCAGAATCGGTGCAGCTGTTTCACTTATTCTGTTTTTGTTTGTCTATGGAATTGAGGGCGGTAAAATCTGCTTTGGTCTTATCTCTTTGCCTGAAAGCTGGTATCAGTTTAATATACTCGCACCGCTTGGTTTCCATAATGCAAGCTTTCATAGTGCGGATTATTTTTCAATTCTTCCCTGGATATTTATGTTTTTCTTCGGAGCATTTATCGGAAAAATTGCAGCAGATGAAAAATTGCCTGAGCCGATGTATAAGCAGCACAGTAAGTTTTTATCCTTCGTTGGCAAAAACAGTCTCTGGGTTTATCTGGCACATCAGCCGATATTATATGCTGTTATGTTTATAATTGCTATTTTAACGATTTGATTTCTTAACAAAAAATTACGCATCTCATAGAATAAAAGGTGACAATTCCTATTGTTCTGTGAGATGCGTTTTCAATTGTTGGCAGTGGTGGAGTTCTGCTCCTTTAAAACAGCCATTGCTGTATCAATTGTGGTAAAGCATATATGCATTGAAAATTCTGCATTATGCTATAGAACAGTGGCTGGCTATTCCATTTTCAGCCACTGTTCATTTGCCTGTTTTACGGAGTAAAAGCTGTAAGATAAAAATTTGTTTACAATGTCCTTTGCAGATTTTATATGCCTGCTTACGGTTGGCTGAGAGAGCTTAAGCTCTCTGGCTATTTCCACCTGGCTTTTACCGAAAACATAAAACATTCTCAGACAAAGGTTCTGTCGCTCAGTAAGCTCATTTTTTATAATCATCGGCAGAACCTTTGACATGGCTTTGATGAGGATTCTTTGTTCGTCAAAGCCATTGTCCTCATAATTGTTTATATCGGTCATATATTCTTCAACAAAATCAATCATTTTCTTCCTCCTCATCATAGTAGCAAGACAGCAGTGCACCAACTCTTTTGCACTCGCATGCCATATCATAGTATATTTTTAATTTTCTTCTGAGCAGTAAAAGCTCTTTTCCGCTGTATATGTAAAGCAGCGGCTTAAGTCCGTCCATTTTTGCACTGATTGTTTTATATTGTGCTTCATATTCACGTGCTAATTCATCAATAGTCATACTGTATTCCTTCTTCCTTGTTTGAGTTTTTTCAGCGCTGTTCATTTCTTGTACAATTACATACTATACGAATATTTGTTCGATGTCAATGTGCTTGATTGAATTAGTCCAATGGATTACCCACTTCTAATTTTTTGGCGTTACCTTTTGGGATAAAAGCCACTATAAAGCACGTGTTTGTTAATCTATATAAAAAATATCAGCGGTACTATTGACAAATTATGCAAGATACACTATAATGAATTTAGACTTGAGGCGGGCCGCACCGTTTCAATTCAAGTCCTCCATAGTTTGTAATAACAGAGAGGGGAAGGTCGGATATGCAGGTCCGGCCTTCTTTCTTTTTATATTTAATTTTTAACTTTACTTTTAATGCTTTCAGTATTAGAATATAATTTAACAAAAATCTGAATAGAGGCTTAAGAATGTATCATAGAACATATTTAAAAATAGATTTGGATGCAATTGAATATAATATTGACAATGTGCTCAGAAAGCTTGCCGGAAAGGCAAAGCTTCTTGCAGTGATAAAGGCAGATGCGTACGGAAACGGCGCAGTTGAGGTAGGAAAATTTCTGGAAAGTAAATGTGACTTTTTCGGTGTTGCCTGTGTGGAAGAGGCAATGGAGCTGATAAACGCAGGAATAAAAACACCTATACTTGTTCTCGGCGGAGTATCACCGCAGCAGTATGATGTAATTGTTGAAAATGATATCCGTATTCCGATTTTTTCCTATGAGGCAGCACAGGCACTGTCTGACGAGGCTGTAAGGCAGAATAAAAATATTCCTTTCCATTTCTGTCTTGATACCGGAATGAGCAGAATCGGCTTTCAGGTGAACAGTGAAAGTGCTGATGTATGTAAAAACATAACAGAGCTTCCCAATATAACTGCTGAGGGACTGTTTTCGCACTTTGCTACTGCTGATGAAGAAAATCTTGAAAAGACTTTAGCCCAGAAAAAGCGTTTCACTGATTTCGTAAAAATGCTTTCTGAAAGGGGAATTGATATTCCTATTAAGCACATCAGCAATTCTGCAGGAATTATGGTGCTTGATGATACCTTTGATATGGTTCGCTCAGGCATTATTACATATGGGCTTTACCCCTCAGCTGAGGTCGATAAATCACTTATGGATATTAAGCCGTCAATGGAGTGGAAAACCCATATCAGCCATATCAAAACGCTGGAGGCAGGCAGGGAAATTTCATACGGCGGAACCTATGTTACGGATAAGGAAACAGTGGTTGCCACAATTCCTGTGGGATATGCTGACGGTTATCCGCGATGCCTGTCAAATATCGGAAGAGTTATTGTTAACGGAAAATATGCACCTATACTTGGCAGAGTGTGTATGGATCAGTTTATGGTCGATATCACGGATATCCCTGATATCACAGCCGAAAATGAAGTAACACTTGTAGGATGTGACGGTGAGCTTACTCTGACTATGGAGGAGGTTTCCGAAATAGCACATTCCTTCAATTATGAGCTGCCCTGCAGAATATCACGCCGTGTTCCGAGAGTATATACTCGCAATGGTGAGGTTGTGAAAACCGTAAATTATTTTTAAATCTGAATGCTGAAAATCCCGTAAGATATTAAGTCTTACGGGATTTTTTAGTTAAATGGTTAAAAAAATCAGCGTTTTTAGATTTCTACTTTTATTCTACCTCGATTTAATTGCCATATGAGCAGGGTTTTGCTATAATTTTTTTGAGGTGATTTTATGGATTACTACAAGTTTGGCAATACACTTTGCAAATTACGTGAGGAGCATCAGCTGACACAAAAGGAGCTTGCGGCAATTCTTGACGTTTCCGACAAGGCCGTATCAAAGTGGGAAAACGGTCAGGCAATTCCGAGAATGGAGACGCTTGAGAAAATAGCGGCAACACTGAATACATCGGTAGAAGAGCTTATTACGATAAGTAAGGATAACAGTAAAAGAATCTGTATTAAAAATTCCTACGCCGATATTGCACATATAGAGCTTGATGGTGAGCTGTATAGCATTAAGGAGGGTGACAGCAAATGGATTGAGCTGAATCCCTCTTTAAATGAACATACAATTACCATTAACGGTGAGCTTACGCTTGATTATGATTGGAGCAGTGAAGATGCGGAAAATCTAAAGGAAAAGCTGATTAATGAAGGTGCAGAGAAGTTTTTTGGTTATATCGGTAAAGTGATAAACAACTGCGTTCTTCAGACAGAATGTACATATCAACTTGAGAATGTGGAAAATGAGACTGAGCTGGAGATCGAGCTTGATACATTTTCAATCGGCGACAAGGCTATGATTAATGAGAATTTTCTGATAAGCTATCCAAAGCTGAATACAGAGCATAGCAGAATCACATTGTTAACTGCAAAAAGCAGAAACACAAAAGATTTTCTCAGACACAAAAGAAAAATGGCACTGACAAGTGATCTGGCTATAGATATTCCGTTAATGCTTTTGGTCTTTCCTGTAAGAATGGCATATTTTAAAAGCCTGTGCAAACCTGACAAATTAAAAGCCAATATTGAGAAAGCGGATGATTATAATGACAAATATAATAAGGAAGAAGAAAAACAGAAAAAGAGAAAACACCCTGTGCTTAAAACAATTCTCCTTTTTCTCATGCTTATTATCGGTTGGTTTACAATCGATTTTACAGGGGATGTACTCAATGTTGAGACGGAAAAGCCTGCTCTTATTTCAAGTGATTACAGTACGATTGAGCTGTTCAGGGATACATATGTGCGTATAGATGAAATGCCCTTTGATGCCATTCCTGCTAAGGATTTCGGCATTGAAACCTGGTACGATGCACGGCTTGACGGTTTGTCAAAGCTTGACCAGAGTCTGTCCGATGATAAGGTAAAGATTTTTCAGGATAGTAGCGGCAAAAAATATCTTTGGCTTGTATGTGATTATTTGGATTCAACCGTTGATGAAAATGGCGAAACGCTGGAATTTGAGGATTTTGAGGACCCAATGGTTTATGAGATAAAAGAGTAGGCAATAAAGAGGAATCCGAACTCTGGTTTAAATATATTTCAAATAAGAAAGCCTGGCTGAACTTAGATAATGTTCAGTCAGGCTTTTCTTGTATTAAATTATTCTGCAGTGGCGGTGCCGTTTTTATCTGTTCCGCCGTGATTGGATGATGCGTAGCCAATCCATGTTGTTCCCGGATTAAGGTTAACGTTTTTACCGTTTGCATCCTTGATTACAATTACACCGTTTTCAACAGACCAGGTAATGGATGTGATGGTTCCGAGACTTACAAGCTTTCCGTTTCCGCCTGAGAGCTTGTAGTCACAGTATATTTCGGAATTACCGCTGCCCTTGTAATTGTACTTTGTGATATATTCTGTAGTGTCGTAAAGTACAAGCAGATTTTTTCTTGTAACATCTGTACGGTAATCCTGGCAGTGATACATTTTATCTTCAGAATTATATGTCCAGTCTCTTGTCTTTGAACTTGAAGAGAAGGTAAGAGCAAACGCGTTACAAGCTTCTGTACCGACCGCTTTGTCCTCTTTATTAAAGCTGAATTTGGTGAGCTTGCTTGAATCGGCATCCGTTCTGAATTCAGATTCCTTTATTGCCTGCTCAAGCTTTTCACCGTAAAGTACACCGGTATGCTCTGATGATACGCCTCTTGATGAATCTCTGCCGAACAGACCTACGCTGTCACTGTAAGCCATCTGGTTGATGTGGTCAACATCATCATTTCTGAACACAGCGTCTGCACCAATATAGTCACCCTTGCTGGTGCTCTGTCCCCAGTGAATGAAGATAGAATCAAACAGCTCAGAGAATTTTATGAACGGTGGTCTTGCACTTCTCATCGGACCTATCTGACTTGGAAGAGAGGTGTAGTCTGCATAGAGCCAGAGCATTCTGGTTTCTCCGCCTTCAACCTCACCCTCCATAATAATATCAGGTGCGTTCTTGTTGTCGTCGATTCCCCATTGAGGTCTGGCATCATAAGCGTTTTCAACGACGCAGGCAACAGGTCTTTTGCCCACAGCCTTTTCGTTAAAGGAAGCCTCGCCTGTAAGCGGATTCACAATCTGTACAGGAGCTGCTGTAGTAATTACTGTGGTGGAAGGTTTTGTTTCCTCTTCCTTATTCTTTCCTTTTACAAAGGCAAAAACGCCCACAGCGATTGCAATAATCAGAACAACAGCAACGGCAATAATAATCGCTTTCTTCTTTCCGGAGTCGTTATCGTCAGGTGACTGGGTGTATATTTCATTTGTCTCAATATCATCCTGAGCAGATGTGCGGAAGGAATCGTTGATAATTTCAAAATTATTCGATTCGTTGAATGCAGCAGCCTTTTCCGTTTTATTATCATCGTTAAAGTTCAAATCAAATGTAAGGCTTTGGTCTGCGGTGTTCTTCTCCGTCTTTTCAGGGGGAGTGAATGTGTAAAAGAAATCATCTGCTCTTTTATCTGCATTGTTTTTTGTATCATTGTCTGTTCTTTTATTTTTCAGTTCATTTAAGATATCATCAATTTCGTTATTGTTTGACATATAGAATCTCCTTTTATATGTTATCACTCAAGTATTGTATCATATATCCGCCGTTATTTCATCATATTTTTTAAAAAATTAAATTTTATTGATTTAAAACATAGTATGTAGTAAAATAATAAAGATAAATTTATTGAGGTGACATAATGGCTAAGACTGTTGCTATGATCATTACGAATGACAATATTCTTGTGAGGGATAATGAAAGTGATGAGTTTAAAACTTTCACAATGCCGTCCCTCAATCCATCACCGAATATTCCTTTTTATCATGAATTTGCTGAAAAGATAGCTGAATGTCAGTACTATTTCAAGGAATTTATGAAGGGTATTTACGGAAAAAAGCTGAATAAGTATATTCTTGCAATCATTGTGCCTGATGATACAAGCAAGCTGGAATCCATTTTTATTAATGAGTTTTTTGTTAATTCCGGTGCCTGCAAGGCTGTTGCGCAGATGCCTATGGCGCTGGCTCTTTCCAAGGAAGAGGTAAGGTACATTTCCATTTCAAAATCCTCAAGAAATGTGATTCTTGAATATGTAAGGAATAATGAGACTGTTGTCAGAAAGCTTTATGATATTCACACCTGCAATCCAAAGCAGGTTATGTCGGATGCTGAGAAGATTCATATTGATGTGGAATATAATGACGTTCCGATTTTTGTTAATAATTTTAATATGAATATGGACGAGTATATCGAAATGGGTGAAATTATAAGCACAAAGCAATTTATGGAAAAAATATCCAATATTGATGTTGAAAAATTATAAATAATAAATACACCCCTGTGCAAAATATAACAGGGGTGATTTTAATGGAAAAAAAGAAAAACAGAAAAAACCTTGGCAAAAAGCCGATCATTGATCTGACATCCTATATCAGTCCGGATATGGTAAACTGTGATGTGGATGGAAGCTATACAGGGATACCGGCAGATATGTACTATAATGATGAGCTGGAACAGCCGGTTCAGGATGCTGATGATTTATAATGAAAACAGTGCTGTAAGATGAAGGTCATTATCCTTTTTCTTACAGCACTGTTTTTTGTTATTTAATTATTTAATAATGAATTTGTTCTCGGATTCATTACCGTATTGTTGCTTTGTGCAAATTCAAGAGCAGAAAAGCAGGTCTTTTCCTGCGGCTCAAAATACGGCTCATCCATTTTATATAAAGGCTCCGGCTCAGGAAGTTCTACAGGCGGCTCTTCATATGCATATATATAGCCGTAGAAATGCTGTCCGTAATGTGAGCTCATATCATAATAAACATTCGTGTTAAAATACTGACCGCCCCAATGGGATTCGGAAACAGTTATTCCGCCGTCATCTGATATATCCTCAACAACTGCAACGTGACCTGACCAGCAGGCGATTGCACCAAGTCTTGCTTCGTCACCGTATTCATAATAATCGTTAGATTTGTTGATAAACCACCATTCACCGGCGTTACCGTGATCAATAAGCGGTCTTTCTCCGTTAAGCTCATATATTCTGCCAAAGGCATATGCAACACAATTCGGCATACCATAGCCTGTCTGGGAATATGCATTGAGCTCGGAGGTGTAATAAGGCTCACCGTTTGGAGCTGTCAATCTTGCTTCAAATTCTTCTGCAAATACTGTTGTAGGGAAAACGGTTAAAACGATAATAGTCAATAAAACGGATAAAATGCTGTTTTTAATTAGCTTTCTCATAGCTGCCTCCTTTACAAATGCTTTCTTTGATATGACGTTTTTTTCGTCAATTTTAACAAGAAAAGTCATTTGTCCAACATCGTTTTGCATTTTATCATAAAAAAGGCATAGTAATCTATAGGAAAGCTTACCAACGTTTCTTGTAACCTTTTTGTAATAATTGTAACTAATCAACAAATTTTAGCCACAACTATTGACAAATTGTTACCCATTAAACGACAAAAGTCTAAAAACGTATAAAGACGAAAAAATAAATCCTGTATATAGAATACAGGATTTACATCATTATTTCTTCTTTGCAGTGATAATGTAGAAAAGAGGAATGGTTAAAAATATGATCCACATAGGGTGCCACAGCTTCAGGAAAAAGCCACATAATAAAAATAGGATAAGCACCAAAACAGGGTAGCAGAAGATGATAGGCTTTTTCTTTTCGGCCGCGATTATTCCGGTATAAAAGAGGGGAATTGTCAGAAAAACAATCCATCCCAATGCCCAGCCTCTTGCCGAAAATATTACTCCGATAACCGCATATAGAATTACCATAAGTACAGGATAGGATACAAATAACCAGCCGCGTTTTTTCTTTTCAGGCTTTTTATCTGCATAAGCAACTGAACGAGCTTCGTTCAGCTCTTCACCTTTAAGCATAGAATCAACAGAAACGTTGTAAAGTTCTGAAAGCTTAACAAAGTTATCAATATCAGGTGTTGAAATGCCTTGCTCCCATTTTGATACGGATTGACGCGACACACCAAGCTTTTCAGCCAACTGCTCCTGGCTCAAATTATTCTCATTTCTCAGCTTTTTTAAATATTCACCCTGTTTTATCGACATATTGCACCTCTGAATCTTTTACGGATATCATAACATATTATGCTTGTAAAAACAATAATCCCCTGTGATTTATCACAAGGGATTGTTATAATATGATATATACTTATTTATATACGAGCTACGCCGTCCTTAACAGCAGCATCAGCAACAGCCTTTGCAACCGTGTCTTTGATTCTTTCATCAAAAGCATACGGAAGAATATAGTCAGGTGTGAGCTTGTCGTCGTCAACAAGTGATGCGATTGCATAAGCGGCAGCTATCTTCATATTCTCTGTGATAGCACTTGCTCTTACATCAAGAGCACCTCTGAAAATACCCGGAAAAGCAACAACGTTGTTAATCTGGTTCGGAAAGTCTGAACGTCCTGTACCAACGATTTTGGCACCTGCTGCCTTAGCTTCGTCAGGCATAATTTCAGGAGTCGGATTCGCCATAGCAAGAACGATTGGATCAACATTCATTGTCTTAATCATATCCTGAGTGAGTACACCCGGAGCAGATACACCGATAAATATATCTGTGCCCTTAACCGCCTCAACAAGTGAGCCCTTTGTCATTTCTCTGTTTGTTACCTTTGCAATATCCTCTTTTGATGCGTTGAGGTTTTCTCTGCCCTCGTAGATAGCACCTGTTCGGTCACAGAGGATTACATCGCGCAGACCGAGTGACATAAGGAGCTTTGCAATTGCAATACCGGCAGCACCTGAGCCGTTGATAACAGCCTTGCAGTCTGAAAGTGCCTTGCCTGTAAGCTTTGTTGCATTAATCAGTGCAGCTGAAACAACAACTGCTGTGCCGTGCTGATCATCATGGAAAATAGGAATATCACACTTTTCCTTAAGCTTTTCTTCGATCTCAAAACATCTCGGAGCGGCAATATCCTCAAGGTTGATACCGCCGAAGGAACCGCTGATGTTATAAACTGTTTCAACAAATTCATCCACATTTTTTGTGCGAACGCAAAGAGGGAATGCATCAACATCACCGAATTCCTTGAAGAGTACGCACTTACCCTCCATTACAGGCATACCTGCCTCAGGGCCGATATCACCGAGTCCGAGTACAGCTGTGCCGTCTGTGATAACTGCTACCATATTCCAACGGCGTGTAAGCTCCCAGCTCTTGTTATAATCTTTCTGAATAGCGAGGCAAGGCTCTGCAACACCGGGAGTGTATGCCAGTGAAAGAGCGTCCTTGTCGTTAACCTTAGCTCTTGCAGTAACCTCGAGCTTACCTTTCCATTCACCGTGTAATTTTAATGATTCTTTACGATAATCCATTCTATTGTTTCTCCTAAAATATTAATATGTAATTGGTAATGACACCGAAAAGTTCATCCTGTTCGGTGCCACTGAATTGCTTAGTCTTTCGCAATATGAGATTTTATATTTTTCTCAGGGTAAGGAACGTAGTTATCTTCCCATGGGAATGTGTAATCAAGTCCCAGCTCGTCACGTACTGCGTTGATTTCGCCCTGTACAGACTCGTTGATAGGAACACCGCTGTCCTTTCTGCTGAGCCAGATTTCGTATTCCTTTTCACCTGCTGTGTAAATTCTTTCGGCATCAGGTGCTTTCTTAGAGTTGCGTACGGAACGGAGGATTTCTCCTGCCTTGCTTCTTACAAGCTCTTCACCGAGAAAATGATTTGTATCAATCGCAATGAAGAAGTGACCGAGATGATATGGTCTGATGTTGCCGTTTTCGTCCTTGCCGTCAAGGTCCTTACCGTAGCTTCCGTCCTGAAGGATAGCGGAAAGGAGCTCAATAATCATTGCGTAGCCGTAACCCTTGTATCCGCCGAGAGCTTCGCCGATACCGCCGAGTGTGGTCAGAGCAGCAGAGCCTTCACGAATTCTTTTAAGTGCAACGCCTGCATCACCCTCAACGGGCTCACCGTCTGTGCCGATGATTGTGCCGGGATGAACATCCTCATTGATTCTTGCATAATATTCAATTTTACCGTTCTGGGTAATTGATGTTGCACAGTCAATGATAAAATCAAATTTTTCATCACTTGGAATACCTACTGTAAGCGGATTTGTACCGAACATACCCTCAACGCCGAAGGTTGGAGCAACAGAAGGTCTTGCGTTAGTGCCTGTAATACAGATACAGCCCTGCTCGGTTGCCTGCGTTGCATAATAGCCGGCAATACCATAGTGACATGAATTGCGTACTGCAACCATTCCCAAGCCGTATTTTTTCGCCTTGTCAATAGCCATCTGCATTGCTTTGTAGCCGATTACCTGGCCCATACCATTGTGACCGTCAACCACTGCTGTTGTTTCCGTTTCTTTAACGATTTCAAAATCTGTTACAGGATTTTGAATACCTGCCTTGATTCGGTCAAGATAGATTGGCTTAAATCTGTTGCAGCCATGACTTTCGATGCCGCGCTTATCTGATTCAAGCAGTATATCTGTACAAATCTCAGCTTCTTCTCTTGGGATACCGTAGCCGACAAATGCGTCTGTTACAAAATCTGTGATTAATCCCCAAGGACATATTACCTTACCCATAAATCAAAAACTCCTTTATTTTTTATCTTTCCCAGTTGCGTGAGCGTTCAACCGCACGTTTCCAGTCAGAATATTTTTTATTTCTTAATGTTGTTTCCATTGATGGAATAAACATTTTATCCACCTGACGGTTAGCCTCGATTTCATCCGTATTTTCCCATACGCCTGTTGCAAGTCCTGCACAGTAAGCAGCACCGAGAGCTGTAGTCTCAATATTCTTAGGCCTGTTTACAGGAACGCCTGTCATATCAGCCTGAATCTGCATCATAATGTCAGATACGGAAGCACCGCCGTCTACACGCAAATCCTTGAGCATAATGTCTGAATCACTCATCATAGCCTCAAGCAGATCCGTCATCTGGAATGTAATGCTTTCAAGAACAGCACGGCAGATATGCTTGCGGTTAACGCCTCGTGTTAAACCTATCATAGTTCCTCTTGCATACATATCCCAGTATGGAGCACCGAGTCCGGTGAAAGCAGGAACAAAATAAAGACCATTCGCATCCTCGACCTCAGATGCCAGCTCATCACATTCAGGAGCTGAATGTATGAGCTCAACCTCATCTCTCAGCCATTTTATTACCGAGCCTGCATTGAAAGCAGAGCCCTCAAGTGAATAGGTGATTTTGTCGCCTATACCCCAAGCAATACCTGAGAGAAGATTTGAACGTGAGTTAACCTTTTTATCACCGGTGTTCATTAAAAGGAAACAGCCTGTGCCGTAAGTGTTTTTAGCCTGACCTATATTAAAGCAGCCCTGACCGAACAGAGCACCCGGCTGGTCACCGATAGCACCTGCAATCGCAACGCCCTCAATATCCTCTATACCTGTGATTTTTGCAACTGTGCCGTAAATACAGCTTGACGGCTTAACCTCAGGCAGCATGCTCATTGGTATTCCAAGTGTTTCACACAAAAATGGATCCCAGCAAAGCTTATTAATGTCAAAGAGCATGGTTCTGCAGGCATTGGAATAATCGGTTACATGCACCTTGCCGTTTGTCAGATTCCATATGAGCCAGGTATCCACTGTACCGAAAAGGAGCTCGCCCCTTTCCGCCTTTTCTCTTGCACCCTCTACATTATCAAGAATCCATTTGATTTTTGTTGCACTGAAATAAGCATCAATCAGAAGACCGGTAGTGTCTTTGATATAATCACTTAATCCCGCAGCCTTGAGCTCTTCACAATACTGAGCTGTTCTGCGGCATTGCCATACAATGGCGTTTGAAACAGGCTTGCCGGTTTCCTTATCCCAGACAATAGTAGTTTCTCTCTGATTGGTTATTCCTATTCCTGCAATATCCTTAGGATTTACCTTTTCAAGTCTAAGACATGATAAAATTGCACTGATTTGTGAAAAAAGAATTTCCATCGGGTCGTGCTCAACCCAACCATTTTCCGGATAGTACTGAGTGAATTCGTTCTGGGCTTTGGCTACGATTTCACCTTTCTTATTAAATATGATGGCACGTGAGGACGTGGTGCCCTGATCCAGTGCCATAACATATTTCTCAGACATATGGATTACCCCTCTCAAAACGGCTGATGATATAAATTATATCCTTTTAACAGCCTGATTATTGCCTTTTTGCCAAACAAAAAAGCAGGTTTTATACCTGCTTTCATTTTACTTTATTTATAATTTAAAGTCAATGATATACGTACGATTTCATCAATATAATGAACAATTATCTGATTGTGTCCTATATATTATTTTCAACAAAAGTAATGATATCATTTACGCTTTCCATTTTCTCCACGATTTCATCAGGAACCTCGATTCCGAATTCATCTTCAACAGACATAACGATGTCGATAGCGTCAAGACTGTCAGCACCTAAATCTTCCACAATAAGGCTGTCAGCATTGATGTTATTTTCATCAATATCCAGTTGTTCGGAAAGAATAGCTTTGATTTTTTCTAATACCATAATAACCTTCACCTCAAAAAGTAGTTGTTAATATTGTTTTGTTATGTTATTATCATATTATATAATTCCTATTCAATTGTCAATAATTTTTTTTAACGAGGTAAAATAAATGAAAAAATTCGGACTCACCGGTTTCCCTTTAGGACATTCTATGTCACCGGTTATACATAAAGCGCTTTTTAAGATAAATGGAATGGATGCATCCTATGAACTGAAGGAGGTTCACCCTGACAGCTTTTCACAGGGCGTTGAAGAACTGAAAAAGCTGAACGGTTTTAATGTTACCATTCCCCATAAGACAAATATCATTCCCTTTCTTGACGGACTTTCCGAAAGAGCGGAACTTTTCGGTGCGGTAAATACCGTTCATAATAAAGACGGCGTTCTGACAGGATATAATACGGACTGTTTCGGTTTCCTCCGTGCACTTGAAATGGCTGGCATTGAGCTTAAGGGTAAGGTGCTTCTTTGCGGCAGCGGAGGGGTATCAAGAATGTTTGCCTTTGAAAGTGTGCTTGCAGGGGCAGAGCTGACAATCGCAGTGCGTGATGCGGATGTAGATGCAGGAAATCAGATTAAAAGCGAGGTCAAGGACAAGCTCGGAAAAACAATTAAGGTCATCACTCTTGATGAGGTTGATGGTGAATACGATGTACTTATAAACGGTACACCTGTAGGTATGTTCCCGAATGTTGACGCCTGTGTTCTGCCTGAGGAAAAGGTAAAAAAATGCAGTGCCGTATTTGATGCCGTTTATAATCCTATGGAAACACAGCTGATTAAATATGCTAAGGCGGCCGGTGCCAAGTATTCAAACGGCTTGCCGATGCTTGTATGGCAGGCAGCCGTTGCACAGGAAATCTGGCTTGATGTAAAATTTACTATGGAGCAGATTAAGCCTGTTATTGAAATTGCAGAAAGTGAGCTGAAAAAATAATGAACATTATTCTTTGCGGATTTATGGGCAGCGGAAAGACTACTGTAGGTCAGGAGCTGGCTAAAATAATGGGAAGAAAGTTTATTGATACCGACGAGCTTATTGAGCGTGAGCAGGGTGTTGCAATCAAGGCGATTTTTACTGTTCACGGTGAGGAGCATTTCCGCAATCTGGAATTTGAGTGCTGTAAGAATATTTCAAATATGAAAAACTGCGTTGTTTCAACAGGAGGCGGAGCGCTCACCTTTCAGAGAAATGTTGACGCTCTTAAGCAGGGTGGTAAAATTGTGTTCCTTGACGCGGATTTTGATGTTATATGTCAGCGTATAGGCAATTCCAAGACAAGACCACTGTTTCAGGACAGAGAAAAAGCACGTCAGCTTTATGATGAACGTAAGTCAAAATATCTTAGTGCAGCAGATTATGTGATTGACGGCAATATGTCTGCCCGCAAAACTGCAATTGAGATTGCGGATATTTTCAGGTGATTCAGGACAATAATGCGACATTTGTTTATTATTTACGTGTCAAGTTGAAAAAAAATAGGATATGTGCTATAATCCCTAAGTTATTAATACAGAGATAAGTGCAATCGTTTTTATTCAATGCTTCATTTATCAAAGCAAAGAGGTGCCTTTGTGAAAGTTAAAGAGAATCGTGAACTCAACCATGGCGTTGATATGTTCAATAAATATAAAAATCTGCTCAAAGAGCTGACAATGAAAAATGTAAAGCTGAAATATCGTAACTCGTGGCTCGGTATTTTGTGGAGCTTTTTGCAGCCACTCCTGAATATGATTGTTCTTTCCGTTGTATTCGGCGGAATATTCGGAAAAAAGAGTGATTTAATTGTTTGTTATCCTGTGTATCTTTTTACAGGCCGGTTGCTGTTCAGCTTTTTCACAACATCAACAAGCCATGCAATGACTGCCTTCAGAAGAAATCAGGCAATTATAAAAAAGGTATATGTGCCGAAGTATATGTATCCGCTTTCGGCAGTATTGAGTAACTTTGTAACCTTTGCGATTTCAATGCTATGTCTTATCTGTGTCTGGATATTTTTTAAGGTAACAGGTTTCAACGGCGGTGACGGACTTGAGATTACATGGTATGCACTGCTTTGCTTTGTACCTATGCTATTGCTTCTGATATTCAGTACAGGAGTAGGACTTATTCTTTCGGTGCTTTGTGTTTATTTCAGAGATATTGAGTATATCTGGAGTGTTTTAACGCAGCTCCTGTTCTATATGGTGCCGATACTTTATCACCTTGAAACAATTAACACAAAGTGGATGGTATTTGTAATTAAAATTAATCCGCTGTATTCCATGATTGAGCTGTTCAGGCACTGTATACTTTATGGCCAGATGATGAGCTGGAAATTGCTGGTGTATGCAACTGTTGTATCTCTTATAACGCTGGGTATCGGTATTCTGTTCTTTAACTGGAAGAGTGATGATATCATTTACCATTTATAATTTGATAGTAAAAAACAGAGTGGTTCATTTTGAATCACTCTGTTTTTTTATGTTCAGTTTGTATTTATTTGTTATTTGCTTTTGCCTTTTTATTTCTGAGGACTATCATAAATATCATACCGATTAAACCGCCGGCAGCATTCATCATCATATCTGTCATTGTGTCAACAAGACCGAGATAACCGTACTCATTATTGTATTTTGATAAGTCAAACATTGCTGTTTCCTCGCCTGCCTTTGAAAGCTGGAGGTTTGTGTCGTGAAGTGTGTCCATAAGAAATTCATAAAATTCCCAGCCGACTGCAATTGAAAGTGCAAACATAATAGAGAAAATAGCAGCGAGAGTAGCAGCACACTGTCCCTTTTTACGCTGAATGATACAAGCAAAATCATATCCGAATACAGCACATACAAAGCCTGAAAGCACGTGCATCATATTGTCAAACCAGGATATTTTATCAAAAAATCCGAAATATGAACCAATAACAATACCAACAAAGATGATTATGTTAAGCATAGTCTGACTGAGCGGCGGCACCTCTTCAATAAAGCTTCCATTGCCGAAAACCTGAAACATATCCCACAGATGTGTAAAAATAAAGCAGAATACACTCTCAAAGCCCATTACCACATCACCGGTTATAAATGAATATGCTGCGCAAATCATCATTGCAATACGTACGATAATCCAGAAAGCAAATTGTGCCTTCGGTATTTTATTTACCGGATCACGTTTTATTTTATATGCCATAATACTGCCTCCTAAACGGAAAAGTCTTTACTATTCTACCATAGATACACAAAAAGTCAAATTATTAAATAAAGATAAACTATTATTATTTTTATAGATTTAGCAATGATAATTTGCTATAATCTAAAAAGCAAAAAATGAACACTTTTAATTTAAATGTTCAAAATTTATTTTACATATGGAGGACAGATATGGCAGAATTCACAAGCAAATATGATGTTAAAAAGACGATGTATGAAAAATTTATGGATTCCGTCGCTTCCAGAGGCGACAAGCCCTGTTTCTATTATTACAACAACACAATCAGTTGGAATAAAGCAAATGAAATGGTTGATTTATGTGCAGCCGCACTCAAAGCAAACGGCGTAAGAAAAGGTGACAGAGTTATCATTTGTGCACCGAATATGCCGCAGTGTATCACAGCCATTTATGCTGTAAATAAAATCGGTGCAATTGCAGCAATGCTTCATCCGCTTTCCGTTGCTTCTGAAGCTCAGTATGCAAAAAATCTTGTGGGTGCTAAATTTGCATTCTGCTTTGATGTAAGCGAAAAGGCTTTTGCAGGTATGAATGATCTTATACTGGTTAAGTGCAGAACAGCACAGTATTTCCCTAAATCACCTTACGGTATGATTGCAAATATGCTTTATAAAAAGAAGATTAAGGGCAAGACCGCAAAGGCTACAGGTGTTAAAAAGTGCATCGACTGGCAGGATTTCCTCAAAGAGGGCGCTGAGTATCTGAAAGATAATACTGTTGAAATTGAGACGGATTATGATGCAACTGCCGTAACAATGATGACAGGCGGTACAACAGGTAATCCAAAGGCGGTTATGCTTTCAAACTACAACATCAACAATCTTTCATATGAGGTAACAGATGTTGTTGAAAATGTTATTGAGAAGAAGATTGACCCTGATAACGATGCAATGCTTACGGCTCTTCCTGTATTTCACGGCTTCGGTTTCGGTATGTGTATGCACTATTCTATCATCGTTGGTCAGCCTCAGGCTCTGTTCCCACAGTTTGATGCAAAAATGTGCAGCGATGCAATTAAAAAATATCATATCAACTATGTGTTCGGTGTGCCGGATTTCTTTGAAAAGGTTTATAAGGCAGGATATCTCAAGGGTATAGATATGAGCACAATGAAGCTTATCGGCTCAGGCGGCGACGTCGTTCCGTATTCACTTACGGAAAAGATGGACAGAATGCTTAAGGAAAACGGTGCAAAATGTCATTTTGTTTCAGGCTATGGTCTTACTGAATGTGTAACTGTTTGTACATTTACAGACCCACGCCGTGAAGCGCCGCAGGGTTGCATCGGTCTGCCGACATATAATATTGAGGTTATGACTGTTAAGCCGGGTACTACAGAAGAAGTTAAAGGTGAGGACGGCGAGCTTTGTGTTTACGGTCCTACGCTTATGCAGGGTTATTGGAATGATCCTGCAGAAACAGATAAAGTGCTTGTTAAGCACGATGATGGAAGAGTATGGCTTCATACCGGTGATATGTGTTATATAACTCCCGGTACCGGTGATATATATTATCGCCAGAGATTGAAGAGAGTATACAAAATCAGCGGATATCTTGTTTATCCTTCCTTTATTGAAGAGGCATACAGAGCAATGGCAGAGATTTATGACTGCTGTGCAATCGGTGCCGGTGAAGAGGGTAAAACCCAGCTTAAGCTTTATGTTGTAAAAAATAAAAAGTTTGCAAATGATAATGAAGAGGAACTCACGAAAAAGATTTTTGAGTTCGGTATGCAGAATCTTTCAAAATGGTCTGTTCCGAAAGAGGTTGTCTATATCGACGAGCTTCCTAGAACAAAAATCGGTAAGGTTGATTTCAAAGTACTTAAGTAAATACGTAATAATATGAAAGAGCTGTTCCTTGCGAACAGCTCTTTTTGTGTGTTGTTATTATGAGAATTTTTTATTGATGTAATCTATAATTAAGGAAACCGTGTTATCAATTCCGAGACGTGAGACATCAATGGATAAATCATATGCTGCAGCGTCGCCCCATTTATTGTCACAGTAGAAATTATGGAAGCGGGCTCTTTTCTTATCCGTTGCTTTGATTTCCTTCAGTGCATTTTTATCGCTCAATCCATAAGTATTTACCACTCTGTTTTGTCTGAAGCTGTCATCAGCGTGAAGAAATACCGTGAAAAGATTAGGCTCCTCCCTGAGTATGTAATCAGCGCATCTGCCTACAATGATGCAGCTTCCTTCTTCAGCAACCTTGCGTATGGTGTCAAACTGATACTGGAAAATTTTATCCTCAAGTGAAACTCCGGAATTTGTTACTGCACCAAAGCCGTCTGCGGATATATTGTACAGGAAACTGCGTGTCGGCTTTTCATCATAGAAAAGGAACAGATTTTCATCAAATCCGCTTTCCTTAGCAGCACGTTTCATCAATTCCTTGTCATAATAAGGAATGTTCAGCTTTTCCGAAAGCTTGGTTGCAATTTCGTGTCCGCCGCAGCCAAACTGCCTTGAGATGGATATAATATATTTTTTCATAAAGAATACCCCTTTCTTTATTCTATATTTATTTTAGCACAGTTTTATTTTTCTTGCAATTTTATATTAAATAAAGTACAATCAAATTATGGAAAATATTTTATTTTATAACAAAAAAGCAAAGTATTTTGAGCAGTCATTACCTGTTGGAAACGGCCGTATAGGCGGACTCGTGTTCGGCAATCTTAAGAAGGAGAGGATTGCATTAAATGAGGACAGCCTTTGGTCAGGTTATCCAAAGGATCTGAATAAAAAAGATGCTCATAAATATCTTGACAGCGTAAGAAAAGCCATATTTGAAAAGGATTATAAGAATGCAAAGGATATTCTGAATAAGGATATGCACGGCCATTGGTCTGAGGCATATCTTCCTTTCGGTGATTTGATTATAGAGTATTCCAATGTATCGAAGAAAAATTATAAAAGATGCCTTGATCTTTCTACAGGTATAGCTACGGTTGAAGCAAAAGGCTTTAAGGAAACCGTTTTTGTATCCTATCCTGCACAGCTTATGGTGATAAATATTCACAGCGAATCAGGGGTCAGCTTTAAGGTTCGTCTTGACAGTCAGCTTAAGCACAGCTGTAAAGCGGTTGAGGATTGTCTCGTTATTATGGGTCAGGCGCCTGAGGTGTGTATGCCTCCATATTATAACAGCGGCGAAACAGTTGTACAGGGCGACAGGGGAATGAAGTTCTGCGGTGCAGTTAAAGTGCTTGGAAATGCAGTATTTTCAGGTGATTGTATTGAAGTGCGTAATCAGAAAGATACTACACTTTTGGTATCGCTTGCAACTTCCTTTATGGATTTTCAGTCCATGCCTGATGCGGATGCGCAGAAGAGGGCTTTTGATTATTTTAAAAATATGAAAGCATATGAAAGTCTTTTGTCTGAGCACAAAGCGGATTTTTCATCCTTATTTAACAGGGTTGAGTTTGAGCTTGATGGCTCACGCAGTGACCTTACAACCGATAAACGTATCAAGCGTATGAAAAAGAATAATGATGATAATGCGCTTATCGCACTGCTGTTCCAGTACGGAAGATATCTTACAATATCCGCCTCGCGAAAGGGCACAAACGCCATGACCCTGCAGGGCATATGGAATACGAAGCTGAGAGCACCCTGGTCCTCGAGCTATACCGTTAACATTAATACGGAGATGAACTACTGGTGTACGGATATTGCAAATCTTTCCGAATGCTTTGAACCATTGTTTGAGCTTGTTAAAAAAATGAGTGTGAATGGAAGAGTTACGGCTAAGGACTATTATGACTGTTCTGGCTTTTGTGCACACCATAACAGTGATATTTGGGGAGCAACCTATCCCGCAGGCTATCCTAACGGTGACGGTGATGCTGTGCAGTATGCTGTGTGGAATATGAGTGCAGCGTGGTTCCTGAATCAGCTTTATGAACATTATCTTTATACAAATGATGAGGATTATAAGTCTGAGCTTATTCCGCTTTTTGAAGGATGTCTTGCATTTTTCAAAGACTTCCTTGTGGAAAAGGACGGCGAGCTTGTTACCTGTCCGTCAATCAGCCCTGAGAATAATTACAGAGACAACGGCTTTACATTTGCTCCGTCCTATATGCCGTCAATGGACAGGGAGATCCTTTACGATTTCTTTGCCAATTGCAGGGAGCTCGGACTCGACGCACCTTGTATTGAACAGGTAAAGGTTGCATCCGACGGAAGAATACCTGAATGGGCAGAGGAATTTGAGGAGACTGAAATTCACCACAGGCATGTAAGTCATCTGTATTGCATTTATCCATCCAGATTTATTCAGAGCGAGGAGCTTAATAAAGCTGCTGAGAAATCTCTTGAAGTTCGTGGCTTCGGCGGCACAGGCTGGTCACTCGGCTGGAAGGTCTGCCTTTGGGCAAGGCTCAGAAATGGTGAAAATGCACTGAGACTTATTAAGCAGCAGCTTACATATATCAGCCCTGTTATTAATCTTCATAATGGCGGCGGCTCTTATCCGAATCTGTTTGATGCACATCCGCCATTCCAGATTGACGGTAATTTCGGTGTTACTGCAGGTATAGCTGAGATGCTGAAGAATGAGGCACTGCCGAAAGATTGGTCAGGTAAAATCAAAGGCCTGAAGAATTACGGCGGTACAGAAATTTCATATTCCTTTAAAAACGGTAAAAAAGTAAATGGTTAAATCAAAAGAGGTATGAGCAAAGCTCATACCTCTTTTGATTTGTTATTCATCATTTTCAGCACTATTGTTGTTGTCCGCATCATTATAGCTTTCGCTCTCCTGAGGAGGGTTATAGTAGCTTGGCGCAGACGGATTATCCTGTGTCTGCGGTTCAGTCGGCTGATCAGGATTTGTCTGCTGTTCAGCAGTGTTTGGCTGATTGTTGTAGTACTGATTATGATTTTGCTGCTCAGCATTTGGTGCAGGATTATAATATGGATTGCCTGTCGGCTGCTGCGGTGGAGTATAATATCCATTACCCTGAGGCTGCTGATATGGCGGTGTCTGCATCGGATTTGCAAACGGATTGAACGGATCAATCGGACTGAAATCAGGTGTATAGAAAGTACCGTTGTTGTTTACAACTGTCTGTGCAGTTGCCTGATACGGCTGATATCCTGCATTCTGTTCAAAGCCTGCATTCGGATTATAATATGGATTCTGCTGATATCCGTTGTTGAAGTTAACGTTGTTATATTTCATAATACGTTCTTCATCAGACAGGAAATCATCCTCAGTAATTCTGCCGTCTGCCAATGCTCTTAAACGGAAATTCTCGTAATAAAGGGCAGTAGCAGTCATAATATAAGGCTCTACATATATTCCTGCAAAACCAAAGGTGATGAACATTAAAAGATACCAGGGAATAAAGCTCAGGTCATATACAAACAGTTCCCATCGGTTGCCCTTAACAATCTTTTTGGAAAGCTTGATTGCTTCCGTCGGCTTTAAGTTAGGATACTCATTCATAATCTGAAGTGAAAAATATGAGCTGTAGTGGAATATAATTCCCGGTACAAGAAATAACAGACAAAGACCAAATGAAATCAGACCAATTAAAACCTGAAGAATAAGCTTGTTTAAATACGTATTGTTAAAGGAGTTTTTGAAAACGCCGCTGAGCTCCTTACCCAAATCAAAGCGTGCGTTCGCATTACGCTTGATGAGAGAAACATACATACCTGAAAGCGTAACAGACAGCGGAGCAAAAACGATTGCGATAATACACGAAATAAGCGCACCGAAACCGGCAAGTATGGATACTGATGCTGTTTGCTGCGTGATTTCTCCTGCAGGCTTAGATACCTTTAAATCAAGATTGCCTGCTTTGTCATAATCAAAACCCTCTATCGGATTGTTGTTATCATTGTAGAAATCATCAAAATCATAATCATGGTCGTCGCCATAATCGGAGAAGAAATCATCACTGTAGTATTTATCTAAATCATCATACAGGTTATCATAGTTGTTTGAAACATTGAATACAGATGTGACTCCTCCTGTAAGAAGGGTGACAATAAATGTGATGAGAAACAGGTAAAATACTTTACCCTTAATGATTTGACGTGCCTGTGATTTAACAAGTGATCTGTTAATTTTGTTCATAATCGCACTCTCTTTTCATCGTAAATCGGTTAGAAATTAATTTTTTCTTTAATAAATGCTTCAAGCTCTGTAATCGGAATTCTTACCTGCTCCATAGTGTCACGGTCACGTACGGTTACACAGCCGTCCTCCTCTGACTCAAAGTCATAGGTGATGCAGTAAGGTGTACCGATTTCATCCTCACGGCGGTATCTTTTACCGATTGAGCCTGTTTCGTCAAAGTCACACATAAAGGACTTGCTGAGGTTGTCGCAGATTTCCCAAGCCTTGTCTGAAAGCTTTTTGGAAAGAGACAATACAGCAGCTTTGTAAGGTGCAACTGCCGGACTGAGATGAAGAACAACCCTTGTGTCATTCTTTTCAGCGTCGATAACCTCTTCATCATATGCCTCGCAAAGAAGAGCGAGAACCGTTCTGTCAAGACCGTAGGTTGACTCAATAATGTAAGGAATATATTTTTCGTTTGTAACAGGGTCAAGGTATTCCATTTTCTGACCGCTGTATTCCTGATGTCTTGTAAGGTCAAAGTCTGTTCTGTTGTGTGTGCCGTTGATTTCGCCCCAGCCGAATGGGAAGAGGAACTCAATGTCACATGCTGCCTTAGCATAATGTGCAAGCTTTTCGTGATCGTGGAAACGGAGATGATCGGCAGGAATACCTAAGTCCTCAAAATATTTTTTACCGTATTCCTTGAAATAATCATAAAGCTCGGTGTCTGTGCCCTCTTTGCAGAAGGTCTGGAATTCCATCTGCTCAAACTCGATTGTTCTGAATGTGAAGTTACCCGGTGTAATCTCATTTCTGAATGCTTTACCAATCTGACCGATTGAGAACGGAAGCTTAGCACGCATAGTGCGCTGAACGTTAACGTAATTTACATACTCACCCTGTGCATTTTCAGGACGGAGATAAATGACGCTCTTGCTGTCGTTTGTAACGCCTCTGAAGGTCTGGAACATAAGGTTGAATTCTCTGATGTCGGTAAAGTTGTGCTTGCCGCAGTTCGGACATGGGATGCTGTTATCCTTGATGTACTGGAACATCTCTTCCTTCGTCATACCGTCTGCGTGTGCATCAGGGTTGAAATCGTCAATAAGATTGTCTGCTCTGTGACGCATTTTACATTCTTTGCAGTCAAGCAGTGGGTCTGAGAAAGAAGAAACGTGACCGCTTGCCTCCCATACTCTTGGGTGCATAAGGATGTCCGCATCAACCTCATAGCTGTTCTTTCTCTCCTGAATAAATCTTTTTCTCCAGGTGTCCTTTACATTGTTCTTAAGTCTTGTGCCCAAAGGACCGTAGTCCCATGTGTTTGCAAGACCGCCGTAAATATCACTTCCCGGAAAAATAAAACCTCTGCCCTTGCAAAGTGCTACTACTTTTTCCATTGATTTCTCTGTGTTAAGCATATGATTAAACCTCCAATAGAATGCTTTTTAACATTTATCATTTTACTATGTTTCTGCCCATAAGTCAACAAAAAGCCATTGATTTTCAACAATCAATGGCTTTTTGAATTTTTTATTTACATTTTAAAAAATCTATTATATAAATAATAAGAATTTGAACCATTTGTCCAATATTCAAAACGAGATAACCTGCTTGCTGCATTGAGAACGGACAAATCTTTTTCGGATAAAACATCGGCAGAATTTGTCAAATTACCATAACGATGAAAATCATCAGAATTTGATTGCAGCTGACGCTGATTCCAGCCTGTTTTATTTTCAAAATCAGCTGTTTTCAACTCTGTTCTTGCAAATGCAGCTGCACCTATTACAGTAACAGATTCAGGTATAAATATATATTCAAGCGATGTATAGCAAAAAGCAAAACTTCCAATTGTCTTTAAGCATTTTGGGAGTGTTACAGCGGTAATATTTTTGCAGTTTTCAAAAGCACTATTACCTATAACTGTTATTGAATCAGGAATATTTATTGATTCAATTTTTGAATTTTTAAATGCATTATCCCTAATTATAGTAACAGGTAAACCTTTATATGTGGAGGGGATATTTATATTTTCAATAACGCTATTGGTATAATTTGTGTTTAAGGCTACACCATAGGTGTTATCTTCAAGTAATGAGAAAATAAGGTAATCATTTGTTGTTTCTTCTGCACCTATATTGCCCAAATTATCACTTGTTCCGTCAGTATAAGTAATAATCAATTCACCATTGACAAGTTCGGTTTTAGCAATACCTCTGCCGTCTTTACCGTCTTTGCCGTCAGCACCTGTATCGCCCTTATCTCCTTTGTCGCCTTTTTCACCTTTGACATTGCCGAGATTCAGAACAGAATTGTCTGTAAGGGTGATGATTAATTCACCGTCAGTTGAAAGGGTAACGCTCTTTATTCCTGTACCGTCAGCTCCGTCTGTTCCGTCTCTGCCTGTTATTTTGCCGAGATTTTTAACATCACCGTTTGTATAGGTCAATACAAGCTCACCGTCTGCATTGATTTCTGATTTTGAAATGCCGATACCGTCAGTGCCCTTGATGTTACCCAGATTTAATATTGTGCCGTTGGTAAGTGTAACAGTCAGTGCACCATCATCGGAAATGGTTACATTGTCAATGCCTATACCGTCCTGACCGTCTTTGCCGTCGATTCCGTTTGTGCCGTTCAGTCCGTCCTTACCGTCTGCACCTTTTTCACCGGTATCGCCCTTATCACCTTTAGCTCCATCTTTACCGTTGATACCGTCAAGACCATTTGTTCCGTCTTTTCCGTCCTTGCCGACAATGCAACCAAGGTTAATTGTCTGATTATCAGAGAATGTGAGAACGAGCTCGCCGTCAGCATTGATATTGACATTGCTGATACCAATACCGTCTTGACCATCCTGTCCGTCAGTACCATTCAAGCCGTCCTTACCATCAATGCCGTTTCTTCCGTCTATTCCGTCACGACCGTCCTTACCGTCAATGCCGTTTCTTCCATCTTTTCCGTCAACACCATCCTTGCCGTCTGCTCCCTTAATTGTGCCGAGATTTAAGGTTGTGCCGTTGGATAAGGTGATGTCAAGATTTCCGTCATCCGTAACAACGATTGTACTAATACCCACACCGTCATAACCGTCTTTTCCGTCAATACCGTTTTTACCGTCAGCACCTGTGTCGCCTTTATCACCCTTATCGCCCTTGTCTCCTTTTTCACCCTTTGCTCCGTCGAGTCCATTTGTGCCGACGATTTTATCCAGGTTTATCGTTGAGCCGTCTGAAAATGTGAGGATAAGCTGACCGTTTTCGTTAATGCTTGCGGATGAAATGCCCTTGCCGTCCTGTCCGTCCATTCCATTTATGCCGTCTTTACCATTGACACCATTCGTACCATTAACGCCGTCTTTTCCGTCGGCTCCGTTTTTGCCGTCCTTGCCGTTGATACCATTGGTTCCGTCAGCTCCGTTACGACCGTTTTTGCCATTAGTTCCATTCGTGCCGTTCTTTCCGTTTGTACCATCTTTTCCGTCAGAGCCTGCAGCTTTGCCCACATTGATAGTAGTTTCGTCTGACAGTGTAATAATCAAATCACCGTCTTTTGAAAATTCTGCATTTTTGATTGTTACATTATTTTGAGAAACATTAGCAACTGCCTTGTTCCACTCGTCCTCTGTTCCTGAATATCCGTTATCCACTGCGACTTCATAGGCAGACTTGCCGTCAAGAGATTTGAGCCAGTCCTCAAGACTGCCGTTATATCCCTGCTGGACAGCAAGCTCATAAGCTGATAAGCCGTTCTTAACCTCAGCAGAAGCAGGCAGGGTATTATTTTTATGTACATAATTTGCCACAATAAATGCAATGCCTATCATAAGTAAAATTGCTATAACAACGCATACTACTTTTGTTATAACTTTCTTTTTCTGCTTTGGATTTTTGTTTTCAACTTGATTTTCCATATTCTACCTCCGTAAATTTAAGATTACATAGCCATTATAGAACAATCTGTTCTAACTGTCAATAGAACGATTTGTTCTATAATATAATCAATTCGGTGATAGAGTATGATGTTTAAACGAATAAGGGACTTGCGGGAAGACGCAGATTTAACACAAAGCCAAATGGGGAGGGCTATCAATTTGCCGCAGAGAACCTATGCATATTATGAAAGCGGACAAAGGACAATTCCTCCTGAAATTTTAATCGCAATAGCTGATTTCCATAATGTTTCAGTAGACTATATTTTAGAAAGAACAGATAAAAAATAAGCAGTTACAGGGTCTCCCTATAACTGCTTTTGTTTTATATAGTTACCAGCCGAGTCTTACAATCTCAATAGAGCAGCTGCCTGTACCGTATCTGTAGCAGGCTGCGTGACCCTCCGGTGTGAAAATGTCAATTCTGCCGACTGTTGAAAGACCTGAACCGCCTCTGTCAACAACGGTATAATTCTTGCCGTCAACCTTGATTACGGAGCCGAGCGGCAGCCAGTTGCAGGCAACATAGTATGGATCAGCCATACCGTTTGTGATTTTCTTACCGCTGGAGGTGATACCTCTTGAATTGCCGTTGCAGGTTGCACAGGCACAGTAATGTGTGTATCTGCCTGTAATCTTCTGTCCGACGGTATAACCGTTTCTTGATTTAACGCCGTTTGATTTTACTTCGGCAGGGGCTGCGGTTGTTGTTACAACCTTTTTAGTGCCCTGCTTAACAACCTTGTTAACAGGTTCTGATGTGCGTTTGCGTTCGGTTTCTTTCTTACTGTTTTCCTTGCCATTTACATATTTAACCTCATAGGTTACCTCATCTTCACCTTTCACACCGTCGGAAACAACCTTCTGTGTGCCTTCGTTCATTGAGGGATCCTTTTGAATAGTGGTTTTAAATGCAACAGCTTCCTTTTTTGTAACCGTTTTATACTCTACTCGGTAAACAGTTACTGCCATATTTGCCTTGAGCTCTGTGTCAAGTGACGGTTTTGTGTAGTCGTCCTTGCCGAGCTCTATCTGTGCAAGGGAAAGCAAATCAGCAACTGTGCCCTGATGGATTGCATATTTTGCTGTTTTTCCGTCAGCCTTAAGGGTTACGGATTTTGATGAGCTGATGGTAATGACCATACCGTCCTGTACAGGAGCAGTCAGCTCATAATTGATTTTATCATTAGGAGCAATTTTGATTCCAAGACTCTCAAGGGCTTCGCCTACAGTATCCTCATAAAGCGTATAGGTATTGATTACCTTGTCAAATTCAATGTTGATGCTGTTCGCCTTGTCAATTTTGATTGTTCCGCCCTCGCCTGAAGTGAAATTGCTGATGTCCAGCTTGTCGCTGTCTGCAAGGGTGATATTTGCTTGTGCCAGGATTTCGATTGGTTCCGTTTCATTGGTCGTAATTACTATGGCATCATTGCTGTCAATAACAATCTCTACATTGTACTGTGCTGCAAGTCCTGCAAGAGCAGTGGATGCAAAGACTGCGATTGAGAGAATAAAAGTAATTACTGCTATCAGGACTGCACGGCTTATGCCTTTCAGACCCTTCGCGTTTGATTGGTTAATCATCTTAATCTCCTTTTTTGTTGTCGGGAATATTAGAGCTAATCAAATTTGTTCCTAATATTGATGGATAGTCCACCAAACAGAAGAATTACTTTCTGCTTCACCGTTATTATTACCGAACGCTTGACATTATAGTCACAAGTGCATAAGGTGTCAATAATTTCGAGTTGATATTTTTATTTAAATTGCACAAATGAATAATTTCACATACGTCAAAAAAACACTTTCGGCACTATATCTTGTGGTGATAAAATTTATCACTTTAGTGTGTGATAAGAATTTTTTGTTAAAATATTAGAAAAGTGTAAAATAAATCTTACAAATTGTAACATTTTAATTTTTGAACATTCGAAAACACGATATATTGTGTAAGATTTGTAATATTTAGCTTGTAGATACTATATACAGTTTTGCGTGAAATATTGAAAAATGATTACATTTTAATGGTCAGAAATACATATAAACGCCTGTATTATTCCGATTATATGCCTGTAAACAACAAAAAACAGAGCTGTATGTACCTGAATACAGCTCTGTTTTCTTATTATATATTATATTATTTAAAACTATTATATACTATTCGTTACGATTACTGATTATGCTTGCTTTTTTCATATTGTGAAACCGATCCTGAAATGGCCAAAGCGGTGATAACTGCACCTGTAACGGATGTAATGATAAGGACAATGTTAACGGATTTTGTAAGTGCATCTGCATAGTGGTGCGGTTCAACCATTAGCTCATTTGCAATACCGAAAATCAGTGCACATATGCCAATCAAAAACAATGATAAGCCTGTTGCAGTAAAGGCCGAATAAATCACTCGCAGTACATAATCCTTTTTCGTAAACAGTATGAGTAAAAGTGCAATTGAAACTGTCAGTATAAGCAGACCGGTTGATGCGTATTTGCCGTACTGGTAATTTGCATTGCTGATAAATGCTTGTACCCTTCCGCAATTCTGTATTCCAAAGCAGTCTGAGTAAACCTCTGCAGCATAAATTGCCGTGTTATGAACCTGTTCTTTGTCGTATTTAACTGAATTTCCATTGAGATATTCAAGACATAACTCTTCAAATTCATCAACTAAAGCTTCATCATAAAGAGAAGCATTGTTGCCTGTGAATATTCTTTGTACAGCTGTTTTGCCGGCCGGGATTCTGTTATTAAGTATGGTTTCAAAAACTCCGGCAGGTATACCGCTTCTCGCTTCAATAACCGCTGTTCGGTCTGTAAAGTTATCCTTGCACTGTGAATAGAGAGAATCTGAAGAAAAGATTTTCGTCATATAAGCTTCACTGCACAAGGTGTATTTTATCAGGGATGAACTGGAAAATAATATCCCTCCGAGTGCTATTAATACAGTTAATATAACGGAGAGAATTTCTCTTGACTTTGTTAGTGACATCGTGTCTCTCCTATTGTGTAATGATTTTTCCGTCAGTCATTTTGCAGACTGCGGTAAGATATTGATTTGAAATTCCAACACTGCTGCTGTTATCCGTGCAGATAACAAATGAACGGCTTATTCCGTCAGCGGATTTTTCAGCTTCTGAAAGATCGGTGTTTGTTTTTATATCTATAACTTCATATTCATAATTTCCGTAAAACAGCTGCAATTCAATTTTATCGCCTGTTTTAAGGGATTTAACAAAGCCGGAGTTTTGTTTATAACAGGAAGCAAACACACAGCCTGTTTCACCGATTAACTTGCTGTTTTCTGAAATATTGAGTTTTTTTACTGTATTTACATCATTCGCATTGAAAATAAGCTCAAGAGTCTGTCCGTTTGCTTTTGCCGTTCCGACAAGTGTATTGGCAGATAAAGCAGGTATTTTCTCTTTCTTTATTTCATCGGATTTTATATTCAATGTTTCAGGTGTAATTATTTCTGATTTTTCGTAATCAGCAAGAATTACACTTTTATCAGCTGACGGAAATGTAAAAGATATATTGTAAATTACCGCAAAAAATAGGGCAGTTACGATAACTGCCGCTATTATAGGAATAACGATTCCGCTTTTAATAAATCTTTTTTTATAATGATTCATTTGAATGATTCCTGTTATTGATTGTTATTCTGTGCCTGAAGAGCATTCTGCATAAAGTTGTTCTTTTTCTTCTTAGGCTTATATGGAGGTGGGTTTTTGAGCTTCTTTGTAAGGCTGTTATTCTTCTTTGTGATTTTATTGATTTCGTGAACAGGGCCTGACATATAGTCTGACATATACTTGTCAGCAGTCTCCATAAGCTTAGGGTCGTTTTTCATTTCACCCAAAATGGTTACACCGATAATATCCTGCACTTCATTGATACCATCCTCATAAATCTCATTGAGCATTCTGAAAAGCTTTTTGCAGTCTGCGTCTGAGCCGTTTGCAATGATATCCATTACTCTTGCGGTGCCCACTTCCATAAAGAAAGTTTCAGGAAGAAATTCACCGTATTTTGCAATGTTCTCTTTGATTGCATCCTTCATATCAGGGTAGAGTGTGCCGAAACGGTTTGCCAGTGAGTCAGTATCATAGCTGACAATACCGTTTTTAGCTTTCGTTCTTGAAACAGCCTTAGGCATTTTAACCTTGTCAAGATTCACCTGTTTTTTTACGTTGAACAAGGATGTGATTTCATCATTGATTTCGTTAGCAAGTGATTTTGCGTCACGCTCATCATATGTTTCAGCATCAAAAAGGCTGCGGGAAATTGTGTTGAACTGAGCCTCGTCACTGTTGTCATAGGCACATTCAAATGCCATAATGCTGGTCTGAGCATCATATACTATTCTGTAAATACCTTTATCGCCTGAAAAGCTTATGCTGCTTTCTTCACTGCCTGCTTTGCTGAAGCCAAGCTCGGTATTTGTTTTTTCAAGCTGTTTTTCAATTAATCTGAATACTTCACTGATTTCCATAATACGTCTCCTGTCTTGTTATACTCAGGTGCTATACCTGAATAATCAGTTTAATCAAAGCTATTATAACATTCAGATGCGCATTTGTCACTAAATTTTTATTTATTATTTATATTTTTAATATGTTGATTATTAGTTTGTGTTATGATACAATATTATGAATAATTATGGGAGTATGGTTACCTATGAATAATAAAATTACGCTCGGAATCATTTTTGGAGGGGTATCCTCAGAGCATGATATAAGCTGTATCTCAGCTAAGGGTATCATTTCAAATCTGGATTACAGCAGATATAATGTTGTACTTATCGGCATAACAAAAGAGGGCAGATGGTTTCTTTATAACGATGATGTAAATCTTCTGCCTGAGGATAAATGGATCTATTCAAAAAGCCTTGTGCCTGCATTTATTTCACCTGACAGCTCTGTGCACGGTGTGGTTACATCACGCGGTGAAATACTCAGACTGGATGTTGTATTTCCTGTTCTTCACGGCAAAAATGGTGAGGACGGAACAATTCAGGGACTTTTACAGCTTGCCCAGATACCGTTTGTCGGCTGCGATTCAACCTCATCAGGTGTGTGTATGGATAAGGCTGTTGCAAATGCAGTGGCAGATGCTGTGGGAATTGCACAGGCAAAATGGCGCTCTGTAACACAGTATGAATATAAGGCTGATGCAGATGCATTTCTTGATTCAGCGATTGAAAAGCTCGGCCTTCCTATTTTTGTTAAGCCTGCAAATGCCGGTTCTTCAGTGGGTATTTCAAAGGCAAACAGCAAGGAGTCACTGGCACAGGCAATGGAGGTTGCTTTTAAAGAGGATAAAAAGGCTGTGCTTGAGCAGTTTATTGACGGCTTTGAGGTTGAATGTGCAGTAATGGGTAATGAAAATCCGGTTGCTGCTGAAGTCGGTCAGATTATTTCTGCGGCTGAATTTTATGATTTCGATTCAAAATACAACAATCCTCAGTCTGAGCTTCATATCCCTGCTGAAATTCCGCAGGAAAAGAGAGAAGAGGTAAAGGCTCAGGCAATCAGGGCATATAAGGCACTTGGCTGCGAGGGGCTTTCAAGAGTTGATTTCTTTGTTACAAAAGACGAGGGAAGAGTCCTTTTAAATGAGATAAATACGATTCCGGGTCAGACTCCGATCAGTATGTATCCTAAGCTTTTTGAGGCTGTCGGCGTTCCTTATAAGGAGCTGATTGACAGACTGATTCATCTTGCTCTTGAAAGAGGAGGCAGGATTTAATGGACAAAAGACCGATTGGTGTTTTTGATTCAGGTCTCGGAGGACTGTCGGCAGTAAAGGCAATACTTAAATATCTGCCCAATGAGGATATCATATATTTTGGTGATACCGGCCGCGTACCGTATGGTACACGAAGTGAAAAAACAATTGAACTTTATGCCAGAGAGGATATAGCTTTTCTTGAAAAGTTTGATTGCAAGCTGATTATGGCAGCCTGCGGTACTGTATCATCTGTTGCAAAAAATGCAATATCAAAGGTTAAGGAGCCGTTTGTGGAGGTGGTTACCCCTGCTTCAAAGGCTGCGGTAAAAGCCACAAGGAATAAGCGTATAGGTATTATGGGTACATCTGCTACCATTAACAGCGGTTCTTACATAAAGGCGATTGAAAAGCTTGATCCGGATATTGAGGTGAGCGGCGTATCCTGTCCGATGCTTGTTTCCCTTGTGGAGAATAACTGGATTGACGATGATGATAAAATTGCCGTTGAAATCGTTAAACGATATGTTGCACCGCTCATAAAAAATGATGTGGACACCATTATTCTCGGCTGTACACATTTTCCGCATCTCGCACCGGTTATATCAAAGGTGGTCGGTGACGGTGTGCGTTTGATTGACACAGGCTATGAGGCTGTTATGGAGGCAAAGGCAATCCTGGCTGATCAGGATATGCTCAATGCTTCTGACAGACAGGGTACTGCAGGATATTATATATCTGATAAAACACAGAATTTCTCCCACATAGCAAAAACATTATTAGGAATGGATATTTCAGACCAGGCGAATTTTGTTGATTTGAACAGCTTTGAGCTTGACTGAAAAAATAAAAATATGAACAAAATACTTTTAGAAATAACAGGAACTCAGCGTATTGATAAGCAAAAGGATAAGATGGAGCTTACGACAGTAGGCACTATTGAGGAAACCGATGACAAATATATTATAAATTATAAGGAAGAGCAGGAGCCGCCTGCCGCACCGATTGTCGTCCGTGTGGCTGTCAGAAAAGATGAAAAGAGTATTGAGATGACACGCTCAGGTGCATTTGCTTCCTGTCTGACGATTGAAAAATCAAAGCGTAATCTATGCCATTACGGTACGGAGTACGGTGATATTTTAATGGGAATATCGGGTCACACGATTGATTGTGATTATACCGAAGATAAGGGTCAGTTCATATTCTCATATGATATTGATATCAATGGTGCACTTGCCTCAAGAAACGAGGTTAAAATAAACTTCAGAAAAAATCAGGAGTAATAAAATGTCAAAGTTAGTAAAAGAAACTGAAAATATTTTAAGGCAGAAATTAGTGGATGCAGTCAATGCTGCAATTGCAGCAGGTGAGCTGCCTGATGCACAAGCAGCAGAGTTTATTATTGAAATTCCGTCAAATAAAGCAAACGGTGATTATTCCTCAAACATAGCAATGGCGTGTGCGAGATGCTTTAAAAAAGCACCGAGAATGATTGCACAGAGTATTGCAGACCATATTGATTTGAGTGATACTCTCTTTGAAAGAGTTGAAATTGCAGGACCGGGCTTTCTGAATTTCTTCCTTTCCGGCTCATATTACAGTGAAATACTTAAGGACGTGTTTGCCTGCGGTAAGGACTATGGCAAGTCCGATTACGGACAGGGCAAAAGGGTGCTTGTTGAATTTGTATCGGCAAATCCCACAGGCCCTATGCATATTGGTAATGCAAGGGGCGGTGCAATCGGTGACTGCCTTGCCTCTGTACTTGACTGGGCAGGCTTTGATGTGAACCGTGAGTTTTATGTAAACGATGCAGGAAATCAGATTGAAAAGTTTGCCACATCTCTTGAGGTAAGATATCTTCAGCATTTCAAGGATGATGTTGAACTGCCTGAGGATGCTTATCACGGTGCAGATATAACAGAGCACGCTGAGAATTTCATCAAAAAATATGGCAACAAATTCGTTGAGTCCTCATCAGAGGAGAGAAGAAAAGCTCTTGTGGATTATGCGCTTCCGAAGAATATTGCAGGTCTTGAAAGAGATCTTGGCAGATACAGAATTACCTATGATAAGTGGTTCAGGGAGTCAACGCTTCACAATGATGGTTCGGTTGACAAGGTTATAAATGCTCTTAAAGAAAAGGGTGTTACTTATGAGCAGGATGGTGCTTTATGGTTCAAAGCATCAGAATTTGGCAATGATAAAGATATAGTGCTTATCCGTGCCAACGGACTGCCCACATATATCGTGCCTGATATTGCATACCATTATAATAAGCTGGTTACACGCGGATATGATAAAGCTATTGACGTTTTGGGTGCAGATCATCACGGATACGTACCGAGAATGAAAGCGGCTCTGACCGCACTCGGACTTGATGCCGGCAGACTTGACGCCGTAATTATGCAGATGGTAAGGCTTGTCCGTGAGGGCGAGACCATTAAGCTTTCCAAGCGTTCAGGCAAAGCAATCACACTGAATACGCTGATAGATGAAGTTCCTCTTGATGCGGCAAGATTTTTCTTTAATCTCCGTGAGCCCAATTCGCATTTCGATTTTGACCTTGAGCTTGCAGCTAAGGAGTCAAGCGAAAATCCTGTTTACTATGTTCAGTACGCACATGCACGTATATGCTCCATTATCAGGAAAGCACAGGAGCAGGGCATTGAGCTCAGAACTCCGACAGACGATGAGCTTCTGATGCTGAGCAGTGACGAGGAACGAGAGCTTATCCGCCACCTGTCAGCACTTACAAATGAAATTGTTACAGCTGCAAAAGCATATGACCCTGCGAAGATAACACATTATGTTATCGAGCTTGCAACACTTTTCCATAAGTTTTATAATGCGCAGAGGGTTATGTGTGACGATGAGGGGTTAATGCAGGCAAGGCTTTATCTCTGCTGTGCAGTAAAGGACACAATCAATAATATTTTAAATATGCTTAAAATTACCGCTCCTGAGGTAATGTAAGCTTGCGGTAAAAATCGTAAGCAAGAAAGGATAACAAATGGCGCAAATGAAAAGCAAGATGCTTCACAGGGTTGGAGACAGACTGTTTAAGTACATTTATAAAGATCCGAAAAAGAATATGCTTAAGCTTGTTAAAATAGGCAAGACCTTTGCAGGCAATATGTACCCTGAGAGTACATTCACAAAACCTATTGAAATTATTTCAGATGAAAGCAATATATGGCATCAGTTTCTTTTCAGGGGTATTGATGAGGTTGACCACGAGTTTTTGCGAAAGGCTGTACTTACATTTGGTATTGACTTGGGACTGATTGGTACTTCCACACTCAGAAAGAAGCGTGATGAGGAGCATTGTAATATCCCTTGGGTTGTACTTATGGATCCGACTTCAGCCTGCAATATGAAATGTAAGGGCTGCTGGTCTGCCGAATATGGCCATAATTCAAATCTTACACTGGATGAAATGCGCCGTGTTGTAAGTGAAAGTAAGGCGCTGGGAACGCATTTCTTTATGTATACAGGCGGTGAGCCGCTTATCAGAAAAAAGGATATTATTACTGTTGCAAAGGAAAACAGTGATTGCCTTTTCCTTGCGTATACAAATGGTACACTGGTTGACGATGCATTCTGTGAGGATATGAAAGCCTGCGGCAATCTTGCACTTGCACTTTCCATTGAGGGCAGCGAGGAAACCAACGACAGCCGTCGCGGTGATGGTGCATATCAGAAAACCTTTAAGGCAATGCAGATGCTGAAAAAGCATAAATGTCTTTTCGGTATTTCAGTATGCTATACAAGTGTGAACTATGAGGCTGTAACCTCTGACGCGTTCTATGACCTGATGATTGAAAACGGTGTGCGTTTTGCGTGGTATTTCCATTATATGCCTGTTGGCAGTGATGCAGATACAAGTCTGCTTCTGACTCCGCAGCAGCGTGAGCATGTTTACCGTTCAATCCGTACCAAGAGAAATTCAAAAACAGGCAAGCCTTTATTTACTGTTGATTTTCAGAATGATGCCGAATTTGTCGGCGGTTGTATTGCCGGCGGAAGAAACTATTTCCATATCAACTCTGAGGGTGACGTGGAGCCTTGTGTGTTTATCCACTATTCCGATTCAAATATCAGGGAGAAGAGCATTATTGAATGTCTCAAATCTCCTCTTTTCCACGAGTATTACAAGGGTCAGCCGTTTAATGATAATATGCTCAGACCTTGTCCTATGCTTGAAAACCCGCAGGCACTCAGAGCACTTGTTAAAAAATCAGGTGCTAAGTCAACGAACCTGATCAGGGAAGAGAGTGCGGATGCCCTCTGCTCAAAGTGTGATAACTATGCAAAGCTCTGGGCACCGAAGGCAAAGGAAATCTGGGAGGAGCAGGAACGCTTTAAACCGTTTACCCAGTATTATCGTGATACACCTGAGGGCAAGGCTGAATTCAGTAAAAAGAATGGATATGAAAAAAAGATATAAAATTGCATATGGCAGCTTTTTTAAATGGCTCATTGCAAATTTATTCAGATTGATATGTAATACACTTGTACCTGTCGGATTAAGTTTTTTTATCGTATACGTTATTTCTCTTTTTGATACAAGTAAAAAAACAGGTATAAGTGCAATTATCATAGCAGCAGGGATTATAAGTGTAGTGCCTGCAATTGTGATTACCTTTATTCCGCAGTATGTTGAGCTGAACAGCTCCGGCATAAGGGTCAGACGCTTTGTGCTTTTCGGAAAGTATTCTCTGATTGCCGGTAAAACTGAATTTGATATACCATATTCTGAAATCAGGGATATTGACTGGATTACCAGTGCTTATATGCATTTGGAAACTGTAGGTTCAGTTTATAATGGAACCAGTGTATATACCTGTGATTTTAAGAATACGCTTCTCATAAGGGCGAGAGGGTACTTTGTAATATCCGTTAAAGACTCGGTTGATTTTTATGAAAGAGTCTGGCAGTCCGTTGACAGAATCAAATTTTTGAAAGAGCTTGATATAGATGAGCTGATTGTCAATGCCGGTGTTGATTACAGTGATCTGCACTTGAAGTGGAACAACGCTGATTTTGGCTCTGTTTATTATATTGATGAAAATAATAATGAAATCACAATAGCTGAATTTGAAATGAAAGATAAACTGAAAGACATAAAAAGCACTGAGTAAATCGCTCAGTGCTTTTTTCTTGCCTAATTATTCTGATTATCAAGTATAATGTTATTTTCTTTTGCTATATTATATGCCATAAGCTGTGACACTACAGCACTTAAAATGGGATTAAAAAGCGGAATGGTATCATCATAATCAATGAAAAATGAATCATTTACAGTTATATTTTTCGGCACGATTTTCAGCGCGTCCTTAACGGATTTTATCAGCACATTGTAAAAATTCTCATTGGAGGCAAATCCGATAATGGTATCTGTATCGGATTTTAAAAATCGCAGCTCACCTACAGGGGAAGCACAAATATTGCGGTTAAGGGCAAAAGTGAAAAGATGTGAAGTGTAAAGTGCACATGCAAAATCAATGTTTGTGCCTGTGGTAATCAGTTTATCGGTACTGATTTTTTCAGCCATATGCCGTATTAAATATTCATTTTCAAGAACATATTTTATTTTGCCGTGCAGGGATTGAAGCATTTTTGTGGCAATTTTGACATAAAGCTCGGTGATAACCTGATTTTTTTCACCAAAGTAAAGAGCGAGCATGGATAAGACGGTGTACCGCATTGTGTATCCTGCTGTGGAAACAGCTCCCTTTTCAATAAAATTAAGATTTACGGCAGTATTATTTTCCGGCTCAAAATTAAAAATTTCTATTATTTTTGCTCCGCTTTCATTGACTCGCTTAATCGTCTCCGTGCAGTATTCATCGTCCTTTGATCTGCTGACCATAATTACAAGGGTGCTTTTGTCCAGAACAGGATTTGAAAAGCGAAATTCCGAAATCAGTGATGCCGAACTGGGGATATCCACAAGCACCTCAAAATTATATGCACCTGCAAGAACACAGCCATAGTTCTCACCGTCCCCCACGAGATATATGCGCTTTATTTTATCAATCTTTATTTTAAGGTAATCAAAATTTATCTTTTCTGCACGAACATATCTTTCAATCAGCGCGTTTATCAGCTCAGGCTGTGTAAAAATTTCTTTCCTGATAAAATCAGGGAAATGCCCTTTATCCACTGACGGCATAACAGGTTTTAAATGCTTTTTCTTTTTAATAAAAATTCGTTTCTGACTTTTCATAAAATTTTCCTTTATGCTTAGTGCTTATTCGGTATAAGCTTTGCGACGATTACGGACATATCATCCCTGTGCCGTGCATCACTGTGTGCTACTGCAAAATCAAGTATATCCTGTGCACGGTCGCTTGGTCCGTCACTGTCATCATATTTCAGAAAATCGTCAAGCAGTTCTTCGCCTATATCGGTAATTCCGTCACTCATCATAATGATTTCATCACCGACATTCAGCACGGTTGTCCTTTTGGCAAATTCAATACCTCTGAGTATTCCTGCCGGCATGGAGGAAAGCTCACACTTGCTGACGGAATGATTTTTCACCACATAGGATCTCGGTGCACCGGCCTTGAAGAATTCACATTTGCCTGTAAATAAATCCACACAGGCACAGTCCAGTGTTGCTAAACTCTCTTCACTGCTTTTAACCAGCAGAGCACTGTTCACAACCTTGAGTGAAGAGTCAAAGCCGAAGCCTGCAGACAGCAGTTTTGACAGCAGACCTGCACCCATTGCTCCGTCAAGGGCAGCTCGTCCGCCCTTTCCCATACCGTCACTTATGATGAAAATCATATGTCCGCGTGTATCGTTAATTGTTTTTACAGTGTCACCGCACAGCTTACCCTCTGCGCAGTATTGTGCAAAGCCAAAGCTCATTTTGAAATTCGGCTTTTCAATAATTGTCAGCATAACATTTGAGCCGGAATAGTTTGTCCTGCTTTTTTCAAAATCACGTCCGCAGATTTTTTCAATTTCGTTTTTTATTTTAGGACTGTCCAGTCCGTTGGTTTTTGACGAGGCTAAAATTTCAATCCGCATTCGGTCGAATTTGTCAACGATAACGGAGATGTTTTCAGGGTAAATATCATATTCACCCAACATCCGCCGTATTTTACCTGCCGATTTAAAATCAAATATTTCAGCATCGTCAAATTCAAAGGCAAGGTCACCCAGCATATCGGAGATAGAGAAAAACTGATCAGCCGCAACCATTCTCAGCTCGCTTTCCATAGGCTCAATTCTGCCGAGCTCATTGATTTTTTCACGCACATCGCGTACACTTTCACTGACCTGTGCCAGTGCACTTGATGCAAAGCGCAGACGCACAACGAGGCTCTGCCTTAGACTGCCGTCAGGCGCAATGTCTGCACCGCTTTCAAAGAAGTCGGAAATTTTATCGGTGATTACCTCAGGCAGGATTACCATAATAATGCCGCCGATAACGCTTTCTATTACACAGCATATGGAGAAAGAACCCATATTTGCCGCAACGGAGAAAAAGACCATTGAAAGCGAAAAGCTGATGCCGATTCCAAGACTGGATATAGAGGTAAAAAGGCTTGAAACTAAGGCAGAAAAGGCATATGCACCTAATAGGAACATACTGTTTTCTCTGCTTATACCCAGTGCGAAGCCGAGACAGAGTGCAATGATAAGTCCCCATGTCTGGGATCCAAAACGTATTGCTATCAGTATTACGAGAACTGCTGCAATTCTTGCAGGTGAAACACCTTTTATTTCAAGGAAAGAAAGTCCTGCCAGAACAACCGCAGCCGATACAATGAGGCAGGTGGTATCTGTTATCGGAAGTGCCTTGTATTTTAATCTTTTCAGGTTGCAGTGTGCTGCTCTGAAAAAGAAAAATGATGCACCGAGAGCGAGAATGGATTCACCGATAGTCAGTGCATATGCACCTGCAACATCTGAATTTTTGATGTTCATCACAATTCCTGTTGACATCACGGATAAAAAAGAAACAAGCATAGGAAGATAGATTTCTTTTCGCGAATTAAAAAGATTGATTGCCAGTGTTCCCAGTGCTGAGATGATTACCGCACTGAAATATCTTATTGCATCATCACTGTCGCAGAAAACGATGTAGCCTATTCCTGCACCAATGGCGGAGAACAAAAAATTTTTTTTGCTTGATACGGTTATCAGGGATATGGCAAAGGGGCAGCTTCCGCCGACAACGGATGAAAAACTCAGCACAAAGGATAGTATAAACCATACCCCTCGTCCTGCTATATTCCTGATAATGTGTTTGTATGAATTTTTGATTTTTAATTTTTCTTTAATCTGCATTATTTATCCTTCCACACCAACACCTCTTTTATCACTTATAATATTATATTTAAGCTGCAGTGAGAAAAATGTAGAAAGAGACAAGCTGTAAATTATTGTTTAGTTTATCAATAATGTACTTAAGATTCCGTAGGGTCAGGTTTCCACGCCTGCCCATTTCATAATTTTTCGGGAGGGCACGGAGACCCTCCCCTACACTAAACAATAATTTATGAATCTTACAGCATCTTAAGATTTTTTTAAGAAAAATGAAAGAAACATCTGATATAATAAAAATGAAATAAAATACAGGGAGGATTTTTTATGAGCATTATTGAATGCACCAATCTGACAAAGGAATATATAAGCGGTGAAAATATTGTAAAAGCCGTTGATGATGTAACAGTTTCCTTCAGGCAGGGGGAATTCTGCGCAATAACAGGCCCCAGCGGTTCAGGCAAATCCACCTTTCTTCACATACTCAGCAGCCTCGAATATCCTACCTCAGGATATGTTACCTATGCTGATAAAAAGCTTTCCGACTATAATGATAATCAGCTTTCCATTCTCCGCCGCAGGCGTTTCGGCTTCGTTTTTCAGTCCTACAATCTTGTGCAGGAATTAACAGGCTATGAGAATATTCTTCTTCCTGTTATGCTGGATAAGAAAAAGCCTGACGAGGAATATATTGAAAAAATCATTAAAATGCTTGGCATTGAGAACAGGCTGAATCATTTGCCGTCCACACTTTCAGGCGGTCAGCAGCAAAGGATTTCCATAGCACGTGCCCTTGCAAATAAGCCGTCAATCCTCTTTGCAGACGAGCCTACAGGTAATCTGGACGGTAAAAGCGGACGTGAGGTGTTGTCACTGCTTAAATATGTGGGCAGTGAGCTTGGTATATCTCTGATTCTTGTTACACACGATTTGCACGTTGCCGAGCAGGCTGACAGAATTCTTACCATTGAAGACGGAAAAATTGTCAAGGACAGTTCCCCTGCGGAGGTGTAAAAGTTGAAAAATAAATTGACTGTAAACTCCCTTGCCCACAGCAATCTTAAGGCGAGAAAAAAGCAGTATGCATTTATGATAATCGGAATCATTCTTGCGATGATATTCTCCTCAGGTATATTATTCTTTGCTTCCTGTGTGAGTACCTCAAGAGATGAAATGCTTAAGAATTCCTATGGTGCACAGGATGCCATTTTTATGAATGCCAATGAAGAACTGTTCAAAAAGGCAAAGGAAGAGGGCTTTGTTACAGATTACGGATTTGCCCATATCATCGGTTTCGGCTATACAGATGAGGAGGAGAACGGAACCTCCGTAGCTTATCTGGATGATAAGGCTAAGGCACTTTCCTATATTTCTTTTATTGAAGGTGCTTATCCTGAAAAGGAAAATGAAATTGCCATTGAAAAAGCAACATTGGCAAGGCTTGGACTCGATGCAAAAATAGGCGATACAATCACACTTTCCCTGCTTCCTCAGAACGGCAGTGAATTAATGAGTAAGCCTGTGGAAAAAAGCTATAAGCTGACAGGGATTGTCACCAACAAGTGTTCAAATATTATGAACTCAATTGTATTTGATGATAATACAGTTATAGCATCGGCATTTGTTAAAGCGGGAACACAGACTGAACTCGGCGGCAAGGAAAGGCTTCTGGCATATTTTAATGCAAACTTTAAAAGAGAGAATTTTTATGATGCTTTTGATCAATTTCTTTCTGCAAACGACTCCGACTCTGATGAATGGATGCTGTGCGGCTATGAATATGCCGGTTATGGCAGGAGCACAGGTGATGTTCAGGAGAATATCGGATTCATCATTGTGTTTGTACTTATTCTGCTGATTGCCTCCTGCGTGGGTATTATAAATGCATTCAGCTCTAATCTGAATGATAGAAAAAAGCAGATTGGTATGCTCAGAACTGTCGGAGCGACAAAAAGACAGATTATAACCATTTTCGGCAGAGAGGCATTTATAATCAGCCTGATTTGTGCACCGATAAGTGTTTTGATATCATACTTTGCAGTCAAGGGTGTAGCAAAGCTTATGGGCGATGCTTTTGTATTTCTCCCAAATTGGTGGGTGCTTATTTTATGTGCACTGTTCAGTGTGGCTTGTGTAATGCTTGCAGCGCTCATTCCGCTGGGCAGAGCATCAAGAATTTCACCGATACAGTCCATCAGGAACATTGATATCACACGCAAAATGAAAACAAAGCACATTAAAACGCAGAAGAGCTTTAATGTGTCAAAGCTTCTCGCAGGCAGAAATATAACCTTCAACAGAAGAAGCCATATCATTGTAAGCATCATTATTGTGATTACAATTGTATTCTCCTGCTTTGGCTTTTCATATATGAACTTTGCTAAGGAAGATTACTATTTTATGTCATACGATTATCAGGTGTATATGAATTTTAATAATATGTCTGAATATATGAATCTCAGAAAATCTCAGGCAGGCTTTACGGAAAAGGATAAACAGAAAGCACTTTCTATCCCATATGTTAAATCCGTAAATGCAACACGTGTCAGCTCTGCCCTGATATGCACTGACTCATTTACAGATTATATGAAAACGCTCTTGTATGGCGATTTTTCTGTATATAATGACAAGTGGTTTGAATATTATGATAAGCTCACACCGGAAAATATTGATGAGCTTATATCCACAGAATACTCGCAGGATTATCTTGAATTAAGAGAAAAGTATAATATTACGCAGCATCTTTTTCCGTCGGAAATCATTGCTTATGATGCTTTTGTTCTCAGCAAGCTGGAAAGCAGTGTAATTGACGGTAAAATCAATATGGATAAAATCAATTCAGGTGAAGAGATTATTCTTTTTGCACCTGAGAAGGTTGCCTTTGGAATGGAAAAGGATAAGAATGGCGGATACGGTTTTAATACTGACAGGGATGAAAATATTGACAAGGAACGTAATTATCTGAAAAAGGCAGAATCTGATTATAAGGCAGGAGATAAGATTGATTTAAGTATACTGACTGCTGATGATATGATTGATAACGGTGATGAATACGGACTTCCGGATGATTGTGATATAACGAATAAAACGGTTACCATAGGTGCAATCATATCTGAATTTCCCGATAGCTTTTACGGGGAGGGCACAGGAAAATTCTACGCCAATATCCGAATGTTAACATCGCTTTCAGGAATGAATTTCTTTATAAAGGATATGGATTATAGTCAATTTAACATTACTCTTAAAACGGAATGTGATGAGGAAATGGATGCAGAAATTCAGGAAGTGCTTACAAATATAGCAGACAGCGTTTACGGCGGAAACGTGACCTCAAATTATGAGCTTGTAAATAATCAGAGGAAATATATGAATTCATTGTTCTTCTCAATGATTTCAATTATGGTTCTTTTCCTTTGCATCAGTGCAAGCATTATCAATAATTCTATGTCCGCCAGAATCCGTGAAAGCAAGCGAGAAATCGGTACACTCCGTGCCGTAGGTGCGTCGCAGACAGAGCTTGTAAGCTCGTATATACGACAGCTTTTATCCATATTCGGCTGGAGTTATCTGATCGGCTTTGCATTGTATTTTATCCTGTTCGGTGTTCTGATGATTGTCACCAAGTCTCAGGAAAATCCGGTTGAACTTAAAGTAATGGTTTGGCAGACCCTTATTGCCTGCATAGTGCTTTTCGCAGTATGCGGAATCAATCTGTGGTTAAAAATCAAAAAAGAAATGAAAAACAGTATTATTGATAATATACGTGAATTATAAAATGGCTCAGGCGGATATTCTGCTGAGTATAAGAGGTAAACGTAATGAAAAAGATATTGATATTATTAACTGTTATACTTTGCTTCAGTTTTAGTATAACAGCATATGCACAGGAAGAGCCTGAGACAGCTCCTGAAACTGTCACAGAAGAGGTGACAACAACGCAGGATGCTTCACAGCCAAGACTTATGGTATCATCATATGCGTTTGGTGCTGACAGTCTTTCACCTGATACAGAGAATGAACTTAAGGTAGTGATTAAAAATTACAGTAATTCTAAGGCTGTAAGCAATATCAAGCTGTCCGTTCTTGATGAAAGCGGTGATATAAAGGCAAAGGGTACAGGCACACAATATGTTGACAGAATTTATGCCGGCAGCACTTATACCTGGAAAATACCGTTGTCTGTATCCAAAATTGCACAGACAGGTGAGCATAAGCTGACGGTTTCAATGGAGTACGAGGACAAATATTATGCCGCATATTCTGCTTCCGATACGCTTAGTGTGAATGTAAAGCAAACAGTTGATATGGATTATAACACTTTGGAGCTGCCTGTAAAGGTAACACAGGGTGACACCGTGACTGTCAGTCCTAATGTTATTAACACAGGAAAAAGCGCAATCAGAAATTGCAAGGTTACATTTGATATTGATGGTATTGAAAGCGGCGGTGCGTTGTTTGTCGGCGAGATTCCTGCCGGTGAAAGCAAAAATGCAAGTGCAAATCTGCGTGTTGGTACAGATGTACTCGGCGAAGTAAAGGGAACTGCTACAATCGTTTACGAGGATGAGTTTGGAGAAAGCTATAAAAAAGCAGCAGATATTTCCACATTGATTGAGGAAAAAGTGGAAATTCCTGAAGAGGAGGTTCAGGAAGAGGAAAAGAAAAATAATCTCTGGTGGCTTTTTGTGATTATCGGTGCAGCAGCAGGCGGTGCTTTAGGCTTTGGTATACCGACTGCAATCCGTGCAAAAAAACAGCGTGAAGAGGATGAAATGAGATTATAATATAAGTAAAAATACCACTGATATTTATATGTATCAGTGGTATTTTTTAGTTGAAGTATTTTATGATGTTTTTTTATTTAATTGCTTTTTTATAAATAATGGTATTTCGCCAATTGGAGGTTCAACGTCACAGTCAAATAAATATAAAAGAAGATTGTCAAATTCTTTATCAATATGGCTTTTATCAGCCCAATTTAACGCGTACTTGGATTTAACATAAATGGGTAAACTTTGGTCTATATTTTTGTCTCTAAGTATGGCGATATATTTGTTTTGCTCCTGTCTGGATAACATATCACCTTGAATAATCATAGTTTCCCATCCAACTCCGCCTTTTCTGTTTATTATTTAAGTTTATCAAATAGTAAAAATGTAACAAATAATTTTATAGTCATTTTTTGATATGCAAATAAAACATTTTGATTGTTTTGAGATAGTGCAGAAATAAGAAAGCCCTCCGAAATCCTCTTTTTAAGGATTTCGAAGGGCTTCGAAATTTTTTATAGAATCATTATTCCCACTCAATTGTGCCGCATGGCTTTGGTGTGAGATCGTAAAGAACTCTGTTGACACCCTCAACCTCATTTGTGATACGATCGGTGATATGCTGAAGTAGTTCAAACGGAACATTTTCAACTGTAGCGGTCATTGCGTCAGTTGTGTTGACTGCACGAATAATAACAGGGTAAGCATAGGTACGCTTTCCGTCCTTAACGCCAACTGAGCAAAAGTCAGGCACAGCTGTGAAATACTGCCAAACCTTGCCTTCAAGGCCGTTCTTTGCAAATTCCTCACGAAGAATCGCGTCTGATTCACGTACACACTCCAAACGGTCACGTGTAATTGCACCGAGACAACGAACACCAAGACCCGGACCCGGAAACGGCTGACGGTAAACCATTCCGTCAGGAAGACCAAGAGCATTACCAACAACTCTTACCTCATCCTTATAAAGGAACTTAAGCGGCTCAACCAACTCGAATTGAAGATCCTCAGGCAGACCGCCTACATTATGATGTGCCTTAACGCCGTCACTTTCAATAATATCAGGGTAAATTGTACCCTGTGCAAGGAACTCTATGCCCTCCTGCTTTCTTGCCTCTTCTTCAAATACACGAATAAACTCGGCACCAATAATTTTACGCTTCTTTTCAGGCTCTGCAACATCTGCAAGCTTGTCCAAAAATCTGTCAACAGCATCCACATAAATGAGATTGGCATCCATCTGATTGCGGAAAACCTCAACAACCTGCTCAGGCTCGCCCTTACGAAGCAGGCCATGATTAACGTGAACACAAACAAGCTGCTTGCCGATTGCTTTTATCAGAAGTGCAGCTACAACAGATGAGTCTACACCACCTGAAAGAGCAAGGAGCACTTTTTTATCGCCGACTTGTTTTTGAATTTCAGCAACCTGCTCTTCAATAAATGCATCTGCAAGCTCTTTGGTATTGATACGAGCCATAGTATCAGGTCTTTTATTATTATCCATATACATACCTCTAATCTGATTTTTATTTTTACACTTCAAGTATAACACAGATTTATTTTTTTCGTCAATATATACATTGAAAAATCCCTGCCACCGAAGCAGCAGGGATAAAACGGATTAAGCTAAAAATTCCGAAACGTTTTCGTAATCCTTAACCTTTTCGTGATTATTTTCAACAATTCTTTCGGTAAAGGAAAGCTTTGTTTTTCTCTTTTTAAGAGATTCGGTAAATCTTCTTGAAACCGCAATAAATATGATGAAAATATAAGGCATACCAAGATTTGTTTCAAGTAAAGAATTGATAATCATAGGTGAAAGAGCAGATACATTCATGCCTGTAACACCGAGATCTGCAGAGCGGATACCGCCGAGATACAATCCGATTTCCCAGCCTGCCTGAACAAAAATGCCAATAATAAGCAGCCATGGAATGTTTACACGTTCGTCCTTCTTTTTGCGTGACATATTCCATAAGAACAGCAATACATAACCAACAAATAAAATCAGAGCCATCCAGCCATGATATGCACCTGTTTCACGCCAGATTGTGATTGTATAGTTGTGAGGACCAAAGGTCTTTGTAAGCAGCGGACAGCATATCCACCAGCCCAGAATAAGCGTTGTCCATTCAAAAAGATTTTTATCTCTTGAAATCCACAGCCATATCCATGCAAAGTTGGTAAAGCCGTAGCTCATTGACATCCACATAAGCACCCAGAACAGCTGGTTTTCCGTACCCTCAACACCGTTCATAAGCAGATGTCGTGAGCCTGTTGCAAGATGGAATATACCGAAATCAACGATCTGATATAAAATTCCTGCCAGCACGCCTACAATAACAGTCGTGTATTTCTTTTTATAGAGCAGCATTCCTATAAAAAGGACAAGAAACGAAATGTCAAGCCACATATAAAATGGTTCAAACACTCTTTGTGCAACAACTTCCATAATTTCCTCCTTAATTCAATAGAAAAATCTTACTTTTTTGAATTTCTATTGAGCAAATATATTATTTGATTTAACTTTAACATATTTATAACAATAATTCAATAGATATAGGTATATAATAAATAAAAATTGTCAACAAAATAACAAAGTGTGATGAAAAAACGCAGAAGTTCAACCTTCTGCGTTTTAATAAATTTATAAAAGATTTTTTCTGAGCTCTTCAGGACTTTGCTGATGAAGATATGAAGGCGGTATATCAAACAAGGTTTTGCAGCCTGACATACCTTCCTTATTCAGTCTATAAGCAGCTCTTGCACAGGCTGTTAAAACACCTGCTGTAAATTCAGGGTTTGAATCAAGGGTTAATTTGTATTCGATGATATGCTTGTTCTTTTGATTTTTACCGGTTGTGCCTGTTCTGAAAACAACACCACCGTGAGGAATACCTGAATGCTCTGCCTCGAATTCATCCTTGCTGATAAAATGAACGGTTGTATCATAATCTGCAAAATAATTAGGCATTGTTTTAATCTGATTTTCAATGAATTTCAAGTCAGCGTCGTCCTTTGCAACAACAAAGCATTCTCTTGTGTGCTTTTCACGTGTTGTAAGCTCCGGCTGTTCTCCACTGCGAACTCTTTCAAGAGCACAGTCAACAGGAATCGTATACTGCTTTGCATCAAGTACACCGTCAATTCTTCTTATTGCATCGGAATGCCCCTGACTTACGCCCTTGCCCCAAAAAGTATAATCCGAACCGTTTGGCAGAATTGCCTGTGAATATAAGCGGTTGAGTGAAAACATTCCGGGATCCCAGCCTGCAGAAATTATGCTGACTTTTTTGCTTTTTCTGCTTATTTTGTCAACATTTTCAAAATGCTCTGGTATTTTTGCATGCGTGTCAAAGCTGTCAACAAGATTAAAATGTTCAGCAAGCTGAGCAGTCTGTACAGGAAGGTCGTTCGCACTTCCTCCGCATACAATCATAACATCAATTTGATTTTTCATTTGAGCTGCCTGCTCCATTGAATAAACAGGCACGCCTGTTCTTGGCTTAATCTGTTCAGGACTGCGGCGGGAAAAAATACCTGCAAGCACCATGTCATCGGAACTCTCGACAGCATATTCAACACCTTTTCCTAAATTGCCATAGCCTGTAATACCTACTCTGATTTTTTCCATATTCTATACTTCCTTTACTCTTTCCTGCTATTCTTACTCCCACTCGCTCCTAAATCTCTTTTCTTAAACAATTCTGTATAAGCGATTTAGTTAGTGGTATTCGTATCATCTGTATTATCATATAAATATGGACTATCAAAATTTTTGTTGTCATATTGTTGTCACAAAATCATTTAGAAATTAGCGATACTGCAAAATCCATTCCTTGATTTAATAGTTTTCTTTTAACAAATTTGCCATCCACCTTTTCTGTTTTAAACCATAGTTTTTCCCGTTTAAATACACCATTCACTTGGTCTTTTGTAGCTGACTCACCAAATATATCAGTCAAAAGGCAAAGAACATCATCTGTTGAAAACCATTCGCCTTTATTCTCATTTGTGATAATATATAGTACGAGCACCATTTTCTCCTTGAAATCTTTTAATGATTTGATCGATGGATATGCGCTCAAATTCAATTTATTACAGTCAATGTCAGCATATATAGATTTTTCCTTTACGCGTTGCTTTCGTGGTTTAGAAGCAGTTTTCTTTTCTTTAACAGCTGTTGGACGCATATTTTTTATAAGTTCTTCTCCATCTGAAGTCAAAACATACATTTTAGGTGTTGAGCCTTTGGCTGAAATATCCTCCATTATTAAACCTTTTTTAACCAATTCACTTAATGACATGCTTAAATTGTTAGGTAACGGCTTTTTTGCTTCGGAATATAAATCTTTGAGAGTGGCAGAAGAAAACGACGAAACACCATTTCGTTTTTCGTTGAAATAAACAGCACAGATAATGAAATCATAATGTGCGTTTGCACCTTTTGATTTTACAAAAGAGGCAAGGCTTGTCCTGGACCAATCCACTACAGAATTTTCCACAATTTTTTCAGGCAAAAGGGTAGTAGCTGTTGCTTCAAGAGCTGGTTGTTGTAAATTTGGAACATCTATGTACGGCATGTTTTGCGCTACACCACGAGTACGCACTATCGCATCAACTGCTGCTGGTAAGAGCGTATTATTAAATATACTCCGTTCTCTTTCAACCAAATCTGCAGAACCCTCTGCTTCAAATTTAATATCACCAATTTCAAATTTTACACGAATTTCTGATTTATCTTTCATTATTTAATTAACCCCGCTTTATTATATAATTCTTCGAGCATAACCCGATAGTTTAGTTTAATATCATCTATGTCCTTTTTCCCTGCCGTATATGTAATGCTGTGTGCTGAAAAATTACCGATCATGCGGAAAGTATCAAATTCATTTTTAATTCTTGAAAGCTTTAATGTTTGATTATTTTTCGCATTTTTAACTATCCCCTCAAGCATTATATATCCATTTCCTGACGCAGTTTTTATTTCATCATCTATACCTAAATTTTGATAAGACAATACCAACAATACTTCAAACAGTCTTCGCATTAAAACCGCTGCTGCATCATAACAATTATGTGCATAGGAATGATTTATTTGAAGAATTAGACTATTAATGAAATTTCTATTATTACAAAATTTACTTTCATCAATTAATTCACTATCAGATTCAATGGTATTGGTATCAATCCATAAGCTACCCAAATCTTTTTCCAAATTCTGAAAAATAGCTGGTATAAATTCAAGCATTATAGAATTTGTTTTTGATTTCAAAAATGATTTGCTCTTTCCTTTTGTTAAGTTGTTTTTCAATCTTGATGTGTTGGGAGCATTAAACCCACATTGAAGCATCAAATCCGAGATCTGAGCCATTGAAAACTGTTGTTCGCCATGTTCTTTATAATGATAAAAACAAAGTAATTTTGCTTTTTCTGTTTCAGATTTATTACTTAATTCAGTTCTATCAATGAAATCAATGATTTTCAATTACCAATACTCCTTTTACAAGTTATAGCCATCATAAAAAATATCGAGGCATGTATTTATAAGTGTATTTTTTAGCTTCAAATTCATAAGATGATTTCTTAAATTATTTTCAACAATTTCTAATTTGGGAGGGAAAATATCTGCGGTAGTATAGCCACTATATGTTTTCACTTCAAAATTATAGTCATTAATTAAAGAAAGTATATATCCATTTGAGTTAATTCTTCTGGTAATATTTCTCGTCCCAGTACTACTACAATTAAAAAGGTCTACAAAAGTGTTTTCCAAATCTAACAATGCACCGTAATAGTGAATTCGACCCTCTTTATCCCAAGCTCCTTGTTTATTATTACCCTCAATATGTACAGATATATTTGCGTTAGGTGAGGTTGGATGAAAATTAGCATAGTGCTTAGGATTAGATAAGTATCCAAGAGTAAAAGAATAACTTTCCCAATTTTGGAATTCAAGACCACTTATACCCCAACGAGGATTGTTTGTTTTATAGCTTAATTTGACCATAGATACATCTTCTTATTATGCTGCATAATGATAGTTAATAGCGTGAATTATATCATTATAATCGTTTTCTGCTATCTCTAAAATATTTTCATCATCCCAGCCCACACTTAACACCTGCAAGAATTTGCAAAACTCAAAAATATGTTCTTCATCTTCATTTGTGAGGTTTTGACGAATGCTATAAGTTTTTGCAATGAGCAAAACTTTTTGTGACGCTAAATCTATAATGTGTGTATTGTTATTGGGATGTGCATAGCCATAATGCTGATTTGGAGTTAGCATTATTAAATTCTCAACATAATGCATAATTTCAGGAAATTCATTTTTCGGAAATATATGATGTACTTGTGTTGGTGCGGTATTATCATCTTGATCATCAACAAACATAGTCAATTCAGATATATTTTCCCTATATTGATTTGTAAAATCACGCAACAGTCTTTTTGAATGTGACAGCATCTGCTCAAAATATCCGTCTCTTCTATCAATATCCGGATGAGAAGCAAGCCATTCTTGTCTTGTTACATCTTTTGGCTTATCGCGATAAACATCTCTAAAATTGTCTTGATTATACATCATATCAGAGCGATTTATTTTGTGTTTTGACATTCTTCCTTTTTCAGAGCCTAGTTTGTCCCTGCTGAAAGCAAGAGGATTTACTACTTTTGTAAATATTCGTTTTGGTTCGTAATCTTTCTGTACGGGAGTATATGTATGATAAAAATCAATAAAAGTTTGCTTTAAAACATTAAAGTGTGCCGAATCTTGGTTTTCAAAGAAATTATTAAAGGCATCTAAAAGCCCACTATCTGAAAGCACCTTTTCTATATAGCACTGTAAAAATCGCAACGCATATACATCATTTCGAGCAATATATTCAAGAACATCTCTATTTTCAACAACATATAAATGCCTTGAAGTTGTTGAAATATCTTTGATTACACAAGCATAAGAAAGCATGCTAAGGGGCTGTGAAAAAACTTTATCATATTCGCTTTCTGCAGTTTTTTCATCTGTTCCAGGCTTAGAATATGTTTCGGCTATTGTTTGTTTTGCATACTCGCTTTTCCAAATATCTTTTACAGTAAAATTCTCATTACCATTATCTATATAATCTAATACAAAGTCAGAAACTGACCAAATAACATCTGGTGTACACTTTTGATCAATCCACCTACTGTTATGACTGATCCTTATATCGTAATTGTGCTGATTACAAAAATTAATAATATCTTGTTGCGTTAACATTACTATCACCTCAATAATATAGTGTCGATTTTTACAAAAAGTAACAAATTTTATGTTTTTTTTAAACCATAAAAGAATACAGAGCACGCATCAACATTTAGTGATCGAGTTTGAAAATTTCTTGCAATCTTATAAAATGAACGATACTCGTCAGAAGAAAAATATTCAAGTTGTTCTTTTGTTGGTTTAATATCTTGATGCGGAATAAGTATAGCTAATGATCCATTAACAAGTACTCCTTTTGGTTTTTTCATAACACGAGGTTTGTAAGTCATATTAGGAGTAATGTACACATTTTCGCTATCAATATATTCATATACAGCAAAATCTTTTACATCATCATAAGAAATGTATGAATCATACTTTTCAATATCAGTTATTTGAGTTCCATTATCATTTATATTTCTTGATTTCAAAACTCTTATGTCTCCATTTTCAGATAAAAGCTTATTTGATATTTGTCTATCCCTGAATACATCAAAAACATTTAAAGTAAGTTTGTCATAAACTCTATCAAATAAAGAATCTCTGTAAATTATCCAATATGGGAATTTTGAATCACAAATATATTTTTGTTTTTGCTCCAATATTAAATGATTTGGAATTGAAATAATGGATGTTTTATTTGGCTTACACCTTGTATTAATAAAAATAGCTATTGTTTCAATTAATACACCTGGAAAACCTTTTTCTCCAAAATCAATAATCCTATCAATTGATTTTTTCGAAAGATAATCTCGTGACAATTTAAACTCTGGAGTATTTAGCAAAAATTTGGGGAATACAAAAGCAATATAATTACCAATATCTACAGCTTTATCTAAAAAGAAAGAGCAAATATTTGTTGCTTTGTAATTTTTTGAATATTTTTTATATACTTTCAGCAGGCCATTTCTTGAATTCATTTTATAAAACGGTGGATTGCCTATTATATAATCATAATCGTATTTAAATTCATGAGTTAAGAAATCATCATTAATAAGATTTATTTGACAGTTATTAGGTATAGAAATCTTTTTCAACAACAGTTTTAATATTGATAAACTATCTTTATCAATATCAACTAAATCTAATGTTATGGTTTTATTTTCAAATCGTTTTAAAATAATAGGTATGAAATTACCTACCCCAACAGAAGGCTCTAATATTTTGATATTCTCCTTATCCGTATCAGGCAATGATTTTACAATTTGAGTAACTAATGATTTGTTTGTAAAATATGCAGCATTATCTGTTCTTTTTGTGTTTGATAATTCTGCAATTTTACTTAATGAAGCTATGGATAAATCTAACGGATTGTCTCTAACAAAACTATAAACATTTTTAAACTCATTCAAGCAATAGTTTTTAATAATTTTATCAATGATTGAATTAGTTAAAGGTATATAATTTATTGCATTTTTGATTTTGTTAGCTATTGATTTGAAAATTATTGTTGGCACTGCCTCTCCCAATGATTGGCGTATTTTAATTTCTTCTTTCTTTAAAAACGCTTTTTTATCTTCAAAACTCATTGCATTAAGTTTTTCAACGCTTTTGTCAACCCATTTAAAATCATTTGGCACAGTCATCATTAACATCAATTCTCTAATACTAAAAACTCTATCATCCGATGGATGCAAAGTGTTTTGACTTGCCATTTGGTCATTTCGAGTATGAATACAAGGTCCAACTTTATCCCAACATTGTCTTTTATATTTGTCAGCATTTTTTTGTTTATTTACAACCAATTTTCCATTAATAATTTGGTGTGGCTTTTTTCTATCTTCCTCATTGTCAAAAGCAGATTGCCCTTCATCAAGATTATGTATCCATTCTCTCATGTGCTTAGGATAAACTCTAAATGAATGGTAAACATCATCTGCATCTATTTCCCCAAATTCATTAAGAGGTTTGAGATGTCCTATTACTTCTCGTAGCGTTTTTTCTTCAACGAGATTTGGAAACAACTCATACGGTGAAACCTCGTCAGAATAATCGTTTGAAACTCCAATTACAACTGTTCTTTGTCTACTTGAACAAGCACCATAATTTTTGAAATTAATTACTTTTGACACATATGAATAATTATTTCCAAGATTTTTTTCAATAGCATCAGATATAGACTTTTCAGTGCCATCCAAGTCAGTACAAATCGTTTTCATAAATGCTGGAACATTTTCAAATATAAAAAATTTAGGTTGTAATTTTTTTATTATTTTTATTGATTCGATTACCAAAGAATTTCGTATAATTTCATTTTCATTTTTTTTATGATTGGCAACAGACATACCTTGACAAGGTGGTGTAGCAATAATAACATCAACACGAGTTGTTTGTTCTTTTTTTCTCCATAATTCAACTTCATCAAAAAGAAGTTGCTGTATAGTTTCATCAGAAATATCTCCACAAATGTATCCTGATTCATATTTGCATTTATTATTGAATTTTTGTATATCTAAACGGCGAGGAATCAATTCATTTGTTGCAATACATTCAAATCCCTCTTCCTTAAATCCGTAACATCCTATTCCTGCACTACTAAAGAGACTGATGTATGTGTTCTTTTTACTCATAGCCAGTACTCCTTTCATATTGCCTTATCATCAGATACAAGTTCCATAATATCATCAATAGAACAATTTAATGCTGTACATATTTTTACAAGAACTTCAACAGTAACATTTTCATTTTTTCCCATTTTAGCAATTAGCGAATTGCTAATTCCTGCAGCTTCACTTAAATCTTTCTTTTTCATATTCTTATCAATCAGTAATTTCCACAACTTGTTGTAACTAACAGCCATACTATGCACCTCATATAGATATTACAAGAGTTATAATAGCACAAAAATTGCACAAAAGCAACAAAAATTGCACGATAGTACAATTTTTTGCACTTGATAGAAAATGGGTGCTGTTTGCAAGCACCCGCTAATTTTAGTTGTAAATTATTTCACTATATACAATCTCTCTCGCTTGATTTGCAATATTATTCATTTCCTGTATCCAAAGCATTTGATTGTCAACTTTAAGTTGTTCAGTTATACCTTGTTTTTCGGCAAGTTGATAAATTAAGTCATCATACATCTCCTTTGCTCTGATATCAATATCGTGCAAATATGAGTTTAGTTTTCCTTGTGTGAGCAGATTATAATAGAGTGCTCTATGATTTTGTTTTAAATATTCCTTATGCCTTTGTCCCCAAAAGCCTATTTCATAATTTGTTTCGGTAGAGACAAGGTTAGGGATATAAACATCTCCTACAGGTGTGTAATCAAATTCTGTTTTCATAATTATAAATTCCTTTCAAATCTTTTATTTTTATGCCTTGCTTGTGCAAGTAAATTATCTACTTGTTCTGCACCTAAAATCTTACGCAGCAGTTTATAATCTTTCAAACTTTTCATTTGTTTAAAGTTTTCTACAAGTAGTCTGTCATTTTGCTCTTTCAAATCTACATTTGAAAAATATAATTTTGAATTTTCTTTTTGGCATTCTGTCATTTTATTTTTCATTTTGAAATATGCCACTAATACTGTTTTCAAAGTTGCTTTTAGTTTATCAATGAACGGCTCAACTATCTTTGTTTTATACGATTTTGCAGACATTAATGGTTGTGGCTCAGGTAATTGAAATTGCTCATCTGTTTCAAAATCCTGAGATACTTTTTTGAAAGTGTCTTCACATTTTATGAGATTCGTCATTTGCTTATCAAGAATTTCGATTTTATTTTCAAGTTCATCAACCTCCTGACTACGCATTTTCTTTTCATAGTCAAGAACAGACAAATGTTTTTCGTGAGTATCAAGATGTTCCCATTCAATTCCGTGTCGCTCCATAATAACAGCGAGATTTTCTTTTTCGGATTGTACCCATACTGCCCATTCTGTTTCACTTCTGCCATTACCGACAAATCCCTGACTTTTCAATGCTTGTTTGAGTGATACTCTTGTATCAAGACCACGCTTGCTGTCTGTTGTAAATGGTACAAAATCAATATGCAAATGTGGTGTTGCCTCATCCATATGAAGATGAGCAGAGAACACACGCAAGTTTGGATTATTCTGTTGAAAAGATTGCATATATTCATCAAGTATCTTTTCGGCAAGTGTGCCATTTTCACTGTCTACTTTCATATTTTCACAGTTACCAATTTGAACTATAATTTCGTGAAAAGTTTTTTCCTGTTTGCCTGAACAAATCTTTTCATAATAATCATTTATTTTTCTATCTGATCTTGTTTGTTTAGCATTGTATCTTTCGAGTGCGGCATCAAATAATTCGTGATACACATTTTGAATATCGTTATTTATATATGCCTTGTTTAAATGTGTTCTTTCAGGGTTGGTATTCTTTGCGTTGAACACCCTACTGTTATGATTAACTGAGCCTTTACCAACCATAACACTTATACTTCTCTTAATATTTATCACCTTTCTTCCTATATCATTCTTTTTATATACCATTAAAGTTCTGTTACTCTTGTCAAGAGTAACGCAAAAGCACTTTTGACACTTCGTATCATAAGTGCATCTGCGCTCTGCGAGGCTTGAGCGTAACCCAAGACGGATTTGTGACGATAGTGACGATATTATGGCCGCTATCTAAATACCGACACATCGTCACGAATTACCTACTAAAGAAAGTGTAATCACTCTGCCTTCGTGCTTTCTTTCTGCCTTGTAGCATATACCAAATTCCGTTAGCATTCGTGAGTTTAATGCGTTCAAGCTTCGGCTCAAGGCATTAGGTTTCATATCAACACCGAGAGCCTTTACCAAGTCCGTTGGAGTACCACACCACGATTTACCAACCGAAACAAAAGCAACAATTTTATCAAGCAATTCATCTTTTGGCTTTGCAAACAAATCTGTATCAGATTTCACAAATTCCCAAACACAGTTTGCTTTTCTCTCTATTTGGATACATTGTTCAGGCTGATCCCTGCCTGTTACACTAATTGTAGCTTTGTTCTTACCTCTTTTTTCTTGTTGCATTACAAAGGCTCCGTCTGCTGCACCGAGTAATCCATTTGTTCCTGATATTGTGTCAAATACATCATCAGACTCCTGCTTACGTGTATGATGAACAACCAACAAACATACCTTAAATCTGTCAGCAAACTTTTTTAGCAATTCGATAATCTGATAATCACTTGCGTAGTTGACCTTATCATCAGAGCTTGCTCTAACCATTTGCAAGGTATCAATAATTATTAATGAAACATCCTTATTTTTACTGATAATATATTCAAGCTGTCCTTCAAGTCCGTGTCCTGCCTTGTGGGCAAAGGTTGATATGATGATATTATCCTTATCAGGAGGTGCACCGAACATCATATAGTATCGTGATACTATTCGGACATCGTTATCCTCAAGGGCAAGATAAACAACCTTGCCCTTATACACTTTCTTTTTCCACAAATCAATACCATTACTGATATGATGTGCTATTTGCAGCATAGCAAAGGACTTACCAATTTTCGGAGAGCCTACAAACAGATACATACCTTGATATAGCAAATCCTGAACTACAGGCTTTTTCGGCTCATAGACCTTATCAAACAATTCTCCTAAAGTGTTGGTATGAATGAAATTCGGATTGTTTTCCTCTCCTAAATCAGCAAATATATCTTCGTCAGACTTGCAAATTTCATCATTTTTAGTTATACTATTGGTGCTATTAATTAGTGGCTGCTTTTCATCTGTGCCAGCAGATGTTTCAAAAGCAGTCTTTTTTATTGTATCCAAATTATTGACAACAAGGTTCTGACTTGCATTAGCAAGGCAGGTTCTTATTTGATTATTCATTGCTTTCCCCTTTCATGCCATCAAGGATTACAGCAATCAACTCAATAATATCAAGCAATTCATCACTCAGTTCGCTGTTGCTATTGATACGCTCAAGCTCTGATAAAATGCTTTCCATATTGATTTTAAGAGCTTTATACACCTTTGGATTGCCTTGTACTACAATATCTCGCTCCATACATCTTCGATAACAATATTCCTGTTTTGTTAAACCGGACAGAGCTACAACCTTATTAAGCTTATCAGCTTCCTGAGGCGATACCCTAAAGCCTACTGTTATGTTCCTGTAACGATTATGCTTATCCACATTTTTTGCCGACATACTAACTTATCTCCTTTCTGAATTGATTTAATTTGTCTGCCATATCATCTTGAGTTGAAGGGAACAGATGAGCATAATTATAGGTGATTTCAATGCTTTCGTGTCCTACTCTGTCAGCAATAGCAACTGCTGAATAACCCATATCAATTAGTAAGGATATATGACTATGCCTTAAATCGTGGATGCGGATACGCTTAACACCTGCTTCCTTTGATCCTCTGTCCATTTCGTGATGAAGATAGCTTTTAGTGATTTCAAATAGTCTGTCATTTTTCTTAATACCATAAAGCTGTTTCAGATAATCTTGTATTTCTTCAATCAGAAATTCGGGCATTTTAATAGTTCTGTTACTCTTTTTGGTTTTCGGCTCAGTAATCAAATCCCTGCCTTTAATACGTTGATATGATTTATTAATGGTTACAGTACCTCTTTCAAAATCAAAATCAGCAGGAGTAAGTGCTAACAATTCACCCTCACGAATACCACACCAATAGAGCATTTCAAAAGCATAATAGGATATAGGTTTATCCATCATAGCAAGAGCAAATTTTGAATATTCCTCTTGTGTCCAGAATAACATCTCTCTGCTTTTTGCTTTGCCCATATTTCCGACTTTTCGAACAGGATTTTCTCTTAAGCCATAAAATCTAACTGCGTGATTAAATATAGCACTAAGCTGGTTATGAAGTGTTTTAAGATAAACAGGCGAATACAGTTCATCCTGCTTGTTTTTTAGTTTGAGCATTTTATTCTGCCAACCGATAATGTCTTTTGGTTGAATATCACTTAATTTGCGGTGCTCAAAATATGGCATTATTTTTGTTCGTATAATATGCTCCTTTGTGTGCCAAGTGTTTTCTTTAATACGATTTTTCATATCTGCATTATAGATGTCAACGAAGCTTGCAAAGGTCATATCCAAATCAGCATTTGCCTTGTTGAGTTCTTCTCTCTCCCAAGCCAATGCCTCTCTTTTTGTGGCAAAGCCTCGTTTAGTTGTTTGCTTAACCTTGCCCTGCCAATCAGTGTATCTGTAATACACCATCCAAGTGTTTGTTTTAGTGTTTTTGTATACGGACATAATTTTATTCCCTCGCTTTCTGTAATTCTCCATAACAAGCACGCTTGCGAAAATACTCTGTATTTACTCTGCCTGATATGGTAATGTATCCTTGTTCTTTCAACTCATCATTAAGCCTTTGCACAATTTTGTACGCATAAGATTTAGATATTCCAAGTTCTTCTGCAACATCCTCAACTCTCATAAAAGATTTCATATTTAAACCTCCCTTCTGAATTTATCGTTGACCACAACATCGTTAAACAATATTGTTTAACTACTGCGATTATACTAAACATTATTGCTAGTGTCAAGTGGTTTTTGAGAAAATATTAAACAATTCTGTTTCGTTTGTGTTGACACATACTAAACAACTATGTTATACTCCGTTTGTAATGACAAATGTAATTACAAGGAGGTTATAATAATGGCAATTGGAGAAAGAATACGTTTTATTCGTAATTTAAAGGGTATGACTCAAAAATATTTAGGCATGAGCATTGGTTTTTCCGAAAGAACTGCCGATATTCGTATGGCTCAATACGAAAACGGAACAAGAACACCAAAGCAGGATTTAATAAGCTCCATTGCAGGTCAACTTGATGTTTCACCTTTAGCCTTGCATGTTCCTGATATTGACAGCGAACTTGGTTTAATTCATACATTGTTTGCTTTAGAGGATATATATGGAATAACTGTAAAGAATGTTGATGGTGAAATACATATATGTTTTAATAGCAATAATACATCCGCACAGCTTTATGAAGGATTAACAGAATGGGCTAAAGCAAAGCAATTACTTGATAAAAATTCAGTTATTAAAAGAAATTATGATAATTGGAGATATAACTATCCTGAATATGATATTGATGATTTTGATCTTAATTCAGGAACAAAATCACCCGAAGAGCAGATTGCCGAATTTGAAAAAATTCAATATAAATTTTATTCGGAACATCCTGATGCCGCTTCTGAGGAATATTTGGCAGCACATCCTGAAATATTGAAAAACAAACAAGATGAGGAATAAACAAAAAGAGCTAACAGACTATAGCAAAAATCTGTTAGCTCTTTATTTATGAATAATTTTCAGATGTTGTCAAAATGTTGTCACGAGGACTTTTGAATGCCGAAAAGTGTAGTGTTTATGCACCTTTTCAGCGCTCTGTTTACTATTCCCACTCCACTGTTCCGGGTGGTTTGGAGGTGATGTCGTAGACAACGCGGTTGATGTGCTCAACCTCATTTGTAATTCTGTTTGATACTTTTGCAAGGATATCGTACGGAATCTTTGCCCAGTCGGCTGTCATAAAATCATCTGTTGTGACTGCGCGGATTGCAACAAGATGATCGTAGGTTCTATGATCTCCCATAACACCGACGGTCTTAACATCAGGCAGAACGCAGAAGAACTGAGCAAGATTTTTATCGTATCCGTTCTTTGCCATTTCATCGCGGAGCACCCAGTCAGCCTCCTGAAGTACTTTGATTTTATCGGCAGTAATTTCACCGATAATTCTTACACCGAGACCCGGACCCGGAAACGGCTGGCGCCATACAAGCTCTTTAGGGATACCGAGCTTTTCACCAACACGTCTTACTTCGTCCTTAAAGAGGTCGCAAAGCGGTTCGATAATGCCCAAGAATTCAACATCATCAGGCGTATTAACTCTGTTGTGATGTGTTTTGATTATGTCAGCATCGCCCTTGCCTGACTCAATGCAGTCCGGATAAATTGTTCCCTGAGCAAAATAACCAAGCTCATCCTGATTTCTGATTTCGTTCCAGAAAACATTGAAGAATTCAGTGCCGATGATATGTCTCTTTTCCTCCGGATCAGTCACACCCTCGAGCTTTGAAAGGAAAAGCTCGCCACAGTTTACACGGACAAAGTTCATATCAAACAGGGAGGTGAATGTTTTTTCAACAAAATCGCCCTCGTCTTTACGCATAAGACCCTGATCAACGAATACGCAGGTCAGCTGTTTGCCTACTGCTCTTGAAAGCAGGCCTGCGGCAACCGATGAATCAACACCGCCTGAAAGACCGAGAATTACTTTTTTATCACCAATCTGCTCTTTGAGTTTGGCAACAGTGTTGTCGATAAAATTATCCATTACCCAGTCACCTGTGCAGTGGCAAACCTCATAAAGGAAATTGTAAAGCATCTGTGAGCCGAACTGTGAGTGGGTAACCTCAGGGTGAAACTGTACTGCATAAATATTTTTCTCAACATTCTCCATAGCTGCACAAGGACAGTCGTTGGTTGTTCCGATGATTTCAAATCCCTGTGGAGCAGCTGCAATGTAGTCGGTATGGCTCATCCATACCACTGATTTTTCGTCAACCTCTTTAAATAACTTTGATTTTTTATCGGCGGTAAACTCGATTTTTCCGTATTCGCTGACAGGTGCGGTTTTTACCTCGCCTTCACCCATCCATGCGATGAGCTGGCAGCCGTAGCATATGCCAAGAATCGGCACACCCAAGTCAAGTATTTCCTTTGTATAGTGAGGGGAGCTCATATCATAAACGGAATTGGGACCTCCTGTAAAGATGATGCCCTTATAACTGTTTTTCCTGATTTCCTCAATCGGAGTGGTGTATGGCAGAATTTCAGCATACACGTGGTGGTCACGAACTCGTCTTGCAATTAATTGATTGTACTGACCGCCAAAGTCAAGAACAAGAATTTTTTCCATATGCGTCCTCCTCAGAATACAATTTTTATTGAATTATTATATACAATTTATATTGTTATTGCAAGCGTTATAAAATATAATTTATACCATGATTTCATTATAACAAAAAAGCAGGCCGTGAGACCTGCTTTTTCTGTTTTTGGTTTTGTATTTAATGGATGTGTGAAATATTGGAAATATCATCAATTACACCATAGATATCATAGTATATGCAATTTTATTTGTCAATAATAATCTATGGGGGGAACAAGAGCGGGTCGTATGATCTGCTTATTTTTTATACTCAGATATATCTTCTAATTTGCAATCAAAAATTTCTCATAAAGTGTTAAGCGTATGTGTGCTGATATTATTATTGAAAAATGTTGTTCGTATATTGACAGTTCCCCATAAATGGGTTATAATAGTTATAATTCCAAAACAGAATATTGATTAACTAAATAAGCTATCCACTGTTACATCTAAAGCTTTTGCAATATGATAGATTTCTATATCAGATGCACCTCTTACTTGACCTTCTAATTTTGAATAACTTGAAGGATCAATATCAAGACCCATTGATTGAAGTTGTGCACTGAATTCATTCTGTTGGATATTTTTGCTTTTTCGCAAAGTTTCAATATTCTTTCCAACGATATTTTTCTCGCCATAATCTTGCTTTCTTGTTTTCAATGTAATCGCTCCTATAATTTTATACAAAAATTATATTGTGCAATTAGATGTTTATAATTCTGAATTAGAAATATAAATAAATTTATATGAGGATAAGTAATATGTATAGTTGTAGTTTTTTCGGTGATATCAAAGAAGAGGAAATGAGCCCGGTATTTGAAGCTGCTTTATACGGAGCATTGGAGTTCCTGATTAAAGAAAAGGATGTGGATATGTTCTATTCAGCAGCAGGCACGGATTTTGACCGAATTTGTGAGGAAATCATTTTTAATCTGCAGGTACACTATCCCGAAATTATGATAATGAGAATTGCTGCTAAGGGTTATAAATTCAGTGCAGAGGACAGCGAGTTTAACGGTGTTGTCAGTTTAAAAACCGGCAGCTATATCAAACGCTGCAAATTTATATCCGAACGCAGCGATTATATTATATTTGATACAGTATCAGATGGAATCGGTCTGGATATTTTTGTTGAAAGATTATTGGGCGCGCATCCTAAGGGGATTTTTGATATAAGCAGTATTGTCAGAAAGCATAAAAGAAAATCCGGAATGTAAAAACTAAATACGCTACCTCCTATTGCTTTTAGAAAAGCAATGAAAGGGAAGACCGCTGATGAAAGGCATACATCAGCGGTCTTTTTATATGTATATTCAATTATTTGTTTCTGTAAATGATAGCCTCACGCTCAGGACCGTTTGAAACCATTGTGATAGGATAGCCGAGCTCACTCTCGATAAATTCAACATAGTCCTTTGTTTCCTGCGGAAGTTCATCATAATTTCTGATTCCGCGAATATCGCAGTGCCAGCCCTTCATTGTTTTCAGTACAGGCTTGCACTTTTTAAGGATAGGCGTTGTTGGGAAGTCCTTGATGATTTCACCGTCAACCTCATAGCCTGTACAAATCTTGATTTCCTCAAGATAGGAAAGGCAGTCAAGTGCTGTCATAACAACCTGCGTTGCACCCTGACAAGCAACGCCGTAACGGGTAGCCACACAGTCAAACCAGCCGACACGTCTCGGTCTGCCTGTTGTTGCGCCGAACTCACCCTTGTCACCGCCGTGAATACGAAGCTCCTGTGCTTCATCCTCGTCAAGAATTTCCGAAACGAATTCACCTGCACCGACTGCTGATGAATAAGCCTTCGTTACAACGACGATATCCTCAATGCTGTGAGGAGGAAGTCCTGCACCGACTGCACCGTAGCCGGCAAGTGTTGATGAAGATGTAACCATAGGGTAGATACCGAAATCAGGGTCTTTAAGTGTACCGAGCTGACCCTCAAGGAGAATGTTTTTGCCGTCCTTGAGTGCGTTCATAAGGTATGTGTGGGTATCACAAACGTATGGAGCAATTTTTTCTCTGTATTCAACACAGGTGTTGTAAAGCTCCTCCTCATCAAGAAGAGGCTTGTTATAAACATATTTTAAGGTAAGATTCTTCAGAGTGCAGATGTTTTTGATTTTAGCCTTAAGTGTTTCATCGTCAAAAAGCTCATTTACCTGAATACCGATTTTTGCATATTTATCGCTGAAGAAAGGAGCAATGCCTGACTTTGTTGAGCCGAAGGCGTTTTTGCCGAGTCTTTCCTCCTCATATTCATCAAGAAGAATATGATAAGGCATAAGGATTTGTGCTCTTTCACTTACCAGAAGGTTTGGATTGAGACCTGCTTTTTTTACATCCTCGAGCTCTGTTAAAAACTTATTGATGTCAAGTGCAACGCCGTTGCCGATGATACAGGTGGTATGATCATAGCATACACCTGACGGCATAAGGTGGAATGCAAATCTGCCGTGCTCATTAATGATTGTATGGCCTGCATTTGCTCCGCCCTGAAAACGAATAACAATGTCACTTTGTCCTGCAAACATATCTGTGATTTTGCCTTTGCCTTCGTCACCCCAGTTTGCACCTACAATTGCTCTTACCATTGATATAATCTCCTATTAAAGAAAGAATTGTGTGTACAGCCTTTATGTCTGAACATATCACTGCCACATTAATTAATTATATTATAAGGTGTGAGTATTGTCAATGCAAATATTGGCGTAATTTAACGCGGTAATGTGAGCAAATTTTAGTTATTATTTCAGTTGTAAAGCGAAATTGTTTATGATATGATTAAAGAAATAAGATATTTCTGAGGTTTAATATATGAAAATTTATAATGTTATGCAATATGGCGCAAAGGGTGACGGAGCTACAAATGATGCCTTTGCAATCCAGCACGCGATTGACGATTGTGCGAAAAACGGCGGAGGACAGGTTGTGCTCCCCAGCGGACATATTTTTTATTCGGAATCCATAAGGCTCAGGGCAAATGTTGATTTGCATATTCAGAAGGGCGCCACGATTAAGGCGACAGGCAATATCGACGGATATATCAGACCGAACAAGCTGATTAATGACCCTAAGACAGCACTCATCGGCAATCCTGTTACAGGCAAGCCGAGCTTTGTATTCATCTACGGCTATGAGGCTGACCACTGTACAATCAGCGGCGAGGGCACGATTGATGCCAACGGTCACGCTTTTGTTCAGCGTAAGGATCAGTATTATGTGACAGGTGATTTCTATCCGCGTCCTACAGTGATGTATATTGAAAAGAGCAATCATATTACTTTTAAAGATTTCACGGTAGTTGATGCGCCGTTCTGGACACTTCATCCGGCAGGCTGTGATGATGTGCTGATTGATAAAATCAGAATTTTAAATGATCTTGATGTTGCAAACAGTGACGGAATTGACCCTGACCACTGCTCAAATGTAAGAATTCTCGGCTGTCACGTGACCTGTGCTGATGACTGCATTTGCCTTAAGGCATCAAAGGGCAACGCTGAATACGGTCCTTGCGAAAATATTGTGATTGACGGTTGTACGCTTGTTTCCACCTCTGCTGCCATTAAGATTGGTACGGAGGGCGTGGGCAATTTCAGAAATGTTATTGTTTCCAACTGTGTTATCAGCAAATCCAACAGGGGGCTTTCTATCCAGATTCGTGACGGCGGCTGCGTTGAAAATGTTACGTATCAGAATATTATTGTTGAGACGCGTCGCTTTTGTCCGGACTGGTGGGGCACTGCAGAGCCGATTGTTATCACCACATTTAACCGTGATGAGAACACAAAGAGCGGTACGATTAAGAATGTACGCTTTTTCAATGTTACCACTAAGGGTGAAAACGGTGTACTGATTCACGGTAATGCGGATAATATGATTGAGGATATCAGCTTTGAGAACTGCCGTGTTGAGCTTACCAAAACCAGCAAATGGCAGTGCGGACTTTACGACCTCCGCCCTTGCCTTGACTGGGGTGTTGAGGAATACGACAACTCTGCCTTCTTTATCCGATATGCAAAGAATGTTAGAATTGAGAAAACGAAAACACGCTGGGGCAATATATGTGACAGCTACAAGCATGCGATTGATGCTGAAAATGTGGACGGTCTGGAGCTTGTTCGTTTCAGCGGTCACGCTGTGGACCCAAGCGTTGAGGACTATAAATTTAACAACGTAAAATTAGCTGAGGTGTAATTATGGTAGAGCTTAAGGGATATAAGGTTAACAGACTTGAAATTGAAAACAAGGCCAAGCCGGGAACGCAGCTGAAGCTCCAGAATCAGCTGAAATACAATGTCAATTACCTTGATGATAATAAGACCTGTATCGGTATGCTGGAGCTGAGAATCATGGATGCGGACTTAAATCCGTTTGAGATTAAGATTGAAATGGTTGCAGAGTTTTCCTACGGTACTGAGGATGACAAGACGGATATTCATACAACCTCTTTTGACCAGCTGTTCCCATTTGTAAGGCAGATTGTCAACACCGCCACATCCTTTACCGGTATGCCGGGATTGATGATTCCGATTATGAAGCTGAATAAGGAAACGGTTCGTGTGAACAGAAGAGAGGAAAATGAATCCTCACCGCTTAATTAAATAAAAAGAAAAACCTGATTTGTTCAAATAGCAAATCAGGTTTTTTGTTTTGTTTATAAATTTTTTAATTATGCAGCAGGCTCGCTGACGTCGCCGTCCTCAAGATAGCTGTTGAAAAGATCCTCGTAATCCTCATAGTTTTCGTAATATGAAGCATCCGGAGCTTCCTCTATAGCCTTTGAAGCAAGGAAAAAAGATGCCACACCGCTGATGATACCGAAGATAAAGCTGATAATCACGCAGGCAAGTGCTGCCTTACCGCAAGCCTTTGCTGTCTTTGGCTTCTCATTCTTCTGAGTGAGATATAAAACAAGACCTACGATAGGAATGAGGAAAGAGAGAATTGCAAGTCCTACATTTGCCTTTTCTTCCTGTGGAGGCATCTGATAATTGAACTGATTATTATATCCCTGTGGCGGAGCCTGATAATACTGCTGACCGTTATCCTGCGGTGCTGAGTAATACTGTCCGTTCTGTGTGTTCTGCTGAGGATCGTAATATTGACCGCTCTGCTCATTTGGATTATTGAAATTGTTGTTTTCGTCTGCCATATTGCAACCCCCCTTCTTGTTTATGTAATGATTTTATCATTTCTTAATCGTAGTGTCAATATGATTGTTCATTTTTTGTTCACTATTTGTTAATGATTTATCTGAGGATTCATTTGCAATTTTTTTCTTCGCAGCACATAAAACACAATGAAGAAGAACAGATAAATCAAAATCCAGCAATAATAGCTTTTGCTGATATGATTTCCCCACGCAAGATTGATTGCCACTGCACAAACACGTCTGCCGATATTAAGCAACAGTGCTATCATCTGGTAATCTGTGATAAGCCTTGCACTGTCCTTGTTTGATTTTACAGCTATGAAAATAAGGATAATCATTGCCAGAGTATAGAAAATAAATCCTGTAAAATAGCTGTAAAGCATATTTCCGTTGGCAATGGAATTGATATATTTGGACAGTTCATCCTGAATATTTATGAAAAACGGCACAACGAGTATTGTGCATAATATGGGGAGAGCTCTGATTTTTTTCGGTTTTTCCTGCAACTCATACAGTTTTAGGATTGCAACGGCAAAAATCAGCATTGAAAATTTCTGCACGAGAAAATAAACAATGTTTGCCTCTGCTGACAGCTGCTCAAATCCGTTGATCGTGGGCGGCATCATTCTGAAACCGAATATGGCAGTCAGTATACCATAAAAGCTGTCATTCGTTTTTGTCACAAGGAAATATACCACAACGGTTGCAATGCTGAAAATCATTGCCTCAATAATTGCAAATTCCTTTGTTATATCAAAGCAGATATGCAGTACCCTTTGTGAGATATATGAACACAAGATAATCGCAACTGCAATCAAGCAGTACAGTTTATTTTTTGAAATCTTTTCTGCCACTGTTTATTCCCCCTTATATTTTAAATTATATATTAAGGGGAATGGATTGTCAATTCTATACAGATATAAAAGCAGCCCTGAGATTTCTCTCAGGGCTAAGCTGTTATTGAAGTGTAACTTTGGTTACGATCTTATCGTCACTCAGTGAAATAAGCTCTGAAATTTCGATTTCAATCTCTGTTGAGGTGTCTCGGAGTGAATAGGCTTTTTTAACCTCTTTTGTTACACCAGGCTTGATTTCAACATCAAGCCAATCCGTTTCTTCATCAAGGATAGCAGTTTCAAGTCCGATTCCGTCCTGATAAGCTCTTGCATCAAGTGCCACATCAAAGCTGATTGCATTCTTTGAATTGTTGGTGAAATCGTAGGTAATCAGAATTGCATCCTTTCCTGCATAGTCGGTGCATTTTTCAGCACTTTTTACAACACATTTATAGTCACCGATTGTACCGTCATTCGGTTGTTCAGCAGCGTCCTTTTCAGCATCTGCACCGTCTTCAGCATCTGCATCGAGCTGAGAATAAGAGGATTCTGCACCGCTGTCACTGTCATCTGTAAGGCCGCTGAACATTGCAGCACCCATAACTGCATACATAATAATTGTGATTACGATGTTGATGATAAAGCTTGCAAGTGCACATTTTCCGCATACTTTTGCAGTCTTTGGTCTGCTGTCCTTTTTGGTAAGATACAGAATTAAGCCGACAAGCGGAATAATGTAGGAGAGTATTGCCAATCCTACACTTGCCTTTTCCTCCTGCGGCGGCATTGGGGGAACATTTGGATTGTACTGATTATAGTATTCCTGAGGCTGCTGAGGCGGTGCCTGGTAATACTGCTGATTATTTTCCTGTGGCTGTTCAAATGGATTGTTGTTTTCGTTAGACATTTTGTTAAACTCCTCTCTGTTATTTAAAACAATATTAACACATAAGTGTTCACTTGTCAACATATGTATTCATAGTGTGGCATTTTTTATCATACACTTAGTGTGAGGTGATAAAAATGTTTGTGCCAACATTGGACGCTGCAATAGTAGGGAAAGTAATTTCAGATATCAGAAAGGAAAAGGGAATGTCGCAGGAGGTGCTCAGCGGACTTGCCGATATCGGACGTACGCATCTTTCGGCAATTGAGAGAGGTGAGCGCAAGCCAACCCTTGAGACGCTCTACCGCCTATCCTGTGCAATGGATACGAAAATGAGCGACATTGTTAAACAGATAGAACAATATCTGACAGATTAATATTACAACAGTACAAAAAAGACTGCCCTTAGGACACCCTTGATAAAGAGGGTGTCCTAAAACTTTGTAAATAGCCGAATGATTTGATTGTAGGTTAAATAATTAAATTAATCGGAGGATTTACAATGAAATCATTATATGAAGAAATGAATGGAAATTATATTGAGGTTGGAGATGTTCAAATTCCTACACTTGTTTCAGTTAATACAAATTATGAAATAGGCTTTTGGGGACAAAGGCATAAGGAGTATTTGAAAGAAAATCATAGACTT
>CAJTLP010000001.1 GCA_910577195.1 uncultured Eubacterium sp. | reverse complement strand
AATGTGAACAGTATAGAAAAGATTTAATTCGATATTGCTCGCAATTTTTTGAATTCGAGCCTGAATATGCAGAGGATTGTGTGCAGGATGCTTATGTTGCCCTGCTTGAAAATCTTAATAATGGTGTTGAAATAAAAAATTATAAATCATGGCTGTATGCTGTTGTTCTCAATTATAAAAACAAAACGATTAAAGATAAAATCAAACGCAATGAATTTGATTTTGCCGATAATGAAGAAAAAGATGAAGTAATTGAAAATTCAAAATCGTATAGCCCTGATTATACAGACCAAATGACTACTGACAAAATGATTGAAGAGCAGGCATTACATATTATTTCACAGCTTGATCCTGATGAAAAAGAATTATATATATCGTATTATTGGAAACATAAAAAGTTAAAGGATATAGCTGTTGAATTGAATATTACACACGATACAATACGAAAGCGACACGGAAAATTAAAGAAAAAGCTGAATAAAAAAATAAAAGATTTTGAAAATTTTTAAAAATAATTGTTCACATTTTTCGATAAATTGACACTATAAAGATAGGAGGTAATACAGTGAAGAGAAAATTGAGTAAAAAGAAACTGGAAAAAATGATAGCTTCTGATTTTACTGATTTATCAACAGAAGAAATAAAAGCACTTATACAAAAGGAGGTTGATAAAGGACCTGATGAATTAGACACCAATTACATTGATCTTTGCTTTGAATTGCTGTCAATAAAAAATAATGACACAAATAAACGAAAAATTAAGTTTACCAAGCCTGCCAAAGTATTATTAGCTACAGCAGTATTAATGGTTGTATTCATTTCAACAATTACTGTATCAGCACAATTCAATTTAAATATACCGCAGAAAATAGCTCAGTTAATAAATGGCAATGCAGAAATTGATTATAATTTAGAAAATGCTGATACAACTGCTGACGGATATGCTTTGTTAGATACCGATTTGGCAAAACAGCTTGTCGATTATGGAATTACTCCTGTTACACTTCCTGAAGAATTGACGAAAGAAAATTGTGAGATAATTAAACTTGAAGATGTATCTGTTGATGAAACATGGAAAATAATTAGTATTGATTTTTATTATAATAATCAAGAGGGTTGGCTACGTGTTGAACAGATGTCTGAAGAGCTTGAAACAGCAGGAGTAAGTACTGTAATGGATATTAAATCAGGACAGATGATAAATGTTAACGGAATGGATATTATTATGTTTGAACAGGATAACAGATGTTCAATAATATACAAAGATAATCTTACAACTTATGATATAAGCTTAGATTGTAATTTGAAAACTGCAATAAAAATAGCAGAATCAATTAAATAAAGGAAGAATGAAATTATGAAAAAATACGTATCAATATTTTTAGTAATATTAATGATAATAACCTGTTTTGCACCCGTTACAGCTTTTGCTGCAGACAGAGCGGAAGATGATGTTTGCTTTACACAAGAAGAATTGGAGTTGCTTGAACAAACAAGTGCGGTTGGAATTAGCCCATATTCAACAGGATTAATTTCAAGACATGATATAAGAATAGCAAAACAAGGTTCGACTACTTTACTAATAAGCGGATATACTTATGGCAGTAGTGAAGTCGTTAAATGTGGATTTACTAAAGTAGTTGTCCAGAGGAAGACAGCAAGTGCAACCTCTTGGTCAAATTACAAAACATATAATGATCTGTATTCAGAAAGCACAAAATATAATTTAAGTAAATCACTTACTGTGGATAAAGGTTATCAATACAGAGTTACGGCAACACACTATGCAAAAAAGTCATTGTTATCAACTCAAAAAATTGATTCAACAACAGGCTATTTAACATTTTAATAATAAATTTTTAATGGCGGATTTTTCTCCGCCATTATTTTTTTGAAAAAAATATAAAATAATTGTTCACATTTTTCCAAAAAATGACACTATAGATATGAAAAGGTTTTTATTCATATAGTTTTTTTATATTAAATGAAAATTAGAAAAAATAAGTTGTTCAATTAAATAAAAAAAGAAGTGTGATAAATGAAATTTAAAAAATCAAAAATCCTTGCGGGTATAATGGCTGTTATGATTTTGCTGAATTGCAGTATGGTCGCTATGGCAGCACAACATACTGAATATCCAAAAGGTGGAACTTGGAACTGGGGAGAAAAATACATTTCAGATGTAAAATATGCTTACTCTGAATATTATTTAACAAAAAGCGCAACACATGATACGAATGGATACCATAAAACAACGGTTGTGGGCGATACTACTGATAATAGTGGCTGGAAGCAACCAGGCGTATGGGCTAATTCAAAAGTTAAGTGCAAATGGAATGTTGTCGAAAGATGTTTCTATAGTGCACAGGATTTAAATGGAAATAGTTAATATTTAATAATAATGAATTGGGCAACTTATTTTAGGTGGGAGTCATACTGACTCCCACCGATATCCAATTATACAAAGAGGTAACATAATGAAAAGAATTTTATTTATATTCACACTGGCTTTAGTACTGTTTATACAATCACCTTTATTTCTTCAGTATAATGAGAGTGAATTAGAAGGATTTTTTAATGATAATTGTTCATATATGGATATAAAATCAACAGGTGATATAGGCAGTGTGAAAGAATTTTCAAAAGCAGTAAAAGATTTTTCTGAAAAAGAAAATGCATTTGTATCTACTTTAGGATATGATACACAAACTAAAAATAAAAAAGAAACAACACATTTATATATTTCAGGTTCAAATGTCCCCTCTTTTTTTAATCGTTATGGTATTACATCTGAAGCCTTAAATAATACAGATGAAAACATAAATGTTTCTCTGTTTAATCCAAATAAAACCTGTGTGGTTAATTCATTTGAAGAACTTGAAAATAAAAGTCTTTCAAGAACATATTATGTTTACCCTGAACAGGCAGGAAGTAAATTTAAGCAATATATGACTGAAAACTACAATGTTGACTTTTTTACTTCCGATGAGTTGATTTATATTCATTCAGATTATATTGAACAATTACCTGGTATTGCATTGATGATAGTAGCCTTATTAGTGTTTTTCTCTTTTTGGGTTGTATCTCAGTATCAAGCAAATGCGGTAAAAAAATTATTAGGATATTCAGATATTAATATATTAAAGAAATTATTTATTAATTATATTCTATCAAATCTTTTAGTACTTGTAACCTTTTTTGTTTTACAGTTTTTCGTTTGTGGAATATATAACAAATGGAGTGGATATAAAAACCTCTTGTTTGATAGTATAAGACTTACTATTCCTCTGTTTATTATACTGATTATTGCAGAAACCATTTTTATGTTCTTGTTTTACAATGCAGAAATCAAATATGCCTTGAAAGGTCGCAGACCATTCACACTACTGAACTCATTTGCTGCTATACTGAAATGTATAACCATATTTTTCCTTTGCAGTTCTATAATAACTATCGGAACAGGAATAAATCAGACAAGCAGTATTTTAAAACAACAGGATGATTTTGAAAAAATTTCTAACTGTCATTTTACGGAATTCAGATTAACAAGTGGCGAGTCTGAATATTTAAATGAATTTGAAAAAAATTCAAGTGCGTTTTATCTTTCACTTGATGGTATATTAATGGATAACCGTGATATATCTATGAACCGTGACTATGATCAAGCCACAGATGACATAACCTTAGAAACAGTATTCATAAATAGTGATTACCTTGAAATTAATCCGATTTTGGATGAAAGTGGGCAGAAGATTCAAATTGATGAAAACGAAATTAAAGATAACGAATTAATTGTTCTTGTGCCTGAAAAGTTCAAAAATCAGAAAGAAGAGCTTTATAAATCATTTGAGGAATGGTATCAGTTTGCAAGATATGTAACTGTACCTACAACTGAAATACCTGAAACAGAAAGAAATGTAACTGTAAAATTAGTATTTGTTCAAGATAATCAAACATATTTTGCTTTTGATACAGATGTGATTGAATTAGAATATAATTATATTTCTGATCCTTTTGCTGCCATAGTTACAAAAAATAATATGGATAAATCATATTATTCAAATTATGTGTGTAACAGCAAATTTTACATATACGAAAATGAAGAACAAACACTTGAAACCATTTTAGAAACTGCTGATAAGACCAACATAATTACCGACATGGTTAATGTACCTACTGTACACAGTGCAATTGACAATACAATGAAACAGTGTAGAACTGAAATAGTGATGTCAATAACATTTTTGTTATTAATTATTTTTATTGTTGAATTAATCAGTACTTATATTATCAAAAATTATATGGAGCAAAACCGAAAAACTATTTTTGTAAAAAAAATGCTTGGATATTCCGTATTCAATACTTTTGGAAAGATTATTTTAGTTGTAACATTAATACAAACAGTTCTATTTTTAGTACTAAAATTTGTATTACCTATGCCGTGGAATTCGATAATACCAATCAGTATATGCTTTTTACTGATTGATTTTATTGTTATGTTAATAACTTCGTTAGCATATCAGAAAAATTTAACAAAGAATGTACTGAAAGGAGAATAGTAATGAGTATTATAAAACTGACAAATGTTTCTAAAGAATACAAAGGTAAAATTGTATTTCATAATTTCAATTTAGATGTTGAAAAGGGAGATTATGTTGCTGTTACAGGAAAAAGCGGTGCAGGAAAAACCACTTTATTAAATATTATAGGACTTCTGGAAAGTCCAGACAGCGGAACGCTGACTATTTTGGATTACAACAATCCTAATCTAAATAAAAAAGACGGCAGAATATTAGTTAAAGAACACATAGGATATCTTTTTCAAAATTTTGCGTTAATAGAAAATTATACAGCTAAAAAGAATATTGAATTGGTCTGTAAAATAAAAAAAATACCTTTTTCAGATGAAAAAGTGCAAAGTATTTTAGTAAAATTAGGAATAAGCGATTTGATGGATAAGAAGATCTTTCAACTCAGCGGAGGTGAACAGCAAAGGATTGCTCTTGCCCGTCTCTTTATAAAAGAACCCACAATACTTCTTGCCGATGAACCAACTGCTTCACTTGATCCTGATAATGCAAAAATAGTATTAGATTCAATCAAGGAATTAAATAACAATGGAACTACGGTTTTACTTGTTACGCATAATCCGGATATTGTAAAGCATGCAAATAAATCAATAAAGATAAATTAACGGATTTTGTGTAGATGATAAGTTTATTTATCATTTTTCTACGATATTAATTTCATAAATAAGTGAGGAGGTGATTTTATGAATATAGCTTGGTATTATTATGATAGAAATAGCGAAAGGTGTTATTATACAGAATCTTATTCTATGTCTGTCACTGAATTTGCAGATATCGTTTCTTCTATAATCGGTCGTAGAATTTCAGCAAGTGATACATCTGCAGCAACTAGTCAAAGAGAGTTGGATAGATTTAATGCTGAACATATATAGTCAGATAAAAATGAAAGGATTGTTACTATGTCTAAGTACTATAAACTTTTGCAGTTATTTTATAACGGCGAAACAAGATGTGCTATCTGTGGTGCATGGTGTCAAGGCTTTAAAGCACCTGATGGCAAAATAATTTGCAGTGATTGCTACAAAAAATATTGGTGATTCTTCAAAAGCTTGATGATTTTTCATCAGGCTTTTATTGATGCTAGTAATTAGAAACTGATATGAACTCATACAAAGATAAATCAAAAATAATTTGCTTGATTTTATTGACAGATGTAAAAGTATCTGCTAGTATTTGGATATAAATTTAAATAAGTGTTTATGTTTTTCGTGGTGTAAAAAGCATCACAGCCTTCCCTTCTGTTGAATAGATACGGTTGGGATAGGATATTAATTCAAGACTATTTCAAGTCGTTTACATAGTGAGTAAACACGCTATGCAGGCAAAGCTGAAAGGCTCTGCTTGTTTGTGTTACTCACTTGTGTAAACGGCTTTTTTTTATTGCCGAAAATGAAAATTGAATGACCGTCTGAATGGGATATATTACTGCCATGACATCTGTTGATAGAGCGGTATAACTTCGCTGAAAAGGGATAGGAACTGCATTCAGATAACACGGCAAAAGATGTGTCCTACACTGTAGCGAGCATCGGATTTATATATAAATCCAAAAATCAGGGAAACATTCCCTGAAGTATAATTTGATGCGAACTGCTATCGATGAAGCGATAAAGATTAGTCCAACGCCTAAAGAATTTGTAAAGATAATGAGGAAGAAAGGTTACATTGTTAATGTCAATCCTGAAAGAAAATATGTAACGATTCGTTCAGTTAATGATAGCCGAAATACAAGGCTTAAAACACTTGGCAAAAAATATGGATGGAATAATATTGTTGAACAAATCAATACTCAAGATTGTTTTGCACTTTTTCCTGCATACAAAGAGTTTAACAGAGAAAGTAAAACAAAATATGTTAAAGCTAAAAAATATACTTTTAAAGGCTCATTTACAACTGTCAAAAAGATTACAGGTTTAAAGGCATTGTATCTGTATTATTGTTATCGGTTAGGTTATCTGCCGAAAAAGAAACAGCATAAGCCTTTGTCACCCGAAATGAAAGAAGCTTGGAGAAAGATTGACAGGTATTCTATTCAGGTAATACTGATTTCAAAATATAATTTGGATGATACAGATAAGGTTAAACAATTTATCAACGATAACAAAGAACAAATTATAACAATCACAAATCAAAGAAATCAGATATACAACAAGCTCCGAAGATGCAAAGATACTGGTAAAATATCAAATCTTAAATCTGAAAGAGATGTTTGTACTAAACAATTAACAATGTTACGCACAGAAATCAAAACTGCTAATACAATTCTAAATGATGTTGACGAAATGAAAATGAACATAAAAGCTGAAACGAACATACAACATCAAAGATTTGTACCAGCAAAACAGAAAAGGAGGGAATTACAATGGGAAAGGTAATTAAACTTGAATTAGTAAAAGCGGACTATGATTATGTCAATAATCTTTTAAATGCACAGATTGAAAAGTTAAAATCCATGACAAGTGAACAGAGAATGGAATGGTATAACAATTCTTTATTCAATAAGCCAATTAACTTTACAAAACAAATTGATAATACAGTCTATACAGTAAACACGCATTTTAATAAAACAGCAAATGAAAGTGTCAATGAAAAAATAGTCCGAACTTTAGAACAGAGCAGTAAATAACTTTTAAAATTACGCTTTAAAGCATTGAAGTATAATAATGAATGTGTTAGAATGTAGTTAACCTACAATCAAACATATTCGGCTGTAGAAAGGAGTTAAATTTGAAAAAACAAACAGACCGAATGACTGCTCTGTATTGTCGTCTATCTCGTGATGATGAGCAAGACGGATTATCAGGCAGTATAAAAAATCAACAATCCATATTAGAGAAATATGCAAAGGAAAACGGTTTTAAAAACGCAAAAGTATTCATTGATGATGGCTGGAGCGGCACTAATTTTGCAAGACCTGCATTTATGGAAATAATGGAACTTGCAGAGCAAGGCAGAATTGAAAACTTGATTGTCAAAGACCATTCAAGACTTGGAAGAAACAGACTTGTAGTTGGTCAGTTACTTGAAGAAGATTTTGACAGGCTTGGTGTTCGATACATTGCCATAATGGATAACATTGATACTGCAAACGGAATAAGTGACTTTGTACCTATGCAAGATTTATTCAATGAATGGCACGCAAAGAATACAAGTCAAAAGGTTAGAAATGTATTCAAGAATAAAGGCAATTCAGGTGTGCCATTAACCACTAATCCGCCATTTGGATATACAAGAGAATGGGAAATTGACGAGCCTGCGGCGGAGGTTGTCAGAAAAATCTTTAACTTGTGTATTAAAGGTTATGGGCCTACACAGATTGCTAAACAATTAAGTGCTGCTGAAATCATGACACCTTGTGAATATTGGATTAGCATAGGCAGAACCTGCGGTAAGCCGCCAGCAAAGCAATTTAATTGGTGCGGTGATACAGTTTCATCTATCTTATCTAAACAAGAGTATATAGGTGATACTGTAAATTTTAAAACTACAAGAAAATCCTTTAAGAACAAGAAAAAGATTGATAATCCCAAAGACAAATGGAAAATATTTAAGAATACACATCCTGCCATTATCAGCAAAGAAGATTTTAAGCTTGTTCAGGAATTGAGAAAGAACAAGCGTAGACCTAATAAAACAGGAATAATCAGTATGTTTTCAGGCGTAGTTTATTGTGCAGATTGCGGTAAAAAAATGTATTACTCTGCAACGAACAATTACAAAAAAGAGCACGCAAACTTCTTTTGCTCAAGTTTCAGAAAAGATACAGACACCTGTTCAATGCACTACATTCGTGAAAAGGTTATCTACGATCTTGTTCTTGAAGATATGAAACGAGTATTTTTCTTTGTAACTGCATTTGAAAAAGAATTTGCACAGATGCAGCTTGCTAATTTCTCTGCAGAAAAGCAAAAAGAATTATCCTCAAGAAAGAGAGAGCTTGAAAAATCAAAAAAGCGTATCAAAGAAATTGATACACTGATTCAAAAACTATATGAAGATAATGCTTTAGGAAAGTTAACAGATGAACGTTATGCTACAATGTCTATTTCTCTTGAAACAGAACAGAAAGAATTAAAAGAAATTGTTCCAAAAATTGAAAATGAACTGAATTCTGAAACAAATGAAATTGATAATCTGCAAACATTTATCGGCAAAGTCAAAAAGATTACACAACCAACAGAACTTACACCTGAATTTGTTCACGAGTTCATAGAAAAGATTGTTGTATCAGCGCCGACCAAGATAAATGGCAAGCGTTATCAGCAGGTAGATATTTACTACAATGGTGTTGGAATAATCAAACAGCCTACTGCTGAAGAATGGGAATATCAATTCCAAAACAAATATTCAAACACAAAAGAAAAAACAGCATAGAAATCTATGTTGTAATTCTAAATCAAAGGCATCCTGCGAGCACCCTCTTTATCAAGGGTGCTCGTTTTTAGGACAGTCTTTTTGTTGTATTTCGTTATTCAAAATGCATATATCCATCACGGTCAAAATAAAGATTTAAGCTTGCTGTTTTAACGGTTCCGTCATTATATTCAAGGGTAAATGTAATGGTATCCTTGATTTGTGACAGGTCAAAATGCGGATTGTCACCGATTGCATGACCCAATTCTTCAGACGGCAGCCAGGTAAGAAAATAGCCTTTATTTGTTTCATATTTTCCACGTCCGCAGTTGTAATCACCTGTGTTCTGAGAAAATCTAATTTCATCGCCTGTAAGCGTAAATTCGTGATCTTCTGAAGGGTGTTCTTTTAAATATTCTGTGAATTCTTCAGGTATTTCGGATTCATCATTATACACTTTACCATACCATTTTGGATCGGCATGTTCAAAATGAAGTAAGCCGTACTCACTTTCATTATTAACCTTAAAGGATTTTACGTCGGTATAATCTTCAAGATCCAGCTCAAAGGAACCGCCTTCTAATGTGTAACAATAGGCTGTTTCCTTCTCTTGCTCAATGTTGTAGCATTGTAAACCGCCGCTGCCGTAGCTGCCGCTGGAGTCTTCTGCCTTATTGTCAAGCTGATTTAATACCTTCGTTTTATCAGCCCCAAATCTTGCCTTTGCTTCTTCACAGGCTTTTGGGTCGTCATAAGGCGCAAGATAGATGCCGTAAAACAGCGGTTGATCATTTTTGCTGCCGAAGGATAATTTACCATTATCTTCTGCATATGCAACCATAACCGTCAATGGCTTATTTGCCTTGCCGTTTTCAATGATTGCATGTGCACCGAATCCGCCGCCGACAACCAATACCGCAAGAGCCAGTGCGCCGGAGGCAAGCCTTTTAAATAATGTAGTCGTATTTGTTTTTTTCTTATCCACAGTCATATCAAAAATCCTTTCAATTGCATCGTCTGAATGATGGACTCCTGACATAGCATCCTTATACAATTCTCTATTATTCATTTATCCAATCATCTCCTAAAATTTCTCTTAAATGCGTTCTTGCTCTGTGCAGTCTTGTTTTTACGGCTGACGGCTTGCATTTAATGATTTTTGCAATTTCATTAATCTGCATATCCTCATAGTAGAACAGATGCACAACCAAGCGTTCCTTTTGCGGCAGTGACATAATTGCATTGAAAACATCAAAGTTTTTAATGGTATCAAAGGTATATAAATCCTTTGCCTCATTCAATGCAACATTGCTTTTGACAAATGGTGATTTAAAATGGTCTTTACACTTGTGAACACAGGTGATAGTTAACCATTTATCCATATGCTCATCATCGTTGAATATTTTATTTGTTTTCCACAGCTTTAATAATGTATCCTGCATAACATCTTCAGCATCGTGATGATTTTGAAAATACGAAAGTGCAATCAGGTATAATCTGTTGCTGTTTCGTTTTACAGCATATATGTATTCATCATTTCTCATTTTCTCACAACCTTATTGAAAGGACCTTTCACCTATATAGCGACGCAAGGCAGTAAAAGGTTACATATTATTATAACATTTTTTACAAAAAAACAGAGCACCCTATTGATTAAGGGTGCTCATTAAGGATAATCCTTGTATTTTTATTATTTAACAGCCTCTTCAACAGCAACTGCACAAGCAACGGTTGCACCTACCATTGGGTTGTTACCCAGATTTTCCCGAGAGTTGCTGAACTCAATGTTTGTTGTTTTTACCTGATTTATACTAAATACAGAAAACTTGAAGTGAGTTTTTGAACTGAAATGTTATATCTTGGTATTAATTCCGTAGGCAACTCGTAGACATATTTATTAAGCTATCTATATTGTAAATATGGATAGCTTTTTTATGTAGATTTATAAGAATAAAACTCTGCCATAGTCATTTCTTTACATATAGAATCGAATCTTGTATAATAAAACTAGATGATTAAAACGCCGTAAATTTTCAGAGGATTATAATTATGAAAGATTATTTTAGCAAGGTTTATAAATATGGAGAATTTGTAAAAGCAACAAAGTTATTTATAGCTTTGTTTACTGCTACAATTGCTGTTGACGCAATAAATTTGCCAACAATTATAATTAACAAATTTAACATTTTATTTTTTGCTTCAATTTTAATTGGTATTTTTGTGTTGGTATCAGTATTCCTACACGAAAATCATATTATTGAATTAATAAAAGCAAAGGCAATAAACGAATCAGATTCATATATAATTATGATTGCTATAGGGTGTATTATATATGGTATATTGCTAACAATACCCTCACTATTTAAATGGTATAAACTAATAATTATTTGTATTACAATTTTGTTAGCAATAGGCTTATTTATTTACAGGTTATATATAAACAAACGCAATAATTGTAATGAAATAAAAGTAAACTCTAATGTATATGATTTAAAAGACTTTATTGAAAATGAAATTAAAATAACAAATGAGTATCCAATTCTGTTTGCCGAAAAAGATGTAGATTATGATTTATGTGATAGAACAGTTATTATTAATCAATTATATTCTTCTTTGAAAGCGTGTTGTGGCTCAAACTATTCGTTTGTTATTGGCTTGGAGGGTCCTTGGGGAAGCGGAAAAACAACAATAATAAATAATGTAATAAAAAAGATAAAGCAGGATACCCCAGAAGATTTTATTGTAATTGACGATTTTGACCCTTGGACATATAATACCCAACAAGCATTATTGACATCTTTATTTGATAAAATATTAGAAAGCACAGGAATAAAATATAGCAATTCATCTTTGAAAACTATTACTAATATCCTCATTAAAAGTATTATAGGTAGTAATATAGCTGGAAATATCGCAGGAAATATACTTTTTCAAAATAATGCTGAAGATGAAGTTCGCAAATTAAAAGAACGAATCTGTACTCATTTAGAACAGAATGATAAAACAATGGTTGTTTTTATAGATAATATGGATAGAGCCTCAGCGAGCAATATTATCTTTTTATTGAAAATAATAAGCAATATTTTTGACCTGAACAGAATTGTTTATGTTTTGTCATATGATAAAGAAAGGGTAAACGAGATTCTTAATCGCAATTTGAATATCAATAAACGGTATATTGAAAAAATTATTCAGCAAGAGATTAAAGTCACCAAACTCAATAGAGATAAATTTCATAACATTGTAAGTGATTGTTTATATAAGCTATTTGGTATTTATGGTGTACCAAATATTAAATATAAAGATTTTAATTATATAATCGACTTTTTAGCAAAATACACTGATGATATAAGAGAATTCAAGCGTATTATGAATTCTGTATGTGCCGTTTTTTCTGTGAAAAATGGATTATATATTCCTGATTTATTTACTTTAGAATTAATTCGCTTTGTCGATAATGATTTATACGAGGATATTCATAGACATCCTAAATATTATGTCAGTGCTGATTTGAATAAAGACGCTGAACTTTACGCCACTATTTTCGAGAGAAAAAAATTCAATGATGAGGGTAAAACATATTTTAGAAAATTACAAAACGAATATGGTATTAATATTTTAAATCTTTTATCTAATATTTTCCCATATGTAGATAGGTATTTAAAGGGTAATGATTTACAACCTGAATATGATATTGATACTGAAATAAATAAACGGATTGAATTAAATTGTGGAGCAGCAAGTGCTAAATATTTTGACCTATATTTTCATTTTGGAGAAAATGAATATATTATGGTTTCTAAAATTTATAATGAATTTATAGGCTTAATATTAAAAGAAAAGAATAATAATATGCCTGAAAACATTCCTGAATTGTTTGACGAATTTTTTGATAATGTACCAATTTATTATCATTATGAAATTATTAGCAAATTATGGTTTTCAAGAAATGATTTTGATAAAGATTTAAATCTACCAATACTTGTTGGATTGATTCAAAATTCTCAAAAAATTGACAAAGAACGAGGTTTCTTTTCATTAAGTGCATACCAAAGAGCTGGTTCTATTATGGCTACACTTTTCTCACAACTCACAGATGAAGAAAAAATCGAGTTAATCGATTATTTAAAGGATTATCATAAAAATATAAATGTTTATGATGAAATTTTATATTGGTTAAAATCATCATCACTTTATTATGATAAAAAAGAGCAAGATATTAAACTGTTTGAAAAAATGATAGTAAATATGTATAATGAAATAATAGAAACTCCTATTGACATTTATTCTGATGATAATTATGGGTATCATAATAGTTGGGCATTACTACGAACAAAACGAAAAGTTTTAAATTTGGAAGAAGATGCAGACATTGAAATAATTGATTATATTTCTGCAATTATGAAACCAAATTATATATATAAAATTCTTAGAGATATAATTGGTATTTCAATAGGAAATGGATACAGTTATTATATTAGCCAAAATGGTTTGAAATCATTTTTTAATGATGAAAATATAATATTTGAATATTTACAACAATGTCCCCCTTCAAATCAAACAGAAGAATTTATATATAGTGTATGTGAAAAATATAAAAGTAATGAAGTTGATGATTGGGGTAATAAATCTATTAATGTAAACCATTATGTACGATTATGGTAGTAAATAAGGTATAGCGTAGGCTATACCTTATTTATATATAAACATCAAGTATTATATTTTTCAAGTGCATCAAAAATTTTATGATAAATCACTTGGTTAGGATAATATTTGTAATCGGCAAATATGCTGATACCGTTCTTTTCAAAATGTTCAAGTATGGCAGCAGCACAGCCTGCACTCCTGCTTTGACCGTAATGGCATTGACAAATTATATCAAAGCCTTTTTCTTTTGCTTTGTATATAAATTCCGCAATTTCTTTAGCCTCAGGCAAATATGTATCGAATGTCAATCCGTAATCTTCTAAACACTCTATATCAATATCATATACGGCAACCTGATAAACCATTTCTGCTTTGTTTTTATAATCAACAGGGGTAAGATTATCACTTCTTATGCCCTTTGGGTCATAGAAACTGATAACGGCGGTATTCTTAGGGAAATCGGTATCAATAATTTTTTCTATTTCCTCTCTTGAATAAATACTAACTTTCATTTTTTAGCCCTCCACAATAGCAATATATTTGTAAACTGTTGGATAAGAGATTTCACACAGGCGTGATAAATCAGCCTTGTTAATTTCACCTCTTTTATACTTTTCATAATTTCTGAAAAACACTTTTGGAATATCATTAATCGTTGTTTTATGTCTGCCGATAACTTTGCCTTTTGACTTTGCATTCTGCATACCACTTTTAACTCGCTGACTGATTATGTTTCTTTCAAGTTCACTGAACACACCCATCATTTTAATCATACCTTCTGTCATAGGGTCAAGCTCATTAATGCAGTCAACAATAAAACTGCCGAACACTAATTTAATATGATTCATCTTTGCAAATTCAATAATTTCACATAACTGTTTTGCACTCCTTGTAATTCTGCTGACCTCTGTTGCAATAATGGTGTCACCTTGTTTTACGCATTCAAGCAATCGGTTTAATTCAATTCTGTTTGAGATTGTGCCACTTTCATATTCACGATATATTGTTTCGTCAGTAGCACCCATTTGTTTTAACTCTCTAATCTGTCTGTTGATGTCCTGCATTTTCTCATTTGTTGAACATCTTGCGTAACCATAAATCATAAATTTATACCTGCCTTTCAATAATGTAAGCGTATTATAAGGTATAAACGAAAAGGTTCCAAGTACCGTTAATGTTCTCTTAATATTTAGAACACCGCAAACCCAAGCAAATTGGTGTGTATATTATAACACAAAAATATAAATAAAAAGAGATGTTTGTTTTTATACAGGTTGCACAAAACAAAAGCACTCCGAAAGATAATGCGTATCTTTGTGGAGTGCTTTAATTTTTGTGAAAAAACCTTTTATATTTATGTAAGGATAAAAAATAATTTGTTTGAAAATACTTGCCGAAACTTTCAGCAGGATGTCTGAAAAGATAAAACCATCTAACCGAGATGTATAATTAAATTATCCTAATAAACTATCAAAGGAGTTTCAATATGAAACGAATAATTAAAAAATCAATTACTGCGTCTACTAATGTACTTTGTGAACCCACATTTACACCAAACGAATTGGTTACCTTTCTTAAAGGCATTGACGAACTGCAAAATAAGGATATTAATATCATAAGCAATAATGATGAGTCATTTAATCTAATAATTGATAATGATATTTATACTATCGCAAAATAGTTAGATTATTATTAATCAAACTACATCAAGTTAACGATAAATGATATCTTCTCCCTTTTGTGTTAGTCGATAATTATAATCCCCATTAAAACATTCTTCTTTTATAAAAATATCTTCTTCGCACAACTCTTGCATAATATAATTGAAATTATTCTTTTCAGAAAGTTCTAATTTATTATAAAATGCAAGACAATTTGAAAATTGCCATATATCGTTTGCTTTTCTATGTGTGCGTTTCATTTCATATAAAATTTTTTTCTTTACACTCATAAATAAATTTCTCCATAATTTTAACGATAATCTCCAGGTGGAATAGGTATTTCAGGCAATCCTTTTCTACGCCTTTTTTGATTTTCTTCTATAATTTGTCTTCTTCTATAATTTGTTTCAACCTGTTTATGATGTGCTGCGATTTTTTCATTCATCGCCTGTTGCTCCATTAATTTTGTCTGTTTTTTCAGTTCTTTATTAGAAGATGAATTACCTAATGCTACACCAGCTGCCGTACTAAGCATATTTCCGAGAAAACCTCCTGAAGAACTGCTACCTCTAACAGCCCCTATGAATTCATCAACATTTGCTTCAGCTTCGCGGTCCTGTTCTTCTTGACGACGAAGGTAATCATCATAACACCTGTTACAACTCTTAATGCTTAATCCTGGTTCAGCAAGCATTTTTTCACTATAAAATAATAAACCTTTATGTATTCTATCAGAAAGCTGATTTTCATCTCCAGACATTCCTAATTGTTTAAAAATTGAAACACAGGAAACAGCTAACAAATTAAAAATTTCATTCCATTTTTTGTTTAACAAGTCTGCATATTTATTTAAATCTGCCTGGATTTGTTCATAACTCCATCCTTAAACAGTTCTATCATACAAAACCGGATATACTTTAACAATTGTATTTAATGCCTTATTAAATAATTCCTTATCAATAGGTGCTCCTCTTTGTATGCTGGCTTTTAAACTTTTATATTCCTCTGTATTCAATGCCGTTGCAACTTCATTATAAATGTTACTTAATTCGCCAAATGCCATACCGAACAAAGATTTTTTCTTCGTTGTTCTTGCAGAAAATAAGCCTTTATAATCAGTTCTTAATTTATGCATTGCTTCGTTACGAATCTTATATTCGCACATATAATAAAATTCAGCTAATTGAAATAATCTTGCTTGTAAGCGCTGATTGTTCGATATGTCAGACAAGTTGTATTCGTTCTGATAATAAACCAACTGAAATTTTTTAAATTTGATTGTTGCTACAGGGATAAATTCATCATCAAATTTTATACTACGGTCATATTTATCGGTTGTTTCAACTGATAAATGAAGTAGATTTATTTCATTTGGATATTTATAATCTGCGATTTGTAACTGTACATCATTTGTATAAAGTTGAACAATTTGTTTTTCTATCTCGGTTTTTATTTCTTTGTCTTTTGCATAAACCTCAATTTTTATGCCATATTCAATCGGTAATGTATCAAGAGCATAATTATGTATTATTGAATTACCGCTTGTAGTTATATTTGTGTAATTTTGATATGAAAAAGAAAAATCAACTTCTGTATAAACGAGTATTATAGGATATGTTAAGGTATTCTTTTCACGCTGAATAAAATACTCCATAAATGAACTTCCGCCAAAAATGGAAATCAAATAATCAGTAGAAAGTCTCTTTTTTAGGTCTTCAATTATTGCATCTGTGTAATGGTTTAATGCTTTATCACCAGTGCCACTAAATTTTTCTTCAACTTTGCTAATGCGTTCTAATTCTTTTTTATTGGCTTCTTCGTGTTCTTTTAATTGCTGTTTGAATTTTTCAATAGCAACTTTAATATCGCAGTTTTCATATTCCATAATTTTATAAATTTCCTGTATAGCCTTTTTATCTTGACTATAAGATAATGGTATATTAAATGTAGTACATATGTTTTCTTGTGCAAGTTTGATGTTTTCTTTATCTGCGACAATATTATTTGTTGATGAAAAAACATTATACAACGAACAAAGAGATTGTAAATCATCTAATTTACTCATCTGTAATTTTTTATCAAACTGTATTTGTGCAGGATGATATGATGATGAAATAGAAGGAATATAAGTACTGCATTTTAAAGCGATTATTGATTGAAAGATTGAAAATTTATCGTTTTGAGTGCGTTCAATTTCTGCTTCATTATCAATACTTATTTCAAATGGAATAACTTCATTTGTATTTTCAGGATTTTGTAAATTTACCTCTCTGTTGGTATTATATGTTTCGCTGATAAATTTCTCTAAATCAACAATTTGAGATATATCCTTTGCTAAAACGGTAAAGTGAAAACTTAGCCACATAGGTATTGAATTTATATAGTTATATTTCTTTACAGAATGATTTCCGTTGCTGTCAACTACTGAAAATTCACATAACTGAGATATTTGACTGCTTGAGTAATTACTAATATCATCACTTAATTGATGTTGTGTGATTGTAACTGTAATAGTTGGCAATAATGTTCCGTCGACAATTTTATTTTTAATGTTTTCATCACTACTATCACATATATCTATCTTATAATTTAAATGATAGTTTTCTACATTGTTTATTAGATTTTCTATTACTGCTTGTTTATATAATGATAACATAAAAAATTCCCTTTCTTTTATAAAATTGATATAAGTAATTGCTTATAAGGTACTCCTTTCTTCTTTTTTATAATCAACAAATGTTTCGGGGCTTACATTAAGAGCAATACAGATTGCTTTTAAGTCCTCTGCATACATTGTTCGTTTACCATTCATAATAGCATTGAATGTTACATTAGATATGCCAGCCTTTTTTGCAACAGCAACTTGTTTAATGCCATTTTCGTCTATGTAATTTCGTACTTTCTCATAAATGTACATATTTACACGCCTTTCAAGAAATTCTGTAATCAAATTAATTATAGTTAAGAAATACTGTAATGTCAAGAAAGTATTACAGAATTCCTTGATTTATTTATTGCTTTTTATTATTTATTCTGTATAATTGAATAAGAGGTGATTTATATGAAATACGAAATTGGTATAAGAATACGAAAATATAGAGAACTTCGTGGATTGAGCCAAAAGGAACTTGCTGACTTAATCGGTGTAAGCAACAGCAGGGTATCAAATTGGGAACAGGGTATTAACAGACCGAATGCAGATATTATTTCTGATTTATGCAGGGCTCTTGATGTATCGCCAAGCGAATTGCTTGATATTCAGATTTCAACTGATAATCTGAATGAACAGGAAAGAAAACTTGTATCGGCTTATCGGAGCAGACCTGAATTACAAGAAGCAGTAAATATATTGCTTGGAATAAATGACTAACATTTTCGGATTGACTTAACTGTCAGTCCGTTTTTTATTGCATAAGAAAAGAGCTATTGACCGAAAATCAATAGCTCTATATTTATGTATTAAATTAAAATTTTATATCCATTACCACCATAGCACCATTATTAAAATTTTACTTACCATAATAGTTTATGTCATTAACAATTTTCATTAAGGTTTCTTCAATAGCTTTTTGCGTAGCCATATTTAATATTTCATTGAGTGATGAAGAATCACAGTTAAGTAAATTTGCTAATTGTTTTTTATCAATATCAGAAGATTGATAATGATTTACATCTTTGTTATACAAGTATGTAATTACAAAATGGAATAAAACTATAAAATCATTATGTTCAATCATTTTGCTCAATATATGGCTATCTGTAAATTTATTAATTTTGCAAATATTATTTATTGCTTCTTCTGATAAACCTGTATAATTACAAATTTGCCTGAGTTTAATATCCACTGTTGGTGTATCGGTAATACCTAATAAGTAATCTGTACTAACATTAAATATTTTTGATATTTTTATTAATTTTTCTACACTAGGTTCAGAAGTACCAAGACAATAATTTGATACTGCTTGTCTAGATACTCCAAGTTTGCTCGCCAAATTTGTTCGTGTATCGTGATTTTCGTCTAATAATTCTCTTAGCCTTTCCGAGAATCTTGAATTATAATCACCAAATGTATCTTTGCTTTTATCTTTTATATTATCTTGGTCAAATATATATGGTGATTCGTCATACTCAAATAATTTTTTTGATTGGCTTTTTTGTAAATTAGAATTTTCTTTTTTCATTGATTATTACCTCTATTGTCAAGTATTAGTGTCTGTTTATTGTAAGCAGCAAAAATCAGTTGACTTTTGAATTGAGACAACATATAATTCAAATTGTCAAGCAAAGATGTCAATTTCATTATATCCGACATTGTTGCTTGCGTCAATAATTATGAAAGGAGAAAAATAAAAATCGTTTGAGTATTGCGACTACCCAAACGATTAAAGTAAAAGCAAAATCATCAAAATGCCTTACTGCTTATATTATATATGAAAAAGCAGTACTTGGCAACTAAAAAATTATAAATGAGGTATTTTTATGAATTATTTTAATTTGAGTACTACTTTATCAATTTGTAAAGGGGTGAATAATTATGTTTAATTCACCTCAGGAATTGTTATCATTATTAGAGAAGGTTGAACAAAAATCAACAAATCAATTTATGGCGTGTTGTCCTGCTCACGATGATAAAAAACCGAGTTTATCAATAAAATTTGATAACGGCAAAATTTTATTACATTGTTTTACAGGGTGTACGCTTGAAAATATTCTAAGTTCATTGAATATAAGAAAATCTGATTTATTTTATGATACAGGTATAATTAAATCAGCAATTAAAAATACAACTACATACAAGTATTACAATGCTGACGGCTCATTAGCATATACCAAAACTCGGTGCGACAAACCAGATGGCAGTAAATCATTTTATTTTGAACTTCCTAATGGTGCAAAATCATTAAAAGGTGTTCAGAAAATTTTATATAATTTACCTGCTGTTATTAAAGCAGAAACTGTCTACCTAGTTGAGGGTGAAAAGTGTGCAGAGGCTGTTATTAAGCAGGGTAATACTGCTACAACGCTTTGCACAGGTGCTAACTCCAAGTGGGATGACACATATAATCAGTACTTGGCAGGCAAAGAAATTATAATCATTCCAGACAATGATAAGGCTGGCTTTCAGTATGCAAAAATGCTAAAGGAAAAACTACCCTTTGCAAAGGTGATTGTGCTTAATGACTTGGAAAACAAGGAAGACATATACGATTGGTTGAACAAGGGTCATACAATGGACGAGCTTGGAGATTTAGAAGAATTTGACATTATATCTTATTTTAATAAATCTGATGATTCTGCTGAAACTGAAACGACCACAATCAAAGAGCCACAAAGCAAATCATTATTAGACTTTATCAAAGATAGTGATATGGAACTCTTTTGCGACAATGCTAATGATACTTATGCTTCTGTTATGATTAACGGACACAGAGAAATTCTGCCTGTTGAAAGTAAAGAATTTAATTGGTATCTTAATCATTTGTATTATAGTCAATTTAAAAAGACTATCAACAAGGATAACTTACAACAAGTCATTAACATTCTGCAAGCCGAGGCACGATTTGGGTGTGTCAAGAAAATACCCCTTTCAAATCGTGTTGCAAAAAAAGATAATTCTTTTTGGTATGACTTATCTAATGAAAAGTGGCAGGTGGTAGAGATTAATGCTGATGGTTGGAATATAATTGATAATCCACCGATATTATTTAATCGTTATCGTCATCAAGCTGAACAGCTTATCCCTGTTAGAAATGGTGACATAAACAAGATTTTTGATTATTTAAATATCAAGAATTATCATACATTATTTTTATGCTGGCTTATATCTTGCTTCGTGCCCGATATACCCCACGCTATGTTAATTGTATATGGCGAAAAGGGGTCAGCTAAAAGCACCGCTTGCAGTTTACTAAAGCAGTTAATTGACCCATCGGTATTAGATACATTAACGATACCGAAAGATATGCGGTCATTAATCATTAATCTGCAAAAACATTGGTTCCTGCCTTTTGATAATGTTTCTTATATCAATGAGGAAACAAGCGACACTTTATGCCGTGCTATTACAGGCGGAGGTATTCAACAACGGAAATTGAACACGAATGCAGAAGATTGCATATTCACTTTTAAAAGATGTTTAGCAATTAATGGTATCAATAATGTTGCTACTCGGTCAGACCTTTTAGATAGGTCAATTTTAATTGAGCTATCTCGCATAGAGGATAAAGACCGTAGGGAATTATCAGAAGTGTTAGATAAATTTAAAACTGACTTGCCGTATATTTTAGGTGGCATATTTGATGTCCTTTCAAAGGCAATGTCAATATATCCTACTGTTAAACTTGATAAATTAACTCGCTTAGCGGACTTTACTCGCTGGGGTTATGCTATCGGTGAGGCTTTAGGTGATAAAGGACAAAGTTTTATTGATGAGTATAATTCAAATATTAAAGCTCAAAATGATGAAGCGTTAAATAATAATGCTGTTGCAACATTGATTATTGCTTTTATGAGCGATAAAAAGAATTGGTATGGCAAGGTTTCAGAATTATACAATAAATTAGTAGCTATGACCTCTAATTGTGGAAGTATGATTCGGTCAGAAAATTAGCTATTGATAATGATACGATTGAAATTCTGAAAAAGGGCTATGAAAAATATATCTCTAATCAAAAGCAAAAGAATTATATACATATATTTGTTAATGATAATGGAGTAATTAACAGAACATCTATTAAGGATGAGGGCGAAACAGAAATTGACCTTATCAGCGTAAGAGATGACGGCTCATTAGTTACTTCCAACACATCATTACATACAACTAAAGTAATTAAAGAAGAACTCGGAATAACGGATTTTACTTTTCATTCTTTAAGGCATACACATTGTACTGAACTTTTTGAACACGAGGCTGATATAAAATTTGTTCAGAAAAGAATGGGGCATAAAAATATTCAGGAAACACTAAACACTTATGCTCATCGGACTAAAAAGCAGGAAGATGTTTATTCTGCTGTGTTAGATACTATGTTTACGCAAAATAAAAAGGATGACACAAGTGAATGTGTCATCCTAAAAGTTAATACTACGTAGACAAATCGTAGACAATTTTATAAATCTATGATTGTATCAGTAAAATTTTCATTTTGCAAAAATACTGAAAGTACCTTATTTACAAGCCTCTTCAACTGCAACTGCACAAGCAACGGTAGCACCTACCATTGGGTTGTTACCCATACCGATGAGACCCATCATCTCAACGTGAGCAGGAACTGAAGATGAACCGGCGAACTGTGCGTCACCGTGCATTCTGCCCATTGAGTCAGTAAGACCGTATGAAGCAGGACCTGCAGCCATATTATCAGGATGAAGTGTACGTCCTGTACCGCCGCCTGATGCAACTGAGAAATAGGTCTTGCCGTTTTCAAGAGCCCACTTCTTATATGTGCCTGCAACAAGATGCTGGAAACGGGTTGGGTTGGTTGAGTTACCTGTGATAGAAACGTCAACACCCTCGTGCTTCATAATAGCAACGCCTTCAAGAACGTCGTTAGCACCGTAGCACTTAACAGCAGCTCTTTCACCATCTGAGAAAGCCTTTTCTTCTTCAATCTTAAGCTCGCCTGTATAGAAATCATAATCTGTCTTTACATAGGTAAAGCCGTTGATTCTTGAGATGATATAAGCAGCGTCCTTGCCGAGACCGTTAAGGATAACCTTAAGAGGCTCCTTACGTACCTTGTTAGCTGTTCTTGCGATACCGATTGCACCCTCAGCAGCAGCGAATGATTCGTGACCTGCAAGGAATGCAAAGCACTTTGTTTCCTCGCTGAGGAGCTTTGCGCCGAGATTACCGTGACCGAGACCAACGTTTCTCTGCTCAGCAACTGAACCCGGAATGCAGAATGCCTGAAGACCGATACCGATTGCAGCAGCAGCCTCTGATGCGGTTTTAACGCCTGATTTGATTGCAACTGCAACACCGAGTGTATATGCCCAGCTTGCATTCTCAAAAGCGATTGGCTGAACGCCCTTTACGATAGCGTCAACATCAATGCCCTTTGATAAACATAAATCTCTTGCTTCTTCAAGACTTGAAAGACCATATTCAGCAAGACACTTTTCAATTTTAGCAAGTCTTCTTTCCTTGCCTTCGAATTTTACATCGTTTGCCATTTTATTGTCCTCCTTATCTTATTCTTCTCTTGGGTCGATATACTTTGCAGCATTAGCAAAGCGACCGTAGTTACCGATATTTGCCTTATATGCTTCATCAGGAGTTTTTCCATGACGGATATCCTCAAGCATTTTACCAACCTTAACGAATTCGTAGCCGATAACCTCGCCCTCTTCGTCAAGAGCCATACGTGTAACATAGCCTTCAGCCATTTCCATATAACGAACGCCCTTAAGCTTTGTTGAGAACATTGTGCCAACCTGTGAACGAAGGCCCTTACCGAGATCCTCAAGAGCAGCACCGACAACAAGACCGCCCTCAGAGAAAGCAGACTGTGAACGACCGTAAGCAAGCTGCTTGAAAATTTCTCTCATAGCAACATTGATAGCGTCACAAACAAGGTCAGTGTTAAGACACTCAAGAAGAGTTTTGCCGGGAAGAATTTCAGCAGCCATAGCAGCTGAATGCGTCATACCTGAACAACCGATTGTTTCAACAAGTGCTTCTTCAACAATACCGTCTTTAACATTAAGACTGATTTTGCAGGCACCCTGCTGAGGTGCACACCAGCCGATGCCGTGTGAAAAGCCGCTGATGTCAGAAATCTGATAAGATTTTACCCATTTACCTTCTTCAGGAATGGGAGCCGGACCATGATGCGGACCCTTTTTTACGGTACACATCTGCTCAACTTCATTTGAATAGACCATATGTTTACTCCTTCCAAGTAAATTTACAAAATAAGAATAACCCTTTTTGCAAATGTATTAATAATTTAAAAAAATTACCACGATTATTATAACCAATTTAAAATATATCTGCAAGAGCAAATACGGAAAATTTGCCATTTTTTAGCGATATAATTTTGTATACATTGCTTATTATATAAAAATATTATAATTGAAAAAGATGGTATTATTTGATATACTATATAATAAAGAAACCAACGGAGGAATTTTATGAAAATCAAAAGCGGATTTGCCAAGCGTGAAATTGCAGGCTCAAATATAGTCGTTCCTGTGGGAGCAAGGAGTGCGGATTTTAACGGAATGATTACGCTCAATGGTAGCGGTTCTTTTTTCTGGGACTGCTTTTGCAGGGATATAACGATTGACGATGCAGTTAAAATGGTGACAGACGAATATGATGTGGATGAAAAGACAGCCAGAAAAGATATTGATGATTTTATCAGAATGCTGAAGGAACACGATTTATTGGACGAATAAAAAGGGCAGTTGATGTTGTTTTGTTACATCAACTGCCTTTTGCTTTATTTTTTAATTGTTTAGCCAAACAAGAGTCGAACAAAATAAGGTTTAAATCAACAAATTTTCACTTATACATCGTTAAATTTTCATTGAATACGAAAGTATGCAATGAAAATTATGTCTTGTCTAATTAAAAATTTGAGTGATTTAAACTGCAAGGCACCTAAAATAATCTGTTTTTTGTGCATAGCGTCATTTCTTTGATGCAGGTATACTGGCGTATATCAAGGCAAAAAATGACGTTAGGTGCGGAAAACAGATTATTTTAGGCTATTGGGTTCAACTCTTGTTTGGCAGGGTAAAGGATTCATAATCTGCCTTACTGAAATTAATTGCATTGCCAAACTGCGCTTTTTGTTTTTCCAGTTCCTTTGCACTAAGATGTTTTATTATATAGGAATAATCCTTTGCGTTGATTATTCCGTCTGCAACGTAATCACAGGTAACAATTTTTATTGGCTTTGCTGTAAAATTATTTCCGTCCGGTTCAGCAGAAACAATCATCATAAATTCTCTGCTGATTGCATTGTCTGCCTGAATATTTATACTGTATGCACCTGAATTCAGACTGCGGTAAAATCTGCCGTTCTGATCCGTTGTTGCAAGTGTTACACCATTGCATACAACCTTTGCGTTGTTCACCGGATTACCGGCATAGTCCTGAATGATTCCCTGAACAGCATACATTGCAGTTATTTTAATCGGTACATCAAAATCAACAGAAGCATCAGCGATTCTGATTGTCAGTGTGTTTGCCGTATAATCCGTTGTGGACTGCGGCTGCCAGTGCTGTCCAAGCTGATTATGCCTGAAAGTGATTTCATATCCATCAATTTCCTCCAGATCAGCCATAGCTGAGCTGGTTCTTCCGTCACTGTAGGTGATGGTTATTTTCATATTCACAAGGAGCTTTGATATGTCATAGTAGAAATAGGATGCGGTATCATCATTGTTGCGTCGCCATTCGCCGTCAATATAGGCTCTCAGTACAGCAGGACAGTCGATATCAATGCTTTTGATGATTTTCTCATCATACTCCTCACATATGAGCATAACTGTCATATCGGTATCGCCTCGTTCATATGTCTTATCCATTGTCCAGCCTGCGCCGAAGTAATATGTCGTTCCGGCATCAAGGTGATATGTCAGGCAGAACTGGTTCAGACCGGGCTGACCGTATTTTTTAAAATTTTCACTCAGTCGCGAATAGGCAAGCTGCGTGTATGTTTTCTGGTAGGTTACGGGGTCCTTTTCTCTTATGAAAAGATATGCCTCAGATGCATTTATATTGTACGATAAAAATGAATATGTACCTGATTTTTCAGGTGTGAAGGTATACATATTCATATCTCCGAAGCCATCCAGCTGATTGGTAGTCTTAACATTGAGTTCGAGAACTCTTGTTGTGGCAAATGCTGTAAATCCGATGGATAAGCAGGAGATTACAACACATACTGCAATAAATACCGATACTATTTTCTTTTTCATTTTTTACGCCCTAACTCTGCTTTGCAGATTGGTTTTCTGTGGTGCTGAACTATATGAATCATTATATCATAAAATGGTTTAATAATAAAGGGAACATTTAAAATCAATATCTGATTTTTTATTTAACTGTTGTCTAATTAGTTGCGAATTTATTGTATTTGTAACGATAAAATGTTAAAATAATGAACATAAGACAAATAATAAACACGTGACATTTAGGAGCAGAAAAATGGCTAAAAAGGACGGAACAGTTGATTTAAGAATCAAGAGGACGCAAAGTGCAATAAAGTCTGCATTTTTTGAATTGATTGAGGAAAAGGAATTTGAGCATATTTCCGTTAAGGATATAACGGACAGGGCAATGATCAGCAGAAATACCTTTTATCTTCATTATTCAGATAAGTATGATTTATTTAATAAAATATGTGATGATCTTATGAGAACACTGTTTTTCCGTTCAGGCAAGCAGCTCAGACGTGTTCAGCAAAAGGAGTTTACTGTTGAAAGTACGGCAAGTATCATTAAATGTGCCATTAATGCAGTTGATGAGGACAGGGAGGCATACAGAATATTATTTTCCGTTTCCGGTGCGTCTGAGATATTGACAGACAAAATAAATGTTATGGCAAGGCGCTTTATGGATTTTATAAAAGATGATATTGACGGAATCAGTGAATGGACTATGGCATATATTGTTTCCGGCATAACAGGTGTTATCAGATATCACGTAATGCACGGTGCACAAAACATTGATCTTGAATGTGAAAACTTTGCAAGAATTCATTTGAAAAGTATTATAGAAATTGTCTGTGAATCAAGGAGCTGTAAAAATAAATGAAAAAAAGCAAAAAGAGAAGCTCAAAAAACTTAAAGATTAATACGAGAATTGCATTGACATCGGCTATGGCAATTGTTATCCCTATTATAGTAATTGTGACATTTTCCACTGTGCTTATTAATATCATTCCGTCATATTTCAATTTTTCTTCGGTTACCACAAATACTTACAGTGCGCTGAATCAGCTTCAGTGGACACAGACACTTTCAAGTATTGCATATGAGCTTATAAGTGATGATGACGATGCGCAGAAATTAGCCAGCATATCTGGTTTTGTTTCACCGCTTGAGAATTCAGATGCATTGATTTATATTGAACGTGACGGAGAGATTTTTTATAAGACGGACAGTACGGAGGATATACCGGCAAAAGCACGGGCATTTGCCAACAATAATCTTGGCAAAAACTTTAATTATTTCGGCAGTGACGGTCTGCTGATTGTAAATCACGCACAAAAGAACGAAACCTCGCCGAAATATAAAATCATAATCCTCAATTATAATTACATAGTTAACGATGCTTCGCAGAGGCTGAATGCACAGGAACTGATAAGGCTGCTGCTGAGCAGGACAGGAATAATCGTTCTTATTATTGTTCTTCTGTTTGTAATCGCCATTTCAGTAGTTTCATTTATTACCACAAGAACGATTGTGAAGCCAATCAAGAAAATTGCACAGGGTGCTGATGAAATTTCCAGAGGAAATCTGGATTATGAGATTGATTACAAATCAACAAATGAGCTGGGGCAGACTGTTGACAGCTTTAATGAGATGAGAATCAAGCTTAAGGAATCCATAGAAAAGAAGAATAAGGCAGAGGAGGAAAGAAAAATTCTTGTGGCAGGTATTGCCCATGATTTACGTACTCCGCTTACATCTGTTAAGGGCTATGCTGAGGGTCTGGCAGACGGTATAGCCAATACGCCTGAAAAACAGAGGAATTATATTAAAATCATTTGTGATTCCATAAATGATACTGAAAAAATATTGGATGATTTGCTCACCATTTCAAGACTTGAACTGAGCGGATATGAGCTTAATAAAACCGATGTGAGTGTAAATGAGTTTTTTAGTGACGGTGCTGAGGAAATTAAAACAGTTCTGGACAGCGTTGGTTTTGATTTTGAATATGAAAACAGGTGTTCAGAGGATACAATGATTTATATTGATGTTGACCGCTTTTCACGTGTAATAAGCAATATCATTTCAAACAGTATTAAATATGCCCGAGATGATATTAAGGGCAGTGTGAGAATTGTTCTTGATGAATATGAACGCTCGGTCATGATAGAAATTTCGGATAACGGTATCGGCGTCGACCGGAACAGTCTTCCGAAAATTTTTGATACAATGTATCGTGCCGACCCTGCGAGGACTCGTGTTTCTCAGGGTTCAGGTCTGGGACTTTCCGTATGTAAACAGATTGTGGAGCTTCATTCCGGCTCAATATGGGCAAGGAGCAAGGAGGGTGAAGGTCTGTCTGTATTTATTTCATTACCGAAAAGGGAGATGTATTAATTGAACAGAGTTTTAATTATTGAAGATGATAATAATATTTTACAGCTTGAGCGTGATTATCTGGAGGCGGCAGGCTTTAAAACAGAGTATGCACTTGACGGCAAAACAGGTGTGGACAGAGCCGTAAATGAGAAATTTGACCTGATTCTACTTGATATAATGTTGCCGGAGCTTGACGGCTTTCAGGCCTGCAGCAAGATAAGATCCGTGACAGATATTCCTATTATTTTGGTCAGTGCAAAAAAAGAGGAGCTGGATAAAATCAATGGTCTCGGCTTTGGTGCAGATGATTATATTGTTAAGCCGTTTTCACCCAGTGAGCTTGTGGCAAGAGTAAAGGCGCATATCAGCAGATATATCAGACTGACCAGACCCACCGAAAAAAATACCCGGACACTGCAAATCGGTGATTTACAGCTTTATAAGGAATCCGGAGATGTTAAGCTGAAAGGGAGGGAGATTACTCTCACCAAAAAGGAATTTGATGTTTTGTACCTTATGGCATCACAGCCTGATACAGTTTTCAGTAAGAATGAACTGTTTGACAGAGTATGGGGATATGATTCTCTCGGCGATACGTCAACGCTGACTGTACATATTAATCGCCTGCGTGATAAATTCAAGGAAATTGACCCTGAAAACGATTATATAAAAACAATCTGGGGCAGAGGCTATAGATTTAAGTAAGAATAAATAAATGGCAGTGAATCGTTTGTTTATACCATGAAGATATTAGATAGACAAATCGGAATTTGAATTGTGACAATATTCCTGCTAATCTGTAGGGGAGGGTCTCCGTGCCCTCCCGAAAAATATGAAAACGGGCTGGCGTGGAAACCAGCCCCTACAATTGTTCAATATACGTTATCGGTAATTCAAATTCCTGTTTGTTAAAAAGATGATTGAATTGACAACAATAATTTATTGAGGTATTTTTATGAAAGATAACGATTTTATAAATGCGCATGTATGCAGTTCCTTAAACAAGGAACAATTATTGAAAGCAAAATCATGCGGATGCTTTTATTGTTTAAAAATCTTTGACCCAAAGTTAATTGTTGATTGGTGCGATGATAATCAAACAGCCATTTGTCCATATTGTGGTATAGATTCAATTATTTATGATAGTGAAGTTTATCCTGTAACAAAGCCATTGTTGGAACAGATGAGAAAACATTGGTTTTAAAATGCATTTATTTAATACATAGAAGATTGCGAAAGTGATTATTTACGAACAAAGAAAAATAAAACGACGCATAAGCATTACGTTTATGCGTCGTTTTATTTTGTTGTTGGTTTATTCATTTGCTTCGGTTGAAAGGAGAATTCTGTCGTTATCAAGCTCTTCGCCTGATGTAACTCTGAATTTTGCCAGCAGGTCGGCGGTTGTAAGGTTTTTCTTTTCCTCACCGGATACATCATAAATAATCTTACCGTCATTCATCATAATAAGACGATTTCCGATTGCGATAGCGTCTTTCATATTATGTGTAATCATAATGGTTGTCAGGTTATCCTTAGCTACGATATCCTGTGTAAGCTCAAGTACCTTGTGAGCTGTTTTAGGGTCAAGAGCTGCAGTGTGCTCGTCAAGGAGGAGCAGCTTCGGCTTTCTGAGTGTTGCCATAAGAAGGGTGATAGCCTGTCTCTGTCCGCCTGAAAGAAGGCCGACCTTTGATGTAAGTCTTGTTTCAAGACCTAGATCAAGGCTTTCAAGAACCTTAGCGTACTCTGACTTTTCTTTGCGGGTAACTCCGAATTTCAGTCCTCTTCTGCGTCCGCGACGTGCTGCAAGTGCCAGATTTTCAACAATCTGCATATCTGCTGCAGTTCCTGTCATAGGATCCTGGAAAACCCTTCCGACATATTTTGCTCTCTTATGCTCAGGGAGCTTTGTTACATCAACGCCGGCAATGGTAATTGTTCCGCAGTCAACAGGATAAACGCCGGCAATCATATTGAGCATTGTTGATTTACCTGCACCGTTACCGCCGATAACAGTTACAAAATCACCCTCATTAAGAACAAGATCAATACCGTTGAGGGCTTTTTTTTCATTTATCGTTCCGGGATTAAAGGTTTTGTGAACATTTTTAATTTCAAGCATTACTCTTTAACCTCCTTCATCTTAATATGCTTTTGAGCATATTGATTTTTAAGATAAGGAATACCAAGAAATACAGCAACGATTGCGGCTGTTAAGAGCTTAAGGTCGTCTGTGTTAAGACCGAGACTGATAACAAACTGCATTACAATGTAATAGATAATTCCACCCAGAACAACACCCAAAAGTCTGAGTGCAAAATTCTTGAATATTTTTCCGAAAATAACCTCTCCGATGATTACAGCTGCAAGACCTACAACAATTGCACCTCTGCCCATATTAACATCAGCAAAGCCCTGATACTGTGAAAGAAGTCCACCTGCAAGAGCAACAAGACCATTTGAAAGGACAAGTGCTATAATTTTGGTAACATCGATATTTATACCGTTAGCTCTTGCCATATTATGATTAGAGCCTGTGGCTCTGATAGAGTGACCGATTTCCGTATCAAAGAACCAATATAATATTGCAATAATTGCAATTGCTATTATTGCAACAACAATAAGTGCCTTTGATATGTTTGTCATACTTGCAAGTAAATCATATTTGTATACTGACAACGGTTGATTTGATTTGCCCAGAATTCTTAAATTTATTGAATAAAGCGCAAGCTGTGTCAGAATACCGGCCAGTATCGGTGGAATACCAAAGGCGGTATTCAGTATACCTGTTACGAGTCCTGCCAGACAGCCAGCAAGAAACGCAAGTATAAGTGCAACATAAACATTACAGCCTGCAAACATTGCCATGACCAATGTTGCACCGCCAGTAGCAAGTGTTCCGTCAACAGTCAGGTCGGCAAAATCAAGAACCCTGAATGTAATATAAACACCTATTGCCATGATTCCCCAGATAAGACCCTGCCCTATTGCACCGGGAACAGCATTAAGGAATGCTTCCATAGTTATATAACCTCTTTTCCGAAAACAAGAGCAATAAGTATTAACTTATTGCTCTTACAATATTTATTTGATTATAAAATAAATTCAATAAATAGTCAACAGATTTATTGTTTAATTATTCAGCTTTAGTAAAATCGTATGCTGTATAATTTTCAGGAACTGTGATACCGAATCCCTTGACAACATCTTCATTATATAAATATGTGAGCTTGTCTGTAAGACGGATATTCATTGTTGCAGGATCTGTGCCGTTAACAAGAATATCAAAAGCCATTTCGCCTGCTTCAGAACCTATATCATAGAATGAAAGTGAAAGTGTGGCAACAGCGTTTGTATTTTTGAAGATACCTTCTTCACCTGCAATGATCGGAACATTTGCTTCTTTGCATGCAGCTGATATAATACTGCCGTTTGATGCTGCTGTATTATCTGTCGGAATGTAAATTGCATCGGATTCAGCAGCTGCCTTGTTAACTACAGTCTGAATGTCGTTTGAATCAGCGAATGAATAGAAATTACACTCTACACCATTTGCTTCAAGAGTTTTCTTAACACCGTCAACCTGATACTGTGAGTTAGCCTCTGCTGAACAGTAAATGCAGCCAACCTTCTTTGTGTCAGGGAACAGGTCAAGAATTTGCTGTGCCTGACTCTCAAGAGATACAAGATCGCTTGTTCCGGTAACATTGATACCGGTTGCGTCGGTTGATGCCATTTCAATGCCGAGAGCAACACCGAAATCGGTAACAGAGGTAGCAACTACAGGTGTTTTTGACGCTGCAGTTGCTGTTGCACATGCCTGAAGAGCAGGAGTTGCATTCGCCATAATGAGGTCATACTGGTTTGAAACGAACTGATTTGCAATGGTTGCACAGGCTGCGGAATCACCGGATGCATTCTGAACATCATATTCGATTGTAATTCCGTTTTCTGCTGCTAATTCGTTAAGTTTGTCCTGGAAGCCCTTCGTAGCGGCATCAAGAGCATCGTGCTGCATAAGCTGGCATACACCGACTTTGAATGCAGTCTTTTTTTCAGAGTCCTCATTTTCTTTTGATGTGCAGCCTGCAAGACAACCGCCTACTAAAACAGCTGACAGCGCAACTGCTGTGATTTTTTTTATAATTTTATTCATAAAGTAACCTCCAAAAAATTTTATTTTGTTTCAAGAACAATATAGTCCTCAGGAATTTTTACGTTGAATTCTTCTGCTTTTTCAGGAATATACTGAGCTGTAAGCTTCTGCGGTGCCTGAACGTTCATTGTTGCAGGGTCTGCACCGTTGACAAGAATTTCATATGCCATTTTTCCTGTGTTATAACCGATTTCATAGAAATCAATTGAATATGTTGCGACACCTCTGTAAGCAGCACAGGCCTCAGATTCACCGGAAATAATAGGTGTTTTCGCTTCAGAACAAGCTGCATCAACAACAGAGCCGTTATCAGCAACAGTATTGTCTGTAGGAATGTAGATTACATCTGAATCTGCAGCAGCTTTTTTTGCAACTGATTGTAAATCGTTTGAATCTGAGAATGTAAAATCAGTTACGGTTAATCCCTGAGCTTTAAGAATATCCGCCATTCCTGTAGCCTGGAATTTGGAATTAGCTTCTGAAGAACAATAAAGAATGCCTACGTTTTTTGCTTCAGGGAACAGAGTAGTAAGCTGTTCAGCCTGCTTTTCCAGCGGTGCAAGATCATGTGTACCTGTTACATTGATACCGGTAGCATCCGTCTGACCCATTTCAATATCAAGAGCAACACCGAAATTTGTAATGGAAGTAGCAACAACAGGAATTTTGGATGCGGCAGTAGCTGTAGCACATGCCTGAAGGGACGGTGTAGCATTTGCCATAATCAAATCAACATTGTTTGAAACAAACTGATTTGCAATTGTTGCGCATGCTGCCGAATCACCTGATGCATTTTGATAAAGGAATTCAACCTTATCCTCACCGAGCAGTTCTGTAAGGGCATCTTTAAAGCCCTGAGTTGCTTTGTCAAGTGCATTGTGCTGCATAAGCTGACAGATACCGATTTTATATTTGTCAGTTTTTTCTTTGTTTTGATTAGACGAAGAACAACCGGCAAATAAACTGCAAAGCATAACAGCGGTAAGTGCAACTGCACCCAGCTTTTTAATAAACTTGTTCATAAAATACCTCTCCAATTTTATTTTTTGTATTTACGTTAAAAACAGTTTAACACATAAAAGCGATAAAGTCAATTGTGAAAAGCAATAAGAATTGCAGGTGTTTTTTGTACAATAACACAAAAAGCAACGGCATATGCCGTTGCTTTTGCTGAATAATGATTCTTTATTTATATTTTTTCTGCTCTTTCGATATTTTCTCTTATAACCTTGCAGGTGTATTCGAGCTGTTCCTTTTCCTTGTCGTTAAGCGGCAGCTCAATAATATCTTCAATACCGTTTCTGCCGATAACACACGGAACACCGCAGGCAACATCGTGCATACCGTATTCACCGTCCAGCAGTACAGATGCAGGGATAACTCTTTTTTCGTCGTGGAAGATTGCCTTGCATATATCCGCACAGGCAGCACCGATGCCGAATTCTGTTGAGCCTTTACCATTGATAATATCGTATCCGATATAACGTGTTCTTTCAAGAACAAATTCCTCAGTCAGTTTATTATATTTTTCAGGCTTAGCCTCCTGCAGTTCTTTGTAGTGCTTGCCGCCGAGCGTAAGTGATGAGAACGGAACAAAGGAGGAGTCACCGTGTTCGCCGATTGCACAGGTTGTAACGCTTCTTCTGTCGATATCAGCAAGCTCGCTTACCGTTCTTTTAAGTCTTGCGGTGTCGAGTGATGTTCCTGTTGAGAAGCATCTTTCTCTTGGCAGACCTAAATGCTTTCTTGCATAATCAGCAATGATGTCAGCAGGGTTTGTAATGGAAACGATGATACCCTTGAAGTCAATCGGCTTAAGATTTTCAACAACGTCCTTAAGCATAATTACAGAATCATCAAGCATCTCAAGTCTTGTCTGTCCCGGCTTTCTCGGCATACCGATGGAAATAACGATGATATCTGCGTCCTTGCAGTCGTTATAGTCACCAACACTGATTTTAGTTGTTGAGCCTAAAAACAGGCAGGCATCTGCCACATCGTAGCAGTTACTGACAGCCTTTGCATTATCCTTGTCAATAAATACGATTTCATCGCAAGTACCCTGAAAACAGAGTGCCATTGCCACATGTGAGCCAACGTGGCCGGCACCTATGATAACAACCTTTCTTTTATCCAGCATAGCTTTACCTCTCAAAATTATATTACATTCATATTATACGCTGATTCATTTTTACTTCAATAAAAAGTTTTCTCAATTTACAGCTGTTCTGCAATGCTGTAAATCATTTCCTTTGTCTTATCCCAGCCGATACAAGGGTCAGTGATGGACTTGCCGTAAACACCGTCTTCAACTTTCTGGCAGCCATCCTCAATGTAAGACTCAATCATAAAGCCCTTTACCATTGATTTTACATCATTGCTGTGACGCATAGAGTGGAGCACCTCATTGGCGATTCGTACCTGCTCAAGATACTGCTTGCCCGAGTTTGAATGGTTTGTATCAACGATAACGGCAGGATTTTCATAACCGCCATTGCAGTACATATCAAATAACTGCTTTAAATCCTCATAGTGATAATTTGCATGGTTATTACCGTGCTTGCTTACGCTTCCTCTTAAAATTGCGTGAGCAAGCGGATTGCCCTTTGATTCAACCTCCCAGCCTCTGTAAAGGAAGGTGTGACCGCTCTGTGCAGCCTTAATTGCATTGAGCATAATGGAAAGGTCACCGCTGGTGGGATTTTTCATACCGACAGGAACATCTATTCCTGATGAAACAAGTCTGTGCTCCTGATTCTCAACAGAGCGTGCACCGATTGCGATGTAGGAAAGCAAATCCGAAAGATATCTGTAATTCTGAGGATAAAGCATTTCGTCAGCACAGGTAAGTCCTGTCTGCTCTATAGCGTCCTTGTGGAGCGCACGTATAGCCTTGATACCCTCAAGCATATCAGGCTTTTTATCCGGATCAGGCTGATGGAGCATTCCCTTATAGCCTGCACCTGTTGTTCTCGGCTTTCCTGTATAGATTCTCGGAATGATTAAAATTTTATCCTCAACCTCAGGCTGAAGGAGAGCCAGGCGGTTAATATAATCAAGAACGGAATCAGGTCTGTCAGCGGAGCATGGACCGATTATAAGAAGGAACTTATCGCTTTTGCCTGTGAAGACATCTGCAATTTCGGCATCACGCTTAGTCTTAATTTTTTCAGCCTTTTCCGAAAGGGGCATCTCTGCTTTTATATCCTTTGGAATAGGAAGCTTTCTTTTGAATTCAATATTGTTTATATTATCCATTTATTTCATCGCCTTTTTAATTCTTTAATTGTCTAATATTATAAAACATAAAAAGAATATGTCAATAACACACTTTAAACTGTGCTTGTATTTGGTAAATATCTACTGCCTAATTTTTTCTAATAATGTTAACTTTCTGTTATAATTGTGTGAGGGTTATGGATTTTATTTTCGTTATATGATAATATAGCCGAGCAAGAGTCAAGCCTAATTTGTTTGGCTGGCTTGTTTCGTTTCAGAGGAGATTCATTATGGCTGTAAAAAGCAGGAAAAAATCAAAACAGAAAAACACCAAAAAAACGGAATTAAAGCCTGGAATACTCATTGGAGCAATAGCGGCTGTGCTTGTAATTGCAGTAATTGTTTCGTCAGTTGTTATTACCAAGACTTATAAAAGAACACCGCAGACAGTATATGATTTCGGTAAGGAAATGGCACAGGGTATTGACGTTTCGGAGCACAATGGAGATATTGACTGGAATAGTGTCGCAGATGAATTTGATTTTGCTTTCATTCGTGTAGGGTACAGGGGATACGGCAATGGTACTGTGTACGAGGATAAAACCGCAAAAAAGAATATGAAAGCAGCACAAAAGGCAGGAATCCCCTTTGGTGTTTATTTTTATACGCAGGCAGTAAATGAGGACGAGGCTGAGGAGGAAGCTGATTTCGTTATGAATATAATCAAGCATTATGATTTATCCTTGCCTGTTATAATTGATTTTGAATATCCTGCCGATGATAACGGATATCATACAGGCAGACTGGCAGACAGTAATCTCAGTGCTGAAGAGAATACCGCTGTCGTTAATGCATTCTGTGACAAAGTGCGCAAAAAAGGATATATAGCAGGTATTTATGCCTCATCAAGTGTATTTTATTACAATTTTAATGCAAAGAATATTGACAGAGATACAGTTCTCTGGGCTGCCGATTATAATGATAATGTTACCTTTGAGATTGATTATGACATATGGCAGTATTCACGGACAGGACAGGCTGACAGCGTGAGCAGCAAATATGTCGATTTGAATTATTGGTACAGTGAACAGCAGAAAGGTTGATTATTTGAAAAGGATTATAAGGATTTTTTCATTTGTTATGGTGATGCTTTTTGCATTTCAGCCGGCAACAGTTGCTCTGGCTGCAACGAAAACAAAAAGTCCGTATACAAATTATACATATACGCATCAGACAAAATTTGATGATTGTCAGAAAATCAACGGTGTTGATGTGTCACAGCACGATAAAACAGTTGATTTTAAAAAGCTGAAGAATGCAGGAATAGATTTTGTTTTTGTACGTATCGGATATACAGGATATACAAAATCAAAATTTTCACTTAACTATGATACTGCATATAAAACGAATATTACAAAGGCGCTTGATGCAGGACTGGCAGTCGGTGCTTATTGGTATTCACAGGCACTGAATGCGTCTGAAGCCGTGCAGGAGGCACAGAAAATGCTTTCTGCAATCAGGAATTATAATATTACTTTACCTGTAGTTATGGATTATGAGTTTGCAGGCACATCAGCCGGAAGGCTTGACAGTGCAAAGCTTTCAAAGGATGCGATGACAAACAATGCACTTGCCTTTTTGGGAGAAGTGAGCAAGGCAGGATATGACGGATGTCTTTATGCTAATGCAAGCTTTCTTACGAACCAGCTGAATGCAGAGCAAATCAGCGAGGATTATAAAATATGGCTTGCACATTACACGACGAATACGTCCTACAGCGGTGAATTTGATTTCTGGCAGTATACGGAAACAGGAAAGGTGGACGGAATAAGCGGCGGTGCCGATGTGAATTTCTGGTATTACAAGGACAATGCACAGGCGCTTAAGCCGTATATTTACACCGGTAAGGAGATTACACCAAAGCCTGTTATAACAGATGGTGATGTTATACTTACTGAGGGTGAAGACTATGTGTTAACCTATCGAAATAATATAAATGTCGGAACGGCACGTATAACAGCTAAGGGAATAAATGATTATAAGGGTAAAAGCTATCATTTCAAATTTCTCATTAAGCCTGATCGAACAGCCGTTATTACATTGAAGGACAGAACGACAACCTCTCTGTCCTTTTCGTGGAAAGCCGTAACAGGAGCGGATACCTATTATGTTTATGTTAAGAACAATCTGACAGGCAAAGGCTTTTCGAAGAAGGTTACAACAAACAGTATCACTATTTCCAACCTCACTCCCGGAAATGAATACAATGTAAGTGTAAAATGCGGACGCAAGGACAACAGCGGTAAGCTGATCTATGGTGCATATTCTGCAATCAATACAAAGTATACCATTGCTGATGCAGTAACCGGACTAAAAACAACCGCAAGAAGTAAATCGTCAATAACACTAACATGGAATAAAAAGACCGGAGTATCGGGATACAGAATTTACCGCTATTATCCGTCAACGAAAAAGTATGAGGCAATAAAGGACATTAGCGGTTATAACAATAATTCCTATACGGTTAAGGGACTCAAAACAGGAGAGCTTGTTTATTTCAGAGTGGCAGCCTTTACACAGGACAGCCAGAAGAAAATCGGATATAAGAGCAGTTTGCTGTCAGACTCCGTAAGACCTCAGACCATTACAGTAAGAGGTATAAGCAGTCCGTCGGCAAAAAAGATTAAGCTCCACTGGTACAGGGTGAACTGCTCAGGCTATCAGATACAGTGGTCAACCTCAAAGGATTTTAAATCCAATGTAAAAAGTGCCGTTGTATCAAGCAAGCAGAATACATCCACATTTACCACTCAGCAAGGCAAAAAGACATATTATGTCCGAATCCGCTCCTTTAATAAGGTGAACGGTAAGAATGTTTACAGCTACTGGGCAACTACTCAGAAAATCAGAGTGAAATAAAAAGAAAATCCGCAAGACCTTTGTCACAGGGTCCTGCGGATTTTTTATGAATCATACTATGTTAAATGAAGGGAATTTACGATTTTACGTTTGTACTGCAGAAATTCATCGCTGAGATTGAAATCATCTTTTCTCGGCTTGGGAACATCAATAACAATTTCATCTGTGATTGCTCCGGGTTTGCCTGACAATATATAAATTCTGTCGGAAAGGAGAATCGCCTCATCAATATCATGTGTTATAAATACGGTTGACAGGTCAATTTTTTTCATAACATCAAGATACCATTTGTGTATAATTCCTTTTGTGATTGTATCCAGTGCACTGAACGGCTCGTCCAGAAGTGCAACACCGTCAGATGCAAGATAGGTTCTTAAAAGAGCAGCTCGCTGACGCATACCGCCTGAAAGCTCGGCAGGGTATTTGTTCTCCGTACCGTCTATGCCAAATTCTGCAAAGTGCGCCTTTGCCTTTAAGCGTGCCTCTTTCTTTTTCATCCCTGAAAGAACAAGCGGCAGAGATACATTATCAATTATTTTCTTGTACGGCAGCAGTAGGTCCTTTTGCAGCATATAGCTGATTTTTCCCGGACAGCCTGTTATATCCTCACCGTGCAGGAAAACCTGTCCGCTGTCAGGCTTGTAAATTCCTGACAGTATATTGAACAGTGTGGTTTTTCCTGAACCGCTTACTCCGAGAAGACTTACGATTTCACCCTGATTGAGCGTGATGGTAACATCATTCAGAACATGGTTATCGTCAAAGCTTTTGCAGATTTTTTCCGCCTTTAAAATTTCCATAGTTTATTCCAGATAATCGTTTGTAAAGCCTGTTCCTGCAGGCAGTTCCTTTTCAACAAGCTTATTGTCCCAGAGCCAAGCATAAAATCTGTCCCAGCGCTGAGGGTCAATGTAGCCCCATTTTTCAGCATCGGCAATATACTGCTCGGCAATCCATTTCTGACTTTCATAAACAAGCTTTTCACTGCCGACAAGTGAGCCTGTTTCATCAGATTTTATAAGAATATCAGCTGCTTCCTCAGGATTTTCAATTGCATATTCATATCCTTTTTTTGTTGCAGAAAGGAAAGCCTTTGCAGCATCCGGATTGTCAGCAAGAAAATCGTTGTTTCCGATAAGAACAGGTGTGTAGTAATCAAAGGTCTCGTTGATGTCTTTGAAATAGAAATAGTCAACATCAATATTATTCACCTTAGCATTGATGCCGCTCCATGCATAGAAAACCCAGATTGCATGGTCAGGATTATTTTTTATATCCTGTGCCTCATCGGTAACAGTATTTGGAATAAGATTAACGTTATCCCAGTTGCCGCCGTCAGAATTTACAACGTTTTTCATAATGGCAAGTTCAGTAGGTGAGTTCCAGGTAAGAAATGTTTTTCCCTCAAGTCCTTTGGGTCTGTCCATGCCTTCACCTGCCTTTGAGATAATACCTGAGGTATTATGCTGAAGAAGAGCAGCCACTGCGGTTACACCCAGCGGTGTGTCGGACGTGAACACAGGAGCTAAAGTGTCCTGAAATTCAACGGCAAACTGAGCCTGACCGGATGCACAAACCTGAACGGCACCGGTGTTTTCAGGTGGCTGAACGATTTCTACATCCAAGCCTGCCTCATCATAATATCCCTTATCAAGAGCAACGAACATACCGGTGTGGTTTGTGTTCGGCGTCCAGTCAAGGCATACGGTTAATTTTGTTTTTTCATCAGTATCTTTCTTACTGTCATCGGCTTTACTGCAGGCAGCAAGGCTGATAATTAATACAACAGCCATAATTAAGGCTGATAATTTTTTGAATTTCATAATTATATTTCCTTTTTTTTTCTCTGCCAGGGCATTGCAATTTTTTGCAGCAGGCTGATAAGTGCCATAAGCAGCAGGCTGATTGCTGAAACAAATACGATTACAGCAAACATTTTGTCAAAGGCATATGCCTTCTGAACCCTTGTCATATATACACCGAGTCCCTTAAAACCACCCAGCCATTCCGATATTACTGCACCCACAACAGCATATGCTGCTGAGATTCGCAGTCCTGAAAAGAATGCAGGAGCAGCAGTAGGCAGCTTGATATGTCTGAATATCTGAAATCGGTTTGCGCCCATGGAACGCATCATATTGATTTCATCACTGTCAACGGACTGATATCCCTCCAGCAGTCCGACGGAAATCGGAAAAAAGGTAGTCAATGTAATCAAGGTGATCTTCGGTGCCATACCAAAGCCCATCCACAAAACAAGCAGCGGTGCAATAGCAATAGTCGGTATAGTCTGTGTGATTATGAGTATAGGATAGATTGCCTTATATAAAAATGAAAACCTGTCCATCAGAGTTGCAACAATAAATGCAAGGAATATTCCTATTCCAAGACCGTAAACAGCCTCCTGAAGTGTAACCTGTGCCTGCTCTGTCATAATGGAAAAATTATTGACAAAGGCATGGAATACATCAGCAGGCGACGGCAGCATATATGCCGGAATCAGTTCGCCCTCACAGCAGAAATACCATATGAGCAGTACCGCTATAATTGCAATTGCCGGTGCAATTTTATTGGTGATGTTTTGTAACTTTTTTGTCAATGGTGAGAACCTCGCCTTCAGGGTTGTAAACAACTTTGATGTAAGCACTTACACTCGGACAGCCTGCATTTATTGCAACCTTCTGACAGTTTGCAACAATTTCCATAAGCTGGTCGTAGCTTTCGCCTTCAATCGTTGTTTCAAACGGACCTACATAGCAGTTAAGGCCTGTGCTTTTAATGTAGGCAATAACCTCATCTACAATGCGGATAAGCTCATCTTCACTCTGAACATCAGGTAAAACCTGAATCGCAACACTTGCTTTCATAAACAGCACTCCTTTCATCAGATTCCTAACAAGTCAAAAGAAAAAAGAAAAACCCTATTCATACAAGCTGTAAGAATAGGGTGCAATTATGCCAATTACATAGTCTTTGCCGTTCGTGCTAACGTACGGTTCAAAGGGTATAATCTCAGCCGAAAAGATTTCAGCACCCCTGACTTATTAAGTTGATTTGATTATAATACTTTGATTAGTCGTTGTCAAGCAGACCTTTATAAAATTCACAGTAATCCTGTCTTTTGTCGGCAGTGAATGCCATTGCCTCACGCGGATGGCGGTTAAGCTGTCCGGTGAGCATATACTGAACATCGTATCCCCATACGACACCGCTTTCCTTGAGCGGAATAATATATTTTTCAAGGAAGGTGAGCAGGCTGTAAAGATTATACTTAGGATTTTTAAGGAAACCCAAGAGCAGCTCCATAGCACAGTTGCCTGCACCTCTGCCCATACCTGATGCGGTTGCGTCAAGATAGGATACACCGTATGAAAGTGTTTCAATGGTATTTGCAAAGGCAAGATTCTGATTGTTATGTGCGTGGAAGCCGATTGCCTTACCGTATTTTTCACCGATTTCAAGATAGGTTTTAGCAAGCTTGCCTGCTGATTCCGGATAAAGAGAGCCGTAGGAGTCAACGAGATAAATAACATCTACACTGCTCTGTCCAAGCATTTCAAGAGCCTCTTCCACCTGCTCTGAGTTTGCCTGACTGATTGCCATAATATTACATGTGGTTTCATAGCCGAGCTGATTGAAATATTCAATCATTTCAATCGCTGACGGAATCTGATGAATGTAGCATGCCACACGCACCATATCAATCACGGACTCTGATTTCGGGATGAAATCATCTCTGAAATCGCATCTTCCCACATCCGCCATTACTGCGATTTTCATATCTGATACATTATCACCAACAATGCTTCTGATATCAGCCTCGTCGCAGAATTTCCATTTTCCGAAATCCTTTGGGTCGAAAAGATTTTTTGAAGCACGGTAACCGAACTCCATATAGTCAACGCCTGATTTTATATTTGTTTTATAAAGCTCTGTAACAAATTCATCCGTAAATTCAAAATTGTTGCAAAGACCGCCGTCTCTGATTGTTGCATCCAAAACCTTTACGTCTGTGCGTACGGTCATAAGGTTACCTTTTCTCGGTGCCATAATAAATACCTCGCTTTTATCCTTTGTACTTTAGCACTTTAAAGTCCCTTCGCTTTAAAGCGTTTTGTACATTATAGCAGACGGATTTAAAATAATCAAGTCCTAATTTTCAAAAAAGCATATTAATTTTTTCTGATGCTGATTTCTCCGCTGCGAAGTACAGTATGTTCGCCGTTTTCAAGTTCAACCTCAAGTCCGCCTGTTTCATCAATGGCAACTGCCAGTGCAGGCGTTACCTTTGAGTTTTGTATGAATTTTATTTTTTCTCCGATAACAAGTGAATGGTTGCGATAGTAATCAATAAAGCTTTTATATCCGCTGTCGGCAATTTCCAGCAGCTCATCGGTGACTGCTGCAATAAGTCTGCTCCTGCTGATATCGGTATTCAGATTTCCTGCAGCAGTGACATCGTCAGGGAAGCAGGTGGTTTTAATATTGATTCCTATGCCAACAATTACACTGTCAACCGTTCCGTCCTCAAAATTGGTAATTGCTTCTGTTAATATTCCGCAGATTTTTTTGTTGTCCAGATAAACATCATTTACCCATTTGATTTTCGGATTTTTATCCGTGATTTTTTCAATTGCTCTGCACACGGAAACAGCAGCTGCTGTAGTAGCAGTCACAGCATTATGAAGAGAGGTGTGAGGTCTTATAACAACACTGAAATAGATTCCGGTAAGCGGCGGCGAATAGAAGCTTTTGCCCTGTCTGCCTCTGCCGGCTGTCTGCTCGTCGGCTGTTACAAGGAAAATTCCTTCTCTTCCGTCGGCAAGAAGTCTTTTGCAGCAATTATTTGTTGAGTCAACTGACGGATAGTAGATTACGTCTATATTATGTTTTAAATAAGATTTAATGCTTTGCTCGGAAATTAAATCATTATTTTCCGTGAGTTTATAGCCTTTGTTGGTAATGGCGGAAATATCATAGCCTTCGGCAGTCAGTGCTTTAATTGCTTTCCATACAGCCGCACGGCTTTTGCCGAATTTTTCTGCGAGATACTGACCGCTGATGTAATCATTACTGTTTAACAGCTCGTATAAAATATCATTTTTAAGCATATTGTTTACCTTTCTTTTTGATTAAGTTTACAATCGGTATAAATTAAAAACACCTTATTAAAAGGTGTTCTTATTATTTTCTTATATAAAATATTGCAAGTGTTTTCGGACCGCAGTGGGAGGAAATTGTACACTTTGCATCGGCAAGAATGACCTCATCAAAATTTGCCTTGCCCTCAACCACACCTTTAGCAAAGCTGATAATCTCCGGACTGATTTCTCCGCTGTTGGCAATCACGATACGTGACGTGTCAATTTTATTCACGTTTTTAAGGCAGTCGTTGATATATTGTTTATAGACAACCTCCATTTTACCGCGATATTTTTTTGCAATATCCATTTTTCCGGTGGCAGGGTCAACTGCAATACTCGGCTTGATTCCAAGAATATTTGCACTGAATTTAGCAACACCTGAGCATCTGCCGCCCTTGTGGAGGTATTCAAGATTATCCAGCACAAATGTGGTGCTTACCTTTGGAACAAGCGTGTTCACTCTGTTATAAATCTTTTTTGCATCAAAGCCCTTTGCCCTGAAATCACAGGCTTTTAAAACCAAAAGTCCCATAGCGGTGCAAAGACTTTTTGAGTCAATACAGTATACATCATCAAACTCGCTGGCAGCAATGCAGGCATTCTGATAGCTTGAAGAGATAGCAGATGAAAGTCCGATATGAACAACTGCCTTGCCGTCATCGTGTGCTTTTTCAAACACCTCATAATACTGTGCAGGAGTCACTGCTGCAGTTTTAGGGAGAGTACCTGTTTGATCGACATAAGCGTATATATCTTCAGGAAAGACGTTGATACCGTCATAATATGATTTATCACCTAAAAGTACAGACAGAGGCAGTATTTCAATACCATGCTGTTCTATGATATGAGAGGGTAAGTCGCATGTGGAATCCGCTGTAATCAAGACTTCCTTCATATTTCAAACTGTACCTCCTTTGCATTTATAATGTATTTTAAATTAGTATAAATCATATCATACAAGAGTCTGATAATCAACTTTTATTGATTTATTTTAGATTTTATTTATAATTACACACCAAATTGAATGGATACCTTGTCAAAGTCCTCTTTATCATAGGTTTTATCGAACTTTATTGTAAGGGTGCTTGTCTTATTATCTGTTTTCACGCTGCAGGTATATGAAATATCATATTCGTTTTTATCACCGCTGTTGATTATAACGGCAAATTTACCGCTTTCAGCAACATGCTTTGAAAAGGTATACCCTTTTTTTGCAGTAAGAACTGCAGAGCCCTGTGTGAATTGAATGTTGTCAATGCATTTAATTTTACTTGACATTGTTTCAAAATACATTGTGTTTTTATCAGCTGTGTTTTTCAGTGAAAATTCTGCGTCAATCCAGTCAATATCAGAGCTCTTAAAATTAGTATTTGTACTTTTGTTATCAATTACACAATTCCATTTGGATTTTGCCGAATCTCTCGGATCGGTAACCTTATAATTTTCATATGCTTTAAATACAATACTGTTCGGTTTGATATCAAATTTACCGTTTTCCACATCCATTTCACAGTGAATGTCACCGATATACTGGGTATCTGTAGTTTCCTCATAATTTGCAAGAACCTGAATATCCAGATAAATATCGCCATTCTTGTCGATATCATAAATACCCACACCTCTGTTCCATCGGCTGAGCGTGTAGTATTTTTTGTTAACGTCAAAAAGAGCCGAAGCATATCCTACGTATTTGTTGGATGTGATACCGGTTTTCTCATTATATTTGATTGTTTCGCTTTTATCATTCATTGCAAACTGAAGGAATTTACTGCAGCTTTTCAACTGAGTCAGTTCACAGTTTATAGCCTTTTCAAAAGGTGTTTTCCACGTGTCGGCAGATGCAATGTACATTGCAAAGGTTTTTTCACCATTGCTTTTTGTGGTAGGCTTTAACATATAAAGTGAATAGGTGTACGGCGAAGCATCTTTATTGTATACTGTTTCGAGCTTGCCGTTTACTAATTTTATCATAAGTTCTTTTTCGCCGTCGCCGTCATAGTCCTTGCAGAAAATTTCAGGCGTTTCACTGTCTATGGAATAGCCCCATGTAGTGCAGGTGATTGTATACTCTCCGTGTATAATGTCAACATTTTTGCCGTCGTAGTAAAGCTGATAATCGTTTTCCTTATCTTCCGTAATCAGCTGTCGTTTGCCGTTGCTGCTCTGCTGCTTGCTGTCAGTCACTGTTGCAGTGTTGTCCGTTGCTTGGGCAGATGTTGACGATGTGTCGGAAATTTGCTCTGAAATTTTATTGTTTCTGTATTGATAGGAAAAAATGAAAGTACCTATTACGGCTAAGAGCAGTACGATTATGGCAATTGTTTTTTTCATAAAATATCCCTCAAAAGTTACTTGGTATATACCTCGTCAAAATGAAAAGGTATTTTTTCACTGTTAACGATATGGTAACAGTTTTTACCCAAAGAGAAAATAGGCTTGTCGTGTGTTAAGGAGTCTGAATAAACATCAATAACATTTATACTGTCTTTGTCAAACTCCTGATAAAGTCGGTTGACCTTTTCCTCGTCACGGCAGTTTTCACCTATAATTATACCTGTTTTACTGTTGTGCCTTGTGCATATCAGCTTATCAAAGCCAAGCCTTTTTTGAATTTCATCAAGAAGAAAATCCGGTGATGCACTGATAACAACTGCATATCTCTTTCTATCGTAAAACCATTTATGTACTTTGCAATCATATTTATCCCAGAAGCCTTTTACGGCCTTTTTTAAAGGAATAAGTGCCACGAATAAAAAGCAGAGCTTTTTGAAGTCAGTGAAGCTTATGACTTTTGTAAGCATTAAAATTAAAGCAATAAGCAATACTGGCACAAAAAAAGGCAGTACTAAAAACAAATAGGGATAATGCAAAAGGCAGTAAACACAGAAAAGTGAACCGCTGTCAAATGGTACGATCGTTTTATCAAAATCGTAAATATCTATATCCATACCGTTAAATTCCTTCACTGTTGAAATCTATTGTGATTGATTTTTCGGAATCAAAATGCGTAAGCTTTACGCCTGCACAGTTCAGCATTCTTTTGCTTGCCTTTACAAGATCTGTATCACCGTATTTGTCACTTATGTAGATAACCTCTTTTATTCCGCACTGAATGATTGCTTTTGCACATTCATTGCATGGGAAGAGTGCCACATAAATACGGCAGTCCTTAAGATTGTTTCCGCCTGCATTTAAAATCGCATTGAGTTCAGCGTGGCAGACATAAGGATATTTGGTATCGCTGTCTTTGTCTCCGCTGCGCTCCCAAGGGAATTCATCATCACTGCAGCCTCTCGGAAAGCCGTTGTAGCCAACGGACATAATTTTATTGTCATCATTTACAATACAGGCACCAACCTGTGTGCTGGGGTCCTTGCTTCGCTGAGATGCCAGGATTGCCACACCCATAAAATATTCGTCCCAGTTAATATATCCTTCTCTTTTCGACATGGTTATTCTCCCTTTAACACACTGATAAAATCATCAAGCTCATTGCACTGGGCATCGAAAATTCTGCCATTGTCCACAAGCTGATTGATATTCGGCTGGATAGGCAGCTTAGCAATCACAGGCACACCAAGCTCCTTTGCTGTTTCATCAATCTGTGATTCGCCGAAAATGTTAATCTTTTTTCCGCAGTCCTCACAAACATAATAGCTCATATTTTCAACTAAACCGAGAACAGGTACATTCATCATCTTAGCCATGTTATAAGCCTTGTTCACAATCATTTTAACCAAATCCTGAGGAGTTGAAACAATAACAATTCCGTCAATAGGCAGGCTCTGGAATACGGTCAGTGCTACATCTCCTGTTCCCGGAGGCATATCAACAAAAAGATAATCAAGCTCGCCCCAGCGAACATCAGTCCAGAACTGCTCAATTACACCGCTGATAACAGGACCGCGCCATACAACAGGGGAGTTGGTATCCTCCAGCAGAAGATTGATACTCATCATTTTAATTCCGCCGTCGGCAACGGTAGGCAGCAGGCATTCCTCATCCTGCATTGCACGTGAGGTGATACCAAAGGACTTTGGTATGGACGGACCTGTTATATCTGCATCCAGTATGCCGACCTTAAGCCCTGCTTTTGCACATTGTGATGCAAGCATACAGGATACAAGGCTTTTGCCGACTCCGCCCTTACCGCTTACAATACCGATAACTTTTTTAATATTTGAATATTTGTTCATAGGCTTGAGGAAATCCTCTCTTGAAGTCTTTCTTGAAGAACAGTTTTCCTTACAGCTTGAACAGTCATGTGTACATTCACTCATATTTTAAAACCTCCGATTATTTTTAAGAATTTTAGCATACTATATTTAAAATATCAATAGGAGCGTACCAATGTTTTTACTTTGCCGAGAACAGCACATTCAGAAACAATAATAGGCTCGTATTTATCATTTTCAGGCTGAAGTCTGAAATGACCGTTTTCCTTATAGAATCGTTTTACAGTTGCCTCTTCATCAATAAGTGCAACAACGATTTCACCGTTTTCTGCAACAGGCGTTTGCTCCACAACAACGATGTCCCCATCAAAAATACCGGCGTTTATCATAGAATCACCCTTTACATGAAGGGCAAAAAGATTATTTCCGTTCACTCCGGAAAGTGCGATATAATCTTCAATCTGTTGTGTTGCGAGTATCGGCATACCTGCCGTAACCGTGCCTAAAAGAGGAATATGATTGACTGTTTCGGAGCTGCCGCTGATGCGTATGGTGCGCTTCAGATTGGCATCACGCTTGATATAGCCTGCATCCTCAAGTGCATTGAGATTGTACTGAACAGATGATGTGGAACGAAGCCCAACAGCTTCACCTATTTCTCTTACAGAGGGGGCAATACCTCTTTGTGATATTATTTCCTTAATATATTCAAAAATTTCATTTTGCTTATCGGTTAATTTTTTCATAGGCTTATATGTTCTCCGTAGTTTATTTATTATATAATAACATTATGTCTGCACAAAGTCAAACATATGTACTAACTTTGAACATGTATGTTTTTTACGGCGAATTTTGGCATTTTCAGAAAAAATATGATTTGAATATAAAAAAAGTGTTGACAAATAATCTTTAATAGGATATAATCTTGCTTGCACAAAAACTGTATGGCTTTATAGCTCAGTTGGCTAGAGCACGCGGTTCATACCCGCGGTGTCACTGGTTCGAATCCAGTTAAAGCCACCATCGTTGGCCCGGTGGTCAAGAGGTTAAGACACCGCCCTTTCACGGCGGTAACACGGGTTCAATTCCCGTCCGGGTCACCAAAAAAAGACACCTTTTCAGGTGTCTTTTTTAATAAATCAAATTTGCGCTTGTAGCTCAGTAGGATAGAGCGACCGCCTCCTAAGCGGTAGGTCGGAGGTTCGAATCCCCTCAAGCGTGCCAAAGCAAAAATCCGTTCTCACAAGAGAACGGATTTTTGCTTTGTATTCTTCTTTTTCATTATTCAATATTCATTTGTCCGGCTAAAATAATACATCCGAGCATTCTTTTTTTAATTTTTTGAATAAACTTGCGAGCGTAAATACAGCAGCGACCGCAAGTATAATTTCAGATACAGTTTGTGCATAAGCAAGGCCATAAAGCGGATACAGATAATTCAGCAGAAACAATGCCGGAATTTCAAGAACAATTTTTCGCATAATTGCAAAAGCAAGTGACTTTTTGCCCATTCCACATGCCTGAAAGACGCCGACTGCGATAAAATCCATACACAAAAACGGCAGTGAAAGGCACATTCCCTGCAAAAATTTTGAGCCATACACAACGATAGCATCATTTTCCATAAACAGCGAAATCAGACCGCCCGAGAATAGATAAAAACCTATCGTTGCCACAAGCAGGAAACCGATAGAAATTTCACTTGAAAATATAAGTGCTTTCTTCATTCGCTTTACATTTTTGCTTGCATAGGAATAACTGATCAGCGGCATAATTCCCTGTGAAAAGCCCAGAGCGACCTGCATCGGAATCATATTGATTTTCTGTGCTATGCCCATTGCGGCAACTGCCGAAGACCCGAATGCCGCAGTGAAATTATTAAGCACCGTCATTCCTGTAACATTAAGCAGATTCTGAATGGATGCAGGAATGCCGACTGCAAAAACACCTGACACAATTTCCTTTTTAAAGCCGAACTTTTTAGGATTAACGCACACATATGTACTTTTTCTTTTAACATAAAGAAGGATAAAGAAATATACGCACGCAAAACAGTTTGAAATAAATGTAGCAAGCCCTGCACCTGCCGCACCCATATCCAAAAATTGCGGAAGAACAAAAAACGGATCAAGAATAATATTGAGTATACAGCCGCTCATTGTGCCGACACTTGCATGAAGAGACGAACCCTCAGCTCGCACAAGATAAGCAAGCACAACATTTAAAATGGCAGGCACTGCACCGAAACCTACTGTCCATTTAAGATACTGTGCTGTTGCCGCCGCTGTTTCACTGTCTGCACCGAGAACAGATAAAAGCGGTATATGCAATATGGTATAAAGCAGAGAAAACAGTGCTCCGCTGATTACTGCACAGTAAAAACCAAAAGCAGAGCTTCTGTAAACCGTATCAAAATCTTTTCTGCCGAGTGCACGGCTCATCATACTTGAACTGCCTACGCCAAAAAGATTATTTACTGCATTGAATGCCAGCAAAAGCGGTGCGGCAAGCGTCACTGCAGAATTTTCAATCGGACTACCCAGCATACCTACAAAATAAGTATCGGCAAGATTATAAATAACCATTACAAGCGAGCTTAAAACTGTAGGAACAGATAGTTTCATAACCGCTTTTCTGACCGGCATATTTTCAAACAATTCTATTTTTTCATCATTTTCCATTCGTCATCACTACTTTAATTTTAGATATTATAGATTTCGTTAAAACCGCTCAGCTGTAAAGTGTTTTGTCTTTACGGTAAGAAATCATTATATATAAACAGTGAGAGTAAGTCAAGTATAAAATTAATAATTTTTCGTTAACAAGACAGGTATTCAGGCAGATATACGGTTAACGATTGAAAATGGATATTTGTTATGATATATTAATTATTGTTATAAATTCAACAATGTAATGTTGTTTACAAATAAGAGGCAAAATATTATGAATAATGAAGATATATGGAGGATTGCGGCTCAGCAGTCAGCATATGATTGTAACTGCAGTCCTGAGGATTTTTTTAAAAGCACAAACAAAGTGGTTTTGTCGTGCAGGCATCCAAAGGCACGGAAATATCTTCCCTTGCCGTTTCAGTGTGATTTGGTTTCGTATGGCAGTAATATTGTGGCTCAGGTCATCGAGCCTTTAGTGGATGTCGTGACGGAATATATAGAAAAATATTCTGTTGAGCACTGCTTTGAAACACCGAATATAAATGCGCTTAACGATATGCTTGCACCGCATAATTTAAAAGTGTGCTTTATGGCAGAATATTTTTTGCCGGATATAACACGGCTTAAGCCCCTTGCATGTGATTATGAGCTCAGAATTCTGGAGCAAAAGGATTTTAATCATCTTTATTTGCCGCAGTGGAGCAATGCCCTGTGCAGTGAACGAAAAGAGCTTGATGTGCTTGGAGTAGGGGCATATGATAACGGTGAGCTTATAGGCTTGGCAGGCTGCTCGGCGGATTGTGAGGATATGTATCAGATCGGTATTGATGTGCTGCCGCAGTACAGACAGCAGGGTATAGCATCTGCGCTTACAAGCCGTCTGGCACTGGAAATTATTGCACGCGGCAAAGTGCCGTTTTACTGTGCCGCGTGGTCAAATATAAAGTCTGTGCGCAATGCCGTTAAATGCGGATTCCGTCCTGCGTGGGTGGAGCTTACGGCAAGAGACTGTGATTTTGTTGATAAATTGAATTCAAAATAAGCAGTGTAATATACTTGATTTTAAAATGATTTTTAATTACAATTATATTTGGTAATAAGGAGATGATAAAATGATTTATAAAAAATTTCAGGATTTAGAGCTTTCCGCACTTGGGCTGGGCGCTATGCGTCTGCCAACGGTCGACGGTAATCCTATGTCTGAAATTGATGAGGCACAGGTTGAGGAAATGGTTAAATATGCCTTTGATAACGGTATAAATTATTTTGATACCGCCTATGGTTACCACGATGGTATGTCAGAGGTTGTAATGGGAAAGGTGCTTCAGAAGTATCCGCGTGACAGCTTTTATATCGCTGACAAATTTCCCGGCTATGATCTTTCAAATATGGATAAGATTGAGGAAATATTTGAGGAGCAGTTAAACCGCACAGGACTTGGTTATGTTGACTTTTATCTTTTCCATAATGTGTGCGAGCTGAATGTTGAACAGTATATTGACGAAAAGTACGGCATAATGGATTATATGCTCAAACAAAAGGAGCTTGGAAGAATTAAGCATATCGGCTTTTCCGCTCACGGCAGAATTGATACAATGAAAAAATTTCTTGAAGCTTATGGAGACAAGATGGAGTTCTGCCAGATTCAGCTGAACTACCTTGACTGGAAGCTCCAGGAGGCTAAGGAAAAGGTTGAGCTTTTAAAGGAATATAATATTCCTGTATGGGTAATGGAGCCGCTTCGCGGAGGTAAGCTGGTTAATCTTTCTGAGGAAAACACGGCAAAGCTTAAAGCAATTCGTCCTGATGAAACAAATGCGTCAATGGGCTTCAGATTTATTCAGGCAATTGATGAGGTTACAGTTACGCTTTCAGGTATGTCAAATATGAAACAGCTTGAAGAAAATGTAAAAACCTTCAGCGAAAATAAGCCTGTTAATGAAGAGGAAATGGCAGTGCTTATGGAGATTACGGACAGTATGCTTGACATTCTGCCCTGTACTGCCTGCCGCTACTGCATTTCACACCGTTCCTGCAAGCTGGATATACCTAACCTTCTATTTATGTATAACGAGCTTAAATTTTCAAACGGCTTTATTACGCAGATGGGTATCGGTGCAATGCCTGAGGATGAACGTCCTACCGCTTGTATCGGCTGCCGTGCCTGCGAACAGGTTTGTCCGCAGCAGATTAAAATTTCTGAGGTAATGTCAGATTTTGTTGACCGAATGAATCAGCCTGTATCCTGGTAATAAATCTATTTATAATATAAAAAATCCGATGGTGTACCTTGTTTTAAGGTGTGCCGTCGGATTTCTTTTTATTTTATTTTATTGTCTATTCAAGATTATTGGTCAGCAGCATAATTGCACTGAGTGCGCATACAGGTGCTGTCTGCGTACGCAGAATTCGTTTCCCCAGTGTTGCAACCATACCGTCGTTCTCTTTTATCAGTTCAACCTCATCTGCCTCAAAACCGCCCTCAGGACCTATATATATGGAAACGGATTTGGTGTTGCTGTCAATGAGCTTTGTGAGAGGCTCTCCTCCGCCCTCGTAAAAGAGAATTTTAATATCACTGTTATCGTTCTGTACGGCCTGCTTAAGCGTCTGCATTTCACCGATTTCAGGAATGATTCCGCGTCCGCTCTGCTGTGCTGCCTCCAGTGCAATCTTCTGATATCTTGTACGCTTCTTTTTTGCTGACTTTTCATCAGGTCTGCTGATTGCTCTTTTTGTTAAAACAGGCGCAATGGAGCTTACTCCCAGCTCCGTGCATTTCTGAATGATGTCCTCCATTTTGTCACCCTTAGGGACACCCTGAAAGAGTGTTACCTTAACACTCGGTTCACTGTTGTTCGCCTGTTTATAGCATACGGAAAGGATTACCTGCTTATTGTCAATCTGCTCAATGAGACATCCGTAATCATTGCCGTCACCGCAGGTGAGCATAAGTGTATCACCGACCTGCATACGCAGTGATTTGGCAATATGTCTTGACTGCTCTTCATTCAGTATTATCTTGTCGTTTGGTATAAAATCAATAAATAATTTTTGCATAATTATATCCTTATATTATAAATTATTTCTTACCCAGTGGAACAGGTACTGCTGGGCGATTCCGCCGATTCCGTCAAAGCATTCCGGCAGTCCGTCAGGATAGTATTCCATAACCCTTTTCATCCAGACATCAACAGGGAAGGCATCATAAAATCCGAAGCCGAAAAGCAGTGCACAGTTTGCCACCTTGATGCCGACACCGTAGATATTCAGCAGCTCTTTTCTTGCCTCGTCAAGAGTAAGAACTTTTATTTTTTCTAAATCAATTTTACCGCCTGCAACATTCTTTGATAATTTTTCCAGATATTTTGCACGGTAACCCATTCCCAATTCCTCAAAATCCGCAACAGTAAGACTGCTGAGCTTTTCTGCTGAAGGAAATGAATAAAAGCCGTTGATTATCTCATCTCCGTACGCTTTGCAAAGTCGGCTGATAATGCCTTTTATTCTTTTTATATTGTTCTGCTGGCTGATAACAAATGAGCACAGTGCCTCCCAGCTGTCCTGATTCAGAATCCGTATTCCGTAATATTCATCAACAGTGGGCGCTAAAAGGCTGTCCTGCTTGAGTGTGTCGCATATTTTAACATAGTCTTTATTAAAGTCAAAATAATCAAGCCATATGTTTTCAAAATTCTCTTTTGTGGTATTTCTAAGAAGAACGGTATCATCGGTTTTGCTGATATTCAGAAATACGCCTTTTACAACGCCGCTCCAGCTGCCGTCCTCCTGTTTTTTCCATCTGAATGCCTGACCGCAGTCGAGCGTAAGATCAAGGTCAAGACATCTGATATCTTCAAGCACAATATCCTTACCAATATATTTGATTTCCATGTACACGAAAACTCCTTTTCATCTTACTGAGAGTATAACATTTTTTTGTCAAGAGGGAAAGTGAAAAAAGGCAATTTGTACAAAAAAGTATGTCAATTTGGTTACATTTAAAAATGTTAAAAACTATGTGTAAATTTATGAAAACTTAAAAAAATGAATGTTAAAATGAGTTTTCAACAGAAAAAATCAACCATATTAAGGGAAAATATATAAAGTTTTTAACATTTTCCACATAGTTTTCCACAATGCAGAAAAATCTTTAACAATATACTTTTGGTTATAATAATTCTCTGTCAAGCAAAATATTTTGAAATAATTCACAAATTTCGACAAAAAGATTTTAGTATATTTGCCATATAAAAATCCTACACTAATTGTATAAAAAAGAAAGGATAAAATCTTAAAATGATTAAGGGCGTTAATAAACAGATTCTGGAAGTTACAAACACAGAAAATCCATATTTTGAAAAAATAATTTTTTTTGTTAAACCTGAATATAAAAACGAGGACAGGAAAAAGCTTCAGAAAGAGGCGGAGGCATTGGCAACGATTACCCAGAAGCCCCCTCGTGTCAGGGTAAGCAAAAAAAGAGTTTTCAGAATCGTTCTTAACTCTGTTCTGTTTACGCTGGCAGGTTTTGCACTTTCGTTTTTAATAAATACATTTATGTAAAGGGGACAATGGTATGACAGTATATAAAGCAGTCAGAAATTTTATAGCGGTTATGGTGGCACTGGCAGTTATTGTCTGTGCATCTATTGTAGGAGGCATTGGCTACATTGCCGTATCTGAAAGAACACAGACCTCTTATGCTGTATCAAAGCTTGGCTCAACAGGTAATGAGGTTAAATCCATTCAGAGAAAACTATCCTCTCTCGGATACTATAAAGGCTCCGTTGATGGCATATACGGACAGGCAACGAAGTCAGCAGTAACCTCATTCCAGCGTAACTGCGGTATCACGGCAGACGGCATTTGCGGTAAACAGACCTTGCTTTATCTTGGTTTAGGCGGCAGTGATTCTTCAAACAGTACAAGCTATTCAAATTCTGACGTTGAGCTTTTGGCAAAGGTCATCAGTGCTGAGGCGAGAGGAGAAAGCTATGAGGGTCAGGTAGCAGTCGGTGCGGTAATTCTCAACAGAGTAAAGCATCCATCCTTCCCTGATTCCATCAGTGGCGTTGTTTATCAGAATGGGGCATTCTCCTGCGTTAATGATTCCAACTGGTATCAGCCGGTTGCGGAATCTGCAAAGCGTGCAGCACGCGATGCACTGAATGGCTGGGATCCGTCAGGCGGTGCAATTTACTATTTTAATGCAAAGAAAACAAATGATTCCTTTATGCATTCAAGACCTGTGGTAAAGGTTATCGGAGATCATAAGTTCTGCAAGTAATATATTATGTTGAAAATAAAAAGGACTGACTCATTGTGATTTTTGAGTCAGTCTTTTTTTATACTATTTATATTATGCATTAAAACAGGAACAGGTAGCATACAGCACCGTAAACACTTGTGAACATAACAAGAAGCTTTGCCACAGTATTTGGTTTACCCTTTGCCACTGCAATAATTACGCCGATTGCTGACGGTATAAGTCCGAGCCATGACAAAATAATCTGTGTTACAAAATCAGACGGCAGAGATGTTGCATTTATAGCGGTAACGAGTACACTCAGTGCGATTGCCAATGAAAAGAAAATTTTATGCACAGTATCATTCTTTTTCGGAATGAACATAAAAATACTTGTGATTATAAACGAAAAAAGAATGACAAGCTCTAAAATCAATAATGCACCTAAATTCATAATGATCCTCCGGAATCAATAATCTTTTTATTCATTATATCATAAAGTGTATAATGAAACAAGTAAAAGCTTTTGTAACTGTTATTACCAAACTTTTATATGAAACGCAAATAATATTGTTAATTTATTAACAATAATTCGTTATTTTCTACAAAGTTCACAAACAATCATTGACAAAATGTTAAACAATATTATAATGTAATAAGCACTTAAATTTAGAATGCAAATATTTTATATTAAATAGGAGAAAAATTATGGCAAGAGTTTATAACTTCAGTGCAGGTCCTTCAACTTTACCTGAAAAGGTACTTGAGCAGGCTGCAGCAGAAATGATGGATTATCAGGGCAGCGGTCAGTCTGTAATGGAAATGAGCCACCGCTCAAAGGTTTTCGACAAGATTATCAAGGATGCAGAGGCTCTTATGAGAGAGCTTTATAACATTCCTGATAACTATAAGGTTCTGTTTTTACAGGGCGGTGCATCAGCACAGTTCTCAGCAATTCCGCTCAACTTTATGAACGGAACAGGCAAGGCAGACTATATCATCACAGGTCAGTGGGCTAAGAAGGCTTTTCAGGAGGCTCAGAAGTACGGTGATGTTGTTGCAGCTGCTTCATCTGCTGATAAGACCTTCAGCTATATTCCAAAGACTAAGGCTGAGGATTTCCGTGAAGATGCTGACTATGTTTATATTTGTATGAACAATACAATTTACGGTACAGTTTACAAGGAGCTTCCTCCTGTAGGCGATAAGGTTCTTATTGCAGATGTATCATCATGTGCACTTTCAGAGCCGCTTGACATCAGCAAATTCGGTGTCGTTTATTTCGGTGCGCAGAAGAATGTTGCTCCTGCTGGTCTTGTTGTTGCAATCATTCGTGAGGATTTACTTGGCAAGGCAAGAGATATCACACCTGTTATGATGAACTATCAGGTTCAGGCAGATGCGGATTCACTTTACAATACACCTCCTTGCTGGACAATTTATATCTGCAAGCTTGTTCTCGAGTGGATTAAGAATGATATCGGCGGTCTTGAGAAGATGAAGGAAAGAAATGAAAAGAAGGCTGCTGTTCTTTATAACTTCCTTGACAATTCAGAAATGTTTAAGGGTACAGTTGTTCCTGAGGACCGTTCACTTATGAACGTACCATTTATCATCGGTGATGATGAGCTTGAGAAGAAGTTCATCGCAGAGGCTACTGAGGCAGGCTTTGTTAACCTTAAGGGCCACAGATCCGTTGGCGGTATGAGAGCTTCTATCTACAACGCTATGCCAATCGAGGGCGTTGAAAAGCTTGTAGAATTCATGGCTGAGTTTGAAAAAAACAACAAATGATCTATGATGCTTTTGCATTATTGTAGGGGCAAGTTTCCACGCTTGCCCGCAATTCTATAAAATCTATCAGGAGGGCACAGAGCCCTCCCCTATGAAAATGGAGAAATACTATGTTTAATATTAAAACGCTTAATAAGATTTCAGATGTAGGCTTGTCAAAGTTTGATGCTGACAAGTATACCTGCGCAAATGAAATAGATAATCCTGATGCAATTATGGTAAGAAGTGCATCTATGCACGATATGGAAATGCCTGAGTCTCTCCTTGCAATCGCAAGAGCCGGTGCAGGTGTAAATAATATTCCTGTTGCTGATTGTGCACAGAAGGGTATTGTTGTATTCAATACTCCCGGTGCAAATGCAAATGCAGTTAAGGAGCTTGTTATCTGTGGACTTCTTCTTTCAAGCCGTAAGGTGACAAAGGCGATTGACTGGTGCAAGACAATCAAAGATGAGGGGGACAATGTAGGAAAGGTCGTTGAAAAGGGCAAGAGTGCTTTTGCAGGTCCTGAGATCAAGGGCAAAACGCTTGGCGTTATCGGTCTCGGTGCAATCGGTCGTCTTGTTGCAGAGGCTGCAGTTGATCTTGGTATGAACGTTATCGGCTATGATCCATTCCTTCCTAAAGATGCTCAGCTTAAGGCAGGTATCACTGTTAATAATAATCTTGATGAGATTTTCCCTGTTGCCGATTATCTTACACTGCATGTTCCGCTTACTCCTGAAACAAAGGGTATCATTTGTGCAGATACAATTGCAACAATGAAGGATACAGTAAGAATTATGAACTTTGCTCGTGGTGATCTTGCCGTTTCAGCTGATATTGTTACAGCACTTGAAGACGGAAAAATGGCTGCTTATGTAACGGATTTCCCATCTGCAGAGCTTATCGGTGTTGACGGTGTTATTGCTATTCCTCATCTTGGTGCTTCAACACCTGAGAGTGAGGAGAACTGCGCATCAATGGGTGCTCTTGAGCTTATTGATTTCCTTGAAAACGGTAATATCAAGAATTCTGTAAATATGCCGGCTGTTTCCGTTGCTAAGACAGGTGTTGCAAGAATTACCGTTATTCATAAAAATCAGCCGAATATGATCGCAACAATTACAGATACAATCAGCAAAGACGGCATTAACATTTCTGCGTTTGAGGATAAGAATCGCGGTGAATGGGCTTACTCAATCATTGATACAGACAGCGACCCTGCACAGAAGGTTGTTGACGATATCACTGCAATTGACGGTGTAATCAAGGTAAGAGTTATCAGATAAGACAATATAAATTTTCAAGGTCATACTGCTTTTGCAGTGTGACCTTTTTTATTTGCTATTATCATCGCACAAATTGTCAGGAAAAACAGATTGTTCTGTGTTATGATAATACGGAGGTGAGTTCTTTGAAGGATTTTTGTATGGATGAATGGTTAAAGGAATACGTCCGAAGAGTAAAAGATTGCTTTAACGACAGAATAGAATTCATCGGTATTCAGGGCAGCTTTGCAAGAGGCGAGGCGACACAGAGCAGTGATATTGACGTTGTACTTCTGCTGGATACTTTTTTGTATGAGGATTTAAAGAAGTATGAAAATGCAATAAAGGATATGGAATACAGAGAAAAGGTGTGCGGCTTTATATCCGGAATCCGTGAAATTGAGAACTGGAACAGAGCGGATTTGTTCACCTTTTATTATGATACAAAACCCATTTACGGCAATATGGATTGGCTTGGCGAACGAATTGAAAAGTCGGATATTTTAAACGCAATGAATCGGGATGTATGTGATATTTATCATTTGTGTGTTCATAACGGAATTCACGAAAAAAGCGGTGAAATACTGAAAGCCCTGCTTAAAAAAGCCGTATTTGTTTTAAGGGCAAAGTATTTTTACAAAACAGGTGTTTATATTCAGTCAAAATCAGATATGCTGAAAGTTCTTGACGTTACAGACAGGGAAATATTAATACTTTCTATGAAACCTATACAGAAAATTGATTTTGATGAGGGAACACAGATCTTTATGGAATGGGCAGGAAATCAGATAAAGCAGGAGAATTTTTAATCCAAATTTTAACAAAGTTGTTGCTTTTTGCGATTTGCTGTGTTATGCTGGTTTCATTGGTTAATCAATAAATCTATTCAGGAGGTGAACATAATGACAACTTATTCTTACGATTATATGCCTAAAAAGTGGTTTGAACAGAGATATCATTCTAATATTTTCTGCAGGTATGCTGATTATGTTCACAATCATAATCAGTAATTGTGTGTTATTTTTTGCACCGCCGGCAGTTTTGTCGGTGGTGTTTTTATTTTTATGTGAATGAGGTGAAAAAATGAGATGGATAAAAATTGATGAGGCGCAGATGAATGTGCCTGTGTTCAGGAATGTGTGGTACGCCGTTAAGCTCGTGTGGAGAGCAGATAAAAAGCTGCTGCTCGGCTACCTGCTGCAGCAGACCTGCAAGGATGTTTTTGCGTTGTTTATACAGAATATTCTGTTTTTAAAAATACTGCTGGAGGTTATCAGCGGCAATGATGATTTTACCGTTTATGTAAAATATCTTGTTCTGTTTTTCATTATTTCAGCTATGGTTAAGCTCCTGCACTGGAAGGGCGAAAAAATGAATCAGTTTGCCACGAAAAATGTTTTGAAGGTGCTCAATAATATGGTGTTTGAAAAGGCGAATTCCCTTGACGTTGCCTGCTATGAGGACCCTGTTTTTTATGATAAATACCAAAGAGCAACCTTAGTTCTTACCAATAGCTTTTTCGATTTAATATGCTACTCGGTCTCATCCATTTTCGGCGGACTGATTTCTTTTGCTTGCGTTATCACGACGGTATCGGTTGTCAATCCGATTTATATATTGTTTCTTCTGCCTGTGCTTCTGGTGTTCGCCATTGAGATGTCAAAAAGCCGTCAGGTATATAAAAGAGATTTGAAGATGACAACAAATAACAGAATCAAAGCATATATTCAGCGTACTGTTTTTCTTCGCGATTTTTCAAAGGATATGCGTACGTCAAATATTTTTGCTGTACTGATGAACCGCTTTGAGGCGGCAATCAAGGCGAATATAAAAATATTGAGGGAATATGGTGTTGTCCTGTTTGTGTACAGTATGGTAAGCTCGCTGTTCAGCGATTTCATTCCGATTATCGGCACATATGCCTATGCCGGATATGAGTTCGTTGTTAAAAATACGATGACCGTTTCAGGCTTCAGTGTTGTGCTGTCTGCAATTACATCTGTCCGCACGGCTACTATGGATATTGCTGAAAGCTTTGATGATATGACGCAGATGGCACTCTATTTTCAGAATCTGAGGGAATTTTTTGAATATGAGCCGAAGGTAGTATCAGGTGATAAAATGGCAGGAGAATTTGAAAGTATTGAATTTAAAAATGTGTCCTTCATATATCCGAGTGCGAACAGCTATTCTTTGAAGAATGTATCCTTTAAAACCAGCAAGGGTGAAACGGTTGCCGTTGTCGGTGTAAACGGTGCAGGTAAGTCTACGCTCGTTAAGCTGCTTTTACGCTTTTATGATGCCACTGAGGGTGAGGTTCTTTATAATGGTGTAAATGTTAAGGAATATAATCTGGACTCCCTTCGCAATGCCTTTGCCACAGTCTTTCAGGATTATAAGAATTTTGCCATATCCATTTTTGAAAATGTAATGTGCCGTGCGTGCAGTGACGAGGATAAGAAAATTGCACAAAAAGCCCTTGAGCAAAGCGGAGTCTGGGATAAAATCAGCACCTTTGCTGACGGCGGAGATACGGTGCTTACACGTGAATTTGATGAAAACGGAGCAGGTCTCTCCGGCGGAGAAAATCAAAAGGTTTCCACAGCAAGATTATTTGCTAAGGATTTTGACGTGGCTATTCTTGACGAGCCGAGCTCGGCTCTTGACCCCATTGCTGAATACAAGATGTATGAAAATCTTATAAAAATTACAGAAAATAAGACTGTAATTTACATATCCCACAGGCTGTCAAGTGCTGTCTTAAGCGACAGAATTATTGTGCTTGGCGGCGGTACAATTTTAGAAACAGGTACGCACAGTGAGCTTATGGCAAAGGGCGGTGCGTATGCGGATATGTTTACACTGCAGGCTTCAAGCTATAACGGAGAGGAGGGTGATGATAATGTTTAAAAGGAAAAAATCCGACGGCGGACACTCTATGCTTGTGAATATGCTGTTTTTCATAAAGCTGCTGTTCAGTGTATCTCCTTTATTGGTTATCGGTGAATTTATATGGGGAATTCTCCTTATTCTGCCTGAACGACTGATAAGTGTTCTGGGTGTTAAGTATGTAATTGATGTTGTGACCTCAGGCGAAAGGCTTTACAGAATCTTCTGGGCGGTGGGTGTTATCGCAGGAGTTATCGTATTAAGCTATACGATTTCATGGCTGTTTCGTGAATTCTTCTGGAATACCGAAAGGGAAAAGGTCTATTACAGATTAAACAAAAAGCTGTATGAAAAGGCGAAGAGCCTTGACCTCGAGTCCTATGATAACCCTGAATTTTACAATAATTTTATTTTAACAATCGAATCTTCCAGTGATAACATTCAGAACCTTTTAGGACTGGTGCGAAATTATGTGGGCAACGTGGTTTCACTTATAACAATATCCTCTGTTCTTCTTACCATTGATCCTCTTTGCCTTGTAATCATTTTAGCGGTTATTGTTATATTTATGCCGCTAAGCAGGTATATCGGCGACTTGCAGATGAATAGGCGAATTGATAATACAAAATTTCACCGCCGTGCCGATTACTTCCAGCGTATTTTCTATCTGCAGGATTATGCAAAAGAGGTGCGTATGAACAATATCAAGCCGATTCTGATAGAACGTTACAACGATTCAGCCGACGATATTATTGCCAATCAGAAAAAATACTGGGGCAAAATCACAAGGCTTTACTGCTTTCAGGAAATCGGTGTGCAGGTGCTGGGCTTTATGTTCGTTTTGCCGTTGTATCTCGGATATCTTGTTATGGTGAAAAAGAGCATCAGTGCAGGCGATTTTGTGGCGACCTTTAATGGTGCATATTCCATTGCAATGAGCATAAATTTCCTCACGGTCTGGGCACTGGCAAGATTTGAGGAAAGAGCTAAAATGATTGAAAAGTACAGGGAATTCCTGAAGGCTGATTTCAAAATCAAGGACGGAGAAAGAATTGCGGCAGCAGGTGAGCCGAAGGAAATCCGTTTAACGAATCTTTCCTTTACCTATCCTGGCAATGATAAGCCAACTCTGAACAATATTAATCTCACAATAAAGCCGTATGAAAAGATTGCCCTTGTAGGCTATAACGGAGCAGGCAAAACGACGCTTACCAATCTGCTTTTAAGACTTTATGATGTTACGGACGGTAACATACTGATTGATAATGAGGACATCAGAAAGTATACGGTTCAGTCACACCGTGACAGATTTGCAGCGGTATTTCAGGATTTTCAGATTTTTTCCTGCTCCATAGGTGAGAATGTGGCTCTTGATGTTCATACGGATGTCAGCAGAGCAAGGGAGGCTCTGAGACACAGTGGATTTTCAAAGGAGCTCCCTGATGGTATGGATACTGAGCTGCTCAGAGAGTTTAACGACAGCGGTATTATGATGTCAGGCGGTGAGGCACAGAAGGTTGCGATTGCAAGGGCGTTCTATAAGGATTGTCCGTATGTTATCCTTGATGAGCCTTCGGCTAATCTTGACCCTGTTGCAGAGTATAATCTCAATCAGGCAATGCTTGAGGCGGCAAAGGATAAGACGGTTATCTTTATATCCCACAGGCTTTCAACTACGGTCAATGCGGATAAAATTTATGTTATGGAAAACGGAAAAATTATTGAAAGCGGCTCACACGCGGAGCTTATGTCAAAAAATTCCACATACGCCTATATGTTCAATCTGCAGGCGGAAAAATATAAAACCGTTTGATTTTAAAATGAAATCCCTTGTAATTCAGCCCTGCCTGTGCTATATTTTTTATAGCTTAAAAATATAGAGGTAATAACGTGAAAAAGCTTTTATCTGTTTTATTATCCTTTGTTATGGTTACAACCTGCTTGGGATTCGGAAGTTTAACTGCGTCTGCTGATACACTCAACAGAAATTATTTTAAATATGCAAAAACGATTACAGCTTCAGCACCGTTGGAAATGACACTTGATTCAGAAGCTGCAGAAGAAATTGATAGAATGGCACTGCTGAAATTTGTTGCACCTGAAACAAAGTATTATGAATTTGTCAGTGATACAATTCCTGAAACGGGATACGTAATGAGTATGGTGATTGCCAATGACAGTAAGGAGAATTGCTACAGCGGTACAGGTGCAGGCGGTGTAATGAACGGCAAAAAGCGTAATGATTTCATTGTTGCGGCAAAGCTTACGAAGGGACATACGTATTACATTTTATTTGAGGGTAAGGGATGCGGACAGTATACGGCAAATGTGCATATCCGCAGCCACACACATAAGTTTGATCCGGCCTATAGCTATCCTGCTTATATTGACGAGGAATACGGCTATGCCTCTGACGGAGGGAAATGGCTGCCCTGTATTTACTGCAGTGTTGAAAGGACGGCAGAAAGCTATTATGCGCCAAAGACAATGGCTCTTTCCACATATTCCTGCTATTACAGGGGCACTGCAAGAGTGCCAAAGGTGACAATCAAGGACAGAAAAGGGAACGTGATCCCTGCATCTGAATATAAGGTTACCTGTAAGAATAATGTAAAACCGGGTAAGGCGACTGTAACCGCAACCTTTAACGGTAAAAAGTATAAGGGTCAAATGGTCAAAACCTTTATAATCAAGCCGAATTCAATGGGCACACCAAAGGTGTCCTCCCCTAAATCAAAACAGCTTAAGGTGAACTGGATAAGAAACGGCAATGTCAGCGGATATTATGTGCAGTACAGTACCTCACCTAAATTTCCCAGCAGCTCCTCCACAAAGGGTGTGTTTATCGGAAAGAATACGGTTGGCACAACTACCATTTCAAAGCTGAAACCGGGCAAAAAATATTATGTCAGAATGCGTGCCTTTAAAACAGTGGACGGCAAGAATTATCACGGCAGCTGGAGCAAGACCTCTTCAGTTACTGTAAGAAAGTAATAATTTAAAAAGTAAACCGCGAACAAACTGTTCGCGGTTTTGTTGTATTGTTATAAAAATGTTATTGACATTCCGTAGGGGACGATTCCATATCGTCCCGCAATATTAAAAACGATTATTTCTTTGGCAATTTGGTCGGTGTATTAGTTAAGCCTGCAATATAATCAATGGATTTGTTATTCCGTTTCTGCTATATATAGAATAGGATTACAATTCAGACTGTCTTCACTATCCTCAATATATTTTATGATTACTTTTTGTCCGTTGCCTTTGATTACACCGTTCTCTTTCATAATATTGCAGTAGCCATTTTGCATATTAAAGTTTGAATATTCAAAATATCTGCCGTTTACAGTAAAGTGTTCACTGTCGTGTCCTTCCCTTGGCTGGGGGTGAAAATTTTCCACAACACCTTCGACTGTTTGCACCTGATTATTTTCAAGGCAGCTTTTGTATTCCTTATATTCAAGCAGGTAATTTGTCATAACAATTATTCCAAATATAAGGATTGCAATACCTAAAACGGATGCAAGGCCTGACCGCACCGGTGCTCTTTTCAAACGGAAAACCGCTCGGTTAAAAATCAGCAAAATTCCCATAATCAACGGAATAAAGCACGGTAAAAAATTTGGAATATTGAATTTCAGTTCGTATAATACTTGCATCATAATTATAAAGAAAAGCCAGTCTCAGCATTGGCTGAGGCTGGCCGATTTAAGTTAATTATTTCTTTGTTACGGACTGTGCAATGCCCTCTGCAAGACCTGCAAATCCCTGAATTTCTGAAGGGATAATAATCTTTGTAGCCTGGCCGTCAGCAGCCTTTGCGAATGCTTCAAGTGCCTTAAGCTTAACAACAGCGTCGTTTGCATTTGCATCGTTTAAGAGCTTAATTGCATCAGCAGTAGCGGTCTGTACCTTGAGGATAGCTTCAGCCTCACCCTCAGCCTCACGTACCTTAGCCTCTTTAACAGCCTCAGCGTGAAGGATTGCAGACTGCTTTTCTGCCTCAGCCTCAAGAATCTTTGATTCCTTGTGACCCTCAGCAACAAGAATTCTTGACTGCTTTTCACCCTCAGCTCTGAGGATTGCTTCACGGCGCTCACGTTCAGCCTTCATTTGCTTTTCCATTGCGTCCTGAATCTCTCTCGGAGGGATAATGTTTTTAAGCTCAACACGATTTACCTTAATACCCCATGGGTCAGTAGCCTCGTCAAGAATTACTCTGATTTTAGCATTGATTGTATCACGTGAGGTAAGAGTTGAGTCAAGCTCAAGCTCACCGATGATGTTACGCAGTGTTGTTGCTGAAAGATTTTCAATTGCTGAAATCGGACTTTCAACACCATAGGTGTAAAGCTTAGGGTCGGTTATCTGATAGAATACAACGGTATCAATCTGCATTGTTACGTTATCCTTTGTGATAACCGGCTGCGGCTTAAAGTCAACAACCTGCTCTTTAAGTGAAACGATTTTTGCAATTCTGTCAAGGAAAGGTATTTTAACGTGAATACCTGTTTCCCATGTTGCATAGTAGGTACCGAGTCTTTCAATAACATAAGCCTTTGACTGCGGTACAACTCTGATGTTTGTTAAAATGAGTGCAACAATTGCAATAATTACAAGTGCTGCAATAATAATGGGTACCATAGATGTCATAATTTTTCTCCTTAATTCTTATTGTTTGTTTTTGACAATCAGCTTTACGCCGTCAATTTTCTCAATGATAACTTCACAGCCTGAGGGAATAATGCTGTTGTCGGTTGCTCTTGCAGTCCAGATTTTTCCGTTAGCCTTTACCTGACCTGTAGCCCTGATATTATCAATATCCTCAGCCACGATTCCGACCTGACCGATAACTCTGTCTGCATTAGTATGTTCTTTTTTCGGATTAATATATTTTTTTACAAGTGGTCTTGTGATAACAAGAGCCAAAATCGAAACAGCTATAAAAACAATAATCTGAATAATCAGGTTTGCTCCAAAGAATGCTGCTATCAGTGCTGCGATTGCTCCTATCAAAAACCATATTGAAACGAGCTGTGCAGTAACTGCCTCCGCGACACCGAACAGAATAATTGCCGCTGCCCAAAAAATATACATTGTTGTTTCTGTAATTTCAACCATTGAAATCACCTCCGCTCTTTTCCATATACATTATATAATGCTGTCAATACACAATTGCTTGCTTTGTATATTGTGCCCTTATTATACCATATATTGTGCCGAAATTCAATATTTCGAGCATATAAGCTAATTGATTTTACAATCTGTTCATAATCGACACAAGGACTGGTATATCGACAAATTTAATGTTATTCCTGTGGTATAGTTATTTTGGAAATATTTTCTAAAGATTGATAAAAAATTAACAAAATAATTATACTTTCGCTTTTAAATATTATGTCGTTATCATCATATTTAATTACATAAAAATAAAGCCACGAACAAAAAAGTTCGTGGCTTTTATAAGAAATAAAAATTTTTTAATAATTCTCTGCTTTTAATTTAAAATAAGCCTTTGGCTTTTTGCAGACAGGGCATTGATTAGGTGCACCTTTTCCGATAACGATGTTGCCGCAGTTTGAACATATCCAGATTTTATCCTCATCCCTGCTGAAAACAAGACCGTTTCCCACATTTTCAAGCAGTTTTCTGAAACGCTGTTCGTGCTCCTTTTCAATTTTAGCAACGGATTCAAAAAGAAATGCGATGTGGTCAAAGCCTTCTTCCTTTGCCTCCTTAGCAAAGGTGGAGTACATATCCGTCCATTCGTAGTTTTCACCGTCTGCTGCGTCTTTTAAATTTGTTGCAGTGTCAGGCAGCTCTTCAGAGCCGTTGAGAAGTTTAAACCATATCTCTGCGTGTTCACGTTCGTTTTCAGCGGTTTCTCTGAAAATCTCGGCAATCTGTACAAATCCGTCCTTTTCTGCCTTTGAAGCATAGTAGGTGTATTTGTTTCTTGCCTGACTTTCTCCGGCAAAGGCTGCCATTAAATTTGCCTGCGTTTTTGTTGCTTGTAAATCCTTCAAAAAAGACCTCTCCTTTTAGCTGATCTCAGCTTTATAATCCAAGTCTTTTTATTTTTGACAGAATTTCAACAAATATACACCATAGTATCTGGAAAATGACAATATTGACTGCACCGAGCTGACTTATACCGCTTACAACAGCAAGCAGTGTTACCACACCAAAGCCGAGTGCACTGCCAAAGGATATGAGTACACTGAGCATTTTTCGTGTTTCTTCAAGGTTTTCCGCACCGCTCATCGCGGATACAAAGCCGAGTGCACTGCCGTTATGTATTACATAGGCAGGGGATTTCTCGGCACACATATTGGAATACTTTTCAAATGCTCTGCCGTTTGATGAATTCATAACACGTACAAAGCCGTCAGGCAAGGAGAATAACTCGGCAATGCTTTCATCATTAATAAACGGATCCGAGCTTTTTACAAGGATGGTCATTCCGCTTTTTTCAAGCTTTCTCAGTGCTCGTTTAAGTGAAGGGTCAGCGTTATACGATACAACGAACATTGCCATAACCTTGCCTGTTACTGCAAGGTAAAGGATTTTTCTGCCCTTGCGTGTGTACTTGGCTTCAAATTCCTCTTTAGGCACCTGTACACCGTGATGAATCAGAAGCTCTCTTGTGCCGACCAGTATCTTTTTTCTGTATATCCATGCGGAGGTTCCGAGTCTGTCCTCATACACAACGCCGTCGACATCAGGCAGAATTGTCTGCTTTCCGATAACAACATCATCAAACACGTAGGAAAGGGGACTTTTTGTTTTCATAATAACGGCTGCCGTTTTTAAAATAACGTCGTCAGCCTTTGCACCGTTAAAGGTTTTAATGCCGTGAATTTCACAGCTGTTCGGACCGAAAAGGTCCTGTGCTTCAATTACAATAGCATTAGCGTTGTCGACAACCTTTGCTCCCTCAAAGCCGTTAATCATAGCACCGCTCTTTTTCAGTGCCTTAGACACACCGAGCAGGGCACTGTTGGTATTAAACAGTGAAATGCAGGGAACGGATATACACATTCCGCAAACGGCAATGTTCAGTCCGATATGCCAGTTGTGATTGATGATAGAAAATACGGCAAATAAAACCAGATTCAGTCCAAGCATTATCAGACCGGTTACCTTTGCAATACCGTCGGCAGGCTCGTCACAGCAGCCGATGTCGAGAAATTTGGTAGGGAAATCCGTTTTTATGCTTGTTTTAAGGCTAGCTTCACCTGTAAGCAGTCCTCTGCTTATAATGGTAGCGTCAACCGTATTCAGTATATCCTCAACGGTATGCGTTGAATCAAGACCTGTCAGGAATTCAAAATTGTCAATGATTCTGGTAAGAAGAAAGTATTTGCCGACACTGCTCATTAACAGGGCAAAGCTTGCCGCGAGGGGATAAACATTTCCGCCGTCGATATAGACATTGCTGTCAAACATCATAAGAACCGTGTGTGCAAGCACAATTAAACTCAGTATTGAAATAGGGAAGTCGCTGTTTATTCCGTTTTTCAGCTTAAAGCCGTGAATGATTGTTTTGATATTCACTATGATTACAGCCGCAAAGATTACTGTAATTGTAATGAAGTATACGGTGTAGTCAAGCAGAAAGGACGGCATATACGCACTGTCCTTAAAAAAGGTTAAAAGACCGAGCAGAATCGTTAAAACAAGCGTGATTGTAAGACTCAGCGTAACAGATGATTTTGATGCAAACAGCCTTTCAAGGAAAGCAGTTTTTTCCTCACCGCTTTCATAATCGTTCTTGACAACCTTCTGCCCTGAATTTTCGTCATCAATATCATCCGGACTGAACAGACGGAATTTATTTACCTTTTCGCGCCGGCGCTCCTTAAGCTGCTTTTCCGCCACATCCTCGTCAATCTTCGCTACCTCTTCTGTGATATCCTCAAAGCCTGCAAGAACAATCTGTTCTCCCTCATCACTGCTGTAAGGCTCATCGTGTTTTATGTAATCCAAAGGGGAGAGCTTTGTATGCTCCAGCTCATCTACTGCCACGATAGTCGGAAGCTCCTGTAAATCAGAGGTTTTATCAAACTTTGATTTGCTTTTTATTGTTGCAGGTCTTTCAATAATTTCAGGCGGTTGTTTGGAATAAAGCGGCTCCTTTGACTGACTGCTGAAAAAGCTTGTCTTCTTTTTTATATCACCGACATTTTCGACAATACCGGTTTTATCATTAATAGCTACTGCTCTTGTTTTCTGGTCAACTATCCTTGTTTTTTCATTACTGTCATTGCTGACCGCCTCTTTTATCATATCGTTGTCAATAATCGCAGTTTTTTGTTCAGATGATTTTTTTTCAGTTTGTACAGGCTTTGGTTCAATTACAATATTTTTCGGATCAAGCTTCGGCACTTCAATATCCCTTTCGGTAATTTCACGTGCTGTGGAATCAATATCCTTCATTGCCGATTTAGCCGTTTTTATTGTCTTTTTGCGTATTTCCTCTGCTTGTTTGATGATTTCCTCAATTGATAAATTCTCACTCATATTGTATCACTCATAACCCAAGTCTTTGTTTTGTTACTTCGTACATAATGATTCCTGCGGCAACTGAAGCATTGAGCGAATTCACATTACCGCACATCGGCAGGCTCACTGTCACATCACATTTTTCTTTAATAAGTCTGCCTACACCCTTGCCCTCGCTGCCTATAACAAGAGCACAGCCGCCTGAAAAATCCGTTTTACACCAGGCTTGTCCGTCCATATCTGCACAGTAAACCCAGATATTTTTCTTTTTCAGATCGTCGATTGTTGAGGCGAGATTGCTTACCCTTGCCACTCTCATATATTCAAGAGCACCGCAGGAGGTCTTAGCTACGATGAAATTAAGTCCCACATTGCGCCTTTTCGGAATAATGATGCCGTGTGCACCGCATGCTTCAGCACTGCGGATGATTGCGCCTAAATTGTGGCTGTCCTCAATTTCATCACAAATTATAATGAATGGCTGTTCGTTTCTGCTTTTTGCATATTCCAGAATTTCATCTATGGATGAATAGCAGTGAGCAGGCACATTAGCAGCTACGCCCTGATGATTGGCATTGCCGCACATAAAATCCAGTTTTTTCCTGTCGACATTTTTGATTACAATTTTATTTTCTCTGCACATTGCAATAATGCGGTTTATTGAACCTTCACGCTCACCCTTTGCAATGAGCACATTTTCAATTTCACGTCCGCTTTTTAAAAGCTCAATAACAGCATTTCTGCCGATTATTAAATTATCATTCATTATTGTTTCGTCTTTAGGCATTTTTATATCTCCATACAATTTATCATTATAATTATAGCATTATATACCGTGATAATCAACTGTAGGAAATATTTGGGGGTATAAATTATTGTTTAGTTTATCAATAATGTACTTAAGATTCCGTAGGGGACGATTCCATATCGTCCCCAATTATTGAGAAACAATTCGGGCGGATATTGAATCCGCCCCTACGATAAACGATAATTTATAATAAAAAAACAAGGCTGTCTCTTGCGAAACAGCCTTGCGGTATATTTAATTAAATATTAAACTGTAGCAGCCTTAACTGCGTTGTTAACGATTGAGTTAACATTGATAGTGCAGCCAGCCTTAAGATCAGCGTCTGCAGGCATACCATTTTCACCAACAGCAGCAGTGAGATCAGCAGCTGTCTTGCCCTTAGCAAATGCCTCGAAAGCAGCAGCCTGCTCATACCATTCCTTCTGAATTGGAGAAGCAGCCTTCATATTGTAGTCTTCCTTAAGCTCTTTCTTTGTGATGAAAGCACCCTCAGCAACAGTGAACTTGCCGTCAGCAATTGTGCACTTAGCCTGTGAAGCATCGATTAAGCAGGATGTAATCTTACCATCAGCATCAAGAGTTACAACAGCATAGTTTGAATCGTACTGAAGATTTGTTTCATTGCTCTCATAATACTTCTCTGTTGATACAGCAAGCTTAAGTGTATCTGTTGAAGAAGCACCGAGCTCCTGAGCACCTGCGATAGCGTTTGTAACAGCCTTTGCGATATCACCAACGTGGATTGTGCAGCCGGCTTTAAGATCAGCGTTAGTAGGCATACCGTCCTCGCCAACAGCAGCAGTGATTTCATCAGCAGTCTTACCCTTAGCAAATGTCTCAAAAGCAGCAATCTGCTCGTACCATTCCTTCTGGATTGGAGATACACTCTTCATTGCGTAATCTTCTTTTTTCTCAAGCTTAGTTCTGAGGTCTGAAACATTACCATTGTCAGTTGCAAGGTCAGGCTTTGTCTGAGCCTCGTCAATCTTACAGTCGATAACCTTACCGTCTGCGTCAACAAGAACTGCAGCACATACAGAGTCGATTGTAAGGGTTGTATCCTTAACCTCTGAAATGGAGCTGATAACAGAATAACCTGTCTTTGCTGCAGCAGCGTCTGTGCCTGATGGAGTGTCAGAATCACCTGCACCCTTGCTGCAAGCTGCAAAAGAAACAGCAAGAACAGAAGCAAGACCTACTGCAAGAAATTTCTTCATTTTTGTCATAAAAATTTTCTCCTTAAATTATTATACATTAAAGTACGCATATATAATATATTAAATTTCATACATTGTCAATAATTTATCAATATATTGTCAACTTTTTATCAAATTTTATATTGTACGACAATTTATGAAAATGTGTGTAAAAAGAAAACCGAGCATAGTTTGCTCGGCTTTCGATGACTTATTCATAAATTTTAATGATTTTTCGTGGGCATTTTTCAACACATGCGCCGCAGTGTGTACATTTTGAATAATCAATTTTTGCGATATTATTTTCAAATATGATTGCATCACTCGGACAGTTCTTCGCACATAAGCCACAGGCAATACATCCTGCAGAGCATGCCTCTCTTACATCCTTGCCCTTTGATTTTGATGAACACTGGACTCTGTTCTTGGAATTCGCAGGAACAAGCTCAATCAGATTATGTGGACAAACCTTAAGGCATTTTCCGCAGGCTACACACAGCTCTTCGTCAACAACGGCTTTTCCGTTTATAATTCGTATTGCACGCTGGTCGCATACCTTTGCACAGGAGCCAAAGCCCAAGCAACCGTATTTACAGGTGTAGGGGCTTGAGCCGGGCATTTTAGCGGCATAGGCGCAATTGTCAATGCCAAAATAATTATAATCCGTTTCTCTTTTCTCACTGGTGCCGTCACATTTTACATATGCAACCTTTTTCTCAATATCACCGAGCTCCTTGCCCATGATTTCAGCGATTTTTTCAGCCACAGGCTGTCTGCCGACCGGACACGCCGATACCTCAGCCTCGCCGTTTGCAATTGCCTTAGCAAGACTGTCACAGCCTGCATATCCGCATCCGCCGCAGTTGCTGCCCGGAAGAACATCACGTATAGCGACCTCAAGCTCATTTATATCAATATGGAATGCTTTTTCAGCAATACTTAAAACAATACCGATGATTATACTGAGTATGCTCAATGCAACAACCGCAGTAATGATTTCATTAATATTCATAATTTTCCTTCCTTTATCGTCAGGTTAATGCACTTATTATGCAAATACATTAAAGCCGTAAAATGCGATTGACATCAGACAAGCTGTCATAAGAACTGCCGGTGTACCCTTGAAGGCTTCAGGGAAATCGTTATTCTCTGTCTTTTCACGTACACCTGCCATAATTACAATGGCAATGCAGAAGCCTAATGCTGTACCGATTCCGGTTACAACACTGGTGATAAAGTCGTTTGACTGCTGAACGTTTGTAAGCGCAGTACCAAGCACAGCACAGTTTGTTGTAATCAGCGGCAGGAATACACCGAGACTTTTATAAAGAGCCGGTGCAGCCTTCTTAAGGAACAGCTCAACAAGCTGAACAAGAAAGGCGATTACCATAATGAATACAATTGTTTTGAGATAGGTTAAATCAAATTTAACAAGAACATAATTGTAAAGCAGGCTTGTAACAGCTGAAGAAATTGTGATTACAAATATAACCGCACCGCCCATACCGGCAGCAGTTTTCATATTTCTTGATACGCCGAGAAACGGACAGATACCAAGAAACTGACTCAGTACAATATTATTGATAAGTGCAGTAGTAAGGAGCACTAAAAATAAAGTTTTTACCATTATTCACAACCTCCTTTTTTTGCGTGGCATTCAGCACAGTTGCCGCTGCAGCCTCCGTTGCCTTTTACGTGGCGGTTAGCACCCTTGAGCTTGAGCTTGTTCTGTATTGCACAGAGAATAGCAAGAACGAAGAATGCACCCGGTGCCATAACAAAGATGGATACAGGCTCAAAGCTTTCGGGAGTTACCTTGAATCCGAATATAGTTCCTGCACCCAACAGCTCTCTTACAATACCGATTAAGGTAAGTCCGATTGTGAAACCGAGACCGATTCCGATACCGTCAAAAATGGAGACGATAGGACCGTTTTTTGATGCAAAGGTTTCTGCTCTGCCTAAGATAATGCAGTTTACAACAATAAGCGGAATGAAGATTCCGAGACTGTCGTAAAGTGCTGTAACATAGGCGTGCATAAGCATTTCAACTATTGTTACAAAGGATGCAATAATGATAATGTAAACCGGTACTCGTACTCCGTTTGGTATAACCTTGCGGAGAAGCGAAATCAGAAGGTTTGACATAATAAGAACTGCCATTGTGGCAAGTCCCATTCCGAGTCCGTTCTTTGCACTTGTGGTTACTGCAAGAGTAGGGCACATACCGAGCATGAGAACAAAGGTAGGATTTTCTTTAATAATACCATTATAAAGTCTTTCTAAAATACTTTTCATTTCTCTCACGCTCCTTTCTGAACACTTGCGCCTGCAACGATATCTGTATCATCCGTATTGGCTGCTTTTTCTTTGAGGCTGTCGGATAATCCGCCGCCGTAATTCTCCTGATAATACATAACAGCACCGTTTACAGCAATATCAACTGCTCTTGTGGTGAATGTTGCACCTGCAATTGCATCAACCTCATTGTTGGCCGGATTTGCACCTGAATCAACTGCTGTAATAGCATCAGCCTTTAAGCCGATAAACTGTTTTGCGTAATTCTCTTCAGTGCATACAGCACCATATCCCTGTGTTTCGTTTGATTCCAATACTTTGAAAGAACTGATGGTTGCATTCTTATCAATTCCGATTTCAATCTGAATTTTGCCTGCAAAGCCTTTTGTGGTTGATACGACAATTTTATATCCGTCAGCAGTTTCCTCAGCACTGTCGATTGTGTAAGGTTCAACGGTTTCCTTGATTCCACCGCCGAAGCTGTCCTGGAAGAATATGATTGCTGCGTTGGCAGCTTCTGTTGCAGCATTGGATGAGATTGTTGCACCGCTTACTGCGTCAATCTGATTGTCTTCAGTTGCACCTGATTTCGTCACTTCAAGTGTAGCAGCTGCTTTATCTGCAAACTGATTTGTGAAATCAGGCTCGGCACACTTGGAGCCGAGACCGGCTGTCTCGCTATGGGATACAATGCTGTAGCCTGTGATTTTTCCGTCCTTTGTAATACCTACAGCCGCCTGTAAATCACCGCCGTATCCGCTTGGTGATGTGGCAGCAATTACATAGCCCTGAATATTTCCGCTTGCATCTGTTACTGCCAATGCGTCATTGACAAAGCAGCCGTCATATCCGGCACCTGAAAGAACTTCAGCTGAGCCTTCAATCAGACTTTCGCTGTTTTCTATCTCTTCAAAATTTTCAGCGCCGGGATAAACAACCTTATAAACCTCTGCTCTTGCATTGATTTCAGCCTGAGCAATCGGCTCCTTTGTGACCTGATTGACAACTGCCAGAGCAAGAACTGCAATAAAGGTTACAACAAAAAGCACAAGTGTATTCATTAAAATACTTGATTTTTTCTTTGCCATTATTTTTTTTCTCCTTTCGCTTTTTCACAGCCGAAAGGCTTAGGAACTGTAATTTTTTCAATGATAGGAACAAGCAGGTTGCCGATGATGATTGCATAGGAGACACCCTCAGCAGAAGATCCAAGCACTCTGAACAGTGCAGTCATAAGACCGAGAATAATGCCATAAACAATCTGACCCTTAGCCGTAATCGGACTTGTGGCATAATCTGTTGCCATAAAGAAAGCACCGACAAGAAGTCCGCCTGAAAGGAGCTGACCTGCAAGATAAGTAACGGTGAGATCATTGCCTGAAACTACATTTATCAGTGCAACAAATATAAGTGTTGATAAAATGTATGTTAAAGGAATTCTGACTGAAATTACCTTTTTTACGATAAGATATAAGCCGCCGATTAAGATAGCAAGTGCTGAAACCTCACCGATACAGCCGCCGTGAAAACCTAAGAAAAGCGTCAGCAAATCAGGGCTTTCACCTGCTTTAATCATAGCAAGTGGCGTTGCACCTGAAACGCCGTCAATTGAAAAATCGTTCATTCGTGATGTAAATGAAATGAGCAGGAAGCACCTTGCGGCAAGTGCCGGATTCATAAAGTTCTGACCGATACCGCCGAAGAGCATCTTAACAGCTATGATTGCAAATGCACCGCCGATAACAGGAATCCACCATGCAACGGTTGACGGCAGATTGATTGCAAGGATAAGACCTGTAACAACCGCACTGAAATCAAAAACAGTAATTGGCTTTTTTGCAATCAGATTGAATAAAAGCTCACTGATAACACAGGTGGCAACAGAAATAATAATAACCAGCAAGGCATCCAGCCCAAAATGATAAACACCAAAAGCAAGAATCGGAAGAAGTGCAATAACAACATCACGCATAATTGCTCTGGTTGTGCTTTGTTCTCTCACGTGGGGAGAGACTGAAACGTTATACATAAATATCTTCCTCCCTTTCTTTAATTTTTAGCACGCATACTGCGAAGCTCTGCTTTACCGAGCTTAAACATCTGTGTGAGCGGAATTTTTGCAGGACATACATATGTGCAGCAGCCGCACTCTATACACTCCATACCGCCAAGCTCATCAAATCTGTTCATATTCTGACCTCTTACAGCCTTTGCCATCATCTGAGGCACAAGAATCTGAGGACAGGCCTTAACACATCTTCCGCAGTGAATACAGGCTGACTGAGGAAGAGCAGCTACATCGTCCTTTGAAAAAGCAAGGATTGAAGATGATGTTTTTACAACAGGTACATCAAGAGAGCTCATTGCCATGCCCATCATCGGACCGCCTGAAATAAACTTTACAACATCGTCCTTTGCACCGCCGCATTTTTCGAGAACGTAGCTGTGGCTTACACCCAACGGAACATCCACATTGCACGGTGAATGAACAGCTTCGCCTGTGATTGTCATCACCTTGTGGATTAAAGGCATATTTTTATAAACTGCTTCATAGATTGCATAGCAGCTTGCTGTGTTAAGAACGATACATCCCTTATCAGCAGGCAGCATTTTTGAATTTATTTTTCTTCCGGTGATTGCATATATGAGCTGTCTCTCACCGCCCTGAGGATATTTGGTTTTAAGCGGACAGACGCTTATTTTATCCTCGCCTGATGTTTTTTCATCAAGAATCTTGATTGCTTCAGGTTTATTATTTTCAATTCCAATCACTGCTTTTGCATTCGGAAGAGCTTTTAATACAGCCTTTATGCCCTTGATGATTTCCTCATTACGCTCCAGCATCAGACGATAATCCGATGTGAGATAAGGCTCACACTCTGAGCCGTTAATGATAACTGTGTCAATATTATTGGCATTTTTAGGTGAAACTTTGACACCGGTAGGGAAACCTGCACCACCAAGACCGACTATTCCTGCCTTCTTGATTATATCAACAATATCCTCTGCTGATAAGGAATCAAGACTTCTGTCTTTTCCGAAATCGGAAACGGTTTCATTTTCTCTGTCGTTTTCAATGATTATACATTCATCATTATTTCCATTGACAACCAGCCTGTTTTCAATTGCTTTTACTGTTCCTGATACTGAACTGAAAACAGGTGCGGAAATGAATCCGCCGGCCTCGGCAATAAGCTGACCCTTAAGAACTCTGTCGCCAACAGCAACAACAGCCTTTGCAGGTGCACCTATATGCTGGGATAAAGGGTATACCATTACATCCTCAGCATCAATGCACTGAATCGCACAGTCCATTGAAAGCTCCTTGCCCTCATAAGGATGAACGCCTTTTCTGAATGATTTTAGTTTCATTAAACTTACATCCCCTCAAGTTATTTGACGGTTAATATACTAACAATACTAACCGAATGCACATCTGTACGTCCTATATTGTATCATACTTAGCATCAACAATCAATAAAATATTAATTACAATTAAATATATAAAATTGACAATAAACAGCAAAAAATAAAGACTGTACACTGAATATACAAGCACAGTGTACAGCCTTTTATCCATTATTCTATTTCTTCAATTATGATTACTCTGTTGTAATCAACGCCGCGTATCTGAAGGATAATTCCGCAGTTCATAAGATAAGCACCGCTTTTTTCATAGGTTTTGCCGTCAATAGTAAGCCTGTAGTTCCTGCAGTTATCAAGTCCGTCAAAGCGTACAGGCATTCTCTTTTTGTAAAATCTTGTGCCGTTTGCCAGAAGAAAAGCGACACTTTTTGACTTGTCGGCAGTTACGTACTGATTGAGGAGCACCTCGTCCTTTTCGATATCAAGTATTCTGTACAAATCACCGAACTGAACAATATCGCGGAAAGTTTTGTAAAATGCAATATTTTTTCTGCATATTTCTAAATCCTCATCACTGTATTTTGTAAGATCACCGCCGATTCCAAGTGAACCCTGCATTGAAACCGCAAATCTGAAATCAAGTGAGCATGGCTTGTTGATGCCCTCTATATCTGTTACCCATGCACGCATTGTTTTTGCAGGTCTCAGGAGTGAATAGCCTTTCTGAATAGTCATTCTGTCAATACCGTCAGTGTTGTCACTTGTCCACGCCTGATCATAGTGGCTGAGTGCACCGAGATCACATCTGCCGCCGCCTGATGCACAGGATTCAATCGCCACATCAGGATGCTTTTCCTTAAGTCTGTCAACGATATTGTAAACAGCCATTGTGTGAAGATAGGAATACATCTTCGGATTCTGTAAGTTTTCCGCACCTGTTTCCGAGAAGGGACGGTTCATATCCCATTTGATATATTTGATGTTGTGGTTTGAAAGCAGTTCATCGAGCGTTTTGAAGATATAATCCTGAACATCCTCTCTTGTCATATTCAGAACAAGCTGATTTCTCAGCTCACAAGCCTCGCGGTGCGGATAATGATAGGACCATTCAGGATGCTTTCTGAACAAATCACTGTCAGCATTCACCATTTCAGGCTCAACCCAGATTCCGAAATCCATACCAAGCTCGTTAACCGCATTGATCAATTCATCCAGTCCGTTGGGGAACTTTTCTTCATTTACATACCAGTCACCAAGACCTGCGTGGTCGTCCCTTCGCTGACCGAACCAGCCGTCGTCCATAACAAAGAGCTCCACGCCCATTTTTGCTGCCAGCTTTGCAAGCTCAATCTGCTGCTTTGCATTTACTGCAAAGCCTGTTGCTTCCCATGAGTTATAGAGAACAGGCAGCGTTTCCTGATTAAATTGCTTTGGCAAAAGATGCTGAACGCAGAAACGGTTCATCTGTCTCGTCATATCACCGAAGCCCTGTGTGTGTCCGCAGTAAACAGGAGGAGTGTCAAAACTTTCACCGCCGTTTAAGGTGTGTGAAAAATCAAAATCATTCATTCCGAGAATGACACGGCTGATACCATAAAGATCTCTTGAGCAGCTTACCTTGAAATTACCGCTGTATGCCAGTGATGCAAAATAGACATCACCCGAATTTTCATCGGCATTATGATATGCAATAAAGTAAGGGGAGTTATTGTGATTGGATGCACCCTTGCGTGTTTCAAATACAGCGTATCCGCCGTCAAGAACAGTGTTTGTTTCAATAAATTCTCCGCCCCACGCACCGTTGGTGTTTCTGAAGGTATAAGGCTTTACGGAAGGCAGACTGAACTGAGCACTTGAAATCTTTTCAAAATCAATTCTGCCTGTTCCTGTGTTGCGGAGTGTGGTATAACGTTTGATGATATCAAGTCCATCAAAAATCTGATAGTGAAGTGTAATCTCCAGTGAATAATATTTGTCAGAAAATGTGATGGACAGCGTATCGTCAGTAGAACTGCTGCCGATATATTTCAGGTTGATTTCACGGCATTTGTCCTCAAATTCTGCTTTTATATCGCAATCACGGTACATCGTCTGACCATACGGTGTGATTTCCTGCTTATATTCGTCCAGCATTGTGTTGTTTGAATTTTCATCACCGACTGTATTTATATAGTAATCATCAGGATTGCATTTCTTACCCCAGTGAATGTGGTGATTGTATCCTGTTTTATCAATACCGATTACATAGTGTGTATTCTCTGTTTCAAGAATGAAGATATTATTGTCACGCTTAATTATATTCATCTTTGATTCTCCGAAAAAAATATATTTGCAATAAATTCAATTTTATGCTATTAATAAATTATCACATTTATTAATGAATTAAAATAGGAAAAATAAAATAAAATGTTAGGATTATTACTATGATAGAGGATTTTAAAAATTTTTCATCCTTTCTGTCCGATGATTTTCCGCTTAAGGTACTGCTTGTAGGTGAAACCTATTGTGACGGACGTTTTAAAATTGAACGTGAGAATTCGGATATGATGGCTCTGGAATATATCATTGAAGGCGCAGGCACACTGGAAATCAATGGGCAGCACCTAACGCCTGAGGCTGGTGACGTGTTTTTTCTCAAGCTGGGGAGCAATCATAAATATTTTACGGATAATGATAATGCCTGGCATAAGTACTGGATTGTTTTCGACGGAAAAATGGCCACAACGATGGCAGATTTATATTTGCCGGATGATACGTATCTGTTCAAAAAATGTAATGTAAAAAAGCAATTTGAAAAAATATTCCGTCTGTCAAAAGAGGACATCAGCTATGAACGAATGGTGAATGCGATTACCTTAGAGCTTATGCAGATTTTTATGTATATAAAAAATGGTATAGAAATGAATAATGAAAGTATTGCCCATAAAATAAAAAGAATGCTTGATAAATCTGTTGAAAGCCATTTTAATCTTGATAACCTTTGTGAAGATGTGAATTATTCAAAAAATTATATTATTAACATTTTTAAAGAAGAATATGGTATGACACCATATCAGTACTACCTGGAAAGGAAAATTGATGCAGCAAAAATGTATCTTATGCATACCAATATGAGTATCGGTGATATTGCAAAAGTTCTGCACTATGCTGATCAGCAGTATTTTTCATCAAGCTTTAAAAGTGCAGTAGGCTGTTCACCGCTTGAATTCAGAAAAAGAATCAGAAAATAGACTTCTGTCAATTGTTGTGATAATACTAACATTGTCTGTGATATATCCTGTTTAAAACGATCATCAAAAGATGTATATTAAAAGAGAAGGGAGATGGAAATATGACAAAATCATTTTCTTTTTTTCTTGTAACGGATACTCATTATTATGACAGCTCATTCAAAAGCACGGGTAAGGCATATGAGGAAAGAAGCCGTACAGATCAGAAGTGTGTTGCTGAAACACCTGCAATTGTTGATGCAGGCTTTGAACAGATAGCACAGGACAAAGATACGGATGTTATTCTTATTCCCGGTGATTTGGTTTATCGCGGTGAGTATCAGAGCCATGTTGGTTTCAGGGAAAGGCTGTATAAGCTTGCTGAGCAGGGGAAAAGGATTTATATTATTACAGCACGTCACGATTATTGTGAGGATGGTGAGCCTGCTGAATTTGACGGAGACAGGATAATACCTGTTAAGGGTATGCCGAGAGAAGAGTTGAGAGACTTTTACAAGAACTTTGGCTTTGACGGTGCAATAAGTGAGCATAAGGAAAGTATGAGCTATGTTGCACAAATTGCTGATGGAATCAGGCTGCTTGCACTGAATTGTGACGGTGACTGCAAGGATTTCAAGGGCATATGGGAAAGCCAGATGCAGTGGGCACTGGAGCAGATTAAAGAGGCTCATGAAAGCGGCAATTACATATTTGCAATGACACATTATCCGCTTTTACCGTTCTCAGCGATTATGAATCTGATCGGTGATGCAAAGCTTACTGATTGGGAAACGGTTGCCACAACGCTTGCAGATGCAGGACTTGATTTGATTTTTACAGGGCATATGCATGCACAGGCGGTTACGGATTATACTACCAAGAGTGGCAATACAATTACAGATGTGCAGACAGGCTGTTTTGTCGGTTGTCCTTGTGCTTACAGAAAGGTTACCTTTGAGGATAACAATACGATAGATATTAAATCCTATACAATTGATGATTTTGATTATGATAAACAGGGCAAAACGGCAAGCGAGTATTTCCGCTGGCGTTTTGACAGAATGATTAACTGGAAAATGGAAGAAATACTTCCTGCGCCGGCAAAGAAAATCCTTGACAAATTCACCCTGAAAAAGCTTGGCAGACTGCTCTGCTTCAAGGTGGACAGGAGCATTGAAAATATGCTTGCAAAGGATGTGGGCGTTGAGCTTGTGCGTAATATATTCATAGGCGATGAGCCTTATGTTAAGGGCACACCGATGTATGAAGCTATGGCAAAGCTGCTTAAAAGATTGCATCCTATTACACATATCATTGAGAAAAAGATGGGTGCAAAAAATCCGATGCTTTCAGATATTGATACCTTTATTCTTTCGATGATAGGGGATGAAAAGCAAAGGGATTATAATACCATTTTAGATTTAAACTGGAAAATGAACTGATAAAAAGGGGTAAAATTTATGTCAGAATCAATTTTAAAACAGAGTGATCAAAAGTACATTAAAGGAAAAGAGTTTATTCTGTATCTTGTTGCTGTATTCTTTTATACAATGATGACAGGTGCAGTAGGTTCCTACAGAAACGACTATTTGGTTAACGTCCTGGTGCTGCCTGACAGCAGTGTAAGTCTTTTCAACACTTTAACTTCGGTCATTCCGTTTATACTTAACTTCTTTATAGCTATGTATATTGACGGCAGAAAAACAGGCAAGGGCGGAAAGTTCAGACCGCTGGCTCTTCTTGTTGCAGTTCCTGCAGGTATATTCTTAGTGCTTTCTTTCTGGGCACCAAAGGGAATTACAGGCTCAACTCTTATGATTTATCTTGTAACCGTTGCAGTTGCGTGGGCAGTATGTACCAACTTTGGTGACTGCGTTAACAAGGTTGCTATTGTAATGACTCCGAATATGAAGGAACGAGATACAGTAATGTCCTTCAGGGGTATTGTATCGGCAGTCGGTAACTCTGCACCGCTTGTTGTTGAGCTTGTTATTGCTCTTATGGTTAAGGATAAAGGTCTTCGTTATATTGCCGTTGCATCACTTTGCAGTGTTTTCGGAATTATCACAATGCTGCTGGGTATGAAAACCGTTCGTGAAAGAATTACATACAGCAATGAGAAAAAGAATCCGATTGAGGGTTATGCAGATGTTCTTAAGAATAAATATGCCTGGACAATTATTGTATCAGAGTTTTTAAAGAGCTTCAGAGGTGTATCAACATATATGGGTATTTTCCTTGCTGAAGCGCTTTTAGGTCCGGGTAAATTCCTGCTCTTTGGTTTGCCGACAGGTATCGGTACCGCAGTAGGTATGCTTGTTATCAATTTCCTTTTAAAGAAATTCAATTCAAAACAGCTTTATATCGCCAGCGGTATTTACTCGGTTATTGCAAACTGCATTGCGTTTGCAGTAGGTTATACATATTTCAAGAATCCGAGTCCTGTGCTTCAGATTGTATTTGTTGCAACTTTATTCCTTATCGGCTTACAGTTTGGTGCATCAAATCTTCTTCCGACCATGTTTCAGGCAGATGTGCTCGAGGATATCGAGCTTAAAACAGGCAAGCGTCTTGATGCGTCACTGCCATTTGTTATCGGTATCGGCACAATGATTTCAGGTACAATTGCATCTGCTCTTGCACCGACCATTCTTTACGGAACAAAGGTTCCGATTATTGAATATGTTCAGGCAATTGACGGTGTAAGCCAGGAGCAGAGCCTGCATACAAAGATTATGCTGCTGTTCTTCTATACAATTGTTCACGGTCTTATGATGTTCCTTGCAGGCGTTCCGTTCTTCTTCTACAAGCTTACAGGCAAGACAAAGGAAGAGGTTCACGAAAAGGTCCTTGCACAGAGAGCCGCTCTTGAGAATAAGGACACAGAGTAATTTAAAATCAAAAAAGGATTTGCCGGATTTTGGCAAATCCTTTTTATTTTTATGGATAAGAAAAATTGCACATAATTATGATAGACTGAAATAAATCCGGTGATTTTATGTTTTATCAATTTGACGATGATGTTGTCAGTGTAAGTACGGATGAGCTTAACGATAATATTCTGACAATCGGTTATGTGAATATACAGGAACTGTCGGATATTTACCGGCGGTTTGACTTTTTTTTGCAGTCAGTTGAGAAGTGCAAGGAAAAAAGCAGCTTTTTCTCTTCGGATATTGAGGTGTATGACAGGTATTGCTTTGTAAAACTGAATGTTGTAAATGTATCTGATGCTGATGGACTGGGTAATTGCTTTGCACTTTTTATCAAGAAGAATCTTTTGCTTATCGTCAATGTGCTGGACCAATGCTGCTCAAACCGTGATATATTTATGCGTGTTATGTCTAAAATTTCCTGTGAAAATATTACGCTTGAAAAGCTTGTCTGTTCCTTTTTTGAAGAGCTGATATCAGGTGATAATAAAAAACTGGAGGGTGCAGAGTTTGAAATCAATTCCCTTGAGGAGACTGTTCTGAAAAATAAAGCAGATAAAAATTTTAATATGAAGCTGCTGAATATGAAAAAAGAGCTGCTTACACTCAGGGGATATTATGAGCAGCTGATTGATATCAGTGAGGCTCTGCGCGAGAATGAAAATGAAATATTTGAGGAACAAGGACTGAAGGCATTTCATATTTTTACCGATAAAGCTGTAAGGCTTAAGGAAAATGTTGATTTATTAAGGGATAGTGTTGTGCATTTGTGGGATGCATATCAGGCTTATCTTAATATGCGTCTGAATCAGAGTATGAAAGTATTTACGCTGATGACAACTATCTTTTTTCCGCTTACCGTTATTGTAGGCTGGTATGGTATGAATTTTGAGTTTATGCCTGAGCTTCACTGGAGGTACGGATATTTATATGTAATCGTTTTCTCAGTTCTTGTTGTAGCCGTTCTGTATTTCTGGTTCAAAAAGAAAAAGTGGCTTTAGATTCTTAAATATGTTAAAATAATGATAGGGTGATAATATGGATTATATTGCAGGGTATACATCTCCGATAGGTGAAATTCTCCTGGCAAGTGACGGAGAAAATTTAATAGGCTTATGGTTTGAAAATCAGAAATATTTTAAGAATACGTTATCATCCGATTATGAGGAAAAAGAGCTTCCGATTTTTGAAAAGGTGTTTTCCTGGCTGGACAGGTATTTCAATGGCGAAAAGCCTGAGACAGACTTTCCCATTAAGCCGAGAGGCAGTGCATTCAGGCAGCGGGTGTGGAAACGGCTTACACAGGTTCCATATGGAGAAACGATTACCTATGGCGAAATTGCAAAAGAAATGACAGGCGGACTGAAGTCTGCACAGGCAGTGGGAGGTGCAGTAGGGCATAATCCGATAAGTATTATTATACCCTGCCACAGAGTTGTGGGAGCAACTGGGAATCTTACAGGCTATGCCGGAGGGATAGATAAAAAGGTGTACCTGTTGAATCTTGAAAGTGAATAAGAAAACTCCTGCCTAAGATTTACTTAAGCAGGAGTTTTTTTATAACTCATTATTTATCATTTTAACAAGCTGATCCTTCGGTGCAAAGCCCACTGACGTATTTACGATTTTACCGTTTTTGATGATTACGATTGTTGGAATGCTTGAGATACCAAAGGTTGAAGCAAGCTCTGCTTCCTCATCTACATTTATCTTTCCAACTTTGAGCTTTCCGCTGTATTCCTCAGTAAGTTCCTTGACAATCGGTGAAATCATACGGCATGGTCCGCACCAGGTTGCCCAGAAATCCAGTAATACCGGTATATCGGAATTCATAACCTCATCCGTAAAATTATTTTTTGTAATTTCTAATTCAGCCATTTTTCATTCTCCTTTACTTTTTAGATTTATAATAAAGCATACAATGACAATATCCCTCAAAGTCAGGATCGTTTATCTGCTCCTTGAATTCTTTGCACATACACTTATTCTCTTCGGATTTTTCTATTCGGCAGGGACAATATCCGCCTGTTTTTTTCAGGCCTTCCTTTATTGACTGTACAATTTCTTTATCCGGATTCAAAGTGATTTTCATTTGTGTACCTCCATATAATTTGATGTGTTATCTTAATTATATATAAAAAATAGTATTAAAACTGTGACTAAGTCTCATTTCTGTAAATTGAATTTAACATTCTTACTTAAAATATATCCACGATTTGTTTGAAATAAACCGTCTGCTTAAAATATTATAGCATAAAATTAAAATTTTTCAAAGCAGTAAGGTCTGTACTCGTGCAAACGAATACAGACCCTTTCTTATTTTTTCTAATTCTTTTTTTCTTTTACAGTTACCCATATTTCGGTTCTGTAGTCAGGTGATGTCATAACACCTGCCGGATATGCCTCAATATCCATTTCATATGTTGGTTCATAATTTGCTGTCGGAAAAAATTCTGAGCATATTTTATGCCAGGTGTTCTGAACGGCATCCGGCATAGGGCCTATGCATTCAAATACTGCCCATGTGCGTGCAGGGATTTCCTTGATACTGAATCCGTCAGGTATTTCAGTATTGTCATCGCATAATGCCGCGATGGAGTATTCAAAGGTTTTCTTGTTGTTCGGCGTGTTGCCGTAGCATATGCCGAAGATGTTTGTCTTGTCCGTTGTCAGATCAAACAGCTTTTGCACTGTTCCGTCCTGATGCGACTGAGTCCAGAAATCAGGTATGGTGTTTTTGTTCTGCTCATCATCAATACTATGCGTACTGATTTTTTCCAGCACCTTGAATGCATCCTTTTTTACAATTTTGTAATCCATAATATTACCGCCTTTTAAATGAATTTCAAGAGAAAGGCGTGAGAATGATTTCAGCGGTGAGCTGTTTTTCTTAGCCTGCGATGGAGTAATTCCGTGAAACCTTGAAAAGGCTCTTGAAAAGCTTTCAGGTGTATCATATCCGTATTTCAGTGCGATATCAATTACCTTTTCATCTGTACCGCTTAACTCGTTGCCGGCGAGAGTTAATCTGCGGTTTCTGATATATTCACCCAGTGAATAATCACAAAGTATATTGAAAATCCTCTGAAAGTAAAATGCGGACAATCCTGATTGTGCTGCAATTTCCTCTATATCCAAATCATCCGTAAGATGCTCTTCAATATAGTCAATTGCGTTTTGCAGCCCCTGCGTATAGTTCATTACCTCATCCCTTTCTGTTGAGATTATTATAGAACAGCTGACTTTTATATTCCTGATATTTTATGCAATTTCATGTCAGATAAAAATAAGAAAATCAGGACTGAACATTCAATCCTGATTTAAACCTTATTTTGTTCAACTCTTGTTTGGCTATGTTATTATTTCTTTTTGAATTTGTCAAAAAAGCCTTCTTTACCCTTTGGCGGAACATAGTTTTTGTCAAACTGCTTTAAAAGCTCTTTCTGTTCATCTGTAACGGATTTCGGAATATCGACAATGATTCTTACATGCTCGTCACCCTTGCCCATACCATTGAGACGCTGTATACCCTTGTTGCCCTTAAGGGTGAATACTTCACCGGGCTGTGTTCCTGCAGGGATATTCAGTTTTGTATCACCTTCAAGAGTAGGTACTTGGACTTCAGCACCGAGAGTTGCCTGAACAAATGAAATATGTCTGTCAACCCATACATCATATCCGTCACGGTTAAAGTAAGGGTGCTTTTTGATATTGACAACTACCTTGAGGTCGCCGGCAGGTCCGCCGTTTGTACCATCGTTTCCGAAGCCTCTTACATTGACTACCTGGTTGTTATCAATGCCGGCAGGAATGTTGATGTCAATTTTCTTTCTTGCACGCACCTTGCCCTTGCCGTTACATTTATGGCATGGTGAGGTGATAATCTTTCCTGTTCCGCCGCAGCGGTTACAGGTTTTCTGTGTGGTCATTACACCAAACGGACTTCTCTGCTGAACGTTGATTACACCTCTGCCCTGACATTCAGGACAGGTGGTAGGTGATGTGCCCTTTGCAGCACCTGAACCGCCGCATTCGCTGCAGTCCATAACACGCATAACCTCAATGGTTTTCTTGCAGCCCTTTGCTGCCTCCTCAAAGGTAAGACTGACAGCAGTCTGCAAATCACGTCCTCTTTGCGGAGCGTTAGGATTCCTGCCTCCTCCGCCAAAACCGCCGCCGAAGAAAGAGGAGAAAATATCTCCCAAATCAATATCACCGTCAAAGCCAAAGCCGCCGCCGAAGCCTGCTCCGCCTTGACCTGCACCATAGTTAGGATCAACTCCCGCAAAGCCGAACTGGTCGTAACGTGCTTTTTTCTGTGGGTCGGATAAAACCTCATATGCCTCGTTGCATTCCTTGAACTTTGCCTCTGCCTCCGCATTGTCAGGATTCAGGTCCGGATGATATTTTTTTGCTGTCTTTCTGTATGCTTTTTTTATTTCATCATCGCTGGCACCTTTGTTTACGCCCAGCACCTCGTAGTAGTCTCTTTTATTCTCAGGCATTCATACACCTCCAATTATGCCTTTTTCCGTTATACTGTGTTACTAACGAAAAAATTCATGAATTGTTATATTAAAATATTGCAGGGCGGGACTTATAATATCCCGCCGCTACATTGCTTGTTGATTATATATTATTTATTAGTTATCGTCAACCTCTGTGTAATCAGCATCGGTATAACCTGCATCAGCGCCGCCTGCAGCCTGTGTTGGGTCAAAGCCTGCTCCTGCTGCGTTCGGATCTGCACCTGCAGCCTGTGCTGCCTGATAAAGCTTTTGAGAAACCTCATAGAACTTATTCTGTAAGTCCTCCTGAGCTGTCTTGATTGCGTCAAGATTTTCACCCTTGAGTGCTTCCTTAAGTGTATCTACCTTTGTCTGAAGAGCAGATTTATCATCAGCTGAGAATTTGTCGCCGTCCTCAGAGATGAGCTTTTCTGTCTGATATACCATCTGGTCAGCATTGTTTCTGAGGTCGATAGCCTCTCTCTTCTTCTTATCCTCTTCAGCAAACTGCTCAGCTTCCTTAACAGCCTTGTCGATATCTTCCTTGCTCATATTGGATGATGCAGTGATTGAAATAGCCTGCTCCTTGCCTGTGCCGAGATCCTTTGCTGATACGTGAACGATACCGTTGGCATCAATATCAAATGTTACTTCGATCTGAGGAACACCTCGTCTTGCAGGAAGAATTCCGTCAAGATGGAACATACCGAGTGTCTTGTTGTCCTTAGCGAACTCTCTTTCACCCTGAAGAACGTGTACCTCTACGGATGTCTGATTGTCAGCAGCGGTTGAGAAAATCTGGCTCTTCTTTGTAGGAATGGTTGTATTTCTTTCAATGATAACGGTGTTAATACCGCCCATGGTTTCAATACCCAGTGAAAGCGGAGTTACGTCGAGAAGGAGGAGACCCTTAACGTCGCCGCCGAGTACACCGCCCTGAAGAGCAGCACCCATAGCAACACATTCATCAGGATTGATACCCTTGAATGGTTCTTTACCGCTGAATTTCTGAATAGCCTCCTGAACAGCAGGGATTCTTGTTGAACCGCCTACAAGGAGAATCTTATCAATCTCGTTCATTGAAAGACCTGAATCGCTCATAGCCTGACGTACAGGACCCATTGTTGCTTCTACAAGGTCAGCTGTCATTTCGTTGAACTTAGCTCTTGTGAGTGTAAGCTCAAGGTGCTTAGGACCTGTTGCATCTGCTGTGATGAATGGGAGAGAAATCTGAGCAGTTGTCATACCTGAAAGGTCAATCTTTGCCTTTTCAGCTGCTTCCTTAACTCTCTGCATAGCCATTTTGTCGCCTGAAAGGTCAATGCCGTTGTCTTTTTTGAATTCAGCAACAATCCAGTCCATGACTTTCTTATCAAAGTCGTCACCGCCGAGACGGTTGTTACCTGCTGTAGCAAGTACCTCCTGAACACCGTCGCCCATTTCGATGATTGAAACATCAAAGGTACCGCCGCCGAGATCGTATACCATTACCTTCTGGTCGTCTTCCTTGTCAATACCGAAAGCAAGAGCAGCAGCAGTAGGCTCGTTGATGATTCTCTTTACCTCAAGACCTGCGATTTTACCTGCATCCTTTGTTGCCTGACGCTGTGCATCTGTGAAATAGGCAGGAACTGTGATAACAGCCTCTGATACTGTTTCGCCGAGATAAGCCTCAGCATCAGCCTTAAGCTTCTGAAGAATGATTGCAGAAATCTCCTGAGGAGTATAAGCCTTTCCGTCAATTGTTACTTTGTAATCTGAGCCCATATGTCTCTTGATTGAAGAGATTGTTTTATCAGGGTTTGTGATAGCCTGACGTTTTGCAACGTTACCTACCATTCTTTCGCCGTCTTTTGAAAAAGCAACAACAGACGGAGTTGTTCTTGCGCCCTCAGCGTTTGCGATTACTACGGATTCACCGCCTTCAATAACACTGACGCAGCTGTTTGTTGTACCTAAATCAATACCAATAATCTTTGACATAATCATTGTCCTCCTTATAATTAGTTGGCTGTTTTAACCATTGCAGGTCTTACAACCTTATCATTTATTTTATAGCCTTTCTGGAATACATCGGTGATTACATTTGTCTCCAACTCTTCATCCTCAATATGCATTACTGCATTGTGGAAGTTAGGGTCAAACTGCTCACCGCTTTCGCCATAGGCTGTAACACCAAGCTTTTCAAGCGTTGCCATAAGACCGTCATAGGTCATCTGAACACCCTTTTTAAGCCCTTCATAATCCTCCTGCTCATTTGACAAAGCTCTTTCGAGATTGTCTATCACAGGGAGAAGCTCGCCTACTGTCTTGGCAGTTGCAAAGCTGAAGGTTTCACTTTTTTCCTTTTCGGAGCGTTTGCGGAAATTTGCATATTCGGCAGTAATTCTCAGGAGCTGTTCCTTTGTGTCGGCAAGCTCCTTTTCAAGAGGGTTTACTTCTTCTTCAGCTTTTTCCTCTTTTGTTACTTCCTCTTTGATTTCCTTTTCTTCGTTCACTTTTTCGTTTTTCTTTTTACTCATTTCGTACCTCCTTTTGAGAGCAGAGCATCTACTGTATTAAATATATATTCCACACAGGGAATAATACGCTGATAGTCAATTCTTGTTGAGCCTATCATTCCCAAAGCGGCAACCTGGTTGTTGCCGTATGTGAATTTTGAAATAATGGTTGAGGTGTTTTTTAATTCGTATAACGGATTTTCATCACCTATAAACATGGTACGCCTTGCATTTGTTTTGGCGAACTGCTTTGAAAAATCAATCAGCTTTTCTTTATCTGCAAGGAATGAAAGGATTTTGTAAACCTCGTTTCCCAAATCCTCGTGGGAGAGCAAATTGGTTTCGCTTTCGATATTCAGCTTGCTTTGTGATGCCTCACTGCACAGAGAACAGAGAGAGGTGAGCACCGGCAGAAGGTCAAACACTCTTTCTCTTGCTATCAGCACTGAGCGCTGAATCAGTGAAAGATTGACATCTGTAAGCGGTGTGCCGACGAACAGCCTGTTGACTACCTCGTAGAATAACAATCTGAATTCATCATCAATCGGACACGGAATATTGATTAATGAGGATTTTATTTTGCTGCCCACCGTAAGCATTACAAGCATCGCCTTTGAATTGCCTGCAGGTATAAGGTCTATACCCTGTATGCAGTCCAGCGGATCTTCAACTGAACAACAGAAGCCGATGCAGTGAGTGTACTGTGCCAGCAGTTTGGCTGCATCCGAGAGAAGACGTTCCGGATCACCGGAGTTAACGGAAAGCGTTTCAGCGATCACTTTTTTATCGTAGGCTGAAATGCTCTTCGGCACCATAATGCTGTCAACATAATATCTGTATGAAGCCTTGCTTGGTACACGCCCTCCGCTGGTATGCCTTTGTTCAAGGTAACCGAGCTCTGAAAGGTAAGCCATTTCATTTCTTACAGTGGCACTGGAAACGGAGTAGGGAAGAAGCTGGCATAATGTTTTTGAACCCATTGGTTCGCCTGTCTGAATATAATGCTCTATGATTAAGCTGAGTATTGCCAGACGTCTTTCACTTATCATCCTTTCCGCACCTCTTTGTGATTTTTTGCTGTTAGCACTCTAAACACCTGAGTGCTAACTCTGTTATAATACTATATCTATTTTGCTGATTTGTCAATAGTTTTTTCCTAAAAATGAAAAAAATTCATCATTTGGAAACAAATATATGCACATAGACAATATAATGGTATATAAAATAAGTAAATCCTGAGTATATAAACAATACTCAGGATTTATATCTATTATACTATTTTATTATTTAAGCAGGGCACGGTACATTTTTATATATTCGTTTGCACTCTTTCCCCAGCTCATATCGCAGTCAAGTGCACGCTTAACCAATCTGCTCCATCCGTCACTGTAATATGCATCATGTGCACGGTAAATTGCTCCGAGCATATCGTATGCATCATATGTTTTGAAGGTGAAGCCGTTTCCTTCACCGTCGCCGCAGTCTGTGATAGAGTCCTTGAGTCCTCCTGTTTCACGGACAATTGGCAATGTACCATATCGGAGTGCTACCATTTGTGAAAGACCGCAAGGCTCTGACTTGCTCGGCATCAGGAACATATCTGCACCGGCATAGATTTTTCTTGCAAGGTCAGGAACAAAGCCGATTGTGATACCTACCTTGTCAGGATATTTGTCGTGCAGATAGCGGAAGTAGTTTTCATACTGCCATTCACCGCTGCCCAGAACAACGTACTGAATATTGCGTTCGCAGATGCTCTTCTCCAGTACCTCTTTCATAAGGTCCACACCCTTGTGACCAACAAGACGGCTGACAATTCCGATTACAGGAACATTGGCATCTACGTTCATACCCATCATTTTCTGAAGCTCAGCCTTGTTCACAGCCTTATTTGTAAAATCTTCAGCATTGTAATTGGCCCATATATCCTTATCTGTTTCAGGGTTATAGCCGTCCACGTCAATACCATTAAGTATGCCGCAGAGCTTCCAGCTTCTCTGATTGAGAATCGGATCAAGACCATGACTGAACCAAGGGTCGAGTATTTCCTTAGCATATGTGGGTGATACGGTAGTAACCTTATTGGCACATTCAATACCGGCCTTCATAAAGTTAACCAGTCCGTCATAAAGAATGAGGTTGTTATATTCAGGTGCGATTCCGAGTACGTCGTTAAGGAGCTCGTCGCCGTATTTGCCCTGATACTGGATATTATGTATTGTGAAAACAGTTTTTATATTTTCAAATCCCATTCTGTTTGCATAATAGCAGCTATAATAAAGAGGAGTAAGTGCACTCTGCCAGTCATTACAGTGAATGATATCCGGTTTCCAGTCGATAACAGGGATGATTTCCAATGCTGCTCTTGCAAAGAATGCAAAACGCTCAGCATCATCATAGTGACCGTAAATTCCGTCACGCTTGAAATAATACTGATTATCAAGGAAATAGTAAATAACTCCGTTTGCTTTTGCCTCAAAGATTCCGCAGTACTGTCTTCTCCATGAAACAGGAACAGAAATTGAGGTAATAAATTTCATTTTATCCTTATATTCCTGCTTGATGTTGTCGTAGAGCGGCATTACCACGCGGCAGCCGATCAGTCTTTTTCTGAGCGCTACAGGCAGTGAGCCGGCAACATCACCGAGTCCGCCTGATGCCATAAATGGGAGTGCTTCAGATGCAACGTATAAAACTTTCATATTCTTAACCTTTCTTATACTCTTGTATTCTTTGTCAAGCAGATAGGGAAGGTTTTTGCACCTGCCAGCTCAACACCGTCTTTTATATCAACATTTTTATCAGATATGATACAGCTGATTTTAGCATTGCTTCCGATAACTGTATCCTGCATAAGGATGGAATCCTTAACAACTGTATCTTTTCCGATTTTTACGCCCTTGAAGATAATGCAGTTTTCAACTGTTCCTTCAATGATGCATCCGTCTGCCACAAGAGAATTTTTCAGTGAAGAATCCGGACCGTAAAGAGTAGGCATATCGTCACGCTCTTTTGTGGAAATAGGGTGCTTGAACAGCTTTTTCCTGTTTTCCTTTTCAAGAACAGACATCGAAATATCATAATAGCTCTGGATGGAATCAATGGTTCCCACAAAGCTGTCCGTTGCGTCAAAGGCGTGTATTTTAAGATTTTTGATATTCGCCATAATGATGCTGCGCTGGTATGAGATTTCATTCTTGGAGTGGGCAGTTGTAACAAGTGATTCAAGAAGATACTTCTTCATAATCATAATGTTGCAGGAATAGAAGACCTCATCGTCCGTCTTTTTATCGAGACTCATCTCAGTGATTCTGCCGTTTTCCTCAACCTTGTCAAAGGTAAGCACAGAGCCGATATTCTTAGGTGTTTTGCCCCTTACACCTAAAATTGTAATGTCTGCACCGCTTTCCTCGTGGGCATCGAACAATTCTCTGTAATCTGCTGAAACGACGTGGTTGCAGTCAGACATAAGAACATAATCCTGATTTGACTGACGGAGAAAATTCATATTGCCGTAAATTGCATCAATTCTGTTTCCCCACATTGTGGCACTGCCGATTGAAAAAGGAGGCAGAAGATAGAGACCGTCTGTCTTTCTGCTCAGATCCCAAGGCTTACCTGTTCCCACGTGGTCCATAAGTGACTGGAAATTTGCGTTTGTTACCACACCGATTTTTGCAATTTCGCTGTCAACCATATTTGAAAGAGGAAAGTCAATCAGACGAAAGCGTGAGCAAAACGGAACGGAGCCCATTGTTCTCATAGCTGTGAGGGAGTCAAGAGCCTCCTCATGAATATTTGCAAATACAATACCTAAAACTTTTTTACCGTTCATTGACTTATACCTCCTCTCCTGATTTTACCATTACTCCGGGTGCTACATATTTTCCTTTTGTAACAGTGGCACCGGCACCGATTACCGGGATTCCCCATTCCTCAGGGTTTTCAAGCTGTTCGGGAATTTCACCGATTTTGGCATCCTCTTCAATTACTGCATTTTCTGCAACGATTGAATAGTAAACCTTAGCACCTTTTTTAATAACTGCACCGGGCATGATTACACTGTATTTAATATCAGCATCTTCCTCAATGACAACGTTTGATGATACCACGCTGTAATCAACGCTGCCCTCAATCTCACAGCCTTCGCTGATTGAGGAGTTTTCAACAACAGCATTTTTGCCTATGTAGTGCGGCGGAGCCATAGGATTTCTTGAATAAATTCTCCAGCTTTTATCGCTTAAATCAAGGTCAACGTTCGGATTGATGATATCCAGGTTTGCTTCCCAGAGTGAGTCAATTGTTCCTACATCCTTCCAGTAGCCCTTGAATGGGAATGCGAACATTCTCTCGCCTGCATCAAGCATTGTAGGAATGATGTTTTTGCCGAAATCGTTTGAAGAGCCTTCAGTGTTTTCATCCTGAATAAGATACTGCTTAAGCTTATCCCAGCTGAATACATAAACGCCCATTGAAGCCTTGTTGCTCTTTGGCTTTTCAGGCTTCTCTGCAAATTCGTAAATTTCATCGTTGTCCTTTGTGGCAAGGATACCGAAACGTGATGCCTCTTCCCAAGGTACTTCAAGTACGGCTATGGTGCATGCTGCATCATTCTTTTTGTGGAAATCAACCATTTTTGCATAATCCATTTTATAAATATGGTCACCTGAAAGGATAACAACATATTCAGGATCATATTTTTCAATAAAATTGATGTTTTGGTAGATTGCGTTTGCAGTGCCTTTATACCACTCTGCACCGCCGATTGCCTCGTATGGTGAAAGCACGTGAATGCCTCCGTGCTGACGGTCAAGGTCCCAAGGCTGACCGTTGCCGAGATAATCATTAAGCTCCAAAGGCTGATACTGTGTTAAAACACCTACGGTATAAATACCGCTGTTAACGCAGTTTGAAAGCGGAAAATCAATGATTCTGTAATTGCCGCCGTAAGGTACAGCCGGCTTTGCAATGTTTTTTGTCAGAACTCCCAGTCGGCTGCCCTGACCGCCTGCAAGCAGCATTGCAACAACGTTTGATTTGTGTGCCATTTTTTATCTCCTTTAGTTTTTCTTTTTTGTTTCTTTTTTCTCAAGATATATTGCGGAAAGTCCGTTCAGCTTTACACCGATGCTCTGGTCAAGGCCGTGCATTGGGAATTTCTTAGCCTTGTATGTTCCGGATATACGTGGTTTTGTGCCGCCGTATTTTTCAAGGGAGGTGTCAAGAACCACCTTGTATGTTGCATTTTCAGGTACACCGATTCTGTACTCGTCAAAGCTGTTCGGCGTAAAGTTAAATATAGCAATAAGCTCCTTGCCTTTTTTGTCAATTCTTCTGAATGCTATAATGGAATTTGCATTGTCCTCACTTGATATCCACTGGAAGCCCTCCCAGCTGTAATCAATTTCCCAAAGTGCAGAATGATTTTTATAGAATGTATTCAGCTCTTTGGTGAAGCCGAGCATTTTTCTGTGCTTTTCATAATCCAGCAGCAGCCAGTCAAGTCCCTGCTTGTAGTTCCACTCAATGAATTGTCCGAATTCACTGCCCATAAATAACAGCTTTTTTCCGGGATGAGCAAACATATATGCAAGGAAGAGACGCAAGCCGTCGAACTTCATATCGTAATCGCCCGGCATCTTATTTATAAGACTCGCCTTTCCGTGTACAACCTCATCGTGGCTGATAGGTAAAATAAAGTTTTCGCTGAAAGCATAGAAAAAGCTGAAGGTAATGCAGCTGTGATTTCCTTTTCTGAAAAGAGGATCCATAGAAGTGTAGCGCAGCATGTCGTTCATCCAGCCCATATTCCACTTGAAGTTGAAACCGAGACCGCCGATGTCGGTAGGCATTGTAATCATCGGCCAGGCTGTTGATTCCTCAGCAATCATCATTACCTCGGGGTGTTCGCTGAACATTGCACAGTTGAGCTCCCTGAAAAATTCAACTGCCTCAAGATTTTCACGACCGCCGTTTTTGTTTGGTGTCCATTCTCCGTTTTCTCTGCCGTAGTCAAGATAAAGCATGGATGCTACTGCATCAACTCGCAGGCCGTCAAAATGAAATTTATCAACCCAGTACATAGCCGATGAAATCAGGAAGGATTTAACCTCGTTCTTGCCGTAATCAAAAACTCTTGTTCCCCATTCCTTGTGTTCGCCTTTTTTCAGATCGGAATATTCGTAGGTGCATTCTCCGTCAAATTCATAAAGTCCGTATGCATCTTTAGGGAAATGGGCAGGAACCCAGTCAAGAATCACTCCGATTTCGGCCTTATGGCAGGAATCAATAAAGTACATTAAGTCTTCAGGCTTGCCGTATCGTGATGTGGGAGCAAAGTAGCTTGTAACCTGATATCCCCATGAGCCGTCAAATGGATATTCCATTATCGGCATCATTTCGATATGTGTGTAGCCCATATCCTTTACGTAGGGAATAAGCTCATCTGCCATTTGGCGGTAGGACAGGAAATCACCGTTTTCGTGCTGCTTCCATGAGCCGAAATGGATTTCATAAATATTGACAGGCTTTTCAAGAATGTTTCCGTTCTTTGATTTTTTATACCACTTTTCATCTTTCCACTTGTACTCAATATCTCCGTAAACCTTGGATGCAGTTCCGGGACGTGTTTCAGCGTGGAAAGCATAAGGGTCAGCCTTCATATTCATTCCGCCGTTTTTTGTGCGTATTGCATATTTATAGCAGTCAAAGACCAATATATCATCCATTTCGATTTCCCATATGCCGGGTGAAATCTGATTCATGATATTAATATTTTCATCCCAGCCGTTGAAATCACCCACAACAGAAACAGTGACTGCATGCGGTGCCCACACTCTGAAAACAAATCGTCCGTCATTTATTTTATGACAGCCGAAGAATTCATATGACTTATAGTTTTTTCCGCTGTGGAAAAGATAGAGCGGAAATTCATATTCATGTTTTATTTTCGACATTTTACATCTCCTTCTCGGACAGGCAAACAAATCGAATCGGAAACTTTAAGCTGTGTTCGACTCTTGTTTGGTTAATTATCACATGTGAAACCGACCTTTTTCCGCCTGTCGGTTTCTATATAACAACATAATAACACTATTACAAAGAATAATCAAGTTGTTTTTGTTTAGTTTGTTACAAAAAAAAACATAAATTTATAAAAATATGTGTAATTTGTTGCAATTGCATAAACTGAAATTTAATAAATTAACCATTTTTGGTATTGAATGTAAGCGGATACATATGTTATAATATAAAAGATTTATTAATAGCAGGGAAGGGTGATGCTATGAAGGAAATAATTATTGCATACCCTGTAAAAGCCACTGCTTTGCAGCTTCGTTCCATGCTTGAAAATGAAGGATTTCATGTTTCATATGTTTGTGCAACAGGTGCAAGTGTTCTGAGTATTGCTCAGGATCTGCGTGAGGGTGTTGTTGTCTGTGCTTCCATTTTAAGTGATATGGGTGCAGGAATACTTTCAGAACATCTGCCGGTGGGATTTGATGTTGTGGCACTGTCTAAAAACGGCAGGGAAGAGTATATGGGCAATCTTATTAATCTGCCCCTTCCGGTTCACAGAGATGAATTTTTGCAGACGGTTTCCATTCTCGTCAGCACACGCTCCTCCTTCACTCAGCGAAAGGGCAATGACAATGAGATTATTTCAAATGCAAAGCTGATTTTGATGAACAGTAAAAATATTACGGAGAGTCAGGCACACCAGTATCTGCAGAAGGAAAGTATGCATACAGGCAAGAAGATTGTTGACCTGGCAAAGGAAATTATAAATGATTTTACCGAATAAATGAAGGACTGATTATTTATGAAATTTACAAAAATGCACGGCTGCGGCAATGATTATGTATACATTGATTGCTTTAAAGAAAATGTCGAAGATGAGGAGAAGGCAGCAATTATTTTATCGGACCGCCATTTTGGCGTAGGCGGTGATGGTATGATATTGATTAAAAAGGGTACCCAAGCAGATTTTGAAATGGTTATGTATAATGCTGATGGTTCAAGAGGTGCAATGTGCGGAAACGGTATACGCTGTGTTGCAAAATATGTTTATGATAATAAATTGACGGATAAAACCTCAGTTTCAATTGAATCTATGGGTGCGGTAAAATATATTGACCTGACTGTTGAAAACGGTGTGGCTGTAAGTGCCAGAGTTGATATGGGTGCACCGATATTGAAATCGGCTGATATTCCTGTTAACAGCGATAATGAAAAGGTTGTGAATGAAAAAATCACAATCGGCGGAAGAGATTTTAATATGACCTGTGTCTCAATGGGCAATCCGCACGCTGTTATGTTTATTGATGAAAGTCCTAAGGATTTTGATTTGAATTATTATGGTGCTTTGTTTGAGAGTAATACCGATGTTTTCCCTGACAGAGTGAATGCAGAATTTGCAAAAGTGGTAGACAGAAAAAATATTGAAATGCGTGTTTACGAACGCGGCACAGGGGAAACACTGGCCTGTGGAACAGGTACCTGTGCAACGGTTGTTGCGGCGATTCTTAACGGACTTGTTGATAATGATGTTACGGTTCACCTTATCGGCGGCGATCTTCAGATCAGCTGGAGCGGCAATGAGAGTGACAGTGTATTTATGACAGGTCCTGCAGCAACTGTCTTTACAGGTGAAATCAATATATAATTTCAGTAAATAAACGCAATGGAGGTTTAAAGTATATGAAGATTAATGAAAATTTTTTGAAGATTGAGGCAAGCTATCTTTTCTCAACTGTTGCAAAGAAACAGAGAGAATATCAGGCTGCTCACCCTGAGGCTGATGTAATCCGCCTTTCAATCGGTGATGTAACAAAGCCGCTTGCACCTGTGGTTATTGAGGCTATGCATAAAGCCGTTGATGAAATGGCAAGCGAGGACACCTTCAGAGGTTATCCGCCTGAGTATGGATATGATTTCATTCTTGAGGCAATTCAGAAGCATGATTATACTGACAGAGGAATTGATATTGCTAAGGACGAAATATTCCTTTCAGACGGTGCGAAATCAGACTGCGGCAATATCGGTGATATTTTTGCAGTAGACAACAAGGTTGCAATCTGTGACCCTGTTTATCCTGTATATGTTGATACAAATATTATGGCAGGCAGAAGCGGTGAGAAAAACGAGGACGGCCTGTGGTCAAATATCATTTATATGCCTTGTACAGCAGAGAATCATTTCACACCTGATATCCCTGAGGAAATTCCGGATGTAATTTATCTTTGTTTCCCAAACAATCCTACCGGTATGGTTGCTACGAAGGAGCAGCTGAAGAAATGGGTTGACTTTGCAAATGCGCATAACTCACTGATTCTTTTTGACTCAGCTTATGAGGCGTTCGTTGTTGATGATAATATTCCGAAGTCGATTTATGAAATTGAGGGTGCTAAAACCTGTGCTATTGAACTTCGCTCATTTTCAAAGACAGCAGGCTTTACAGGTATGCGCTGCGGTTATACTGTAGTTCCTAAGGACTTGAAGTTTAATGGGACAAGTCTTAATCCTATGTGGGCCCGCCGTCAGGCTACAAAGTTCAACGGTGTATCCTATATCACACAAAGAGCTGCTGAGGCAATTTACACTGAAGAGGGTCAGAAACAAATTAAAGAGGCTCTTTCCTACTATCAGAAGAATGCAAGAGTGATTTATGACGGACTCTGTGATGCTGGCTTTGAATGCTACGGCGGTGTAAATTCACCATATGTATGGCTCAGGGTTCCTGAGGGATATACCTCATGGGAGTTCTTTGATGAACTGCTTGAAAAGTGCCAGGTTGTAGGCACACCGGGTTCAGGCTTCGGTCCTGCCGGTGAAGGCTATTTCAGATTAACAGCCTTCGGCAATGCTGAAAAAACGGTTGAAGCAGTTGAAAGAATCAAGGCAGTATATAAAAAATAATTAAAATGCAGTGATACTGCAAAAAAGTATATATAATCAATGTTGGAGGTTTAAATTATGAAAAAGACAGAACAGCTCTATGAGGGCAAGGCAAAAAAAGTTTGGGCAACAGAAAATCCTGATATTGTAATCGTGGATTACAAGGACGATGCAACTGCATTCAACGGCCTTAAAAAAGGCACAATCGTTGGTAAGGGTGTTGTCAACAATAAAATGTCAAACTATCTTATGCAGATTCTTGAAAAGAAGGGTGTTCCTACTCATTTTGTTGAGGAGCTTTCGGACAGAGAAACAGCTGTTAAAAAGGTAACAATCGTTCCTCTTGAGGTTATTATCCGTAACCGTGCAGCAGGCTCAATCTGTAAGAGATTAGGTCTTGAAGAGGGTATGGATTTTGTTTGTCCTTCCATTGAATTTTCATACAAGGATGATGATCTCGGCGATCCGCTTATCAATGGTTATCACGCTGTTTCCTGCGGCTTTGCTACTCAGGAGGATGTTGATACAATCAAGAAAATGGCTTTCACAGTAAATGATGTTCTTAAAGAGTACTTTGCATCAATCGGCGTTGAGCTTATCGATTTCAAACTTGAGTTCGGTAAAACATCAGACGGTACAATCGTTCTTGCTGATGAAATCAGCCCGGATACCTGCCGTTTCTGGGATATTGAAACACACGAAAAGCTTGACAAGGACCGTTTCCGCAGAGATATGGGCGGTGTAGAAGATGCATATGCTGAAATGATGAAGAGAGTAGGTCTTGACTAATGCCGAATAACACATATAATTCACCTTTTAATGCTCGTTATGCATCAAAGGAGATGCAGTATATTTATTCTCCTGATTTTAAATTCAAAACATGGAGAAAGCTTTGGATTGCTCTTGCTGAAACAGAGAACGAGCTTGGCCTCAATGTAACACAGGAACAGATTGATGAGCTTAAGGCACACGCTGAGGATATCAACTATGAGGTGGCGCAGGAGTATGAAAAGAAATTCCGTCACGATGTAATGAGCCATGTTCACGCTTACGGTGAGCAGTGCCCGAATGCAAAGGGTATTATTCATCTTGGTGCAACAAGCTGCTATGTTGGTGACAATACCGACGTGATTACAATGAAGGAAGCATTGCTCCTTATCAAAAAGAAGCTGGTCAATGCGATTTCATCAGTGGCAAAATTTGCTGATGAATATAAGGACATGCCTTGTCTCGGCTTTACCCATTTCCAGCCTGCTCAGCCTACTACCGTAGGTAAGCGAGCAACACTCTGGCTTATGGATCTGGTAATGGATTACGAGGAAATCTGCCACGTAATTGATTCTCTTATGCTTTTAGGCTCAAAGGGTACAACAGGTACACAGGCATCCTTCCTTGAATTGTTTGACGGCGACCACGAAAAGTGTAAAGAGCTTGACAGAAAAATTGCTGAAAAAATGGGCTTCAAGGCCTGCTTCCCTGTCAGCGGACAGACCTATGCAAGAAAGCTTGATACAATTGTCTGCAATTGTCTTGGTCTGATTGCACAGTCCTGCTGCAAGTTTTCAAATGATTTGAGACTTCTTCAGAATCTTAAGGAAATTGAAGAGCCTTTTGAAAAAAATCAGATTGGCTCATCAGCTATGGCTTATAAGCGTAATCCGATGAGAAGTGAGCGTATTGCTTCACTTTCACGTTACGTTATGATTGATGCACTTAATCCTGCATGGACAGCATCTGCACAGTGGTTTGAAAGAACTCTTGATGATTCTGCTAATAAGCGTGTTTCTGTTGCAGAAGCATTCCTCGCAACCGATGGTATTCTTGATTTATACATCAATGTTACTTCAGGTCTTGTTGTTTATCCAAAGGTAATTGAAGCAAGGCTTATGAGCGAGCTTCCATTTATGGCTACTGAAAATATTATGATGGATGCTGTAAAGAAGGGCGGAGACCGTCAGGAACTCCACGAAAAAATCCGTCAGCACTCAATGGCAGCAGGTGCCGTTGTTAAGGTCGAGGGCGGACAGAATGACCTTGTTGACCGTATTGCAGCTGATCCTGCATTTATGACAACGAAGGAGGAAATTCTTGCAATTCTCAAGCCTGCTAATTTCGTTGGCAGAGCACCGCAGCAGACAGCTGATTTCCTTAAAGAAACAGTTGCACCTATTCTTGAAAAGGAAAAGGATCTTCTTGGTGTAAGTGTTGAGATTAATGTGTAACTTAATATAATATGTATATACAGTAAGCCGGCAGTTCGTGTTGAACTGCCGGCTTTTGTTATGCTTATTTTTTGTTACCAATTCCATGCCTGACCATTATTTTTTAAAATTTCAATCAGCTTTTGCATCTCCGTGTCGGATAAAGAATGATAATATTTTCTGCCGTTTTCAGCTTTAATCATAAGGTTATTGCATCCGTCAGGTGACGGACATACTGTTATTTGCTTGCCATTGCTGACAAATATAATCTGTACAGTATCAAAAAAGCATGCAGGTGTTTCAAATACAGACATAATATCCGTTATATTTTGTTTAAAACAAATTTCTTCAAGTGCATTTATATCGTCTTTGTCAGTGATTGTGATGTCCTTTTCTCTATTTGTATCATCATTTGTTTCGCTGTCAACAAAGTCACTGCATTTGATGATTACTTTATCCATTTTGGAAAAGGGATTTGAAATTGCTATATACGGAATCTGACTGATAACGGTTAGCAGTATAACAGCTGATAAGATAATTGAAATTGTAATGACAAGCTTTTTCTTTGATTTCACCATTTTGTATTTCTCCTTAATGATTTTACAATTGAATTATAAAATCATTTTGTAAGTTTTACAATGTATGGTGCGTGGAATCCTTCCACTGATTGAGGAATCATTTTATCAGATTGAATATGAACACCGCTATCATATATAATGTTATTGTAAGCCTGTTAAAAATGGTCAGGTATTATGGTGCAAATATAAACAAAATATAAAATGTTAAGTTTATGTTAAATTAAGATAAAATATATATTGTTTTCTTTAATTAATGGTGTTATAATGTCTAACTGAAAAATATTATTTCTGGAAAAGGGGTTTTGTTATGGCAAAAACGAAAGCCGCAAGTGCTGAAAAGACAAGTAAAGCACCTGCGGAAAAAAAGTATATGAAGCCATCAGAGATTGTTACTTTCGGTATCGGCCTTTTTGGTGTAGCATTGCTTACAGGCTGGATGCCGGATTATACAACAACTTTCTTTGCTGACTTTGCATTTAAGGGCAAAGGCTTTGACCAGGCTTCATTTGCGAATACCGTATCACTTGTATTTGGTGTTGCCGGTTTTGTAGGGGCAATATGTGAATTGGTAATCGGTATTCTTGTTGACAGAACAAAAACAAGACTGGGTAAGGTTAAGCCGTGGATTGGCTTTGGTGCAATTCCGCTTGCTATTGTATCATTAATGGTGTTTGTTGCACCGAATACATCAAGTCTTACAATTGCTTCTGTGTGGATGTTTGTAATCTACGCACTTTACACAGCGGTTTCCTGTGCGGTTGAATCACCGGCAAACTGCTTCGGTGCACTCTGCTCACCGAATCCGAGTGAGAGAGGTGATGCTATTTCTATCGCATCCTTCCTTCGTTCCGTAGGACAGTCGGGCGGTCAGGTTGTCATTATTGTTGTTGGTGCGGTTATGAAGATGCTTATGGGCTCACAGCAGTTTAAGAATGCTGAGGGTCAGGGTCTTGACCTTATCATTTCTACAGCAGTATGTGCACTGGGAATGGTCATTTTTGTAATGATTTTCTTTGCAAACAACAAAGAGCGTGTACCTTATACATCTGAAAAGGTTTCACTTGGTGAGTCAATCAAGCTTGTTTTCACAAACAAGAACCTGCTTATGGTTTCACTCACCAAACTTGCAGGCTTCGGCAGAGGTGTATATGGCACAGTATCACTTTACATAGCAATTTATCTTTTGGGCTCAAAGGGATTAAAGCTTGCTCTTATGCTTCCTATGGGTATCGGTACAGCCGTTGGTATGCTTATTGTAAAGGCTGTTCTTAAGAAATTCTCAACTAAGAAAACATTTATTATTTTCTGTATTTACGGTGCGTCATCACTTGCAATTCTGTTTATTGTATCAAAAGTGGTCGGCTTTAATTCAACACTCGTTGTTCCGTTCCTTATTCTCAACTTCTTCTGCGGTCTTCAGCACGGTAATACAAACGTAACACCGAATATTATGATTGCAGACTGTGTTGATGAAATGGAATATAAAACAGGTAAGCGCCAGGAGGGTCTGGCATATGCAGGCTATGGTCTTTTCTCAAAGATTGCATCTGCATTTACAAAGTATCTTGGTCCATTCCTTGTGTATACATGGTCAGGTTACCAGTTCTCACAGGATCAGAATGTTGCTTATGCTGTTCAGGATAATTCAACACTTTCAAAGTTCCTTGCAATTTATACAATCATTCCTGCAATATTCGTGCTCCTTCAGGGTGTACCGATTCTTTTCTATGATATGGTCGGAGAAAAGAAGGAAAGAATTACTGCTGCTCTTGCTGAAAAGAGAGCTGCTCAGGAAGTCGCATCAGATGACAGTTCTGATGCAATTGCAGAGTAAGGAGGGGTAGTATAATGGCAAAGAATAAAGAATTTAAAGCCGGACTTTATGCAGTAGTTGCAGGTGTTGCAGTGGCTGCAGTATTGGTTGTGATTACCATTTTTGCATTCACCACAAGATATACTGCTTTTGCTCCTGAAAAGGTTGCACAGGCATATGTTGATACGATTGCTCAGACCGGTGACGGTTACAATGCATATAAGAATACACTCGTATCAAAGAATGCAAAATTCGGCGATTTTATCAGAGACGCTTATATGAGCCCTTATTACAATAACGGCGATGATGTTAAGCAGGCTGATTTTGTAGGTACAGGCTCAGACGAAGAGGCACAGGCAATTGATAAGGTTTATTCAACAATGTATGATTACTATGTTGAGCTTATTAAAACCTATGGACTTGATAATTATGATGCTGTATTTTCAAACTATTTCGCAAAGCTGGCTGAGGTAAGAAAAGACGTATACGGCGATGAATATATGGACGATGAGTTTATGTTTGGTGCATTTGAATCAAATGTTTCAGCCTATGGTCAGTCACTTACCGGTACCAAGAGAACCTTTGCATCCGATGATAAGACCATCATCCAGGAAGAGTCAACAGGTGTTTACCAGACAATGTTCGGCAAGGAGCAGGATGTTGAGGTTGACGTTTTAGATGAAAAGACACAGAAGAAAAAGACGGTTACTGAAAAGCAGCTTGTGTATAAGTTCACCACAACTGTAAGGGATTGTACAGAGCTTTCAGCTGATGAGGCTAAGGCTTATGTGGATGAATATTCTCAGAGAATAAAGGATGTAGTTTCAAAGGGTGAGGCAAAGGCTGCTGCACTTGACGGAGATGCTGCTGAGTCAATGAAGACTGCATTTTCAGAACTTGATAATTCCGATGTAATTGAAGGCGTTGCAAAGTGCAATGTTGAGGTTGCTCTTGAGGATGGCACAGTCGTTGCAACACAAGAGGTTTATGTTGTTCAGATAGGCAACAGCTGGTATGTTGATAATACAAACGTTGACACATCAGGACTTTATCTTGCAAAATAAAGTGAAAATAACAAAAATCGGTAGGGATAAAACCTACCGATTTTTTATTATATATATTCAATTAATCTAAATTATGGGATTTCAGCATACTGCACATAACTGCAGAAAGCTCGTCCTTTTTAAACACCGGCAGCGGCTCAATGATTGCATCGATACAGCCTGCGACAGAAAATGTGATTGCCGATATTTCATAATAATTTTTCTCTATTGTAAAGCCGTTATTCTGAGCGATGCAGCTTACTAAGTTTTCTTTAAGTACCTTTATTGCCGGACCGCAGATACTGCTTGCTTTGAATTTGTAAAGATACTCGACCTCTTTTTCAACCTCATCAAGAAGTATGCTCACAGCTCTGCTTGGGTCACGTCTGATATCATCATATCTTACACGCTTTGAAATATCAATTACGCCGTCCATTATAGTCTGGAAACAGGCCTGCAGACAATCATCCATACTTTTGTAATGAAGATAAAATGTACTTTTGTTGATATCTGCTCTTTTACAAAGCTCCAAAACAGTTATTTTGGATGCGTCCTTTTCAACCATAAGGTCAAGCATTGCGTTGAAAACAGCAGTGCGTGTCCGTTTAATTTTTCTGTCCATATTCCTCTTAACTCCAAACAGTGTATAATATCTATGCTAATTAACTATTTTATCAAAAAAAGTATTATAAATCAACAAAGTGCGAAATATTTGGCGTAACGTCTAAAAAAGCACAAATGAATTTGTACAAAAACACAACGGATAAAAATGTACATAGCTCTGAAAATAATTTTTTATAAAATATTGCAAATAAAATATTGTAAAGTTAAAATTAGTATTGTATAATATCTAAGATAAATTTGATTATTGTAGGGGGATAAAAGATGAGTGATTGTAAATGCTGCGTTGGCGGCGATTGGCTCAGCGGAAAAACCGTAATCGTTACAGGCGCATCAGGCGGTATGGGTGCAGGTATTGCTGCAACTTTAATTAAGAAGCATGCTTGCCGTGTTGTTGGTGTTGCAAGAAGTGAAGCAAAAATGCTTAAGTTCATTGAGGAGCTTGGCCCAACATATGCAGAGCAGTTTTCATACAAGCTGTTTGATGTATCAGATAAAGCTGCTTGGGAGAGCTTTGCAGAGGAGCTTGCTGAAGAGGGCATCCGTCCTTCTGTTCTTATCAATAATGCAGGCATTCTTCCTAAGTTCAAGAGATTTGACAGATATTCATATGAGGAAATTGAAAGAGCAATGAACATCAATTTCTATTCATGTGTTTATGGCGTAAAGACATTTTTACCTGTTCTCCTTGAGGAGGAGGATCCGGCAATCATCAATGTTGATTCATCAGCTGCTCTGATGACTCTTGCAGGCACATCCATGTACAGTGCATCAAAGGCTGCACTTAAGGGCTTTACCGAAGCACTCAGAGTTGAGTTTAAGAATAAGATGTATGTAGGACTTGTTTGTCCCGGATTCACAAAGACAGATATTTTCCGTGACCAGAAGAATGAAGGCGGCAAGGGCCAGAAGGTTATGGATATGATCTCTACCGATTGTGACCTTATGGTTAAGATGATTATGTTCGGTATTGCACATAAGAGACCTATGATGGTGCATGGCCTGGATGCACACGCAATGTCCGTTTTCAACAGACTTCTTCCGGTTAAGGGCTCAGAGCTCTTCTCTCTTGTAATGAAGGTTGCTGATATTGATTTGTTCAATGATGTATTTAAAGATTAATTTTGGCGAATAGAAAGGGACAAAAATGTCCCTTTTTGTTTTTTGGAGGTTTGTGTTATGACTGGGGATATAACAAAACAAAAACATATGAATTTCAAAGAAATTGCAGCATATTCTTTGGGATTATTCGGATTTCAGGCAATTGTAGGCTTGCTCAATTCCTATCAGGCAGAGTTTGATGCTTCCATTTTGGGCGCAGATATTGCAGTTGTCGGAATACTTGTTCTGATTGCAAAAATCGTTTCGGCAGTGTTTGACCCAATTGTAGGTAATATGATTGACCGCTCAAAGAGCAAGAACGGCAAGTTCAAGTCAATGATTATGTATTCAATTGCTCCGCTGCTTATTATGACAGCCATTGTATTTTTGAAAGTACCGTTTAAGGGTGCAGGTCTTTACATCTGGATTTTCGTTACATATCTTGTGTGGTCGCTTGCAATGACGCTTGGTGATGTTCCGTCACAGGGTATCGCATCTGTTCTTACACCGAATCCTACTGAAAGAACGAATGTTGTTTCCATTTCAAACACATTCAAGCAGGTTGGTTTCTCTGCCTGTGTTGTAATCGTACCGATTGTATGCCTTATTATTCCTAACGGTTCAAAGGTATTTGTAGCAAGCGGTGAGACAGATACACCGATGATCAGCTCAGAGTATTTCTGGACCGCTGTTCTGACCGCAGTTTTAGGCTGTGTATTATTTGCACTTATCCCTATGCTCAATAAAGAGCGTGTTCCGTATGTTGCAGGTGAAAAAACAACCTTTAAGGATATGATGAACGCATTGAAGAATAATAAGCCTTTTATGCTTGTTATTATTTCCTATTTTCTTGGCTTCGGCCGTCAGATGGCCATGGGTATTCAGGTGCAGGCTGCCAATGTAATTCTCGGTTCACAGAATCTTGTTGCAGTTCTGGGTATTGTTACTGCTGTCGGCTCAATGGTAAGTATGGCACTTTGTCCTGTTCTTATCAAAAAAATGGGCGAGAAAAAGGTTTATCTCCTGCTTTCCATTTACGGCTTTGCAGCATCTGTTCTTTCATTTATCATCGGATATTTCTATTTCAGACATGCTGACAGTGTGGTACTTATGATACTCTTCTATCTGTCACTGTTCCTTATCGGTTTACAGTTTGGTGCAGTTACACTCATGCCGATGATTATGACTGCTGACTGTGTTGATTATTATGAGTATGAAACAGGCAAGCGTATGGAGGGCGCAGCATATTCCATACTCACGCTTACAATCAAGGTTTGCCTTGCACTTGGTACAGCACTCGGTCTTGTATTTGTTCAGGTTTCAGGCTATTCGGATACTGTAAACAGCATTGCTGCCGGTACAGCAACAGGTTTTGACCTTCATACTAAGGATTTGGTATTCTTTGCGTATACAGTTGTTCCGGGTGTTCTTGCTCTGCTTTCAACAATTCCTATGTTCAAGTATGATATTGTCGGCGAAAAGAAGGCAAAGATTGCTTCTGAGCTTGCAAAGAGAAGAAGTGCCAAATAAAACGTATTTGTGAAATATTTGTTAAAAGTCAGATTGGTGTTGACCGATCTGGCTTTTATTTGTTATAATCAATTTAAAAGAATATATTATTTTTGTTTTTATATTATGATTGGAGGCATATTCATGAAAAGAATATTTTCGTTTTTATTGGCACTGGTGATGCTGTTTTCTTTTGTGGGCAGTGCCGGTGTTGTTCAGGCGGCGGGTGGAGTGACAGTTACCAAGAATGGTAATGTTATTACTGTCAGCGGAACAGGTGATATGGATAATTACTCGGCATCAAATCTTCCGAGCTGGAGCACCAATAACGGTGCAATAACGGAAATCGTTATTGAAAAGGGTGTTACAAGTGTCGGTGATTTTGCCTTTTCATCCTTTACCAATGTGAATAAGCTGACGATTGCAGATACAGTGAAACATATCGGCACAAGAGCCTTTTCAGGCTGCTGGATGCTTAAGTCCATTCATATTCCTGCATCGGTTGAAACGATAGGGGACTGTGCGTTCAGTACAACATTCAGTAATTTGTCAAACCTTGCTGAAATTACAGTTGACGGCAATAATAAGCATTTTGTCGTTGAAAATGGAATATTGTATAACAGTATTAAAACGGTTCTCTATAAAATTCCATCTAAAATATCTCTTGATATTCTGAATGTGGAACCGAGCGTTGTTACCATCAGGGAGGAGGCTGCAATCAGCTGTACAAATCTGACTGAGGTTAATCTTCCTGCTTCTGTTGAATTTGTAGGCAGAAATGCTTTTTCATACTGTGCAAACCTTGCTTCTGTTACTGTGAATAACTTCAACTGCGATTTGGGCCTTGGCTCTATACCAAACAATTCAGGGCTTAAGCTTTTCGGCTATAAGGGTTCGAATATTGAATTCTATGCACAGAATAATAATTTTAAAAATATAGAATTTGTTGCGCTGAGCTCCTGTCCGAACGGACATACTGAGGTGATTGATGAGGCAGTTGCTCCTACCTGTACAAAGGCAGGTCTTACACAAGGAAGCCATTGTTCCGTTTGCGGTACTGTTATTAAGGCACAGACAACGGTCAATGCAACAGGACATAAATATGATAGCGGCAAAGTAACAAAAGCAGCAACCTGTACAGCAGCAGGGGTGAAGACATACACCTGTACAGTATGTAAAGCAACGAAGACAGAAACAATAGCCAAGAAAGCGCATACATATAAAAACTATGTGACAAAGGCAACAACAAGCCGGAACGGAAGTGTTGTAAATAAGTGTTCTGTTTGCGGAGCGAAGAAATCAACCACAACTGTTTACAAAATAAGCAGTGTAGCACTGTCAACAACGGCAACCTATTATAATGGAAAAGTAAAAACACCGGGAGTAACGGTGAAGGATGTTAAGGGAAGAACGCTGAGAAACGGAACAGATTATACAGTAAGCTTCGCTTCAGGAAGAAAGTATGTAGGCAGATATGCAGTAACCGTAACCTTCAAGGGAAATTACAGCGGAAAGAAAACACTGTACTTTAATATCATTCCGAGAGGTGTATCAAAGATAAACAGTGTAACATCACGAAGCAGGGGCTTTGTGGTAAACTGGACAAAGCAGAGAACACAGACAACAGGCTATCAGATCCAGTATAGTACGAATAAGAATATGTCAGGTGCAAAGACAATCACAATGCCGAAGAATACGTACTATGCAAAGAACATAAAAGGACTTAAGGGCAATAAGAGATACTATGTAAGAATCAGAACCTACAAGGTAACAAAGTTCAACGGAAAGAACTACAACATCTATTCCCCTTGGTGTGCGACTAAATCGGTAACGACTAAGAGATAATAAAGAACGGTACAATTGATGCTTTCAATTGTACCGTTTTATTTTAAAAATGTATTGTAATATAGTTTGTACCTTTGTTTGTTATCAGATTTAAAATGCAGCAGTTATCCGTGAGAGTTTCGATATGATATGTGCCGTTTGTATCAACAGATTTCGGATATCTATGACAGAATATTTCTGTCGGTACGCTGTATGTTTTTTCCTGATTGAAGGAGAGTGTGAAGCACTGAGCGGTTTTATCAAAATGATAATTGTTTATATTTCCGCAGACGGCTATAGGATGAGGACGGCACAGCATATCCATAACAGGTGAATGGATTATGCAGGGATCAAAGCACCAATAGGTATGGCTCCATTTAAAAGAGTCAAACATATTCAGAAGGTATTCGGCATGGTCAAACCAATCAGGGATTAAATTTCCGCCGCCCCATTCACCTACCAGCACAGGTATATCCAGGCGGCGTTGTTCCTCTTTGCGTCTCTGGAATATTGCACCTACACGTTCATTGTCGGCATATTTATATAATGGTGTATCCACCATAAGATCATAGGCATGAGGGGCAAAAGCCTGATTAGGCTCACGCTTCTGTTTAACCGTAACAGGAGGTGCTGAGAAAGGAATACCCAGATTGGAATAATAGCAGTTTTCCATAAAAATAATTCCATTATCCGTTTCTTCTCTTATGGCAGCAGCAATCTTGTTAAGGAACGGTGCGTATTTTTCCTTATCAAATTTTTCAATATATTTATTTGCAGCGGATACGATTTCATACATTATTTTGCTGTTGTAATGGCTGAGCAGGGCAGGGAGGGGCTCTTTTTTTAACAGTGCAGCCAGCAGCTGAAATTTATTGATGCTGCGATTTTTGAGCGTTGTTTTTATTACAGATTTTATAATAATGAAAAATATATTTTTATCATATTTATATGGAAACGGCTCATTGAAAAGATCAAATCCAAGCAATGCCGGATGATTGCCGAATCTTTTTGCAAGAAGCTTCCAAAGGTCAGCAAAGTGGTCCTGCAATCCCATACCGTAGACCGCCGTGTTATCCCAGAAATTGTTGAAGGCATTGTGTACGGCTTTGCTTATAAAATAACCTTCTGCCCAGATTTTTTTAGGTGTTCTGAATTTTTTGCCGTTTGTTACACATGCCCATACAGGTGCACCATTGCTGTGCAGTGCAGTAAGGTCGGCTTTTTCAATATCAGTGAATGCACTGTATAAATCCTGGTGCATATCGAGGTACACGTAAATATTTTCTGAGGCACATAAGTCCATAAATTCCTGAATGTCATTGAACGCTTCTTCATTATATTTATAGGGTTCAGGTTCAAGGTATGACCAGTTCATAAAAAATCGAATTACGTTGAATCCGCTGTTATGCAAACTGTTGAGATGATTTTTGAGAAGCTCAATGGAAAATGTATCTCTGTACGACTTCATAAGAGGAAGATTCTTGCCCCCCATATTTATACCGTAAAATATTCTTTCTCTTCCGTGTTCATCCATAAATTGTTTTGAGCAGACCTTAATTTTATCCATATATAACTCCTGAAAGATTCTATAAAATGCAAAAGCTAATTTTACAATAACTTAAAATCAGCATAAAGTCAACGGAAATATATAAAAGAAACAGCCTTAACAGTCACTGTCGACCGTTAAGGCTGTTGTTGAAAAAGTGTGTATATCTCTTGTTTAACGTCTTGGACGATGATTGTCTCTTCTCGGCTTTCTCGGAGAATCGTCAATCTCATTTTCAGGTGTTAAGCCCTCAACCTCGATTAAATAATCGCGTCTTGAAAGATTGATTCTGCCCTGATCGTCAATTTCAATGCATTTTACTGCGATAGAATCACCGACATTTACAACATCCTCAACCTTCTCAGTTCTCTTGATATCGAGTCTTGAGATGTGAACAAGTCCCTCTTTGCCCGGAGCGATTTCAACAAATGCACCGAAGCTCATAATTCTTGTAACAATACCGTTATAGAAGGTGCCAACCTCAGGATCAGTTGCAATAAGATTAATGATGTTAACAGCACCCTCGCACTTGTCAGCATCAACGCCGCTGATGAATACTCTGCCGTCCTCTTCAATATTAATCTTAACATCGTAGTCAGCCTGAATTTCCTGAATTACCTTGCCGCCCTTACCGATAACGTCACCAATTTTATCCGGATTGATGGTAAGAGTGTACATCTTAGGAGCATACTTTGAAAGCTCTTTTCTCGGCTCACTGATAACAGGGAGCATAACCTCATCAAGGATATAATCTCTTGCTGCGTGAGTCTTAGCAAATGCTTCCTTGATGATTTCAGGTGTAAGACCGTGTACCTTAAGGTCCATCTGAATTGCAGTGATACCCTTCTTAGTACCTGCAACCTTGAAGTCCATATCGCCGTAGAAATCTTCCAGACCCTGAATGTCAACCATTGTCATAAAGTCGCCGTAAACACCCTCGTCACCGGTGATAAGACCACAGCTGATACCTGCAACAGGAGCCTTAATCGGAACACCTGCAGCCATAAGTGAAAGTGTTGAGCCGCAGATTGAGCCCTGTGATGTTGAACCGTTTGAAGAAAGAACCTCAGATACAACGCGGATTGCATATGGGAACTCGTCAACGGACGGAAGAACAGGAACAAGTGCCTTTTCAGCAAGTGCACCGTGACCGATTTCACGTCTGCCCGGACCTCTTGATGGCTTTGTTTCGCCAACAGAGTAGGATGGGAAGTTGTAGTGGTGGATATATCTCTTTTCAGTCTGCTCATCAAGACCGTCAAGAAGCTGTGAATCGTTGATAGGACCGAGAGTTGTTACGGAAAGTACCTGTGTCTGACCTCTTGTGAAGAGACCTGAGCCGTGTACTCTTGCAAGTAAATCAACCTCAGCGTTGAGCGGACGGATTTCGTCAATGCCTCTGCCGTCAACTCTCTTATGCTCGTCCTTGAGCCAAGCGCGGACAACATGCTTCTGAACAAGATACATAATCTCGTCAAGCTTGCCCTCGTTGCCTTCAAAACGCTCATCGAACTTTTCATGAACTGCTGCATAGATAGGGAGGAGAGCCTCATCGCGAACAAGCTTATCGTCTGTGTCAAGAGCCTTCTTTACGTCCTCAATGCAGAATTCCTCAATCTCAGCCATAATTTCAGGATCAGGATCTGATGATTCATAAGCAAACTTAGGCTTGCCGATTTCGTCAACAATGCCCTGAATGAACTGAACAATCTTCTTGTTTTCCTCGTGACCTGCCATAATAGCATTGAACATGGTATCGTCGTCAATTTCGTTACCGCCTGCCTCAATCATAGCTACGAGGTCAGCAGTTGATGCAACTGTAAGTGTAAGGTCCGTTTTCTCTCTCTGTTCAAGTGTTGGGTTGATAACGATTTCACCGTCAACAAGACCAACGTTTACAGATGAAATAGGACCGTCCCAAGGAATGTCTGAAATTGCGATTGCTGCTGATACACCGATTGCTGCTGTGATTTCAGGTGAGCAGTCAGGGTCAACAGACATAACGGTTGCAACGACTGAGCAGTCGTTTCTTAAATCCTTAGGGAAGAGCGGTCTGATCGGACGGTCAATGCAGCGTGATGTAAGGATAGCCTTCTCACTTGCACGTCCTTCTCTTCTTAAGAAAGAGCCCGGAATTCTTCCTACGGAATACATCTTCTCTTCGTAGTCAACGGAGAGTGGGAAGAAGTCAACGCCCTCACGTGGTTTGGCAGATGCTGTTACGTTACAGAGTACCTCTGTCTCGCCGTAACGGGCAAGGATAGACGCATTGGCAAGTCCAGCCATTTTGCCTGTCTCAAGTGTGAGCTTTCTGCCGGCAAGCTCAGTTTCCCAAACCTTAAAGTTTTTGAAAAACATTTTACATACCTCATTTCTGATAAGTTTTTATTTAATGAAAGGAGGTGCAATAGTAATAAATTCAACAAATAACGTGCAGTTACGTGCTCAATTTACTACTATTGTCTGCCCCTCCTTTGATTACGGAACTGTGTTTTGTCTGCTTTTAAAAAAGTAAACAAGGCAAGTAGTGAAAGTCACCACTTGCCTATTTGACAAATTATTTGTCGAGAGTATCACGAATACCAAGCTTCTTGATAAGTGCACGGTATCTTTCGATATCCTTGTTGTAAAGATATACAAGAAGGTTTCTTCTGTGACCTACCATCTTAAGAAGACCGCGACGTGAGTGGTGGTCCTTCTTATGCACCTTAAGGTGAGCGGTAAGCTCGTTGATTCTTGTTGTAAGTACAGCAATCTGTACCTCAGGAGAACCTGTATCGCCTTCGTGTGTAGCATACTCTGCCATGATTGCCTGCTTTTCAGCCTGTGTCATAATTTTCACCTCATTAATAATATTTGCCGATTGTCGGAAAACTCAGTAATGGGATAGGTGACTCCTGAATAGGCTTGCACCCATAACCGTGTAATCCGTCACAGCGAACTGATTATATCATATATATTTTTATTTGTAAAGTGTTAATTTATATTAGTGTTGCGTGATTTTTTGAGCTGTATGTAGAATTTTTTTAAATCACTGATTGAATTGGCGGAAAGAAATAATGGTGTAGAAATGATTATTGATGAGGTAATGGTCAATATTATTGCAGTAACAAGCAATGAGGACGTTTTGAGATTATTGAATTGGCTATCAACTTTTTCTATATCATAATCAAGTTGAATGGTGGTTAATAATTCGGATAATTGGCGATGTTTTTTATTAATTAGAGATATGACAATTATTGCATTAATTAAAAAATAAAGAAATAGCAGTCCATATCCGGCAAAAAATTCTATTGCATTTTGTCCTGAAACTATAGAATCCATAATGCAAAAATACATTATAAATATTGCCAAAAACAGAATTACTGTTACTGAAATGAACACATTTTTACTTATAGACATTAGTTTTGTGCATTTTTTGATTTTTTCAATTAATAAATTTTGAAAATAGTTTGGAGCGATTTCGCTTTTTACTTTAATTCCGCAATTTTGACAAAATTGGTCGTGAGAGTCTACTAAAGCTCCACAATTTTTACAGTACATAAAAATCTCCTTTTTATCTCAATGATTATAACCATATAGTTATATTACAAAATGATTTTATCATAGTAGTGTTAAGATGTCAATAACCGATTAGTTATAAACGAGGCGATGTTGTGGCACTCTATAAAAGAATAAGAGATTTACGTGAAGATAATGATACAACACAAACCGAAATTGCGAATTATCTTGGTATGAAGCAACCGCAGTATTACAGATATGAAAACGGTTTAAGGGACATACCATCTGATATTTTAATTAAACTCGCTGATTTTTATGATGTTTCCACTGATTACATTTTAGGCAGAACAAATAATCCTAAGTTGAACAAGTAATAATCATTGACAATATTGTAATATTATAATAAAATATAGTTAGAATATTACAAGGGGTGATTTTCGTGAATATCAGACCAAGTGCAACAATAAGACAGAACTACAATGAAATATCGACACTTTGCAAGCAGACAGGTGAACCGGTATATCTCACGAAGAACGGCGAAGGCGATTTGGTTGTAATGGATATGGAATCCTTTACAAGAAAAGAAAAAATGCTTAAACTCAGAGAACAGCTTTTAGCTGTAGAGGAAGAACGATTGTCGGGAATTAACGGCGTTTCAATCAGTGAACTTGATGATGCATTGGAACATATTATTGACGAGGTATAATAATGAAGAAATTTAAAGTTATTGTGTCTCAAAAAACGCTTGATATGCTGAAAGAACACATCGCTTTTATTGCAAATGTGGACAGGAAAGCCGCAAGAAAAGCAAAAAATAAATTGATTGATGCATTTCAGTCGCTTGAAGAAATGCCGCAAAGGTATCCGTTTTTTAATGAAAAGTATATTCCGTCCAATAAATATCATAAAATGTATGTTGAAAAATGGTATCTGGTGCTATATCAGATTAAGGATGATACCGTTTATATTGATTTTGTTTTGGATTGCAGAAAAGATTATACATGGCTTATTAAATAGTACTTGACATTATTTATTTTTATGGTATAATCATTAAGCCGCATATTATAGGCTCAAGTTATATACATTATATATACGCCTATCGTAGCGAGACTTGGATAAGGAGAGATTTGAATTATGTACGCTGTTGTTGTAACAGGCGGTAAGCAGTACAAGGTTTCAGAGGGCGATGTTCTTTACATTGAAAAGCTCAATGCTGAAGCTGATGCAGAGGTTACATTTGATAACGTTCTTGCAGTTGGTACTGATGACGGCTTTAAAGCAGGTAAGGATTGCGCAGATGCTACTGTAGCTGCTAAGGTTCTTAAGAACGGCAAGGGTAAGAAAATCACTGTATTTACTTACAAGCCAAAGAAGGACGAGAAGCGCAAGAAGGGTCATCGTCAGCCATATACAAAGGTTGAGATTACCAAGATTAATGCATAATGATTGAAATAGAATTTTATACCGGTGTCAACGGTCTTTGCGGATTTCTGGCGAGCGGTCACGCATATAGCGGAGAAAGCGGAGAAGATGTTATTTGTGCATTTGTTTCCAGTGCTTGTCTTATGGCTGCCAACACAGTTACGGAAATACTTGGTCTTGACGCCGACGCACAGTCTGATGATGGGTATCTTAAGCTTATGATACTTGAAAATGCATCATCAGCACAGGATATTCTGAATGGACTGAAGCTCCATTTGACAGAGCTTGAAAAGGACTATCCTGAAAACATAAAAGTTATTTATCGGAGGTGTAACAATGCTTAAGTTAGATTTACAGCTTTTCGCTCATAAGAAAGGTATGGGTTCTACAAAGAACGGTCGTGACTCAGAGTCAAAGCGTCTCGGTGCTAAGAGAGCTGACGGTCAGTTTGTTCTTGCAGGTAATATTCTTTACCGCCAGAGAGGAACTCACATTCATCCGGGTAATAATGTAGGTATTGGTAAGGACGATACTCTTTTCGCTCTTATTGATGGTACAGTTAAGTTTGAGAGAATGGGTAAGGACAGAAAAAAGGTTTCTGTTTATCCTGTTGAGCAGTAATATGTTAAGTATAAAGCACGGACTGTTGTCCGTGCTTTTTTTAGCCAAAATATCCGGTTATTGCTTAGCTACAGTTAAGAGGTTTTTATTATGAGTATATTCGGAAAAAAGTCAACAGAATACAATGCTGAAAAAAGAAATAAGATGATAAATTATGAGCATCTTAATAAGCACTATTGCCAAATGGGACAGACGGTTCTGGCAGGGGATTCCATAACGGAAATCTTTAATCATACGGAGCTTTATGCGGATTATACAGCAAAGAGCGGCCTTACAGTATACAACAGAGGAATCAGCGGTGACACCAGTGACAGACTCCTTGAAAGATTTGAAAGCAATGTGCTTAATCTTAAACCGTCAAATATCGTTCTGCTCATCGGTACAAATGATTACGGCTATGGTCTGCCTATGCAGGAAACGGTTGATAATATTGAAAAAATACTGATTATGGTTGCTGAAAAGTGCAGCAGCGCAAATGTGATTTTGCAGGCGGTTTATCCGGTTAACGGAAAACTGAGCAAGTATAATAAAAAGAAAAATGCTAAAATTTCTGTGCTGAATACAAAAATAAAAGCTGTGGCTGAAAGGTACTGTGTAACTTTTCTTGATTTGACAAAGGAGCTTGCAGATCAGGACGGCGATTTCAGAGCGGAATATACATATGATGGGCTTCATCCGAATGTGTTCGGATTTGAAAAGGTAGCTGAAAGGGTAATACCGCTGCTGGAATAATCCTTAAAAATAAATATGGAGCTTGATATTGTATTCAGTGCGGTATGTTTATATTGCACAAAAAGTCAGCTTCTGATTTATGCAAAACGTAAATTTTTTTCGAGTGAAAAAATTGTGATATCAAAATAGGTTAAAGTATGCTATAATATCAACTATGTGAGCGCATGGTGTGTTTGCCGTGCGTATTTTTTAATTAAGAGGTGGATGTTTTGGCAAAAAGAAAAATGATTAATCTGAAGGATGCCAGCGTTAAGGAAATACTCGCCTTTTCACTGCTTCCGTTTGGTCTGCTTACGGTAATTAATGTTATCGGTAATGCACTCAATGTTTATTTGGCTGATAATCTCGGTTTGGGTATGGTAGGTGCAGGCTTGGTACTTACTGTTACAAAAGTGTGGGATGCCGTAAATGACCCAATGATGGGTATGATTGTTGATAAAACAAGAACAAAATGGGGTAAATGCCGTCCATACCTTCTGTGGATGGTTATTCCTATGATGGTAGGCTTGATATTGCTGTTTGCTCCTGTTGATTTTGTAAATTCAAGTTCTTTTGCAATTTCGCAGATTGACATTGCATCAACAATTGCCACTATCGGTGATGGTTTCCATATCATCAGATCAAGTGAGTCTGTTAATACAGGCAATTTCTGGTATGCCGTTGCAGCATATCTGATTTTCTATACATTCTATACTGCTATTGATATTCCTTATCAGGGTCTTACACCGCTTGTTTTCCCTGAAAATAAAAAGAGAGTCAGTGCGATTTCAATCAGTAACATTTTCGGCTCAATCGGAACAATTCTTCCGTCAATCGTATTCTTCCCAATTGTATATGCATTTGAAGATGCAAGAATAGGCTTCTTTGTTGCATCCATTGTGTTTGCCGTATTAGCAGGTATACCGATTGTTATTTCCTTCTTTGGTATTAAAGAAAAGATTTATATTGAAGAAGAGCCGATTAAGTATAGAAAAGCACTTAAAATCGTATTCGGAAACCGAAATATGAGAGCTCTGCTCGGTGCTTCATTCTTCTATGCAGTTGTTAATCTCGGTGCAATGTTCCTTATGTTCTTTGCAAAGTGGAACTGCTACGGTATCTTTGATTTCCCTGCACTGAATTCATGGCTTGCAGATCACGGCTTGAATATTGTTCTTTCTGAGGAAGGTCTTCTCTTCCCAATTCTCAGTATTTCCAGCGGTGTTTCCTATATGCTTTCAATGGCTATTGTTCCTGCACTGCTTAAGAAGATGGATAAGAAAACACTCTTCATACATATGTCATGGATTTGTGCAATTGCAAATATTTTAGTATTTGTTGTTTGCCAGTATGTTGTTCCTTACACAAGTGAAAATCTTACACAGGCAAGAATTGGTTTTGTTGTATACTGCGTATGCCGTTTCTTCACAAACTTCCCTGTTGGTATGGGTCTTGTTCTTCTTCAGGCTATCTTCTCTGACGCTGTTGATGTTATTGAAATGGAAACAGGTGAAAGACTTGAGGGTGCTGTATTCTCATTCAAGAGCCTTGTTAACAAGATCGGTATTGCATTGTTCAACCTGATTGTAATGGCTATTGTTAATGCGTTCGGCTATTCTTCAATGTCAACAGAGCTTACTGCACTTAAGGATGCAGGCCAGCTTACAAGAGAGGTTATGCTTGCAAATCATATGCCTGTTCTTAATGCTATCTTCTTTATGCTTACTGTTCTCGGTTCAATCGGTCTTATTCTTCAAATCTTCCCAATGCTCAGATATAAGTTCAATGAGGCTGAGTATGAGGATAAGATTAAGAAATTCAGAGCAAAGAAAGAAGCAGAGCTTGAAGCGAAAATCCAGGCTGCTGCTAAGGCTTCAGAAACAAAATAATTCATTTAAATTATGTAATATAAAAATACCCATTGTTGATTTTTCAACAATGGGTATTTTTTATGCATATCGTTTATAAATGTCGCAATCCTGATAATTTGTGCCGTTCCAGTCTGTGCAGTAATTATCATGCTTTGCTTCATTTACTGTGTTTTTACATAAGTCACATTTGTACTCGCCGTCTTTATAGTATGGACACCACATATTTTTACCTCCTTTTAATCGTTATACGGTGTATCTGATATACCGTTTTCCTGCAATTTTTTTACTAATTTATCAAGATGAGCTTTGAAAAGATTATGAAACCAAACTTGATTTCCAAATATTTTTACGGCGGTAGGACTTGTTGCATAATAGAATTTTATGAAAAGTTTCCCTAAAATATTTTGAGAGAGAATGTCGTCTCTAAATCTTCTTAATGTCCATACAGGTGGACAATCATATGAACCGTAAATGCAAGTTGCAACATAACAGCCACCGGATTTTTCTGAACCTTTAGGTTCATATTTAGCAATAATGGATTCAACCAAAGATACTTTGCTTTTTAATTCTTTGGCTGTTTTTATATTATCAGGATTATTTGACGATAATAATGAGCAGTAAATAAATGAATATACTTTCGGCACATATTGGTCATCCATAATTGTTTCAACACCTTTTTCTAAAAAAAGCAACGACAGATTTATTGCCTCAGGTGAATTAATATAACCGCCGTCATAATATGCACCTAAGAGCCACATCCTCCAATTACCGGCAAAAAGTACATCATCTATATCATCAAAGATAATTTCCAGACAAGCAATTTCTTCTTTTATATCTGTTGTATTGCTGGCATATGCAACTAATTTTTCTGCGTTGTCAGAGTATATAGCCGGGACTCTTTCGTTATTAATAATTTCATTCCTTAATTTTGTTTTTAGTTCCTCAAACATAATCAAACTCCTTTTGTATTATAGTCAGATTTATAACTATATTTAGTATAGTCGTAATTACGACTATTGTCAAGTATTCGACCATATCTTATGATGAAAATGGTGATATTAAGTTATGATTATTTATGAGCCGTTTTGGAAAACAATCAAGAAAAAAGGCGTCAGTACATATACATTAATACAGCAGTATCATATCAGCAGTTCAACGATTAACAGAATTCGTCAGAATCAAGGAATAAGCACAATAACTATAAATGATTTATGCAGAATTTTGAATTGCCGAGTAGAAGATATTTTGCTGTATGTTGAAACTGAAGATGAGCAGAAATTATAAAAAAGGAAAGGGGTAAAATGCCTTCTTTCCTCTTTTTGTTTATTTATAGTTCTTAATTTATCTAAGCAATACTAAACAATTCTTTTTAAATTGGTGGTTCTTTGTCCAAAAAATAACAATATGAGTAATTATTTCTTGCAATACAGGGTAAAATAATATATAATATATACGCAAATTTATATTAGTATAAAATAAATTTAATGATAGAGAGGTAATACAATGGACGCTTTAAACAAAAAAACGATTGAAGACATTGATGTTAAGGGTAAAAAGGTTCTTGCTCGCTGTGATTTTAATGTTCCGCTTAAAGACGGCGAAATTACAAATGATAAGAGAATTGTAGCTGCTCTTCCGACAATTAAGTATCTTATGGAAAACGGAGCAAAGGTTATTCTTTGCTCACATCTCGGCAGACCTAAGGGAGAATATAAGCCTGAATTCAGTCTTGCTCCTGTTGCTAAAAAGCTCTCAGAGTATCTTGGCGTTGAGGTTAAGCTTGCTGAGGATGAAAATGTTGTAGGTGATAACGCTAAGTCAATGGCAGCTGAGCTTAAAGACGGCGAAGTAATGCTTCTTGAAAATGTACGTTACAGAAAAGAAGAAACAAAGAACGAGGAGAACTTCTCAAAAGAGCTTGCATCTCTTGCTGATATCTTTGTTAATGATGCTTTCGGTACAGCTCACAGAGCTCACTGCTCAACAACCGGTGTTGCATCCTATCTTCCTGCTGTTTGCGGTTACCTTATCCAGAAAGAAATCAAGTTCATGGGCGGTGCTCTTGCTGATCCTAAGAGACCACTCGTTGCTATTCTCGGCGGTGCTAAGGTTTCAGATAAAATCGGTGTAATTTCAAACCTTATTGAAAAGTGTGATACAATCATCATCGGCGGTGGTATGGCTTACACCTTTATGAAGTATCTCGGACACAGCATCGGTGATTCTCTTCTCGAGGCTGACTGGATTGAAAAAGCAGGCGAAATGATGAAATCTGCTGAGGAAAAGGGTGTTAAGTTCCTCATTCCTGTTGATAACAAGGTTGGTAAGGAATACGACGAAAACACAGAGAGCATGGTTGTAAACAGTGATGAAATTCCTGACGGCTGGATGGGTCTTGATATCGGTCCTAAGACTGAGGTTATGTTTGCAGATGCAATCAAGGGCGCAGGCACAGTAATCTGGAATGGTCCTATGGGTGTATCTGAATGGGATAACTTTGCATCAGGTACAATCACAGTAGCAAAGGCTGTTGCTGAGTCAGGTGCGATTTCAGTTATCGGCGGCGGTGATTCCGTTGCTGCTGTTACAAAGCTTGGCTTCGCTGATAAGATGAGCCACATCTCAACAGGCGGCGGTGCTTCGCTTGAATTCCTTGAGGGTAAGGATCTTCCGGGTATTTGTGCACTTGCTGATAAAGATTAATTTTTGATTGCTCCTTTTGCCCTTATGCTTCGTTATTGTCAAAATTTCATTCGGTCACATACACAAAGTATGCTCCCTTCAGTGAAATTTTAACAAAGCCTTGCCTAAGAACAAAATTAGCTAATCAAAATAAATATGAATAATAAGAGGTATAAAGAAATGAATAAAAATGTAAGAAAAGCTGTTATTGCAGGTAACTGGAAGATGAATAACACGCCTGCACAGACAACAGCGCTTATTAACGAAATGAAACCACTTGTTGCAGACGCAGATTGTGATGTAGTTCTTTGTGTACCTTTTGTTGATGTTCCGGCTGCAGTTGAGGCTGCTAAGGGCTCAAATATCAAAATCGGTGCTGAGAATGTTCATTTCAAGGACAGCGGTGCTTACACAGGTGAGGTTTCAGCAGATATGCTCCTTGAGCTTGGTGTTGAATATGTAGTTATCGGTCACAGCGAGAGAAGACAGTATTTTGCTGAAACAGACCAGACTGTGAATCTTCGCACTCTCAAGGCTCTTGAAAAGGGACTTAAGCCTATCGTTTGCGTTGGTGAAACTCTTGAGCAGAGAGAGCTCGGTTATACAGAGACTCTTCTTAAATATCAGACAAAGATGGCACTCACAAACGTTTCTGCTGAACAGCTTGAAAATGTAATTATCGCTTATGAGCCGGTTTGGGCAATCGGTACAGGCGTAACAGCTACTGCTGATCAGGCTGATGAGGGCAACGGATATGTACGTGCAGCGATTGCAGAGGCTTACGGTGCTGATATGGCTGAAAAGGTAACCATTCAGTACGGTGGTTCAATGAATGCTAAGAATGCAGATGAGCTCGTTTCTAAGGTAAACGTAGACGGCGGACTTATCGGCGGTGCTTCACTTAAGGCTGAGGATTTCTCAATCATCGTTAAGGCTGCAAGCAAATAATTGATATGTTGTGGGTGGGTTAATTCCTGCCCACTTAAACTGTAAGAAACTTTGGAGGATTTATAATTATGAAAAAGCCAGTTGTGCTTTGTATTATGGATGGTTTTGGTAAAAATGCATCCGATTACGGCAATGCGGTTGTTGCCGCCAATAAAGTAAATCTTGATAAAATTATGGCTGAGAATCCGTATACCTATATCGGTGCATCAGGTATGGACGTTGGTCTTCCTGACGGACAGATGGGTAACTCAGAGGTTGGCCACACCAATATCGGTGCCGGCAGAATCGTTTATCAGGAGCTTACAAGAATTACCAAATCAATTGAGGATGGCGATTTCTTTGAAAACGAGGCTATGAAGGCTGCTGTTCAGAATGCAATTGATCATAATACAGCTCTTCACCTTATGGGTCTTATGAGTGACGGTGGTGTTCACTCTCACAATTCTCATATCTGGGCCATCGTTGAGCTTGCTAAAAGAATGGGACTTGAAAAGGTTTATCTTCACTGCATTATGGATGGACGTGACGTTCCTCCCACAAGCGGTAAGGATTTCGTTGCAGATGCGATCCATAAGCTTGATGAAATTGGTGTAGGTAAGGTTGCTACAATCGTAGGCAGATATTATGCAATGGACAGAGATAATAACTGGGACAGAGTAAAGAAGGCTTACGACGCACTTGTATTTGGCAAGGGTATTCAGACTACAGACCCTGTTAAGGCGATTGAAGAGTCCTATGAAAAGGTTGATGCTGACGGCAAGAATGTAACAGATGAGTTCATTGAGCCGACAGTATGTCTTGAAAAAGAGGGCAGAATCAGCGCAAATGACAGTGTTGTATTTTTCAATTTCCGTCCTGACAGAGCAAGAGAAATTACAAGAACATTTGTTGATGATGATTTCAAGGGCTTTGAGCGTGACAGAATTCCTGTAACCTATGTTTGTATGACACAGTATGATGCAACCATGCCGAATGTGCTTGTTGCTTTCAAGCCGCAGAGCCTTTCAAATACACTTGGCGAATATCTTGCTAAGAATAATATGACCCAGCTAAGAATTGCTGAGACAGAGAAATATGCACACGTAACCTTCTTCTTCAACGGAGGTGTAGAAGCAGTTAACGAGGGTGAGGACAGAATCCTTATTCCTTCACCAAAGGTTGCAACATACGACCTTAAGCCTGAGATGAGTGCTTATGAGGTTTCACAAAAGCTTGACGAGGCTGTGCTTTCAGGTAAGTATGATGTTGTGATTGTGAACTTCGCAAACTGCGATATGGTTGGACATACAGGCATTTTTGATGCTGCAGTTGCTGCAGTTGAGGCTGTTGATAAGTGTGTAGGCTCTCTTTACGAGGCTGTTAAGAAAATGGGTGGCTGCCTGTTTATCACAGCGGATCACGGTAATGCCGATCAGATGAAGGAGCCTGATGGTTCTCCGTTCACAGCTCATACAACAAACCCTGTTCCTTTTATTGCTGCGAACTGCGGTGTGGGTACAGAACTTCGTGAGGGCGGCAGACTTTGTGATATCGCACCGACAATGCTCAAGATGCTTGATCTTCCTCAGCCTGAGGAAATGAGCGGCGAGTCTTTAATAAAATAAACTTATGGGTCGATTTTATCGGCCCTTGTTTTTTAGGAGGTTTTATGGATAATACGCAAAAATTCAGTGGAAGAGCAGAGAATTATACCAAAGGCAGACCCGGTTATCCAAGTGCTTTATTTGACTGTCTGTATACGGATTACGGCTTTTCGGATAATTCATCCATTGCGGATATCGGCTCAGGTACAGGCAAATTTTCAAAATATCTTCTTGATAAAGGCAGTACAGTTTATTGCGTTGAACCGAATGAGGATATGCGTAAAGCTGCTGAAAATGAGCTTGGTGATTACAGCAATTTTATCTCTGTAAATGGTACATCGGATGCGACTGCGCTTAAGGATAACGCAGTTGATTTTATCACAGCAGCACAGGCTTTTCATTGGTTTGACACTGAGAAATTCAAAGCTGAATGTAAAAGAATTCTTAAGCCGGAGGGCTTAATTGTGCTCATCTGGAATACACGCGATATGAGCAGTGAATTCAATGTTAAGAGCTATGAAATATATAGGAAGTATTGTCCGTCCTTTAAGGGATATCACGGCGGAATGAAGGATGATGATAAGCGGATTTCAGCCTTTTTTAAGAATAATTTCAGGAAAATTGTTTTTGAAAATCCTCTTGCTTTTACAAAAGGAAAGTTTATAACAAGAAGTCTTTCCGCCTCGTATTCACTGAAACAGGGTGATGATAATTATGAAAGATATATTGCCGAGCTGGAAGACTTGTTTGATGAATACAGTGAAAATGATATTGTTACTATGAAAAATAATACAACTGTATATATAGGAGGCGTTTTATGAAAAAGTATGATGTGATTTTGTTTGACCTTGACGGTACGCTGACAGACTCTTCACCCGGTATTATGAATTCAATCGTGTATGCCCTGAAGAAGTATAATATCAGTGTTGAAAATACAGACGATTTAAGGAAATTTCTCGGTCCTCCGCTCCACGAATCCTTCAGGGATTTTTACGGCTTTGATGATGAAAAGTCTATGGAGGCTGTGGGATTTTACAGGGAATATTTCAGCACTAAGGGTTTGCTTGAAAATGAAGTTTATTCCGGAATAAGAGAGATGCTTGAAGATTTGAAAGAAAACGGAAAAAGGTTAATTCTTGCCACCTCAAAGCCGCAGCCGTTTACAGACAGGATTATGGAACATTTTGATTTGGCAAAATATTTCGAGTTCATTGCAGGGTCAAATATGGACGGTACACGCTCCAAAAAGGCGGAGGTTATTGCATATGCTCTTGAAAGCTGCGGCATAATGGGTAAATCCAATGTTGTTATGGTCGGTGACCGAGAGCACGATATAATCGGAGCAAAGACAGTCGGCATTGATTCAATTGGTGTGGAATACGGTTACGGTGATTATGATGAGCTTTCTGACGCCGGTGCAACCTATATTGTAAAAACAGTCGAGGGATTGAAGGATATTTTTATTTAATTTCAGCGTAGGGGCGGATTCAATATCCGCCCAAATCATTTTTCAATATTGTTTATAAAGGAGCAAATATGATCAAATCCATATTTTTTGATTTAGACAGGACACTGCTTAACCGCGATAAAAGGATACCGAATTCAGCGGTAACTGCACTCAGACGGTGCAGAGAAAATGGAATCAAGCTGTTTGTTGCCACTGCCCGTCCTCCTATCTTGGATAAAATGCTTTGCTGGGGAGATGAAGAATTCAGCCTCTTTGACGGCGGTGTTTACTGTAACGGAGGATGCATCAAGTTCGATAATCAAATGAACTATACATATATTCCGTCAGATGTTGTATCCTACTGTGTATCAGCAGTTGAAGAGTATGACAATCTGAATATTGCTCTGCAAATGAAAAATGAACGTCACGCTTTCAATCATTTTCTTGATGATTTTGCCTATGATATATGGGGGATAGAAAAAGCAGATTCAATTAAAATAACTGAAGCTTGTTACAAGCAGACCGTGAAAATTTTAATTTACTATGAAAATATGGTGGATATTACAACTGCTCTTCCGCTAAATCTGATTGATGATTTACAGAGGTATTGCAATGAAAAGGCGAATTTCTGCCTTACTGACAGCGGTAAAATCATTCAGATATCTTCAAATCAGGCAAGTAAATTTAACGGCGTTGAGAAAATAAGAAAGCATTTTGGATTTTCCAAGTCGGAGGTTGCTGCGTTTGGCGATGATATGAATGATTTTGAAATGCTTAACGGATATGAAAATTCCGTTGCGATGGACAATGCGGATGCGCGTGTAAAAGCAGTTGCAAACTTTGTAACAAAAAGCAATGATGCCGACGGAATTGCCTACGCTTTAAAAGAACTGCTTAAGATTATATAGAGGTGAATATGAAAACATTATATGTATCGGATCTGGATAAAACACTTTTGAGGAGCAATCAGAAGACCTCAGAATTCACAAACAGCACAATCAACAGTCTTGTTGAAAAAGGTATGCTGTTTTCTTATGCTACTGCAAGGTCCTATGTTACTGCACATAAGGCAACGCAGGGACTGAATGCACAGATACCTTTGATTGTTTATAATGGTACCTTTGTTATTGATAACGCAACAGGAGAAATCTTAATTTCAAATTATCTTAATCATGCTGATGAATTGCTGTCTGATGTTATTGACAGTGGCATTTATCCTATTGTTTATTCCTATATCAATGGTTCGGAAAAATTTTCATATTATGCCCCAAAATGCAGCAGCGGTACTATGCAGTTCATAAAATCAAGAAAGAATGATATAAGAGAAAACTGTGTAAATTCAGAGGAGGAGCTTTATAAAGGCGACATCTTTTATATGACCTGTATTGGTGATGAGTGTAAGCTTAAAGCGTTGTATGAAAAGTATAAGGAAATATATAAGTGTATTTATTACAAAGAGCCCTATTCAGATGAATGGTGGCTTGAAATAATGCCGAAGCAGTCTTCAAAGGCGAATGCCATTAAACAGCTTAAGGAATATCTTGAATTTGATAAGGTTGTAGCCTTTGGCGATGGTGAAAATGATATTGAAATGTTTGAAACTGCAGATGAATGCTATGCTGTTGAAAATGCAGTTAAAAGTCTTAAGCAAATCGCTACCGGAGTTATAGCGGATAACGACAGCGATGCAGTCGCAAAATGGCTTTTGAAAAATTCCGGTTTTTAAGATGACTATATTTGCAATTGCTCAGCGGTTATGATATGATCGTTATGGTGATGATATGAAATATTATTGTGTCCTTACAAGGGAAGATGAAAGTAAATTAAAAAATTACATTGTTCATAAAAATGAAACAGGTGATGTGTTTCTGCTTTCCTTTGATGAGAATGATAAAGAAGATATTATAAAAAACACGGATATTTCTGTTTTTATTGACGGCAAAAGAAAGATTTATAAATTTGATAACGGCGAAATCGTTCCGTTTTCTGATAAAAAGTTTTCTTTTACCCCTGCTGTTTGGTATAAAAAATTTTGCCGTGTGTATAGCAATATGCACAAGGAACAGCTTTGCCGTGATAATAAATTAAGAAAATTCTCAGCAACCTATATAAATAAAAGCGGAATTGATATTTCTGCATTCAAATCATTTGAGCTTGTTGATAAGGAAAATGAAACTGTATATCCTTTTCGTTTTAAAAAATCAAAAGGTAATAAGTCTGAACCGCTGGTTATATATTTTTGCGGTGCCGGTGCAGTCGGAATGGATAATATGAAACCATTTTTTGAATGTATACCAATGCTCAGGCAACTTAATAAATACAATTGCAACATACTGATTCCGCAGTCGAATACGGATGTTAATTATAACAGGGATTATGATGAATTAAATTTTAAACTGGACAGGTATACAAAATCAGTCGGAAATCTTGTTGCATTATTGAAAGAAAATTATCATATTGACAAAGACAGAATTTATGTTTTCGGTACGTCTTTCGGAGGCTTTTGTACATGGAGATTGGTATATCATAATCCGGAGCTTTGCGCCTGTGCCATACCTGTTATGGGTGGATTTGATGATAGCATTGAAAATTCAGTTTATACTGATTTTGAAAGGCTTGTCAATGTGCCGATCTGGGCAGCACATTCTTCGGACGATGAATGTGTAAGTATCAAATTTGATGATTATGCAGTTGAAAGAATAAAGAAGCTTGGCGGAAACATAAAATATTCACGCTGGGATAAATACGGACACGGTATGGCGCGTCACTTTTATAAAAAGGAAAAGTGGTGCGATTATATGTTTGAACAAAAGTTAAATCATTAAAAAGCAAAGAAAAAAGCACACCATATAACACGGTGTGCCTTTTCCATAAGGGGTAAAAAATTTATGTGAAAACGTAGTTGGTATATATAAAAAGGCCGAGTAAATAATCAATATTTAAACAACCTTGTTGACTATTTTGTAATTCTGTAAGGATTTGGAGCATGGTTTCTTTCTGATAAAGCTACATATTCAGGTCTTGCATTTTTAGCAAAAGCACCCTTAATCATAAAGAAAGCGATATCCTTACTGATTTTCTCATAGTCCACATTGAAGATTCTTGCCGAAACATTTTTGTTAAATGCATTAACGAGCGGTCCCATACAAAATGCAGTGATGATTGTACCGATACCGATATTTTTTATCTCAGCAAAATTGCCTTTTAAAATTGCTGCAAATCCTCCGCTCACGATTAAACCGATAAGGATTACTGTTATATCCGTAATCACTCTTACCCATTTGTATTTGAGCTTAGTTGAGCGGCTGAGCATAAAGCCGAGCGCATCATAAGGACCTACACCAATATTGGCTGTAAAGAATAGTGAACAAGCGAAGCACAGGGTTACTATGCCGATTAAGAGAAGGGGTACTCTCACGGCAAGCGTGTAATGGTTTTCAACAACAGGTGAAATTAAGCTCTGAAATAACTCACAGGCGTAACCACAGCCTATCATATTGATTACCGTACCTACACCGATTAAACCTCTGTGGGCAACAATCAAAACATAAAGCAGAATCACTGCATTTATAATCAACTGATATGTACCAAAGCCGATGCCCAGTGTGCTTGCGACGTTCATATTCATTGATGTAAAAGGATCAACCCCAAAACCGGAGACCGAGAAAAGTGAAATTCCAAACCCCATTATGATAATGCTGATAAAGGAGAGAATTACTCGCTTAACCATATGGTGCTGAGTAAACATATCTTTCATATATCTGTAAGCTTCTGATTTCAATTTGCTCATATGCTGACCTCTGTTCGATTTGTTGTTTCCCCTCTTTGGTTACATTATATGCTTGTAATTGAAAAAATCAAGTTTTTTGTGCAACTTTCTACTTATGTAATATTTTGCACAAAAAAGTTGGAATAATTTTGTGCAAAATAAATATTATTCCATTTGCTTGCCTAAGAAGGCAGCTGCGACCTGGACGAGCTTAACATCTGTTTCGCTGGGAAGGGTGTTGTCATTTTCCTCAATCAGTGCCACTGCACCGCTGACATCTCCGCCATATATGATAGGATATACTACATTTGCTTTTCTGTTGAAGCCCTCAATCGCATTCATACTTGGCACCACATCTGTGGAAATGTGAATGGCTCTGTTGTCCATAAGCTCCTCAAGACTCTTTGTTACTCTGCGTTCGAGTATTTCACGCTTGCTGATTCCTGAGGCTGCTATAACGTGATCATTGTCCATAATGGCAACCGGCAGTCCACCGTTTTTATGCAGAACCTCCGCATACTGATTTGCAAAATTTGAAAGCTCACCGATTGGCGAGTATTTTTTGAATATCACTTCTCCCTCAGCGTCAGTGAAGATTTCCAGCGGATCACCCTCCTTAATTCTGAAAGAACGTCTGATTTCCTTTGGTATTACGATTCTGCCCAGATCATCTATTCTTCTGACAATTCCTGTCGCTTTCATATCATCTACTCCTCAAATAATGTAAATTTATCTGTAATATTTTGCACATATTTGAGTTGTATATACGAAATATAAATTGAGATTTTTTGGAAAAATTAAAATGTCCGATTTGTTGAAAGATAAATTATTGTTTAGTTTATCAATAATGTACTTAAGATTCCGTAGGGGCAGGTTTCCACGCCTGCCCGTTTCATAATTTTTTTGGGGAGGGCACAGAGACCCTCCCCTACACTAAACAATAATTTATAAACAAAATATTTCTTTAATCCTCTCTGCTGCCTCTTGTGCGGATAGATTGGTATTATCAATTTTAATATAATTCTCAAATGGTATTTCGCCATCGTAGCTGACAAATCTATGATTTTTATCATCATTGATAAGCAGTTGAGTGGATTTATCAATATCTCTTTTTGACGGTTTGTTATTTAGTCTGTTTTCAGTTGTATTTCTTTGAAGTCTTATTTTCTGCGGTGCAACGAGTTCTACGAAATAAATTTCAGAATCCTTGAAAATTTCTTTTATATGCTCGATATAATCCCAGTCGGACTGCTCATCCAATGCCCACATACAGGTGAAGATTAAGCCGTAAATACTTGATTTTGCAAATTCCTCAAATACAATTTCACGGAATTTTAGGATTGCACTTGTGTTGAAATATCCGAAAATATCAAGAACAGGCTCAATCGTCATATGGTTGTGAAAGAGTTTCAAATCTGTTATTTTCGTAAGTTCCTGTCCAACAGTCATTTTGCCTACGGCAGCACTGCCGAATATAATGATTAGTTTCATATTATTCCTCCTTTTACAGCCGTTTTAACAGCTTATAGAATTTGCCGTGCTCGTCCTCACATTCGGCAAGTACTGTGTCAAAACCTTTTTTCATATCCCAGATGTTATTGCATTTGTCATATTCCTTTATATCCAGCGGCTCTATTGTGTATTTCTGCACAGCCATTCCTCCCTTGTTAATTTGTAACTGATTACAGGCATACCGTTCATTTCACAGGTATGATTTAATTTATAATATACGGATTCCTCTGTGGGTATAGGACGCATACCTGTTTTTTGCATTACTCTGCCAGAGGCGATATTTTCATCTATATGACTTGCCTCTATTGCTTCAATGCCGATTTGAGAAAAAAGAAAGTCAAAGACTGATTCGGCAGCCTCTGTCACCATACCCTTGTTCCAGTGTGCAGGACTTATCTGCCAGCCCATATAAGCTGTATTGTCGTATATTTTGATTACATCAATATTTCCTGCGGCTTTACCGTCAAGTGTAATTGCCCAATTATATCTTTCGTCTGAATACTGGTTTACCCACATTTTGCAAAGTTCCCTGGTAACATTTTCATTTTCGTGCTGCTTCCACGTTACGTATCTTGACATTTTTTCCATGCGCATATATTCATACATATCCTTGTAGTCATCTGCTCTTACTGCTCTTAATAATAATCTTTCTGTTCTGATTTCCTGTGTGCCCTTGTGATTTAACATATAGAATCCTCCTAAAAAAAATACCACTGATGATTGCTCATCAGTGGCTGAATAAATGAATATATAATGCAGCACTTTACCAAAGATGAACACGACGAATATATCCCATGCGAGCTCTGCGCATAAGATAAAAATGTTTGTTCATTTTGCCTGTAAAGTTTGTCATAATAATTACCTCATTTTTTGTATCGTAGCATATAAGGTCTTGGGTTGTCAAGCCTGAAAATTTATTTCTTCAGTTTGTTTTCATGTATTTTTCGTGCAAGATATACGCACGGAGTATCCAGAAGGCTGGTGAAAACATAAATCACATAGCTTGAAAGGAAAATAGAGACGATTGTTTTTGCATCATAAGTACCCCAGAAAGCAAAGAGGGTAAACAGTGCTGTGTTGAGTATCTGGCTGATCAATGTTGATCCGTTATTTCTGAGCCATAGGAATTTTCTTTTATCACCGAATTTCTTTTCGGTAAATGCCCACCATTTGTGATAAAGCCATACGTCAAACAACTGACTGATTGCATATACAACCAGTGATGCGATAATCATTCTCGGTGTGTTTGAAAATACGGTTTTTATTGAATCGTGAATAAAATCGTTTTCGCTTGGTACGAAAATCTGCCAGCTTTGTGACAGAAGCAGGAAGAACAGGGAGGAGAAAACACCCAGCCAGACAGCTTTATTGGCCTCTTTCTTGCCCTCACATTCGGACAAAATGTCTGTCACTAAAAAGGTTGATGCAAACAGTACGTTGCCGAGTGTCTGCTCCATACCAAAGGCATTGATTAAAATCGCAACCTCAATATTTGCCAGTACAGTGGCAATTGCAGATACACAGTAAAGGCCTGTTTTTCCGAAAAATTTATATGCTAAAAGTGTTGCTCCGAAGATGAATATTACAGAGCCTATTAAAAGTAATTCATTAATCATATCAGTCACCCACTCCGAAATCCGTATTATTTATTAAAATGTCAACTCTGCTGTTATCCTTATATTTTGGATAAAGATAATGTATAAAATCATCAATCACCTTTTGATCAGGCTTGATTTTCGTAGAGTTTTCACACATAATGTTCAGACAAATCCGCTCAAAATATTTTAAACCGAGCGTGATGTCCTTTTCCATAGATGCCACAGTCTGTCCGCTCAGTCCGAAAAGAAAATTTGCCTCGTCAAAATTTTCTGATATGATTTCAGGGTCTGATTCGGCAATTCCTTTGCATAGCACATTTTCTCTGAAATCATAGTCAAAGGTTTCCAGACCCAGCTTCATCTTGATATCGAAATCACGATAAAGCTTACGCAGATTTTTTATGTGCTTGTTATAAATATAATGGCTTTCAAAATGGATTGTGTTAATGCCTTTTTCGTTACAGGTGCTTTTTATCATCTCTGATGTTTTGTTATCAAGCTCAAAAACAGAACCGCTGTTGATCACCTCAAGATTACCGTAACAGCCTGTCACCTTTTCAAGCACAGATTTGTTGAGGAGAAAGTTTTCCTCTTCATTATCACATTTATCCGTGTGATAATCACAGAAGGTGCATTTTTTATAGGCACACCCCTTACCACGCAGCAGAACAATCTCACGTGGATTTTTCTCTTTAATAATACTGTATCTTTCCATAAAATAAAAAAACGTCCCCAAGGACGCAATACGGCTAATGCCTTCTCCTTAGTTTTGATTGATGAAAAACCTATCGGTATTCATCCGGCAGGATGGTTACGAACTGCCGTGAATTATTATAGCACTAAAAATATAATTGTCAATAGCCTGTATTTGTGGTATGATAGCCTTGTTACAGAGGAGTGAATATATATGAAAAAAGTTCTTAGTTTGTTAATGTCTGTGGTGATGCTGCTGTGCTCACTTTCAGTATTCGGAGTGGCTTATGCGGCTGATGATGTAACGCCTGTTGTTGTGATTCCCGGTGTAGGCTCGTCAGCACTTTATCTTCATCCGAATACCAATGCACAGGCAAGTGCCGTTTCTATTGACGGCAGCTTTGTCGGCCGGCTTTCAAGAACACGTTTTGTGTCTGATACTCTTAAAATATTAAGAGGAAAAGAGGTCAGTGCAGAAATATGGACCAATAAGCTTGCAAGTATTATAGAGCCTTTCACAGTATTGAATTATGACAGTAATGGTGAAAAAGAGGCAAACATAGGTATCGACTGCTACTGGACGGATTCACTTGCAAATCATATGGATTATCTGAATAAGAGAAACACGGCTGAACCGGCTGTCTGCAAGGTTATATGTGACAGAATCGGTGCATATAATGTCTGGATTTATAATTACGATTTTCGTGAGGATGTTATGAAGGATGCCGATCAGCTTGCTGAGTTCATCGACGGAGTGAAAGAACAGAGTGGCAAGGACAAGGTAACGCTTGTGGGCTGTTCATTGGGCACCTCTGTTTTATCAGCCTATGTGGATAAGTATCGCAGCAGAAATGATATTGCCAGAGCCATTTTTATTGACGGTGCAATGCAGGGTGTAAGTATTGCTAAATTATTTAAAGGAGATATGGTTATAGACCCTGAGGTTATTGCCAAATATATGTCACTTATGGCAAGCGATTATAAGGGTGAGGCAGCCGATTTCGGTGCGATTGCTAAGGTATTTGATATATTCGGTGGTACTGTCGATCATCTGGTAGGATTTTTGAATGAGGTGACTGACGGAGAAAATGGCGAAAGATTTTATAAGCGTGTGGTTCTGCCTGTTGTAGGTAATATTCCGTCTATGTGGGAGTGTATACCATATGATGATTTCGATGAATGTTATAAATATATGGTGGATTTAGGCTGGCTTGATGAGAACTCAGGACTGGCAAAAATCGTAAAGGATTATCATAGTGTGCAGGGCAGACTTGAGAAAAATCTCAAAGAGCTTAAAGACAGTGGTGTTGAAATTGCAATTATCTGTGGATATGGCTTGCCGGGTATTCCGATAACAAGTGCAAATGCAAATCAGTCGGATATGCTGATTGATACATGCTATGCCTCCTTTGGTGCAAAAACGGCGCCAACAGGTGAAACGCTTGAAAACAGCAAATCAGCCGATAAAATGATAGACAGCTCTTCCTGTAAATTTGAGGAGAACACATGGTTCCTTCGCGGTGTCCAGCATATGGAATTTGTTTACGGCACGGATATGAGTTCATTTATTGGTGATATATGTACCACAGATGCAAAACTCAATATAAAGAGTATAAATAATGAATATGATTATTCACAATTTATGGCATTGCAGGACGGTGCAAAGAGCCTTGAGAATATTGAATAATTAAACGATTTTTTTCTTTGATCTGATATCCATTATAAGTATAAAACAGCCTGCTATCATCAGTATTGAAAGGGCGAGATTTATGCTGGACAGATGAGCAACGCTGATACTTATGTTTGAAAATACAGATGTTTCCAGCGGACTCAGATACAGAATGAATTTTGTTATGCCGTAGGATAGAGCGGCAGAGATAACTCTGAAAAGGAAGAAGTCCCAATATTTCATTTTGACATTTGAGATAATCGGCAGGAGCTGACAGTGAATACAAAGTCCGCCGAAGGCAAGGTATGCACTTGTATGTGCGAGGGAATAGCTGTTTCTTGTACATATTCCGTTTGTAATTTCAATAATCGGTGCAAGCTCCTGCGGTATCGGAAGTGTTTTATGAATTGCTGAAAACAGAATAATAAAGGCAGTGATATTGAGCACGGACTTGACTGCACTGTCTGTTGATTCAATTAATGCGTCCCCAAAGCTTTTTTCCTCTGTATAGGAATAATAGCTTTGGGGCTTCCTTTTTTCACTGAAGGAGAGAAGAAATCCGATGATTACGGCGGATAGGACGTTGGACATAAAAAGTATCCACCCTGCCTTTGAGCTGTTTAGAATGGATGTTCCCAAAGCGGTAATGATAAAGCCGCATCCTCCGCAGAAATTAAAACGTAAAAGTCTGTGAGCCTGTTTTTCATCAATTTCTCCGTTTGAAAAAAGCTCATTTGTCAGCAGTGCACCTGTGGGATATCCGCCAATCAAACCAAAGAATATGACAGGGAAGGTGACCTGCGGCAGATTGAATAGATATGCACAAATAAAGCCGAGTGCTTTTGAAAGGACATCCTTTGCACCTGTTTTCATAATGATAAAAAAGAGAATCAGAAGTGGCGTCAGACTCGGTACGATTGTGTTCTGTGCAAGTGCAAGTCCTTCAGCAGCACCTGCCTTTGCTTCGGAGGAAAAGGTAATAAGAATAATGGATACTGCCATAAGTAATATCAGTATAAGTGCATTTTTTGTTTTCATATTATCACCTAAAAATAATATGAAAAAAGGGAGGAATATATCCTCCCTTAAATATAAATTTATTTTACATTGTATTTTTCTTTGAACTGATTTGAGCTTTCCTGCCAGTAAACAAATTTGCTGTCGTTTCGTTTGTCAGGAAGAATATCACTGTATGTATTGTTTATAAATTCACCTAAAAAGTCGGTTGCTTTTTCTGCACCATAGTAGTTCAGGTGATTACCGTCGTCACGGAAATCATTTTCATACTTTATTTTTGTTTTGGTGAAATGCTCCTCCAGGTTAAGGTCAATAAAAGGAATGCTGTTATTTTCAGCAAACTGTTTAACCGCATTATGCCTTGCATAATTCCAGGATGTGAGTGACGGCATTTCCACAAAAGCAACCTTTATATTGTTTTGCCTGCACAAATCAAGCATCTTGTTTAAGTAATGAATGCTTTCATCAGGTATAGCCTCAGCCTGCTTGGTGAAAGTCATTCGCTTATTGTCCTTTGTCGGATAAACGATTTTGTTAAAATTGTAGCCGTGCTCGCAGGTTACGGTGTCCTTTTTCTTCATAACTGCCTTGTATGATTTTTTTGACAGCTTTTTCCATTCGTCGTGGAACATAAAAACAGTGAAATGATTTTCAATATTTCCGTCAACAGGCACGTTTGAAATCATTTTGACAATTCTTTTCATTTTGTCAGAGGCGGAAATTCTTTCCGTTCTTTCCTTGTTGAAATCAGGATTGTGCTCAATTTCTACACCCTGATAGAACATATCGGTTTCAATCACAAGGAGCTTTGGCGACTGTGTCTTTAAAAGCTCTTCGAGAAAAGTGTATGAACGGCTTACAGTCTGCTTGGGTGTGGAGATAACCGTGCTGGTATATCCGTACTTGTCCCAAAGATTCACGGGAATAAAGCCTGAGTATAAATCACTGCTGCCTATAAGCGCAATGTCAATGCTGTTTGCAGGCTCTGTTGTAAAGCTGTATGATTTTGAAAAAGCATTCTTATACTGTGTTGCCGCCTTTTTTGAAAATACAGTTATCGAAAGCCCTTCAAGTATCATTACAAAAACAAGAATAAAGGATAGGATTTTCAGAAGGCTCAGAAAAAGTGCCTTTGTGAAAATCTTATTTTCATCAAATTTCATTTTATCTCTCCGCTATATTTATCATTCTATATTTTGATTATACAATCTTATTCTTACATTATTGTGAATTTAATCTTACGATTATGTCACCTTTGCAGGTTAATGCCATTAAATCATATAAAATATAATACGCAGGAAAGAAAAAGTAAAGACTTGGTAAAGATTCATTTTCAGGTGAAAACGATGTGATTACCAGTCGTATTTTGTCAGCTTTCCTCTTTGTGAAAGCTGAGGGTATCCCCACTGACGCAGTACCTCATATGTCCCCACGCACACAGCGTTTGAAAGGTTAAGACTTCTGATGATTCCGCGCATAGGCAGTCTTACACAGGTGTCGTGATTTTCTTTAAGCAGTTCCTCAGGGAGACCCTTTGTTTCCTTGCCGAAAACAAGGAATGCGTTGTTTTCATATTTCATATCGGAATGTGCAATTTCACCCTTTGTTGTGAAATAATAGAATTTTTCGCCTGCATTTTTCTCAAAAAATTCTTCGGTACTGTCGTAGTATGAAATATCCAGCTTGTCCCAGTAATCCAGACCTGCTCTTTTCACCTGCTTGTCCGTAATCTGAAATCCCATTGGCCCTACAAGGTGAAGCATTGCACCGGTTGCCGCACAGGTTCGTGCAATATTTCCGGTATTCTGCGGAATTTCAGGCTCAATTAAAACGATGTTAAGCGAGTGTTCCATTTATGTAAACCTCTTTTATGTCAAGATTTTCATCAAGGAATACAAAGTCGGCATACTTTCCTGTCTGAATGGAACCGATTTTGTCATCCTCTTTTATTGCTTTTGCAGGATTGATTGTGCAGGCCTTTAATGCCGTTCTGAAATCAATACCAAAGCTGATCAGATTTTTAAATTCCGTGTGTATATTCGTGATGGATGCTGCAATGGTGCCGTCACCGAGCACAGCATATTTACCGTTCTTTTTTACAAATACCTGCTGACCGCCGAGCTCAAATTCGCCTGCACCGAGTCCTGCACCACGCATAGAGTCGCTGACTGCCACCGCTCTTTCCTCACCGAGTATTGCAAATGCATTTCTGAGTACAGCAGGGCAGATGTGGCCGCCATCGCAAATCAGCTCACACATTACACGCTTATCGTCAAGCACCGTGCCGACGATTCCTGCCTCGCGGTGTGTCATAGGGGTCATTGCGTTGAACAGATGTGTTGCGTGTCTTACACCCTGCTCAATTGCATTTTTACACTGCTGTGCATCTGCAGCTGAGTGACCGATGGAAACAGTACATTTCCTGCTTACTGCCTCGATAAAAGCCTTGCTTTCAAATGCCTCAGGGGCAATGGTAATAAGCTTAATTTTTCCATTGCTTTTTTCATATAAAAGATTGAATTCCTCAATGGAGCCTGCACGGACAAAAGCACCGTTTTGTGCACCCTTTTTACTCATTGCAATAAAAGGACCTTCAAGGTTTATGCCTGCAATCTTTGCTCCCTTTGTCTGATAGCCTGCAATAGTCTTTACAATGTCGGTAAGCTGTTCTTCACTGAGTGTCATAGAGGTGGGGCAGAAAGAGGTTACACCGTGCTTTGCAAGCTCAGTTGTGATTTTATCCAGACTATCCGTACTTGCGTCACTGGCATCACCGCCGCCGCAGCCGTGAATATGAATATCAATAAAACCGGGAATGAGGATATATCCGCTCATATCCTTTCCGTCGCCGTCTATGATTCCGATTTGCTTGATGATACCGTTTTCAACCTCGATATCACCAAATTCCTTTTCAAAGAATTCATTATAAAATGTACAGTTTTTAAAAATCATGATTCATTATCCTTTGCAATTCTGAATGCTAATTCCTGCAGTTGTTCATAGGTTTCAAGCTGACCCATTTCACGCCTGAAGGCTGCTGAGCCGTGAAGCCCCTTTGTGTAATATGCAGCGTGGTGCCTTGCTTCACGCATTGCAGTGTACTCGCCTTTGTATTCAATGATTTTTTCAATATGCCTGAGCATAACAACCATTTTTTCACTGACGCTCACCTCAGGCAGAACACGGCATTCGCTGAAATATGCATTAAGCCTTTGGAAAATCCAGGGGTTGCCGAGTGCACCTCTGCCAATCATAATTGCATCGCAGTTGGTTTTTTCAAACATCATAGTGGCTGATTGCTCGTCCCTTATGTCACCGTTGCCGATAACAGGGATGGACACTGCCTGCTTTACCTTAGCAATGATATCATAGTCAACTGTTCCTGAATACATCTGCATTCTTGTTCTTCCGTGAACAGTGATTGCAGATGCTCCGTTTTTTTCAGCTATCTCAGCCAGTTCTACAGCGTTAATGTTTTCGTCATCCCAGCCTTTACGGATTTTTACCGTAACAGGAATATCCACTGCCTCTGTTACTGCCTTTATAATTTCGCCTGCCAGTTCAGGCTTTTTCATAAGACTTGCACCGCCGCCGTTCATAGCGATTTTCGGAGCAGGGCAGCCCATATTTATATCAATAATCTGTGGCTTGAAATCAAGACATTTTATGGCAGCCTGTGACATAATTTCAGGATCATCGCCGAAAATCTGTGCACCTGCAGGATTTTCGGTTTCACCAAGTACAAGCAGCTCACGGCTTTTCTTGTCACCCATAGTAAAGCCTTTTGCGGATACCATTTCTGTAACCGTATAGCCTGCACCGTACCGGATACAAAGCTCACGGAAGGCTCTGTCGGCAATGCCTGCCATCGGAGCAAGGCACAGACCGTTTTTTATTTCAACGTTTTTAATTTTCATATTATAGATATTTTCCTTAATTTGCTGTAATTATACTATCATAATTCGTATGCAAAAGCAATTGCCTATAAATCTTATATTGCATTTTTTGTTTAATTTTGTTAATATTCTTAATATAGAAAATGTTTATATTTTATTTTAATAAAAAAGGATTCATATTATGTTTGTTGATATAGCTAAAATAAAAATTAAAGGCGGTGATGGCGGTGCAGGTGCTGTTGCCTTTCACCGTGAAAAATATGTTGCAGCAGGCGGACCTGACGGCGGTGACGGCGGCAAGGGCGGAGACGTTGTATTTGTTGTTGATGATAACCTTGCAACCCTTGCCGATTTCAGATATAAGCGCAAGTACGCTGCCAAAAACGGAGAGAACGGACGTGGCTCACGTCAGTACGGTAAAAAAGCACCGGACCTTGAAATCAAGGTGCCCAGAGGTACAATCATCCGTGAGGCGAATTCAAAAGCCGTTATGGCGGATATGAGTAAGACCGAGCGCTTTGTTGCGGCTAAAGGAGGTAAAGGCGGCTGGGGCAATATGCATTTTGCTACCCCTACCCGTCAGGTTCCGCGTTTTGCAAAGCCCGGTATGCCCGGTGAGGAGTGGGAGGTTTCACTCGAGCTGAAGCTCCTTGCAGATGTGGGACTTTTGGGCTATCCGAGTGTAGGTAAATCCAGTCTTATTTCCGTAGTCAGTCAGGCTAAGCCGAAAATCGGTGATTATCACTTTACCACGCTTGTGCCGAATCTTGGTGTGGTATCTATGGGTGAGGGAAGCTCATTCGTTATTGCCGATATTCCCGGCTTAATTGAGGGTGCAAGCGAGGGTGTTGGCTTGGGTCACGAGTTTTTGCGCCACGTTGAGCGCTGTCGACTGCTTGTTCACATTGTTGACGTAAGCGGTCACGAGGGCAGAAATCCGATTGAAGACTTTGAAAAAATTAACGAAGAGCTTGTAAAATTCAATCCTCAGCTTGCAGAACAGCCGCAGATTGTGGCAGGTAACAAGATTGATATGGCGGAGCCTGAGCAGATTGAAGAGTTTAAAAATTATGTTGAGTCAAAGGGCTATGAATATTTCTCAATCTGTGCACCTATTTTAGAGGGTACACAGGAGCTGATGAATGCCGTGTGGAATAAGCTGCAGACTCTTCCTCCGATTAAGGAATACGAGGTTGAGGAAATTCCACTTGAGTCACTTATTAAGGACGATAAGGGCTTTAAGATTACAGTTATGGATGATCATTATTATCTTGTTGAGGCAAGCTGGTTCCCTAAGGTGCTTAAGGGTATTGATGTTGAGGACTATGAGGCTCTCCAGTATATGCAGAGAGTTCTTGAAAAAAGCGGTGTATTTGATGCACTGAAGGAAAAGGGAATCCAGGAAGGTGACATTGTTTCGCTCTATGATATAGAGTTTGAATATGTGCCGTAAAAGCAGGTGGAATCTATGAAGTTTATTGATAAGGAAGTTAATGCAAAACAGCTCAGTCCGCTTAATCTGGCTTTTATCGGCGACTGTATTTATGAAATATTGGTGCGTGAAATGCTTGTTACAAATGCAAACAGGCCTGTGAATGATTTACACAAGGAAAGTGTTAAATTTGTATCGGCAAAGGCACAGACAGAAGCCTTTGAAAAAATAAAGGGAATTCTCACTGAAGAGGAAACGGCAATCTATAAAAGGGGCAGGAATGCTAAGGTGGGTCATTCTCCGAAAAGTGCGACTGAGGGTGAGTACCACTGCGCTACAGGAGTGGAGGCTCTTTTTGGCTATCTTTACCTTACAGAGCAGACGGACAGAATAAAAGAGCTTTTTTCTAAAATTAATACTTGACAAATCAGGACAAGTATTATATAATAAATCCACGCTAATGGGAGCATAGCTCAGCTGGGAGAGCATCTGCCTTACAAGCAGAGGGTCACAGGTTCGAGCCCTGTTGTTCCCACCAAAACCTAACGAATTTATTTTCGTTAGGTTTTTTTATTACTCTAATTTATAAAAAGCTCGAACCTGTGAAGATGTTTATCTCAGCGTAATCATATAAATAAAACGGGTCGTCGAGGACGCCGACCCCTACGCTATATCAGCAATGTTATTGTTGCATTGTAGGGTGAGGGCTTGCTCTCACCGTAATATAAAAATCATATTCGGCAGGAGACAAGCCCCTGCCCTACAAAATAACAATAACATTGTTTATATAATATTCTTTGTTAAAAAATTAACTATAAGAAAATGGCTTATTTACTATCTTTTTGTATAAAGTGTAAAATTTACATTTTTTTCTTGATTAATGCGGACAAAGAGTATAAAATAATAATGCATAAAAGCAATAAATAAATTTATTTTTCGGAGGTAATTCCAATGGTAAAGGTTGCTATTAATGGATTCGGCCGTATCGGTCGTCTTGCTTTCCGTCAGATGTTTGGCGCAGAAGGCTATGAAGTAGTTGCTATCAACGATCTTACAAGCCCAAAGATGCTTGCTCATCTTCTTAAGTATGACTCATCACAGGGTAAGTATGCTCTTGCTGATACAGTATCAGCTACAGATGATTCAATCATTGTAGATGGTAAAGAGATTAAGATTTATGCTAAGGCTGACGCTGCTGAGCTTCCTTGGGGCGAGCTTGGTGTTGACGTTGTTCTTGAGTGCACAGGCTTCTACTGCTCAAAGGAGAAGGCTTCAGCTCACGTTAAGGCCGGTGCACGTAAGGTTGTTATTTCTGCTCCTGCAGGTAACGATCTTCCAACAATCGTTTACAACGTAAACCATGATACTCTTACAGCTGAAGATACAGTTATTTCTGCTGCATCTTGCACAACAAACTGCCTTGCTCCTATGGCTAAGGCTCTCAACGATTTCGCTGAGATTCAGAGCGGTATCATGTGCACAATCCACGCTTACACAGGCGATCAGATGACTCTTGACGGTCCTCAGAGAAAGGGTGACCTTCGTCGTTCAAGAGCTGCTGCTGTTAACATCGTTCCTAACTCAACAGGTGCTGCTAAGGCTATCGGTCTTGTTATCCCTGAGCTTAACGGCAAGCTTATCGGTTCTGCTCAGAGAGTTCCTACTCCAACAGGCTCAACAACAATTCTTACTGCTGTTGTTAAGGGCAAGGACGTAACAGTTGACGGTATCAACGCTGCTATGAAGGCTGCTGCTACAGAGTCTTTCGGTTACAACACTGATGAAATCGTTTCTTCAGATATCGTTGGTATGAGATACGGCTCACTCTTTGATGCTACTCAGACAATGGTTCTTCCAATCGGTGAGGATCTCTATGAGGTTCAGGTTGTTTCTTGGTATGATAACGAGAACAGCTACACATCACAGATGGTTAGAACAATCAAGTACTTCTCAGAGCTTGGTTAATAGATACCGGAATAAATAATGAACGGCTTGGTTTTTCCAAGCCGTTTTTTTCTTGTATAAAATCGTCCCCTGCAAATCATTGACCTGCAGGGGACTTGTTGTTAACTACGTCAAATTCAGATTGAAAATGAAAAAACACATATAACATATATTTATAAAAAAAGAGTACCTTTTGAATAGGTGTCAGCTAATTAATACGCTTGACTTAATAAATAGCAAAATATATGTTTATAGAAAATTACACTTCATATTCCAAATTTAACATAGAAGGTAGACGATATTTTCAGAATTTTTTATTGCACATTTTATTCTTCCAAATTTTCAAGAGTAGTTCTTACTGCCTCAACAACAAATGCAGTAAATGTGCAATTTTTTCCTTGAATTGCTTTTTCAACATTTTCAATCACATCGTTAGGAAAACGGATGCTTTTAGATGTTGTCGAGGGAATGGATGGAATTTTAAATTGTCTCATACAATCACCAATACAATTATATATAACACTGATAATACTGTATGCATTACGATAGAGGTACTATTGTAACGCTATTGTGGTGCAAATAGTATTGCTTTAGGAATTTCTTATAGCTAGCAATGCAATAAAAACCGCGAGTATTTTACTCGCGGTTTGCTTTGTTATTGCTCTCTTTCTTTTTTCTTTTGCGTTACAGCATTGGAAATTACGTAATATATCGGTATTGTTAAAAAAATGATCCACGTCGGATGCCATATGCTCATCAGCATGCCTACTGTCAGATAAGCAGCAGCCACGAATACCGGATATGCAAATGCAGACGGATTTTTCGTTTTAACTGCTGCAATGAAGGATTCAATAATCGGTATCAGAAAAATCAGCAGCCAGCCGGTTGCCCAGCCCTTTTCAAAGGTAAAGCCGATAATTAAATATGCTATGATTACGGAAAACGGCAAAACGGCATGCAGCCACGAGGGCTTACGCTTAAAAATGTATTCCTCGTCTATTCCGTCAACCTCCACACCGCTTGAGCCGATATGAACGCTTTCACCTTTTTTTGTTTCAACGTGAATTCCTGAAAAGGAAATGTCAACCTTATCCTTGCCGTCGTGGACGTGAATACCGTTTACAAAGCTAACCTTTGGCTGCTCCTTCTTTTCCTCATATGGCTCCTCAACCATCTGCTGTGTATCTTCGGCTGCTGTTGTCCTTTCAGGCTCATCTGTGCCGTTGATTAATTCATCTATGGTTATGTTATAGAGTCTTGCAAGTGTAATCAGATTATCCGTATCAGGGCTGCTCTCTCCTCGTTCCCATTTTGATATAGCCTGACGTGATACACCTATTTTTGAGGCAAGCTCCTCCTGTGAATATCCGTTTGCTTTTCTGTACTGAAAAAGCCTGTCTGCTGTTTTCTTTGTCATCTTATCACCTCATATAAATGATAACAGATATTGCCTGCTATTGCTATACATTTTAGTATCAAATTATGCAACTATTGGTTGCAGTGACCGAAATTACTGTAAAAGCAATATAATTTTATTGACAAATATATATCGCAGTGCTATACTATATATTGCAGTGCGATATATAGCGGTGCGATTTATTGATTAACGGAGAAAATAAAATGGATTCACATATTAAAAAGGTATATGTGCCGATGACCGAAACAGGGTTTTATATCCTTATGTGCCTTCAAGAGGAAATGCATGGGTACAGCATAGTACAGAAGGTTGAAAAGCTCACGGACGGTGAAATCATCATAAGTCCCGGAACGATGTACGGCAGTCTTTCAAAAATGGAAAAGGACGGCTTGATACGCTTTGTCCGTGAAGAGAATAAACGAAAAATATATATTATCACGGATCTGGGCAGGCAGGTGCTTGAGCTTGAGATAAAAAGAATCAAGCGTATGCATAGAAATATTGCGGAGGGTTTCTGAGATGAAGGATAAGAAAATGATGTTAAGATTTTTTACTGTTCCACAGTGGACACAGGAGCAGGATTATTTACGCAGTCAGCATAATAACGGCTGGAAATTTAAAAAGGTGGATTGGCTGTGCTGTTATCATTTTGAAAGATGCGAGCCTGAGGATGTTAAATATCAGCTTGATTTCAATCCTGAGGGTATTAACCATAAGAGTGAATATGTGCAGATGTTCAGCGACTGCGGCTGGGAATATATACAGGATTTTGTAGGCTACAGCTATTTCAGAAAGCCTGTGTCTGAAATGCAGAATCAGGATGAAGAGATTTTCTGTGATGATGCTTCAAGGCTGGATATGATGAAAAGAGTATTTAAAGGAAAGATGATTCCGCTGATTGTAATGTTTTTATGTGTGATTCTGCCGCAGATATTTGTGCAGAATCATAATACACATTCTAAAATTCTTTATTATGTGTTTGTTGTTTTAGCTGTATTATACTTGATTTTATTTTCAATATTTGCATACCAATTCTGGAAATATAAAAAGTCCTTATAAACCAAAAACAGAGCAGATAAGATTCATTCTTATCTGCTCTGTTTTTATTACCAATCCTGTCTGAGTATCCAGTTTTCATAAGGCAGCATATGCTTGAAAGCATCGTATGCACCCTGTGCGGTAGGGAGATACATCTGTATAATCTGCTCCTTCATACGCAAATCCTTTTTGCTGATTTTAGGGTCTTTTATTACCGCATTTGCTCCGTAATAATGGCCGAAATAATACAAATCTGTTTTTGCATTTTTGCTTTTATCAATACATTTTGTAACAAGTGAGCTGACCTGCTGATGATGATATTTGTTGTATTCACCGTCAGGATTGTGGGTTACAACGGTATCCCACTTTTTGTAATTGAGCAGCAGGCTTATATCTGCCTCCATACCTGATTTGCAGGTTGACCACATATCCGTTTCATAGCCGTTGTATTTTCCGTCAGCGGTGTACAGATATCTGCTTATATCAGGGTATGAAAGAATGATGCCCTTGTCGTCACCGTAGCGTTTGATAACACTGTTGAAATCCTTTACACGTTCTTCGTGGAAGCCGTTCGTCAGAGATACGATAAGGTATTTACCATTCAGAATGTGTCCTGCTCCCCAGAAGGTCTCATCATCAGGGTGAGCAACAATCATAAGATTGTTCACGCCTGAAAGATTCAGCTTGTCAAGATCTGCCTTTGTAAGATATCCGCTTTTTCTTGAAATTTTAAGCGTGTAGCTTGCTTTGACCTTGCCGTCCTTTGTAGAGGCCGTTATCTCCACAAATTCGGTCGGACGCAGAGCGGTTACATTGCCCTTTGTGTCAACCGTTGCTTTTGATTTATCACTTGATTTCCAAATAAGTGTTTTGTCTGTTGCGTTGGACGGTGTGATTTTTGTTGTTAATTTAAGCGTTTTGCCGTCCTCAAGAGTAAGACCCTTTTTGTTTGTTATTGCAATACTCTTGACTGCAACATACGGCTTTTTAATTGTAACGTTAACGACAACCTTTTTATTGGTTTCAAGTGCTCTGACTGTAATCTGCACCTTGCCTGCCTTAAGACCCTTTATCACGCCGCTTTGTGAAACGGTTGCGATTTTCGTGTCCGAAGAGGTGAATTTTAACTTTTTATAGCTGGTGTTCTTCGGCGTAAGTGCTGTTTTAAGCTGCAGGGTTTTACCTGTGGTTATTGTTGCCGATGTGGGGGATACCGTCAGCTTCTGCAAAGCAATTTTGTTTTTCGTGGTTACTGACTTTGAGGCACTCCAGCCTGAGTAATACGTCTTTTTGTTGCTTGTTCTGTACGTTCTTACTCTGACGTAATATTTCTGCTTGCCCTTCAGATTCTTTGGTGCAGAATATGTATTCAGTGTCTTTACTGCCTTTGTGGTTTTTTTAGTGAATTTTGATGAGGTTGAATACTGCACCTGATAGCCTGTGACTTTATCAGCCTTTTTCATTTCAACCTTAAAGCTTTCCTCAAGGGCGATTATTTTAGTAATTGAGGTTTTTGGCATACTGCCTGCATATATTTCAAAAGAAATGCCTGCTGTTATACCTATCAGCAGGATAACCGCAATTGCTGTTGAGATTATTTTTTTCAATTTTATACCTTCTTGATATTTGTATTCTATAGTATCGAAAATCTGAATTCTGTAGTTGTTTTAAATTCCTCGTTTGCCTCAACATATCTAAATGGGAAATTCTCGTGATTTACTGAGTCAGGGTAGAACTGTGTTTCAAGTGCAGCTCCGCGTCTGTATGTAACAGGGGAATCCTTTTTGCCCGGATTGCCGTCCTTTGCAAGCCAGCCGCCGCAGTAAAGCTGAACACCGGGTAAATCTGTCCATACTTCCATTTTTCTGCCTGAGGTTTCATCAGCAAGGATTGCAGCTTGAGCCAGTTTGCCGATTTCTTTATTATAAAGGCAGTAGTTATTATCGTAGCCTATTCCGTCAATAATAGCTCTGAAGGGCTCATCAATCCTGTCACCGATTTTATGCATTTCGGAAAAGTCCATCATTGTGCCCTTGAGTTCACCAAGCTCACCTGTAGGCAGCTGTGAATCATCTGTTTCAGTAAAGTAATCCGCGTTAATCTGAAGAAGATGATCTTCAATGGTTTTGCTGCCGTCACAGGAAAGATTGAAATAGGAGTGGTTGGTCGGATTTGCAACGGTCTTTTTATCAGAAAGAACTGTGTATTCCAGACGCAGTGTGTTATCATCGGTAAAGGTGTATTTCACCGTAAGCTTGAAATTACCGGGAAATCCGTCCTGCATATCAGGGGAGAAGAAGGAAAACGTAACGGAATCATCACTTGTTTCTTCCACCTGCCAGATGTTAAAGCTGAAACGTCCTCCGCCGTGCAGAGTCCATGTTCCCTGATTCTGCGGTGTGTTATATTCCACACCGTCCATTGTGAATTTTGCATCACGGATACGGTTTGCATATCTGCCTACCAGGAGTCCCTGATATCCCAAGTCAGGGTCAACGTAATATTCAGGCTTGTCAAAGCCTAATACCACATCACCGAGATGTCCGTCTTTATCCGGAATATTCAGTGACTGAATACCTCCGCCGAGTGTCATAAGTGATACATATGCACCATTTTTATTTGTGATTGTGTAAAGGTCAACTGTTTCACCGCTTTTCAGCGTGCCGAAAAAAGATTTTTTTATACTCATAGTTTTCATCCTTTTCTGTAATGTTATTTTTAGTATAAGATAAAATGTAAACAAATTCAATACTTTCTTGACTTTTATTCATAATGAAAGTATTTTATTAATATACCAAATAAGTTTTAATTCTATATAATGTACAAGGAGTGACAAGCATGGATAAAATAAATGCTGTTATGGTTAGCTCGTTAAGATATGTTTTGCCTATACTTGCGGTTATCATTCTTGCAACCTGTATTATATCTCTTTTCAGAAACAGGCCGAGACTTCATAAGCTGGCTCAGCTTGTGGACCAGGAAAGCGGTTCGATTATTGATATTGACCGCTGGGAAACCTCTATCGGAAAAAGCAAGTCAAATGATATAGTTTTAACAACGCCTGATATTTCACGCTTTCACGCTGTTATTGCCAAAAAGCGTAAGGACTGGACGATAACGGATACCTTTTCCAAAACAGGTGTTGAGGTGAACGGTGAAAAAATTGACGGCAAGGGTGTAATTGCTGATGGTGATGTGATAACAATCGGCTCAACAAATCTCAAGTTTCTATGTGCCGAAGCTGTTTCTTCAGAATCGAAAAGTCAGATGCGCACAGCGGCAACTGAGCTGAATCAGAGGAGCAGCAATGTGGCTTATGCCGTTTTGGTTGATGTTAAAACGCACAGACCGATATACCTCAGAAAGAAAGATGTTCTTATCGGCAGAGGGGAAAGATGTGATATTCAGATTAAGCTTGACACCGTAAGCGGTGAGCATGCAAGAATTCACCTTACATCACACGGTTGGGCACTGTCTGACCTGAACAGCCACAACGGCACAAAGCTTAACGGCAGATTTATTTCTCAGCCGCAGCTTATATTTGACGAAGATCTGATTACCTTTGGTGATCGTGTGTTCATATTCTATGAAAAGTAACGGAGGTGTGACCTTATGGCAAATCAAGTAAAGAGCAAAGCAAAAAAGGTGCCTCATATCAAGCCTATAAACAACTTTGCTATGCTGCTGCTTTTAACAGTGTTTCAGGCCTTTACAGGCTACAGTGCGGCTGCGGCAGGGGATAGCCTTTCGGTAAAAATGCTTGTATCAATGGGCATTTTTATTGCACTGGAATGGGTTTATGTAACTGTGTTTTATACAGCACTCCACAGGCGTAATTTTGAGCTGGAGTTCATCGCCTTCTTTTTAACAGGTGTGGGTCTTGCGGTTATCGGTTCGGTTGACCCTGATTCCTGCTTTAAGCAGCTTCTTATCGCTGTTTGCGGTGTTGTTGGTTATACGATTTTAGTGTTCATTTTAGGTGATGTTGACCTTTGTATGAAGCTGAGACTACCTGTGGCAATTGCTGCTTTGGTGCTTCTTGTTATAAATCTGGTTATCGGTAAGGTGAAGCACGGTGCACAGAACTGGATTGAAATCGGCGGTTTCACAGTTCAGCCGTCCGAATTTGTAAAGGTTGCGTTTATTTTTGTGGGTGCAGCTACACTTGAAAAGATACAAACCTCAAAAAATATCATTAAATTCATTGCATTTTCCGTTGCCTGCGTGGGTGCGCTTATTCTTATCCGCGACTTTGGTACAGCATTGATTTTCTTTATCACATTCCTGATTATTGCCTTTATGAATTCAGGCGATTTTAAAACAATCGGTCTTGCAGTTTCGTCGGCAGGTATCGGCGGTGCAATTGTTATCAAATACAGATCCTATGTTACTGCACGATTTTCAGCCTACCGCCATATATGGGAAGATCCATACGGAAAAGGCTATCAGCAGACACATATTTTAACAGGCATAGCCTCAGGCGGTCTGCTGGGTATGGGTATCGGCAACGGCAACATCAGGTATTATTTTGACAATTATCTTACTACAACAGATGATGTTTTCGGTATTATCTGTGAGGAATGGGGCTTTTTGTTCGGTATCGTTTTAGTGCTTTCCTTTGTGGCAATCGCGGTTTCCGCTTTGGTGAACTCCATTGCGGCAAGGTCTGCTTTCTACTCTATTTCAGCAGTGGCAGGTGCAGGCATGCTCCTGTTCCAGACAGCCCTTAATATTTTCGGTATTACAGATGTTCTGCCCCTTACAGGTGTAACACTTCCGTTTGTAAGTCAGGGCGGCAGCTCCATGCTCAGCTGCTGGGCGGTGCTTGCATTTATCAAAGCATCTGACGTGCGTACCTACAATTATCTCGGAGGTGTAAAGAAGAAATGAAAATGATTACACGAAGAGGACTTTTTCTCCTTGTTCTTGTTATTGCCTTTTTAGGCGGTCTCGGATTTCTTACTTACAGCCTTGTAACGCAGGGTAATCAGTGGGTAATGAAGCCGTATAACAGCCATGTTTATTACAATGGTGAGCTCACAGGTGCAGGCAAGATTACTGATTGTAATGGCAGAAGCCTTGCGGAAACGGTTGACGGACAGAGAGAGTATAATGATTCTATCACCACGAGAAAGGCAACGCTCCACGCAGTGGGCGATACAGCAGGCTTTATTTCAAGCGGTGTTCAGAATGTTTATGAAGCAAAGCTGACAGGATATAATCTGCTGACAGGCATTTACAGTGCGGCAAACGGCGGCTCAAATGATATGGAGCTGACACTTGATGCAGATGTATGCGATGTTGCATATGAGGCTTTGTCCGATTATAAAGCAGGCTGTGTAGGTGTGGTGAATTATAAGACAGGTGACATTGTATGTATGGTGTCAACTCCGAGCTATGATGTTCAGAACAAGCCGTCGGATATTGATACCAATCCGTATTACGAGGGTGCCTATATGAACCGCCTTTTATCAGGACTTTATACTCCCGGTTCAACCTTCAAGATTGTTACGGCAATTTGTGCTGTTGAAAATATACCTGACATCTATGAAAGAACATTTGACTGTGTGGGCGAATATGATCCCGGCAAGGGCACACCGATTGAGTGTAATGCGTATCACGGTGAACTGAATTTCAAGGATGCATTGGCGAAATCCTGCAACTCTGCATTTGCTCAGATTGCGATTGAGCTTGGTCCTGAAAAGCTGGCAAAGACTGCACAACAGCTTGGACTCACCTCAAATGTTACCGTAAGCGGAGATATTATTTCGGAAAACGGCAGATTCTTCCTTGAAAAGGGAGATGCCGATGATTATATCGGCTGGACAGGAATCGGACAGGGTGACACACGTATACCCCCTATCGTTATGCTCCGACTTGTGGGTGCTATTGCAAATGACGGAAAAGCGGTTTCATACAATCTGGTAAACTCCTTTGCAAATAAGGCAGGCAAGGCTCTTGATTTCAACTTTACAAGACGTGAGACGGAGCTGCTTGATGCCGATACAGCAGGCAAAATAAAATCTATGTTAAGATATAATGTTGAGGAGCAGTACGGCGATTATAACTATGAGGGGCTGAATCTGTGTGCAAAGTCAGGTACTGCACAGATTGATGAGATTAATTCAAATAACACTGCATGGTTTGTCGGCTTTATGGACGATGATAAGAATCCGTATGCCTTTGTTGTTATGGTCGAAAAGGGTAATTCAGGCTCACAGACTGCAGGCCCCATTGCAAACAAGGTTTTACAGGTACTTGTTAATAAATAATTTTGAGTGATTCTATGGCTTTAGGTTTAGTAAATGAAGAAAAACAGGAAAAGGCTCTTTTAATTGCAGTGGATACAGGTGATTATGATGCACAGGTATCCATGCAGGAGCTGTGTGAGCTGACCGCCACTGCAGGTGCAGAGGTAGTCGGTGAGATGATACAAAAGCGTGATACGGTTGAGGGTGCTACCTTTGTAGGTAAGGGCAGACTGCAGGAAATCACTGAGTTCTGCGAGAATAATGAGATTGATATCATTATTGCGGACGGTGAGCTTTCTCCTGTTCAGGTGCGTAATATTGAAAATGCTACTGACACAAGAGTGGTTGACAGAACAACCCTGATACTGGATATCTTTGCAGGCAGGGCACAGTCTAAGGAGGGTAAGCTCCAGGTTGAGCTTGCACAGCTCAAATATTCTCTTCCGCGTCTTACCGGTAAGGGCACAAGTCTGTCACGTCTCGGCGGCGGTATAGGAACACGAGGACCCGGTGAAACAAAGCTTGAAACGGACAAGCGTCATATCAGACGAAGAATTCAGTATATCAAGAATGAGCTGGATGATGTAAAGCGAAGACGCGATATGCAGCATCAGAGAAGACAGAAAAACGGCGTGCAGGTGGCTGCCATAGTAGGCTATACCAATGCAGGTAAATCGACACTTATGAATAGGCTGACAGATGCAGGCGTTCTTCAGGAGGATAAGCTTTTTGCAACGCTTGACCCTACGGCAAGAAAGCTTTATCTGCCGGACGGTCAGCAGATTATGATTGTTGATACTGTCGGATTTATAAGCCGGCTTCCGCATCAGCTGGTTGATGCCTTTCGTTCAACGCTTGAGGAGGCAACATACGCTGATGTCATTCTCAATGTGTGTGACGCATCAAGTGAGGAATGTCACAATCATATTCAAACGACCAACCGTATACTTGAGTCACTTTTTGACGGCGGAATTATTGATGTTCCGGTAATCAACGTGTTTAATAAATGTGATATTGCAGAAAATATTGAGGATATAACATATCCTTACAGTGACAGCCTGTGCGTGAAAATCAGTGCACAGACAGGTATGGGTATTGACGATCTGATGCTTGCAATTGAGAAAGCACTGCCCCAAACAAGGAAAAGGGTTAATCTTCTTCTGCCGTTTGATAAAGCAGGATTGGCTGCGAAAATAAGAAATACAGGCGTTATTCACAGTGAGGAATATATTGAGCAGGGTCTGTTCCTTGACTGTACGGCAGAAATTTCTTTTTTAGATACAATAAAAGATTATATTGTCTGATTTTTTATCATAAGATATTTTGTAGGTGATATCTTATGAAAATGTTAACTTTGAAATTAAAGCCGAAAATGATTTTCGGAATCGTTCTGGCTGTAACAGGTGTACTGGTTATTATTCTGACCTTTGTGTCGAATCATATGGTGGAAAGCAAAAGTGTTTCCGCTGTTATCAGTGCGTCAACAGATGAGGAAAGAAGAAATTATCTTGCCACGTTCGGCTGGGAAACCGAAGAGGAATTTGAGGAAAAAATGCTGACAATACCTGAAAGCTGGAATCAGGTGTATTCTGACTATAACGAAGTACAGATGAATCAGGGCTTTGATTTGACGGAGTATAAGGGGCGCAAGGTGACGCTTTATACCTATACAATAAAGAATTATGAGAAGGCAAAAGAGGGGATTGTTGCTGATATGCTGGTGTGCGACGGTGTGCTCATCGGCGGTGATTTGTGCAATACCTCTGCTGAAAACGGCTTTCTCGTAGGATTTAACGGTGAGTAATGGAAAGAATTGACAAGGTGATATCGGTCGCTCTTAATGTATCACGCAATGATGCAAAGAGCTATATCAGAAAAGGGCTTATTGCAGTCAATGGAAAAGCTGTAAATAATATCAGTGTTAAGGTTGACGAAAAGAAGGATGTAATTTCCTTTAACGGCAATCCGGTACAGTACGATAAGTTTGTCTATATCATGATGAATAAGCCCAAGGGTGTTATATCGGCATCTGAGGGAAGAAGTGAAAAGACGGTTGTTGACATTCTGCCGCAGGAGATGAAAAGGAAAAACCTTTTCCCTGCCGGCAGACTCGATAAGGACACAACCGGTTTTATGCTTATTACGGACGATGGTGATTTCGCCCACAGAATTTTAAGTCCGAAAAATCATATTCCGAAGACATATATTGCCGTATTGGACAAGCCTTTTGACGCAAATATTGTTAAAGCTTTTGAAAAGGGTATTGAGCTTAAAAACGATGTATGTATGCCTGCGAAAATAAAGGCTCTTGATGAAGAAAACAGGATTGCACAGGTGACGATAAAGCAGGGTATGTATCATCAGATAAAAAGAATGTTCCTGAAATATTCAATCACTGTTTTAGAACTGAAAAGGATAAAAATGGGTGCACTGGAATTGGATGATTCTCTGGCTGAGGGAGAGTGCAGATACCTTAGTGACAGTGAATTGCAGCTTATTGAAAACGGCAGATTACTATAAATATGGTGAATATTGTCGGATTTTACTATATATTGTGTATCTAAAATTTGTTTATGCAACTGTTACAAAAAATATAAAATTTTTTGTTAAAATAGTTGCAATATGGTGAACTCTCTTGTATAATATGAACAAGTAAAGTTATTGTTTTTTGTGCAATTTTGTGCTGTAACGGCTTTGCTTTTTACTTAAGAGAGGTGGATAAAATGCCAAACAGATTATTTCAAGGTATAATAAATCAGATGCGTGAAGCAGTTGACAGGACAATCGGTGTTGTTGACGAAACAGGTACAGTAATCGCCTGCAGCGATCTTGGAATTATCGGCGAGGTGCGCAAGGGCGTAATTACCGGTGGTGTATTCAGCGGTACGCAGACCTGTGTTGATAATTCAACTTATACAACATTTGATGTTTTAATTCGTCCTGAATATGCAGTGTTTGTTGACGGAGTAGACGAGTTAAGCCGTAAGTATTCACAGATTATTGCTGTTGCACTTGACCAGATTAAGCAGAATAATGATGAGAAATTTGACCGCTCCAACTTTGTCAAAAATGTTATTCTTGATAATATTCTTCCCGGTGATATCTATATCAAATCAAGGGAGCTTCATTTCAATAATGATGCAACAAGAGTTGTATTTTTAATCCGTACCACACAGGAGACTGAAATATCTGTATTTGATATTATTCAGAATTTCTTCCCTGATAAAACAAAGGATTTTGTAATCAACGTAAATGAAAGCGATATTGCCCTTGTAAAAGAGGTAAGGCCGAATGTTGACAGCAAGGACCTTGAAAAGCTTGCTCGTTCCATAAATGATACTCTGCTTTCAGAGTTTTATTTCAACGCTGTTATCGGAATCGGTACCTGCGTTACAGGCGTTAAGGAGCTGGCTCATTCTTTTAAAGAGGCTCAGGTTGCCCTTGAGGTCGGCAAGGTGTTTGATACCGAAAAGACTATAATCAGCTATGAAAATTTAGGTATTGCACGTCTTATCTATCAGCTTCCGACAACACTTTGCGATATGTTCCTTAAGGAAGTATTCAAGCGCGGCTCAATTGAATCCCTTGACCAGGAAACATTGTTCACAATACAGAAGTTCTTTGAAAATAATCTTAACGTTTCAGAGACTTCACGTAAGCTTTTTGTTCATAGAAATACGCTTGTTTACAGACTCGAAAAAATCAAAAAGCTTACAGGCCTTGATTTAAGAGAATTTGATGATGCTATTGTATTTAAGGTAGCACTTATGGTTAATAAATACCTTGCATCCAGTCCGATTAAATATTAATAATTCCGATATCAAAGCTGTATCTGAACCTTCTCAGATACAGCTTTTTATGTTATGGAAATTTTTTGTTTACAAAAGAGTAACAAAAAAGGGTTGATTTATTATATAAGTTGATATATTATATAAATGTATATCAAAGTGCAGAATTATACCATTTTTGTAATTTTGTAAATCGTATTGAGTATAAGAGGTAAAAACTGTGATTGAATTCAGAAACGTATCAAAGGTCTATGACAGCAATGGTACGCACGCTCTTTCAAATGTTAATATTAAAATTGAAGACGGCGAATTTGTTTTTGTTGTAGGTTCATCAGGTGCAGGTAAGAGCACATTTTTAAAGCTTATTATGCACGAGGAAAAGCCGACTGAAGGAGAGATTATTTTTAATGAATATTCTTCCGCTACTTTAAAGAAAAGAAAGGTGCCGTATTACAGACGTGATATGGGTATTGTTTTTCAGGATTTCCGCTTGATTCCGAAAATGTCTGTATATGATAATGTTGCCTTTGCAATGAGAGTTATCGGCGCAAAGGAAAAGGAAATCCGTAAGAGAGTTCCGTACATTCTCCAGCTTGTAGGACTTTCACAGAAGGCAAGATCCATGCCTAATGAGCTTTCAGGCGGTGAGCAGCAGAGAGTTTCACTGGCAAGAGCTCTTGTCAATAATCCTAAGGTTATTATTGCGGACGAGCCTACCGGTAACGTTGACCCTGAAATGAGCCATGAAATTGTAGGTCTTCTTACAAAAATTAATAACGCCGGCACAACGGTTATTATGGTAACGCACGAGCACGACCTTGTACGTTCCTTCCAGAGAAGAGTTATCGTTATCAAAAATGGTGAGGTTGTATCCGATACGCCTGATCCTACTCATGCACAGTTTGAAAGCTCAACGCCTAAGGAGGATACGGATATGTTCTTCTTTGAGGAGAATGTGTCCATTGACAAGGCAGGGCTTGACGATATTTTTGATAATCTTGAGGACGTTGTTTCTTCTGATAACAATCAAGCAGGAGGTGAGGAATAATGACAGGTTCAAGTTTAAGATACCTCACCAAAGAGGGATTTCGCAATGTGTGGACAAACAGAATGATGTCACTTGCATCAATCTGTGTTCTTATGAGCTGTCTGGTGCTTATCGGTTCAGCGGCTATGGTTTTCCTTAATATTGATTCCCTTCTTGAAAGAATTGAGGAGGAAAATGTTGTAATGGTTTATCTTGAGGATGAAACAACTCAGGATCAGATTACAGATATGGAAAATCAGATATATGCTCTTGATAATATTAAAGAGGTTGAATTTGTATCAAAAGAGGTTGCTTGGGAGGAACAGCTTTCAACAATGGGTGCTGCCGAAGCAGAGTTCTTTAAGGATGTAAGCTCAGATATTCCTCTTCCTAACGCATACAAGGTTACAGTAGCTAACCTTGACCAATTTGATAAAACGGTTGAAGAGCTGAACGGATTGGAACATGTGGATATCATCCGTGAAAACAAGGACCTGGCACAAAAGCTTGTTGCAATACGTCAGGGAATTTCCGTAATCGCTATTGTTATTGTAGCTGTATTGTTCTTGATTTCACTTTTCATTATTTCAAACACAATCAAGCTTACCGTCTACAGCAGACGCCTTGAAATCAGCATTATGAAATCAGTTGGTGCAACAAACAGCTTTGTAAGATTTCCGTTTGTGGTTGAGGGTATGATACTCGGCGTCCTTTCCGGTGCGATATCACTGGGACTTGTATGGGGACTTTACGAGCTGGCAATTACGCAGTTCGGCGATTTATTTGCAGAATTGAAACTCAGTGCAATTACATTTGCAGATTATGCACTTCCTATGCTGGGTGTATTTATTCTTATCGGTATTGTTTGCGGTGTAGGCGGCTCTCTTGTAACGATGAGAAAGTATCTTAATAAAGAAGGCAGTGAAATTAGTAATGTTTAAATCAAAAAGCAAAATACTTTCTTTGCTGATGTGTCTGGTATTTGCAGTTACATCTTTTTCATTCGGAGTGACAACGCAGGCTGCGAGCACATCTGAATTAAGAAATAAAAGAGAAAAAATCCAGGATGAAATAGATGAGGCTCAAGGCCATATAGATGAACTTTCCGCAGAAAAAAAGAAAACGGAAGAATACTTAGGCGTTCTAATGGGAAAAATAAGCTTGCTGCAGGATAAGCTTGATACCCTTCATGATGAAAGAGATGCTCTTCAGGCAGAAATTGATGCCATTCAGAATAAAATCACAAAGACTGAAAATGAGCTGATTGAGGCGCAGAAGGAAATTGATAAAAAGCAGGCTGAGTTTGACGAAAGCTATGAGCTTTATTGCCAGAGACTCAGAGCAATGTATGTTTCAGGCTCTGCCTCAACGCTTGAGGTTTTGCTTACCTGTCCTGATATGAGTGCAATGCTCACTCGTTCACAGATGATAAAGTCCGTATCACAGCAGGACAGTCGTATCCTTGATGATCTTATGAAGAAAATGGAGGAAATCGAGTCACAGAAGCAGGAGCTTGAAATCAAGAGAAATGAGCTGAATGACGATAAGGAAAATCTCGAAACCGATAAAAAATCACTTCAGAGTAAAATCAGCGAAATTGATACCTCAAAAAGTGAGCTCGATAAGGAAGCAGCAGAATGTAATGCAGTAATGAGAGAGCTTTCCTCTCAGACCTCTGAATATCTTGAGGCGATTGAGACGAACGAAGAACAGCTTCGTGAAGTTGAGAATGCAATCCGTGCTGCGGCTGCAAGTGCTTCAAGCGGCAGCGGTTCAATCAGCGGCTCAACAGGCTCAGGTTCAGGACAACTCGGATATCCTACTGACAGCCGTTCTATTTCAGCAGGCTTCCCCAATTACAATAGCGGCAGATATCACGGCGGCGTTGATTTTCCTGTATCTACAGGCTCAAATATCTATGCGGCAGCAAGCGGAAGAGTTATTCTTGTTAAATACTTAAATTACAGCTATGGTTATCACGTTATGATTGATCATGGTGATGGACTTTCAACACTTTATGCACATAACAGTCAGATACTTGTCAGTGTCGGTCAGAATGTATCGGCAGGACAGGTTATTGCTTTCAGCGGTAATACGGGCAATTCAACAGGTCCGCATTGTCATTTTGAGGTTCGTGTAAACGGAAATCAGGTTAATCCGCTTAATTATCTGTAATTAAGAATTGAAAATAATTTTATTGAAAATAATTTAATTTAGGAGTGAAGTCAATGAAACAGTCAAAGCTAATTTTCAGGGTATTGCCTGTTTTGTTGGCTTTATGCTTTTTTATAGGAGCATCTGTACCGCATATGGTTCTGTCGGTGAACGGTGCTGAATATGATAGTAATTATGAGAGCCTTTCCAACGAGGAAAAGCAGGCATACCTTGAGCAGCAGCTTAAGGAGGTTAATAAAAAGCTTGATGATTTGGCGGCTCAGTCAAAGGATACAGAGGAGTATATCACTGCTCTGGATGAAAAAATCAGGTATATGGATAACCAGCTGAAGCTTTCTGAAGAGGAAATGGCAACCTCAAAAAATAAAATTACAACTCTTGAAAGGCAGTATTCCGACAACGAAAAGAATATAGCATCTTTAAAAACAGAGATTGATGCACTGTCTAAGGAAAGTAAGGTGCTCAAAGAAAAATTTGATGTGTCCTATGAAATGTATGGTCAAAGAGCAAGAGCAATGTATATCAGCGGAGATATGACGATACTCGAAGCTCTGCTTACCAGTAAAGACATATCCACTCTTATGACAAGAATCGAGATGATCCGCCGTGTTTCTCAACAGGATAAGCTGCTTTTGGAAACCATTAAAACAGAGGGAGAAGAGCTTGAGAGCACGCAGAAAACGCTCAACGATAAAAAGGACAGCCTCATCAATAATCAGAATGCACTGGATGCAACAAAGAATATTCTTAATAAGACGATTAAGGATTTGGAAAAACAGCAGCTTGCGTTCACAGACAAGCAGAAGGATTATGAAAGCGAAAGAAGCGAGGCGGACAATCTCCTTATAAAGCTTCAGGAGGACACAAAGAATTACAGTGAATTCAGACATCAGGACGAGGCTGATCTTGCTGAAATTAACCGTGAAATTGAGGCCGCTGCTGAAAAATATATACAGCAGATGGAGGAGCAGAACAAAACAACGACTACTACAACCACCACTACAACTACAACAACTAAAAAGCACACAACTACAGATGCTGACGGTGAGACGGAGAAAAAACCATCTACCACAAAGCCGACTACAACCAAAAAGACAACAACCTCCACATCGTCAAACCGGCTGAGCTTGACTTATCCGGTACCTTCACAGACAAGGATAACAACAGCCTACGGCAGTGCAGGTTATGTTGGTCATACGGGTGTTGACTTTGCTTGTTCATCCGGCTCAAATGTTGTAGCTGCCGAGTCGGGTGTAGTGATTATTTCAAAGGATATTACAAGTCATAGTAACGGCAGGTGCTCCTGCAGTTATACCGGCGGCGGATATCACAGCTACGGAAGATATATTGTTATTATGCATGATAAGAAAAATTTAGCAGGACAATATGTATATACCCTTTATGCACACAATTCCTCAAGACTTGTGTCTGAGGGTCAGCGTGTAAGCAAGGGACAGCGTATTGCTAAAAGCGGCTCAACAGGTAATTCATCAGGACCTCATTGCCATTTTGAGGTGAGAACACCTACTGCAAGCTATAGCGATTGTGTAAACCCAACTAATTATTTACCTTGATTGTGAAAGGGGTTTTAAAATTGAAGACGAAATTTCTTTCGCTGATAATGGCTCTTATTCTTGTGATTTGCACATTCACTCAGACAGTTGCGTTTGCACAGGAAGCAGAGTCTACGGAAGATAACAGCAGTACATCGGAATCAACAACAGCAACAACAGATGTTGATGAAAGTACAACAAATAAAGATGAAAAAAAGATAACAAAGGAAGAGGCTCAGAAGCTTCTTGAAGATCAGCAGAAGGAGCTTCAGAAAAATCTGGATGAGGCTGAAAAGAAGCTTGCGGAGCTTGAAAAAAGCTCAAAGGGTACTGCCGAATATATTGACACCTTAGATCAGAAAATCGGCTATATCAATGAACAGCTCACAATCCTTGAAGAGCAGAATACCAATATTCAAAAGGATATTGACAAGCTCAAGCCTTCAATAGATAAAAATGAAAAGGAACTAAAGGTTCTTTCCGATGAGGTTATGAAAACCAGGAAGGAACTGGATAAATTAGAAAAGAAATTCCAGAGCGTATACGAGGCATATTGTATGCGTCTCAGGGTTATGTACATAAGCGGAGATTATAACATACTTTCTGCACTTCTTACCAGCAGTGATATTTCAAGCTTTCTGACAAGGTATGAAATGATAAAGTCCGTATCCAAGAGTGATACAGAGCTTTTGAAGGAAGTTCAGGAAAAGACAAAGGAAATTGTTACAAAGCAGAATGGCCTTGATGAGAAGGTGGCAAAGTATCAGGATGCCAAATCAAAGCTTGATAACCAGAAAAAATCCCTTGAAGCGAAGCAGAAAACAATTGAAAGCAACAGTGAGCAGATTGCATCAAAAAAAGTGGTTCTTGCTACTGACAGGGCAGAGAGTGACAGACTTTTTGCAGAATTAACTGCACAGAATCAGCAATATACTGAATTCAGAAATGAGGACAGCGAGCTGATGGAAAAGGTTGAAAATGAAATTCAGTCACTGATTTCAGGTGTTAAATCACCTGAAGAGGTAACAACGGCAGTTGCTTCGGAAAAACCGAACGGAAGTAATGACATTATCATAAGCAAATCGGATGTTTATTCAAATTCTGACGCAGTACTGAATATGGTATATCCTGTTCCGGGATATACCGGTATTTCAGCAGGTTTTCCGAATTACTCTTCAGGAAAATATCACGGTGGAATAGATTTCCCATGTGCAATGGGTTCAAGGGTTGTTGCTGCACAGGATGGTATTGTTATTACTGTTAAGCGACTGGATTACAGCTACGGCTATTATGTAATGATTTATCATGGTACGGATGCAAGAGGACGCTCGGTTGTTACTCTTTATGGTCACAATTCGTCCATTCTTGTATCAAACGGACAGAGTGTTAAAAAAGGAGAGCAGATTGCAAAGAGCGGTTCAACCGGAAATTCAACCGGACCTCATTGCCATTTTGAGGTGCGTTTTAACGGTCAGCGTGCAAATCCGAAAAATTATTTGAGCTAATGAATAAAGTAAATTATCAGATTATGCTTGATAAAATAACTCAGAAAATTGAAAGAGAGGACATTACGCCCTCTCTTTTACTGCATAGCTGTTGTGCTCCGTGCTCCAGCTATACAATTGAGTATTTGTCAAAGTATTTCAGTATAACCGTATTATATTATAATCCGAATATTTCCGAGCAGAAAGAATATGAAAAAAGAAAGGCTGAGCAGATCAGACTGATTAACAGTCTTGAAACAAAGAATAAGGTCAGCTTTCTTGATTGCGAATACAACAGTGCTGATTTTTTTAAAACGGCAAAGGGTTATGAAAAATGCCGTGAGGGCGGTGAACGCTGCTTCAGGTGCTACCGCTTAAGACTTGAAAAAAGTGCCTGTTTTGCAAAAGAAAATGGCTTTGACTATTTCTGCACTACGCTGTCGATAAGTCCTCTTAAAAATGCACAGAAGATAAATGAAATCGGCTATGAACTCGAAGAAAAATATGGAGTTTTATGGTTGCCCTCTGATTTTAAAAAGCGTGAGGGCTACAAGCGTTCCATTGAGCTATCAAAAGAGTTTAATCTGTACAGGCAGAATTATTGCGGTTGTATCTATTCAAAGGCGGAAAGAGAATTGACTGAGGAGAAAAATGATGAATAAACCTCTTGCGGACAGAATACGACCCTCTTCACTGGATGATGTTGTGGGTCAAAGGCATTTGCTATCAGAGGGCAAAGCACTTTACAATCTGATTTTATCAGGAGATATTCCGAATTTAATATTTTACGGACCCAGCGGAGTGGGTAAAACTACAGTTGCATCCATAATTGCAAATGCCACGAACAGGAGCCTTCGCAGGCTTAACGGTACAACTGCATCCACTCAGGATATCAAGGATATTGTGGCTGAGCTTGATACCTTCAGTGCACCGAATGGTATACTGCTTTATCTTGATGAAATTCAGTATTTTAACAAACGTCAGCAGCAGAGTCTGCTGGAATTTATAGAAAATGGCAAGATAACACTTATTGCATCCACTACGGAGAATCCTTATTTTTATATTTATCCTGCCATTCTTTCGCGTTCAACCGTGTTTGAATTCAAATCCATTGAGGCAGAGGATATTGTCCCTGCAGTTAAAAGAGGATTTAACAGTCTGTCTGAGGAGTACGGTTTAACGCTGGATATCGAGGACGGTGTGTGTGAAAAAATTTCGCGCGGCTGCGGCGGTGATGTAAGAAAGGCACTTAATTGTGTGGAAAACTGCTTTTTTGCCACTGTAACACAGGGTGATAAAAAGCATATCACGATGGATACTGCAAATGAGCTTGTTCAGAAAAGCTCTGTCCGTTATGACAGGGACGGTGATGAGCATTATGATATTATTTCTGCTTATCAGAAAAGTATGCGAGGCTCTGATCCTGATGCGGCGCTCCATTATCTTGCAAGGCTTCTCGAGTCCGGTGATTTGCCGTCGGCCTGCAGACGTCTTATGGTGTGTGCCTGCGAGGATGTGGGACTTGCTTATCCACAGATTATTCCGATTGTTAAATCAGCGGTTGATATCGCAATGATGGTCGGATTGCCTGAGGCGAGAATACCCCTTGCCGATGCGGTCGTTTTGGTGGCAACGGCTCCGAAAAGCAATTCTGCTTATAATGGAATCAATGCAGCAATGGCAGATGTGCAGAAGGGCAATTACGGACCTGTTCCTCGTCAGCTTCAGAATAAGCATTTTGACGGAGAGGATGCAGAGGTAAAGGGACAGTTTTATATTTATCCCCATGATTATCCGAATCATTGGACATATCAGCAGTATCTGCCTGATGTTTTAAAGGATAAACAATATTACACATATGGACCGAATAAAAACGAACAGGCATTTAAAAATTATTGGGATAAGGTTAAGAATAAATAAACTAAATTATTGTTTAGAGAACGATAATTTACCCTAAACCACGCACGAAAATATATAAAAAATAATAAAAAAGTGCTATTTTGTAGGGCGGGGGCTTGCTCTTGCCGATAAAATGAAAATACTCGCAGACATCGAGTCTGCTCGTATTTTGTGCGTTTTTTGTCTTTTGCTCAGGGGCAGTACCATCGTACAGCACCCATTCGCAAAATACAAAATTTTGGGCAATTTCTCGCTCTCTAAACACGTTATCTGCTCGCAATGCGTTATTGAGCTAAACAATCACTTATTTGATAATAGAGGAAAAACAATGACAAAAAAAGAAAGAGTATTAAAAGTAATCGAAATTCTTAAGGAATTATATCCTGATGCATTGTGCTCCCTTACAGCCTCAAATCCATTTGAGCTTTTAGTAGCTGTAAGGCTTTCTGCTCAGTGTACGGATGCAAGGGTTAATCTTGTTACGCCTGCGCTGTTTGAAAAATATAAAACACTTGATGATTACTGCAATGCAGATGTAAAGGATATTGAAAGGATTATACATAGCTGCGGCTTTTTTAAAAGTAAGGCAGAGTCCATTATCGGTATGGCACAGATGATAAGGGATAAATTTGACGGCAGAGTGCCGGATAATATTGATGATTTAATCACGCTTCCGGGAGTGGGACGAAAGACGGCAAACCTTATTGTCGGAGATATTTACGGCAAGGAAAGTATTGTTGTAGACACACATATGATAAGAATTTCAAATCGTATTGGTCTGGTGACGGATAAAGATCCAAAGAAAATTGAGTTTGCGCTGAAAAAGATTGTTCCTGCAGAGGAAGGCTCGGACTTCTGCCACAGAATCGTTTTATTCGGCAGGGATACCTGCTCTGCACGGAAACCGCTTTGTGATAACTGCAGACTGTCAGAGGTTTGCAAAAAGGTCGGTGTAAAAAAGTGAGATCCAATGTTGTATTAATCGGTATGCCTGGCAGCGGAAAATCAACCTGCGGTGTAGTTGCTGCAAAAATGCTTCTGAAAAACTTTTTTGATACGGATTTGCTCATTCAGAATATAGAGGGTATAAGCCTGCAGAATATCATTGATACCAAAGGTAATGCTTATTTTGAGCAGGCAGAGGAAAATGCAATACTTGAGCTTGATATTCAGGGCACGGTAATTGCCACAGGCGGCTCGGTTATTTATTCGGATAAATCAATGGAGCATTTAAAAAGTCTTGGCAAAATCATTTATCTTCATCTCGACTATGAGCATATGTGCCAAAGGATAAGCAATCTTTCAACAAGGGGCGTGCTTATTAAAAACGGCGAAACACTCAGGGATATGTATGATGAACGTCTGCCCCTTTATAAGAGGTGGTCAGACGCTGTAATTGACTGTAATCATAACACGGTTGAACAGACAGCTGCCTTAATTGCAGATATTGCAAAAAATTAAAGCAATTTATACTTGAATACTAATATAAAAAGTGTTATTATAGTAAAAATATAAAAAAGGTGTTTTTCATCTTTAATTTAATAATATAAAACGGAGGCGGATTTATGAGCGAATACGGTGCTAAGTTTGTAAAAGAGGGATTAACCTTTGATGATGTTCTTCTTATCCCGGCTGAATCTGATGTAACTCCCGACAGAGTACAGCTTCAGACAAAGCTGACAAAGGATATTACCCTTAATATCCCGCTTATGACAGCGGCAATGGATACTGTTACTGAATCACGTATGGCAATTGCTATTGCACGTGAAGGCGGTATTGGTGTTATTCATAAGAATATGCCGATTGAAGATCAGGCTACTGAGGTTGATAAGGTAAAGAGATCTGAAAATGGCGTAATTACCAATCCGTTTTTCCTTTCTCCTAACCATTTGGCATCAGATGCTGAGGAGCTTATGAACAAATATCATATCAGTGGTGTTCCTATTTGTGAGGCTGACGGAACTCTTGTTGGTATCCTTACGAACCGTGATATGAGATTTATGTCAGATTACAGTGTGAAGATTTCAACTGTTATGACACCTAAGGATCAGCTTGTTACTGCAAAAGAGGGCACAACCCTTGAAGATGCCAAGAAGATTCTTATGGGCTCAAAGGTTGAAAAGCTTCCTCTTGTTGATAAAAACGGAAAGCTTACAGGTCTTGTAACCATTAAGGATATTGAAAAGAGCGTTAAGTACCCTAATACCGCAAGAGATAAAGAAGGCAGGCTTCTTTGTGCTGCTGCACTGGGTGTAACCGATGATGTACTTATCCGTGCACAGGCTCTTGCAGATGCCGGCGTTGATGCTTTTGTTCTTGATTCAGCACACGGACATAGTATGAATATTATGAAATCAGTTGAAAAGGTTAAAAATGCATTCCCTGAGATTTCACTTATCGCAGGTAATGTGGCTACAGCTGATGCAACTGAGGCTCTTATCAAGGCCGGTGCAGATGCAGTTAAGGTTGGTATCGGTCCGGGTTCAATCTGTACTACTCGTGTTGTTGCAGGTATCGGTGTACCTCAGATTACTGCAATTTATGATTCTGCCGAAAGAGCAGATAAGTATGGAATCCCTGTTATCGCAGACGGCGGTATTAAATACAGCGGTGAGATTGTTAAGGCAATTGCAGCAGGCGGTTCAGTTGTTATGGTTGGTTCACTTGTTGCAGGCTGTGAAGAATCACCGGGCGAAACTGAGATTTATCAGGGTCGTCAGTTTAAGGTTTATCGTGGTATGGGCTCACTTGGTGCCATGAATCAGGGTAGTGCAGACAGATATTTCCAGAAGGGCTCAAAGAAGTTTGTACCTGAAGGTGTTGAGGGTCGTGTTCCTTACAAGGGACCTCTCGGCGATACAATATTCCAGATGATGGGCGGACTGCGTTCAGGTATGGGTTATTGCGGCTGCCACACAATTGAAGAGCTTCGCACAAAGGCTCAGTTTATTAAAATCACAGGCGCAGGCTTGGTTGAAAGTCACCCTCATGATGTATCAATTACTAAGGAAGCTCCTAACTATTCCGGCAGTGTTCACCAGGATTAATTGTTAATGAAAAGGAGCAGTATAAATCTATACTGCTCCTATATTTATTTTAGGTTGTGGATATTATATGGCTGAAAAAGTGTCAAAATGGGTTAAGTTCAAAAAATTCCTGAAAAGAAATATGACTCCTACTTGGGCAAAGCACATATCATATCAGATTTTTGCCTTTATTGTTTCCGTAGCTATGGTAATCGGCGTTGCCGATTATGCAGTAACAAAATCATATGATGAGAGGAAGTTGACCTTCGTGGAGGACTTTACATTAACAGCACATACAGGTGCGTATGATACACCTATGAATTCAGTGGAATATGTGCAGGCCGCAATTGATAATAAGGCAGCAATTGTAGAGCTTGATATACGTCAGAGACCGGATCATACTGTTGTTATGAGTCATGATTTAGTCGTAACAAATAATGACGGTGTGGAGCTTGAGGAGGCTTTTTCGCTTCTTAAAGGTACAGATATTAAAATTAATCTTGATATCAAGGAAACAAGAGCCCTTAATGCAATGTATCAGCTTCTTGTTAAATATGATCTTGTTGATAACGCTTTTCTTACAGGCATTGAAACGATGAATGTCAAGGCAGTTAAGGAATCGGATTGTGCCGGTATGGAATATTATCTTAACTATATGCCGTCAAGAACAAAGGTCTTTTTTGACGAATATCGAACAAAGCTTATCGAACTGCTTGAGGAGACTGGAGCAGTTGGTATTAATTGTAATCATAAATATGCAAGCTCACAGCTTTCGTCACTTCTCCATAAAAAAGGGTATAAGCTTTCGGTTTGGACAGTTGATAAGGAAAGAACCGCTAAAAAGATGCTTGCAATCAAGCCTGATAATATTACAACACGAAATCCTGAAATGATTGAGAAAGTAATTGAAAATTGGGGAAAATAATTTAAAAAAACACTTGACTATGTAATAAACTTGTGATATATTATTAGAGCGTTGGAGATACGCTGGTGTAGCTCAGTTGGTAGAGCAGCTGATTTGTAATCAGCAGGTCAGGGGTTCGAGTCCGTTCACCAGCTCCAATAAATACTACCGTATCAGCAGGTACGGTAGTTTAAATATGGAGGAGTTCCCGAGCGGCCAAAGGGAACAGACTGTAAATCTGTCGTCAGTGACTTCGGTGGTTCGAATCCACCCTCCTCCACCAGGTTAACGAGTATCCTTGCGATACTCGTTAATGATATCGAGGTGTAACTCAGTTTGGCTAGAGTGCCTGCTTTGGGAGCAGGATGCCGCAGGTTCGAGTCCTGTCACCTCGACCATAAACACCTGTAAATCGCTTGATTTAGGGGTGTTATTTTTTTGCTTGTTTTTGCCTTAAAATAGGGGGATTGGGGAGATTTACTATAATTTTCGATAAACGCAACATATTTTCAAATAAATAAAATTGGCAACCTTTTGGCAACCCATAAAAAACAGGCTCAGGGCATTTCTGCTCCGAGCCTTTTATCATATTGCTATTTTATTTTTCTCGTAGTATTCCTGCGTTTTATCGAGATAGGTTTTCTCGTATGCATCAAACACATCGCAATAAGTATCCAGCGTTGTTGTGATATCCGCGTGACCGAGAATGTGCTGCAATACTTTCGGCGGCATTCCGCTTTCAATACACCTTGTTGCATAGGTGTGTCTGAGCTGATGCTGATTGCACTCTGATTTATTTGCTATGCCATATCTTTCAATCAATCGTTTATAATAGGAATTAATTTGATTTGTACTCAGCAACTCATTGTTTTTGTTAACAAACAGAAGATTGTATTTATTCGGTCTGTAATGATTTTCAATGTAATCCTTCAGCAGCTTTTGTATCTCTTTATTTGGCTTAAGATTTCGCAGGCCTGAATAAGTTTTGGTAGTTGCACCGAGTATGGCTTTGTCTTTTTCGTCTCTTGTTATTGTTCGGCAAATGTTAATTACTGTGCAATTGAGCATTACGGAATCAATGCTGAGTGCACAGATTTCACCCATACGAGCACCGGTAAAGAGTGACAAAAGCAGCATTGTTCTGTACGGCTCCCTGTTATCCTGATTGACGGCAGATATAAAGGCTTTCTGCTCATCTATAGTCAGAGCCCTGACTTTCTTATTCTGCTTTTTCGATTTAGGGCGTACAATATCAGCCATAGGATTTTTGTTAATGATGCCCATAGAGACAGCTTTGTTCAGAGAGCTGTTTAGCGTCATACAAATCTTTTTTATAACGGAATTAGAGTAGCTTGTCTGTTCAGACATAAAACTGACTAAAACAGGCTCTGAGAGCTTCTGAACAGGGATTGCGTTGAGCTGACTGTTCTTTATTATTCTTATCGTTTCATTATTCCGTTTATATGTATTGTCGGATATGGTGTTCATTGCATGCTTGTTATCATTGATGCTTGTTGCAATCTGAACGACCGTGAGCTGCGAGGGTGCAACGTATACACCGGTTAAAATTTCCGCCTGCAGCTGCTTGAGCTTGTCCTTGACCTCTTTTTTTGTTTTGCCGTAAATCGTTTTCTTTTTAGGTTTGCCGTTTGCATCCGTACCAACGCGGTATTGACCTACCCATTTCTTTTTGCTCTCGCTGAAATATACGGAGCCTGTGCCGTATTCTCTTTTTGACATGATTGTATCCTCCTGAAAAAGGGCATAAAAATACCCTGCTTGCAATTTTAAGCAGAGTGTGATACAATCAACTTGCGACGGTGGAGTTGTATCATCAGCTCTGCTATATATGACCTCTATCCTGTTCCAGCAGGGTAGGGGTTGTTTTATTGTTCTATACAGTTTGGACAAGGTAAATATCCAGCACTTTCGACAGCATCTGTATCAAACCAAATTGTAAAACCATTTCTATCACAATCTGGACAAGTGCTAGTATGATAATAAGGAGAAGAATTATTTGTACAATAAACTATTTGTGATTTAATTTCTTCTGAAGTCAGTCTGTTTCCATTATTTTCTGCGTTTCTGCTCATTACAAAATTATTCAATCGGCTTTTCAAATTCGAGATTTGTTCTTTGTACATAGCTATTTCTTTATCTTTTGAGGAAACAGTATTTTCTAAATCTGTGATTTGTGATGATAATTCCTGATTATCATTACTTATATCAATCAATCCAATAGAAAGACCTATCGTTGAAGCAGCGAATAGTATGGTCATTATTGAAAGAACAATTGTAGCTGTTTTGAAATTTGATTTTTTAGTTTTCTTTATTTTTATAGTTTTTTTAGCTATTTCTTTTAGCAATGAATCCAATAGTTCAATAGTGAATTTATACAGGTGTGTTACTGCTATTTTAATTTGTAAACTTTCTTCAAATTCAGTTAATAGTATTTCTGTTGTTTCATTGAATTCAACATATTGATTATAACTAATATCGTATTTTAATATCTCCGATATCTCGTCAACAATATCTGACAATACTATTTCTCCATTACTCTTTTCAAAAACTTTTTTCATATATTCATCAAGATATACATCTCGTTTTTCGATTATATTAGTGAACTGTTTTTCAGAGAAATTAAATTCACTTATAATTCCTGCTTGAATTGTAGGATTAATTGAAGATATAATTTTTTTCTTTTTATCTACGCTTAGAGATGCATTCATAACTCTTAAAATTATAATATATGTTAATGAAAGATAAGTGTCAGCAGCTGAGTAAATATTCGTGGTTAATACTTTTGTTTCTTTTTCTGTTTTTCTTAAGTATAATATTACATTAATACAAAAATCTGCAATTGCTTTTTCTGTTGATGTTAAATGTGAATTGTTTTTCATATTCTTACCCATTTTCTTAGTTTGAAATTTCTCTAACAAGCAATCTTGGTACACCGATAACTCTGCACAGCTCAAGGTCAGGACCTTCAATAAGCTTAGGCTGATACTCCGGATTAATCGGTACAAGTCTGAGCCAATCCTCTCCCTGCACATACTCAACCTTTTTCAACGTGGCACATTCGCCCTCATAGAGAATGGCGCCGACATCACCGCTATGATCAAGTGTGTTTTGTTTCAGTATTAAAACCTTATCACCATTTAAGTACATCGGATACATTGAATCGCCGTGAACAGAGAGGACAAAGAAGTCCTCTTTTTTTCTGCCCTTAAGGTAGGAGGTCGGAATATCAACCGTATCGCCGCTCCAATCTTCAACTGCAATTTCATCATATCCTGCAGCAATCTCACCTATAACAGGGAAGGTGACAACTTCTTCAGTTATATCAGGATTTTTAAGATTTGAATAATAACTATCATTATCATCACCTAATAAATATCCAGGAGTTGTACCGAGAGCTTTAGCAAAAGCAAGAATTTTAGTTTGATTGATATCTCTTAAGCCTAATTCAATTTTATTAACAGCTGAAGCTGTTTTGAATCCTACTTTTTCAGCAAGTTCTTGCTGTGACATATCAGCATTTTCTCTTAAATATTTAATTCTATCATAAATTGTCATTAACATCACCAACAACAGAATAACATCATTTAGCCAAAATGTCAACTTTTTTTGAAAAAATTTCAAAAAAACATTGACAAAATGGCTAATCGGTGCTATTCTTTTGAATGTAGCCAATATGGCTAAAAGGGAGGTGCAATTTTTGACAGCCACAAATAAGTTGAAAGCAAGATTATCTGAGAATGGTTTAACTCAATCAATGGTAGCAGATAAACTTGGTATAAGTATGCAGTCTTTTTCATATAAATTGAACAATAAAGTTGAGTTCAAAGCAAGTGAAATAAAGACATTGTGTAGAATACTGGATATTCAGGATAAGGATGCTTATTTTTTTTGCGATGAAAATAGCCAAAGTGGCTAATTTTTGCTAACCGTATAAGAGAATTATTAAAAGGCAGGTGATAGTATGAGCGATATAAATACAAAAGATGATTCTAAAAAAGTATTTGCCGAAAAACTAAATTACTATATGAACATAAATAATAAAATGCTGATTTACCTTTGCCGGAGCTTTCCGTAGTCAATGGTGAAATTACATACAAGGGGATGAAATGGGATAATATGAGCGGTTCAGAGCAGCTCAGAGTATCCACTGCGATTATCCGCAAGCTGAATCCTGAATGCGGTTTTGTCCTTGTGGACAAGCTTGAGCAAATGGATAACGAAACTTTACAGGAGTTTGCACAGTGGCTTGAGGGTGAAGAACTGCAGGTTATTGCAACACGTGTGGGAACAGGTGATGAGTGCTCTATTATCATTGAGGACGGTTACAGCGTAAGTCAAAATGATACCGAGACACCGAAAGAGAAAAAGCCAAGCTTTCAGAAAGGAGTTTTTTAAATGAATATTACAAGCGGAGTTATACCTTCAGCACAGAAGGTTATTGTTTACGGACCTGAAGGAATCGGTAAATCAACCTTTGCATCAAAATTTCCTGATCCGTTATTTTCAGACACGGAGGGAAGCACCAAAAAGCTGAATATAAAAAGATTTGATGCACCGTCAAGCTGGGAAATGCTTTTACAGCAGGTGCAGTATGTGAGAGACAACATACCTTGCAAAACGTATGTTATTGATACGGCAGACTGGGCGGAAAAGCTGTGTGCACAGGCAGTGTGTGCAGCACACAAAAAACAGAGTATTGCTGATTTTGGTTATGGTACAGGCTTTACATATCTTAAAGACGAATTCGGCAGGCTGCTCAATCTGCTTGACGAAGTAATTTCAAAAGGTATCAACGTTGTTATAACGGCACATTCTTACCTGAGAAAATTTGAGCAACCGGATGAAATGGGTGCTTATGACAGATACGAAATGAAGCTTACAAAGCTTGTTGTTTTTTCTGCAACATAATCATTGCCGGTATTACCGTAATTACGCTTGCCTTTAACAGCAATACCGATTTTCTTGCCGGTCAGTGCACGTCTTGCCCAGCCTTTCTGATCATACGGATTCCATTCCTGGATTGAACCGTCAACAGTTATCTGCAGTTCCTCAATATCCTTGATGGTTTCCCATGTAGGAGTTGTACTTCTGCCGGCGGTATTAATTTCAAATTCACAATCAAATGCAGGAAGTACACCTGTTGTAGTTGTTGTGTCTGGCATAGTTTAGCCTACCTTTCATAATAAACATTTATTTCAAAGGAATACTCATATACACCCTTATCATCCGTGCCTAAAAAAATAGGCTCCTGATACAAGAGCTCATAACGAATATTCTTCTGATTGATTTTACATTTTCGTCTGTTGAAAAAATTCTGAATTTTGAGAGCCTGCTGCTCTGCCTGATAATTATCATTTGTGTATCTTAAAAGAACTGTAATTGCTTTAATGCCGTATGATGAATTCTCAGCACCGCCAATGGCATTTATCTGTGGCATAACTCGCTTTGAATTATAAAAGCAAACTGCAACAGAATCGTCACTGATTTTTCCTGTTGTAGAGGTTTCAGGGAAATTGAAATTGCTATCGAAATCCAAAGATAAATCATATACAGTTATCATACTTTCGCAAACCTCCCAAAGGTATCAACAACCTTTTGCTTTTTATCACCGTTGATATACGGCTCAAACCATTCACCGCCTGCATTCGGATTTCCGTCCTTTTGAAAATCATATTCAGGATGAAAATATAATCGCCTTGCATATGGTGTATCTGAAACTATCGAAACATTATTATTACTTACATCACTATCATCAACAAAGGTCGATCGGTTTTGCATAACACCTGAATCAAACGGCATACTGCAGAAGGGACAGAAGGTCGAAAGTCAGTTCAAGCTCACGCTTCCGAACAAGGATATCCTTGAATTTGATTGTATTATTAATACAACAAATGCCTTCGGCGGTGCAGCAACAGACCTCAACGCACTTGAGGCGGAATTTTTGAGTGACGGTGAACCCACCTTCACAAAATCAGCATAAATATTTTTAGTAACGGAGGGTATATTTTGCCCTCCTGAATTTTTTATATAAGGAGATATGAATTATGGCAACAAGAATTATTGATACAGAAAACAAAATCTTAGTCGGTGACAATCACCCTCAGCTTAAAATCGGCGATAAATGCTATATCGTTGATGACAGACAGAGCACATGGTCAAAGATGGGCGATGTGCTGACAGGCAAGGCAAATTCAAAAGACCCTGATTATGATTTTGTAAAGCTTGCACTCGGCAAAAAGGCGGCTGATGAAATCCTTAAGGATATTACTGTCAGCGGTATGGAGAATCTTACAACCTATATTATTGCAGCAATGCGTAATATCACCTTTGAAGAGGCACAGGAATTTATCAACGGAAAAAACTGAATGACTCTGATGTTTACTATGATGAGGAATATGACAGAAATCTGATTATATCGAGCTTTGCCGAGCAGCCAAAACTGGAAGAACTAAACAATAAATATGGCCCATTATTATCCTTTTTAGCCGGAATATTTGGAGAAGCATTTATTCAGGGAATAGGAAATATTGGAACAAAAATAGAGAATGCAGCTGATAATGCTGAAGAATTATTCGATTTTCTTACAAGCATATTTACAGGTGAATGGAAGGCAGATATAAAACTTAAATTCTCCGACACAAAGGAATCTGTTACAAAGAACTGGAATAACCTTGTGGGCGGAATTAAGGACAAGACGGCTTATATGCGTGCAAAAATGGACCAGCAGGTCAGCACTGTTAAAAATGCTTGGAAAAACAGGTCTGAATTTGTTAAAAGCAAAGTTGCATATATGCGAGCTAAGATGGACCAGAAAAAAGCTGATTTAACCAGAGCATGGAATACAATCAAGGCGGCAAACGGTACGTATACAGATCTGCAGGAACGCTTTGCAGGTGATACGGAAACACTGGGGGCATTTCAGGGAATCAGAACCAGGAATTATGTTTACTATGAGGGAAATATAAATAATCCTTCAGCATGTGTAATCGAGTGGGACGGAGCTGCAGGCTTTGACCTTGAAACCTATACAAATGATCAGGCAGTGGATAAATGTCCGTTTCATATCGTAGGCTCGTATGCTGAGGGAGCAATGCATACATCGGTAGTGTGATTTTTTTAGTATTTCCTATTCGTTATCCAGACATGAGGTTTTGTTCTTCCTGTATTAGTTCTTCCTCGTCTTCCGCAAGTACCTGGTTGAGGTCTTCCTGTCCCTTCTCTGCGTTGTGATTTTGCACCGCAGTAGGAACACATATATTCAACCCAGCCTCTTCTTTCTGTCGGCATAGTGTATCCTTTCTGATTGATTATACAATTTCTGCATTGATGACTTCATAATCGTTATTAAAATCATTCTCTGTATATTCAAAATGCATATTGTCAAAGGTTTTTACAAGTCGGTTAGCCATAGGCATCATAGAAGCATAGGTTATACCGCCTGAAACAACACCACCTACTATCGGAACGGCTTTAGAAACACCCTTTGCAAAGATTTCTTTAGTCATTTTTACACCGCAGGCTTTTGCTATTTGCTTAACAATTGGATAATAAAAAGTCTTGGTTAATGCTTTCTGAGGTAATTTTTTCATTACTTGTTTTGATATGGATGAGGATAAAACTCTTACAGTCTGAGCTGCTCCTGTGGCTCCGAACATAACTCCGCAATACAGAATAAGCTGATTGGTCACTCTTTCTTTATCCAGAATATTATTTGACCATAAATCAGGTTCACCATATAGGTATGCTATTTCCTGAGCTAATCTCAATACTACAGCATAGAATTGCAGCATATCAGTAGGGATTGTTGCAGCCATTGCCGGACCACCCGGTAATCCAGCAACAAATGAGGCAGCTGAAGAAGCAACGGCTCTTTTTTGTATCAATGATTTTGCCATTTTCTTTAATGTGTCTCGTGAATAGTTTGCCTCAACCGGACCTTTTCAACGATTGTGTTCATCAGCTCATCAGACTCGTCTTTGAATTGTTTTCGCAAAAATGAATCCCTGTCAACCTTAACACCCTGAATCTGAATCGCTGAAGCAATGATGTTTTCCAACGAAACATTTTCTTTGATTTTTTCTAAATTCGCCATTTTGGAATCTCCTTATTGTGTATTTATTGATTATTGTTCAAAAACATTTTCTTGAATATATAAGCTAAAAATGATATAGATGCAAGTACTGCTGCAACAATAAAGAATTTAAAGAACACATCAATAAAGGTTGATAATATAATAAATAATATTGCTGCAATAACAAAAAATATTGATAGTTTTAATGCTGTGTCTAATTTGCTTAACATAATTATTCCTCCTTTTGTCTTCTGAAATTACTATATCCAACAAAATATTAACATTTTAGGTTTATAAAGTCAACACCTATTACCTTGTTTTTGTGTGTATTATGTTGTGATATTATCAACATAATAGGTTAGGTGATTATATGGAAAACTACAAGCACGATATGGGTTTGAGAATAAAAAATCAGCGAAAAGTATTAAATCTGACACAAGAAGTATTAGCTGAACAGTTAGACATTTCCGTAAAGCATTTCAGTGAAGTTGAAAGAGGGTTGTCGGGTTTATCAATAGAAAATCTTATTAAACTGAGCAATATTCTTGGAGTGAGTATTGATTATATTGTAAAAGGTGAAAAGGATAAGGATAAATGGGAATGTACTTTATCAACATTGCAACAGGTTCCAAAAGGCAAAGAAGAGCTTATTAAAGAGCTGATTCATTTAGGAATTAAATTGTCAAATTAAAAAGCACCATAAGGCAGACAAGCTGTCCTACAGTGCTTTAACATGAAATATACTGTATTTTTTTCAAATTTTTTGTAAAACTATTTACCTTATTGGAAAATTATGGTATATTTTTATCAGTGATTAAGAGAGGGATGATTTTATGAAAGTCATTAGAAAGCGTATTTTTGATGGACTTTTCAGAAAAATCATTCCTGTTTTTATATGCTTTTCTATCATCTCATTTCCGTCTTGTGTATTTGCATTGAACACTGATTTGGTAGAGGATGAGATTTACTGGATAGATAAGGGGAATGAAATTTACTATTCCGGTGACGATTATTTTGAGGGCTTTTCAAAATATATTGCTGATGAGGATGAGGGCTGTTTTTATTTATTTTCGCGTTTTACAGATTACAGAATAGACAGAAATACCAATGAAAATATAACGCTTGCATTTACGATTAAAAATGATGTTAATACCTATCTTTTTCAGGTGGACAAGAATGGTTTGATGAACAGCTCCAGTAAAAATACATTGGAATCCATTGATGTATATTATAATTTTGATGAAGCATCGTGCAAACGACAGGGCGGCGGTGTTTTTGTTGCGTTCAAATTAAAAAATAAAACGGACAGAATGCTTAATAATTCTATAAGTTGTGAATATTACTGCGGACTGAATTGTACATATAATCTGCTTGACAGCGTTCACCTTGATATGTATGTACCTACAACAGTAAAGACCACAAAGGCAAAGACGACAAAGCAGACAACATCAAAGAAAAGCCGGAAGACAGAAACGAAAGCGAAGACGAATACATCAAAAACAATAAAAGAAACAAGCACTAAATTTTCCGGTTCAGGGAATACGTCGGCTGATAAGAAAACGTCAGCTCCTGCAACAAAGTTTTCAGGCTCAGCTAATGAGATTGCTGATGATGTAGTGACAGAAGAAATTTTGCAGAGTGAAGAATCGAATAACGAAAATGTTGAAAAGAGAGAAAGCTTTTCGGAGATAAGTGCACAGAATAGTTCAACAGAGCTATCATATCAGGCTAAGCTTTTAATTATTATTTTCACTGTGGTCTTTGTTGTTGGCGTTATCTGTATCATAATCGGTACGGTTAACAGTAAAAAAGATAAGAAAGAGCCTGATTGTAATGAATGATAATATGTATGAGCGGAATAAATATATTTTATTTCAGAACAAAAACAGTTGGGACTTAATTGCAGATGATTGGTTTGGCGCCACTGCCTTGCCCTCCTATGGCGTATATTGTCCTGATGAAAATCAGCTCAATTTGTTGGGTGACCTGAAAAATAAAAAAATTCTGGATATAGGCTGCGGCAGCGGACATTCTCTTCTGTGGTGCAAGGAGCAGGGGGCAGGTGTGCTTTGGGGTGTCGATTTATCCTCAAGACAGGTGTCAAATGCTGCAAAGCTTCTGAATAACAGTGGTTACAGTGCTACCCTTGTAAATGCTCCTATGGAGGAGAGTGAGGGTATACCGATTGGATATTTTGATGTTGTTTATTCAATTTATGCAATCGGATGGACTACAGATATACAAAAGACTTTTGATAACATATATTCTTATCTGAAAAAGGACGGAATATTTGTTTTCAGCTGGGACCACCCTTTAATCAACTGCATTGAGCTTGAGGACAATGCGCTTTGCTTTACAGGGAATTATAATGCAGAAGAAACGATGACCTTTGAAAAGGGCGGTAATCCTGTAACTCTTATCAAGAGAAAATTGTCAACTTATATTAATGCACTTGCCAAAGCAGGCTTTTGCGTTGAAAAGGTTATAGAGGATGTTGACACGGAAAAGTTAAAGGCAGACAGAGAGCAGCACTCTGCGTATTATTCAGGAGTGAAGGCAGAGCATTATCCGCTTTCTTTTATTATCAAGGCGAGGAAAGTTTAAATATGATTGTACATCCGATTCATCCGCTTTATAATGAAAAGTCGGAAATTCTGATTTTAGGCTCTTTTCCTTCAGTCAAGTCAAGGGAGGAAGGCTTTTTCTACGGTCATCGGAGAAATCGTTTTTGGAGTGTTATGGCGAAAATATGTGATGCTCCTGTCCCGTCAAGTATTGAGGAGAAAACAAACTTGATACTTGATCATCATTTTGCACTTTGGGATGTGATTCATTCCTGTGAAATAAGCGGATCAGCGGACAGTACCATAAAGAATGTTGTGCCTAATGATTTGAGTATAATTCTTGAAAGTGCACAAATCAAAAAGATATTTGTAAACGGCAAAAAGGCACATAGCTTATATAAAAAATATATGGAAAAACAGATCGGCATCAGCGCCGTATGTCTGCCCTCCACAAGTCCTGCCAATGCCGGCTGGAGTGATGACAGGCTTTTTGAATACTGGAAAAATGAAATGGGAGTATAAAAACTGTGTTTATAACCTCAGTTTTATACTCCCGTTTTTATATTCTATTTTATATGATTTTTTCGGTAAATGCTTGGACTCATTCCCTTGTAGCGTGAAAAGGTTTTTGAAAAGTAACTCATATCATTGAAGCCGCAGCCCAAAGCAATATCAGTTATGGATTCATCTGTAAGAAGAAGTCTTTCACCTGCTGATTCAATCCGATAATAATTCAAATATTCGATAGGTGTTTTGCCTGTCATATCGGAAAATGCACGGCAGAAATAACGCGGAACCATACCTGCAACATCTGCAAGTTCTGCAAGAGTTATAGGGTTTTCGTAATTATTACGGATATAGGTTAAAACGTTTTTCAGTCTTATGATTTGCCGGCGGTTTTTTGAAAGGGAAATGTTTTTTGCTTTGGTATTGATAAGGCTTCCCATAAGCTGCCACATCAGTCCTACGGTTGTCCATTCATAGCCTTTTTGCTCCTTTTCCATTGACTCAAATATTTTATCGGCAAGCTCAGCCTGTTTGCTGCCTGCTTCAAAAATACCTGTGTAGCCGTTTTCATCCGCCAGAAATTCTGCAGCACTGCGTGAGCAGACAGGGGTATCGTGCAGAAGCGTGCCTAAATCAAATACAACACATTCATATACACAGTCGTGAGGAATACCGCCATGAACAACACCATCACCTATCCAGGCACAATTACCTGCATTCATCATATAACTTTTTCCGTCAAGGGACAGCTCAAAGCTGCCCTTTAAAACCAAAATCAACTCATATTCAAGGTGCCAATGAAGCGGCATATGATAACGTGCAGATGCCGAATCAACGTAGTATAATTCAATAGGAAAATCAAAGGTTCCTCTTTTTTTGTTTTCATAAAGCTCACTGTAATTCATTATTTACCGCCAAAAGTGAATATTGTCATATTACAAGCATATAATGCCCCAAGCGAAGAATATTGAAATGTAATATAATACAATTAGAATATCATTTATAATATGGTATGTCAAATGAAAAATGAAAGGAAATCAAAATGAGTAATATTAACGAACAAAAGGAACTCATATGTGACATTTGTCACAAGATGTGGCAGCTTGGTTGGGTTGCGGCAAACGATGGTAATGTAAGTGTTAAGCTGGACGACGGCACAATACTTGCTACACCGACAGGTATGAGCAAATCTTTTATAACACCTGAAAAGTTAATCCGTATTGACAGCAAGGGTAATGTGCTGGAGGCTGCTGAGGGACTCAGACCTTCAAGTGAAATCAAGATGCATCTTCGCTGCTATGATAAGCGTGATGATGTTATGAGTGTTATTCATGCTCATCCGCCCGGAGCAACAGGCTTTGCAGTGGCTCACAAGGCAATGGATATGTATAATATGATTGAGGACGTTGCAGTTATGGGTGCTGTTCCGCTTACACCATACGGTACCCCTTCAACGACTGAAGTGCCTGACGCAATTGAGCCATATCTTGAGGAGCATGATGTTATGCTGCTTGAAAATCACGGTGCACTTGCCGTAGGCAGTGATGTGGTAACTGCCTTTTACAGAATGGAAAGCCTTGAGCTTTGGGCAAAGATTACAATTAATGCCGTTATACTCGGCGGCAGCCATGACATAAGCAGAGAGAATATTCAAAAGCTTATTGACCTCAGAAGCTATTATCAGGTTACAGGAAGGCATCCGGGTTATAAAACATTCAATCCTGATGACCCTATGCTGCATGCAAAGGAGGACTGAGTATGTTAAAAGGAATTCCTCCGATTATTTCACCTGAGCTTTTAAAGGCACTGTGTGAAATGGGTCACGGTGATGAGCTGATTATTGCAGACGGTAATTTCCCTTGTGAAAGCATTGGCAAGGATGCAATTGTTGTACGTGCTGACGGCAACGGTGCTGCAGAAATTTTAGACGCTGTTTTACAGCTTATTCCTCTGGACAGATATACAGAAAAGCCTGTTGCTTTGATGGAGGTTGTTAAGGGTGACAGCTGCCCTAAGCCTGAGATATGGAAAACATATGAGGCTTTGCTTAATAAATATGAGCCTGATCATCACGATATAGAAATGACGGAACGCTTTGCTTTTTATGAAAGAGCAAAGAAGGCTTATCTCATTATTGCCACAGGCGAGACGGCTGTTTATGCCAATGTTCTTCTTAAGAAAGGAGTTGTAACACCGTGAGTACAGTACTTGCTTTTGATTTCGGTGCTTCAACAGGAAGGGCAATAAAGGCTGAATTTGACGGTGAAAAGCTAAGCTATAAGGAAATACATAGGTTTGACAATGTACCGAAGTATGAGGATGGACAGCTCTGCTGGGATTTTCCCTATCTTTTAGCTGAGGTGAAAAAGGCTATAGATATTTGCGGTGATACGAATTCCTTTGCTTTTGATACCTGGGGTGTTGACTACGGACTCCTGGATGATAAGGATGAACTGATTGGACTGCCTGTGAACTATCGTGATACACGAACAAACGGTATGCCTGATAAGCTGTTTGAAAAAATATCTCCCTACGATTTGTATAAATCCACAGGCAATCAGATTATGCCGATCAACACACTGTTTCAGCTTATGGCGGAAAAGAAAGAGAACGCAAGGACACTCCTCTTTATGCCTGACCTCTTTGCCTGGGCTTTCTGTGGTGACAAGTCAGCGGAAAAAACAATTGCCTCCACATCTCAGATGTATCATTTTGATAAGGATAGCTGGGATTTTAATATTGCTGAGCTGTCAGGTGTTGATACTTGTGTTCTGCAAAAGTTGGTTGACAGTGCATCCATTGTCGGAGAATATAAGGGCATCAAGGTTATCAAGGTGGCAGGCCACGATACACAGTGTGCCATTGCCGCAATGCCTGCCGATAGTGAAAGGTGCAGTGCATTTCTTTCCTGCGGAACCTGGTCACTGATCGGCTGCGAGTGTGACAACGCTGTTCTTACCGAAAAAAGTATGAACGATGATCTTTCAAACGAGCTCGGTGCAAACGGAAAGATAAATTATCTTAAGAATATCAGCGGCCTTTGGCTGATTCAGGAAATACGGAGAAATTTCAAAGCAGCAGGCAAGGCGTATTCCTTTAATGATATGGAGCAGCTTGCAAGGGCAGAAAAAGCATTTGACTGTTTTATCGACCCTGATGCACCTGAATTTGCAACAGCAGGTTCAATGCCTGAAAAAATACGTGCATTCTGTGAAAGGACAAATCAGCATGTACCGCAGAGCGATGGTGCACTGGTGCGCTGTATTTACGAAAGTCTTGCAATGAAATACAAATTTGCGATTCATCAGATTTCTGAAAATACAGGGAAAATTTTTGATGTTCTTCATCTTCTGGGCGGAGGAACAAAGGACAGCTTTTTATGTCAGATGACGGCAAACAGCGTAGGTATTCCTGTGATTGCAGGACCGACTGAGGCAACAGCACTTGGCAATATCCTGCTGCAGCTGATTGCACTTGGGGATATCAGTAGTATTGAAGAGGGAAGAGCTCTTCTCAGAAAACAGGAAAAGGTTAAAGAGTATCTCCCAAATGACATGGAAAGCTGGGAGCGTGCATATAAAAAATTCTGCAAAATAATAATTAAGTAATAATACTAAAGAGAGGTAAAATTTATGAATTATCCAAAGATTGGTATAAGACCTACTATTGACGGCCGCTGGGGCGGTGTTCGTGAAAGCCTTGAGGTTCAGACAATGGGTATGGCTAAGTCTGCAAAGGAGCTTATTGAGTCTAACCTTTATTATCCTGACGGTACTCCTGTGCAGTGTGTAATCAGTGATACCACAATCGGCGGCGGAGCTGAAGCTGCAAAATGTGCTAATCAGTTTGCAAATGAGAATGTGGTTGCATCATTATCCGTTACACCTTGCTGGTGCTACGGCTCGGAAACCTTTGATATGGATCCGAATACAATTAAGGCTGTATGGGGCTTTAACGGAACTGAGCGTCCTGGTGCAGTTTATCTTGCAGCAGTTATGGCAGCATTTGCACAGAAGGGTCTGCCTGCATTTTCAATCTACGGACACGATGTTCAGGATATGAGCGATACATCAGTGCCGTCAGATGTGGCTGAAAAAATACTCCGTTTTGCAAAGGCTTCTGTTGCAGTTGGCTGGATGAAGAATAAGGCATATGTAAATCTCGGCGGTGTGGCAATGGGTATTGCCGGTTCATACTGCAATGCCGATATGTTCCAGAAATATTTCGGTATTCGTGCAGAGTGGGTGGATATGACGGAAATTGTCCGCAGAATCACTCTTGAAATCTATGACCACGACGAGTACGATAAGGCACTTGCTTGGGTCAAAGAAAACTGTAAGGAAGGCTTTGACCTTAACGAGGGTAAGGAGCTGCCTGAAATTATCACAAAATCAAAGGTTGTACCTGCTGATAAGGATTGGGAGTTTGTCACAAAAATGACTATGGTTATGCGTGATATCCTTTACGGCAATGAAAAGCTTGATGAAATGGGCTGGCACGAAGAGGCACTTGGTAAAAATGCGGTTGCAGGCGGCTTTCAGGGTCAGCGTAACTGGACTGACTGGCTTCCTAATGCAGATTTTACAGAGGCAATTATGGCTTCTACCTTTGACTGGAACGGCGCAAAAATGCCGACTCCGTTTGCTACGGAAAATGATACCCTGAACGGTGTGGCAATGATGCTCGGCACACTCGTATCACATACTGCTCCTTGCTTCCATGATGTTCGTACCTACTGGAGTCCTGATGCCTGTGAGCGTGTGACAGGTGTACGTCCTGACGGTGTGGCAAAGAACGGATTTATTCATCTGATTAATTCAGGTGCTACTGCACTTGACGGCAGCGGTGCTGTTAAAAACAGTAACGGCGAAGGCTGTATGAAGCCTTTCTGGGAGATGACCAATGAGGATATCAAGACTTGCCTCGATGCTACTGATTGGTGCAGAGCAAACTATGAGTATTTCAGAGGCGGCGGATTCTCAAGCCATTTCCGCTGTCAGGCCGAGATGCCTGTAACCATGCTCAGAGTGAATGTTGTTGACGGTATCGGTCCTGTTATGCAGATTGCTGAGGGTTATACAGTTGATCTGCCTGATGAGATTCACAATACGATTGACAAGAGAACAGACCCATCCTGGCCTACAACCTGGTTTGCACCACGTCTTACAGGTGAGGGTGCATTCACCGATGTTTACAGCGTTATGGCGAACTGGGGAGCAAATCACGGCGTTACCGTTTACGGTCACGTGGGTGCTGATTTAATCACACTTGCTTCCATGCTGCGTATTCCTGTGAATATGCATAATGTGGCTAAGGAAAATATTTTCCGTCCGCATGCTTGGTCAGCCTTCGGAACAGAGGATACAGAGTCTGCTGATTTCCGTGCTTGTCAGAATTACGGACCGCTTTATAAATAATTGAATCGGATAAATGCCGCAGCGGTGCTGAATTTTGTTTCAGTATTCCTGCGGTATTTTTATATGTAAACGCGATTGTAAACCTTTATAAAATAAAAAGTTGACAATATAATTTCGATGTGGCATAATCTTCAAAAATGAACAGATAGTGTTCGGTAGCACTATGGATACGGAAAGGTTATGAATCTATTATGAGCGAAGAACAGAAGAAAAGCGGTAAATTGAAAACTATTGACATTGCTTACATCGGCTTGAGTGTGGCTCTTATTGCTATATGCTCCTGGATTTCAATTCCGCTGACTGTGCCGATTACATTGCAGACAATGGGTATTTGTCTGATTTCAGGCTTGTTCGGCTGGAAAAAGGGAACGCTTGCAACGGTTGTTTATATTATTCTCGGTGCAATCGGAGTGCCTGTTTTTGCAGGCTTTACATCCGGTGTGGGAATTATTTTGAATTCAACAGGCGGATATATTATCGGATTTATATTCACGGCATTGATTGTCGGATTTGTTTCCGATAAATGCAAGGGTAAGCTTATACCGCTTATTCTTTCAATGGTAGTCGGAATTCTTGTGTGCTATACCTTTGGCACTGTGTGGTTTGCGGTTGTTTATGCAAGGGAAAATGATGCCGCATCCATTGGTACAATACTTGGCTGGTGTGTAATACCGTTTTTAATCCCTGATGCAATCAAAATTGCAGTTGCAGCAGTTCTGACGAACAGGATGAAGAGGTTTATCAAATCATGAATATAAGATATCATCATCTGATGTGTATACCGCGATATCAGGGGAATGGGTACAGTGATGCATTTTGCAGGAATTTAGAAAAGGTTAAATCCGCTATTAAGGAAGATAATTATACGCTTGTAGAAAAGTGTGACGATATTTGTTCCTTTTGCCCCAACAATATTGACGGAATATGTGCGGATGAAAACAAGGTTGGCAGATACGACAGGCTTGTAAAGGAAAAGCTGGAACAGGGTGAAGCACCTCTGCCAAAGGACATCTGCAGGGACTGCAGCTGGTTTTATATCTGCGAAAAAATATAACGTAAAATTGTATAAATATCTGTTGTATTTTGATACCCCTTTATAGTATAATACTGCCATTAGGCAATGAGTAGGAATTCGAAGCGTGGTTAAAATTGGCTGATTTCTCCTTACTTTGTGTTAAAAATATTCGGAAAACGACAGTATTCCTACGTTTTTTGCTTTGATCAAGAACAAATCAGCACAATTTTAACTCGCAGACCCAAAATGCTTGAAGTAAAGATGAATTTTGATTTTTGAGATGGAAGCCTTGCTAACGCAAGGCAACAGCGAAAACTTCATAAATTCGCTTTAATTCTGCATTTTGAGCAGGTTCGTATTTCTATTCATTGCCAAATATTCAGGAGGAACAGCAATGCATCTTTTGAAAATTGACAAGGAAAATTATATCGGACAGGCAGATCCGTTTATATTAAAATCAAACGGCAGGTATTACATTTATACCACAGGTCACGACGGCATTTATGCCTATCAGTCTGACAATCTTTTTGACGGCTGGGAATACTATGGAATGGTTATGACGATTCCTGACCACGAGGCATTCTGGGCGCCAAGTGTTATTGAGCTTGACGGAAAATATTATATGTATAATTCCATTGAGATTTATAATGATACACCGGATCAGGGCGGGCACAGAGGTGCAATGTTTGTGTCTGAGGCAGACAATCCGTTAGGTCCTTTCACAAATACAACACAGCTGCTCCACCCATTTTCCATTGACTCCCACGTGGTTAAAACAGAATCAGGCTTGTTTATTTTTTATTCTACCAATAGCTTTGAGGGGGACAGAATCGGCACCTATATTGCCGTTGACAGACTTATTGACCCTTATCACGCTGAGGGTAAGCCTGTAACCGTTATTAAGCCGACGCTGGATGAGGATATCTACAGACGTGACAGATATAAAAAGGGTCAGCACTGGCATACGATTGAGGGTGCTTTCTATTTTAAAGAGGGCGACTGGCAGTATGTTATGTATTCAGGAAACTGCTTTGAGCAGCCTACTTATTATATCGGCTACGCAAGAGCAAAAACAGATGAAACGGATTTAACAAAAATCAAGTTCGAAAAATATCCGGATGATCATACCTATCATCCTGTGTTATCAGCCAATGCATTTGAAGAGGGCACAGGACATCACTCTATGATAAAAGAGGACGGACAGTGGTATGCGGTGTACCACGCAAGGGATTATGAGGACGGACTTGGTGCAAATGCATTTGATGCACGTAATGCACGTATCTGCAAGCTGAATGTGAAGGACGGCATCATAACTGCCGAGCGATATGAGGATAAGATTTAAAAAAATAACCCACTATTAGACTTTTAAGGTAAAAGCTCAATAGTGGGTTTGTTTTATGTTTACTGTTTTGGTAATATCTTTTTCAGAATTATACCTCTTCTGCAGGGGCTACAGGGTATTTTAAATCTTCTTTTGTCCAATCCTTAATTACCTTTAAAAATGCCTTTGACTCCTCCTTAGCCTGTGGAAGACTGTGGTCAAGACAGTTGCCGCATTCCTTTGGTGTTGCACCCGGAACAACGCCCCAGTAATCCGCGATGAACTGAAAAGCCTCTTTGATAAGACCGATTGTGTAATTGTCGCTGAGACTTCTTGTGAGAAAATAAAAGCCTGTTCTGCAGCCCATAGGACCGAAATAGATGATGTTGTCACCGAATTCCGTATTTCTTACGTAGGTTGCAAAAAGATGCTCAATTGTATGCATTGCAGCGTTTGTCATAACCGTTTCCCTGTTCGGTTCGCGCATACGGATATCATAGGTCGTAATATCATCATCAATTCTGCTGATATAAATACCCTTTTTTAAAATATTGTGGTCAATCTGAAAGCTTGGTATCGTTTTCATATAACTTCAACTCCTGTTAAAAATGATTTATTTTCTGTGATTATTTCACAATCTTCTCCTGCCTGAAATGCAGTTATCAGTTTTATTGCATCAGCTTTTGAAAGCTCAAATAATTCCTCAAAGCTTTTATTGCTGCCGGTATTGATGTAAGGAGATTTCCATACACTGTTCTCTATATTAGCATATTTTTTTGCTTTTTCCAAGTCCTTTGGACGCATCATTGCAGTAAATTTGAAATTATGGCTGAAGGGTGCTGCAATGATTTCAAGCGGAGTAACTGCAATACGCTTGATTCCCTTAGGATCATAGCATATTTTCTGCACGGTTTTCAAATCCCTGAGTGCGGTTATTCCCTGAGAAACGGTTATATTTTTATGAATTGTTTTTGGAACAACATAGTTCAGCAGCTCAGCAATTTCGGAAATTACCGCATTATTGCTGCTGACCGTTTCCGACGTTTTGAATTTTTGCGGTTCTGCAATATTCATTCTTTTATTTAAAAGATATGAGTCCATTGAAAATTCAATGATATTATGCGCAGTGTGCGGATTTGTCCATCTGTGCTTATCAGTGATTTGATTTTGGTATGAATAGACATATGGATGACAGATTTTGTCCAGTGAATAGTGAAGAATAAAGCCGTATACATATGATTGGGCAATGTCAGGCTTGTCTGATGTTTTGCAGTATTCACGCATATTTTCAAGCAGAACGGACGGCTTTGCACGGTGTATCATAGAGCCGTATTTACGCAGCGGTCTGCCCGGCATAAATGGAAAAACTCTGTGAAAAAAGAAAATATCAGGTCCCTGAGCACCGAAGAAAACCGCATCATCATTCACCTCAAAATCTGCGATGCTTTTCATCTGCGGCAGTATTTCATATGCAAATATATAATGTGTTGAAAAGGATGGCATTATATCAGTCCTTTAATTTGATAAAAATCCTCTGGAAAATCACTGTCGATGACCATTGATCTTTCCGTAACAGGATGTGTGAAATAAATGGTTTTGCAGTGTAGTGCCTGTCTTGTGATTTGCTCACAGTTTCCCTTGTAGAGACTGTCGCCGAGCAGGGGATGTCCGATATGTGAAAAGTGTACACGTATCTGATGTGTTCTTCCGGTTTCAAGATTAATTTTCAGCAGGGTGCTTTCACTATTGCTTTTTACAGCCTGCCAGTGTGTAATTGCTTTTTCACCGTCGCTGAATACACCGCGTTTGATGATGCTGTCATTCACTCTTCTGATAGGCAAATCAATTGTGCCGCTGTCGGTCAATACGCCCTCGCAAATAGCATAATAATCCTTTTTTATCCTGCCTGCCAGCTTACTTGCGGCAAGCTCGTTTTTTGCAATCAGCACAAGTCCGCTGGTATCCCTGTCCAGTCTGTAAACTGCACGGAAAGCCGTATCACTTACCATATAACAGGCAGCTGCATTTGCAAGGGTGTCACCCTGATGATTTCGGCTTTCGTGCACAGGCATCATAAATGGCTTGTTGAGTACCAGAATATCCTCGTCATCATATACCATCTGTACATTATTATTTTCAAGAGGCTTTGGCATATGCCCTTTGTTCTGAATGGATATTACCAGTCTGTCACCTGTGCTCAGTCGGTCAATTGTTCTGGCGAAGTTTCCGTTAACGGTTATACCGTTTTCAGTCTGCTTGAGCCTAGTCAGCAGGGAAGAGGACACACCGAAATCACGCAGAAATTCTTTTATCTGCTTGTTATTATCTTTTTCTTTAATTTCAAAACGAATAACTCTCATACTAAATAGTAGGGGAGGGTCTCTGTGCCCTCCCAATAAATGCTATAATACTTTAAGGGAGGGGATGGAACCCCTCCCCTACAAAACAATATAGTTTAAAATTAATCAACCTTTACAATCCAACCCATATCGTCTGCAATTCTGCCAAACTGCATGCCGGTAAGCGTATCATAAAGCTTCTGTGTAAGCTCTCCTGTCTTGAAATCATTGATTTCAATAGTATCACCCTCATATGTAAGACCGCCTACAGGGCTGATAACAGCGGCTGTACCTGTGCCGAATACCTCTTCAAGTTTACCATTCTTAGCTGCTTCCATAATGAAATCAATTGTAAATCTTGTTTCATTTACCTTATAGCCCCATGATTTGAGAAGCTCGATACAGCTCATTCTTGTGATACCCGGAAGAACGGTACCAACTGTAGGTGCAGTGTAAATCTCACCGTCAACCTTGAACATAATGTTCATTGAGCCAACCTCTTCAACATACTTTCTTTCAACACCGTCAAGCCATAATACCTGAGAATAGCCAAGCTTGTGACCTTTTTCGGATGCGATGATGGATGCTGCGTAGTTGCCGCCGCATTTGATGTAGCCTGTTCCGCCCGGAGTAGCACGTACATACTCATCTTCAACATAAATCTTAACAGGGTTCATACCCTCTTCGTAATAAGCACCTGATGGTGAGCAGATGATGATAAATTTGTACTCATCAGCAGCCTTAACACCGAGAACAGGCTCAGTTGCGATTGTGAAAGGACGGATGTAAAGGCTTGTCTCAGGTTCTGAAGGAACCCAGTCCTTTTCAACACTTACAAGTGCCTTGACTGCATCAACAAAGTCCTCAACAGGAATTTCAGGAATACAGAGTCTGTTATGAGTTGACTGCATTCTTTCAGCATTTTTGTCAGGTCTGAAGAGCTGAACATCACCTTCAGGCGTTCTGTATGCTTTTAAGCCCTCAAAGCATTCCTGAGCATAGTGGAATACGAGAGCAGACGGATCAAGAGTGAGCGGCTGATAAGGTACAATCCTTGCATCGTGCCAGCCTTCACCTGTCTTGTAATCCATAATAAACATATGATCGGTGAAAATGTGACCAAAACCCAACTTGCCCTGTGGCTTTTCCTTTGGTGTTTTTGTGAGTTCATACTTGATTTCCATTTTTATATTACCTCTTTTAAAATGAATTTGCTTATTAAAAATTAAATGAAACTATAATTCCGCCGTCAGATGCGTAAAGTGAATTAAGACCTGATGCCCTGAGTATTTCCACATTGCCGAAGATTGCCTTTTCTGCAATTTTGGATGCAACAAATTTGGCTCTTTCTTCGCAGCATACATGGGTAATGATAAGTGTTTTATCACTTAAATCCTTATCTTCAAGCTCCTGTGCAATCAGCTTTGCCATTTTTACCAGAGCTCGGTTGATTGTCAGATCCTTTCCTGACGGTGAGATATTGCCGTCCTTTGCCTTACAGACAAGCTTAAGATTTATTTTTTCTAAAAGTCCTGCAGCAAGAGCAAAAAGCCTGCCGTTCTGCTTTAATGCATTGAGACTGTCAAGGCAGAAATATAAGCCGGTATGATTGATTATATAATCATCAATGTATGAGACGATTTCATCAAAGTCCTTGCCATCATCACCGAGCTTTTTTATTTCACGGGCAATTATTGTTTCAATGCCTGATGTTGCAAGCGAATTGAAAACATATATTTTTTTATTGTCGTTATATTCCTCTTCATAAAGCATTTTTCCCTGAAGAGCACTGTTGTAGGTACCGCTTAATTTATCTGTTATTGTGAGTGCGAATACGGCATCATATTCTCCCTCATATGCTTTTTTGAAAGCATCAGGAGCAGGACAGGCACTTTTTGCCGAACCGTTATTTGCCTTCATTCTTGCGATGAAATCATCCTGATCAAAATTTTCATCATCAGGAATAATATAATCACCGATTTGTAAGGTGAGGGGAACAGCCTCAAGATTATCCCATTCTCTCATCTCAGGTGTTAGGTCACAGCAGCTGTCCACAACGATTTTATAACGCATATATCTATTACCTTTCAGCTTGATTATATATAAAAATATTATACTCTTTTTTTATAATATAGTCAATAAAAATGCGACAGATTTAAAATTTTCTGTCGCATAAAAATTATTCAATTCTTTTTCTTGCTTTGGCAATCTGGTCTTCAATGCTTTTTACACTCGGTCCGCCTGTAACGAGTCTGTCGTTAACGCATTTTTCAAGGTTTATTGCAGTGTAGACATCTTCGTCAAAAATGTCACATACAGCCTTGTATTCCTCAATAGGAAGTGTTTCAAGTGTCAGCCCCTTGTCAATGCATATTGCAACAAGCTCGCCTGTAGCCTTGTAAGCGTCACGGAAGGGGAGACCCTTGCCTACAAGATAGTCAGCACAGTCAGTGGCATTGATAAAGCCCTTTGCAGCTGCATTTCGCATATTATCCTTAAGTACTGTCATAGTGTCAATCATAGGAGTGAATGCGTTAAGGCACATTTTAACCGTATCCACTGCGTCGAAGATTGCCTCCTTATCCTCCTGCATATCCTTATTATATGCAAGGGCAATACCCTTCATAACAGTAAGCAGTGTTGTCAGATCACCGAAAACGCGTCCGCTCTTGCCGCGTACAAGCTCTGCAATGTCAGGATTTTTCTTCTGCGGCATAATGCTTGAGCCGGTTGAAAAGGCATCATCAAGTTCAACGAATTTAAATTCCCAGCTGCACCACATAATGATTTCTTCGCTGAAGCGTGAAAGATGTACCATTATAATAGAAAGTGCAGCTGCAAGCTCAATACAGAAATCCCTGTCTGATACGCCGTCAAGACTGTTATCGGAAACATCATCAAAGCCAAGCTGCTCGGCAACCATATTTCTGTCAAGCGGATATGTTGTTCCTGCAAGTGCACCGCTGCCCAGAGGGAGTACATTCATTCTTTTTCTGACATCGGCAAGCCTGTCTATATCTCTGCAAAGCATTGCACAGTACGCCATAAGATGGTGACCGAAAGTGATAGGCTGTGCCCTCTGAAGATGGGTGTAGCCCGGCATAATTGCATCTTTATTTTCTTCGGCCTTTGTGCACAGAACATCAATAAGCTCTTTAAGCTTTTGGATGATTTCATCAATTTCCTTTTTCAGCACCATTCTTATGTCAAGTGCAACCTGATCATTCCTTGATCTGGCGGTGTGAAGCCTTTTTCCTGTCTGGCCGAGTCTTTCGGTAAGCTCACCCTCAATGAAAGTATGAATGTCCTCAGCCTCCATATCAATGGAAAGCTTTCCGCTTTTTATATCATTATATATTTCGCTGAGTCCCTGAACAATTTTTTCGCTCTCACTTTTTTCAATGATACCTGTGGCACCGAGCATTGTTGCGTGTGCAATGCTGCCCTTGATGTCCTCTTCATACATTCTGCAGTCAAATTTGATGGATGAGTTAAAATCGTTTGTTTCTTTGGCAAGTTCTTTTTTAAACCTGCCTTTCCATAATTGTGCCATAAAATCACCTTTTCTGTATGAAATGGGCGGATATTGAATCCGCCCTTACAATTTTTATACAACTATCCGAACTTGGTAGGGGTCGGCGTCCTCGACGACCCTTACTGCATTTCAATAAAGCTTTTGAAAGAATTATTCTTTATCCTCTCTCTGTGCGTCAAGGAGTGCTTTAACCTTGATGGATAAACCGAAGAGGTTGATGAATCCTGCTGAGTCAGCCTGGTTGTAAGCTCCGCCGTCCTCACCGAAGGAGGCAATGTTTTCATCATAAAGAGTATATGGAGAGGTTATACCTGCATTGATGATATTACCTTTATATAATTTCAGCTTAACATCACCTGTAACCGTTTCCTGCGTCTTGTCAACGAAAGCAGAGAGAGCCTCTCTGAGAGGAGTGAACCATAAGCCGTTGTAAACAAGCTCACCGAATTTCTGAGCAACAAGCTTTTTGTAGTGTGAAGTTTCACGGTCAAGTGTAATCATTTCAAGAAGCTCGTGTGCCTTGTAAAGGATTGCACCGCCCGGTGTCTCATAAACACCTCTGCTCTTCATACCAACGAGACGGTTTTCAACAATGTCAAGAAGACCAATACCATTCGCACCGCCAAGCTCATTGAGCTTTTCAACAATAGCAAGTGCCTTCATTTCTTCACCGTCAATTGAGGTAGGTACACCCTGTTCAAAATGAATTGTAACATAGGTAGGCTCGTCCGGTGCCTGCTCAGGAGCAACACCCAGCTCGAGGAAGCCTTCCTTTGAATACATTGGCTCATTTGCAGGGTCCTCAAGGTCAAGACCCTCGTGTGAAAGGTGCCAAACGTTCTTATCCTTTGAATAGTTTGTTTCACGGTTTATCTTAAGAGGAATGTTGTGAGCCTCAGCGTAGTCAATTTCTTCCTCACGTGACTTGATGTCCCATGTTCTCCAAGGAGCGATAATCTCCATCTGTGGAGCGAAAGCCTTGAGGGTAAGCTCAAATCTTACCTGGTCATTACCCTTGCCGGTGCAGCCGTGACAGATTGCGTCAGCGCCTTCTTTGATTGCGATTTCAGCAAGACCCTTTGCAATACATGGACGAGCGTGTGATGTGCCGAGAAGATATGTTTCGTAATCGGCGCCTGCCTTAAGACAAGGCCAGATGTAGTCCTCAACATACTCGTCTTTTAAATCAAGTACATAAAGCTTTGATGCACCTGTTGCAATTGCTTTTTCTTCAAGTCCGTCAAGCTCGGTACCCTGACCAACGTCACCGGATACTGCGATTACCTCACAGTTATTGTAGTTTTCCTTAAGCCATGGAATAATGATTGAGGTGTCAAGTCCGCCTGAGTAGGCAAGAACAACCTTTTTTATTTCCTTTGCCATAATGTATATCTCCTTAAATAATTACTAACTGATATACATTATAATAAGTGTTGCTTCGCTTTTCAACCCTTTTTGTCAACTTTGTATAAATATTCAAAAAATACACTAAATATACGCATAAATTGTATAAACTTACAAAAGAAGATGCTTTCTTTCGTAGAAGGATGGTCTCTGCGCCCTCTGAAATATACACGAAAAACAACAAAATCATCTGATTTGTCCATAAATTATTTTGTAAAAATTTTGTAAACATTATGTCGTATTTTATTGTTAAAATCTTATTGACAAGGCATTTTTATTGTGCTATTATGCTATTGTATATAAAAGGGCGAAGTGGGCGTATTGTACCCATTTCATCTTTAAATGCTCTATGCTTTGGGCAATTATCAGGTGCTGAATTTGGGTCAGAAATGCAGGCGTCTATAAGGTTTTTGCCTTTGGCTGAGGGGTAAATTGATTAGGAGGAATCAATGATATGAAGACAAAAGTTTCAAAAAGAATTTTATCTGTTCTTCTTGCAGTTCTGATGATTATCACATCAGTTCCTGTGTCTGTATTTGCTTTTGATGTCAGTGCGGATATTGATGCAGCAAAGGATCCGGCTGTAATTGAAGTGACAGATGCAATGACAGCTTACGAAAAGAAGATGGACGGTAAGCTTTATACCAATATGTCCGCAGCGTATAATGCTTACGTTGATGCTCAGAAAGCAGTTGATTCATACATTTACGGCGGTGTATCAAATGCACTTGAAGGTAAGGCTGATGCTCTTACAACAGCTATTGCCAATATGGGTGAGTTTACAGCATATAAGGGAAATGGTGTTGCCAGAATCGGCTCATCGACAGTTCCTTCAGATGCTTATACCAACTTGCTTTATGCTGATGGTTCCGCTGCTACGGATTACTCTGTAGGTGTAGAAGCAGGTAAGTTGAGCGGTGCGTTAAAATATGGTTGTTTCGGTTATATTTATTATCCTGAAACGGTATTGCTTTATGATGGCAGTACTTCATCTATGCCTGTTATTTCCGGCTATGCTAACACTAATAAAAGATATAAGACCCAGCCTCGTGTTATGTATACTACAACCGGAAATCTTGCATTCAAAGATTATTGGAAGGGTTATTCAGATGGCTTCGTTTGGTCAACTGCAACAAATTATCAGATAGGTTATTCCGATAATACATGGACAGGAAGTATGACCTGTGATAATAATAGTACAAAGCGTTCATACAGTAATACGATGTATTATACAGGTACACCTACAACAGCATTGACTACAATCGATTCAACAGATTGGTTATTCGGACAGGATCATAACAGTGCAACAGCAACTATGAATCTCGGTACAAAAATCCAAATTGTAAACTACAAGATTCTTGTTGATGCAATTGCAAATAATACTGACAGACTCAATTTACATGTAAGTGATTACACACAGGGCGGTATGGCTGCTCTTTGTGCAGCATTTGACAGAGCTACTTCTCTTGATCCGAACAGCTACTTCACTTCCGGTAACAGAGCAACAGAGTGTGCGAATGAGATTCAGGCAGCGGCAAATGGTCTTGCTGTTACCCCTACAAAGGATTCTCAGAATTATCAGAACCTCAGAAGAGCTATGGATGCAAAAATGGCTGCATACAATAATGGCGTAAACAATGGTCTTACTGATGCATTATATGCTGAACTTAAAACAGCTTATGAGAATGCTATGGCTATTATGAGAAATGGCTATGGCAATCCTACAGGTGCTCAGGATGCAGCAGATATTTTGAATGGTCTTGTTCTTCAGACAAATGAGCAGCATGTTGATACAGAAGCACTGATGGCATTGATTAATGCTTTTGAATCTTATGATCATATCTTTACTGATGATTCATATAATGCAGCAACAGAGGTAGTTTATGCTGCTAAGGAAGCAATTTGGGGTGCAGAAAATAAATATGGTGATCCTGCATCATCCTTATTGCTTTCAGATGAGAATACAGCTAAGGTAGCTGCTCAGGTTGAAGCTGTCGGAAATGCTGTTAAGGCACTCCGTATAGATTCTGATTCAGTTGTAGCTACTCAGTACGGCAGACATTCTCTTAATGATGTAATCGCACTTGCGGCTGCACTTAATCCGGAAGATTATTCAAACTACGGTGATATTCAGACTGCTATCAATAAGGCAAATGAGTATATTGCCAAAGCAGGTATGACTGATTTAACAGATTATACTGCTCAGTATAATGAGTATGTAGCTGAAATTGAAAAAGTTGTTGCAGCATATAATGCTCGTAAAGCAACATTTATGTCTATTCCTAATGGTTTGGCATTCAAGAATGATGGTATAAATTATCTTACTGATATGACCAGAAATGATCAGGGTACTGTCGGTGTAGGTTTCTCTTATACAAATAAAGCGGTTGTGTTCAGAAAGACGCATGAAGCTCTTAACACAACCTATGGTTCAGCAACGATTAAGATGCTTTCCGGTATTAAAAATGGTTCAAGCACGCCGCTTGCCAATAATATGCTTGATAGTATCAATATTAATGCTGGTGATGACGCAAAGACAGGCTTTATCAATGGATACTCAGGTTCTTCTTCAAAACCGCCTGCACTTACAGATGAGCAGAAAGCAGCTTATCCGGGTTGTCTGACATACGCTGCAAACGGTAATTCAACTTTTGCTCTTGAAAGACTCACATATGCCGGCAGAAGCGATAATAATGACTGCCCTCGTATTATAACTCTCCAGGATGGTACTGAGATTAAAGACGAAGCTACTGCAAATGCAACTGATTTAACAACGATACTTGGCACTACAGACGGTGTTTCAAGTGATCCGGGTAGAGGCGGTGTATTTGCAAGAACATCAAATAATGATCTTGCTGAGACCTATGTTAATGCGGATATGACGCTTACTCTCCCTGCTACAAATGCTCCTGAACTTACTGCAAGTACTACACCGATTACGGTTACAAATTACGTTATGCGTACGAATTTTTCAGCTGTAGTTTTCCGTAATGTTCAGAATATGACAGCAGTTTCCGGTTATGAAAGATTCACATCCGTTACAAATAATGAAAAGATTTATACACAGGTTGAGGTAATTGATATTTCTTATCTTGTTGATCTTATCAATATGTGTAATAATCTTCTGAAAACCGATTCTGCAAAATATACTGATGTTTCATTAAAGAATTTTACAGATGCTTTAAGCAAGGCTCAGGAAGAATTGGATTACAACAATGCTACAATGACATCAAATACGATTGTTGATCGTTGTAAGACAAGATATACAAACCTTTGGGATGCTTATCAGGCTCTTGAGCTTAAGAAATTAGCTGTTACATTCAATTATAAGAATGCAGACGGTACAGATGCTTCGACTGTAATTAATGTTACACCCGGTCATTCTCTTTCAGAGTATGCAGATGAGGTTAATGCAATTTCTACTCCTCAGTGGATTTCTGCTGACGGTGCATATAAGTATACATTCAAAGAATGGTCTCCGGCATTTGATGTAAATGCAGCTATCATTATTGATACTACTTTCACTGCAGTTTATGACAGTGAGTCTAACCTTGCAGACTTCATTGCTTATAACAATGCAAAGGCTACTCTGCTTGGTAAGCTCACAGATGAAACTTACACAACTGCTGATTTACAGGCACTGAATACAGCTATCGGTGAGATGAAATATTTCACTTATACCGATGAGCAAAAGGCAGCAACAATGGGTACTGAGCAGGCTGCTATTAATGCTGAAACTGCTAAACTCGTTGAACTTGCTGAAAATCTCACACCATCTACAGTTGATGTATCAAGTGCAAAAGCACTTGTTGAAAAGGCAAAAGCTGAAGCAGGTATTGACGAAGATGTTTACAATCTCGGTGCTCTTGACTTCTCTTACACCTCTGATGTAACAGTGGGTGATGTGACTGTAGTAGGCCTTACATTCGGCAGTCAGGAAGATGTTGATGCTGCATTAAGAGATGCTCTTAACGCAAGCAACCTTAATAAGCGTATTTACACTGTTTACCTTAATGATGTTGCAGTTGGTACTGCTGAATATGGTTCTCCTGTAATTGTTGACAGCAACGGCAACTTTGCTAAGGATGTTTCTGATATGGATGCAGATATCAGTGACAATGCAAAGCAGGTAGCATGGTCTTACAGCTATGCAGCTCCGTCAAGAAATAATGCCAAGAGCGAACCTAAGTATATGCTTACAGCAAGCTCTTTAGGCTTTATCGTTAAGGGTGATACTTATCTTACAACAGCAAATGCCGCTGAAAATGAAGAAGGCTTTGTTGTTAAGTTTGCAACAAACGACGGTAAAGTATTTGACGTTCAGTATACAACAAATGGTTCTGTAACCGTTCCTGCAGCTCCTAACTACGCTTTCTATACTTTCACAGATTATGAAGGCGGGTATCAGGCAGGTGACACAGTTGCGGTAACAGAGAATATGACAATCACCGCAAATTACACTGCTGATACAGCAACAAGATTTGATGTAAATTATTATGAGTCACCGGATAATTTCTGGGATGGCAGTGCTGCATATTCAGATTCGTGTGCATATGAGAAGCTTGTCACACTTTCAAGAAGTGATGCATATTGCTGGGCTTATGTTTCTGAGTCAACTGATGAATATGATGAGTATGTAATTCTTGCATATGGTACAGAATATTCATTCAATGTATGCAGAAATATTGATATTATTTCATTCAGTTTGGAACAGTTTAAAACTTGTGTAACTGATGGTGCTACTTACTTCTTCTATGATGGAGCAGGTAACTTAATTGAAGCTGAAATGGATTCTGCAACCGGTGAAATGATAATTCCTGAAGTAGCGACTGTATCCGTTCTTGATGAGGTTGTTCCTGTTTACGATAGCAACAACAAGCTTTCAAAGTTCTCAATGATTGGTACATTCACTCTTCCTGAGGGATATGAAATCGTTGAGGCTGGTATTCTCTTCACATCTCAGCAAGGCTCTGATCTTAAGGTTGAGAATGTTGGTAAGAATGGTATTGCTCGTTTCAAAGCTTCAAGATACAATGCAGGTAATCAGTTTGTACAGAATGTATGGGCTCCTTCAGATGGTCGTGTAGTAAGCTTTGACTACGCTGCTTATGCAATCGTTAAGGATGCTAACGGAAATCTTAAGACGATTTATTCAAAGACTGTTGCTGGTACAACACAGGGACTTTAAGGAAGGGGGATGTAAATTATGAAAAAGTTTTATGAAGAACCAATGATTGAAATTCGTAATTACACTCTTCCTCCTAAGGATGTTGTAATGACATCGTTTATCGGAGAAGGCGATGGAGATAACGGTCCTGGTCTTGATGGTGACGATAACGATTATTTCAATTAAATTAATTAAAAGGCTGCGGAGAAATCCGCAGCCTTATTTTTTTGTTAAATTATAGTTTAGTGTAGGGGAGGGTCTCCGTGCCCTCCCAAAAAATTATGAAATGGGCAGGCGTGGAAACCTGCCCCTACGGAATCTTAAGTACATTATTGATAAACTAAACAATAATTTATAAACAAAAAATAAAATAAATTATTTTTACCCTTTTGTTATTTGACTTATTATAAGTTATATATTATTATAAATATAACTATTTATCTGTGTAGGTGCGGCTATGAATGTTTTAATTGTCGGTCTCGGCTTGATTGGTGCAAGCCTTGCAAAAACTTTAAAAAAGAATACTTCACATACGGTTCTTGGCTGGAACAGAACAGAATCCGTTACTGCGAGAGCACTCAGTGACGGTGTTATTGATAAGAGCGGGACTTTGGATGAGCTTATTCCTCAAGCAGATATAACTATCATTAACTTCTATCCTCAGGCAATCATTCCATTTGTTCTTGATAATAGGGATTTATTTAAAAAGCATAGTATTGTTACAGATTCCTGTGGTATCAAGACAAAAATATGCCGTGAGCTTGAAAAGGAAAACTTTGATTTTTATTATATCGGTGCTCATCCAATGGCAGGCCGAGAGGTCAGTGGATATGATAATTCTCTTGACACACTTTTTGATAACGCTTCATTTATATGTACACCTTATGATGCTACCCCTCGAAATAAGACGGACGCTTTGGTTGGTCTTGCCCAGGAGATGGGATTTGCCCGCACAGTTGTAACGACTCCTGAGCATCATGATGAAATGATTGCTTTTACATCACAGATTGCACACGTGCTGGCGTGCTCATATGTGCTTTCACCTTTAGCTCCTTACCATGCAGGTTATTCTGCAGGAAGCTATCGTGATGTCAGCAGGGTTGCAAGAATCAATGCTGATATGTGGACGGAGCTGTTTATTGATAATAAGGATGCGCTGGTGCGTGAGATTGATGATCTTGTATCAAATCTTATGAAGTTCAAGTACAGCATAGTTAATGCGGATGCTTCTTCACTTCACGATTTAATGGAAAAGGGTAATAAGATAAAGGAAGAAATCGGATAATGAAAAAGCTTACTGTTCATGTAAACAGCGGATATGATATTTTGATTGAAAAAGGGCTTCTTGATAAATCAGGCGAGCTTATAAAGACGGTCTTAAAGGGTAAGAAAATCTGTCTTATCAGTGATACCAATGTTAATACACTATATGGCGATAAGGTAAAGGCATTGCTTGTTGCTGAGGGTTATGACGTATATACATACATTTTTAAAGCTGGAGAAGCTTCAAAGAACACTGCAACCGTAATTGATATGGTTGAGTTTATGGCAGAGAATGGTCTTACAAGAGAGGATGGCGTCGTTGCACTCGGCGGAGGTGTCTGCGGTGATATGGCAGGCTTTGCTGCTGCAATATATCTCAGGGGTATTCAGTTTGTTCAGATACCGACAACACTACTTTCACAGGTGGATTCTTCCGTAGGAGGTAAGACGGCTGTTGACCTTCCTCAGGGTAAGAATCTCTGCGGTGCATTTCATCAGCCAAGTCTTGTTATTATTGATTCAAATGTACTGGATACGCTGCCGGCTCATTTCTTTTCAGACGGAATGGGTGAGGTTATTAAATACGGCTGTATAAAATCTCGTGTACTTTTTGATAAGCTGGCTGAAGAGGATATCAGGGAAAGCATTGATGATGTTATTTATGATTGTCTTGATATCAAACGTCAGGTAGTAGAGAATGATGAAAAGGAGCACGGAGAAAGAGCGCTTCTTAATTTCGGTCACACCTGCGGTCACGCTATTGAAAAGCTTTGGAATTTTGAAACAGTAAGTCACGGCGAGGCTGTTGGAATCGGTATGGTTATGATCAGCCGTGTTGGTGAGTCAATGGGTATTACCGAAAGCGGAACTGCAGAGAAGATTATATCTGTCCTTGAAAAGTATAATCTTAAAACGGAGGACACGCATAGTGTGGCAGAGATTGTTTCAGCGATGCGTGCAGATAAAAAAAGAACAGGCAAGGGTATAAAGTTTGTAATGCTTAATAAAATCGGCGACAGCTTTATTAAACCTATTGATAATTCAGATATAGCAAAAGTTTTCGGAGTATAATTATTAATAAGATGAGTATTGTAAAAATAAATGGTTCAGCACTGAATGGCAGAGCTGTAATTCCTCCGTCAAAATCCGCCGCTCACAGGGCACTGATTTGCTCTTTCCTTGCAGGGGGAGGTACGGTTAAGCCTATTATTGATTCAAAGGATATGCAGGCTACAGTGGGGATTATTAAGGCTCTGCAAAATGGCGAGAGCGTTTTGAATTGTATAGAAAGCGGTTCAACACTGCGTTTTATGATTCCTGTCGCTGCGGCACTTGGAAAGAGTGTTACCTTTGTCGGTGAGGGCAGATTACCTCAAAGACCGATTGGGGAATATCTTGAACTTTTGCCGATGCACAATGTTGCTGTTGAAAGTGACGGCGGCTTGCCGTTGACAATTTCAGGTAAACTGAAAAACGGCAGCTATGAGGTTGCAGGAGATGTAAGCAGTCAGTATATAACCGGTCTTCTCCTTGCATTGGCAAATCTGGAGGGTGACAGTGCAATTATACTGACAACGCCTTTACAGTCAAAGCCGTACGTGGATATGACGGTTAAGATAATGAATGATTTCGGAGTCAAGGTTACGGAGACGGATTTTGGTTATCTCATTCACGGCGGTCAGAGCTTTCATAAAATGGATTATACAGTTGAGGGTGACTGGTCACAGGCTGCATTTTTCCTTGTTGCAGGTGCAATAAATGGTGATGTGACAGTCGACGGACTGGATACGAATACCACTCAGGGTGACAAGGGTATACTGGATGTGCTTGTAGCCTTTGGTGCAAAGTTTGAGATAAATGAAAACAGTGTCAGATGTGTTAAAAGTGCGCTTAAGGGTGCTGTTGTGGATGCAACAGATATTCCGGATTTGGTTCCGATCATTTCAGTTCTTGCTGCATTTTCAGAAGGGCAGACCGTGATTAAGGGTGCTGAAAGATTAAGATATAAGGAATCGGACAGGATTGAAAGCGTTGTGGAAAATCTTAAGTTAATCGGTGCAGATGTTACTGAAACTGAGGACGGAATGATTATCAACGGCGGAAAAGAGCTTCATAGTGCTGAGCTTAAGGGATATAACGATCACAGAATTGTTATGGCTTTTTCCATTGCAGGACTGTTTCTTGACGGTGAAACCGTGATTGATGATGCAAACAGTATAAATAAATCCTATCCCTCATTTTTTGAAGATTATAACAGTATTGGAGGTAAGGCAGATGTCCTCTGAATTTGGTAAAAATATTAAGCTTTCCATATTCGGTGAAAGTCACGGAAAGGCGATAGGCTGTGTGATTGACGGACTTCCGGCAGGTGTTGAGCTTGATATGGATAAAATATATGTGGATATGTCAAGACGTGCTCCGGGCAAGGACAGGTCAGCTACTCCGCGACTTGAAAAGGATATACCGAATATTATTTCAGGTGTGCTTGATAATGTAACAACAGGTGCACCGCTTGCAATGGTGATTGAGAATACAAACGCGAAAAGCGGTGACTATTCAAATCTGATGATGGTACCGCGTCCGTCGCACAGCGATTATCCTGCTTATGTGAAATACAGCGGTAATAATGATATACGCGGCGGCGGTCATTTCAGCGGCAGACTTACTGCACCACTGGTTTTCGCAGGTGCGGTTGCAAAGCAGATACTTGAACAAAAGGGTATTACCGTAGGTGCACATATTGCTCAGATTGCGGATGTATGTGACGATATGTTTGATAAAAATGATATTTCAGCAGAGCTTCTTAAAAAGCTTTCCTCCGTATCCTTTTCAACAATATCGGCCGAAGCACAGGAAAAGATGAGAGCAGCGATTGAATGTGCAAGGCTTGAACAGGACAGTGTCGGCGGTGTGATTGAATGTGCCGCAGTTGGAATTCCTGTTGGTATCGGTGCAAATATTTTTTCAACGGTTGAAAGTCATCTTGCGTCAATGCTTTTCGGTATTCCTGCCGTAAAGGGTGTTGCGTTCGGTGCAGGCTTTGATTTTGCTGAAATGACAGGCTCTCAGGCAAATGATGCTTACTGCATTAAAGACGGTGAGGTGGCACTTAAGACCAATCATAACGGCGGTGCGCTTGGCGGTATGACCAGCGGTGCTCCTCTTGTTCTCAGTGCAGCAATTAAGCCAACTCCGTCCATTTCTCAGCCGCAGCAGAGCGTAAACCTGCAGACGATGGAGGAGGAAACACTGGTAATTAAGGGTCGTCACGATCCTTGTATTGTTCCTCGTGCAGTACCTGTGGTTGAGGCGGCAGTTGCCTTTGCTTTGCTTGATATGATGATGTAATGAAAAATAAAAAGGATATAGTCAGATAATGGATTTATTAGGTCTCAGAAAAGAAATTGATAATATTGATGAACAGCTGATACCTCTTCTTTTAAAAAGAATGAGCATATCAGAGCAGGTTGCCAGATATAAGGTTGAAAGGGGTATACCTGTATTAAATGCAGAAAGAGAACAGCAGATACTGGATAATGTTGCCGAGAAATGCGGTGCACAGGGCGATACAATTAAAACTGTTTTTTCGGCTACAATGGATGCTTCCAGAGCCTTGCAGCACAAAATAATCGGCGGCGGCAAAAAGCTCAGAGATACTATAGAAGGTGCAAAATCTTCAGGCAAGCTCACTGCCAATGGCGAAAGCGTGGCTTGTCAGGGCGTTGAGGGCGCATACAGCGGTGTTACCGCAAATACCTTATTCCCTGATTCACCTGTCAGGTTTTATAAGCAGTTTGAGGATGTCTTTGAGGCAGTAAATAAGGGTGAGGCTAAGTATGGCGTGATTCCTGTTGAAAATTCAACAGCAGGCTCTGTGCACGAATCCTACGACCTTATAATGAAATACAGATTTTATGTTGTCGGTGCATATGATTTGAAAATTGAGCATTGCCTTTGTGCTAAAGCAGATACAAAGTATGAGGATATAACGGATGTTTATTCTCATCCTCAGGCTTTGTCACAGTGCAACAATTTTCTTAAGAGCTTTGATTTTACAGGGGTTAACTTTTCTAATACGGCTGCTGCTGCAGAATTTGTCGCTAAAAGCAGTAAAAGCAATATTGCTGTAATCTGTTCGGAACTTGCAGCAAAAAAATACGGATTAAAGATTTTAAAACGAAATGTTCAGAATAATAATAATAACAGAACAAGATTTATTGTGATTTCAAAGGAGCTTGTAATTGGTGAGGATGCAGATAAAATTTCTCTGATTTTCTCAGCACCGCATACAACAGGCTCGCTTTACCGAGTTTTGGGAAGGTTTTCTATGGCAGGACTCAACCTGACAAAGCTTGAGTCAAGACCTATTGAAAATGCAGATTTTGATTACTATTTTTATGTTGATGTTATGGGCTCTGTAAAGGATGAATCCACACTTGATTTGATTTGTGCTCTTTACGATGAGCTGCCTGAATTTGAGTTCTTGGGCAACTATTTTGAATGGAAATAATAACTAATTTGGAGATGACTTTGTGAAACAACAAAAACGCCATCAGACAAATTTAATATCCGGTATCATTGTGCTTGTTATGGCAGGCTTGCTGATTTTTCTGTCCATAGTGCTTTATAACCACGCAAGACTTGAAATACGTTTTGACACGCTTATCAGCTGGCTTGAGCAGATTGATGATGCAATCGTAAATCTGGAATCAAACACGGAAATTATACTTTGTATATTTGCACTTTATATTGCCAAGTGTCAGCTGCCGATTCCTATGGGATTTCTGTGTGTGATTTCCGGTATCGTTTTTCCGATAACACAGGCGATTATCATTAATCTTGTCTTTTGTGTATTCTTTTTCTCAGTGAAATACGTTGAGGGCAAGTTTATCGGAGGAGGCTGGACCGGAATGATTCTCGGCATAAAACAGCTTCACTTTGTAAGGGACTGGATTCAGTTCAAGGGAACAGGCAATCCATATGTGCTTTTTGTATCAAGGCTTGTGCCGTCCATACCGCTTGGAATGGTGTCAAAGTATTACGGCTCAATGAAGTATGATTTTGTTTATTATACCTGTCTGAGTATTCTGGGTTTTGCACCGAGACTGTTTATTTATACGAAAATCGGCTCGGCAATTTACAACCCGTTTTCAGTACAGTTTATAGTGCTTCTGATGATTATTGTGGCATTTACAGGTGTGTCGGTTATCACCTTTAATGTTTTTTACGGAAGAAAATCAAAGCAGATGAATCAGACGCTTCTGATTTATTCTGAAAAAGAAAAATATAAAATTGTTTTATAAGGAGATAAAAAAATGAAACCAAGTGAGATGATTACAACAATTCAGAACGGCGGTGCAGATATTGCTTTAAAAAAGGTATATGTTACCGATTCTGCTGTTGAGATGCAGAAACCACGCTACATAAGAACAATCGAAAAGTTCATTGAGCTTTTTGGAGATGACAGGGATGTTATGGTATTAAGCGCTCCCGGCAGAACGGAGATTTGCGGTAATCATACTGACCATAACAACGGTAAGGTTCTGGCGGCATCAATCAATCTGGATGCCATTGCGGTTGCCGCTAAAAACGATGATAATGTGATTAATGAAAAATCAGAGGGTCATTCATTAAATACGGTTGATATATCTGAGCTTACGCCTTCTGAAGATATGTACGGCAAATCAGCATCTATGATTAAGGGTGTAGCAGCGGGTCTTAAGAATAATGGTTATAAAATCGGCGGATTTGACGCTTGTACAACAAGTGATGTTATGGGTGGTTCAGGACTTTCTTCATCAGCAGCCTTTGAGGTGCTTTTGGGTACTGTTCTTTCTCATCTTTATAATGACGGAAATATTGATGCAGTTACAATCGCAAAGGTTGCACAGTACAGTGAAAATGTATTTTTCGGCAAGCCGTCAGGTCTGCTTGACCAGATGGCATCATCAGTCGGAACATTTGTTACAATTGATTTTGAAAGCACTGAAAATCCGGTTATTAAAAAGGTGGACTTTGATTTTGCAAAATCCGGCTACAGTCTCTGTATTGTGGATACGCACGGTAATCACAGTGATTTGACAGATGATTATGCTGCTGTTCGCGGTGAGATGGAATCTGTTGCAAAGGCACTTGGTAAAAATGTACTCAGGGAAATTTCTTCTGATGCATTTTTCAGTGCAATTCCTGAGATTACAGGTAAGGTGAATGACCGTGCAATTCTACGAGCAGTTCATTTCTATAATGAAAATACAAGAGTTGAAAAAGCAGTTTCAGCACTTGAAAACAATGATTTTGATGCTTTCAAGCAGGTTATAACCGAGTCAGGCTTTTCTTCATTTTTATATAATCAGAATGTGTTCACACCGAATAATCCGACTGAGCAGAAGCTTTCACTGGCACTTTGTCTCAGCCAGCAGCTGCTTGAGGGCAAGGGCGCATGGAGAGTGCACGGCGGCGGCTTTGCAGGTACAATTCAGGCATTTGTTCCGAATGATTGCCTTGAAGAATACAGAAAGACAATGGACGATGTATTCGGAGAGGGATCATGCCATATTCTGATTATCAGACCAGTGGGCGGTACAAGAGTAATTTAATTGTTTTTCATAAAGAGGAGTAGTTAAAGTGAAGTATATATTTGTGATAAATCCAATTGCAGGAAATGATGATAAGCAAAGATTGTTTTCAAGAATCAAATCAACATTCCGTCTGATTGAGGATGATATGATTCTTGAGGAGACGGCGTGCAAGGGAGATGCAAAGGATATAGCACATCGTTATGCTGAAAAATACGGAAAGGACTGCGTTATCGTATCCTGCGGCGGCGACGGTACTGTGCATGAAATTGCCAACGGACTTGCCCATACGGATACGCCTATGCTCATTCTTCCTTTGGGAACAGGCAACGACTTTGCCAAGAAAATTTACGGCACGAAAAAGATTAATGTAGAAAATGTAATAAAAGCATTTGGCTTTTATAACGGCAATATCCGATATGATGTAAAGCCGATAGACCTGATTGATTATAATGGCGAAAAATGTATCAATGTTATGAGCTATGGACTTGATACTAAGGTGGAAACACTCGGCAGAAAAATTGCCGGCAAATTCCCTGCTATCGGACATCAGGCATATAATCTTGCCATTGTTCCGGTGCTTTGCAGCTCTCTTGATTATAAGATAAATGTTGACCTGAACTGTATTGATAAAGAGGGCAGGGAATATAAAATTCAGCACGAGCCTCTTGATTACACACTTTTCGCAATATGCAATGCAAGCTATTATGGCGGCGGCTTTTGTCCTGCTCCTGATTCCAAGCTTGATGACGGACTGCTTGATTATGCACTCTGTCACCCTATTAAGCTGATGCAGGCACCTCCGCTTATTCCTAAGTACAGTGCGGGCAAGATTGATGAAATTAAGCAGATTGATTCAGGCTACATAAAGAGCGGACGTATATGGTCTGTGGACGGAGAAGCACTTCTCGGCAATTGTGACGGAGAAAACTTCGATTACAATGAGGTAAACTTTAAAATTGATCCTAAGGCATTAAAGCTATGCTTTTTAAAGGGATAATAATATGAAAAATTTTCTGAAAATAATTCTTTCCATTGTTATTTGTCTTGTGTTTTTGATTGGTATGTGCATCGGCGGTTTTGCGATTTTTTATACGCCGAGTCTTACAGCTGATATGAGTGTAAAAACAGGTGCAGTGACAACAGGAGCTTCAGGCTATCTTTACGGACTTGCCGAAAAGGGTGTTCCGTCAGAGAATATGACGGAGAGTATTGATATTTCCACCGTGTCACAAAAGGTGGCAGGCGGACTTCAGCATCCTATCGGTGACATTTCGCACGTGTATTCACAGCTTGATAATACCGATTATATTGTGGTTTATTTACAGGACGCATATTCCACGTGGTATTATGAGCACGACAGTATTGAAAAGCAGCGTAGTGTTGGGAAATACGATTGGAAGAAATTTTTAGAAAATGATTATCTGCCTAAGGTTGAGAAAGCGGTGAACGATTTATCAGGTGTTTCTTACAGTGATAAGATTGTTTACTGTATTTATAACGAATGTGATAACGGTGTCTGGTTCGGCGAAACGAAAGAAAGTTCTGACAGCCAGTACGGTGTTTACGGTGATTATAATGCAGTCGGAGAAAAGAATTTTTTTGACGCGTGGAAGATAACCTATGATTTTGTTAAGTCAATCCATCCGAAGGCACTTATAGGCGGTCCCGGTTTCTGTGACTATGATAAGAGCGAAATCAGGAATTTTATGACTTTTTGCACAGAAAACTCCTGTGTTCCTGAGGTTATGATTTATCACGAGCTGAATGACAGCTCCATATATCATTGGCAGGGTCACGTTGAAGATTATCGTGGGCTTGAAACAGAACTCGGTATAGAGGAACTGCCGATTATTGTAACGGAATACGGCAGAATGCAGGACAATGGTATGCCCGGCAGAATGCTCCAGTATATAACTCAGATTGAAACAAGCAAGGTGTATGCGGATAATGCTTACTGGAGACTCGCAAATAATCTGTGTGATGTTGCGGCTGATGATAATTGCCCTAACTCAAACTGGTGGCTTTACCGCTGGTATACTGATATGGAGGGACAGACTGCTGATATCAGCTATCAGGATTTGTTCAAATCCAATTTAGGCAAGGCACTTAAGGGCGAGGCTGATTTTTCCTCCAAAGGTTTTATGGGCCTTGTCACAATGAATGATGCAGAGGATAAGATTGAAATTATTTGCGGCGGACGTGACGGCTCAGCCGTTGTAAAGCTGAAAAATCTTTCCGATACAGGACTGTTTAAGCCCGGATACAGACTTGCAATAAAGACAGAAGAGGTTGTTTACAAGGGTATTTCAGGTGTTGTAAATTCGCCTGCCGTGAAGAGCGAATATTACATAGATGCTGAAGATACAATTAAAATAGATATGAATGATATGGATGAATCCAGTGCATATCATATTACAATTGTACCAATACCTGAAAATTCAGGAAGGGTTCAGGAGGACTATATCAATCGTCATTTCATTGAACGCTATGAGTTTGAAGAGGGCGAGCTTTTAGGTGGTGCTTATACCTATAACAGTGCTTATGCCACAACAGGTGAAAAGGACGGAATGGTCGGCGGAATGGAAAAAGCAGGGGACGGTGTTGCACTTGATTTTACTGTTCCGGAAGACGGTACATATAATCTGGATATCATTTACGGTAATTCAAACGACGGCAAGTATGATGAGGACGGCAGGCAGAATCCTGACGACAGAACAGATTCAACGTCTGTTATGAGTATTGACGGCAAGGAGACGGTGATGTCCTTTGCCAATACAATTAAAAGTGAATATACGGATTGTATAACTGTTTCGCACGAGCTGACAAAGGGTGATCACACAATCAGCTTTAAGCATGATAAAGGCACAATTGTGTTGGATTCGCTGCTGGTTTCAACGGCTGCTCAAAGCGATGAGCTTGCTGTTCTTGACGATGCGGACAGGACGAATGATAACAATCAATCCTATCTTGTTGTTGCACCTGAGGACGGTTATTATGATGTTTCTTCCGACGAATCACCTGCAAGGATAAATAATGTCCGTGTAAACTTTAAGAACGGACACAACACGGTTTACCTTATGAGAGGTCTGAACTATATTGATGTTGAGAGCAGTGAACGAAGCGGAATTGTCGTTACCGAGATTTCCGAATCAAACAAGACGATTGAGCTTGATGTCAGAGGTGCTGCACTTTCAGGCGGAGCGTCGATTAAGTCTAATAAAAATAATTTTAAAATTAATTATATTGACGGCATTTCCTGCAAATCAGGCAGGTCGGATTTTAATGTAAAGGTTGATAAAGCAGGCACCTATGCCCTTACGATTTCATACGCAAATAATGATGAGGGTGGTAAGCACGACTATAATGTTGACCTGATTGAAAGGTATGTGACGGTTACCGCAGGCGGTAAATCGCGGGATGTGTACTGCAGGAATACGTATAGTTGGGACACATATAAAACGGTTACCTGCTATGTGAATCTGAAAAAGGGTAGCAATACCATTTCCCTTACAAACAGCGGTAACAACAAATTTGATAATCAGGATACCTATGCACCTCATATTGCCCATATGAGCGTGAATGAAATCATTGTTGATTAACCGAAAAAAATAAAATTTTATATTAACATTTCAAAAACTCCTTCATAGAATGATACTGAAGTTAAAGGCAGCAGATAAAATGATTTATTTAATCACTTGCCGCCCTATTTCAATATTTTGTGAAGGAGTTTTGTTATGCCTGATAATCCTATCCTTGATACAGGTGAAAGACGAATAAATGAGGCAGTTTGTATTGACACCAAGCGTATTTTTGACAGCTGTGTGAGCAAGGACTGCTTAGAAGATTTAAGGGTTACATTTTTCTCACGCAGCCAGCGGCTGATTGATGAAGCTGTTACAGTGAAAACACGTGATTGCTGCATTGAGGAAGTAAGCATTGATGTGGAGGAGGTTCCTTTCAACAGGGGCTTTTACAGTGTTGATATAACCTTCTATTTCAAGCTTTGCTTTGATACCTATGCAGCACCCTGCACCACTCCGCAGGTAGCAATCGGCTTTGCCCAGTTTAATAAGAAATGCATCCTTTACGGCAGTGACGGAGATGTAAAGGTATTTGTTTCAAATCCTTGCAGTGAGGCACTTGACTGTCCTGTTGCTCCGCAGTATACAAATCCTGCAGCTAAGGTGCAGGCAGTTGATCCGGTTATCCTTGCAACGGATATCTGCGACTGCTGTGACTGCAATGTTTCTGTCTGCTCTTCCTTCCCTCAGTCCATACTGAATTCAGTGGAGGATACCATGCCGTCCTGCGGTGCATCAAAGGCTATTCTTGTAACGCTAGGCCTTTTCTCAATTGTTCAGATGGAAAGAGACGCGCAGATACTTATCCCTGCATACGATTATTGTGTGCCTGACAGAGAGTGTAACTGCAACACATCAAATCCTTGTGAAACCTTCCAGTCCATTGATTTCCCTGTGGATGAATTTTTCCCTGTAAGCAGGGATAATAACAGCGGCTGCTCTTGCTGTAATCCGACGGAAACAACAGAAGAAAGTTAAAAAAAGCAGGCGTAAGCCTGCTTTTTTATTATATAAATCATTATTTAGTTTATCAATAATGATTTATATTCCGTAGGGGCCGATTCCATATCGTCCCACAATATTGAAAAACAATACGTATTGTGAGCAAATAACGTGTTTAGAGGGTGCTTTATCGTTCTCTAAACAATCACTATTCCACGTTAAGTAGAATTCTTCCTCTGACAATTCCTTGCGTATATTCGTAAGATTTGCTAATATTTAATTGGAGGGATATCTATGAAGCGAAAACAGTTTGTAAAATTCGGTGTTTTATTTTTTGCGATTACATTTTTACTTATAGCGGTTATAATAATCGGACGTTCAGTTCATCTTGCGAAAAGTAATATTGAGAATGTTAAAATTAATTTAGGCTCATCTGAAGCGTATTCGCAAGAGGAGTTACAGGCGGCGGCAGATGTTATTCTTGAAGAAATCTCAAGCTGGAATTCAGTGAAAAAGGTTTATGCCATTTCATACTGCTGTGACGAAAGTACACCGGACAACGAGAATTACTGCAGGGGTTTTATAAGCACAGAATATGCCCATTGTGTTGTATTTGACTCTTCATTTAAAACATCAGGCTCAGCCTTGAGCGAAGGTTTTAATCCGGATTCGGTATATGATGGCTGGCACTGGATTGTTGTAAAAGATGAAAACAATGAATGGAAATTGCTGGATTGGGGATATTAATAAAAACAGCACGGTCAAATTAAAGCTGATCGTGCTGTTTTATGCTTTATTTATCAAATACCGGATACATTCTTCTGTAGAGAGAATTGATTTTTTTAAAGTAATCCTTATCCATATTTCTTATGGTATCCATTGTGGTGCGGAAACGCCAGTTTTTCTCAGGCACTCCAGGTATATTCATCCTTGCATCGGAGCCGAAGCCGCACATATCCTGCAGTGCTATGATTGCTACATTGGATGCACTTTTCCAGACGGTTTCAATAATTTTTCGGCAGGAGGGACTGTAATAACCGCCCTCGCCCCAGTTGTCACCGACAAAGCCTGAATAATCAAGGGCAAAGCGGCGTTCCTCCTCACTTGCCTCCCAAAGCCAGCCGAGAAGGGTGTTGTTGTCGTGCGTGCCCACATAATTTATACTGTTCGGTACAGCGTTGTGCGGCATATGGGAGGAGTCTGAGTTCGGGTCAAATCCAAACTGTACAACCTTCATTCCCGGAAAGCCTGTGTCCTCTAAGAGTCTGACAACATCTTCACCGAAAACACCCAGATCTTCAGCAATAATCGGTGCATTTGGGAATGCCTCAAACACCTTGTCAAAGAGCTTCATTTTCGGTCCGTCAATCCATTCGCCAACCTTAGCGGTAGGGGAATCGGCAGGGACTGCCCAGTATGATGCAAAGGCTCTGAAATGGTCAATTCTTACAGTATCATAGATTTTCAGAGCATTTTCAAGACGTGATATCCACCAGGAAAAATGATCCTTCTCCATTGCTTCCCAGTCGTAAATCGGATTGCCCCAAAGCTGTCCGTCCTCGCTGAAATAATCAGGCGGAACACCTGCAACCTTTTCAACCTTTAACGTTTTTTCATCAATCAGGAACATCGGCAGATTTGACCATACGTCAACACTGTCCATTGCCACATAAATCGGCATATCACCTATAACGGCAACGCCTTTTTTATTTGCATATTCCTTAAGCTCAAACCATTGTTTATAAAAAATGTACTGAACAAATTTCCAGAATGCGGCTGATGCCTCGTAGGAATAGACATTTTTTATACATTCAAAATAGTGAGCGTGTTCACTGCTCCACTCCCACCATGCCTTCATTCCCTCTGCCTCTTTCACAGCCATAAAAATGCTGTAGTCTGTCAGCCAAGCGTTTTCAAGCTCAAACTTTTTGATGCTTTTTGCCAGCTCATCATCAATGTTTAAAAAAGCTTTTTTCAGTGTTTCAAGCCTTTTCTCAGCGGCGAATTCGTATTCAGCAGTATATGGTGAGCCTGTAAAGATATTCTGATTTACATCATCATCGCTGATAAGTCCCATATCCTTAAGCCCCTCAGGGTCAATAAAAAGATAATTCCCTGCAAATGCTGATGGTGAGCAGTAGGGTGAATTGGCTCCGTCAAGGGGATTGAACGGAAGCACCTGCCAGTATGTAAAGCCCATATCGGCAATAGTATCAATAAATTCTCGCACGTTTTTATCAAACACGCCTACGCCGTATGGAGACGGCATTGAGCTGATGTGCAGAAGAACACCTGCACCTCTTTTATCTAACATAAAAATCACCTGTTCATTTTGTTTAATCGGATAATAAAAAAGTATTCCTTATCTGACTTATATAAAACGACATAATTTTATCATTTTTAATCGTAAAAATCAATATTTCTGTTTATTATGTTAATAAATTCCTATATATTATTTATTATTTTATTTATATTTATATATTGATTATATAATTCTATTTTGATATAATATTTTCCGTATAATGAATAGCCAAAGAAGAGACGAACCCAATAGCCTAAAATAATCAGTTTAGCTTCAGCAATTTTTTACAAAGACAAGGCAAAAAAGGTAGATATGCTTTTGCCTATCGAGACTTTTTAACGCAGTATTTGGGAAAAATTGCAAAGCTAAACCTTATTTTGTTCATCTCTTTTTTGGCTAGTGCAGTCAGAGGTGAGCAAATGGGTGAAGGTGCAAGAAAAACAGCAGTTGTAAGTGAGGAAGAGCTGAACAAGCAAAAACAGTTTTTGCAAAGAGTAAGCTCTGTTATTTCTGCAAAATATGATGAAAAGCCGAAAGCCTGCGTAATCACCTACGGTTGTCAGCAGAATGTGGCTGACAGTGAAAGAATCAAGGGTATGCTGGAGCTTATGGGTTATTCCTTTACGGATAACCGCCTGGAGGCAAAGCTGATTCTTTTCAATACCTGTGCTGTAAGAGAGCATGCTGAGGACAGGGTGTTCGGCAATGTGGGCTCACTTAAAAGCTATAAGCGTGAAAATCCGGATGCAGTAATTGCACTTTGCGGTTGTATGATGCAGCAAAAGCATATTGCGGATAAGATAAAGCAGTCCTATCCGTTTGTGGATTTGGTGTTTGGCACGCACGTTATTCACTGCCTGCCTGAGCTGTTGTACAGAGCCCTGACAGGACGTAAAAGAGTTTTTGAAATTCCGGATATGGACGGTGCGATTGCGGAAGGAATCCCTGTTAAGCGTGATAATGATGCTAAGGCATGGCTGCCGATTATGTATGGCTGTAATAACTTCTGCTCATACTGTATTGTTCCGTATGTTCGCGGCAGGGAAAGAAGCCGTGAGAAAGCAGATGTTATCAATGAATTCAGGGAGCTTGTCGCACAGGGCTATAAGGAAATCACTCTGCTCGGACAGAATGTGAATTCCTACGGCAAGGACTTAATTCCGCAGGTAACCTTTGCCGAGCTTTTACGGGAGCTTAACTGCGTTGAGGGTGACTTCAGAATCCGCTTTATGACCAGCCATCCGAAGGACTGTACTAAAGAGCTTATTGAAACGATGGCATCCTGTGATAAGGTTGCACAGCATCTGCATCTTCCGTTCCAGAGCGGCAGCAACAGAGTGCTTAAAGCAATGAACAGGCATTATACAAGAGAGCAGTACCTTGAGCTTATCCATTATGCTAAAAAGCTTATGGGTGATGAGCTTTCAATTACAAGTGATATTATTGTGGGATTTCCGGGTGAAACCTATGAAGAGTTTAAGGAAACACTTTCACTTGTTGAGGAGGTTAAGGCAACCTCGTTATTTACCTTTATCTACTCACCGCGAAAGGGTACTCCGGCAGCGGAGATGGATGACCCTGTTCCTGCAGAGGAAAAGTCAAAATGGTTCAAAGAGCTGACCGATTTGCAGGAGAGAATCAGTGCAGAGCAGATGGCACTTCATAAGGGAAAAATTTTCAAGTGCTATGTTTACGGTAAGGGTAAGCTGGATGATAATTACGTTGCGGCCAGAAATGACGGCAACCTGATTATAGAATTTGAGGGTGACGAAAGTCTGATCGGAACTTTTCAAAATATTAAAGTAATCGAACCTCTGACCTTTGTTATGAGGGGAGAAATTGTAAAGGAGAAAGAAGTATGAGTATTGAATCAGCACTCAGAGAATTAGGTAAGGAAATTCAGAAGGACGAGCGTTTCATCGCTCTTCAGGCAGCAGCTAAGGCAAACGACGGTGACGAGAAGCTCCAGCAGCAGATGCAGGAGATGCAGCTCCTTTCACTCAAATATCAGCAGGAGGCTGAAAAGGGTGAAGAGGCATCACAGGAAAGAATTGCAGAGCTTCAGGAAGAGTATCAGAAGCTGTATGCTGAGATTATGGAAGGTGAGAATATGCAGAAGTATTCTGCAGCTGCTGCAGAAATGGAGCAGATGGCTCAGTATATCAGCGGTATGATCGGTCTTTTCTTTGACGGTCAGGATGCAGAAACCTGCGAATTGCCACAGGAGAACTGTACACACGACTGCCACACCTGCGGCGGATGCCACTAATGGTTAATTTTTCCGTATGCTGCGTTAAAAAGGGTTCGCAGTACCTTTGTACAGCGTCACCCTTTTTGCCTTGCCTACTAAAGAAATTATCTCATTAGTTATTAATTATCAATCTAAGTAATTGTATTTTTGCTTAGATAAATTTAACTTGAATAAATCACTGAAGAAAGAGGAAGAACAAATGGGAAATAAGGGTACTAAGCTGTCGCCGATGATGGTGCAGTATTTTCAGATAAAAGCTCAGTATAATGATGCCATTCTGTTCTTCCGTCTTGGTGATTTTTATGAGATGTTTTTTGAAGATGCCAAGATAGCGTCGCAGGAACTGGATCTTGTTCTTACAGGGCGTGACTGCGGTCAGGAGGAGCGTGCACCGATGTGTGGTGTGCCGTTTCACAGTGCTGACAGCTATATTGCAAAGCTTGTGTCACGCGGCTACAAGGTTGCAATCTGTGAGCAGATGGAGGACCCTGCAACGGTTAAAGGCTTAGTTAAAAGAGATGTCATAAGAATCATCACACCCGGTACTGTTATTGAAAGCAATATGCTTGAGGACGGAGTAAATAACTATCTCTGTTCCATATTTACCGGTGACAAGGATATGGGAATCTGCTTTGCCGATGTTTCCACAGGTGAATTCCATATCACTGTGTTAGCAGGTGACGATGTGGAGAACAAGCTGGTTAATCAGCTTTCAACATATGCACCGAAGGAGATTATCATCAATTCCAAATCGCTGGACTATCATCAGCTTGAAGGCTTTGCCAAAAGGCTTAATGCAGGGGTTGAGGTGTTTGACGATGATAAATTCGATTTTGATAATGCCACATCACTGATTATTGAAACGCTGAAAAAGGATGAGATTTCCTCACTGGGAATCGGCCACAGCAAATCGGCTGTCTGTGCACTGGGTGCGGTTATAGGCTATCTGAAAGAAACCCAGAAAAAGAATGAGATTGAAGTGCCTTCCGAAATTGATTTTTATGATGAAGAGCAGTATATGAATCTCGATATCAGTGCAAGGAGAAATCTTGAGCTGACAAAGTCCATGATGACAGGCGACAAAAAGCATTCGCTTTTGTGGGTGATTGACAAAACAAAGACTGCAATGGGCAAGCGAATGATTAAATCGTGGATTGAACGTCCGCTTATGTCCATTCCGAAAATCGTTAAACGGCAGAACGCAGTGGGCGAGCTGGTTGACAGTCCTATGATGCGTGATGATATACGTGAATCGCTGACAGGAGTCAATGATATTGAAAGATTGATGACCCGTATCGTTTACGGTACGGCGAATGCAAAAGAGCTTAAGTCACTTCAGTACACCATTGAAAAGCTGCCTGAAATCAAGAAAACACTTTCATCTTCCTCCTCAGCACTTTTAAAGGAAATTTATAACGGCATTGATTTGCTTGAGGATGTACGTTCTCTTATTGAAAATGCAATTGTGGACGAGCCACCGTTTTCCGTTCGTGAAGGCGGACTGATTAAAGCAGGCTATAATGAAGAGGTTGACTCGCTCAAAGCTATAATGACTGATGGTGCAGGCGTGATTGCATCCATTGAAAATGAGCAGAGAGAGATAACAGGTATTCCTAAGCTCAAGGTTGGTTACAACAGAGTATTCGGCTACTATATTGAGGTGTCAAATTCTTATAAGGAAATGGTGCCCGAAACCTACATAAGAAAGCAGACCCTGACAAACTGCGAGCGTTTTATTACGCAGGAGCTTAAAGAGCTTGAGGGCAGGATTATCGGTGCTAAGGACAGAAGCGTTGCACTTGAATATGAGGTATTTGCGACAGTACGCAATACGGTTGCAGGTGAAATTCAGCGATTGCAGCATACGGCGAAAAGCCTTGCGGTGCTGGATGTTCTTGCTGCTCTGGCACAGGTTGCTGTTAATAATAATTACGTTTGTCCTATTATTTCAAATGACGGTGTAATCGATATAAAGGACGGCAGGCATCCTGTTGTTGAGGCACTGCTTGAAGATGCACCGTTTGTTCCTAACGATACAATCCTTGATAAAGAGGATAACAGATGTGCAATTATCACAGGACCTAATATGGCAGGTAAATCTACATACATGCGTCAGATTGCACTGATTACACTGCTTGCGCAGGTAGGCTCCTTTGTTCCTGCAAAGAGTGCTAAGATTGGTATTGTTGATGCAATCTTTACACGAGTTGGCGCAAGTGATGACCTTGCCACAGGTCAGTCAACCTTTATGGTTGAGATGAATGAGGTTGCCACAATTCTTAAAAATGCCACTTCATCATCACTCATCATTCTGGACGAAATCGGCAGAGGTACATCAACCTTTGACGGTATGAGTATTGCCAGGGCAGTGCTTGAATTTGTCTGCAAGAAAAAGAGTCTTGGTGCAAAATCACTTTTTGCAACACACTATCACGAGCTTACTGCAATGGAGGGTATGATTGACGGCGTTAAGAATTACTCAATCGCAGTCAAGAAACGCGGTGACGATATTACCTTTTTACGCCGTATTGTTATCGGCGGTGCGGACCAGAGCTTTGGTATAGAGGTAGCAAAGCTTGCCGGTGTGCCTGACAGTGTTGTTAAGCGTGCTAAGGTTATCCTCAGAGAGCTGGAGGCAAATGCCGTTCAGATTGAATTCAAGGCTGAGGACAGCATTATTGAGGAAGAGAAAAATGATATCCAGTATAATTTCACTGCAAACGGCAAGCAGGAAATACTTGAAATATTAAAAACGGTGGATGTCAATACGCTGACGCCGATTGAAGCTATGCAGACACTTTATGATTTAAAAAAGAAAGCACAGGAGCTTTCATAACATATATTAAATTTACGATTGAAAGGGAGGTGCTCCGATGCCTAAAATTAATGTTTTGCCAAAGGAAATATATCAGCTCATAGCAGCAGGTGAGGTGGTGGAGCGTCCTTCGTCAATTGTCAAGGAAATGATAGAAAATTCTGTCGATGCAGGTGCAAAGAATATTACTGTTGAAATCAAAAACGGCGGTTCTACATATATCCGTATCACAGATGACGGCTGCGGTATAGAAAAGGATGATATCAAAAAGGTTTTTGTTTCTCATGCCACAAGCAAAATTTCACAGAAGGACGATTTGAATTCAATCTCAACTCTCGGTTTCAGGGGTGAGGCTATGGCATCCATATCCGCAGTAGCTAAGGTTGAACTTCTCACAAAGGCTGAAAATGAGGATTTCGGCACAAGGTATGAAATCGCAGGCGGCGAGGAGATTTCCTTTGATAATGCAGGATGCCCTAAGGGCACAACAATCGTTGTACGTGACATATTTTTTAATACACCTGCAAGAATGAAATTCCTGAAAAAGGATGTTACAGAGGGTAATTCCGTTGCAGGTATAGTGGACAGAATGGCAATATCTCACCCCGATATTTCCTTCAGATTCATTCGTGACGGCAAGCAGGTGCTGATTACATCAGGCAGTGGCGAGCTGATTTCAACTATTTATTCGGTGTTCGGAAGAGATGTCAGCGATGCTCTTATTCCTGTTGATTACAGTTATGAAAATATGAGGATAACTGGCTTTGCATCAAAGCCCACATCGTCAAGAAAAAGCAGAGCAATGCAGTTTTTCTTTATAAACGGAAGACTTATAAAGTCACAGACTGCAATGGCGGCTCTTGAGCAGGCATATAAAAATTCAATCATGGTTGGCAGATTTCCTATGTGCGTACTGAACATTGAGCTGAATCCGTCACTTGTTGATGTCAATGTTCATCCTGCTAAAATTGAAGTCCGTTTTGCCAACGAAAAGCCAATATTCGATTTAATATATTATGGTGTTAAGTCCGCTGTTGAGGCAGATCGCACGGTAAAAGAGGCAGCATTTACACCAACGATTGAACAGGTTTATGATATTCCTGAAAAGAGCTATTCCTCAAAAATTGATTTCTTTAAGAAAAAGGAGGATAAGCCTGTTCAGCAGACCTTCAGAGCTGAACCTGAAAAGGATTTCTGGAGAGTCAGTGCACCGACAAGAGATTTTTCAGGCAAGGCAGAAGAATCAGAGGTAGTAAAAATTCCTGTTATTCAGGCAGTTGAGCCTGAAGAATTCACTGTTCCCATAAAGCAGCAGGAAGAGGAGATAGAGCAGGATGATAAACGCATCATCGTTGACGATGGTGAAAATATTTCCTTCAGATTAGTCGGTGAAGCCTTTAAAACATATCTGATTGTTGAGATTGACAAGGAGCTTTACTTTATAGATAAACACGCGGCACACGAGCGTATGAATTATGAAAGGTTTAAGGCACAGAGCACAGTTGAGGCGCAGATGCTTTTAGCACCTGTTGCGGTAAATCTTTCAAAGGATGAGTTTGATACTGTTACTGAAAATGCCGAGCTTTTAAATCAATGCGGATTTGAAACAGAGCCCTTTGGTGAAAGTACGGTAGTCGTACGTGCAGTTCCATCTCTTGTGGGTGACAGCGATGTCAAGGACCTTATTACAGAAATAGCTCAGAAGCTGCTTGAACATAAAACAGATATTCTGCCTGATAAAATCGACTGGATTTATCATTCTGCCTCCTGTCGCGGTGCAGTGAAGGCAGGGGATAAAACAACGCCGCAGGAGCAGGAGCTGTTTGTGAAAAAGCTTCTTTCTATGCCTGAGATACGCTTTTGCCCTCACGGAAGACCTGTGTTTATCAAGATATCAAAATATGATATTGAAAAGCAGTTCGGAAGAGTGTAATGATGTTATGAAGAAAAAAATCATTGTTGTTGCAGGTCCTACTGCATCCGGTAAAACAGGTCTGGGTATTGAAATTGCAAAAGCGGTAAACGGTGAAATTATTTCAGCCGATTCCATGCAGGTTTACAAAAATATGCCCATTGCCACTGCCTGCCCCACAGCAGAGGAAAAGGCACAGGCGGTGCACCATATGGTAGAGTTTCTGGATAACGATAAGGAATTTTCCGTCGCAATGTGGTGTGATTTGGCAAGAAAAAAAATTGACGAGATAACCGAAAGGGGCAAAATCCCTGTTATCGTCGGCGGAACAGGCTTATTTATTGACAGTCTTGTTGACAATATCATTTTTGAGGACAGTGAAACGGACTATAAGCTTCGAGAGGAGCTGATGCAGAAGGATGCTGATGAGCTTTACGAAGAGCTTGTAAGACTTGATCCTGAATCGGCAGGGGATATACATAAGAATAATAAAAAAAGAGTTGTCAGAGCACTGGAGCTTTATTACGCGGGTACAAGCAAAACACAGCAGAATCTGAATTCACGCAGGGTGCAGACGCCTTATGATGTGCTGTATTTTGTTCTGAGCTATCAGGACAGGCAGGTGCTTTACAGCAGAATCAATAAAAGAGTTGATTTGATGGTTGAGCAGGGCTTGGTGCAGGAGGCAAGGAAAAATCTGCAGAAAAGCACAGGCACCTCAGCACAGGCGATAGGGCATAAGGAGCTTGTACCGTATTTCAATGGTGCGTGTTCACTTGATGACGCTCTTGAACATCTGAAACAAAAGACAAGAAATTATGCAAAGCGTCAGATAACCTGGTTTAAAAGACGCAGAGACACAGTTGTGTTAAATCCTGATGTTATGGGATTTGATAAAATGATAGAAACGGCAATTGATTATTGTGAGGATTTTATAAATGAGAACATCCGAAAAGGAAAAAGTGAATAAAAATCCTAATAAGATACGCGGTGATATTGCTGCGGTTGTTATTGTTCTTCTTATTATTGCAGGCTACATTTTTTATGAATGCTACAGTGCTACCCACGTTGATGTGGAAACGATTACGGCCGTTACATCTACTGTATATGAAACAGTGGATGCCAAAGCACTTGTTGTAAGGGACGAGCACACCATTGACGGCGGCTCAGGCGGCATAACGGTTGCCGGTGTTGAAAACGGTGAAAAGGTTAAGGTCGGTGGAAATGTTGCAATGGTCTTTTCCTCAGAGGAAAATGCAAAGCAGTATTCAGCGGCGGAGGAGCTTCACAGCCAGCTCGATTATTATATTGAGCTTGAGAGCAAGGCGGCAGGTATGGCAACCGATGTGGCGAGCATTGATAAGGATATCTTAAGTGATGTGAATGATTATATCCGTGCGGTGAACAGCAATTCCTTCGGCAGTATTTCCGATTGTTCGGATGAGCTTAACGATAAGCTGACAAGACGTCAGATGATTATCGGTAAAAACGTTGACTTTTCACAGATAAAGGCTGATTTGCAGTCACAGATCAATTCCATTAATACGGAAAGCTGCAAGCCTGTCGGTTATGTAACGGCAGATGAATCCGGAATTTTTTCTTCCTATACCGACGGCTTTGAGAATATAGCGGATTACAAAAAAGTAAGCAGTCTGGATGCAAAAACACTGCAGGGATATATCGACAAGGTATCGCAGTCACAGAGTGCACAGAGCAGCTTCGGTAAATTGATTACAAGCTATGAATGGTACTTCTGCTGTATTGTTCCTGCAGATGCGGTAAAAGGAATAAAGAATGGCGATACATTGAGTGTTGCGATTAAATCAAGTGATGAGGTGCTGGACTGTCAGGTGGTCAGTGGTGCGGATACCGATCTCGGCGTAACGGAAACGGTTCTGATTTTACGCTGCTCGGAAATGAACAGTCAGATAACCTCCATGCGTCTTGAAAATATTGAAATAAGATATAATGAATATACAGGCTTTAAGGTTCCTGCCTCTGCAATTCATGTTGATGACGAGGGAAATAAGTGTGTATATGCACTCATTTCAAATCAGGTTGCCAAAAGGCAGGGTAATATAGTTTATTCAACGAAGGATTATGCTATTTTTGAGAATGATCCTGAAAACAGCAATTCTATTCGTTTTTATGACCAGATTATAACGAAAGGAACGGATTTGCACGATGGAAAAATTTACAGTTGATGAGAACAGGCTCAGAGCCGTCGAGGACAATTACAAAGCCATTAAGTCGAGGATTGAGGAGGCTGCTATAAAGGCAGGCAGAAATCCTGAGGATGTAAGGCTTATGGCAGTTACCAAGACAGTTGAAAGTGTTTATATTAACAGGGCGCTTGATTTGGGTGCTGATTTAATAGGTGAAAACAGAGTTCAGGAATATCTTGGTAAAAAGGACGAGCTTCATCTTGACGGAGTTGAGAAGCACCTTATAGGACATCTGCAGACCAATAAGGTTAAGCAGATTGTGGGCGAGGTTGATATGATTGAATCCGTTGATTCTGTTAAGCTCGCAAAGGAAATCAGCCGGGTGTCCGCAAATAAGGGTGTTACAACAAACATTCTTGTTGAGGTGAATGTGGGCAGGGAGGACTCAAAGAGCGGTATTTATATTGAGCAGCTCGAGGAGCTTCTTCTTGAAATCGCTGCAATGGATCATATTAAGATTAACGGTCTTATGACGATTCCTCCGATTTGTGACACGGAAAAAGAGGTCAGTGAATATTTCAGCACAATGTATCAATCTTTCATTGACATTAAGAGTAAAAAATTAGATAATATAAATATGAATATTTTATCAATGGGAATGAGCGGAGATTTTGAATCTGCCATTTCCAACGGTTCAAATATAGTCAGAGTTGGCTCAGCCATCTTCGGTGCAAGAAAATACTTTTAAAGCTTATAGATAAGGAGAGGAATATGGGATTTTTTGATAAGATTAAAGAGATCGTGTCAGACAGTGATGGTGACGATTTTGATGATTTCTATGATAGTAATGAAGGCGGCAGCAGTATAGGAATTGATCCTCCTGAAAGAACGAGCCGACGTGAAAGAAACCGTGAAAAGCCTGAACGCGAGGAGCGTTATACAGAGAGGCCGCGTATGCGCCGCCACGAAAGTGATAAGGTGGTTAATATCCACACAACAACGCAGCTTCAGGTTGTGCTTGTAAAGCCTGAGCGTTTTGAGGAGGCTGCTTCTATTGCAGATAATCTGAATGCAAAGCGTACAGTCGTTCTGAATCTTGAAAGCACAAACCGTGATATAGCACGCAGACTGCTTGATTTCTTAAGCGGTGTGGCGTATGCAAGTAACGGTCAGATAAAGAGAGTTGCCAACAGCACATATATCATAACTCCTTATAATGTTGATGTTATGGGTGATTTGATAGACGAGCTTGAAAATAATGGTATGTTTATGTAACAATGTGAAGGAGAATATGTTATGATTACACCAAGCCAGATTCGTGAAAAAAAGATATCAACCGTTGAAAGCGGCGGCTATGACAGAGATGAGGTTAATGAACTTCTTCTTGACATCATAGAATCCTATGAGGCAATCTTTGATGAAAACAAGGAGCTTTATCGTAAGATGGAGGTGCTTGCAAACCGTATTGAGGAATACCGTGCAGATGAGGATTCAATCAAAACAGCTCTTATTACTGCACAGAAAATGGCTTCACAGGTAACTCGTGAGGCTAAGGAAAAGGCTGACAAATCACTTGCTGATTCAGCTGCATCTGCACAGCAGACGGTTGTTGACGCTAAGGAGAAAGCAGACAAAATTATCGGAGAGGCAAGAGAGTATGTTGCAGGTCTTACAAAGGAAAAGGCGCAGGCAGCAGACGAGATTGTCTCCGAGGCACAGAAGAAAGCAAATGAAGCAATTGACAGTGCAAGAGTTGTTGCAGGCAATGCGCTTTCACAGGCAAGAAAGCTTGCAGGCGAAATTGTAAATAAAGCAAAGGCTGAAAAGGATTACCATTCCGAAATCGTTTCAAAGCTCAGAGATGAGTCAAAGGATTTCAGAGCAACACTTGTCGGTCTCTATGAGGCTCAGCTTGATAAGCTTAAGGATATGGTGAGTGAACCTGATACCTTTGAAAAGGACAGCGAAAGAATTGAGGAGCTTGAAAAAGAGCTGAACACTTTAATGGAAAATATTGCTGAGGTTGTGGGTGATGAAGCTGAGCCTGAAACCGCAGAAGAGCCTGAGCAGGATGCAGCAGCTGAAGAGACTGTTGAGACTGCTGACGAGGACGAAATTGAAGAGAACGGCGAAGAAGAAGTTTCTGAGGTTGAGGAGATTGAAGAGATTTCCGATGACGCTGAAGAGCAGTCTGGTTTAAGCGAAATGGATGAGGTAGACGAAATTATTGATGAGCTTGAATCATCAGATACATATGCACCGCTTCGCGAGGCTGAGGATGAGCCTGTTTCCGAGGAAGAGGTTTCAAACGCAATTGATGCTTTTACTGCGGATGAAATCACACCGATTGAAGAAGGTGCAAAAACAATTCCTGTAATTGAAGATGAGCCTGAATTTGAAAGTGCAATGCCTTTTGAAAATTACTTTAATGTTAAAAAGGAAAATGAGAGAACAAATGAAACAATCTCATTAATTCCGCCGGATGACGATGAAGAAGAGGATGAAGGCTCAAGATTCAAAGGGTTCTTCAAAAAGAAAAAATAAACTAAGTTGATTACCGCAACTTATTAAGGAGCATATATAATGGATTATAATCAGACACTTAATTTACCTAAAACCGAATTCCCTATGCGAGCAGGTCTTCCGGCAAGGGAGCCTGAATTCCTTGCACGCTGGGAGAAAAATGATCAGTACAGACAGCTTATGAAGAATAATGAGGGCAAGCCTTTATTTGTTCTTCACGACGGCCCTCCGTATGCAAACGGTGATATCCATATCGGTCACGCACTGAATAAAACCATTAAGGATTTTATCGTAAGATATAAGAATATGACAGGCTTCCAGTCACCGTTTGTACCCGGCTGGGATACGCACGGTTTACCGACTGAGCTTGCTGCAAGAAAAAAGGCAGGTATTACTGCGGACAGCAATATTACTGACCTTGAGCTCAGAGAAATCTGCCGCGATACCGCTATGAATTATGTGAATTTGCAGCGTGAATCCTTTAAGAGACTTGGCATCATTGCTGAGTGGGATAAGCCTTATATCACCCTTCAGAAGGAATTTGAAGAGGAGCAGATTAAGGTATTTGCCACAATGGCTTCAAAGGGTTATATCTACAAGGGCTTAAAGCCTGTTTACTGGTGCCCTGATTGTAATACCGCTCTTGCTGAGGCAGAGATTGAATATGCTGAGGATCCTTGCCATTCAATCTATGTTAAGTTCAACGTAACAGATGATATGGGCAAGCTCACTGCAATGGGCGCTGACCTTTCCAAAACCTATTTTGTTATCTGGACAACAACGACCTGGACTCTTCCTGCAAACGTTGCAATCTGTGTTGGTCCTAACTATGAATACTCACTTATCAAAGCAGGCGATGAATACTATGTAATGGCTACTGACCTTGCTCCTGCCGCTATGGAGGCTAAAGGTGTTTCAGATTATGAAACAGTAGGTATTATCAAAGGCTCAGAGCTTGAGTATATGAAGACTCAGCATCCGTTCATTGACCGCACATCACTTGTTATTGTAGGTGATCACGTTACACTTGAAAGCGGTACCGGCTGTGTTCATACTGCTCCGGGTCATGGTGTTGACGACTTTATCGTTTGTAAAAAATATCCTGAAATTCCGATTATCGTTCCTGTTGATGCTAAGGGTAAGCTCACAGAGGAGGCAGGTCAGTTTGCAGGCCTTTCAACAGAAGAGGCAAACAAGCCGATTGCAATGCATCTTGACGAGATTGGTGCACTCTTTGCACTTAAGAAGATTGAACACCAGTACCCACATTGCTGGCGCTGTCACAAGCCTGTTATCTTCCGTGCCACAAGCCAGTGGTTCTGTTCAGTAGATGATTTCAAGGACGAGGCAGTAAAGGCTGCTGAGGAAGTAAAATGGTTCCCTGAATGGGGTAAGGACAGACTTCAGTCAATGGTTCAGGAAAGAGCGGACTGGTGTATCTCCCGTCAGAGAAAATGGGGCGTTCCTATCCCAGTTGTATATTGTCAGGACTGCGGCAAGGAAATCATTGACAATGATGTTATGATGAAAATTTCAAAGATTTTCGGCGAGGAAGGCTCAAATGCGTGGTATGCACACGATGCCGAGTATTTCCTTCCTGAAGGCTTTAAGTGTCCTCATTGCGGAAGTGACAAGGGCTTTGACAAGGAAAAGGATATCATGGACGTATGGTTTGATTCAGGCTCTTCTCATCAGGCTGTATGTGAAAAAAGACCTTATTTAAAGCGTCCTGCCGATGTTTATATGGAGGGTGCCGACCAGTACAGAGGCTGGTTCCAGTCCTCACTTCTTACATCCGTTGCAGGCGGCAACGGCACACCGTTCAAGCAGATTATCACGCACGGCTGGACTGTTGACGGCGAAGGCAAAAAGATGTCAAAGTCACTCGGAAATGGTATTGACCCTCAGGAAATCGTTGGTCAGTATGGTGCTGATATCCTCCGTCTTTGGGTTGCAAGTGCTGATTATCACGCTGATATCCGTATCAGCAAGGAAATCCTCAAGCAGATTTCCGATAATTACAGAAAGCTCAGAAATACTGCAAGATATTGTCTCGGTAATCTTTACGATTTTGATCCGGATAAGGATATGGTTGAGAATGATAAGCTTGAAGAACTTGACAAGTATGCTTTGATGAAGCTTGATGAAATTATACAAACTGCACGCGACAGCTATGAGGTTTACGATTATCATACTGTTTCACACGCAATTCATAATTTCTGCGTTGTTGATATGAGTAACTTCTATTTCGATGTTCTCAAGGACAGACTTTATACATCTGCTCCAAACAGTAATACAAGACGTGCTGCACAGACAGTTCTCTATAAAGTTCTTGACGCATTAACACTTTTACTTACACCGATTCTTGCATTTACTGCGGATGAAATCTGGCTTGCTATGCCACATGATTCATCAAGAAAACCTGAATCTCCGCTCTTTAATGAAATTCCTCAGGCTGATTTTATTGCAGCTGATGAAGCGTTTATTGCGAAGTGGGATAAGATTCACGCTGTAAGAGTTGACGTTCAGAAGGCTCTTGAGCTTGCAAGAAATGAGAAAATTATCGGTAAGCCTCTTGAAGCTAAAATATCTCTTTATGCAGATGGCGAGCTTTATGATTTCTTAAAGTCTGTTGAGGCAGAGCTCCCTGAAATCTTTATTACATCAGCTGTTACCGTTTCAAACGGCGAGGGAGAATTCAAGGGTGATGTGGAAGGACTTTCCGTTTCTGTATCAAAGGCAGACGGTGAAAAATGTGAACGCTGCTGGAAATATTCCGATACCGTAGGAGAAAGCTCTGAGCATCCTACACTTTGTGCACATTGTGCAGAGGTAATGAATCAGTTAGACTAATATAAAAATATATAAGGCACACTGCTTTTCAGCCGTGTGCCTGTTTAGAAAAGTCCGAATAAGTTATTATAAAACGGACTATCTCATTTGCTTAATAAAGGGTGATTTTGTGAAATTAAAAAATAAAAATATCTGGTCAGTGGTTATGATGATAATGATAGTAGCTTTTGATCAGATAACAAAATATATTGCAAAATCATATCTTTATCCTGATAAGGCAAAGGATTTTATTAAAGGCTTTATTGAATTCAGATACGCTGAAAATACAGGTGTTGCCTTTTCTCTATTTAGCGGAGGCAGATGGATTTTTATTATTCTGACGGCTGCTGTGGCAATCGGAATTCTTTTCTATATGTTCAAAAAAGCACAGAATAATTTATGGCTTTACTGGACTCTCGGTGTGCTTGCATCCGGTGCAATCGGCAATATTATCGACAGGGTTTATCTTGGCTATGTTATTGATTTTATAAATCCGACCTTTGTTGACTTTGCTGTGTTTAATATAGCAGACTGTGCCGTAACTTTAGGTACAATCAGTCTTATCGCTTACCTTCTTTTCGATATGTTTAAAAAGGAAAATAAAAAGGAGAGCAAAGATGAGTGATACGATTCTTTTGTCAGTCGATTCGGATACTGCAGGTATAAGGATAGACAAATTCCTCAGCGACAACATTGACGGATTTACAAGAAGCAGTCTTTCAAAGCTGATTACTGACGGCAATGTAAGGGTGAATTCCTGCACCGTGTCAAAAAATTATAAGTGCAGGGCAAATGATGAAATATCTGTTTTCATTCCTGACGCAGTTCCACTTGAAACAAAGGCGGAAAATATCCCCCTTGACATTGTTTATGAGGATAACGATTTGCTGGTGGTGAATAAGCCGAAGGGTATGGTGGTGCATCCTGCAGCAGGAAATTACAGCGGTACGCTTGTAAATGCACTGCTTTATCACTGCAAGGACAGTCTCAGCGGAATAAATGGTGTTATTCGTCCCGGTATAGTTCATAGAATTGATAAGGATACATCAGGACTTCTGATTGTTGCAAAAAATGATATGGCTCATATCAGCCTTGCACAGCAGATAAAGGAGCATTCCTTTCACCGTGCTTATCAGGCAGTTTGCTATGGCAATCTGAAAGAGGACAGCGGTACAGTTCATCAGCCTATCGGACGTCATCCGAAGGAAAGAAAAAAGATGGCGGTGACAGATAAAAATTCTAAGGATGCTGTTACGCATTATGAGGTGCTTGACAGATTCGGTGATTTTACGCATATACGCTGTATTCTTGAAACAGGACGAACGCATCAGATCAGAGTTCATATGTCTTATATAGGACATCCGCTGGCAGGTGATGCAGTGTACGGACCCAAGAAGGTTATTAAAGCATTGGACGGACAATGCCTTCACGCCGGTGAAATCGGCTTTGTGCATCCACGTACAGGAGAGTATATGGAATTCAGGTCAGAGCTGCCTGAATATTTTAAAAAATTTCTTATAAAACTTGATCATAAAAAATGAAACAGAGGTGAATTCTATGGAAAAAACTTTTGAAAACTGGCTTGTTGTATCCGATATAGACGGTACTCTTAATAATAAATTCAGAAAGCTGCCGAAAAGAAATTACAATGCAATTAAGAAATTCACCCAGCTTGGAGGTAATTTTACCCTTGCTTCAGGCAGACTTCAGTCAAGTCTGGAGAGAAACTATAATCGCATTACACCAAATCAGCCTGCTATTGTTTTGAATGGTGCAGGCATATATGATTATAATAAAAGAGAAATGCTTTGGCGAAATACGATCGGCGAAAAGGGTCAGCAGTTTGTACGCTATATTGCTGAGGAATTTGACGATATTTTTAAAAGTGTTGATATAGGAATTTACTTTGATGATTATGTTTATATTGTGAAAGACGGCCTTCTTTCACAAGGTACGATGTATTTTGACAAGGCTCATCACGAGCATGTCAGGTCAATTGATGATGTACCCACTGAAGGCTGGATGAAGGTTATATTCTGGTCAAATCCTATTGTTATTAATCACCTCAGAGAGGTTATTGATAAATTGCCGAACCCGGATGCGAACTTTATGGCATCATCCATATGGAGCCTTGAAATGCTTCAGAAGGATACACATAAGGGTGTGGGAATTATGAAGCTTGCTGATATGCTCGGTGTTGAAAAAAGCCATGTGGCTGCAATCGGCGACTATTATAATGATTGGGATATGCTGAAAACAGTCGGATTGCCTGCGTGTGCAGGTCAGGCCCCATCCTCTATTCATAAGATATGCAAATTTGAGGCCTGCCATTGCAATAAAGGCTGTGTGGCGGATTTGCTTGAATATATTATGTCAGGCAAAGCAGACGAGGATATTGAAAAGGAACTTTTAATAAAGTAATGAGGTAATTTAACTATGCTTACTATCGGAGCACATCTGAGTGCATCAAAGGGATATACGGCAATGCTGAAGCAGGCTGTTGAAATCGGTGCAAACACATTTCAGTTTTTCACACGTAATCCTCGCGGAGGCAGTGCAAAGGCAATTGATGAAAAAGATGTTGAAACCTTTTTACAGCTGATGAAGGAAAAGGATTTTCCTGTAATTCTTGCTCATGCACCATATACGCTCAATTGCTGCAGTGCTAAGCCGGAGACAAGGGAATTTGCACGCAACACCTTTGCTGATGATTTAAAACGAATGGAATATACACCGAATCAGCTTTATAATTTTCATCCGGGCTCACATGTCGGTCAGGGTGAAGATGCAGGAATTGAGCTTATTTGCGAAACCCTTAACGCTGTTCTTTTTGAAAATATGACAACGACAGTGCTCCTTGAAACAATGGCCGGAAAGGGCTCCGAAATCGGAAAAACCTTTGAGGAGCTTGAGGCGATTATTGAAAGGGTGGAGCTCAGCGATAAACTGGGTGTTTGCCTTGATACCTGCCACGTCAGCGACGGCGGTTATGATATTGTGAATGAGCTTGACCGTGTTCTTGATGAATTTGACAGAACAGTCGGTCTTGAAAGGTTGAAGGCAATTCATCTCAACGATTCAAAAAATCCGCTCGGTGCACATAAGGACAGACATGAAAAGATAGGTGAGGGCTATATAGGCACAGCTGCTTTTGAACGAATTATAAATCATTCAGCTCTTAAGGATTTACCGTTTTATCTCGAAACACCCAATGAGCTTGACGGCTATGCAAAGGAGATTGCACTGTTAAAATCACTTTATAAATATGAATAGAAAAATAAAAAGAGCAGTCACGTGACTGCTCTTAAATATTATGCATTAAAATAATAAGCTATCGAAGAATTGCAAAACCTAAATCAATAACTCCGCCGAGTATTTTACTTGTCTTTGTCATTTTCAAGGTTTCAGCAAACCAAAGAAGAATAAGTGCAACAAGTATTGCAATAATCAATGTTTTCTCTGTCATATAACTGCCTCCTTTGTGTTAATAATATTATATACTATTTTGAAAATAAATCAAGCAATTTTATACAATTTGACAGAATTTAAAAAAATAACAAAATCCGTTGAAATAAAATATAATATGATTTATAATATCACTAATAAAATTATAATGGGGGAGTTTGTGGTGAGTCCTATTTTAATGTTAACGGCAGATACCAGTGCTGTATTTACTTCAACAGTAGTAATTGCAGGTATCAGCATTGTAGTCGGTGTACTTTTACTTCTTATTTTAATATTTAATGTTTTCGGAAAAATAGTTCCGATTATTGAGCGTAAATCAAAGGCAGCTGAAGAAAGAGCAGCAGCAAGAAAGGCTGCAAGGAAAGCAAGAAGAGCCGCAAAAAAAGCTGCGAAAAAAGGAGAGATTGTTGAGGAAAGCAGTCCTGCAGCAGAGCTTTCTGCTCCGATTCCCATGCCGATGCCTGCACCTGCTCCGATTGTTGAGCCGGGTATCAGCGGTGAGGTTGTTGCAGCAATTGCAGCAGCTGTGGCAGCAACTGAAGGCTCAGGAGCGGTTGTTCGTTCAATCAAAAAGAAAAAAGTCAGCGGACGTAATCCGTGGTCAGCAGCGGCGACTGCTGATAATACAAGACCGTTTTAAAGGAGGGATATTGAATTATGGAAATACTTCAGGGTGTCTGGGAAGTTATAGTAAGCATTTTTTCAAATTCTGGCTATGCGTACTTCTTCACTGCAGATGGTGCAAAAAATTTAGCAATGATTTTAATTTCATTTATATTCCTTTGGCTTGGTATCAAAAAAGGCTTTGAGCCTTTGCTGATGATACCGATTGCATTTGGTATGCTCCTTGCAAATATACCGGGCGCTAATCTGGCAGTTCAGTATCACGACTTAGAGGGATTCAGAGATTTGCTGGCAAGCAGGGGTGAATTTGCAGGCTGTACACCGGGACTTATGGACTTCCTGTATTTCGGTGTCAAAGCAGGTATTTATCCGCCGCTTATCTTCTTGGGTATCGGTGCGATGACCGATTTCACACCGCTTATTGCCAATCCGAAGAGCTTTATTCTCGGTGCGGCTGCTCAGTTCGGTATTTTCTTCACATATATCGGTGCCATTTTGTTAGGCTTTGCACCTAACGAGGCAGGTTCAATTGCTATCATCGGCGGTGCTGATGGACCTACGGCGATATTCGTCACGTCGCAGCTGGCACCAGCTATGCTTGGTACAATCGCGGTTGCCGCATATTCATATATGGCACTTGTTCCGTTTATTCAGCCGCCTATTATGAGGGCACTTACAACCAAGAAAGAACGTTCCGTTGTAATGGGCAATCTTCGTCCGGTATCCAAGCTTGAAAAGATTTTGTTCCCTATAATGGTAACAGTTGTTGTATCACTTCTTCTTCCTGATGCTGCATCACTTGTGGGTATGCTGATGCTTGGTAACCTCCTCAAGGAGAGCGGACGCACAGAGCGTATTGCAAAGGCTGCACAAAATGAGCTTATGAACATCATCACAATTATGCTTGGTGTATCCGTAGGTGCAACCACATCAGCCGAAAGCTTCCTTAACCTGAAGACATTCGGTATTGTTCTTCTTGGTTTGGTTGCATTCGCTCTCGGTACTGCCAGCGGTGTGCTTTTTGGTAAGCTTATGTATATCTTCACAAAAGGTAAGATTAATCCGCTTATCGGCTCAGCCGGTGTATCTGCCGTTCCTATGGCAGCACGTGTATCACAGAAGGTCGGTCAGGAGGAAAATCCATCAAACTTCCTTCTTATGCACGCTATGGGTCCAAACGTTTCCGGTGTAATCGGTTCAGCAGTTGCTGCCGGTGTACTCCTTACACTTTTAAAATAATATATATATGTTAAAATTGGGGTGGCAGTTTGTCACCCTAATTTAATCATATAATAGTTGAATCCGGCTGTTTAAATCATCATTTTTTCAGCTTGGATTGAGTTATATTTTGTTTAATCGGAGGATTATCAAATGCCACTTAATGAAATGCAGCAGAAAGCTGTGAATACAACGGACGGACCTCTCCTTATCCTTGCAGGAGCAGGCTCCGGTAAAACAACTGTACTTGTAAACAGAGTTCAGCATATAATTGAAAGCGGTCTTGCACAGCCCTGGCAGGTGCTTGCGATTACCTTTACCAACAAGGCTGCAGGCGAGCTCAGGGAAAGACTTGTAAAAGCAATCGGTGAAGAGGCAGAAAGCATATGGGCATATACCTTTCATAGCTGCTGCTCACGTATTCTCCGTCGTTTTGGTGACAGACTCGGATATACAAACCATTTCACAATTTATGATACGGATGATTCACGCCGTGTAATGAAGCAGTGCCAGAAGCATCTTGGCATTGAGGATAAATTCCTGAATCATAAGTCCATCCTTAATGAAATCAGCAGAGCTAAGGACAGTCTTATTGACCCTGAGGAATATAAGGCGACATCATCAAATGATTTCAGAAAGGGCAAAATTGCACAGTGCTATGAGATGTATCAGGCAGAGCTGAAAAAGTCCGATGCAATGGACTTTGACGATATTATATTCAACACCGTTAAATTATTGCAGGAAAATGAGGATGTCCGCGAGCTTTATCAGTCACAGTTCAAATATGTTATGGTGGATGAGTATCAGGATACAAACCACGCACAGTATGTGCTTACATCACTTCTTGCAGATAAGTATAAAAATATCTGTGTTGTAGGTGATGATGATCAGAGTATATACCGTTTTCGTGGTGCGACGATTGAAAATATTCTGTCCTTTGAACAGCATTATAAGGGTGCAGTTGTAATCAGGCTTGAGGAAAACTACCGTTCAACACAGAATATTCTTGACGGTGCCAATGCCGTAATTGCAAATAATAAGAATCGTAAGGGCAAAACCCTGTTCACGCGTATGGGCAGCGGTGATAAAATTGTGCTCAATACTGCAATGAACGAATCGGATGAGTCAGCATTTATTATTGACGAAATACTCAAAAATGTGAAAAACGGAAGAAAGCTGTCTGACCACGCGATACTTTACCGTATGAATGCCCAGTCGCGTAATCTGGAAATTATGCTGACAAAGAGCGGTATATCGCACAGAATTATCGGCGGTCACCGTTTCTTTGACAGAAAGGAAATCAAGGATATTATTTCTTACTTTGCGGTAATCAATAATCCTGCTGATAATGTCCGACTTCAAAGAATTATAAATGTTCCGAAGCGTCAGATTGGTGACACGATGTTTGCCAATGTTATGGAGATTGCAACAGGCTTAGGTCTGTCTGCATTTGAGGTTTGCGAAAGAGCTGACGAATTCCAGAAAACATCACGCAGTGCGTCAAAGCTGATCGGCTTTACACAGATGATAAAGCATTTTCAGAAATGCTATGAGGAAAAGATGCCGCTGAGTGACCTCCTTCAGGAAATACTTGAAACAACCAAATATCTGGATTACCTTAACGAGGATCCTGAAACATATGATGACAGAGTTAACAATATCAAGGAACTTTCATCCATGTTCATTAAGTATCAGGAGGAAACGGAGGAGCCTGATCTTTCTGATTTTCTTGAGGATGTGGCTCTTATCACGGATATTGATTCCTACAATGAGGACGAGGATTCTGTTGTCCTGATGACGCTTCATTCAGCGAAGGGACTGGAATTTCCTGTTGTATTCATACCCGGTATGGAGGAAGGAATCTTTCCCGGCAATCAGTCCATGTACAGTGAGGAAGAGCTTGAGGAGGAACGCCGTCTTGCTTATGTCGGCATTACACGTGCAAAGGAAAAGCTGTATCTTGTAAATGCGCAGCAGCGTATGCTCTATGGTACAACATCACGTAATATGCAGTCTCGCTTTATCCGTGAAATTCCTTTCGGTGTAACTGAAGATGTATCTACAAAATCCTATAAAGCACCTGCAGGCAAGATTCCGCAGCAGCGTACTGCATCAAGTCAGAATGCCCATAAGTTCGGACAGGCAGGCAATACCGCCGCAAAGCCGACGGCTGATTATAAAGTTGGCGATACCGTAGTACATAAGAGCTTTGGAACAGGTACAATTCTTACCCTCCAGCCTATGGGAAATGATACACTTATGGAGGTTGCTTTTGATAAGGCAGGCACTAAGAAAATGATGGCGAATTTTGCCAGACTTGAAAAGATATAATCAGTTGAATATCTGAATCATATATAAAAAGCACGCAACACAGATTGAATTTATGTTGCGTGCTTTTTATGTTAATATGTTATACAGTTTTCAAATATTTCATATTCTATATCATTTATTAGGTAGTCACCATTCACGTCATATCCATAAACCGTGTCGGTGTTTTTCAGCTTTGCGTAATCCTTTGCATTAATAATGCCGTCTTTATGCCAGTCACAGGCTATTAATGGTATAGGCTCTTCGATTGTGACCGAACGATTATCTACGGTAAATTCAATGACTTTGTCAAAGCCGCTTGGATGCGTGAGATAAGCTGTGTAGTTTCCACTATTAAGATTTATATTAAATTCGCCGTTTTTATCAGTGACAGCCACTAACTCGCCGTTGATTGTTATACTTACATTTGAAAGCGGATAGTTATTTTGTGAAGTTAAATTTCTGTCCTCAGCAATTACTGCAGTACCCTTTACCGTATATGGTGCCAATGACGGAATAATTGTATCAGGCAGTTTCGTGTCGCAATTTTTACAATAAGTATACGCTCTTCCTGTTTTTGATACAGTTGCGTCAAGATAAACAACTGTATATGTATCATGGGGGACTAAGTAATTACCTATTCTCTCATTGTATGAGTATGGACAATTTTTGCACTGATGCTTAATTTGTTTATACTCAGTACAGGTAGGATTTATTGTTTCAGTCCTATATTCATGTCCTGTACAGTAATCAAAAAGCGTATATACGCTATTACAGTCACGGCATAAGTAAGCTGTATATCCGTTATGATAACAGTCCTTTTTTACATCTTTAATGATTTCTGTATTACTGTGGCTGCATTCATTTACGGACAGACCGTTTGCTAAGGTGAAGGGGATGTTGTTATCTGCAGCAAACCGATGCATATAGCTGTTTTCTTTAACAGACAGCGTCAGGTTGTCACAACCGTTAAATGTGTTGGTACAGAAGCTTAAATCGTTATCATCAACTTCCAGTGATTCAAGGCTTGTACATCCGTAAAAAGCCTGATTGCAAATCTGCGTTAATGGTTTGCATTGCAGCTTCCTGAGAGCACTGCAATTTTTAAATAAAGCCGTATTGGCAGTTGACAGATTGGGGATAGATACATTTTCCAGTTTGTCACTGGCATAGAAAGCTGCGTGCTTGCATTCGGTCACGCCGGGAGCAATAACTGTTTTTAAATTAGGACAATTGGCAAATGCATACGCACCGATTATCTTAACACTTTCAGGAAGAATAATGGTTTCCACTGCCGGATTCCCAGCAAAGCACATAGAACCGATTTCCTGTATCTCCACACCATCAATTACACTTGGTATATCAATAGTTGATTGGTCAAATATACAGCATTGTTTAAGTATGTTATTTGCGTTTTCTGATGCTGCTTTGGTAATCGTATAATCCTTTTTATTGTAGTATAACGGCAGCATAATAAGTTTTGAATCACTTTTTGTTTTATGCGGTGCAAATGCACAGACAGAAATATTGTAATAAGAGAATGTTGATATAGGTGAATTATCATATAGGTAATTTGAATATAGTTCATTCTCAGGCAATGTTTTATCAAAATAATCACCATAAATGCGGCAATACCATAATTCTGAGTTCTGATCAGTATCAAGTATTGCTTCTGTATAATTGGTTTCTTTATTTTTTCCTATTGTATAGTTAATTGTACACTGCTCTAATTCAGCGTCTAAAAGATACTTAACTGCACCATAAGCATCTACATTTAATCGATTGGATTCAGTACAGTTATCATCATCAATGGCATTGCCTGTTCGAGCAAATAAATCCTCGATTTCTTGATAGGTGATTTTAGGCTTTGCTGTAAGAAGCAATGAGCATACTGCACTTATTACAGGTGCAGCTGCAGATGTTCCTGACCATTGTCCTAAGGTTAAATTATTATTACTATCGTAATTGAAACATTTTAATCCGTATCCCGGTGCATATATATCAAGGACGTCACCATAATTGGCTTTAGATGAAGAAATTGAGTTTGAAATAGTTATGGAGCCGACGGTTATAACATTTTCTATTTTTGCCGGATATCCGTTATAATTTGATAAATCTTTTTTATCATTTCCGGAGGCACACACGATAATGGTTCCCTTTTCCTCTGCATAATCAGCCAGCTTTTGGAATTCATATTTATATCCGGGTGCAATAAAACTGCAATTTATTATTTTACACCCCTCTGATATTGCTAAGTTCATTTGTGAATATATATCTGATATGCATCCATCACCATTTTCATCCAATGCCTGATAGGAACGAATACGGATATTGTCAAGTGTGTTAAGGATTATAGTTCCTGCAACCTTTGTGCCATGACCGTTTATATCTTCTGTACCGTCTTCTTTAAATCTTTTGGAATAGGTGTGTCCGCCGTCAAAACGGTTTTTCGTTGTTGGAGTTATTGAAACGCCTGAATCCACTATACCAATTGTGATTTCAGGCAATTCAATGTTTTCTTCGTGAATCAGCTTTATGGCGTCATCAATATTCGTTCTCGCTGTGCTTATGCATTGTGCCTCAAAATCAAAGTTATCATTGGTATCTTCACATGTTGTTATAAGCTTTTCATCCTGTCCAACATTTTCAATATATGTGAGTGAATCATAATATTCATATGCTTTTTGCATAGATTCTTTGCTGCTGTATTGAAGTATGTAAGTATGATCAGCACAAACAGCCTTGTCAATTGCACCCATCGTGTCTATATCTTTATCTGAACTTACAATGAGCCGGTTTGAAATATCATAATTTTTTGAGTTGAGTTCTTTTACATCATCAGCAAATTGTTTAGCATCTTCATAGGTGATAACAGTATCCTTTTTGTATTCATAACAGGAAATAATACAACAGGATATTATCGAGGTAAAAGTTAAAAGTATTGCTAAACATTTTCTCATAATGATCACCCAAATTAAAATATATTATACTATTTTAAAAATATCATAAATATTTGGGTTTTTTTGTTGATTTTTGTCGTGATATATAATTCTATAATTTTTTTCTCATCCAGTAGTGAGGACAGTGTTCTTCATATTCCATTTCACTGCAGACAGAGTATCCCTGCTTTTCGTAAAATTTTATAGCCTGTTCCTGTGCGTGAAGCTCGATAGATACTCCGTTATTTTCTCTGACAAGTGCTTCGGCCTTATTCATAATTATTGAGCCCAGATGATTTTTTCTGTATTCCTTAAGTATTGCAAGTCTGCCAAGAAGATATGTGTTTCTTTCATCGCTCCAGAAGAAACGGCAGGTAGCAATGGGTTTGTCCTCATCATATGCCACAAGATGCACCGCTTTTTTATCTATTTCATCAAATTCATCACGAAAGCCCTGTTCGTCAATAAATACAGTTTTTCTTATATACATTGCATCGTCACAAAGTCCGTTATATTGTTTTATTTCCATTATTCTTCAATTCCTAAAATATCCGCAGAGTCGGATAAGTTTAGCGTTTCAACCTTTCTTAGATTCTTTTGTATAATATCGTTACGGTGATCAGCCTCATCAAGTGCTTTGCCGGCATCGTCAATTTTTTTGCGTGCCTTTGCAAGCAAGTCACCGAATTTTTCATACTGTGTCTTAGCTGCACCGAGTATTTTCCATACCTCGTTTGCCTTTTCGTTTATAGCTATTGTTTTGAAGCCCATAGCCAGTGAATTCAAAAGAGCAGTAATGGTTGACGGTCCTGCAATCATAATTCCTTCAGCCTGGAGCTTTTCTGCAATACCTGTACGTGATGCCGTAATTTCAGCATAAAGTCCTTCTGTTGCAAGATACATAATAGCAAATGGCGTGGTTTCAGGTGAGCTTATGTATTGTTTTATCAGCTTAGCTTCATCTTTGATACGCGTCTCAAGTGCTTTTTTTGCTTTTTCAAGTGCTTCGGTATCTCCGATTTCAGCAGCAGCGGATAGCCTTGCATAGTCCTCCATAGGAAATTTGGAGTCAATCGGCAAGTAGGTAAAGGTGCTGTTTTCGCTGTTTGGTATTTTTACTGCAAATTCAACTCTTCCGTTGTATTTCGGATTTGTCTGAACATTGGTTTCGTACATATTCGGAATGGTCTGGTCAAGTATATTCCCAAGTTGTACCTCTGCCCAAGTGCCTCTTGCCTTAACATTTGTAAGCACACGGTTGAGCCCCTTGACGTTATCCGTTACACCGCTTGAAAGCTCCTTCATTTCGCCGAGACTTCTGTATACATTTGAAAGCTGTTCCGATACGGTTTTGAAGGATGCATTAAGCCTTTGATTCAGTGTTTCAGTCAGCTTTTCGTCAACCGTTTTTCGCATAAGCTCCAGCTTTTCCTCATTGCTTTTCTGCATAGAGCTGATAGCCTCTCCTGTAAGACGTGTTTGCTTTTCTGCATTTTCGTTCAGTGTTTCAATGAGCCTTATCTGTTGTTCATAATTTTTTTCGGTTAAGGACTGCATTTGCTTTGACAGATATTTCATCTGCTCATAGCTGTTCTTTGCATTGATATCCAGCTTTTGATGAATCAGTTCAGATGCGTTGTCCGCCTTAGGCTTTTTTATTAAAAGAATGATAAGTAAAATAATGATAATTGCACACAGTGCAACGAGTATGTAAGATGTGAATTCCATAATATATCTCCTTTGCTTTCTATTTTATCATATATTTTTATTTATAACAATATTTAAGACACTTTCAATTTCCTGATGTTTTGGTTGATTAAAATACTTTAATGTGCTAAAATATCCGAAGAGGTAACGACTATGGAAAATTTATGGACGAAAAATTTAAGAGATATTGATCCCTATGTGCCCGGTGAGCAGAGCAGTGAAAAGGATATCGTTAAAATAAATGCAAACGAAAATCCTTATCCGCCGTCACCGAAGGTATTTGAGGCAATTGAAAAATTTAACGCATCATCACTCAGATTCTATCCCAATGCGAATGCCACACCACTCAAGCAGGCACTTGCAGATTATTATAATGTGGATATAAAAAATGTATTTTTAGGCAATGGCTCTGATGATGTGATTGCGATTGCTTTTCAGGCCCTGTTCAACAGTGATTTACCGATTGTTTATCCGGATTTGACTTACAGCTTTTATCCTGTATGGTGCTCCCTTTTTAACATCTCGTATAAGAATTACCCTGTAGGTGATGATTTCAGAATTAATGTTGAGGATTATAAGGAAAAAAACGGCGGAGTAGTGATTCCGAATCCGAATGCTCCCACCTCCTTAGGTGAGGGAACAGAGTTTGTTGAAAAGCTGATGGAATATAATCAGGACAGTGTTGTGATTATTGATGAGGCTTATGTGGATTTCGGCGGAGTATCGTCAGTAGAACTGACAAAGAAATATGAAAATCTGCTTGTAACAGGTACATTTTCAAAATCACGTTCTCTTGCAGGACTGAGAATAGGCTTTGCTATCGGCAGTGAAAAACTGATTTCCGTTCTGGAGGCGGTCAAGAATTCATATAATTCTTATACGATAGATTCCGTATCCATTGCAGCAGGTGTAGCAAGTGTTCTTGATTATGAATATTTTACCGAAACCTGTAATAAGATTATAAAGACACGTTCCCGTGTTACGGATGAGCTCAGGGCACTTGGCTTTAGGGTGCTTGATTCACAGACGAATTTCCTTTTTGCAACGAAGGATGATTTATCAATGAAGGATATGTTTGAATATCTTAAGAGCAAAAAAGTATATATCCGTTATTTCTCAGTGCCGAGAATTGAAAATTATGTTCGTATATCCATTGGTACGGATGATGAAATGGATATCTTTCTTAAAGAAGTAAAGGAGTACTTAAAATGAATTCAGCAAAAAGAGCGGCAATGATATTTCTCGGCGCTATTAATATAATGACTCTGGCAGCAGGTGTTATAACGGAGCTTACAATGGCTCTCGGTAAGGATGTAACATCAATCATTCCGATAACAACCGAGCTGACAGTGAATCAGATTTTACTTCTGAATTTTTCTGTTGTCATTGCCATAATGATGCTTATAAGCATTGTTACAACGTACCTTGCAACAGATGTTTCATATTCGCCTAAGGAAATCATATCAAACTGTGCAGGAATATTTATGGTCATACCTATACTCGTTTTTCTTGCAGCAGTATTCAATGCAATCAATGCATCGATAACAGCGGATAAGCTTTGGATTGTCCTCAGCGGTATTCTTTATCTGATTGTTAATATGGTGAATTTCGGTTGTATTCTCACCATAAAAGAGGATGCAGAGTGATTATGATTTTATAAATGAATCGTTTTTTATTCAATAAATCCATATAGTTCAAATTTTTATGGTGATGATGAGTCAGTCAGAATAGATGAAATTAATCCGATGCTGTACAGAAGCTATTATTATGATATTGAATTGAGTGGATATTATCTTCAATCTCGATATTATATGCCAGCATATCATAGATTTTTAAATTCTGATATACCGGAAATGGTTAGACAAAAAAGACATGAATATGCCGGAACAAATTTATTTACATATTGTTGTAATAATCCTGTAAATAAATATGATCCAAATGGGACTTGGGGTAGTGATGTTCATGATGGATATAATCCGAATACCGAAAATCATTTTTATTATTTGGATTTTGATGGTATAAAAGAGTATTACGGAACATATTATTGGGCAACAATAATTGGTTATAGTAATGCATACGCTAAAATATTAGGTTACTATAGTGATTACGTGGATATATGGTATAGTTCAATTGTGGATTGGAGAAGAAATGATAAATGGCATTTCTATACAAAGAATGGTGAAGATGTTAGAGGTAATATTTCTCATGAACAACAAAGTATAGCTAAAAATTATTTACAGAATGCTACAGATGCTTATTATAAATGGACAGATTATACGAACATTTTTGGCGCTAATAATACTTTTACCCAAACGCAGTATAGCCTTTATTTAAATAATGTATTTTTGGGAATTAAACATCTAGGATATTCGTTGCACCCTATACAAGATATGTTTGCCCATATAAGAAGTGTTTGTTATCAATTTAAAAATAAAAGGTGGTTTCACCTTCCTGGAAACGTTGATAATGCTTCATTAAATACATACGCTGTTCTTGGTCCCACTGCTTCTAAGACTCTTGAAATTTTATTGACATTTTATAATGAATACTATATTTTGAGAATATAGTTATTGTTTAATATAGGGGGATTACAATGAATAGAAAAGATTTAAAATATTTTTTCATACTATTAATTTCTATGGTTGTATCAGAAATATTAAATGGTATTGTATACTTATCTTCATATTTTTTAATTCACAATTTTATTGCAAAAGATTTGATATCACATATATCTGTAGAAAGTATTGATATAATTTGTAGAATTTTAGTTGTAATATTTGCTGTACTGTCATACCTCTTTATGAGTAAAAAGATATTTTGTAAATTCAGTAATGAGAGAAGTAAACGCATTGCATTAGTTTCATTGTCTGTAATTATTGTGTTGTCCTATTTATTTGCAAGATTTTTTTCGCCTATGGGAGAACTATTAAATTCGATACATTGGTCAATGTGCTCACCAGTGACTTATACTTTATTTTTACCATTTTATATGACCGAAACTACAATTCCGTTATTATCTGATTTATTGCTTGCTTTACTGTCTCCGATTTCAGTGTTATTGATTTGGATATTTAGTAAAATTAATATGAAAAATAGTAACTCAGTGGATGATTTTCTGTAATACAGATTGCTACATTGCATACTTATAGGTTCTTGGACCTACTGCCTCAAAAACATTAGAAATATTGTTGACATTCTATAATTCCTATTATATATTGAGGTTGGATAAATCATACTCAATTTGAATTGTGGTGATAAATAATGAAGAATAGTATGAAATATTCAATATGGTTATTATTATCTATAATAGTAACTGAAATAATTAATGGAATTATTGTACTATGCTTTGATAAATTCATTAATGGTAAATATACTGTTGCTATTATTTCTGCTTCATTGATTATGTATTTCTTGTTAGGTAATATGTTTTTTTCAAAATTAACTGATCAGAAGAGTTTTGGCAAATCTGCGATATATGTATCTATTATAATCGTGATTTCATATATATTATCTATTGGAGCTACTATGTCAACCGGTATATATTTTATAGTCCATATGGAAATTTGTTCTCCGATTGGAAATGTTTTAGCTTATCCGTTTTCTGAAATACCTATTTTGTATGAATCTTTATTAATAATATTTTCACCAATTTCAATATTATTAATTTGGTTGTTTAGTAAAACAAATATAAAAAGCAAGATGAAAAATAGATAGTAAACTGCAGACCTGTATGAGTACGACAGCAGAGGGAATTTGCTTGCCCACAGGTATGCGTGCTACTATAGTCCTGATGAGGAAGTAGATACTCCGAAAAGATTTGATAATATGGAATTCGTGCAGAATGAAGAACTGTGGCTTGATGAGGTATCCCAGCTTATGTCCTGCGGAAACTATAACGGAGATATAGCGTATGACGAAAACGGAAATGCGATAATCGTACAGGATATACGTTTTAAATGGTCGGCAGGCAGAATACTGGATGGCTTTGATTACCTGGATACTGACGGAAGTATCATACTTTCAGACAGCTTTACCTATGACGAAAAGGGAATTCGAACAAGCAAAACGGTAAACGGCAAAACAACGTATTATACGACCGTTGACGGAACGATAACCTCCCAGTATGAGCTTGACGAACAGGGTGAGGTTATCAACGAAATGGTATTCCTCTATGACAGCATCGAAAACCTGATAGGCTTCACCTATGGGGGCAATACGTATTTCTACATCAAAAACCATATGAATGATGTAATGGGTATAGCGGATGCAAGCGGAACGTGGCTTGTAAGCTACACCTATAATGCATATGGACTGGTGCACTGGCAGTATGAAACAAACAGCGAAGTACAGACGGATATAGAATTAAATGAGCTTGCAGAGCTGAATCCGATGCTGTACAGAAGCTATTACTGTGACAGAGAGTCAGGAATATACTACCTGCAGTCAAGGTATTATCTGCCTGATTTCGGAAGATTCTTCAACGCAGACCTGCCTGAGTATGCAAAACTCCAAAAGGATGACTATGCAGGTACAAATCTTTTTGCTTATTGCAATAATGATCCTGTGAATAATATTGATCCTGATGGCTATTGTTATTATTCTGTAGATTTGAAATGGGGGCATGATTCTTGGGAAAATAAAAAAGGATATAAAAAGAAAAAAACACCAGGAATTTCAAATTATTTATTTCCACATTATTATAAAATCAAATTACCTAATGGTGGGGCAATAAATTTTTCAAAACCTTCGGGAACTCAGGCTTCAATAAAAGGTATGCCGGCAAAAGTAAAAACAGTATATTTTTTAACAAAAAATCAAGCTAATGCTGCAGTAGCTATATTATCTTCAAAAGGAACTTTAAGTTTGATAAAGAAAACAATAGATGAATATAATAAAGCTTGCAAAAAGGGTCTAAAATATACAGTAAGCGAACTCAAAAAAAGAATAACAAATGCATTAATAAAAAAATTAGGTAAATCTGCTGCACGCACGATGACAAGTTTTGTTGAAGTTTGTGCAATAGACACTTCAATAATTACAAATCAAATATTACTTAATTCTCAAATTAAATTAATAAATAAATATACAGAATCAGGTAATGGTATAATAATATACAAGGCAACATACAACAGAAATGTATCATTGACTTTAGCAGGAACAACATATTTATCTATTGAAAAATGGAGTAAATATGTAGTAAATAATCCAACGTATAATGGATATTACTTGACAAAATATTAATTGGGAGTTGATAATTATGAAATTAAAAAAAATGACTTTATTTTTAATTATCTGTTCGCTTATATCTTTTATCAGTAATATTGTTTTAGTTGGTTTTGACTTTGAATTGAATTCCTTTAGCTCGGAGTTACGTATACCTGAAATCAAATTAATGATGTCACATTATATTTATTCAGTGGAAGAACTTTTGCATACGCTAGCTTCTTTAGCGATTTTTATCTCAATATTTTTTATCTTCAAAACTATTATACCTTTATTATGTTCATTTTGTTTGATTTTTTTTGCTGAAGTTTTGAGATTCATAGGGATAGTAATTCATTATAATGAATTTCGCAATTACATTTATGACTATAATTTTTATATGGTTATATATAATTTATTAGCAATTTTAGTTTTAACGATTATATCAATTCTTCTAATTAAAAAAAAAATAAGTTTTAAACTACTAATCAAATGCAGTACAATAATTACTATATTATATGTAATTTTATATTTGGAACCGGTTATTTTTGTTGACTCATATATTAATATATCTTTAGTTTTATATTATGTTTCTACATATACACTGTTCGGATTATTTGGTGTTTTTTGGAAACATAAATGTTTAAATGTTAATATAAATAATGATTCTGTTAATTAAGGAAAACTATTATAGTAATTATAGGATTATCTTCTACGTGATGACAAAAAATAAAAATGCAGGGCTGAGGGAACTCAGCCCTGTTGTTCTATGCGACGGAAACCTTGTCAGCATAACCACAATCTCAATTAATAATGACGAGCAGGCTGAAATACCTGAAGAGATTGTAACATATACATTGACAAAAGAGTATGAAAATAGTACACTGAAAATGTCAAAAGAATATACTCTTGATACCGATAGCAGTGAAACCAGAACAATCTATGACGATTATTCAAGAGTAGTACAGGAAATCACACAGGAGGACTATAAGTCCGACCTTGACGGACTGAAGAATGATACAGCATCTGATACCTATTTAGATATATCTGCTCATGGTCAGATTGGAAGAGGCGCCACTATTCCCCAACATATTTTTTTATCTCCCAAAAATAAAAGCTTGTTTAAACAAGCAGATACTGTTCAGGGATATATGTGGTCTAATTCGTCTCGTAACGGTTTGATATATGTCAAAGGTAGTGTTACAAGGATTTTAGAGGCACAAAGGGATACATATGAATATCTCAATGAGTTTATTAGGTTAATTGGTGGAAAACATAAATTAAAATAAAAAGGAGATAGTTTTATGTATGATAGTTCAAGAAAACATATAACTGGATATGCTCTTTTGATAATCCTGATTGCATTTTATTATTTGTTTAGTTTTATTGTTTTTGATATACTTGATTTTTTAGCACTTTTAACTGAAGGAATATTTTTAGTAGTATATGTTGGGTTGTTGATTTTTCTGTCTTGGTATTATCAGAAAAATGATTTGTTTTCGGAATGCGTAATTTTAAATATTTTTTGCTTTACTTTGGCTAATCCATATTTTTTATCTTTAGTTTATTATCCGATTTTTGCAACGTTGCAAGATTCTTCTTGCTTTGCTAATATAGAAAAACTTTTTAATGTGTTGGCTTATCCTTTAAATGTTTTTTATACAAATCTACCTTTAATAGTATTCATTATATCCCCAATCATTCCTTTGATATCATTTATTAAAATCAGAAAACAGAGAAAACAGAAAAACAATATAGAGATCAATGATGATAATTCTTCAATAGTCAATGAAGATTAAAAGCAGGGCTGAGGAAACTCAGTCCTGCTATACCGCATATACTCTTGACATCGACAGCGGAGATACATCCGAAATCGTTGTAATATATAACACAGATGAAACACTGGCAACCAAAAGAGATACGTATAAATATTTGGATGACTTTATAAGATGCATTGGAGGAGCAAAAAAAATAAAATAATTGAGGTGCAGATAATTGAATAAAAAATTCACTTTGATAACAAGGAATATTCTCTTGTATCTATTTATACAAATTCTATTAGGTGGAATTTATACTATCATATATTTTATTTGTTCAACATTTATAGATTGTAAATTTATAACATATTTAATTTCAATAATTGGATTTATATTTATAAATATTGCATTCTATTTTGTACCGATTAATAAAATTGATAAGAAATTAGCAAAAATTGAAATGGTTATATTATTTGCACTTCTTACGTTAATTAGTATAATATTATTTTTAGTATCATCTGAATTAACAGAAATTTTATTATTTTGTATGCAGCAGCTATTGGTATTTGATACTCTATTTTCAACGGATAATATTATTTTATATATTTTAATATTTACTATAGAGAATCTAATAAAATGTTATTTAATATATAAAAATAGTATCTCATAAAAACTAAAAAGATATTTTTATGAGATATCAATTGACGGCTTTGTGTATTGTCAAAAATTGAACAAACAGGGCTGAGTTATCTCAGCCCTGTAAAGTAAATGTTAATACCCAATATACCTATGATGAAAAGGGAATCCGAACAAGCAAAACGGTAAACGGAAAAACAACGTATTATACAACCGTTGACGGAACGATAACCTCCCAGTATGAGCTTGACGAACAGGGTGAGGTTATCAACGAAATGGTATTCCTCTATGACAGCATCGAAAACCTGATAGGCTTCACCTATGGGGGCAATACGTATTTCTACATCAAAAACCATATGAATGAGGTAATGGGCATAGGCGGAAAAGACAAGCTGAAAGTGGAGTGTTTTTTTTGAAAACGTTTTTTTAGAATTTTTTTAAAATATTTGTTACGCAAGCAATATTCGGAATATTATCATTATTCTTTTACCTGATTTGGTATTTGATTACAGAACCGTTTTTTAGTGATTTAATATTGCCATTTATATCAATAATTTTTACTATTGCTTCAATTTTATTGTACTGCTTTTTTGTTTCAAAGATTATCACAGTAAGCAATATGCGAGAATTTATTGTAATAGTAGCATCTTCATTTTTATTTACAACAGTTGTTAACACTTTGTTTTGCTTAATCGAGTCGGATTTTATAGGTTCAATTGTTATTTGTTTTCAACAAACAACATATTTAGCCTCATCAATTATACAAAATGACAGTTTATTTTTGTATTTTATGTTTTTTTGTATTGAGAATTTATTGAAAATGGCGTTTTTAGTTTTAGGATTTATGAAGCAAAAAAAGAAAGATGATTTTGCTATTTGATATATAAGAATAAGCGACAATTTTTTCATATTGGAAATACAAATCAAAGAAACAGGGATGAAGTAATTTCGGTCAGTAATACAAATCGTATTGCGAAAGGATTTTAATTGTGAAAATTCAAAAATCATATTGGTTTGGAATATTTGGAGTTTTATATATTGTACTTTGTCCTATTATTTTGCAGATAGAAAAAGGAATAATCGAGTATGATGGTTCAATATATTACTATTTTGCCTCTGGTGAAAGCATACAATTAATAACAACAATATTGACTATTGTGTTCCTTTTGATTTATGGGGCATATTGCGGAATCAATAAGAAAATCAGTAGTTTAATATTTTTTATTGTCATGAATTTAATTGTAAAAGTCATAATATTCTTATTTGGTTTTTCCAATAATTTGTTTTCTGATTTGTTATATAATATTTACTTTTCACCAATTAGCTATATATATGAAAAAATAGATTTTTTTGCATATGTTTTTTATGAATTTGTTTTTATAATTGCCTTTGTTGGTGGATTTTGTATGGTTAAAATCAGAAATAAAAATAATATTGTTTAGAGTATAATAATGCAATATATGCCTATTGTGGTTTGAATTTGTATAATAAGGTAAGTGATATTAATGAGGAAAAATAAATCTATTATAGCAATAATTGTAATTACTGTTATATTCCTTTTAGCTGCTCTCTCAATATTTTTATTATTGTCAAATGTACCAACACCGGAGATAAGCAAAATGACAACTGTCGAAATTTTGTCGGTATGTAATGCGGAAGAAAGTGATTTTCAACGATACAATAATGCTTTTAATTTAGAAAACGTAGAATTTAAAGTTGACGATTTTCGTTTATTAAAGGTTCATTGTCGAATTGAGAATAATAATGATTTTGCTGTAAATATTATGTATTCATATGACTTTAGAGATAGTGACTTTATTTTGAAGAAAAATTCTGTTGATATAGAGCCGACTTATCCAATATCGGCACATAATGAACAGGATTTTGATTTTTATATTTATGCAAATGAAAATATTACAGAAGAGCAGGCATTTGATATGTTGTCGAGTAGATTTAATCATTCTAATGAGTTGTTTTATATTGTTCGAGAAGCTGCAGAAGACGATATAAAAATAGCATAAATGGAGTAACTTATGTTGACAAAATAAATAAAAAAACAGGATTGAGATAACTCAGCCTTGCAAAGTAGATAGTCAATATCGAATATACCTATGTTAAAAATGGGAGATATACATAAATGGCAATTAATGATTTAATGAAAGAAGAGCTGATTTTACAGTTATTATATACTTTTTTCTCAATCATTATCATTTTTACTGTTGAAGAAATAATCTGCTTTGTAATTATAAAAAAACGTGGAGAATTAGAAAACTTTAAGGAATATAAAGCAAAACAGAAAAAGCCATATTTTCATTCCCAATATCTTTATCAGAATAAAAAATATCTTTTTGCGATTAAATTTACTTTAATTGTGTTTGTTTTACTACGTGCTTTTGTGTTTGATGCTAATTATCTTGATAGTAAAACTTACTATGATGTGAATGGGTATATTTACAATAATTCCATTGACATTCTATTCTATGATGAAGCAGGAGAATGCTATTCCATTGACAAGGAGACCGGATATTTTATTGATAGCGACAATAATCTGACAGATAAATGCTATGTTGATGTTAGTGGTAATGTTGCCGATACTGGTCAAAGTGCACTATATATCAGCAGTATTCCCGGAGTGTCGTATAATCTGAATGGAGAAATTTATTTCACAAACACTTACATTTACTGGGATAAAGATAGCAGGATGCATTATTTCAACAGCCATAAAGATATTATAGTGGATGATTATACATTTGTTGTTGATATTAAAACCGGTGATTGCTCTATTAAGGAAAAGTAAGCAATAGTAGTATAGTAACGTATTTATAAATGAAAGAACCAGCATAATTTAATTATGCTGGTTGCTTTTTTGTTAAGGTATCTGAGAGCGGCTTTTTTAGAGCTCTTTTATTTTCTGTTATAATTCGCTTACGTATTTATTGATTTTATCTGCAATAGGCTTTGCCTCTTCAGGCGTTACAGGGAGGAAAGGATTTCTTGGCTGGCCGCAGTCGATACCGAATCTCATGGATATAACCTGTTTTGCAGCTCCGTAAAGGGATTTGCAGGAAAGCAAATCGAAAATACATTCATTGATTTTGAACTGTAATGCTTTTGCTTCTTCAATCTTATTCTCATTAACAAGCTTATCAAGTGCCACAAAGAGCTCAGGCATACAGCCGTATGTTCCGCCTATGCCGGCATCTGCACCCATAAGTCTTCCGCCGACAAACTGCTCGTCTGAACCATTGAAGATGATGAAATCTTCGCCTGCAGCCTGGCGATATCTTTCCATAAGATAAACCGGCTCGGCTGAATTTTTCACACCGATGATCTTTTCATTTTTTGCTAATTCAGCAAGCATAGCAGGTGATAAATCAAAGCCTGTGAGCTGAGGAATGTTATAAATAATAAACGGCACATCGGTTGCGTTAACAATGGATTCCCAATGGAGCTTTACACTTTCGGCAGGTAAATGATAATATACACAGGGAACTGCACTGATTGCATCTGCACCGATGCTTTCTGCGTGCTTTGCGAGCTCAATGCTTTCCTTAGTTGAAGCACAGCCAATATGAACGATTACAGTGAAATCGTCACCGGCAGCTTCCTTTACAGCCTTAGCAACCTGCTTTCTTTCTTCCATTGAAAGTAAAAAGCCTTCACCTGTTGAACCGCAGGCATATACACCCTTTACACCCAGTGATTTATATACATTTACAAGCACTTTTATCTTGTTTTCATCAATATTATCATTTTCATCATATATCGCATTCAGTGCACAAAAAACACCGCGAAATTTATTTAAGTCCTTCATCGTTTCTACCTCTTGGCTAATTGTATCATATAGGATTTTAATATTCAATAGACAATTTATTTTATTTATGATATACTGAATTTTATAAAAATTATAATTACAAAAGGTGTTGAAAATGACGAATAAAGAAATACTGGAACAGATTAAAGGGGGGCTTATTGTTTCATGCCAGGCGCTTGAAACAGAGCCGTTATACGACAGCTATATTATGTCGAAAATGGCTTGGGCAGCCTATCTCGGCGGTGCAGTCGGAATCAGAGCCAACACGGTGGTTGACATTAAAGCAATCAAGGAAAAGGTTGACCTTCCTGTAATCGGTATTATAAAACAGGTTTATGATGACAGTGATGTCTATATCACTCCTACGATGAAGGAGGTTGACGCTCTTGTTGAAATCGGCTGTGAAATTATTGCCGTTGATGCAACTGACAGATTAAGACCAAACGGCGTTACCTTTGAGGCGTTCTTTACTGAGGTAAGGGCAAAATACCCAGATCAACTCTTTATGGCAGACACAAGCTGCTTTGAAGAGGGAAAAAAGGCAGAGGAACTGGGTATGGATCTTATCGGCACAACAATGGCAGGCTATACGCCGTATACAAAGGGTACACCTCTTCCTGATTTTAAATTGATGGAAAGATATGTGAAAGAGCTGCATTCTCCTGTTATTGCTGAGGGCGGTATCTGGGTTCCTGAACAGCTTAAGCAGGCAATTGATACCGGTGTTCACGCTGCTGTTGTGGGTACTGCAATTACACGCCCTATGGATATTACAAAGCATTTTATTGAAGCAATAAAATAAACTGAAAAGCTGATTGATGTATTGTTCACATCAATCAGCTTTTTATATTGTCTCCATTATTCCTTTTGTTACGATTGCACCGTCGGCAACAGCGGTAACAATCTGCCTGCAGTTCTTACTCCTTATATCACCGACGGCAAATACCTTGTGAAGGCTGGTACGGCAGTATTCGTCGGTTATGATATATCCCTGCGTATCAAGTCTTACCTTACCGCGAACAAGTTCGTTCTGAGGATTCTGACCGATTGAGATAAACGCACCGTCAACGGCGAGTTCTTGTCCGCTTTTGAGAACAAGTGCTTTCAGTCTTTTTTCACCCTTGAACTCCCTTACTTCATCATTGAACAGCAGATGAGTGTTCGGCATTCTGAAAAATTTATCCTGAAGTATCTTTGAGCCTTTCAGTTTGTCACGGCGGTGTATCAGTGTAACACTGCTGCATATGGATGAAAGGTAAATTGCATCCTCAAGTGCCGTGTCACCTCCGCCGATTACGGCAACTTTTCTGTTTTTGAAAAAATTGCCGTCGCACAGTGCACAGTAGGATATGCCTTTTCCATTCAGCTCTTTTTCATTTTTCAAGCCCAGTGTTTTGTGAACGGACCCCATTGCAAGGACTATGATTTCCGCTCGGATACTTTTAAAGTTTTTTAATCGTACGGTCTGATTATCAATGGCTGAGACCTCGCCCTCGATAAAATCAGTCCCAAGCCATTTGGCGTGCTTGTAAAATCGGTCGGCAAGTGCATCTCCTGTGATTGAAGGAAAGCCGAGATAGTTTTCAACACTTCCTGTAAGAAGAATCTGGCCGCCTGAAAAGCTCTGCTTTTCAATTATGGCAACGTTCATACCTGCTCTCCTGAGGTAGACAGCAGCAGACAAACCTGCAGGTCCTGCACCTATAATTACTACATCATAGTCCATTATAAATTCAGATGCTCCAGTATTTCATTTTTATTGATAAAGCCGATTGTCCTGTTGATTTCCCTACCGTTTTTTACGTACATAAGCGTAGGTACGGCCATAACTCCGTATTCGTCTGCAAGCTGTGAATTCTCATTTACATTAAGCTTGCAGATTTTTAATTTGTCCTTGTACAATTTGCCGAGATCGTCCAAAACAGGGGAGAGCATCTTGCAGGGCATACAGGTGTCGGAGTAGAAATCCAGAACAACCGGAATATCCGATTCAAACACTTCCTGCCTGATATTTTTATCATTTATATTCATACAAACACCTCATCTTTTTGTTAGTATTTGTATGAATGGATATTTTATACAATATTGTGTTTTGTTATTATATTGATGTAACTGAATGAAATAATGTTATATCCCAAGATTGAATCGTATCAATTCATCTATAGAAATGATTTTTCTGCTTCTTTTTTCAATATCATAGTCAAACTGCAGTAACGGATAAAAAGAATAACCCTCATCTAATTTAAGCTGTTCACTGTCACTTTTCCACGTGTTCCATCTGTACGATTGATAAAAAATATGAACATCTGACGGACTGTTAATTAACCAGTTTATAAATTGAGTGTAATAAGCGTTTAAATCTTCCCATTCATTTGTGTCCGGTGCAAAATAAAAAACGATATCATCCTTTAAGGCAAAAAGTCCTCCCAGTACATCTTCACCAATCAATATGTCGACAGTGCCGTTTTTATTATATAATTCATTTTTTCTAATTGCATTTATTTCACCACAGCCGTATATTCTGATCCAATTATCAATTATGAAACCGCCGCAATTCAGAAACTGTTCATAAAAAAATTTATCTTTAAAGTGCTGATATTTATTTTCAAAAGATTTTTTAATATTGTCTTCTGTGTTTTCTAAAACAATAATATTATTTTTGTTTCTCAAATCTTGAAATAAAGCATCTGTTTTCACAATATTACCTCGTTAAAATATTTCAGGTGCATTCCTGTTAATTTAGGGGATGATTCCATATCATCCTACAATATAAAAACATTTGGGCGGATATTGAATTCGCTCCTACAGTTTGCCAGTAACATATTAGTAATGCAAATTCTAATTTACTGCGGTTCAATTCCTGAAAAAATTGTTTTTAATCCGTTATTTGTATATAAAAATTTTAACTGCAGTGTCAGGTCAACCAATTCAGAATTGGAAGTCATATCATAATCAACGGCAAAGCCGGTATTATCATCATATTCATATAACGATAATTGAGAGTATTTATATTGTGGATGAAAATTGCAAAGCGTTCCATACTCATCAATTGCCCCAAAACCATTTTCAGATAAAGTGGATTCCACACATTCAAATAAAGATGTTAAATCATCTTCTTTTGATTCATCCACATAATTTATAATCTTTCCGTATTCTTTTGAATGGAAGGCTTTCAATATTTGAGTAATCACTTCGATCGCCTTTTCTTCCTTGTTTATTTCATTTTTCTTCTTAAACTTATCGGATATTCCCATATTTCATCTTCCTTTCAAATTCCAGTTTATCTGTCAAACAAAATTATATCATAAACCGAGCCGCAGGACAATAGGGGCACAGGCTTGGCAGACCTTCACAGGTTCAAGTTCTTGTTCTGCTATAAATAAAAAAGAGAAACACGCAAAGTGTTTCTCTTTTTTATTGGTCGAGGCAACAGGACTTGAACCTGCGGCCTCTACGTCCCGAACGTAGCGCTCTACCAAACTGAGCTATGCCTCGATTTCGTGATAACTATTATTACATATTCTTTTGTATTTTTCAAGACCTAAAATTAATTTTTTTGACAAAACATTATATATAATGTTATAATCAAGCCATAAAAGATGAGGAGAAACGATATGAAAAGAATATCTGCTTTTTTAACCGCTCTTATTTTAATGTTAACTATATTTGTTTTCCCTGCTCAGGCAGAGGAAAATAATAAGACTCTCAATATTTCGGCAAAGGACAGCTCGCACGATATATCCGATAAGCTTTATGGTTTGTTTATTGAGGATATTTCATATGCCTGTGACGGCGGACTTGTATCCAATCTTGTAAACAATGATTCATTTGAGTATGAATTTAACAGGACAACAGGCTGGAAATTTGATAACCTTGATGTTTCAACCGATGATACGTCAGCACCGCTTAATATCAATAACCCTACATATGCAACGATCCGAGTTGAGGGCAAGGGCAGTGTGACCAATCTCGGCTTTACGGAGATGTATGATTACAAAACCTACGACAGAGACGAGAAAAAAGCAAGCACACCTGATATGGGATTTAAGGAAAATGCTGAATATGATTTTTCCTGTTACATAAATAATAAGGATTTTGAGGGCACTGTTTCGGTTTATCTTGATTCTGAAAAAAACAGGTCCAATATTACAGAGCTTGATATTTCAAAAAGCGGTAACATCTGGAATAAGCTTTCAACAACCCTTACTTCTGTTGCACAGGAGGACGGAGGACTTACCATAGAATTCAACGGCAAGGGTACAATCTGCCTTGACTTTGTAACACTTGTTCCGAAGGACAGTCACGGATACGGTACAGATGAGTGGAAATATACCACACTGCGTTCAGACCTTTACACAGCGCTGGAGCAGATGAATCCGTCCTTTATCCGTTTTCCGGGCGGCTGCCTTGCTGAGGGCGACAGCCTTGCAAACCTTTACAACTGGAAGGAAACAATCGGTCCTCTTGAGGAGCGTGTTCAGTTTTATAATCTCTGGAGAGATGATGTGGGCAGAGATTACATAAACACGATGGCAATGGGTTATCACGAGTATTTTCAGCTTTGCAGTGATCTTAAAGCAGAGGCTCTTCCTATTTTAAATGTGGGTCTTACCTGTCAGGCAAGAGCAGGCTATGATGATCACGTTCTGGCTCTTAAAAAGAATACGATGTCTGATTCCGAGTGGGAGACATATCTGACGGAAACAAGAAATATTGATCCTGAAAATACGCAGGAAAGAGAAGATTTTACAAATTATATTGACGGTCTGAATATCAAAAACGATGCGGACTTTGAAAAATATTTGGATACCATTGCACTTCGTCCGGGTACAAAGGAGTGGGATGCCTATGTGCAGGATATTCTGGATTTGATTGAATATGCCAACGGTGATGCTACAAAGACCTATTGGGGTGCAATCCGTGCAGCCAACGGCAGTGCTCAGCCATTCAATATTAAATATATCGGTCTCGGCAATGAGAACTGGGGCAGCATTTACGAAAGAAATTTCAGAGCACTTTACAAGGAAGTGAAGAAGGCTTATCCTGAAATTACAGTGATTTCATCCTCAGGCACATATCTTGAGGGTGAGGCTTATGATGAGAACTGGAGCTGGATTAACAAGGATTTCCGTGATACTGTAGTCGATGAGCATTACTACACCTATGACGGATATCTCTTTGACCATAATAACAGATACGATAATTTTGACCGAGACGGTGCACACGTATTTATCGGTGAGTATGCAGTTACACCTGCAGGTGTGGGTACGCTGCTCACCAAGTCAAATATGTTTGGTGCAGTTGAAGAGGCAAGCTATCTGACAGGTGTTGAGCGTAACGGCGATGTGGTTGAAATGGCATCCTATGCACCGACCTTTGCAAAGGTGAATGCACAGAGTTGGAACGTTAACCTGATATGGTTTGATTCTCAGGAGGTTGTGCTTACTCCGAATTATTACGTTCAGATGCTGTATGCAAATAACTACGGCACAAAATATCTTGCGTCCACATTTGCAAACGGAGAAACCGTTCAGGACGGTATTTATGAGTCTGTAACTGTGGACGAGAACGCACAGACCTTGTATGTTAAACTGGTAAATACCACAGGCAAGGCACAGAGTGTGGATGTGAACCTGTCAGGCTTCGGCGATATCAACCGTGTATCTGCTCAGTCCATTGAGGGTAGTTATAAATCCGCCTGCAATGAGATTGGCAAGAATACCACATTCCCTGTTGAACAGGAATATAAGACGGGGGAAAAGGTTAGTGTTGATATGGGTAAATATGATGTTACCGTTCTTCGTATCGCTTACGGAAGCAACGACGGCGCAGCATTATATACCTTACCGAACTTTATAAATACAATGACACAGGAGACTATAAGCTATCTGCCGGATGCGATTAAAATCGGTGTGCCTTGCGGTGCAGCAGGCGGTGTGGTTATTATCGGTGCAGTTATTGCGATTATTGTAACAATCAAAAAGAAAAAGTCAAAGAAGAATGGAAAATGAACATAACCTTTTATTCAAATGTAACAACTGAGGAAGCGCTTTTTAAAAATATTCCTGACCTTAAGGCGCATAATGTTAAGGTTATAAAACTGAGTGACAGGGAACATTTACTGAGTGATGCAGAGAATACAGAGCTTCTCTTCCTTGATGCGATGGGAAAAGCTGATCGCGAGCTCATTGACCGTATGCCTCAGCTTAAGCTCATTCACTCTGAGGGTGTAGGCTATCAGGGTGTAGATGTGGAATATGCTACAGAGAAGGGTATTATTGTCTGTAACAACAAGGGTGTAAATGATACCGCCGTTGCTGAGGATACACTGCTTTTAATGCTTTCCTGTTTAAAGCAGATTATCACAGGTCATCAGTCTGTATACGACGGAAGGCAGATTGATGTAAAAAAGGCCTCCTTCGGTGTAATAAGAGAGCTCAGCCAGTGCACGGTGGGATTAATCGGATTCGGCGATATTGCCAAAGCAACGGCTAAATTCTGCAATGCCTTAGGTGCCAGAGTGATTTATACCAACCGAACAAGGTATCAGGAACTTGAGGAGGAGTATGATGTTGCCTACTGTTCTATGGATGAACTTCTTAAGCAGTCCGATTTTGTATCCCTTCACGTTGCAGTTACAGATGATACGAGGGAAATGGTTGATTCTGAGTTTCTCTCAAAAATGAGGGAGGATGCCTTTTTAATCAACACCTCACGCGGTGACCTGGTAAATAATGAGGCCTTGCTGAATGCTCTGCTTAATAACGAAATTGCAGGCGCAGGACTTGATGTAATATCACCTGAGCCTGTTGAAAGGGATAATATTCTCCTGGATGAAAGAGTAAGGGATAAACTGATATTAACACCGCATATTGCCGGAATCACAAACCTGACTGTGAAAAAAATTTACAAAAACATATGGAATAATATAACAAATTATATTAACGGCAAGCCGTTAAGAAATAGGGTGAACTGATATGAAAAAGCTATTAGGTGTATTATTTTCTGCAGTGCTTATTGTTTGTGCATTTTCAGGCTGCTCAAAGGTTTCGGAATTTACGTTCTGTCCTGATATAAAAACAGGAGATATCTCAATCGTTTCCTTTAACTGTGCAGCCCCTTGGGGTAATTTTATCAAGGGTACGGCAAGCAGTGAAAGGGTAAAACGCTTTGCCGCATATATGAATGCCGTTCATCCTGATTCAATTGGTACACAGGAAATGAATTCCGACTGGATGAATAAGCTGGCTGATTTAATGCCTGCGTATGACAGCTACGGTGTTCAGCGCGGCGGCGATGATAATGAGAAGAAGAGCGAGATGAATTCCGTTTTCTGGCTCAAGGATAAGTATGAGTGTATTATGAGGGATACCTTCTGGCTTTCCGAAACGCCTGACACTGAAAGTAAGTACGAGGGTGCAGGCTGTTACAGAGTTTGCTCCTATGTAATGCTCAGAAATAAAGGAACAGGTGAGTGCTATCTGCATATGAATACGCACCTTGATAATGCCAGCGACGAGGCAAGAGTTTTCGGTGCACAGGTTATCAGGGATAAAATCAATGAAATTAAATTAACCTCATCCCAGCATGATTTTAAGATTGTGTTAACAGGTGACTTTAATGATATTGAAAGCGGTAACCCTATTCAGACAATAAGCGAAGTACTGACAAGCTGTTCATCCGCAGCACCGCAGAATAAGCAAAGTACATACACCGACTGGGGTAATCTTGAAAATGATGGTGAGCCGATTGACTTCATTTTCACCGATGCAACACCTGTTGATTATATGATTTTAAATGATACTGCAAATGGTTATGTGTCAGACCATTACGGCGTTTACGCAACAATAGATTTATAAATAAAAATGCAGTCTGAATTTTATATTCAGACTGCATTTTTATTTTATATTAAAGTTGTTCAGAATAACGGCTCACCTGTATAACTGTCAACCAAATTTCCGTCAGCGTCCCAGCTTGTTATAAGATAACTGTAATACTCATTGCCTTTGCCGTCGGACTTTTTCATTGATGCATCATTTATATATTCTAAATCATCATAATTTTCAAGATATACAAAATGTCCGTCAGCATCAAAATTGATACTGTAAAGCGGATACTTGTTTCCTTTACTGTCGATAAAATCGCCGGTATAAGGATTGTATTTATAACAATTTTCATATTTGTCATAGTACAAAACATCATCCGCATCGGTATATGCATTGCCGTGTAAATCGTAATATGTTTCTACGCCGTCCACATTATAGGCATAGTGGGTCATCGGAAATTCCTTTTTCAATCTTATTTCTCCGGCGTTTATTGCACCATTTGAAAAGATAGTAATAGCCATTACTGCGATGAAAGCTATAATCCCCAATGCCAGAGAGCCGGCAGAAAGCTTTGCCCATATTTTTCCCTTTTTTATCTGCTTGTTATCCTGTTGGATTTCGTTTAAGCTATATTCAACGCATTTACAGTCAGGGCATAAAAATTTATCTTCAGTATAAATTGTACCGCAGTTCATACATTTTTTTGATGCGGCAGACACCAGCGTTTTCTTTTTAGCGAAGTAAATAATCGGACAAATCAGTGGGAAAAATACAGTTAAAATAATCCACATACTTCTATCCTTGATTTTTCTTCCCTTGCTGTCAAGTGCTACGGCAACCGTTATACCGATTTCGTAGAATATCAAAAGGATTGTATAAAGAACGATTAATATAACGTATAAAGCATACATAGTTTATCTCCTATTCATTATCCGAAAAAGAATATCAGAAGTATAACAATTATAGCAATGATACCTAAGCTTGCAAAAAATTTAACGGCTCTTGTGACAGCGTCAAACATATTAGTCGGCATAATCTGGAACATTGCATATTTGAACGGCTCTTTTACCTTGTTTCCCACAATATCCCTGAATCTTAAATCATATGTATTCAGTGTGCCGTTTTTATTCAGCTCAATGATTCTTACACCTCTGTCCTTGCCGGGACCGTATACGTGAAAGCCTGCACCCTGTGTGTAGCCGAGATCAATTCCGTCAACCTTTCCGTTAAAGGAGTTGTTATGGTCGTGTCCGAAATAAACACCGAGAACCTCTCCCTTTTCTTTGAAGGCCTCAAATTCACCGCTGTTTTCCTGTGGGTCGGCAGGGGATTCCTTCATAAATCCGTCTGCGTTTACTCTGTCAGGATTGAGAATGTAAAATCTGTTTGCATGAGTACGGAAGCCTCTCACAGCACCCTTTGTACCTTTTTTTACTTCTGTAAGCAGTTCAAAGATTTCACATACAGGTATGTGCTGAATAACAACCGATGGAATGAGTCTGCCGTACTTTTTCTCATAGCTGTCTCTCGTTTTTCTGTACCAGTCAATCTGATTCTGGTGTACATGATCATAGCCTACCTTCAGGCTTGAATGGCTGTCAATGAGATAGAGCAGGAATTTAATCTCATCGTTATCCCATATTTCGATAACGTGGTTTGCAACACCGTCAATTCCCTCTGCACTCTCTCCGATAAAGTAATCAAAGCTTTTGTATATTTCAAACTGTTCGGCATTGGTCAGACCGACCTGTCTGTCGTGATTTCCGAAGCAGACAGTAAAAGGTATTTTGCGGTCTCTGACAGGATGGGTCAAAGCGGATAGGATTTCAGTAACCTTATCTTTATTGCCCCTGAAGTTGCTTTTGCCCCAAATCTGATCACCTGAGTACACAACTAAGTCAGGTTTTTCACAATCAAGAGCGGCAGTGATTAAATCCATTGTGTCAGGACTTACCTTAGAACCCTCCTGTGTGTCGGCAATCTGCATAATTTTAAAGGTATCATTTTTAAATTGTATCATAGCTTTTTCACCTCTTATCATAATTTTAACACATCTTTTTCTTGACTGCAACTTCAAGTGTAATTATAATATAAATAATATATCTGCCTGTAGCATAAGGGCTAATGCATCAGATTCCGATTCTGACGATTGGGGGTTCGAATCCCTTCAGGCAGACCAGTTTTGAAATATAAACGATTTATAACATTTTTTAAAATGGATTGATGTTATAGCAATAATAGGCTATTATGCAATTAAGGAGGGGTGTTTATGAAAAACAATAGGGAAAAACGTAAAATATTAAAAGTAAGACCGTTCAATATGGCTAATTTTTCAGGCGGTTCCGGTTATCTTGTGTTTTCTGTAATCTATCAGGCGCTTGCCATATTTCCTGCTATGGTTATAATCTGGCTTGCATCCTTGATAAAACTGCCTAAGGATTACAGTTTTGATGTTGTGGATACCGATAAGGCAGCAAAAAGATATTATGCTGTATCCATTCCGATGTGCATTATTATAATCGGTATCGGCATTTTCCTTGCGTGTGATTTTAATTACGGCACGTTTTTTGAGTATGGGATAGAGGTATTGTTTGTAGGAATCACACCTGCATTATGTATGTTTTTTATAATGCGTTCCTGCCATAGAAAAATAGTTGCAGGCGATAGCAGTACAGCATCTATGATTGCGTTATCGGTTGTGCTGATGGTCGCAGTGCTTTTAGGTGTATTGTTGATATCAGCTTTGATTCTTGATCCGATATTAACATCCGTTTTTGAAGGAAGCTGGTAGGCAGAACATGGTTTTTAAGACAAGACGTGAAAAATTTGGCGGTATCATATTTCTGGAAAAGCCCGGCTTTGTCGGATATGTGAATAACGCAATGGCGGATGCCTTAGGCATAAAGAAAAATGAAAGAGCACATTATATTGACAATGTTATGTCCTCTCCACTTGATGCACATTTTGCCGTTACAACAAGGTGCAATATGTACTGCAAGGGTTGTTATAATACCGTAAAAAGTGATAAATGCATTGATATTGATTTGGACAAGGCAAAGCGTATTATTGATAATCTTGCAGAATTATCAGTGCTTTCTGTTTCCTTCGGCGGCGGAGAGCCGACACTGTATCCGTATATTATTGAGCTGGCGGAGTATACACGATCAAAAAATATTCTGCCGAATATGACAACCAACGGCTTGACAATGAATGACGAATTTGCAAAGAAGTGCAGAGTTTTCGGCAATGTGCATTTCAGCATTCACAAGCCGTCAGATATTGAAATTGCTTTTAATGCTGCTAAAATTTATAAAAAGAATACAGGCAAAAAGGCAGGATTGAATTTACTGATTACTACCGAAACCTATCCGCTTCTGGAAAGTATTGTCAGACGTGCAAATCAATCTGCATTTAACAAAATACTGTTTTTAAGATATAAAAGAACATCAAAGAATACGGATATTAATGATTTGCCTATGGATGATATGATGCCGGAGGTGTTTGAAAAGTTAAGGACTCTGTCAAGGAAAAGCAGGCTGATGTTCCTGTTTGACTGCTCATCCTTGCAGGAGCTTGCTTATTCAAAAGCAGTCAGTGTCAATATGCTGAAAAAGGTTGACGCCAATGGCTGTCTCGGCGGAAATATGTATATTGCAATAGATGTGAATGGTAATTATAAACCCTGTTCATTCTGGAATGAAACCTTCGGAGATGCAGAGCATCTGAATTTTGACAACTGGATGAATAATGAAAAATTAATTGCTTTTAGAAACTACAGGGCATCTTCAAAATGCGGTGACTGTGAGTATATGGAAGCCTGCAGCGGCGGCTGCAGACTGGAATATCTGAACTGCAGACGATAGAATAATATCGGCTTTGTATGGGCAGACTATTACTGAGGTGATAGAATGGCAAAGCAGGGAATGAAACGTCCTGAAAGAACACATACAAAGCCGCGTAATGCTGCTGCCGTACCTGAAATTCAGGGCAAGGCGAAGAGCTCAAAGGTGCATGCACGTCCTATTATTGCAGGAACACAGGCACCGTCACAAAAGGTTTATCATATGCGGCCTGTATCAAAGAAAGATAATAAATCAGAAAAACCGATTTCAGATGTGTATTCGGTTATTGATACCGATCTGGCAAGAGATAATCTGGAAAATGATATAACAGCTGCGGATTTGCAGGATTTATAAATGACAGGAGCAGTAAGGAGAATTTCCGTACTGCTCTTTATTGTTGCCTGAAACGGCTCAATATGTTACAATGGCAAGGTGAAGAATTTACATTGTGAGGATAGTATGAGATATAAATACATAATATGGGATTGGAACGGCACTCTCTTTGATGATGTACAGATTGGCATTGATGCTATGAATGAGATGCTGAAGATAAAGGGATATAATCATTGTCTTACTACAGAAAAGTACCGTGAAATTTTCGGTTTCCCTGTAAGTGAATATTATAAGCGTGTGGGATTTGATTTTGATATATTCCCCTTTGATGAGCTGGCACAGCTGTACATAAGTATTTATTCTCCCTTGCAGAACAGGGCAGTATTATTTGCTGATGCACAAATTGTGCTTGACAGGTTTAATGATATGGGTGCAAAGCAGGTTGTGATTTCCACCTGTGAAAAGAACAGACTTTACGAGCAGATCAATCAGTTTGATATTATGCATTATTTTTCAGCCGTAATCGGAACAGATGATAATTTTGCCGTCAGCAAAACTCAGCTGGCGCAAAAATGGTTTGAAGAAAATGATATTCAGCCTGATGAAGCAGTGTTCATAGGTGATACTGTTCACGATTTCGAGGTGGCACAGAATGTGGGCTGCAGGTGTGTTTTAGTTGCAGACGGTCACCAGAGCCTTGACTTGCTTAAGGATACAGGAGCAGCCACCGTGAATAAACTCAGTGAAATTTTTGAATGTTTATAATGTTTTGTAAATATGTAACAGAAATGTTGAGTTTTGATTAAAGTTATGATACAATTATAAAAATTGTTTATCAAACGGCGTTAATCCTAACCGGAATCAAAAGTTTTTTTACAGCTTGTTTAAGATTAAACTGAATAAAATATTTAAAAATAAAGGAGCAAAGTAATATGAAAATCGCAGATTTTCCACAGTCAGTCATTGATGAAAATGTTGACTATACCGTAAAAGAGATTACAAATGTAATTAAAAAATACGGTCCTCGTGAGTCCGGCAATGAGAATTGCCTTGCTGCACAGAAGCATATTAAAAAGGAGATGGACACATTTTGTGACGAAACAAGATTTGAGTCCTACAAAATGGCACCGAAGGCTTTCCTGCACTGGACAAAGCTCGTTTCTGCAGCTATATTCCTTGCAGTTGTTGTTTGCGGTATATTGGTGTTCACAAGTGTAATTACCTTCTTCCTTGCTCAGTGTATCGTGGGCGGTTTTGTGTTTGTAGGTCTTTTCATAACCGTTATGGAATTTCTTATGTATAAGCAGTTTATGGACCCGCTTTATAAAAAGGTTGAGGGTCACAATCTTCTTGGTGTAAGAAAGCCGAGAGGCGAGGTTAAGAGACGAATCATCATCAGCGGACATATTGATTCAGCTTATGAATGGCGCCATATTTATTATGGTAAAAAATTCCCTCTTATGGGAATTTGTATGGGCGCAACAATCGGCGGTGCAATCATTTCGTTTGTACTTGCAGTAATCACGATTATTGCTAAGTTTGTTGATATGGGCAGCTTTGGTGAATTTATGCTTAACTACAGCTACTATTTCCATTTCTTCACTGCACTTGCAATGATTACACTTTTCCTCTTTGTTGATTTCAAAACCATTTCACCCGGTGCAAATGATAACCTTACAGGTACTTATGCTGCTGTAGCTGCACTTCGTATGCTGGATATGGCAGGAATTGATCTGGAAAATACTGAGGTTTGTGCAATGATTACCGACGGTGAGGAGGCAGGACTCAGAGGCTGTAAGCAGTGGGCTAAGGACCATTATGACGAGTATGTAAACAGCGGTGTTGAAACAGCAGTTCTCTGCGTTGATACGCTTACAGACCTTGAATATCTTAATGTTTATAACCGAGATATGACAGGCACTGTTAAGCATAATGAGAAGTTCAGCCGGCTCGTTATGGATTCTGCTGTTGAAGCAGGTCATGATGACCTTAAATTTGCCAATGTATTTTTCGGCTCATCAGATGCTGCTGCATTTACACAGGCAGGTATCACATCAACCTGTCTTGCGGCTATGGATCCTTCTCCTGCAGATTATTATCATAATCGCCGTGACAGTTATGACAGACTTGTTCCTGAAGCAATTAAGACAGGCTATGAGGTTATCCTTTCAACCATTTTCAATTTTGATGAAAAGGGACTCGGAGATTGATTTAATAAAATATAAAAAATTAAGCGTTATGGAATTTATATCCATAACGCTTAATTTTTTGCAGATTAACATATCATACCGCTTTCAATCCATCTCATAACGGACGGATATTCCTCTTTATAATTATCAAGCTGCTCGTGATTTGTGTCAATGAATGCCTGCATTTCCTCGTAATCCTCAAAATCAAAAACAAAATCCTGTTCAAAATCATATGTTGCCGTAAACATATAATCAAATAAATCATCTGCTGAAAACTCCTCAAGCATTTTATCCGCTGTGATTTCCGTTGTATAATCAAGGGCGTTCTTCAAAGTGATTTCAAAATCATCTTCATCTGTATCTATTTCATCATTGTTTTCACAGTATTCAATGATATCACTCTCATCATATCCAAGATTCTGAAGATATTCAAGTACGTCTTCAAATCCGGTTTCATTTACCTCATCATAAAGTCTGTATATAAATTCGCCGATGAGATTCTGAAGTGCTACTGCCTTTATTACAGCATCTATTTCATTGCCTGCTTCGTCTGTGATAACAAAGCCGTCCTCCTTAAAGCTGTCCCATATCATTTCATAAAAGCATCTGTGCTGCTCTTTCTCCTGAAAAACAGCCTCCTGAATATAATTTTCAATATCCATTTTTATCCTCCTCAAGTGCCAAAGCAATCTGCGTAACCGCTTTAGCTTGTCTTTGCTATACATATTGTAACCGATATGTGTAATATTTTCAATATTGCATTAAAAGTTTATATAAGATATAATGGATTTATATAAAAGGAGTGATTGGTTTTGCAGTATAAAATTACAAGCGGTGAAAATTATGCTGTTCTCGGTCTTGAGGGCGCTCAGCTGAATTCTTTAACTAAAAACGGCAGAGAGTATTTATGGCAGGGTGATCCTGATTTCTGGGCAGGACAGGCTCCTGTTTGCTTTCCGATAGTCGGTGTCTTGCCTGACGGAAAAGCAAAGGCATTCGGTAAAGATTGTAATATGAAGCGTCACGGCGTGGCAAGAATCAATCCCTTTGAGGTTTTCGAACAGCATAAAAACAGTGTGACCTTTGTCCAGAAAAGCAGCGAGGAAACGAAAAAACAATTTCCTTTTGACTATGAACTGAAAATAAAATATACCATTGTTGGTGATACTGTTACTAATGAGTATATGATTACAAATACAGGAAACGAAAAATTACCGTTCGTTATAGGCGGTCATCCTGCATTCAACTGCCCTGTTGATGAGGATGAATATTTTGAGGATTATAAGATTATTTTTGACAAGCCTGTTACAAAGCCTTGTCTCAGACCGGATCATCATATAGGACTTGTGGATGCAGACAAAAAATATGATGTTATGCACGGCACGGATACGCTTGCCTTAAAGCACGATTTGTTTGAGGAAAAGGATGCTTTGATTTTTGAAGACTGTGAACCGAAATCCGTTACCTTAATCGGTAAAAACAGCAGGGGAGTAAGAGTCGATTTTCAGGATATGAATAATCTGCTTATCTGGTCGGCTATGGGTCATGCGCCGTTTGTTGCTCTTGAGCCGTGGACAGGTATTTCAAGTTGCTCGGATGAAGACGGAACTTTTGAAAATAAAAGGGGAATGACGATACTTGCCCCTGATGAAACTGTATCTTTTAAATTTAAAATTACAATGATTTAACAATTTATTTATATTATCTTGTTAAGATGTTATTGGATTAAATGATAGGTGATTAAATGAATTACGGATTTTTCAGAGTGGCGGCTGCTTCATTAAAGCTGAAAGTGGCAGACCCTGATTATAATAAAGAAGAGATTAAAAAGGCAATTGACGCGGCCGTTCAGGAGCAGGCAAGACTTCTTGTAACACCTGAGCTGTCCATCACAGGCTATACCTGTGCGGATTTGTTTTTTACAAAGGCTCTGCAGAATGCGTCAAAAAAAGCACTTGATGAAATTGTTGAATATACAAAAGGCAAAAATATTTGTGTTGTAGTCGGTGCACCGTATGCGGTACAAGCGAAACTGTATAATTGTGCTTTCGTTATTCAGAATGGCAGAGTAAGAAAAATATATCCAAAAACTTATCTGGCTAATTATAATGAATTCTATGAAAAAAGATGGTTTGATACACCCCCTGACAGCAGGTATGTATATGAATATAATGATTGTATAATGGGCTGTGACGGTGTTGTTGATTTGGGAAACGGAGCAGCTCTTGGAGTGGAAATCTGTGAGGATTTGTGGGTGCCGGTTCCTCCGTCTTGCGGACTTGCACTTAATGGAGCAAATATAATTGTCAATCTTTCTGCAAGTGATGAATACGTATCAAAGGCTGAGTACAGACGTGATTTGATTGCAAATCAGTCTGCACGGTGTATCTGCGGTTATGTTTATGCAGGTGCATCCGTTTATGAAAGCACAACCGATTTGGTGTTCAGCGGTGCAACTTTGGTTGCAGAGAATGGTGCAGTAATTGCTGAGGGTGAACGCTTCAGCAGAGAAAATGTAATTACCTATGCGGATATTGATATTGAAAAGCTCAATACGCTTCGTCAGAAGAATATGAGTTTTGAAGAAGAATTCAGCTATAGTATTTGTGATAAATATCTGCTCAAAAATGATAATAACGATTTAAAATACCGCTATGTAGACCCTCATCCGTTTGTGCCTGCGAATGATGAAAAAAGACGTGAACGCTGCAAAGAGATTTTTGCTATTCAGGCATCGGGACTTGCCAAACGTATTGAGCACGTCGGCTCAAAGGGTGTTGTTGTGGGTATTTCAGGCGGACTGGATTCAACCCTTGCGCTGCTTGTCTGCTGCGAGGCTATGAAAATGCTCGGCAGACCAAACAGTGATATTCTCGGTATCACAATGCCCGGATTCGGTACGACGGACAGAACACACGACAATGCGGTTGAATTGATGAAAGCACTCGGTGTTTCGTCAAAGGAAATCAGTATAAAGGATGCTTGTGTTCAGCATATGAAGGATATTGAGCACGACGACAGTGTAAAAGATATCACCTATGAAAATACACAGGCAAGAGAGCGTACCCAGATTCTTTTTGATATGGCGAACAAACACGGCAAGCTGCTTGTGGGTACAGGTGATTTGAGCGAGCTTGCAATGGGTTGGTGCACATATAACGGCGACCATATGAGTATGTACGGCGTCAATGCATCCGTTCCTAAAACACTTGTAAGGTACCTTGTTGAGTATGTGGCGAATGTCAGCGACAGGAAGACGGCGGAAATTCTTTTTGATGTACTTGATACACCGGTTTCGCCTGAGCTGCTGCCGCCTGACGAAAACGGCGAAATTGCTCAGAAAACAGAGGATAATATCGGACCTTATGAGCTGCACGATTTCTTCCTTTATCATTTTGTGCGTTTCGGCTTTGAAAAGGAAAAGCTTTCCGTGCTTGCATTGAAAGCCTTTGGCGGCAAGTATGATGAAGATACAATAAATCATTGGCTTGAGGTTTTCCTTAAAAGATTCTTTATCAGTCAGTTTAAGCGTTCCTGTATTCCTGATTCACCTAAGGTCGGTACGGTTTCACTCAGTCCGAGAGGTGACTGGAGAATGCCGAGTGACGCATCTTTCAATGCTTTTATTTAAGGGGTTTTAGTTATGAAAAAAGTTATTTCTATTTCAATGGTTATCGCAATTTTGTTTGCATTTACTGCCTGCTCCTCAAAGGAGTACATAGATGTCCCTGTTACAGACGCAGACGGACAGGCTGTTACGGATGAAAACGGTGAAGCAGTAACTGAGCGTGTTCTGAAAGCAGATACAACTGCATCTTCAAAGGATGAAAGCAGTACCGCAGCTGCCTCATCCGGAAAAAGCACATCGGCAAGTAATCAGGAAAATAACAACAAGACAAGCAATACATCACAGGGAAATAATACCACCAAAAAAGCTGGCAACAAAAATACAACAACGAACAAGGAAACCACCAAAAAGCAGACGACAACAAAGCCGACTACTACCGAAAAGCCTGTAAAGCGTGATATTAAGGTAACTGTATATATTCCTTATTATAGTGATGCGAAAACTGAGGAAGAGCTTAAAACTGAGCTTACATTGTACTACAGAGTCAAGGGCGATAAAAAGTGGACAGAAGTTGGTACAAAAGATGTTCAGCTTTGCTACAATGACGATGGTACACAGAAGACGGTAGATTTTAAAATTAGAGATGTCAAGGGAGCTTTAGAAATCAAAGCCGATTTTAAGGGCGTTGAGGGTATTAAGTATAATATTGTTGAAATCAAAGCTTCCGATAAGAAATGCGAAATCAGACCTATTACTGGTATAGAAACTGTGGTTCCTTCTACCGGAAACGGCTGGATATAACAGGTAAAAAAAGTAACAGGAAAATTCTTGTTACTTTTTTGTTTTTTTCATTGAATTTAAAAAACATTAGTGATATAATTAACAAGGTTAGGCGTATTTGTCTAGCAATTTATTATTTCAGTTATAATTTTTATATTAACTTAGGAGGATTTTCCAATGGCAAGAAAAAAGAAAACCATGGACGGTAACACTGCCGCTGCGCACGTAAGCTATGCGTTCACAGAAGTTGCCGCAATTTATCCGATTACTCCTTCATCAAACATGGCTGAGGAAACTGATGCTATGGCTGCAAGAGGAGTAAAGAACATTTTCGGTCAGACCGTTAAGGTTGCTGAAATGGAATCTGAGGCAGGTGCAGCAGGTGCTGTTCACGGCTCACTTTCAGCAGGTGCTCTTACCACAACTTATACAGCATCACAGGGTTTGCTCCTTATGATACCGAATATGTATAAGATTGCAGGTGAGTTAATCCCATCTGTTATCCACGTATCAGCACGTTGTGTATCAACACACGCACTTAACATTTTCGGTGACCATTCAGACGTTATGGCTTGCCGTCAGACAGGTTATGCAATGCTCTGCTCTGCAAATGTACAGGAGGTTATGGATCTTGGTGCTGTTGCTCATCTTTCAACACTCAAGAGCCGTGTACCTTTCCTTCATTTCTTTGACGGTTTCCGTACATCACACGAAATTCAGAAGATTGAAACATGGGATTATGATGATCTCAAGTCAATGGTAGATATGGAGGATATCCAGGCGTTCCGTGCCCGCGCTCTTAATCCTGAGAGACCTGTTCTTCGCGGTTCTGCTGAAAACAGTGATATCTTCTTCCAGCATCGTGAGGCTTGTAACAAGTATTACAACGATGCGATTGCTACAACTGAAATGTATATGGACAAGGTTAACGAGAAGCTCGGCACAGATTACAAGCTCTTCAATTACTATGGTGCTGCTGATGCTGACAGAGTTATCGTTGCTATGGGTTCCGTTTGCGATACAATTCAGGAGACTGTTGATTTCCTTAACGCTCGCGGCGAGAAGGTTGGTATGATTAAGGTTCACCTTTACAGACCATTCTCAGTTAAGCATCTCCTTGATGTTATGCCTGAGTCTGTTAAGACAATTTCTGTTATCGACAGAACTAAGGAGCCAGGTTCACTCGGTGAGCCTCTTTACCTTGATGTTGTTGCAGCTCTCAAGGGCTCAAAGTTTGAGAATGTTCCTGTATACGGCGGACGTTACGGTCTCGGCTCAAAGGATACATTGCCTGCTCACATCATCGCTGTTTACAATAATATGACAGCAGATGCTCCGAAGCAGCAGTTCACACTTTCAATCCACGATGATATTACAAATCTTTCACTTGATGTAACAGAGACTCCTGACACAACTCCTGCAGGTACAACATCATGTAAGTTCTGGGGTCTTGGCTCAGACGGTACAGTAGGTGCAAATAAGGACTCTATCAAGATTATCGGTGACCATACTGATATGTATGCACAGGGTTACTTCTTCTATGATTCAAAGAAGTCAGGCGGTATCACAGTATCTCACCTTCGTTTCGGTTCATCACCGATTACATCAACTTATCTGATCAACAAGGCTAACTTCGTAGCTTGCCACAATCCTTCATACGTAACTAAGTATGATATGGTACAGGATCTTGTTCCGGGCGGTACATTCCTTCTTAACTGTATCTGGACTCCGGAAGAGCTTGACAAGCAGCTCCCTGCAGCTATGAAGAGATATATTGCTGAAAATGATATTCAGTTCTACACAATCAATGGTATTAAGATTGCTGAGGAGGTTGGTCTTCCCGGCCGTGCATCAACTATTCTTCAGTCTGCATTCTTCACAATCAGCGGTATTCTTCCTGTTGAGGAAGCAATCGGCTATATGAAGGAAAAGGTTGTAGCTAAGTTCTCAAAGAAGGGCGAGGCTATTGTAAATGCGAACCATGCAGGTATCGAGAGAGGCTCACAGGAGCTTGTTAAGATTGATGTTCCTGCATCATGGAAGGACGCTGTTGACGAGCCTGCTGAGCTCGCTATTCCGACTGAGCGTCCTGAAATGAAGAAGTTTGTTAAGGAGATTCTTGATCCTGTGGGCAGACTTCACGGTGACGATCTTCCTGTTTCAACATTTGTTGACTGCGCTGACGGTGTGTATCCTCAGGGTTCAGCTGCATTTGAGAAGAGAGGTATCGCTATCACAGTTCCTGAGTGGGACGGCACAAAGTGTGCTCAGTGTAACCTTTGCTCAATGGTTTGTCCTCACGCAGTAATCCGTCCTGTATGTCTTGATGCAGACGAGGCTGCTAATGCTCCTGAGGGAACAAAGATGGTTGACCATAAGAGAACACCTTATAAGTATGCTCTTATCGTTTCAACTCTTGACTGTACAGGCTGTGGCTCTTGTGCTAACGTTTGTCCTACAAAGTCACTTACTATGAAACCAATTGCTTCTCAGCTTGACGAGCAGAAGGTATTCGATGCTCTTGTTGATGTTGAGGCTAAGCCTGAGGTTCTTACAAATAACACAATCGGTGTTCAGTTCAGAAAGCCATACCTTGAGTTCTCAGGCGCTTGCGCAGGCTGCGGTGAAACACCTTATGCTAAGCTTGTTACTCAGCTTTATGGTGACAAGATGTATATCGCAAACGCAACAGGCTGTTCATCAATCTGGGGTGGTTCTGCTCCTTCAACTCCTTATACAGTTGATAAGAAGGGTCACGGTCCTGCTTGGTCAAACTCACTCTTTGAGGATAACGCTGAGTTCGGTTACGGTATGATGCTTGCTCAGAAGCAGATTCGTGAAAGACTTGCTATGGATGCACAGGTTCTCCTTGATACAGCAGTTGCTGACAAGGCACAGGCTTGGCTTGACACTTATGAAAATGCTGAAACAAACACAGCCGCTGCTGATGCTTTGATTGAAGCACTTAAGAATACTGCTTTTGATGGTGACGCTGCTGATGCTGCTGCTGACTTCCTTAAGGATGCAGATTACGCCGCTAAGAAGTATCAGTTCATCTTCGGTGGTGACGGCTGGGCTTACGATATCGGTTTCGGCGGTCTTGACCACGTTATCGCATCAAATGAAGATGTTAACATCGTTGTATTTGATACAGAGGTTTATTCAAATACAGGCGGTCAGGCTTCAAAGGCTACTCCTACAGGTGCTGTTGCTAAGTTCGCTGCATCAGGTAAGGTAGTTAAGAAAAAGGATCTTGCTCAGATTGCTATGAGCTATGGATATGTATACGTAGCACAGGTTGCTATGGGTGCAAACGCTGCTCAGTGCTTAAAGGCATTCCAGGAGGCAGCTGCTTATAATGGTCCTTCAATCATTATCTGTTATGCTCCTTGTATCAATCACGGTATCAAGATGCCATTCAACCAGACAGAGCAGAAGAAGGCTGTTGCAGCAGGTTATTGGAATCTCTTCCGTTACAATCCTGCTCTTATTGCTGAAGGTAAGAATCCGTTCTCACTTGACAGCAAGGCTCCATCAGCTGATTATGTTGAGTTCATTGAGGGCGAGACAAGATACTCAGCTCTTAAGAGAGCATTCCCTGGTAAGGCAGAAGAGCTCTTTGCTATCGCAGCAGACAATTCAATTGAAAAGTACAATAAGCTTGCTAAGCTTGTTGATTACTATGCTCCGGATGCAGAGTAATTCTATGATATAAAAATGATACTCCGTACAAAAGCTGAGATATCGTAACGCAGTATTGCTTAAAATCATCATCTTTTCAACTATAATTGCGTTAAAAATCCTCATAAGGCGATAAGCCTTATGAGGATTTTGTGCCTTATTCTATCTGAAAATCTAATGATTTTAAGTGCCTTGCAGTTTCGTAGTAACAGAAATTAGTCTGTAATATAGTTTAAAAACGCAGCAAGACTTGCGTCTTGCGAGGCTTTTTGGCTATATTACAGGCGATTTCCACGAGAAACCAATATCTCGTTGCGACACCTCAGCTAAAGTACGGAGTATTTTTTATATTGACAGGCATAAAAACAAAGGAGGACGATTACATCGTCCTCACAAAAACAGAGTTGTTCATCTTATTCACAAATTAACAGACCATAACCCTTGCCGCGCTGGTAAATGATTTTGGTTTCACCGTCAACTCCGAGATATACGAAGAAGCTGTGACCCAGCATTTCCATCTGAACAATTGCCTCATCGTCTGTCATCATATGCGGTGCGATTGTTTTTTTCCTTTTAATTTCAATGGAAGATGCGTCAAAGCTTTCAAAATCATCCATTGTTATTTCGCTGTCAGCAGGGATAAAAGCATCTGCAATTTCATCAATTGCGCCCTTTCTCTTTTTGTCAACAAGATAGGTTTTCAGCTTTCGGATTTTTCTTTTTAAATCATCAACTGCCATATCAACAACAGGCTCAATTCTGTCAGCCTCAGCCTCGCCGCGAATAAAGGAGCCAACGTTCACAACAGTGATGTCACATTTATATCCGTCCTTTCGTTTTGAAAGGGTAACGTCAAATGATGCGGATTCAGGGAGCATTTTCTCAATCCTTTTAAGCTCCTTGTCAATTCCGTCCTTTGTGCCCTGCTTTAATTCAAAGCCTCGTGCTGTAATGTTAATCATAATATCATCCTCCCGATGAGTGAAAATCAGGTTTCCCTGTAATTTAATTATATACCTAAATGGACAGAATTAACAGTATTTACTTTGAACTTTATTTTTGATATAATATATAGGCATTATGGAAGTTATTTGGAGAAATCTATGGCAAAGAGCAGAAGAAATGCAGTTGACAAGCTGAAAACCTTGCTGTTTGGTAAGGACCTTCGTGTTACGGAAGGAGAGCCTTATACTGAAGTAAGGGAATTTGACTTTTCATCATATTACCCTGAAGACAAGTATATTTATAATCAAAGCTCTCCTAATGAAAATGTATACGATATCAGAGATTATGGTGCTGATATTGAAAATAAAGACAATGCACAGTTTATAAATAAAGCAATTGAGGAGGCACACTGCACAGGAGGTATGGTTCTCGTGGCAGGTGGGGATTATTTTTCAAGCACAGTTACGCTTAAATCCGGCGTAACATTTTTTATTGAGAAAAATTCTTCAATTACGGCAAGGCCTGACGGAAAGGGCTTTGAAGACAAAAAGGCTCTTATCTTTGCTGAAAATGAAAGTGATATCGTTCTTACAGGCGGAGGAAAGCTCAAGTGCAACGGACACCTTTTTGGTCTAAGACCTGTTGCGTATAAAAACAATACGGAGCCTGCAAAGTACATTGATGTGATTGAAATGCGCCAGGATTACCGCTCCCAGCTTCGCTTTGCACATAAGAGTAAGTATGGCGGCCCTGTTTCAATGAAAAATTGCAGTAATATTACAGTGGATAATTTTATAATTGAAAACAGTGCATACTGGACCTTTAAGCTGTCAAACTGCGAAACAGTTAATATAAAAAATTTTATCATTAATAATAATAGAAATGTGGCAAATGCTGACGGTATTGATATTGCCGGTACAAGCAATGTGAATATAAGCCACTGCTTTATTTCTACAGCCGACGACGGAATTGTGATAAAAAATGCTGTGTGGCTCGGAAATAATAATGCAATGCACGATATCCATATTACGGATTGTGAAATTATAAGCAGAACAAATGCAATTAAGGTCGGAACGGAGACTACATACGATATCAGCAATATTTCCGTTACAGACTGCAGATTGTTTATGACTGATCTTTATCCTGGAAGTGTTTCGGGTATTTCGTTGGAAGCATGTGACGGAACGGTACTGAGCAATGTGCGTATCAACAATATCATTATGGACAGATGCACCTGTCCGATATTTATCAGGCTTGGCAATCGGAATCGTGCAAGTGCAGTGAATGCGCAAAGTGCGAATGCTATTGAATTCGGTGCGAAGGCTGAAAAGGGCGGAGAGCTTTCACGAAAGCTGTTCGGCGGCAAAAGCAGGATCAGTGATATTATCATTACGGATGTTAAAGCAACAGGTATTGAACTGCCGATAATGATTGCAGGATATAAGCAAAAGGGTAAAATTAAAAGGGTTGAAAACATCACACTGAAAAATATTTTTACCGAATATGCCGATATTCCGGAGACTGTTGACAGAAGAGTCTTTATTCCTGAGTATGCCAAGGTGTATCCTGAAAGCTGGCGATTCAGAAATCTGCCTGCCTATGCACTGTGGATAAGGCATGCTGAAAATATAATAATTGATAATTTCATTTGTAATCATAGACAGAAAACCTGGAAAAAGGATATCATTAAAGAAGATGTTATATAGTTTTGACTACCGCCAACTTAAGGAAAGGGTGAAGGGATTATGAATATAGTAACAGCTGACAGATTGCAGCAGCTCAGAAAAAAGAATGGCTACAGCCAGGAGGTACTGGCAGAGAAGCTTGGAATCAGCCGTCAGTCCATATCAAAATGGGAAAGAGCAGAGTCATCACCTGAAATTGATAATCTTATGGCATTGGCTAAAATATACGGAATTACGATTGACGAGCTGCTTGATACAGAGAATGATGAGGCAATTTCAAAAAGCACCTCAAAAAAGGAAACAGATTTCAAAGGTAAGTTGAAATCTCTTTTATCAAAGGCGAACGATTTCGGAATATATCCTGAAGCAGCGAAAAAGCTTATGGTTTTTCCTTTCCCTATAATCATTGTATTTCTATATCTTGCATTATCCTTGCCATTAAAAATATGGCATCCGCTTTGGATTATATTTTTAACGATTCCGATTTACTACCGATTTGCCATTGCCTGCAAGGCGAATAACAAAAAAGTATTTGCACTTCTTTTGCCGGTGCCGGAAATGGTGGTTACCGTATTCCTTTTGACAGGAATTCTGACAGGTATGTGGGGATACACAAGTATGCTGTTTCTGATTATACCTTTGTACTATTGGGTTGTGATTGTTACGAAAAGCAAAAGCAGGAAGGACAGCTGATATGGATAAAAGTGAAAAGAAGGTTCTGTCTGTTATTGCTTTTATTATAATTCTTTTTATTTCTATAATAATTGCAGTTTCTTTATGGTGCGGTTGTGGAAATCATACAATGAATACAGCTGAAATCACAATTGGTGAGGCAAGAGCAGTTGCTCTGAAAGATGCTGAGCGTACAGAGGATGCAGTTGTTTTTACAGAGCAGAGCAGAACGAAATCATATGGAGTATATTCTTATGAAATTGAATTCAATGATGGTATAACAAGATATGAGTATAATATCGATGCGCAAACAGGTGAAGTAATCTCACGCTATTCAAGACTGATTTATTGATAATACTTAAGTTTATATTATAAAACCCACAAATCCGATTTGGATTTGTGGGTTGCTTTTTTAATGATATTTGTATATTTACTCGGCCAATTTTTTTATTGCTTTAAAGCTTTCCTCGCTGATGATGTGCTCAATTTTGCAGGCATCTTCAACAGCAGTTTCAGGATTTACTCCCAGACCAATCAGCCAGTTTGAAAGGGTGGTGTGACGTTCGTACATTTTTTCGGCAATTTCAAGTCCGCTTTTAAGCAGGGTAATATATCCGTTTGAGTCAACGTCGATATAACCGTTTTCCCTGAGATTTTTCATTGCAACACTTACACTCGGCTTGGAAAACTCAAGCTCATTGGCAATATCTATTGACCGCACAGTACCTTTTTTATTCTTTATCATCAATATGGTTTCCAGATAGTTTTCCGCTGATTCGTGAATTTTCATATGCACACCTGTAATAACATAATATTTTTATTATTATAACACTTGGATGTATTATTTTCAAGTTTATAAGCATATATAGTTATGTGAAAAAATTTTAATTATATTTAATTTTTTATCTTGACAAATCAGTTAGTTGGTGCTAACATATATTCGGTTAGAAAAAGCTAACTGATTGATTTAGTTATATAATCGGAGGATAAAATATGAAGACTTTAAGACAGGCCAAAATCGGTTCAACCGTTACTGTTATTAAGGTTCACGGTGAAGGGGCGTTGCGCCGCCGTATAATGGATATGGGTATCACCAAAGGGGTTAAAATACATATACGAAAAGTTGCACCGCTCGGTGATCCTATTGAAATCAATTTAAGAGGGTACGAACTGTCATTGCGCAAGGCAGATGCTGAAATGATTGAGGTTGAATAAGTTTAAATAATTCATAATCAGGGCGTGTTCCCTGTTTTTTATGAGAAACAGTTAGTTGAGACTAATGTTAAAAATGTTACAGGAAAGGATTTACATATGGAGATTAAAATTGCTCTTGCAGGTAACCCAAACAGCGGTAAAACGACTCTGTTTAATGCCCTTACAGGCTCAAATCAGTTCGTCGGCAACTGGCCGGGTGTTACTGTTGAAAAAAAAGAGGGTAAGCTGAAAAAATATGATAATGTTATCATTATGGATTTACCGGGTATTTATTCACTTTCACCATATACATTGGAGGAGGTTGTTGCCCGTAACTATCTTATTGATGAACGTCCTGATGTTATTCTTAATATTATAGATGGTACGAATCTTGAAAGAAACCTTTACCTCACAACGCAGCTTAAGGAGATTGGAATACCTGTAGTTGTTGCCATAAATATGATGGATGTTGTAAGGAAAAACGGAGACAAAATTCGTATCGATGAACTTTCAAAACATCTTGGCTGTAAGGTTGTTGAAATTTCTGCACTTAAGGGAACAGGTATTTTTGATGCTGCTATGGCAGCTGTTGATGCAGCGAATGATGAGCCGTTGGTGCCGAAACATAATTTCTCAGGTGTGGTTGAACATGCGCTTGCTCATATTGAGGAGGCAGCTATTCACGATATGCCATCTGAACAGCAGCGTTGGTATGCTGTCAAAATATTTGAGCGAGATGATAAGGTACTTGAAAAACTGAATCTCAGTAAGAGCATTATTGATCATATTGAAGAGGATATAAGAACTGCTGAAAAAGAGCTTGATGATGATGCAGAGAGTATTATTACCAATGAAAGATATGAGTATGTTGCAGCAATCCTTCAGGGCGCTTATAAAAAGCGTAATGCAGGAAAGCTGTCAACCTCAGATAAAATTGATAAGGTTGTAACAAACCGAGTGCTCGCCCTGCCGATATTTGCTGCAATTATGTTTCTTGTTTATTTTATCTCAGTAACTACTGTAGGCAGTTGGGCAACGGACTGGGCGAATGACGGTGTGTTCGGTGATGGCTGGCACCTTACAGGTCAAAGCGAATATAATGATGCGATGAATGATTATGCTGAGGAGTACTTATTTACAGATGAGCTTGTTTCTACTGTTGATGCGGCGGTAAAAGCAGACGTTGTCGGTGCCGGTGATGTTCAGGAAGCAATCAATGATTGTGATTATGCTGCTTTTGATGAGGCGTATGGTTCGTATGGTGACTCACTTGCAAATGAAGGCTATGATATTTCAGCGTTTGTAGATGCAGCAGTCGGAGAAAATGCTGAGGGTGTTCCTGATACAACAGAATATGGTATTTATGTTCCAGGTGTTCCTGCTCTTGTTGGCAGCTTGCTTGATAAAATCAATTGTGCTGACTGGCTCAACAGCCTTATTATTGACGGTATCATAGGCGGTGTGGGTGCAGTTCTTGGCTTTGTTCCGCAGATGCTGGTGCTGTTTGTCTTTCTTGCTTTCCTTGAAAGCTGCGGCTATATGTCACGTGTAGCTTTTCTTATGGATAGAATTTTCCGTAAATTCGGTCTTTCCGGAAAATCCTTTATTCCTATACTTATAGGTACAGGCTGTGGTGTTCCCGGTATTATGGCATCACGTACGATTGAAAATGAACATGACAGGCGCATGACCATAATTACAACTACATTTATACCCTGCAGTGCAAAGCTGCCTATTATTGCACTGATTTCAAGTGCACTGTTCGGCGGAGCCTGGTGGGTTGCACCGAGTGCATATTTTGCCGGTATTGCCGCAATTATAATTTCAGGTATTATGCTTAAGAAAACGAAGATGTTTTCAGGTGATCCTGCTCCGTTTGTAATGGAGCTTCCTGCTTATCACTGGCCGACATTCGGTAATGTTATGCGTTCAGTCTGGGAAAGAGCATCCTCATTTATTAAGAAAGCAGGTACGGTTATTCTCCTTGCAACAATCGTTATATGGGTAGGCTCGCATTTTGGTACACTGGAATCAGGTGGTTTCGGATTCAGTGCAGATATGGAGCTTGAGGCGTCTGTGCTCGGTATGATTGGCAATGCTGTTAAGTGGATTTTCTCACCGCTTGGCTTTGGCAGCATAAAGGCGGCAATTGCAACGATTATGGGACTTTTGGCAAAAGAAGAGGTTGTAGGCGTATTTGGTGTTCTTGATTTTGAAGGCTTTACCCCTGTTGCCGGCTATTCCTTCCTTATTTTCAACCTTCTTTGTGCGCCTTGTTTTGCGGCGATGGGCGCTATTAGAAGAGAGATGAACAGTATGAAATGGACCTTGTTTGCAATTGGATATCAGTGCGGTTTTGCTTATGTCGTTTCACTTATTATTTATCAGTTCGGTATGCTCTTTACAGGTCAGGCAAATATTATCGGTGTAATCGCAGCGGTAATTGCTCTTGCATTCTTAATCTTTATGCTTGTTCGTCCTTATAAGGAGGCAACAACACTCAATACAAGTGCAGTTAAGGCAAATGCAAAAAAGAAGTAAGGTGATTTTATGATAGTCTTTTTAACACAAAACATAGGAACAATTATTGTGCTTCTTATCGTAGTAGCAGCTGTTGCGGCAGTTGTTACAAAAATGGTTAAGGATAAGAAAGCAGGCAAAAGTTCCTGCGGCTGTAACTGCAGTGAATGCAGCTGCAATTGTCACAATCAAAATATGTAGTATGGAAAAATCCGTTTGAGTCTGTTATAATAGACTCAGACGGATTTTTGCATTTGGAGAAGAATATGATTAAAAATATATTGTTTGACCTTGATGATACCATACTTGATTTCAAAATAGCGGAGCGTGTTGCACTGACCAAAGCACTGAACGAGCTTGGTATAAGCGTTGATGATTATATAGTCAGTCAGTACAGTAAGTATAATATATCCCAGTGGAAAAGGCTGGAGCTTGGCGAGATTACAAGAGAGCAGGTTAAGGTGAACCGATTTAAGCTTCTGTTTGATGAGCTTAAGCTTGATGTTTCACCTGAAAGGACAACGGCTCTTTATGAGGATAATCTTTGTATCGGTCACTATTTTATTGACGGTGCTCCTGAAATATTAGAGGCGCTTTATGAACAGTATAATTTGTATCTTGTTTCAAACGGTGCAAAGCGTGTGCAGGACAGCCGGCTCGAGAGTGCAGGAATTTCCAGATGCTTTAAAGGTATTTTTATTTCCGAAGTTGTCGGTTGTGAAAAGCCGAACAGGGAATTCTTTGATTATTGCTTTTCGCAAATACAGGATTTTAAAAGGGAAGAGACAATTATAATCGGTGACAGTCTTTCGTCGGATATCAAGGGCGGAATAAATGCAGGCATTAAAACAGTATGGTTCAATCATCGTGGTGATGATAATAGCAACGATACAACCCCTGATTATGTAGTAAAACATTTATCTGAGATTAAAGCAGTATTGGATGCGCTTTAAAACATTATTTTGCAGTTGTTTTTTTTGAGGTATAATTAGAAAAATTAATTTTTGAGGAGAAAATGTTATGAAGAAAAGCAGAATTTTTACAGTATTTGCAGTATGTATGGTGCTGGTGCTTATGCTCACCGGCTGTAAATCCAAAACAGCCATAACAACAGATACATTCAAAACCACAATGAGTGAACAGGGCTTTACGGTTGTAGATGGTAAAGACCAGTACGCTGAATTTGATTATATCCTTGAAGTATATGCTGCAGTTGACAGTACACAATCTTATCAGGTTGAGTTTTATCAGTGTAGCGATGAAACATACGCAAAAGGAATGTATGAAAATAATAAAGCGAAATTTGAGGAGCAGCATAAAAGTGCTTCGGTACATACTGCGGTAAGTGTTGGAAATCACAGTGAGTTCCGTATGTTGGCTGACGGTGAATATATACTGCTTTCACAAATTGATGATACATTCCTTTTTGTTCACACAACCGCAGAATATAAAGATGCAGTGAATGATATCGCGGATGCTCTCGGATATTAAATAATAAAAAATAAAGCGTTGCAGTTATCTGCAACGCTTTTGCTATATATTGTGGTGTATTAGCCCTCGTATTCGTCCTCATTTTCCCAGTTATGCCAGATGTTCTGAACGTCGTCGTTTTCCTCGAACATATCAATCATCTTTGACATAGCCTTCATATCATCTTCGGATTCAAGTCTGGTATAAGTCTGTGGGATATATGCAGGCTCTGAAGATACAATGCTGTAGCCCTTTGCCTCAAGGTCGTCACGGATTGCACCCACATCATTTGCCTCTGTTCTGATTTCAAAGATATCCTCATCATCAGTCAGGAAATCCGTTGCACCTGCCTCAAGTGCATCCATCATAAGTGTATCGGCATCAACATCCTCTTTCTCGATGATGATAACACCCTCTTTGCCGAACATAAAGGTAACCGAGCCCGGTGTACCCATATTTCCGCCTGCCTTATCAAAGTAATGGCGTACCTCAGATGCAGTTCTGTTTCTGTTGTCGGTAAGTGTTTCAACAACGACTGCAACACCTGAAGGACCATAGCCTTCGTATACGATTTCTTCGTAGTTTGTGCTGTCACCCTCGCCGGCAGCCTTTTTCAGCATTCTGTCAATATTATCATTCGGTACATTGTTCTGCTTTGCCTTTGCGATAACATCACGGAGCTTAGCATTGTTGTTCGGATCAGGTCCGCCGTTCTTAACTGCTACTGCAAGCTCTCTGCCGATTTTTGTAAATACCTTTGCTCTTGCTGCGTCGTTTGCACCCTTTTTTCTTTTAATGGTGCTCCATTTATTATGTCCGCTCATAGTATCACTCCTTTTTTAACATAAAGATTTTATCACATAATATACTATCTTTCAAGTATTAAAATTAGTATTGTATATTAAAGTTATTTATGTTATTATATATCCGTATAATTTTGAATATTTTGGAGGATTAAAAAATGTTTCCTGATTATTATGATTCAATCGCAAAGGTTGCAGAAACGGACAGCGAGGTAGCTGACGCAATGGCTCTTGAGCTTAAGCGTCAGAGAGAGAATATTGAGCTTATCGCTTCTGAGAATCTTGTTTCACCTCAGGTTATGGCTGCTATGGGTTCAGTTCTTACAAATAAGTACGCTGAGGGTCTCCCTGCAAAAAGATATTACGGCGGCTGCCAGTTTGTTGATATTGTTGAAGAAATTGCAATTAAAAGAGCTTGTGAGCTTTTCGGCTGTAATTATGCCAATGTTCAGCCACACTCAGGCGCTCAGGCTAATACAGCAGTTTATCTTGCTCTTCTTCAGCCGGGTGATACAGTAATGGGTATGAGCCTTGATAACGGCGGTCACCTTACACACGGTTCACCTGCTAATATCAGCGGTAAGTATTTTAACTTTGTGCCTTACGGCGTTGATGATGAGGGATATATTGATCTTAAGGAATTTGCAAAGCAGGTTAACAGAGTTAAGCCTAAGCTTGTTGTTGCAGGTGCATCTGCTTATCCGAGAGAGATTGATTTCAAGACAATGGCTGATATTGCACACGCAAACGGTGCAATGTTTATGGTTGATATGGCACACATTGCAGGTCTTGTTGCTGCAGGTCTTCACCAGTCACCGATTCCATATGCTGATGTTGTAACGACAACAACTCATAAAACTCTTCGCGGTCCTCGCGGCGGTCTTATCCTCTGCAATAACGAGTATCTTGCAAGAAAGCTGAATTCAGCAGTATTTCCGGGTACCCAGGGTGGTCCGCTTATGCACGTAATCGCAGGTAAGGCAGTTTGCTTCGGCGAGGCGCTTAAGCCGGAATTCAAGGAATATCAGCAGAGAGTGATTGATAACGCAAAGGCACTGGCTGACGGACTTACAAAGAGAGGTCTCAATCTTGTTTCAGGCGGTACAGACAATCATCTTTGTCTGCTTGACCTTCGCGGTACAGATGTTACAGGTAAAGAGCTGGAGCACAGACTTGACGAGGTTCATATCACACTGAACAAGAACACTGTTCCGAACGAACCTCTTTCACCATTTGTTACATCAGGTGTTCGTATCGGTACTCCTGCTGCTACGACAAGAGGTCTTAATACTGAGGATATGGATAAGATTGCAGAGTATATTTATCTTGCAGTAACTGATTTTGATAACAAGAAGGATGAAATCACAAACGGCGTTGCTGAAATTTGTGCTAAGTATCCTTTGTACGAATAAGCTATGAAGGTAGTTTTATTTTCAATACTGAAATTTGGTTTAAGGGTGCTTTATGCACCTTTAAAACTGTTTAAGACGAAAAACAGAATCGTATATCTTTCACGTCAAAGCAATGATAAAAGCACAGATATGCTTTTGCTTGAACGTGCAATTAAGGAGGAAATACCTGAGGTTGAACAGGTTTTCCGTTTAAGAATGATTCCTGACGGCTTTGCAGACAAGATAAAGTATTGCATAGATATAATCGGTGATATGTATTATCTTGCAACATCCAAGCTGGCTGTGCTGGATACGTATTCTATCACCGTTTCCTGTCTTAAGCATAAAAAGGATTTAAAAGTCATTCAGATGTGGCACGCTCTGGGTGCAATTAAAAAGTTCGGTCTGCAGAGCGTCGGCACAAAAGAGGGCAGGGATGAGAATATAAGCACTGCCATGTGTATGCATAAAAACTATGATTATGTTTTGGCACCGAGCAAGGCAACGGCTCAGTTTTATATGGAAGCCTTCGGCTGTTCTGCTAAGAAAATCAAAATATGCTCTTTGCCAAGAGTGGACGAGCTGCTTAAAAACGACGGCGCAACAGAACGTTTTTATAAGGAAAATCCGGGTTTGAGCGATAAAAAGATTGTGCTTTATTTACCTACCTTCCGTGACAGAGAGGCTTATGTGGCACAGGAGCTTAAGGTTGAGTTTGCTGAGGAAATGAAGGATTATCATCTGATTGTAAGTCCTCATCCGCTTTTTTCAAAGGTGAAAAGGGATGAACGTTTTTTCTATAACGGCAGGTTTTCAACAGCTGAATTAATGAAGGTGGCAGATGTGATTATCACAGACTATTCTGCCTGTGCTTTTGAGGCGGCAATACTTATGAAGCCCCTTTACTTCTTTGTACCGGATTATCAGCAGTATATTGCGGAACGAGGTGCCAATATTAATCTTAAGGAAGAGATGCACCTTTCCACATTTGAAAACGCTGATGAGCTGTGCAAGGCAATCAGAACAGGTCTTTATGATCAGAATGCACTTTATCAATTCAAGACAAAGTATGTTGAGAATACCGGTACGAACAATGCACAGATATTGGCAAAATTTATTTCCATATTGATAAATGAAAACGGTTAACTATTAAGCCTTTTCTTATATTGAAAAGAGGTAATATCCATTGATTAAAAAAATCATTAATAAACTTGGTAAAATAAGGGACGGAATAAAGCCTTCATATATTCATTATTCATCAATGCCCCTTGATGAAAAGCTGGTTCTTATCGAGGGCGGACAGGGAACAAATATAAACGGTAATATGTTTTCCATGCTCAATGAGATTAACTCAAATCCGCGTTGGAGTGAATATAAAACCGTATTTGTTGTTACGGATAATAATCTCAAGGCTGCTCGTGAGAGAATGAAGTTTTACGGCTTCGACAGGGTTATTCTTTCTGTAAGAAATTCTGATGAATACTGCAAATACCTTGCAACTGCCAAATATGTAATGACGGACAATTCCTTTCCGCCGTATTTCAATAAAAGAGATGGACAGGTTTTTCTGAACACCTGGCACGGTACTCCGCTTAAAACACTCGGAAAATCGGATAAATCCTTTTTGGGAAGCATGGCTAATATTCAGAAGAATTATCTTATGAGTGATTATGCTCTTTTCCCAAATGATTTTACAAAAGATGTGTTTATGAATGATTACGACCTGAATTATATTTTCAGCGGAAAATCACTTGTTGCAAATTATCCGAGAAACTATATCTTCTATAATCCTGAAAAGGGAATAGAGATGAAGAAAAAGCTGGGGCTTGACGGAAAAACAGTTTTTGCTTATATGCCTACCTGGAGAGGAACAGGCAGAACAGCAAATACGAAAAAGCAGATTTCCTCAGCAATGAGAATACTGAAGCAGTTTGACAAGAAATTGTCTGATGATCAGGTGCTTTTGGTCAATATGCATTTCCTTCTTGCCTGTAATATTGACTGCAGCAAGTTCAGGCATATTCAGTATTTTAATTCATCTTACGATACCTATGAGGTGCTCAACGCCTGCGATGGTCTGATTACAGACTATTCCAGTGTTTTCTTTGACTTTGCTGTCACTGGAAAGAAAATTATTCTTCTTGCATATGATAAGCGCGAATATTTAAAGACAAGAGGCGTTTATATTCCGTTTGAGGAGCTGCCTTTCCCGATTACTGAAAATGTGGCTGATACAGTCAAGGAAATGAATAAGCCTGTTCAGGACTATTCACAGTTTATTGAAACGTATTGCACCAACGGCTCATATAATCAGTGCGGTGACATTTTTGAAATGATGGTCAACGCAAAGACTGATAAATTCGAGCTTGAGCAACACAAAGCAGCTGATAATTTGTGCCTGATTTATGTGGGCAAATTCAAGGCACTTAATTATGATAATATCAGAAATTATGTTGAGGACCATCCACAGTATAACTGTGTTATTGCATACAGCAGAAACCTTAACGAAGGAAAGAAGGAAGTAATCAATTCCCTTATCGGAAAAGCAGGCTTTTACGGAATCGTATCTGCTTATCAGTTCAGGCTTAAGGATGCTTTTTCTATTTTCAGTCACAGGTATCTGCATAGGATAAAGAATTCAGAAACCTACGACAGATTTCTTGAAAGTGAGGCGAAACGCCGTTTCCATTCCATTCAGCCTGCAAAGGTAGTGGATTTCGCCTGCGGTGATATTATTGTTGCCGGTATTCTGACAAAGCTCAGCGGCAAAAAGGAATATGTAAAGCACGGTGATTACTATGCAACATCAAAGTCCTTTGATAAGAATTCTGAGTATATAAAGAGATTTGAAAAGGCTTACGGCTTTACTGAATATGATAACAGCCAGAGAGAAAATGAGGCTTATGTCAGCCGAAGCGAAGAAAAGATTTATGCTGATGCATCCTTCAGACAAAAGTCCAGGCTCAATAACATTTTACCGCTTTATATGTCATTTCCGAAAAAGCTTAAATGCGTGAGTCTGTTCAGCTTTAAAACTCCGATTGCTGTTGCTATGAAAGATGTTTCTCTTATGGTAGGCAGCGAGGAGTATGAATATAAGTTTATAGGAAATAAAAATCGTGTTTCCAAAAAGCACTTCGGTATTTATTCATTTGAAGTTCCTGTGGAAAAAATACTGGATATGCCGGCAAACAACAAGGTTATGATGTGCTATAAGAATAAGTATGATAAGCTTGTTCAATGCCACGCCCAGTATTGGTCACTTCTCGGAAAAATCTTTTTAGGTCTGAGAAGCTCAATGCTTAAAGAAAAAGAGACAAATACAATCGCAGTATTCCGTCAGTCTACAAGCAATAATCTGAATGTTTATGTACGTTCCTTTATTACTTCAGATAAAATTATTGAAAGAATCAAGCAATTTTTAGCCTATGTTGTATCTCTTTTCTGGAACAGTAAAAAGGCGAAAAAGTTGGTTTTGCTTTTTGAAAAGAATTCTTCAAAGTATGAGGAAAGTGCAAGTGTTCTTTTTGAAAAGCTGATTGACGCAGGATATGATAATGCATATTTCATTGTTGATAAAAACTATCAGCATATTGATTCCATTCCTGAAAAATATCTGCCGAATATTCTTTACAAGCACTCATTCAAGCATTATTTATATTTCTTCAAGGCGAAAACATTTATCGGTACGGAAACAATGGTTCATTCCATTGACCTGAAGCTGTTCAATGTTTTTGCACTCAAAAAGGTAGCGGATAAGAATATAAATTATGTTTTCCTGCAGCACGGCGTAATGTATATGGTTTCGCTTGACAGTGAGGCAAGATACCTGTTCAGACGCCGTGAGCTTAACGGAAAATACGCAGTAGTCGTATCCTCTAAGGCAGAGGCTGACCATTTTGTTGAGCTGGGCAGACACGAGTATGATGATCTGTATATTTCAGGCTTGCCTAAATTTGACAGAAATACGCTGAATGATGATGCGGATAAAATCATAATCATGCCAACCTGGAGACCTTGGGAAATTAATACTGCACGTGATAATTTCCTTGAAACAAGCTACTTCAAAATGATTATGAAAATATATAACAGCGTGCCGGAGAGGCTTAAGGATAAGGTTATTATCCTTCCGCATCCTCTGATTGTAAATGAGCTTAAGAATCTTCCTAAGCATATAACCGATACAATCATTACCGACGCCAAGTATGATGATATTTTAAAGCAGGCAAGAATACTTATTACAGACTATTCTTCCATTGCCTATGATGCTTTTTATCGCGGCACCCGTGTTATCTTCTATTGGGAAGAAAAGGATTTCTGTATGGAGCAGTATGGTCCTACAACAAAACTTATGCTCAATGAAAATAATGTTTACGGTGATTATTTTTATAACACGGACGGTCTGACAGAATCTATTGAATATAATTATGAAAATGAGCAGAGTGAGGAATACAAGAAAAAATATTCACATATTGTTGCTTATCATGATGGAAAAAATACCGAAAGGCTTATTGATTATTTAAAGAAAGATAAAATTATATAGAAGGTGAAAAAATGGATTATATTTTTTCAAATAAAATATCCTCTCTCCAGCCAAGTGCCATCAGAGAGATTTTAAAAGCAACAGCTGATCCGTCCATTATTCCTCTTGCTGCAGGCAACCCTGCACCTGATGCCTTCCCTGTGGAGGAGGTTCAGGCTATTGCACAGGAGATATTGCAGGAAAGACCGATTGATGCACTTCAGTACGGTGTATCAGAGGGCTATCAGCCGCTGCGTGATACAATAATGAACTGGATGAAAAGGCACGAAAATATCGGCAATGATTATGATAATATCATCATTGTTTCAGGTGCTACACAGGTTATGGACCTTGTTACAAAGGTGCTTTGCAATGAGGGTGACACAGTAATCTGCGAGGAGCCGTCATTTATCGGCTCACTCAACTGCTTCCGTTCATACGGCTGTAATCTCAAGGGAATCCCTGTTGAGGCTGACGGTATGAATGTGGATGTGCTTGAGGAAACACTGAAAACAACCGAAAATGTGAAATTCATCTATACAATACCGAATTTTCAGAATCCGTCAGGTGCCACAATGTCACTCGAAAAGAGGAAAAGACTTTATGCTCTTGCTAAGGAATACGGCGTAGTGATTCTTGAGGATAATCCATATGGCGATTTGCGTGTTGCAGGTGAAAAACTCCCTACAATCAAGTCAATGGACGATGAGGGTATTGTGGTTTATGCAGGCTCATTCTCCAAGATACTTGCACCCGGTCTGCGTGTGGCTTACTGTATTGCGCATCAGTCATTGCTTGCTAAAATGACTGTCGGCAAGCAGGCATCCGATGTTCATACACCTTGCCTGAATCAGATGATTGTGGACGAGTGGTTCAAAAAATATGATGTTGATGCTCATATTGCAAAGATACAGAAGATATATAAGAAAAAGCTTGATCTGATGTGCGACTGCATTGATAAGGAGTTGGGTGACTTTGTTGAGTATGTGAGACCTGAGGGCGGACTCTTCATCTGGTGCAAACTCCCTGATGATGTAGATATGCTCGAGTTCGTACAGAAAGCCGTTGAGAAAAAGGTTGCTGTTGTTCCGGGTAATGCATTCTTGATGAATGATACGGACAAGACCCAGTATATCCGCCTTAATTTCTCTACTCCGTCCAATGAGGGAATCGTAAACGGTGTTAAGGCTCTCGGTGAGGTTGCAAAGGAATATATTAAATAATATATCATTATACTTAAATTATGAGGGGCGGATTCCATATCCGCCCACTGTCAATATGTTATAAATCTAATGGAGGTAATATTATGCCTGAAGAAATAAAGAAAGAACGCAAAAAAAGAAGTCTGTCACTGATTCAGCCTACATCCATACCCACACTGGGTAACTATCTCGGTGCAATGAAGGGCTGGCCGGCATTTCAGGATGATTTTGATACGGTGTTCGGTATTGCAGATTTACATTCAATTACAGTCAGACAGGATCCGAAAAAGCTCAGAGAACAGACTATTCAGCTTTATGCCCTTTTGCTTTCAGTAGGTCTTGATCCTGAAAAGAGTATTCTGTTTGTTCAGTCACACGTTCCGCAGCATTCACAGCTCGGCTGGCTGCTGAACTGCTATACAATGTTTGGTGAGCTTAACAGAATGACGCAGTTCAAGGATAAATCTCAGCAGCATTCTGATAATGTTAACTCAGGTCTTTTCACATATCCTTGTCTTATGGCTGCCGATATTCTTCTTTATCAGGCTGATATTGTTCCTGTTGGTGCAGACCAGAAGCAGCATCTTGAAATTGCAAGGGATATTGCAGAGCGCTTTAACGGAATTTATGGTAATGTGTTTACAGTCCCTGAGCCTTATATTCCAAAGAACGGTGCAAGAGTAATGAGCCTTGCCGACCCAACAAGGAAAATGAGCAAGTCTGACCCTAACCCTAAGGGTACGGTTTATCTTACCGATGAGCCGAATGTGATAATGAAGAAGTTTAAGAGTGCTGTGACCGACAGTGAAATGAGCGTCCGCTATGCAGAGGGCAAGGACGGTATCAATAATCTGATGACGATTTATTCTGCTGTTACAGGCAAGGACTTTGATGCTATTGAGTCAGAGTTTGCAGGAAAAGGCTACGGCGATTTTAAAACCGCAGTGGGCGAGGCAGTGGTTGCAGAGCTTGAGCCTGTTCAGAAAAAATATAAAGAGTATATGGCTGATAAAGCTTATCTTCAGGAGCAGTGGACAAAGGGTGCTGAAATTGCACAGCGTGTGTCCCAGCGTACCCTTGATAAGGCAATGAAAAAAATCGGCTTTTTAGCAAAATAAAATAATAATATATTAAAGTAAAAGCACTGAACGCGTGTTCAGTGCTTTTACTTTTTTGTTCTTGGATAAGGCTTTTTTTCATTTGTAAGCCCTGCGAGATAATCCATACTTGTGTCCAATGCTTTTGCGATTTTCTTGCATTGTTCAAATGTGTAATAACGTTTTCCATTTTCAATTTTTGAATAATCACTTTGGTCAATTCCTGTTAACATTTGCATTTTTATTTGTGTGTAACCTTTTTCTTTTCTTAAGTCTTTTAGTCTGCTCATAGGTGCCTCCTTTAATCATTTATATTTAAATTATGGCATAATGACCTATTGACAATAGGGTGAAATTGACCTATAATTATCAAGGGGTAAATCGAAGAAAGAGGTGAGTAACATAGTGACGATAGAAGAGTTTATGGTTAAAGAAGATATAAGAAATAAAAAAATTGTTCTTGAATGGATTAAGAAAAAATATATACCAGGAGTGATTTATAATGAAAAAGATGAAATAATCATACCTAATAATGCCAGAATTCCATATACCGAAAGGGGAAAATGCAAAGGCTATTCAATATATAAAAGTTTTGTGAAGGCTTATTATAAAGGAAAGAATGTTGTTCCTGCCTTGTATAATATTACTGACGAAAAATTTAAAAGTATCAATACTCAGCTTGAGGAATGGGGATTAGTTCAGAAAGAAAAACTTGACGGACTAATTTATTATAACGCAACACCTAAAGGTGCAGAGTTTATTTCTTTTACGAATACTCAAGTGAATAAATTTATTCAGCAGGTAATTTGCTCTGCATCTCAAGGTATTACGAATGCTTGTTTTGATAAAATAGCGTAAAAAATAAATTCTTATTTAATAAGAAGAAATGATAAATTAAGAGGAGTTTTATTATGAAAAGAATATTATCGATTATATCAGCAGTGCTTGTAATTATATCCGTATTCTGTGGATGTGCCGATAGTTATATACAGCCTGCAGCAACTACGGCTGTACCAACTACAACGACCACAACAACTCAACCCACAACACAGAATACAGAAGTTGATAGAGATACCTTATTACAAGGTGATCCAAAAGGGTATGCTGTTATGAATAGCGTTGGGGGAATAAATGTTAACATAAAAGAGAAATATATTGGAAATAAAACGATTAAGTATTATACGGCAACAATTTCATTTTATAATTCTGTAGGCGATCTTGTAGCGGATGATATAAGTGGTAAAACTGAAATGAAACAAAAAGTATCAGGACCAGTAGAGCCGAATGGAAATATTTATATTTATGGTGATCCGTTGTTCTATGCTCAGGCTTGTACTGAAGTTCATATTGATGAAATTGAGTTTGAATATATGGATGGAACAAAAGAGCAGACTTGGTATGGCAAGTCTTTGTGTGTTCAATATGATTTTTAATATATAAAAAGAAGTAATTTGTATTTGAAACAACTTGTAAAAAGCACAATCAGGTATTGCACCTGCTTGTGCTTTTTAGTTTCTTTACAAAATTGTAAAATATTAATTTTTGTAATTTGTTGCTATAAAATCCTATATATGCTATAATACGATTGTATATATTCTATAATAAGGATTTCATAATAATCAATTAAGGAGGAATTATTTTGAAAGAAGCAAAAGCAATGGCATATGTAAATATGTACGGCGTACTTGCAACCCTTGAAAATCTTTGTGAGCTGGATAAAGAGGCTAAGGCAGTATGTGCTGCTATGAAAAAGCCTGTTTCTATTTGTTTTGATGTTGCAGACGGTCCATGCTGTACTTTTCATTTTTCAAAGGACGGCTGTAAAATGAGCGAGGGCAGCTACGGCTGTACCTGTAAAATGAATTTTTCATCACCTGAAAAGTTCAATGCTCTTATTGATAACAGCAAGCCGGGTCTCCCTGTTAAAAATGCACCTCAGGTGCTTGCATTTTTACTTGGTCCGTTTACCAAGCTTACTGACAGATTGACAAAGTTGTTAATGCCGAGTGAGGAAAATCTAAAGAATAGGGACTTTTTTGAAGAGTCAACAATTCTTACATTTTACACAATTTCAGGTGCGCTTTCAGCACTGGCCAATTCAGATTCCATTTCAAAGCAGTCGGCACTTTATACGGTTGATGGTGACGTTCAGATGGGTATTACAGATGTTTGCTATTCAACACTTCGTGTACGTAATCACCATTTTGAGACAATAAAGGAAAAGCCTGATACTCCGAGAGCGATTATGGAATTCAATTCTATTGATCTTGCATATGGTCTTTTTACAGGCACAGCCTCAACTATGGCTGAGCTTTGTGCAGGCAATATTCATATGGCAGGTATGATTTCAATGGTTGATAATATTAATCGTATTCTTGACAGAGTTGCTGTCTACTTAGGATAGGCAAAGACAATCAAACCCAAACCGCCAAAAACAAAGCCTTTAAGTAATATTTGGCATTTTCGCTTTTGCTTTGCGTCAGCAAAGCTGCAATCTCAAAAACCAAATCTTATCTTAAATTCAATTGTTTTTGGTGCAAAGCAGTTTAAAATGTGCCGATTTGTTCTTAATCAAGGCACAAAAACACAGGAATACTTTATGTATTCCGAGTATTTTTAACACAGAATAAGGGCAAAGCGGCCATTTTAAACCGTGTTCGGTTTTGGTTGTTTTTGCCTAAGGAGGATTGTGATAATGAGTAAATTTCCTGAATATACACATGAAAAAAGTGCCGAGTGGTTTCAGAGAGCATTAAATGCAATTCCATCAGGCGTATACGGACATCTCGGTCCGTCAGAGGGATTATTCCTTCCAATTACAAAATGGCCTTTAATGTCACAGAAAGCAAAGGGTACATATTTCTGGGATGTTGACGGTAATAAATATCTTGACCTTATGTGTGCATATGGTCCTAATGTTCTTGGCTACTGCGATGATGATGTTGATGCAGCAGCTATGGAACAGCTTAAAATCGGTAACTGTACTACTTCTCCATCCTACAAAATGGTTGAATGTGCTGAGCTTTTAAAGGATACTGTTGCTATGGCTGACTGGGCATTTTTTATGAAGAACGGTTCAGATGCTACAACCTTCAGCGTTATGTGTGCACGTGCGCATACCGGCAAGAAAAAGATGATGTTCTTTAAGGGATATTATCACGGCGATTTCCAGTGGGCACAGAAGATTGACTATCCGGGCATTCTTCCGGAAGAGGTTGAAAATAATATCGTCGTTCCTTGGTTTGATATGGATGCTATGCAGGCTGCCTATGATGCCTGCGGCGGTGATGTGGCAGGTCTGATTGCGCAGCCGTATGATCACGGTAACTTCAAGGATAATGAATGCGCTACAAAGGAGCAGTGGGCAAAGGTACGCAAGTTCTGTGATGATCACGGAATGGTGCTGATTATTGATGATGTTCGTACAGGTTTCAGACTTGATCTTCAAGGTTCAGACCATTACTACGGATTTAAGGCTGATCTTATCTGTTTCTGTAAAGCACTTGCAAACGGCTATAATATGTCAGCTGTCTGCGGTCAGGAGCATATGAAGAACACCGCATCATCTGTTGTTTATACAGGCTCATACTGGATGAGTGCAGAGCCTTTTGCTGCTTGTCTTGCTTGTATTCCAAAGATGAAAAAGCTTGATATTCCAACCATGTTCAGAGAAAAGGGTATTCAGCTTACTGACGGTCTGAAAGCAGCAGGTAAGGAGCACGGCTTTAATCTTGTTGTATCAGGTGAGCCGGCACTTTTCTATCTCAGAATAGCTAATGATGACAGTCTTATGCTGCATCAGGAATGGATTGCTGAGTGCGTATCAAGAGGACTTTTCCTTGCATCACATCATAATCATTTCATTAATGCTGCGATTACTGACGAGGATATCAAGCTTGCAATTGATATTGCAGAGGATGCTTTCTCAGTTGTTGCAAAGAGACATCAGGATATCGGATTAAAATAATTTTATATAATTATTTATCATATATATTATTAAGGGGGATATATTATGCCAATTGATTACAAGCCGTTTGACAAAGCTGAATGGCTGCGTCTTGAAAAAAAGGCTGACGAAATGCGAAGAATGGCTATCCAGACAGCAATCTGGGGCGGTTCAGGTCATATCGGCGGCTCACTCAGTGCGATGGATGCGATGGTTACATTGTATTATCGTTTTATGAAGGTTGATTCTTCTAATCCTGAAATGGAAGACAGGGATCGTTTTATTCTTTCCAAAGGTCATTGTGCAGTAGGTTATGCGCCTATTCTTTGCGATCTTGGATATTTTCCTGTTGATGAGCTGAAAATATTCAATCTTACCGGTGCTAAGGTTGGTATGCATCTTGACTGCAATAAGGTTAAGGGTGCTGACTGCTCAACAGGTTCATTGGGTCACGGACTTTCACTTGCAGTAGGTTTTGCACTTGCAGGAAGAGTAAAGGGCATTGACTATATGAACTTTGTACTTACGGGCGACGGCGAGCTTAACGAGGGCTCAAACTGGGAGGCTGCTATGAGTGCTGCTCAGTTCAAGCTTTCAAATGTTGTTGTTCTTGCGGATATGAATAAGTGTATGATTGACGGACGTGTTGATGACGAGATGAAGGTTGAGCCTGTTGACAAGAAATTTGAGGCTTTCGGCTTTAATGTAATCCGTGTTGACGGTCACAATATCAAAGAGCTTAATGATGCAATTGAGGCATCCATTAAGAATCATCAGGACGGCGGAGACAAACCGACTGCTATTATTATGGATACCTTCAAGGGCGAGGGTGTTGACTTTATGAAGGACAATTACCTGTGGCACTACGGCTCACTGGATGATGCTATGGAAAAGCAGGCAAACGAGAGCCTTGATAAATACTATAAAGAACGCTGCGAGCGTGCGGAAAAGGAGGCATAAGCTATGGGTGGAATGACATATACAATGACAGATACCACTAAGCTTTCAACAGCTGAGTGCTATGGTATTGCACTCTGTGAGCTTGGTGAAGAGCATAAGGATGTTGTTGCTCTTACAGCTGACCTTGCGAAATCAACTAAAATCGGTATGTTCGGTGAGCATTTCCCTGACAGATTTTTCAATGTGGGTATTGCTGAGCAGAATCTTTTCGGTGTAGCAGCAGGTATGGCTAAGAATGGTCTTGTTCCTTTTGCTTCTACTTTCGCTATTTTTACAGCGGCACGTTCTCTTGACCAGATTCATACAGATATCTGTTATCAGAATGTTCCTGTTAAAATTATTGCTACACACGCAGGTACATCTTTCGGTCAGGCAGGCTCTACGCACCATTCACTTATTGATATGGCTTGTATGAGAACGCTTCCGAATATGACAGTTATCTGTCCATGTGACGGTACTGAAACTTATCACGCAGTTAAGGCTGCATATGATATTCCGGGTCCTGTTTATATCAGAATTAATCGTGGTTTTGATCAGGTTATTTATAAAAATCTTGATGAGTGTAAGTTCGATTACAAGAAAGCATCAGTTATGAATGAGGGTACGGATATCACAGTTATCGCCTGTGGCTCCTGTGTGTTTGAGGCAATGCAGGCTGCACGTATGGCTGAGGCAGATGCAGGACTCAAGGTGCGTGTACTGAATATGCATACAATCAAGCCTGTTGATGAGGAGGCAATCCTTTCAGCAGTTATGGATACAAGAAGAATTATTACGGTTGAGGACCATGAGGTTATGGGCGGTCTTGGCTCAGCAGTAGCAGAGGTGGTTGCAAAGTCAGGTAAGGCTTGTGCATTCAAGATGCTCGGTCATCAGGACGCATTCTCCACAATCGGTCTTCAGGAGGATCTTCTTTCTATGGCGAAGATTGATGCAAACGGTATTAACGAGGCTATCGGTGAAATGATGCACGCTGATTTTGAAGCGGATGATGCGTGGGATGATGAATTCTAAATAACAACCGTATCATTGCTATCAGGAAAGGAGTGTTACTTATGGCAAGTGATGAAACACGTTACACCAATAAGGTGTTTATGGCAGGAGCTTTGCCTCTTATGAAAACGATTGCAACAGATGTTCCTGAGCTGAAAAAGAAATTTGAGGGCGTCAATGCAATATATCAGGTATCTGCAAAGGTGAATGCTGAGGATAAGGAGGCTGTTCATTTTATCGTTGAAAACGGTGAATGGTCTGTTAAACTCGGTGAGTATTTGGGACAAGAGAAAATTGATGCGGAGCTTGCATTTTCCTCTTTGGAAAAGATGAATGCTTTTATGAAGGGCGATATGAGCAAGTTGCCTAAAATGAAGATTAAATCCTTTGGCAAGTTCATCAAATTTATGATGGTGCTTCTTAAAATGTCCTCACTGCTTGGTATTACTGAGCCGCCCGAGGATGATGAAGAGCTTTCTCTTCTCCTTTGCAAGTTGTATTTTTATCTGCTTTCATCAGGTATTTCCCAGCTTAATAAGATGGGGCACCCTGCAGTGCATGACTGGGCGCTTAAAAGCCCTGACCGTTGTTATCAGTGGGCAGTTGAGGGTCATCCGGAGTGTACCGCCTATATGAGAGTCAAGGCAGGCAAGTCAAGAGCAGGCAGAGGCGAGTATAAGAGAGCTAAGCCATTCTTCTGTATGAAATTTGACTGTGCTACATCAGCACTTAAAATATTGCTGGGCACAGGTGATATGTTCCAGATGACTGCAAATAAGCAGCTGATTATGGAGGGCGCACCTGAGTTTGGTGTGCAGATCGGCGATTATATGATGCTCGTCGGCGACCTTGCAAAATAAATACAATTAAATTAAATTCCGAATGCCTTACATAGTACAGGTATTCGGAATTTTTTGTTATGGCAAAATAAACAAAGGTTAATATTAAAAATTGTGAAAAATATAGAAATTTGTATGGGAGCAACATTTTATTTGATTTAACAACAATATCAATTAAAAAAATGGTATAATGAAAAAGCAATAAATTGCTTTGCAATACTTTTTTGAGGGGAATAAACATGAAAGTGAAAAATATTGTAAGTAATGTCTATAAAGATATTACCTCACACTGGAAGCATCCTGCACAGGGGAATTTTGTTTCATATAAGGAACTGATTAATCTGGCTCTTGGCGGTATGGGAAATCAGCTTACGATGCAGCTTGTGTGGCAGATGGGACTGAGTGCAGGTAATACCCTGCTGGGCTCAACTATAGGTATCCGTCCGATACATCTGCAGTATATGTTAACCGCTCAGACCATTTTAAATGTTTTGTTTTTCTTTATCCGAGCACATATTGTTGATAATACACGTACGAAGTGGGGAAGATTCAGACCATATATTGCTTTTGCAGGAATACCTTTGGCAGTACTTTCGGTGATATTCGTTTTCCTGCCGTTTCAGACTATGTCCTATAATGAGAAGTTCATATGCGTATTTGTATTTGCTATTTCGATAAGTATGATACAGCCGTTGTTTACAGATACTTATTCAGAGCTTCAGACAGTTATAACGCCGAACAGCGAGGAACGTGCAAAGGTATTATCCATCAACTCAATTATTTATAGTTTTGCACCTACACTTACAGGCTTGTTTATTCCTATTTTATCAAACCTCACAGGAGGTTACACCAATATCAATACATACAGATATGTTCTTGCACCTGTTTCGCTTATCGGACTGGTTTTGAATTTCTTTACTGCTTTTGGCTGCAAGGAACGAGTAGTAACCTCATCTACCTATGTTCAGAAGGTAGGAATTATTGAAGGTGCTCTTATGATTCTTAAGAATAAGCATTGGTGGATAAGACAGATTGCAAGTCTTATCGGATTTCTTGAGTCGGCGACGGGAGTGTTCTTCAGTTGGATATATATTTACAGCGTTCAGGATATGACGGCATACGGTATTCTTAATACGGTAATGGGTACTGCCAGCGGTATCGCAATGGCGATTACTCCGTTTTTGCTTAAAAAACTCGGTAACAAAAAGCTGCTCATCTATCATAATTTGCTCAATGTGGTATTCTGTTTTATTCTTATTTTCACATTCAAGTCACCAACCATAATGTTTATCATTATGTATATGAACAATCTTGTTAATGCACTCGGCCTTGTTTATAATCAGGTAATGCATTCTGAGGTTAAGGATTATCAGCAATATATTTGCGGATACAGAATGGACTTTGTATTCGGTCTTGCCGGTATGATTACTATGCCGATTACTCTTTTAAGCGGATATGTAATTCCGTATGTCTATGAGAGCTTTGGTCTTACAACAAACTATGATATTCTTTATGACCCTAATGTAAGAAACTCGCTTTTCCTTGTATTGTGTATTCTTGCAATCATCGGTGCTGTTTTGAATCTTATTCCTTTCTGTTTCTACAGTATGTCAAAGGAAAAGCATCAGAATATCATCCGTGTTCTCAGATACAGAGCCTTGTTTGATGATTTTGAATCAGGTGATTTTAATGCAGATGTTATTAAAAATGGTGTTGAAGCTGTAAGAAGCGGTCTGGAATTAAAAAATTCTCCTGTTCCGGATCTTAAGACGATGAAGGAGAATATGAAATCATTAAAGGGCGAGGATAAGGAAAAAGCAAGGAAGGAATATTTAAAAGCAAAAGCTTTTGCAGCTGAACAGGCTGAGGTTGGTATCTTTATGGAGGAGTTAAACAAATTCGATACTCCTCAGTGGCAGCATAAGCTTGAAAGTGCAAGAAAGCTTATTGCAAAAGATATATCTGCATTGGCATTTATGGATGAATCCATTATTGTCCAAGCACGTAATATGCCCAAGCATAATAAAACAGAACGTACGCTCAGAAAGTATTATATTAAACAGGCCAAGGCTATTGTAAAATCAGGTAATCTGATAAAGAAGAATTATCCTGACGGTATTGTTAAGCCTGATATGGATAAGCTGAATGAAGCTTATGCTTTGCCTGATAATACTAAGGCAGAAAACAAATTTAAAAATGCTCAGATTAAAACGATTGAAGGCGAATTTGATCTTTATTATAAAACCATTGCACCATATGCTGCTGCCCAAAAGCTTGTTCATAGTTATGAAAACAAGGATAGGGTTATGGAGTGGGCAGAATCCCATTATGATGAAGCCTGTGAAATCATACGTGAACGCGAGGAACAGGAAAGCATGAAATCATCAAAGAAAAAATCCATTGCAGGAAGGAGAAATAAGTGATGAAAAAGGAAATGATCAGAAAGTTTGCCTGTCTTGCCTGTGTTATATTATTGATTTTATCTGTAAGCGGTTGTTCATTAAACAGCTATTCAGTTGATGAATTAAAGGAACTTTACCCAAAGGCAATTGAGAATTCACTGAGTGAAGAGCTTTATTACTGGAAAGAAACTGTCAATGCATCTGACCATAACTCCTGGCGTACCTGTAATGTATATGCTGAAATGGATAAGAAGTTTAATGTTATACGTGATGAAAACGGCGAGTGCTCCAATATGAAAGTGGATGTTTTTGAGGAGTATAATAAAAAGAGTGTTTACAAGGCTTTATGCGGAAAGTCAGAAAGCTCTTCAGGTGATGATGCAAAAAGCTATCTTTTTGAAAATGATTTTGACGATTCAGGCAATGCATCAAATTATAGAAAAACAGAAATGTCACCGCAAAGTTTTATTGCCGGTAATGATTTTAAAGCAAAATATTCTCTTGATGCGATACTTGAAGAACTGGAATATTTGTCTGTTGATGATATGATTTTTGATATTGATAACAGTCTTATGGAGCATAACGGAAAAGTTGTAAAATTTTCCTTTGCAGTGAAAGATGATTACACAGACAGATACAAGACAGAATCCGGAAAAGCTTCAATTTTTGAAGGTGCAAAATATGCAACCATTGAGCTTTCATATGACCGCTTTGCATCAATTGTAGTATATGATGAGGAAAAATTAGGTAAAAATATTTCAGCCGATAAGGAAATATATAAGCTGGAGACTGTATATTACGGACCAAAGATTGATATTCCGTCTTACGACAGCGGCGTTTGGGCTGAAACAGCTAAATGAAAATAAAACCGGTAGTACAGAGGTTACTCTGTACTACCGGTTTTTTGTTTGTAAAGTTAATAATTTTCTGCACAGATTTCAAAGAAGCTCTGAGGGTGATTGCAGGTCGGACAAACCTCAGGAGCCTTAGTGCCGACAACAATATGTCCGCAGTTACGGCATTCCCAAACCTTGACTTCGCTTTTTTCAAAGACCTCAGCTGTTTCAATATTTTTAAGTAAAGCACGATAACGTTCTTCGTGATGCTTTTCAATCGCAGCTACCAAACGAAACTTGGCTGCAAGCTCAGGAAATCCCTCTTCATCAGCAGTTTTTGCGAATTCATCGTACATATCTGTCCACTCGTAGTTTTCACCGTCAGCGGCAGCACTGAGATTTTCCGCTGTACTGCCAATACCATTAAGCTCTTTAAACCACATTTTAGCGTGTTCTTTTTCATTATTGGCTGTTTTAAGGAATAAATCTGCTATCTGTTCATAGCCTTCCTTTTTTGCAACAGAAGAAAAATATGTATACTTATTTCTTGCCTGTGATTCACCGGCAAATGCAGCTTCAAGGTTTTTCTCTGTCTGTGTGCCTGCGTATTTATTTTCTTTTGACATAATAAAATCTCCTTTATTTTTTATTAATTTAAGTATGCGCTTTTTATTGATAATTGTCAATAAAAAGAAATTTAATAATGATAATTTTTTCTGATATCTTATACTTTACAAATAAGATAAAATGTTGTATATTATTTGCGGATGGTATTCTGATGAAACCGTACCGTGCTTAATATTTTATTCATACTGTCTTGTGAAATGTGAAACCTGTAACAAATATGAACGGGATTTTATCGTCTATAAGAGGGTGGTATGATGAAAAATGAGAATATGTCAATAGGATTTATCGGCGCGGGCAGAGTTGGTTTTACTCTTGGCCGCTATTTTTATGAGAAAAATCTGAAGTTATCCGGGTATTTCAGCAATACTTATGCGCATGCCTGTGAGGCGGCGGAATTTACTCATAGTAAATCCTACAGAACAATCAAAGCGCTTGCAGAAGAGAGCAGGATTATATTTATTACTGTTCCTGATTCCTGTATTTATGATGTTTATTTACAGCTTAGGGAATATGATTTAAGGGATAAAATATTATGTCACTGCAGCGGAGCATTATCCGCAGAGGTTTTTGAGGATATTCATTCAGTAGGTGCATACGGATATTCAGTGCATCCGGCATTTGCAGTCAGTGATAAAAAGCATTCTTATGAGGAGATATCAAAAGCATTTTTTACAGTCGAGGGTGATGAAGAAAAAATGCAGGATATCAGAGAGCTTTTCGATAAAACAGGTAATCCTTATCAGATTATGAATTCTGAAAATAAATATAAGTATCATTTGTCTCTCGCAATGGCAAGCAATTTGACAGTAGCTCTTTACCACATTGCTTTGAGACTGCTCAGGGAATGTGGTTTTTCTGATTTTTCGGCAAAGGAGGCATTAAATCCTTTGTTTCTGAATAATGCAGAAAGCATAGTCAGTAACGGCTGTATCAATGCTCTGACAGGTCCGATTGAAAGAAATGATTTGTCCACAGTCGAAAAGCATTTATCTGTGCTTGATGACGAAGAGGTTTTACAGATATATAAATTGCTTTCAGGAGTATTAACAGATATTGCAAAGGATAAATATCCGAACCGAGATTATTCCAAGCTTGAAAATTTACTCAGAACAGGAGAGTTATAAATCATATGAAAAATACAGTTTTAACTTTTGCAAAAGCAAAGGAAGAAAAAACAAAAATATCTATGCTCACGGCATACGATTATTCAACGGCTAAGCTGATGAACGATGCAGGTATTAATTCTATACTTGTGGGAGATTCCTTAGGCAACGTAGTTCTCGGCTACGAAAACACGGTTTCTGTTACAATGGGGGATATGATTCATCACACCAAAGCCGTTTCAAGGGGTGCTAAAGATGCTCTTGTTATTGCGGATATGCCGTTTATGTCTTATCAGACTTCGGTTTATGATGCAGTTGTCAATGCCGGCAGGCTGTTAAAAGAGGGCGGTGCAAATGCCGTTAAGCTTGAGGGAGGAAAAGAGGTTTGCCCTCAGATTAAGGCAATTGTGGACGCAGGAATTCCTGTGTGTGCACATATAGGGTTGACGCCTCAGTCTGTTAATGCTCTTGGTGGAAACAGGGTTCAGGGTAAAACAGAGCTTGCAGCAAAAAAGCTGCTGGAGGATGCTCTTGCCGTTCAGGAGGCAGGTGCCTTTGCGGTTGTGATTGAGGCTGTGCCTGAAAAGCTTGCATCACTGATTACAAGCCGTCTGGATATCGTAACAATCGGAATAGGCGCAGGAAACGGCTGTGACGGACAGGTTCTGGTTTATCAGGATATGCTTGGAATGTTTTCGGATTTTACGCCTAAATTTGTGAAAAGATATGCGAATATAGGTGAGATGATGACATCTGCATTTAAGCAGTATGATGAGGATGTAAAGAATTCCTCTTTCCCATCTGAAGAGCATACATATAAAATAGATGATGAAATTATAGAAAAGCTGTATTAAACAGAAATGCGAAAAGAGGCAGACAGTTATGATAAATGTTGTACACACAATAAATGAGGTAAGACAGCAGGTTAAGGAGTGGAGACAGCAGGGCTTAACAATCGGTTTTGTGCCCACAATGGGTTATCTGCACGAGGGACACCAGAGCCTTATAAAAAAGGCAGTGGAGCAGAACGATAAAGTGGTTGTCAGTGTTTTTGTGAATCCGATGCAGTTTGCACCGACAGAGGATCTGGAAAGCTATCCGAGAGATTTGCAGGCAGATGCAGTGCTTTGTGAAAAAACAGGTGCAGACCTTATATTCAATCCTGAGCCTGAGGAGATGTATACGAACGGCTTTTGTTCCTTTGTGGATATGAATGGTCCGACTGCTGAGCTTTGCGGAAAAAGCAGACCGATTCATTTCAGAGGGGTTTGCACTGTTGTGAGCAAGCTGTTTAACATTGTTACACCGGACAGAGCCTACTTCGGTCAGAAGGATGCCCAGCAGCTCGCTGTAATCAAGAGAATGGTTATGGATTTGAATATACCGATTGAGATTATCGGATGCCCCATTATCCGTGAGGCTGACGGACTTGCCAAAAGCTCAAGAAACACCTATCTCAGCGAGGAAGAAAGACAGGCAGCGCTCATCCTAAGCAAGACTGTTTTTATGGGTCAGCAGCTTGTTGAAAACGGATTGACTGATGCCAATGAGCTGAAGGAACGGATGAAGCAGAATATTGAAACCGAGCCTCTTGCAAGGATTGATTATGTCGAGGTTGTTGATTTTAATGATATTTCAATCAGGGATACAATTTCCGATAATACACTCATAGCAATGGCTGTTTATATCGGCAAAACAAGGCTTATAGATAATTTTATAGTGGAACAGGTGAAGTAAACGATGTTGGTAAATATGCTTAAAGGTAAAATCCACCGTGCAAAGGTTGTGCAGGCAGAGCTTGATTATGTGGGCAGTATTACCATTGACGAGGAGCTCTTGGAGGCTGTAGGAATATATGAATATGAGCAGGTACAGATTGTTGATGTCAATAACGGCAACCGCTTTGAAACGTATACAATAGCAGGGGAGCGCGGCAGCGGTTTGATTTGCCTTAACGGAGCAGCTGCAAGACAGGTGCAGGTGAATGATAAAATTATCATTATGTCTTATGCTGTGATGGATGAGGAGGAAAGGAAATCTAACCCTCCAAAGGTTGTTTTTGTGGATGATAATAATAAAATTGTCAGAACAACAAATTATGAAAAACACGGTTTATTAAAGGATATGGATTGATATGTTAAAGGGAAAGACAGTAGTTTTAGGCGTTACGGGAAGTATTGCCGCATATAAAATGGCAAATGTTGCGAGCGCACTCGTTAAAGAGGGTGCGGATGTTCATGTGGTTATGACAAAAAATGCAACGAATTTCATCAATCCCATCACCTTTGAAACACTTACAAATAACAAATGTCTTGTTGATACATTTGACAGGAATTTTCAGTTTCACGTTGCTCACGTATCCCTTTCACAAAAGGCTGATGTTATGCTGATTGCTCCTGCATCTGCCAATATAATCGGAAAGCTTGCAAATGGTATTGCAGATGATATGCTCAGCACAATGGCACTTGCCGCAAGCTGTAAAATTATTGTATCACCTGCGATGAATACGCATATGTATAAAAATCAGATTGTGCAGGATAATCTGAAAAAGCTGAAGCATTACGGATTTGAAATTATTGAGCCGGCGGTTGGCAGGCTTGCCTGTGCCTCAGTGGGTGAGGGAAAGTTACCTGCTGAAGATGTACTTCTTGATTATATCAGACAGGAAATTCAGTTTGAAAAGGATATGCAAGGACTGAATGTGCTGGTTACAGCAGGGCCTACAGTGGAAAAAATTGACCCTGTACGATATATTACAAATCATTCCAGCGGTAAAATGGGGTATTCTGTTGCGGAAGTTGCGGCAAAACGCGGTGCAAATGTAACGCTCATCAGTGGACCTGTGCATATTGATGCGCCCATGTTTGTTGACGTAGTGAAGGTTGAATCTGCAAAAGATATGTACAATGCGGTTATGGATCATCTGAAAAACTGTGATATTCTGATTAAAGCAGCGGCAGTTGCGGATTACACTGTAGAGAATATCAGTGATGAAAAGATAAAAAAGCAGGATGACGATTTAAGCCTTACGCTTTCAAGAACAAATGATATCCTGAAAGCAGCAGGGGAGAATAAAGAAAAAAATCAGGTTATCTGCGGCTTTTCTATGGAGACAAGCAACCTGATTGAAAATTCTGAGAAGAAGCTGAATTCAAAAAATTGTGATATGATTATCGCCAATAATCTGAATGATAACGGTGCAGGCTTTGGTGTTGATACCAATAAGGTTTCAATCATAACAAAGGATAATATTCAGAGTCTTGATGTTCTTTCAAAAAAAGAGGTTGCATTTGAAATCCTGAACAGAGCACTTGAATTATATAAGAGCAGAAACGGAGAAGATTAAATGCTGCTTGGAATTGATGTCGGCAATACCAATATTGTTGCTGCTTTGATAGATAATGGAGAGGTAATAGCGCAATGCCGTTATGCTACCGCTAAAAATGAAAAGGCGCTGTATCATAAAAAAAAGCTTGATCATCTTACATCAAACCAGGATATCAGCGAAGTAATTATATCTTCAGTTGTGCCTGAGGTGAATGATGATTTAAAAGAGGCTTGTTCTGAGCTTGCTGAAGCATCACCGATTTTTGTCAGTGCAGGACTGGATACAGGACTTGATATCAGATATGATAACCCTGACAAGCTGGGTGCAGATCTGATAGCAGTTGCAGTGGGAGCGGTAAAAAGATACGGAGCTCCTGTTATTGTGATTGATATCGGCACAGCGACAACTTTTTCCGTTATCAATGAAAACAGAGAATATCTTGGCGGTATGATTGCTCCCGGCCCCTTTACTTCAATGATGGCATTGGCATCTGCGGCATCACAGCTGCCTGAAATCGAGCCTGATTTCACTGACAGCGTGATTGGTACGAATACGATTGACTGTATGAAAATAGGCACACTTACCGCACATTCCGTAATGTTGGACGGTATGATTGATAAGATGAAAGAGCATCTTAAACTTTCTGACATCAGGCTTGTTGCTACAGGTGGCTTTTCTGAAAAGATAACAAGGATGTGCAATCATAAAATCGTCTGTGATCAGGATCTTATTTTTGCAGGCTTATATGATATCTATAAGCGTAATTTGAATAGGTAATAAGGAAACGGCTGAGGATAACCCCTCAGCCGTTGTTCTGTTTAATTATGTATATTATTATAATATTCTATGTTCCCATTATCACCTATAACCGCGATAACTCCGTTTTCCTGTCCTGTTATCAGAATCGGCGATTTTGAAATGCGTGTAATTCTTCTTATGGTATTATGGTCAACACTTTCATAGTTGTTGGTTACTACACAAACCTTAGGTTTAAGTGTTTTAAGCCAGCCTGAGCTTGTTGAATGTGCATAGCTGTGGTGACCTACCTTGAGCAAATTTATCTCTCCTATTTCAGGTGCTATGCGTTTTTCATCACCTGATACGTTATCCATATCGCCTGAAAGGAAAACTCGTGTTCCGTTCTTTTCCACAAGTACTCCCAATGAATTATCATTTTCTCCAACCTTACCTGAGAAGTTATCATCGGTTGTATTGAAAAGGGTTATTGTGAAGTTACCCAAATTAAACGGTGTGCTGTCCATTTGAGATATGATAGTAACGCCTTTATTATTCAGTGCATTCACCATCTGGTCGTAAACCTCCCGGTTATCCCATTCGGTTACTTCCATATCATTGATTTGATTTTCCTTATATTCCTTAAGATAAGCACGGTTCACGATTACATCGGATGCAGATATAATTGTATCAAAACCGCCGATATGGTCTGAGTGGCTATGTGTTCCGAGAACAAAATCGAGTATAATGTTTCCGTTATTATCTGCTGCATTTTTTCTCAGATATTCAAGAACCTTATCTTCATATCCCTCAAGCTCAAGTGCTTCAAATCCGCGCGGATTATCGGTATCCTCTGCGCAATCAATCAGGGCGAATTTTCCGTCACTTTCAAGCAGAATTGCATCTGAGCTGCCTGTGCTTAAAAAGTGTATTTTATCTTTTGCATCACTGATTTCACTTTTGTCCGATACCGGTAATTCATTTCTGAATTTTTTAAAGTTTGAGTCCGGTATAAACTTATAAGCAGTAGTTATGGATAAAGCAACAGCGGCAGCGGCGGTCAGCACTGCCGCTATTATTTTTACATTTCTTTTCAATTTTATATTCTCTCCGTCATCTATAAATGATATTAATTTCATAATAGCTGAAAGTAGCATTATTGTCAATCATTAATATGGATAGAGTGATTATTGATAAAATAATAATTACAATTTATAAATATGAAATTTATGCCGCGAAAATATCCGATGATAAAATTTGATAATCTATCGGTATTACAGCAATAATATCACCGTTTGAATCTATTTTCAATAAATCAATCCGTGAATAAAGAAGCAATTTCGGCAGCTTATCCCTGCTGACATTCGCATCTAATATATATTGATGGAAGCTGCGGTTGATACCAATCGTGTCATTTATGTATAATTCATTTACTCCAATCATCTGTACCTCTGTTTTGTTGAAGGCAGCAGTTTGCGGTGCTGCATTTTGATTATACCATGTTTCAAAATATTTCTGCAGTTCATCCTTAGTCATAATAATTAATAATATAGTCTTTCCGGCTACAAGTATTGTGAGCACATATCCTTATTGTAGCCTGACAGGGAAAATATGAGCATGGGTATGGAATGAAATGGGGTCTGAACTTTTGCGAAAAAAGCGTATTCTTTAGCCATTATATCGCAATTGAGTATTATATTTATATTTTATACTTTTTTCATGCTGATACAATGATGTGCAGTTCAGTGTTTGTGTTTTTTTATCATTATATATTAAATACCGATAAAACTATGTCGAATTTTATATTGCTTTATAAATCAAATTCAAATTTTGCAATAATCGTTGTATTTTTTATCAATACGAACTTGGTCATAAAATGTTGACATGGCTGTTTGGTTATGTTAAACTACAGATGCTCATCGGAGGGCTTATAGTCGAAACTATAACGGCCGGATAAGATGTCGAGTGCGCTCGGTTATCTTATCCGGCTTTATTTTTTGCTTAAGGAGTGTCTTTATGAGAATTCGTTTATCCGAACATTTTACTTATAAGAAGCTTATACGCTTTGTTCTGCCAACCGTGTTTATGATGATCGTAACCTCTGTTTACGGCATTGTTGACGGCTTCTTCGTTTCTAACTGCGTGGGTAAAAATGCATTTGCAGCAGTAAATCTGATTATGCCTGTTCTCATGGCACTTGGTGCCTTTGGATTTATGATAGGCACAGGCGGCAGTGCATTGGTTGCGAAAACGCTTGGTGAAGGCGATGCAAAAAAAGCAAACAAATATTTTTCAATGCTTATATATGTTACAGTGATTTTTTCATTGATTGTCACGGTTATCGGATTTATTTTTATGCCGAATATCGCAAAAGCACTGGGTGCAAACGACTTAATAATAAATGATTGTGTTCTGTACGGAAGAATCCTGATTACAGCAGTTAGTTTTTTTATGCTGCAGAACAGCTTTCAGAGCTTTCTTGTAACGGCGGGAAAATCGAATTTCGGACTGGTCATTTCAGTCATTGCAGGATTAAGCAATATGGTGCTTGATTTTGTTCTGATATATTTACTTGACTTGGGTGTAGTAGGTGCAGCTGCAGCCAGTGCATTCAGTCAGGTTGTCGGTGCAGTTATTCCGCTTATCTATTTTGCGAGAAAAAACAACAGTCTTTTGCATCTTGTTAAAACAAAAATACAGCTTAAGCCGATCGGAGCAGCCTGCGTTAACGGCTCGTCTGAAATGCTTACGAATCTGTCAACATCACTTGTAAGTATGATATATAATTTTCAGCTTATGAAAATTGTGGCGGAAAACGGCGTGTCGGCATATGGCGTAATTATGTATGTCAGCTTGATTTTTATGTCCTTCTTCTTTGGATATTCGATTGGTATCAATCCTGTTGTAGGATACAACTTCGGTGCGAAAAATACAAACGAGCTTAAAAATGTTCTTAAAAAAAGTCTGGTGTTAACCTCTGTGGTTTCATTAGCTATGACAGCTTTGGCAGTTTCGCTTTCAGGTGCAATCGCAAAAATATTTGTTGGTTATGATGCTGAGCTTTGTGATCTGACGTCAAATGCACTGAAGATTTATTCTTTATCCTTCCTTGTGTGCGGCTTTAATATTTTCAGTTCTGCCTTTTTCACAGGACTTAACAATGGTAAAATTTCTGCACTTATCTCCTTTCTGCGTACCCTCGTTTTTCAGATTGCGGCAGTGCTTGTGCTCCCTGTTTTTATCGGTATAAACGGAATATGGCTTGCAATTACAGTGGCTGAAATTTTGACGCTTATCGTTACCATAGTCTGTCTGGCAGCAAATAAAAGAAAATATAATTATTAACATAAAAATAACGGGTTACCTCAAAGTTGAGGTAACCCGATTTTTATTTATTCAATTTGAATTCAATCTGCTTTGTTTCTCCTGCTTTAAAGGTGACTGTTTCTTCATCCGTTGACAAAGCACAGGAAATATTGATTTTCTGATTTATATCGGATTGAATTTCTACTATAGCTGTGCCTGCGTTTATATCCCATTCAAGGCTTTTAACAGTGGCACGTGTGCGTGCCTTTATACCTGTTACAGTGCCTTTTTCAAAACCGCTTTCAGGCAGTGCCGGAAGTATTTCTATTTCACCTGTGTTTGAGTAAACAAGACTTTCGTTGATTATACCGAGATAGCCTATGGCAAAATCAGTGCAATAGCAGCTTCCTCTGTCATAATCATGGTTTGTCATCAGTGAATCATAATGTATCTTATGATTCATAAGCTTTGTAAGCGCATCGGTAAGACTGCCGCTGTCCTTAAGTCTTGCCGCAATAAGAGAGCGGTGAACAAGTGCATGGCTTGCTTCGTTTTCGCTCTCTCTGTTGTCAATTGCCTGAATACAAGCCTTTGTCAGCTCATCGTTATCCTGTGTTTCAAACAGAGGCCATACACAGTACAGGTGACTTAAGTGACGATGTTCATTGTTTTCCTCAAACGAGGTGGTTGCCCATTCCTTTATAGCACCGCTATCATCATAAAGATACGGCGGCAGCTTATTAAGTAATTCTGTCCAGCGTGAAATATCATAATCAGGATTTACATCGGTTACAATATCAATCAGCATATTCAGATTGTCACGGCAGGCAGCAATATCAATTGCACAATTTGCATCTGACGGACTTGGATAATTTGACGGATTGTTTTCAGGTGAATAGCTTGGGAGAATACAGTAGGTTTCACCCTCATTCAGCTGTTTTTTATCCTTCTCATAATGGATAGCACCGCTATTGTCCGTATAGTATTCAGGCGTCAGAAGCTGATCCCAGTAATTTGCAGATTTAATAAGAAGAGGGAGGAGTATATCCTCTTTTAATTTCAGGTAACCTCTGTCGGTAAGACGTTCGATATCCTTGTCTGTTAAATCCGTTTCAGAAGGCGAAAGAACGGATTTCAATTGATTCAGGTCAAACTCTTCACTGACAGGGATGTTGATGTTTCCGTAGCATTGCAGTGTTTCATATAATGGCTGAATCATCCAGGATGTACCTGCGTTCCAATACCTGAAGGGGTAGGGGTAGCAGGTTTCTGTTATCACTGCCTTGTCGCCGTCTGTGTTTACAGGAGCCTGTATAGCATCTGTGAAGCCATGAGTAGCATACGCATTTTCCTCCCAGTCAGGTAATTGACGAAGAATGAAATAGGTGTATCCGACAGGTGTTGATGCCATATTTCCTGTGTTCATAGATGAGGTCTGGAGGTTAACATTGGCATCCATTGTGTATTTGCTTCCCCAGCCTGTGTTCCATTCGCCTGTCCACATTCCGTAAAGACGGCTTGTGGAATACCCGCTGCAGCAAAGATAAGCGTATCTTCCTGAATAATATGCACGCTGAGCAAGGGCTGAATTGATTTTTTTGCTGCCCTTCTGTGCTTTCAGAAGGCTTTCGTTGGAATTCATATCTGCATCTGTCAGTGTAAGTGTAACAGAATTAAACTGAGGCTGATATATTTCAAGATGGTTATTCAGTGCTTTTTCATAATCAAAGCCGCTGCCATTTGAATACTTATCAGCGATGGATTGTGTTTGGCTCTTTAATGAGTCTATAAGGGCAAAATCCTGCTGGCTGTCGAAATCAGCATAGCCGCCCATATTATAATCTCTGCCTGAAATTGTAATCAGATAAACAGATTCGGCATCTGTTATTTTTATTCCCTCGTGCTTACTGCCCTTGAATTGACTTTCGTCAGTGTTTTTATCAATTTCTATCTTATCTTTTTTGCCGTCTGTTACAACGTATGTAAGTGTTGCGTATCCGCCGTTTTTCAGCTCGCTGTTTTCATAATCAGGATAGTGAGCAATCAGTGAAAGGTATTCAGCGTTGTCATCAACAGGCTTTTTGTATTTAAGATTAACCTCGTCACTGTCACCAAAGTTTGCCATGTTTGACAAATCATCAAAGGATAAAACCATATTCAGCTTTGCACCGTCAGATGATTTTGTGAGCTTTGTTATCACTGCACCGTCTGACATTGAAGTAAAGGATACTCTGTCCCATGAGCCGTTTTTGTTGCTGTAATGCACACCAACCTGAGAGGTTTCGTAATCAGTATATCTTACATAATCTGACTCACCCTTGCCGTCAAGACTCATTCTCAGCTGACCGCCCGGATGATATCGATAAACATCATCATAGCTGGCATTGTCCGTGATATCCTCACCTTTAACAATGGACTGCTTGACCGTTTCAAGCTCATTAAAGGTTTCCGGACAGGAACGGATATTTTCATTCGGCATTATAAAATGCATATTCTGAAAAATAAACGTATCTGAATAGGGTGAACCGCTCTCAATAAAACCCTGCATTCCGTTGCCTGATACCATACCGTTACGCCATTTCTGTGTTTTGTTTTTCTTTTTGGCGGAAAGCTCAGTATAGCTTTCACTGTATGAAATTTTATTCATATCCGTAAAAAGAGATTCTATTACTGCAGTATTTGTTTTACCGCCTGTGCAGGCAGACAGTGCAAAAATCAATACTGCGCACATAAGTAAACTGATTGTGCTTTTCATATGCTTTTTCATATCATCACCTCAAATTGAGTATATCATAATATAAAAATAAAAATACGACATTATAATTGAAAAAATGTCGTATTTGTGCTACCATTATTTTGGTGATTTTATGATTCGTTTTATATGGAATAATGTGACTTTTGATATTACGGATATAGGCGGAGGACCTCTTGGAGAGGATATACCGTGCCACGCACATTCAAAAAACAGCTATGAACTGCATTTTATTCTCGGCGGCAGCGGTGAGCTGATTACCGATACCAAGTTGTATCATCTTGAAGCAGGGGACTTTTTTATCACAGGCCCTGATATTTATCACGAGCAAAAAGCGGATAAGAAAAATCCTGTCAAGGATGTTTTTCTTATGCTTCAGGCAGTCGATGCAAGAAAGACAAATGCAATTTCGTCAACCTTTCTTGAAAATCATTTTTGCTTTTTTAAAAGCTTTGATAACAGCATTGCAAAGGTGCTTCTTTCCGAATACAGAAATCAAAGGGTTGATTATAAAAGTGCAGTGAGCGGTCTTGCAATGAAGCTTCTGACGGATATATCAAGACGACTGCTGCCGGAATCGTTCAGTGATTATGCAATCACTGACAGTCTCAACGAACGCAGGTTTGTGATTATTGAACAGGCTTTTTTGTATATTCCTGATCTGACGCTTACAGAGCTGGCTGACAGAATCGGTGTTTGTGAACGTCAGACCCAGCGGCTTTTAAAAAAGTATTACGGCAAAAGCTTCCGTGAAAAGAAAAGGGAAGGCACGCTGATACAAAATAAAAAGGACTGACAGATGAATCTGTCAGTCCTTTTGTTTACATTGTTACAATGTTTGAGATATTTGGAATTTTTTCGGTTGATAAAATCTTTTTAGCATAATGTGTACAGCTGATTCTGTACTGGTATCCGCTTGGTACTGTAATAGACGTTGTTAATACACATCCAGTAGAACTATTATACTTATCTTCAATTGAAGTGTATTTTGTCCAACTATCAGTTGATCTCAGTCTGCGCTGAATTACTATGTCAATAATTCCGCATTTTGTTACACCGGATGCACAAGCGGTTTTTCCTACAATTTTCAGGCTTGTTCCACTTTTCTGAATACCCATACCATAAGCTGTTATTAATCCCGATGCACGGGACATAGTATTGTCAACCATATAGGGTGCAAGGAATTCGTCAATCTCCTCATCGCTCATGGTTATGTCCTGACATTCAGGCACCTCTTCTTCAGCGGCAAAGACTGTAATGGAGGGGATAATCATAATTAATGATAATAAAATCAATGAAATACTTTTTAAAACTCTTCTCATTTCTGTACTCCTATCGTTTCAGCAATTTTCATAGCAGTATCAGAATCGCAGTTATCCAAAGTGATAGTATATTCATTATTGTCATAAGCATAAACAATGGCAATATGGTCTTCTGATTTAAGAACTAAAACCTTAGCAATGTCGCATTTTGCCTGATCAACAGCAAAATATTCGTCGTTGATTCCGAATTGACCAACATAAAATTCATAATCTTCATTATAGTGGAATATGTTTAGAGAACCTGTTATCTTTGTGCTTTTGTTTTCTATATCAAAATTTGTACAGTTATCAGAATGATTGTAATTAGATACAACATATTCATCATTAACAATTGCAGATGGCAAAACAACATTTTCAATTCCATCCGTGTGAAGATCATCCACAATGTTGAGCGTATCATCTTCCATTGCATTCTGCTTTAAATCAATATTGAAATGGTTTGTGATGTAAGTTACCAGATTTTCATCCGCATTGACAAAAACAGCCTTCGCACCTGCTGTTGCAGAGAAAGTCAGAATGGTAGTTACCACTGCCGCTATCAATAAATTCCTTGAAATTTTAAGACGCTTTTTCCTTAATTCAGCCTTCTTGGCTTCCTCGTCTTTATCGGCATTTTCCGTATTTTCTCTGTCGGTTACATAGTAACCCTCGCCGTATTTGCCGTCAAGGACATCAAGACACAAATCAACGAAATGGGTATCCATTTCCTCAGGACTTTTTTCCAGCTCAGCGTCCATCATATCATGTATTTCTTTTTCAGAAAATGACATTGATTTTTCACTTAGTATTTTTTTCAATGTTTCCTTTGTCATCAATTCTCACCTCTTTATTAACGTTACTGCTTTGCAAAAAGGTAACACAAAAATTTTAAATAAATTTATCCGATTCGATTTTTACGAATTTGTATATCTTTTTGCGAAGTCGGTAAGCACGCTGCTTAATAGCATCTTCAGTGGTATCATAAAGCTTTGCTATTTTCTTATAGCTCATACCATCGTCGTAAATGTATTCAAGCAACTTAGCCTCATCTTCGGATAATGAATTATTGATGATGTCAAGGCGAGAGTCTTCAATTCTGTAATCGCTGACAATTTCCTCAAGAAAATCAAATGTATAAGGAATGTCATACATAAGCTTATTGTCATAATTGAAAAGACTTGTCTCTTTCTCCTTGTGCTTTCTGATTTCAGCATACTTCTCTTTAATAAGATTGTTTACTGTACCATAAAGCCAAGCAGCAGGATTCTTGATTTCTTTTTCCTCTGCAAATGCCTTGCATAAAATCAGATATGCGTCGGAAACAACCTCATCGGCTTCTGTAAGATAGCTGTCAAGCTTTTTACGGCAAAGCTGTCTTAAGCGAGGCTCATATTCATTCCAAAGCTTTTCACATAATTTCTTATTCTCTTCTGAAATAATAGGCATGTTAATCCTCCTAATTCAAAAGGTATAACCTCTTTTGGATTATTATAATCCATTTTTTATAGTTTGTACAGAGAAAATTCACAAAATATGTAAAAATTGGCAAATTTTGGTAATTTTTATGAAAAAAAAGTAAAAAGCACCTGCATTTCTTTGAACTAAATACATTGAAATACAAATGCTTTTGTCGGATTATGTCGAACGGTGTCGGAATTATTCTTCACCGTTCCAGCAGTAGGTGCAAAGTTTTTCTGCTCCGATGCCGACTGACTCAATCATATCGTCAAGTCTGTGGTAACGAAGAGAGGTAAAGTGAAGCTTTTCACAAATCTTATCAACCATTTTCTGATATTTTTCACTGTCGGGATCAGTGTACTCCTTCAGTGTTTTATCATCAGGGTCGCCGCCTTCAAGCTCCTTAATCACTCTGCGTGTAATCAATTCCATTTCTGAAGTCGAGCGTGAAAAGTTAAGATATTTGCAGCCGTAAACCAGCGGAGGGCATGCAGGTCTGATATGTACCTCCTTTGCACCGCTGTTGTAAAGAAACTCTGTTGTTTCACGCAGCTGTGTTCCGCGAACAATGGAGTCGTCGATAAGAAGCAGGCTTTTTCCGTCAATCAGATCGTGAATCGGAATCAGCTTCATTTTTGCAATGAGGTTTCTCTTTGTCTGATGTGTCGGCATAAAGGAACGAGGCCAGGTTGGTGTATACTTTACAAAAGGACGTGAGAAAGGTACGCCTGATTCATTTGAATATCCGATAGCGTGGGCGATACCTGAATCAGGTACACCTGCAACGATATCAGGCTTTACATTGTCTCGCTTTGCAAGTGCCTGTCCGCAGCTGTATCTCATCTTTTCAACGCTGATGCCTTCATATGAAGATGAAGGATAGCCGTAATAAATCCACAGGAAGGTACAGATTTTCATATCCTTGCCCGGTGCAACAACGGTTTTTATACCGTCGGATGTCATGATTGCGATTTCACCCGGTCCGAGCTCTTTATAATCAGTATAGCCGAGATTGAGATAGGCAAAGCTCTCAAAGCTTGCACAGAAGCCGGTATCCTTTTTGCCGATTACAATCGGAGTCCTGCCCATTTTATCCCTTGCGCAGTATATACCCAATGGTGTCAGCACAAGCATACTGAGTGAGCCTTCGACAATTTCCTGTGCATAACGTATGCCGTCAATGAAATTATCCTTTTGATTAATAATAGCCGCTACAAGCTCAGTCTGATTAATTTCACCATTCTGCATTTCAAAGAAATGGGTATTGGTTTTGATAATCTGATCAACTATTTCATCCGCATTGTTGATTTTTCCGACTGTTGTAACAGCAAAAGTTCCGTGATGTGAACGTACTAAGATAGGCTGAGCCTCAAAGTCCGAAATGCATCCGATACCGAGTGTTCCGTGCATTTCATTTGATTCCTTAGTAAATTTAGTCCTGAAAGGTGCATTTTCGATATTGTGAATCGCTTTGTCAAAGCCGTTTTCCTCGCTGTAAACTGCCATTCCGGCACGTCTTGTGCCAAGATGTGAATGATAATCAACGCCGTAGAACAAATCGAATACGCAGTCTTCTTTAGATGCAGTTGCAAAAAATCCGCCCATAGTTATCCTCTCATTATATGAATTAGAGTGCAGAAGCTGAAAAAGCAGTTTCATTTTCTGCCACAGATATTATAGCAGAATAAATGAAAAAGGCAAATAAAAAATACGCAAAATAAGTAAGAATTTGTAACCTTTACAGAAAATGCTCTTTATGATAATATATTTTTATCAAAATTAACAGTTAAGTAAGAGGTTGAAACAGTGCAGAATTCAGATAAAGCGAAGGAAGTTGAACGCAGTATCAACAAAAGATTTCATAAGGGGATATGGAGCAGATTTACTGCTGCAATTAACGATTATGAGCTGATACAGGAGGGAGACAGAATTGCCGTATGTATTTCAGGCGGCAAGGATTCTATGCTTATGGCAAAGCTTTTTCAGGAGCTGAAAAGGCATAATAAGTTCCCCTTTGAGGTGGAATATATTGTAATGGATCCTGGCTATAGCAGGGCAAACCGTGAGCAGATAGAATATAATGCCAAACTTTTGAATGTTCCTGTTACGATTTTTGAATCAAATATTTTTGAGTCCGTATTTCATGTTGAAAAGTCACCCTGTTATCTCTGTGCAAGAATGCGCCGCGGATATCTGTATAATCAGGCGAAAATGATGGGCTGCAATAAAATTGCATTGGGGCATCACTACGATGATGTGATTGAAACAATACTGATGAGTATGCTCTATGCAGGGCAGGTACAGACAATGATGCCGAAGCTTCACAGCACAAATTTTGACGGAATGGAGCTTATCCGCCCAATGTATCTTATTCGTGAGGATGAAATCAAACGCTGGCGTGATTACAACGATTTAACATTTTTACAGTGCGCCTGTAAGTTTACCGAGAATTGTGCGGTTAATGAAAAGGAAAATCTTTCAAAACGTCTTGAAATTAAAAATATGATAAGAGAGATGAAAAAAATCAATCCTCAGGTTGAAAACAATATTTTTAAAAGTGTGGAAAATGTAAATCTGGATACTGTGATTGCATATAAGAAAAATTCTGTTAAACATAATTTCCTTGAATGCTATTAATGTTTAATAAAAATTTCAATTTAACCTTGTTGTATAATGCAAACTGTGATACAATAATTTTTGATATTATTTAGTGAAGAGGTTTTTTATGGATAAGCTTACCAAAAGAAATGCAAACAGAAATCTGATAATAACATACGCAATTATATTTGTTTTACTGTTTTTATTATGTCTTTTATTTCCGTATTCAGGTGATGACTGGGCATGGGGCAGCCAGATTGGTATTGACCGATTGAATAATTGGTTTGACAACTACAGCGGACGATATTTCGGCAATCTGATTGTTCTTGCACTCACACGTTCAAATCTGCTGAAAGCCGTGACGATGTCTTTTTGCCTGACCGGAATTATTGCTATTGTAAACAAATTGACAGGGAAGCAGAAAAACGGTGTGTTTATCATATCAACTGTTTTGCTGTTTATGCCGGTTACACTTCTGCGGCAGGCTGTTGTGTGGACATCAGGCTTTGCGAATTATACAACATCCATTTTTCTGACACTTATATATATTTGTTATGTAAATAATATATACGATACCGAAAAGCCGAAGAATTCCGTAATCGCGGCTTTACCGCTGGCGGTACTCGGCTTTGCCAATACGCTGATTGTTGAATACCTTACAATATATAATGTTCTTCTTGCCATTTATGTTATTGTATTTACATTCATAAAATTCAAAAAGGTTTATATTCAGTATGTTTCTTATTTTATCGGAACAATTGCCGGTACTGCACTGATGTTTTCAAATTCCGTTTACCGTTCGGTTGCTGAAGGAAGCGATAAATACAGAACAATCGGCAGTGAGGACGGTATTATTGTTAAAGCACTTAAGGCATATTTCGGAACAATTGCAAGTGAAGGTTTTATAAATAATATTGTTTTAAATCTTTTTCTGATAGGTACCTGCATTGTAATATGGTTTATGATAAAGGACAGGCTGTCAAATAAATCAAAGGTTTTCGGTACAATTTCAATTACTGCTATGGTCGTTTCAATTGCCGCTATGATGGCATTTGCAGTAACCTCTTTTATTCTGTATAAGAGAGGTTTGAATGAACATAAGTTGCTTCTGCTGGCTGAGGGCGCCGTAACGGCGGTTTATATTCTGGCATTCATAATCTTTTTATTTGTTCTGCCGTTTGATATAAATCGCAAATTAAAATTGTTTTTTATTCTCGGCAGTACAGGTTGTATGATTGCACCGCTGCTTGTTGTTACGCCGATCGGCAGCAGATGCTTCTTCGCTCCTTATGTTATGATGCTTTATCTCGGTATGGAGTTCTACAGCTTGTTTGATGAAGATATAAAGCGTAAATGTGATAAAATATCAAAGGCTGCGATAATTACGGCGGCAGTCGGCTTGATTTATCTGTTCTATATTTACGGTACAATCGCAGTCAGCAATAATGCAAGAATTGAGAAGGCACAGCAGGATGTGCAGAATGGTATTGAAAAAATTCAGATTGAGGAGCTGCCGTACAAGGAATATGTATGGTGTTCCGACCTTGATGAAAAGGTCTGGAAAAGAAGATTCAAGCTCTTTTATGATATTGATAAGCATATAAAGATTGAATATATTTCTGCAAGTGACAAATGATTGGAAATAAAATAATATTGAAATATTCAGACACCCAATACGCCAACTGTATTGGGTGTTTTTTTAGTATTGCTTTTTATAAAAATATCTGCTATAATGTCAGCATAACAATTCACTGTGGCAAAGCACTAATGTGTTATCACAGTGCAATGATTAATTTTGAAAGGAATTATTGAAATGAAAAAAGTATTATCAGTCCTTCTTGCAGTGGTAATGGCCTTCTCAGTTGTTACATTATTTGCTGCTTGCTCAAAGGACGCAAAGACAGACGACACAGCTAAGGACAACACATCATCTAACACAGCAGCTGAGGTTGCTGATATTGATTTTATCAAGCAGAAGGACAAGCTTGTTGTCGGTATTACTGAGTATAAGCCGATGAACTATAAGGATGCTGAGGGCAGCTGGACAGGTTTTGATACAGAGTTTGCTCAGGCTGTTGCTGAAAAGCTCGGTGTCGAGGTTGAGTTTGTTGAAATCAACTGGAACAATAAATTCAATGAGCTTAATACAAAGAATATTGATGCTATCTGGAACGGTATGACCATTACAGATGAGGTTAAAGAGGCTACGGATGTATCTGAGGCTTATGCTGAAAATGCACAGGTTGTTGTTATGAAGAGCAGTAACCTTGACAAGTATCAGGATGCCGCATCACTCAAGGATTTAAGCATTGCTGTTGAAGGCGGCTCAGCAGGTGAAAAGGCAGCACAGGCAGCAGGTCTTACTAATCTTGTTGTTTCCGATACACAGGCTCTTGCTCTTACAGAGGTTGCTTCAGGCTCTGCTGATGCTTGTATTATTGATTTAACAATGGCGAATTCAATGACAGGTGAAGGCTCAGGCAATCCAACCTTAGGTTTCTCAATTAAGCTTGAAGCTGAGGAGTATGGTGTTGCATTCAGAAAGGGCTCAGACCTTACTGCTAAATTCAACGAGATTAAGAAAGAGCTTATTGCTGACGGCACGCTTGATAAGCTCGCTGAAAAGTATGAAATCACAATTATAAAATAAATACTGATTCAAGAGCCGGAATGAATAGCATAGAAAATCATTTTCTTTCTATGCTATATTCGGCTCTTGTCTGATTTATGAGAGGAACGATATGTTTTTAGAAGTCACCAAATCTCTTCTGGAGGGATTTTTTACCACTTTAAAGTTGTTTGGTGTTACGCTGGTTATTGCTCTTCCTTTAGGTTTATTAGTGAGCTTTGGCTCAATGAGTAAAATTAAACCGATAAAAGCTATATTTAAAACATTCATCTGGATTATCAGAGGTACACCGCTGGTTCTTCAGATGATTGTAGTTTTTTACGGACCGGGATTAATCAGCAACTGGGCACAAAATATAGATAATCCGAATGCACTGATAACCTGGATTGCATCGTGGACTGTTATGGAACGCTTTGTCGCAGTATCAGTGGCATTCATCATTAATTATTCCTGCTATTTTTCAGAAATTTTCAGAGGCGGAATTGAAGCAATACCTGAAGGGCAGTACGAGGCAGGACAGGTGCTCGGTATGAGCAAAACACAGATTTTCTTCAAGGTAGTATTGCTCCAGGTTATCAAAAGAATTATTCCCCCTATGAGCAATGAAATTATCACACTTGTTAAGGATACCTCTCTTGCACGTGTTATTTCAGTATATGAAATCATCTGGGCAGGTGAAAAATTTATGAAGCTTGACGGACTTTTATGGCCGTTGCTTTATACAGGTGTATTCTATTTGCTGTTCTGCGGCATACTTACAATTTTGTTTGGTAAGATTGAGAAAAAATTAGATTATTACAGAGGTTAAAGCGATGTCAATATTAGAGGTTAATAATATACATAAAAGCTTTGGCAGCAATGAAGTGCTTAAGGGTATTGACTTTTCACTTGAAAAGGGTGATGTGCTGGTTATTATCGGTTCATCAGGCAGCGGTAAAACAACTCTTTTAAGATGCCTTAACTTTCTTGAAACGCCTGACACCGGTTCTATTCGTGTGAACGGAGAAACACTTCTTGACACTGCTGATAAAAATACGCTCAGTGAAAAGGAAATCAGAAGGAACAGGCTTCATTTCGGTCTTGTTTTTCAGCAGTTTAACCTTTTTCCGCAGTATACTGTTTTCGACAATCTTACGCTTGCACCAAGGCTTGCTCTCAAGAGTGAAATCAAGTCCATGAAAAAGGCGAAGAAGGACCTTCCTAAAAATTATAAATCACAGCGTGCTGCTGAAATTGAGGAAAATGCAAACAGCCTTCTTGAGCGTGTAGGACTTACAGAAAAGGCAAAGTCTTATCCCTGTGAGCTTTCGGGCGGCCAGCAGCAGCGTGTGGCAATTGCACGTGCACTGGCAATGCAGCCGGATATTCTTTGCTTTGATGAGCCTACTTCAGCACTTGACCCTGAGCTTACAGGCGAGGTGCTAAATGTTATACGCAGCCTTAAAACAGGCAACAGTACAATGATTGTTGTTACCCACGAAATGGAATTTGCAAGGAATGTTGCTGATAAGGTAATCTTTATGGCAAACGGTGTTATTGAGGAATTTGGCACACCGGATGAGCTGTTTAATCATCCGAAAAGTGAAATTCTTAAGGCTTTTCTTCATAAAGCACTTGATACATAATTGTTTTTGTGGTTTAATATAATTATATTAATATTTTGGAAATTTTTCAAAGGAGGACATTATGGAACTTAAGAACATTATTGAGAAAAAAGACGAATATGCTCAGTATATGCTTGATGAGATTACACATATCTGTAAAAATATGGATAAGCGTGATCCGGGCTCGGAGGGTGAGAAGCAGGCTTGTGAGTATATGGCTGAGGTGCTGAAAAAGGATTGCGGTTGTCAGCGTGCAGACCTTGAATCCTTTAAGGAAAATCCGGGCTCATTCTTTGGCTGGATTTATTTCACAATTACTTTTGTACTTCTTGCAATTGTATTTTTCTTTTTCTGTCCGATTATTTCTGTTTTGTTGATTGTGGCAGGTTTGGTTATTGTATTTTTGCAGTTCGGTCTTTACAAGAAATGTGTTGACAGATTTTTCCCTGAAAAGACAGGACACAATGTTACTGCTGTTAAAAAGTGTACAGGCGAAGTAAAGAGAAGAATTTTCTTTAACGGTCATCCTGACGCAGCTTGGGAATGGCCTGTAAACTACAGACTCGGCGGTGTTGGTTTTGAGGGTCACGCAATTATCTGTGGTATCGGTGCTGTTTACTATCTTGTCATTTCTATTATGTACATTGCTCAGTACGGTCTTGGCTTTACTATGATTGACAAGTCCTCAATGCTTTTCAAGATGGCAATGTGGGGTCTCCTTTTTGTTCCTTTCCTTATCGGTCTTTACCGTATGTGGAATAAGAACAGAATTGTTGACGGTGCAAATGATAACCTTTCAGGCTGTTATATGGGTATTGCTGTTATGAAGGCTCTTGAGGATGCAGGTATCACTCTTGAAAATACAGAGGTTGGTGTTATCCTTTCAGGCTCAGAGGAAGCAGGACTCAGAGGTTCAAAGGCTTGGTGTGAGGCTCATAAGGGCGAGTTCGACGATGTACCTACATTCATCTATTCATACGATACAATTCACGACCCTAAATTCCTTATGACCAATTATCGTGACCTTAACGGTACAGTTAAAGCGGATAAGGATGTTTCCGATTTGTTTATGGAGGCTGCTCAGGAGCTTAATATTCCTTGTAAGAAGGGCTGGGTTCCACCTCTCGGCGGTGCAACAGATAACGCAGCCTTTTCTCAGGCAGGACTCAGATCAACCGGTATTACAGGTCTGAATCATAAACTTGAGGATTATTATCATACACGCCGTGATACATATGATAATATGAATCTTCAGGGACTTGCAGATTGCTTTGCAATCAGTGTAAAGGTGCTTGAAATGTTTGATAACGGCGCAAAACAGTAATTAAACATAATGTTTGAAAACCCGATTTTTTAATCGGGTTTTTGTTATAATACCAATAAATATTACCGCAGTGAGGGATAATTATGGCAACTACACTTGATTATATTGAATATGTATGTGAACAGATATCGGATGTCGGAGAAATACGATATAGGAAAATGTTTGGAGAGTATATGGTTTATGTCAATAATAAGCCGGTAATTACCGTATGTGACAATACCTGCTTTGTTAAACTGCTTGATGCAATCGCTCCTATGATGACAGAGGCTGAAAAGGGGTATCCCTATGACGGAGCAAAGGAATGTTATATTCTGGATATAGATGATGCGGATTTTGCTAAAGGTGTGATCCGTGAACTTGAAAAGGTGACGCCGCTTCCAAAGCCAAGAAAGAAGAAAAGCCAATAAATGAGTTAAATTATAATGATTTGATTTTATAAGGATGCGTAATTATGAATTCGGATGTTGTTAAAGAATATATATTAAATCATATATAACGAACTTTTTTGACATAAAGGCTCGGTACATATAACAACAGCTACCTGCTTTACCACTCAAAACGGTTAATCAGACAGATGAAAAGAAATAAGCTGATATAAAAAACTCATCACAATTATACGTTGGTGCTATAATGAAACTTGAAACCAATAAATCGGAATTTGAATTATCAATTATGTTTATTGTGCAATTGTAGGGTGAGGGCTTGCTCTCACCGTAATATTGAATTTACATTCGGCAGGAGCAAGCCTCTGCCCTACAAAATGTCAAGAACATTTCTTATAACTAATCAACAAACTCTGATTTATAGAGCAAATCGTAAACGCAATACTATAAAAACGAAAAAACACGAACATAAATTGTTCGTGTTTTTTTCGTTATGTGTTTTAATACAGCAGAGACTGAGCGTGTTTTCTTACAGATAATTTCTGTTTTTTACAATGAGCTTTCCGTCAGAGGTCCAGGAGCAAAATTGCGGTATATTATAAATATCATAGCCCTCATAATTTAACCTGCTCTCATCATATTCTTCAATGATTAAATAGCCGTCATTATCAATAAAAAATTCACGTTCTGTACGATCATATTTTTTATTATTTTCAACACACTGCAGATAGTCAATTCCACTTTCACTGCTGAACATCGGAGTATATGTTACAGCTATATATGAGTTGCCGTTACGGTCATAATACTTGAAATTTTTACTTTCCTCAAAGGTGTAAGTGTTGCCCATTTTATCGTAGATAAATTCCTCACCGTCGGAATTCTTATAGGTCTCAATGTATGCCGGAAAATGCGTGCTTTCATAATTTCTCATACATTCTATAACACCGTCACTGCCGAAACAGAAGATTACAAAAAGCAGAATGGCAGTGACTCCGCTGATAATCGTTTTCTTATTTTCCTTTCTGTTGCTGTATTTACCGGCTCTGAAGGTGAACAGGGCATAGAGCACCGCTACAGGCAGACCGAAAACAAATGTCAGAACGGTCCATACAATTCTCGAGTTAAGCGATTTCCTTTTGGCATCATTTGATACTGCTGCAGTCAAAAGAAAAACGTGTGCGATTGCGGCAACAGACACCAGTACGGTCAAAGCATATGTCAGGAAATCATAATTGTAGTCTGAGAGTGCACCAAAAACCATAAGGTAAAGCATAAATACAAAAAATGAAATGATGAGCATATTTATCTCCTAATTTTGTAAAAAAGATTCTATTGTTGAATAGATATAGAAAACAACTAATACTGCACAGATAACAGAAAGCACAGATAATATATGTCCGTAAATTTCATACCGTCTGAGTATTTTGTTGTTTGGTTTTCCTTTTATCAGTGCATTCACCTCTCCTGAACAGGTCAGGCACATTATGCTGTGAATGAAAAATACAATTATTATAACGGTTACAGAAACGGCACATATGAGTTCAAAATTATCATTGTTTTCCGTATAAATGAAAGTCCAGCTTAAATTAAAGCACCTGATAAAATATGCTGCTGCTCCAAAGCTAGCAATACCCTGAAGAAACAGTATAATTTTGCACCTTGATACAAAAGCACATCTGTAAACAATACATGCAATAATCATTGAGATACACGCACTCTGCGGTGAAATATAATCATTAAAAATCAATGAAGATAAATATTTAATGCATATTAAATGGAGTATAAATATCACAAGACCGATTATACATACAATTTTTTGCTTTTTATAATCGTGGAGCATATCCATTTGAATACCAAGCTTATCTGCACTGCCCATATGCTCAATGGCTTTTTGCTGTGCGGTTTCGGTATCATATCCGCAGTCTTTGTAATACAGCTCTCTGTCGTCAATATGTCCCTCAATTTCCTGACGGATTGTGCTGACAAAGGCTTTGTTTTGGATATGTGCCAGAACCTTTTCAATATATTCTTCTTTTTTCATATTTTAATTATCCTTGAATAGCTTTGATTCGGATTGAGCAGGAGAATACTCAAGTTCGGTAATGATTCCGTTTTTACATACTATATGAAGATTTGCTGAAATAAAATGCTTTATCAGTTCACCGTCTGCATACAGGTCAATATTTTCCTCATAACCGTTATCTGTAATCACGTAGCTGTAATCTGATACCTGAGCTATCGGAATGATTTCAAATAACTCCTCTGTACGCATACCTTCTTTGATTTTATCAAAATCAGATTCCTTGATACTTGAGGAAAATGATGAAAAGATTCGTTTTTCCTCATAAAATCCGTCAGCATCATTATCCCAAAGCTGAACGGTATAATGGTTGTTTTGGTGAATCATAGTAGTTACGAATCCGAATTCTTTTGCATCGGATGTACTGTATTCTTCAAGGCTGTTCAGCTCATCTAAATTATCCTTGCTGATAGGCAGTTCCAGTGAGCTGAAGATATTGATTGATTCATCAATATCTGTGTCCTCTGAATCGGCAAATACAATATAGTCTTTGATGATTGATACACAGTGTGCAGCTGTTTCAATTGTAAGCGTAACTGTGCCAATAATTGTTAAGACAAGCAGAAGGATTCCATAGCGTTTAAGATGTTTTAAATTTCCAGTTGCCTTTTTATCGGATAAATCTTTATTTACTTTTTTTGCACTGCAAAGACTGATTATGCCTGAAATAAGCGGTGTTAAGCAGAATAAAGCGGTTAAAACCAAAATGCTGATGTAACAGAAATCATTGGTTGCAGCAGAACCTATTGAATTGCCGATGAAATCAGGACCATATACAATACCCTCAGACGGTATTCCGAAAACAGAACGGAAATTGAAAACAAATCCGACAATTGAATAGCCGAAAGCCAGAAAGGTAAATGGCGATATCATACCCAGAAGATTTATTATGCCGAAGGCTAGCATCAATTCCTTTAATTTGTTTTTGTATGCAATATTATAGCAAATTGCACCACTGGCAAATGTAATCAAGGAAACTAAAAAAACAGAAAAGTATATTTCTCCGGGATCTGTAGATATAATCATAAAATCCAGGTGGGTAGCTGCGATTATAAATCCCAAAATATATACAACGATTGATATTATGCCTTTAATAAGTGCTGGTGTATTTTTATGAATCAAGTTCATTTCTTCACCGATTTCTTCTGCACTGCCCATATGTTCAATGGCTTTCTGCTGTGCGGTTTCGGTATCATAACCGCAGTCCTTGTAATACAGCTCTCTGTCGTCAATATGCCCCTCAATTTCCTGACGGATTGTGCTGACAAAGGCTTTGTTTTGGATATGTGCCAGAACCTTTTCAATATATTCTTCTTTTTTCATATGCTACCTCATGCGAAATTGAGCACCTTTGTTACATTTTGTGAATAGGAAATAAATTCCTCTTTCTTCTGTGCGAATTGCTTTAAGCCCTTATCGGTTATGTGATAATATTTTCTGCGGCGTCCGTCACATTCCTCCCAGTAGCTGGAAAGGAGCTTTTCTTTTTCAAGTGCGTGAAGGATTGGATAGAGTGTGCCTTCACTCATTTCAAAAACGTTTTCCGAGCGGATTTCAAGCTCGCGGATAATTTTATAGCCGTAAAGGTCCTGTCCCTTGAGTACACTCAAAACAAGAAGGGGAGTACTGCCCTTTAAAAGTTCTTTACTGTACCTCATATTTTACCTCCAAAAAATAATACCTTGTAATTTAATGTATATACATCGTATCACAATGTAATGATTTTGTCAACATAATTTGTAATATGCTGATTGTTTAATAATCAAATTTTCAGATGTAAATGTCTATTATTTATATTTTATTGACACTGTGTGTTATGATTTGGTATTCTTAAATCAAAAGAAATGATTTTTTATAAAGGGGAATATTATGAAAAAGTTTTTGAATACACTGTTTTTCAGTAAATACACAGCAATTCTCTGTATGATTGCGTCGGCAGTTTCCGTGCTGCTTAATTATGCTTTTCGCTTTGGATATGTGTTTATAGACAATACACTGTTTAACGGCTTTTCTTTTGGTCTGTTCATTATTGCTTTGCTGAATACGGTTTTGCTGGTGGCTGTTTCCGTGTTGAAAATGAAGGGCTCTGACAAATGTGACAAAAAGGGCTTTAAAGTTTTTCAGGTTATTTCAGAAGTGTTTGCCGCAATATTTTTTATTGTGGTTATGGTCAACTTTATTGTTTCCGGCAGGGAAAGTGCACCTGTTGCCATTAAAATGTGCAAAGAAATTCTGCCGATGTGGCTGGCTGTTGTGGGTGTAACAACAGCATTGTTTATCGTTCCGAATATAAACAAAAAGAGAATTAAAAAAGCGGTTTCCGTTGTAATGTCGGCTATTATGGTATTTGCGGTTTACAGTGCTCTTTTTCCGACTGCAGCTTATAAATTCTCCTCAAAGCCTGTTGTATTTGATAATGGTAAGGAGTATTCTGTTGTGTTTTCTACTAATGATAACGGAACAGCTTATATTGAATATGAGTATCAGGGTGAGAGCATCAGAATATATGATGAGGATAACGGCAGAAAAAAAGCAGGTACGATTCATACAATTACCGTTCCCTATGAACAGCTTTCAGGCAATACCTACAAGGTGTCTTCCACAAGAGTGATTGATGAGCTGAGCTACGGCGGCAGAAGCGGTAAAACAATTGAGAGTGAATCCATTACCTTTAATGATAATTTTGGCGACAATGTGAATGTTCTGACTGTATCAGATTGGCATACGCATAATAAAATTGCGCAGGAGACGGCTGATCAATTGGGTGAGTATAATGCAGTTATCCTGCTTGGTGACTGTGCACCCGGTCTGATGTTTACGCAGGAGGTTGAGGATTATCTCATTTCCTTTGCTTCTGACCTCACCGGCGGTGAAATGCCTGTTCTTTTTGCTCGCGGCAATCATGAAACAAGAGGCCGTGAGGCAGGTAATTTATCCTCCTATATCGGTTATGATAACTTTTACTATACCGCTAAGCTTGGCAATTATGATTTTATTGTGCTCGACAGTGGTGAGGATAAAACAGACGATCACTCCGAATACGGCGGTATGGTAGTCTATGAGCAGAATAGACAGAAAATGGTTGATTGGCTCACGTCTCTTGAAAATACAGATCATTCAAAAACAATTGCCCTTTCACACGATAAAGGCATTTGCATTGAGGAAGAGCTGTCACAGACTGCGCACAATAAGCTGGATGAGCTTAATGTAAGTATGCTTGTCAGCGGACATTATCACACGACGGAATTTTTTGATGAAACACCGTATCCTGTTCTTGTGGACGGTGGTATCAATGCTGACGGTGACGGTACATATGTTGCCTCCATGCTGAGCATCAGTCCGGAGAAAATTGATGTCAAATCCGTGAATTCAGACGGTGAAACAACAATAAGTGAAACGGTATTGTGGAGATAATACTGAACAAAACATACATTGCAATAAAAAAGCCATACTCAGATAATCCTGAGTATGGCTTTTCTGTTTATAAAATTATTCTTCTATACCCTTAGCAATTCGTGCTTCTTCAAGCTCTTTCTGAGCCTTTTCCTTAGTTTTTCCTGTATAATCATTAAAGAACATAGGAACGATTGTGAGAAGAAATCCTACAGCAGGTACAATGGTAACAAGTGCTAAAAGCATCTTCTGTGTGTCAACGGACTGCTGGTAGAAAATCTGTCTGCCCTCTACATCTGTAAGTGCTTTGTTTACAGCCATAAAATCTGTCTTGCCGAGAATCTGACCGAACACAAAGGTTGCAACTGCTGCATTGACCTTTGAAAGGAAGGTCTGGAAGGAGAAGCAGACACCCTCGTGTCTTTCACCTGTTTTCCATTCAAGATAGTCAACGGAGTCTGCGATGAGCGCATAGGTGATAACGTTGAAGATACCCAGTGGGAGACCCATTAAGAAGAGGAAAACCCAAAGAATATACACGTTGATTTTTGTAACATCCTGTGCAAATACGATATAGCAAAGTGCGTGAACAACAAGTCCGAAGACGGATGAGCCGATATAAATCTGCTTTAATGAAAGCTTTTTTCTGAGTATTGGGAAGAGTGCCATAGCAGGTACCATACCTACACCGATTGCTACTGTGAGAGTGGTCACAATCGTTCCTCTCGGAATCCAGAAGCTATAAGCCGCAGCAGCATCGACATTCGGTACAAGCGTGGTCTGTGCCGCGTCAGTAAATATCTGACTGAAATCAGTATAATTCTGAATGATAAGGTAATTGCCTATGTAGTCTGCACACTGATTGGCAGTTACCATTGTTGAGCCGAGTACACTGGCAAATATAACAACAATTAGCAGCTTATTTTTACCGAGAACGGCAAAGGTTTCTCTGAATGACGGAGTGTGATCCATTTTCGGAACTCTTTCTTTTGATACAAAGAAAATGAGAATGGACAGACCGCAGCCGAGAAGTGCAAAGAGAAGTGCACCGACAAAAAAGCCTTTGTTGTATCCCATATTGCTCTGATATAAAATCGGAACAAGCAGGGCAGGAAGAATACCTCCAAAGGTTGAGCCAAGACGTGCTGTTGAAATGAAGGATGTTCTTTCACTTTCAAGAGGAGTAATGACTGAGGAAAGCCCCCAGAACGGAACGTCCTGAATGGTGAAAGCAACACCCCAAAGGATATATGTAATAAGTGCCCACACAAAAGCAGCTGTTGAGCCGTGCTCAAACGGTGCTGTGAATAAAAGAATTGTACATATTGCAATGGGAACAGGCGCAAACAAAAGGTATGGGCGCATCTTTCCCCATCTTGATTTTGTTCTGTCAACAATCATGCCCATAAGCGGATCGTTCAGTGCATCAAAGATTCTGCCTATAAGAATAATGGTTGTGCCCTGAGTCAGTGTAAGTCCTGCACCGTTTTGAAAGAATACAAGTGTGAACATTGACATCAGTGTGTAAATTCCCGATCTTCCGAACGCACCCACTGTGAAGCACACTCGTTCTTTCATAGTTAAATATTTTTTCTGATTACCCATTTATTTTCTCCTTTTGATGATTGCCGGAAGTATAACAGGTGCCTCTTCCTGCGCATTTGCCATTTGTTTAAGTAAAAGATATTTGAGCTCCTGCCTTACGTGGCTGTATCGTGGATCCTTGATGAGATTGTGTTTCTCATTAGGGTCCTTCTGCAGATCGTAAAGATAGTTTTCAAAATATACTTTTGACTCATGGTGTGCATAGCCGGTTATGGCTAAATCACGTACTTCATATTTGAATCTGTCTGTTCTTATGGCACGTGAATTGGATGCCTCACTTATCTGGATAAATACGCAGTCTCTTTTCTTATCAGGATTATTAAGCTGAGTCGTAAGGTCTACGCCCATATAAGTGCTTGGAATCGGTATGCCTGCCATTGAAAGAAGGGTAGGCGGAATGTCAATCAGTGATGAGAGTCTTTCCTCCGTTTTTCCTCCCTCAAATCCGCCGCCTTTAATAATCAGCGGAGTATGGGTGGCACTTTCGTGGCAGCTGCGCTTGTATTCGGGATTTCTTGTTTTGAAATGGCTGCCGTGATCGGATGTATAAATGATGATTGTATCGTCGTAAATTCCCTGTTCCTTCAGCTTATCAACCAGTCTGCCTACATTGTAGTCAAGTCGGTTAATTGCTGAGATATAGTCAGGGTACATTTCTTTATAATCGCCTTTAAGAAAGGTAAGATCATCAGGCAGCGGATAATTTTTATAATTATCAACAGTCGGCTTATAACCCTCGTATGTATGATGATCGTTCTGATGATGCGGCTCAAGCTGACTTACGAACATAAAAAACGGTTTGTCTTTATCGCGGTTGTCAAGGTATTCAAGAGCGTAATCATTGATACAGTCAGCTCTGTAACCCTTGAAATCAAGCTTGTTTCCGTCGCCGTCAAAGACATAGCCATCATATCCGTGTGAGGTGAATTCCAGCACATCGGCTGCCCTCCAGTACTGATACTCGCCCTGTCTGTCCTTCGGCACAGGTGTGCTTTCACAATGTAAGCCTATACCCGGAAGTCGGTCTGACGCAAGATGCCATTTTCCGATATAAGCTGTCTGATAGCCTGCCTCATTAAAGTAATGGGCAAGGGGCGTAATGTCTTTCGGCAGAGGAATACCGTTCCAGTAGCAGCCGCACTGTGTTGCATAAAGTCCTGTCTGCAGACAAGCTCTTGCTGGACCGCATACAGGCTGGCAGGTGAAGTTGTTTTCAAACTTAACACCCTCACGTGCAAGCTGACACAGATTCGGTGTAACCTCTTCGTTTACCGTGTCCCATCGCTGCTGGTCGGAGAAATAAAAAATAATATTTTTCTGTTTCATAATTTTTTACCCTTTTAAATTATATTTTCAGGCAATAAAGCCTGTAACTGCATTGTATATGTTTATTACTGCGACAATGGAAAGTACGACGGAAAAAATGGCGGTTATTGCTTTTTCGGACAGCCTTCTGTTCAGCTTTGAGCCGATTATACCGCCGATTACAGATACTGCCATAGCAGAAAGAATAATCGGCAGATATTCTTTATATGGCTGAAACTGATTGTTAATGAATATGGTAATCAGCTGACTGAGCTGGCTGAAAAATATGATAGCTACGGAATACACGGCACTTTCCTTAACAGTAAAGGAGAAAAGAAGTACAAGAAAGGCAGTGTTGATAGGACCGCCCCCTATACCGAGAAAGGCACTCATCAGACCGAGCAGCAGTCCGGTTAATGCTATCAGAATGGGATTTTTAATTTTCAGTGATTTAACATTTTTCGTATTAACATATATTATAACAAATATAATAAATAATGCAATAATAACCGCCTGAATGCCCTTGATGATATCGGTGTTGAATGTTTCAAAGGCATAATCAAAAATTTCGTTTCCGATGATTCCGCCGAAAATGGAACCGAAGGAGACAAGCAAAACAATCTTTTTATTGAATTCAGTCTTTGCCGTAATATGCTTTACGGAGGAGCTGATACTCATTGCAAATACGGCACAGGTTGAAATGAATCCGACCACCTCAACACTGTGATACCCTATCATATCCAGTACAGGCTTTATGATTACACCGCCGCCGATACCGACAATGGCACCTACTGTGCAGGCGATGAATATGATTATACTGTAAATCAGTGTTAACATTTTTTCTCCTCAATAATGTATGTCATTCAATCGTACAATAAAAATTACATTCCCAAGCAGGGATATATGGACTGTGCCTAAAATAGAGCTTATACGCAGGACAAAGCTCAAGAATTTTCATGGGCAGAGAGAACAAATCCTCGTTTCTGTGATAGGCACAGACATAGAGCTTAGGCTGATATTTCTCAATTGTTTTTTCTGCACCGCAAAGTGCGTGGTGCTCTGCACCCTCAACATCCATTTTAATCATGGTGACCGGCTCGTTTATCAGTGAATCAAGGTCAGATACCTCAACAGGAATTCCCTTTGATGAAAGCTTTGAGTTTCTGCCTGCCTTTTTGTCAAAAATAAGAGTGTCTTTTTGGCTCCAGGCTCCCATATTAAAGGTGGTTATGTTTTCCATATGTTCAGTGTTTTTTACTAACTTTTTATAGTTTTTTGCATCAGGCTCAAGTGCATAAATATGATTGTATTTTTCGTTTGTATAAGAGGTGAATTCCCTTATTGTATCACCGTCATATGCACCGAGATCAACAATCGTTTCATTGTTATTCAGCTTTAAAATGTCATTATATATTTCATTTTTATCACAGAAGGTTCTGAAAAGATATTCCACCTTGCCGCTTATTTTATAATTGATTATATCAAGGAAAACGCTGCGGCTTTCCTCATCAGCCAGATGATTGTAAACAAAGTCGAATTTTTCTTCATTTTCTGTCACATAATCTATAGTGAAAAGTCCTCCGCCTGCAACAGGTACATCCGGAGCATAAACAGGGTGCTGACTGCTCATTTCTTTTATTTTTTCAATTACACTGTCAAGATGCGTTGCAAAGCCGAGTACAATAATAAAGTCCTCGTATTTTTCACATATTTCAGAATATTTAAGCACCTTATATCCCAAAAAGGAATGTCCTCTTACGAATTTATCACTTGCAAAAATATCGCTGACCTGTCCGCCGAAGCTTAGCAGTGTTTCTATGATTTTTTGAGAGCCGTTTCCCATACCGTAAACGATGACAGGCTTATCACTATTTGCAAGAACATTCCATACATTTTCTTTTTCGCTTAAAAGCTCAAGCATATTTTTGTCTCCGAACAGTTTTATTGTAATAATATTCATTATAGCATATATTATAAGACTTTACAAATAAATCATTTTAATATATAATAGCAATAAATTATTATAATGGCAGTACTGTATATATGCGGTATCTGCTTGCTTGGAGGTATATGCCTTTATGGGCAGTGGTCTATTAAGATTTTTCAAAAAAGAAAGTTCAACTGAGGAAGAAATTAAACAGCTTGTTGAGGGTGATGAACAGGTCGGCGAGCTGGAAAAGAATCAAAGGGAAATGATTAATAATATCTTTGAATTTGATGATTTGAATGCCGGTGATATTATGACGCACCGTACAGATGTTGATGCAGTTGAAATTGATGATTCACTTGAAAATGTGATTAAGATTTCCATAGAGCACGGCAGGTCAAGAATACCTGTTTTTAACGATGATCTTGATGATATCTGCGGTATAATATATGTTAAGGATCTGCTTAAATTTGTCGGCAGTAAAATTACGGCTGACGATAAAATAGCGGATTATATCAGGAAACCGCTTTTCGTTCCGGAAACCATACCCTGCGGAAAGCTTTTTGCACAGATGACGGAAACCAGAATTATGCTTGCTATCGTTGTGGATGAATACGGCGGAACGGCAGGAATTGTCACAATGGAGGATGTCCTTGAAAGTATTGTGGGTAATATCCGTGATGAGTATGATGAGGAAGAGGAGCTTGTAACACAAATAGATGAAAAAACCTTTACCTTTGACGGCGTTGCTGATATTGACGAGGTTGAAAAGGTACTTGATACAGAATTTCCTGAGGGCGATTATGATACCCTTGCAGGCTTTGTAATCAATCTTCTTGGCTATCTTCCCACAGGTGAAAATGAGGTTGCAGTATATAACAATCTCACATTCACTGTTTTAGAGGTTGATGAAAGAAGAATAGAAAAAATTAAAGTAGAGAAGAACAATGATTGAACAGATAATTGAATTTGAGGCGCTGGATCAGGCGGTTAGCCTGTTCGGCAGTTTTGATGAAAATGTCAAGTTAATAGAACGTGAATATGGTGTGTCCATTATTTCACGCGGTACGGACCTTAAGGTCGTGGGAGATGCTGAAAATGTTTCTAGGGCAGTCAGAGCACTGAACTCATTGCTTGTTTTAATCGGCAAGGGCGAAAGTCTTTCCGACCAGAATGTGAGATATGTGATTTCACTTGTCAATGAGGGCAATGAGGATAAGCTCAATACAATGACCTCTGATTCTATATGTATCACCTCAAAGGGCAGACCTGTTAAACCGAAAACCTTAGGACAGAAAAAGTATTGCGAGTCAATCAGGGAGAATACAATTACCTTTGGCATCGGACCTGCGGGTACAGGTAAGACATATCTTGCCGTTGCAATGGCAGTTACTGCATTCAGGGCCAAAGAGGTGAACAGAATTATTCTGACACGTCCTGCGGTTGAGGCAGGTGAAAAGCTGGGCTTTCTTCCCGGTGATTTACAGAGCAAGGTTGACCCATACCTGAGACCGCTTTATGATGCACTGTTTGATATGCTCGGTGCGGAGAACTTTCAGCGTTATCAGGAGAGAGGGGCAATTGAGGTTGCACCGCTTGCCTATATGAGAGGCCGTACGCTTGACGACAGCTTCATTATTCTGGATGAGGCGCAGAATACAACACCTGAGCAGATGAAAATGTTTTTAACACGTCTCGGTTTCCGTTCAAAAATGGTAATCACAGGTGATGTAACACAGATAGATTTGCCTGACGGTAAAAAGTCAGGACTGAAAAAGGTTATGCATATCCTGAGAGATGTTGATGATATATCCATATGTAAATTCAATCAGAAGGATGTTGTACGTCACAAGCTGGTTCAGGATATTGTGAATGCATATGAAAAATATGAGAAGGAGGAAAAGAGTAAGTAATGGATTCAGTAAAAGTAATTATTTCAAATGATCAGAAAGATGTAAAAGTACCCTCAGGTATCCGTATGTTAATAAGACGCTGCTGTCACGCAGTGCTTGAGCTTGAGAATTTTGAAGGCTCTGCTGAGGTGAGTGTTCGTTTTGTTAACAATGAGCAGATACGTGAGCTTAACAGCCGGTACCGTAATATTGACAAGGAAACAGATGTGCTGTCTTTTCCTTTGGGTGAAAACGGCGAGTACGATGTGAATATGGACACCGGTGCAAAAATGCTCGGTGATATTGTTATTTCTATGGAAAAGGCTTTTGAACAGGCTGAGCTTTATAATCATCCTCTTCAACGTGAAATCGGCTTTTTAACCGTTCACTCCATGCTTCATCTTCTTGGCTATGACCACGAAAACGGCGGACTTGAGGAAGTACATATGAGAGAAAAGGAAGAGACCGTTCTGACGCAGATTGGCTGGAAGAGAAATAACAGCTACTATATGGGAGACGAATAATGACAAAAACTGCTTTTATAGCAATTGTGGGCAAGCCGAATGTAGGCAAGTCCTCTATACTTAATAAAATACTCGGACAGAAAATCGCAATCGTTTCATCCAAGCCGCAGACCACACGTACAAAAATTATGGGTGTTTTGACGGAGGGTGAAACGCAGCTCGTTTTTACGGATACACCGGGTTTTCACAGACCGCATAATAAGCTCGGTGAAAAAATGAATGAGGCAGTGGGCGATACCGTAGGCGGTGTGGATGCCTGCCTGTTTCTGACAGAGCCAAAGGGTGAACTCAATGAGCAGGAAATGCAGCTTCTTGAAATGTTCAGAAAACAGAAGATGCCTGTTATCCTTGCAATTAATAAGATTGATATGGTTAAGGATAAGGAGGAACTGCTGAACAGAATTGTTTATCTGACATCGCTTTTTGATTTTCAGGCAGTTGTGCCTGTCAGCGCCACTGAGGGTGATAATGTGGATGAGCTTAAGGCAGAGCTTGACAAGCTTGCTTTTGAGTCACCGCATTTCTTCCCTGATGATACACTGACCGATCAGCCGGAAAGAGTTCTGGCAGCCGAAATTATACGTGAAAAAATTCTTCGTCTTATGGATAAGGAGATACCTCACGGCATTGCGGTTGCAGTGGAAAAAATGAGCGAACGTGAGGATAAGGACATACTGGATATCGACGCAACGATTTACTGCGAGCGTGAAAGCCATAAGGGAATGGTTATCGGTAAAAACGGTGCAATGCTCAAAAAGGTTTCAACCTTTGCAAGGCAGGATCTGGAAAGCTTTTTCCAGATTAAGGTCAACCTGCACTGCTGGGTAAAGGTTAAGCTTGACTGGCGTAATCGTGAAGGACTTATCCACAATTTCGGATTGGATTAATTTAACACAAATTTTATATACTGCCATAGGATAAAATATTAGAGCAGGGCAGAGGAAATATCTTATCGGCTCTGACATTTTAACGGCGGTGTATATTATGGATTATAAAGAATGGCTGAGCTTCTGGCGTTCAGGGTCAGTCAGTGACTATTTGAATTATAAGGAACACGAAAAGGCAGAGCAGAATGGGGACAGCAACCAAGGGTTTAGTAATCAGAGAACAGACAATAGGGGAGAGTGACCGTTTAGTTACTCTCCTTACTGCTGATTACGGACTTGTGCGTGCGTTCGTCAGAGGTGCCAAGCAGGTGAAGAACAGACTTGCCTCCTCTACATCCCTTTTTGCTTATTCTGATTTTTCACTTTATCGCGGACGCGATGCCTTTTCAGTAGACAATGCCTCTCCCATTGAGGTGTTTTTTGATTTAAGAAAGGATATTGAACGGCTTGCGGTTGCGCAGTATTTTGCTCAGCTTGCTTATGAACTGGCAGAGGAGGAGCAGCCTGCACCTGAAATGCTGTCTGTACTTCTGAATTCACTGCACCTGCTGTGCAACAGCAATAAGGATATACGCATCATCAAAGCAGTTGTTGAGATGCGTTTTCTGTCTCTGAGTGGTTATATGCCGAATATCCTTGCCTGTGCAAATTGCTCGGTTTATGAAACAGATGTGATGTATTTTGATACCCTTGACGGCTGTATTTACTGTGAAAACTGCGGCAAGGCAGGGGCAATTGTCTGCCCTAAAAATGTGATTACGGCTATACGTTTTATCTGTCTTACCGAGCCGAAGAAAATATTTTCCTTTTCCCTGTCGGAGGAAAATATAAGGCTGTTATCCGATATCTGTGAAAAATATCTTTTAACACGCCTACAAAGAAAATTACCCACCCTTGAATTTTACAAAGGAATACTATAATGGACAAAAATTTTAAAACACTTGAACTGGATTTGATTTTGGAAAAGCTTGCCAATGAATGTTCATGTGATGATGCAAAGGAACTTGCTCTGACACTTAAACCAAGCACGGATATGTCGGAGGCAGAACTTCTGCTTACACAGACGGAGGATGCATTTTCACTGCTGGCACGCTTTGGCGGACCATCATTTTCAGGACTTAAGAATGTTAACAACCCTTTACATAGAGCAAATGCAGGCGGCTCACTGAATCCTAAGGAACTGCTTGATATTGCATACTGCCTTCGTTCTATAAGAACGCTTGATGAATGGCATAATCATTGCAGCGGTGTGAGAACAAGCCTGGATTTCTTTTTTGAGGGAATAACCGTAAATAAATACCTTGAAAATAAAATCTTTACCTGTATTATCAATGAAGAAGAGATATCGGATAAAGCGTCAGAAACGCTCAATGATATACGAAGAAAAATCAGGTCAAAGGAAAATTCAATACGTGAAAAGCTTGATTCAATGATACATTCCTCTCACTATCAGCAGTATTTGCAGGAGGCAATTGTCACACAGCGTAACGGACGCTTTGTAGTCCCTGTAAAGGCTGAAAACAGAGGGAATGTTCCCGGCCTTGTTCACGACACATCCTCAACAGGTGCAACGGTTTTTGTTGAGCCTGCATCGGTAGTGGATGCAAATAATGATATTAAGGTTCTGCAGGGCAAGGAACGTGATGAGATTATGCGTATCCTTTTTGAACTGTCTGCAGAGGCAGGAGAATTTGCACAGTCAATCAAGCATTCCTTTGACAGTGCTGTTATGCTGAACCTGATTTTTGCAAAGGCACACCTGGCTTATAAGATGAAAGCCACAAAGCCGCTTTTAAATAATGAAGGCATTATTCATATTAAAAAAGCACGTCATCCGCTGATTGATGCCAAAAAGGTTGTGCCTACGGATATCAAGCTGGGTGACGAATATGATACCCTTGTAATTACCGGTCCGAATACAGGCGGTAAAACCGTTTCATTGAAAACACTGGGACTGCTCACCGCTATGTCTATGTGCGGATTGCTTATCCCTGCGTCGGACAGATCACGCATTTCTGTTTTTGACAAGATACTTGTGGATATCGGTGACGAGCAGAGTATTGCTCAGTCCCTTTCAACCTTTTCATCCCATATGGTGAATATTATTGATATTATGAGCAAGGCAGACAGTAAGTCTCTTGTGCTCATAGATGAGCTGGGAGCAGGTACAGACCCTGTTGAGGGTGCAGCTCTTGCAGTATCTGTGATTGAACATATCCGTTCAAAGGGTGCTGTGATTGCTGCTACGACCCATTATGCTGAGCTTAAGGCATATGCACTTGATACACCGGGTGTAAGTAATGGCTGCTGCGAATTTGATGTGGAAACGCTCAGACCTACCTACAGACTTCTGATTGGTGTTCCGGGACGTTCAAATGCTTTTGCTATTTCCGAGCATCTCGGTATGGACAAGGCGGTCGTGGAGCACGCAAAAAGCATTGTCAATTCAGACAACCGTGATTTTGAATCCGTCTTGGAAAAGCTGGAAAGCTCTCGCCAGGCATTGGAGGACGAGAGAAAAGTTGCTGAGGAAATGACGGCAAGAGCAAAGAGAATTGAAGAAAAGGCACAGTCTGAAAAGGATAAGATTGAAACGCTGAAAAAGAGGGAGCTTGACAGGGCAAAGCGTGAGGCGGAAAAGCTTATTGATGCCGCCAAGCGTAAATCCTCCGAATTTCTTCTTGAACTTGAAAAGCTGAAAAAAGAGCAGAATGAATCCAACGCCACTGAGATTGCACGCAAAACACGCCGTGCGGTTAAATCACAGATGGGCGAAATGGATGATCTGATTAACCCTGCTGAGCTGGCAGATAACTGGGACTATGATTATAAGCTCCCTCGTGAGCCGAAGGTCGGCGACAGAATCGTGATTAAAGGTATCGGTGAGGGTGAGGTCGTTGAGGTTGGTGACAAGCTCCTTGTTAAATCAGGACTGCTGAAAACACGTGTTAAGCTGTCTGATATTATGATTCTTGACAAGCCTAAGGAAAAGCCAAAGGCAACACGTCATAATGTTTACCGCACCTCTTCACGTGCAGATGCGGATGTTAAGACGGAGATTGATATGAGGGGCGAAACGGTTGACGAGGCACTGGGTGAGCTGAGCCTGTTCATTGATAAATGCGTTCTTAATAATATTGAGGAAATACGCATTATACACGGAAAGGGTACAGGCGCTTTGCGAGCTGCAGTGACGGATTACCTCAAAACACACCCCAATATTTCAGAATACCGTCTTGGCAAATACGGTGAGGGTGAAAACGGTGTTACCATTGCAAAGGTAAAATAAACAAAGACCTGCTGACATAAAATCAGCAGGTCAATTTTTATTTGTTTTTGCCGCGATTAAAGCCTTCTTCAATGATATAGCAGTCTGTCAGCTCATCGCATTTCAGACAATCGCACTCATCCTGAATTTGCTTTATCAATTGAAAAAACAAGGCATTGCATTCATCTGACAATTGATAGCCTATGGCATCCTTTATTTGCTGCAGAATCATTGCATATGTATACGGTGCAATCTTATCAATTCGTTTTTTCAATATTTTCTGATTACCGTTTTTCATACGATTTCCTTTCAAATGTAAAATTCAACACTTGAAATAAACCTGATTATAGCGTATAATAAATCACGCATTAGGTATTATTCCTGTGCATTCGTTCTATGGACTTTGTACTTTGTTTTTGCCGACGGAGTACAAAGTTTTTTTATTTTGTTCTGCTTTAAACATAGTTCACCTCCCTTAAAATAAAAATGCGCAGCCGAAGCTGCGCCAAAAACGCATGCCTCGCTGCGATACGAACTTAAACAGTCAAAGAAATGAGTATGCTTAATAAAACATGCATTTTTATCAAAAGATAAAAATGCATACGTCCATTCTTTAACGATTAAGTTCATGTTGCAATATAATTATACCATTAACGGTGTGTTTAGTCAATAAAGAATACACTGAAAAATAAAAAGTAATACTCGTAATAAAAGACCGTATTGAAAAAAATGGTATTACTTGATATAATAAAAATATGTATAGATTTGAACGATTGTCTGATGACATAAAGATAGCGGTGAGTGATAATCACACCTTTGGTACTGACGCAGTAATACTCTCCCATTTTGCCAATATCAAAGCAAGGGATAAGGCGCTGGATATGGGTACGGGCTGTGGAATCATACCGTTTCTCTGGCTGAGAAATGAAAAAATCAATCATGTATCCTGCCTTGATATTCAGGAAAATGCTTATGAACAGGTTTGTTATTCTATCAAGGAAAACAGTCTTGAAAGCAGAATAACACCGTATAACTGCGATTTGAGAGAAATTGACAAGGTGTTCAGGGCTGAGGAATTTTCACTTGTAACCATGAATCCACCCTATAAGCCTGTGGGCACAGGTATTGAATCACTGGGTGAAAGTGCAAGGATTGCACGGCACGAGGTTTGCTGCAATATTGAGGACGCAGTGAAAGCAGGAGCTTATCTGCTCAAATACGGCGGTAGATTCTGTATGTGCCACAGACCTGAGCGTCTTGTTGACACACTGGAGATAATGCGAAAATATAAGCTTGAGCCAAAGCGGTTGAGATTTGTTCAGGACAGGGCAGGGGAACAGCCGTTCCTTTTCCTTGTGCAGGGGCAGAAAGGGGCAAAGCCGTTTTTACGTGTTGAGCCTCAGCTGATTATAAAAAAGGAAAACGGAAAATTCACTGACGAAATGATAGAAATATACGGCTCTTATGCCGATGGGTACGATAAATGAGCGGAAAATTATATGTTGTAGGCACGCCGATTGGCAATCTCGGTGACCTTTCACCGCGTGCGGTTGAAACACTTGAGCGTGTTGATTTTATTGCGGCTGAGGACACAAGAGTTACTGTGAAGCTGCTTAACCATTTTGATATAAAAAAAGAAATGGTATCCTACTTTGAACACAATAAAAGAGAACGCGGTGAAATCATCTGCAGCCGCATTGCAAACGGTGAAAGCTGTGCAATTGTAACAGATGCAGGTATGCCTGCAATTTCAGATCCCGGTCAGGATTTGGTTGCACTCTGCCACGAAATGGGGATTGCGGTTGAGTCCGTTCCCGGTCCTACTGCCTTTGCTACGGCACTTGCCATATCAGGAATGGACAGCGGACGCTTTACCTTTGAGGGATTTTTGTCCGTCAGCAAAAAGTCAAGGCGTGAGCATCTCGAGGAGATCAAGGATGAAAAGAGAACAATGATTTTCTACGAGGCTCCGCACAAGTTGTCAAATACACTTAAGGATTTATACAAGGTGCTTGGTGACAGGAATCTTTCTATTGTTCGTGAAATTACAAAGATACACGAGCAGGTGATAAAAACAACCTTGTCGCAGGCTTGTGAGATGTATGGTGATAACAGCCTTAAGGGTGAAATTGTATTGATTATTGAGGGTAAGCAGACTGAGATTCAGTCGGATATTACTTTTGAAGATGCAGTGAAAATGGCTGAAAAATTGGTTGAAGGCGGTATGTCCGTCAATAATGCGGCTAAGGAAACAGCATCGCAGACACCCTTTAAGAAAGGCGATATTTACAAGGCTTTATTATGATATGTTCCATTTGTCCGAGACACTGCAATGTCGACAGAGAAAAGGATCTCGGTTACTGTAAAAGCAAAAGCGGATTCCGTGTGGCAAGAGCGGCACTTCATTTTTGGGAAGAACCCTGTATCAGCGGTAAAAACGGCAGTGGTACGGTCTTTTTCAGCGGCTGTAATTTACGCTGTGCCTTTTGTCAGAATTATGAAATCAGCAGGAATAACAAGGGTGTTGACATTACCGATGAAAAGCTGATTGAGATTTTTGAAAATCTGATTGAACAGGGTGCACAGAATATCAATCTTGTCAATCCTGCCCATTATGCCGAGCGGCTGGCAGACATTTTGTCACGGTGGGATAGTCCTGTACCGATTGTTTACAATTCAAGCGGATATGAAGAGGCAGAGACTTTAGAAAAGCTCAGAGGGTTAGTTGATATTTATCTTCCTGATTTAAAGTATATCCGACCTGACAAGGCTCTGCGGTATTCAAAAGCGGAGGATTATTTTGACAAGGCTTCGGCAGCAATACTTGAGATGAGAAATCAGGTTGAGGATTCCTTTGACGGAGATGTTATGAAAAGCGGACTGATTGTCCGTCATCTGATTTTACCGCAGAATACGAATTCATCACTTGCCATAATCGACTGGCTCAGTGATAATCTGCCGGATACCTATATTTCCCTTATGGCGCAGTATGTGCCCTGTGGTGAGCTTGATGATTTACCTGAGATTAACAGAACAATAACGAAAAGAGAATATAACAAGGTTGTTGATTATGCCGTAAATAAAGGACTGGAAAAGCTTTTTGTTCAGGAGCTTTCCTCAGCAGATGAAAAGTTTATACCGGCCTTTGATTTTACAGGTGTAATATGATATTATACAATTGTCTAAAAAACAAAGAAAAGAGGATGTAAAAAATGAAGAAGTTTTTTGAAGAATTCAAGGCGTTTATATCAAAAGGGAATGTAATGGACCTTGCAGTTGGTGTTATTATCGGCGGTGCGTTTTCAGCAATTGTAACATCGCTGACGGATAATATCATCAATCCGCTTATTAACTGTATCGGCGGTGCGGAAATTCAGGGCAAGATTCATCTTATAGGTGATAATTACATAGATTACGGCGCTTTCTTATCAGCGGTTATTAATTTTGTTATTATGGCATTTATCATCTTCTGCATCGTAAAGGCTGTGAACAAGGCAATGTCACTGGGAAAGAAGAAAACAGAAGAGACTGCTGAGGAGCCAACCACAAAAATTTGTCCGTTTTGTAAAAGTGAAATACCGATTGATGCCGTTAAGTGCTGCCATTGTACATCAGATATTCCAAGCGAAGAAAAAGAATAAAATATATTTATAAATTGAGAGGGGCAGATTTATGAAAATTCAGGAATACAGCTTTAAATCACAGACAGGTGTGTGTGAAATACACGGCTGTGAGTACACTCCGGATAACGATGATATCAGGGCAGTGCTTGTCATTCATCATGGTATGGCGGAGCATCAGAAAAGGTACCGTAATTTTATTGAGTATCTGACATCAAAAGGAATTGCTGTATTTATGCACGATATGGCAAATCACGGAACATCAAATCAGAATTTTGATGAAACAGGTTATTTCGGCGATAAGGACGGATATAAAAATCTTGTCAAGGACCTGAAAATTACTTTTGACAAAGCTAAGTCAAAATACCCTGATAAAAAAATCATTGTTATGGGTCACTCAATGGGCTCATTCATTGTACGCTGCTTTACTGCCTGGTATGCTGACGCAGGCTTTGATGCCGCAATCTATATGGGTACAGGCGGTGCCAATCCGATTGCAGGAATGGGTAAAGCAATAGCATCACTTGTTGCAAAGGTTAAGGGCAGTAAGTATAAATCAAAAACACTTGACAAGCTTACCTTCGGTACTTATGGGGATAAGTTTGAAAAGCGTACCGCATTTGACTGGCTGACAAGAGATAAGAATATAGTTGACGAATATATTGCTGATAAGTATTGCGGATTCCTTTTCTCCGCACAGGGTATGAATGATCTGATTCATCTGAATATCAGTGCAAATACTGCTGACTGGTATAGCCGTGTACCAAAGGATATTCCTATCCTTGTTATAAGCGGTGCAATGGACCCTGTCGGTAATTATTCAAAGGGAATCCAAGAGGTCTATAACGGTCTTGTAAGCTCAGGCCATACAAAGGCTGAAATCAAGCTGTTCCCTGACGGCAGACACGAGATACTCAATGAAACCAACAGAGCAGAGGTATATGATTATATTGCTGCTTTTATTGATAAGGCGATTTCATAAAAAGTAATTTATATTTAATACACGTCCGAAATTGTGCAAGATGTTCAATTTCGGACGTGTATTTTTGTGACGGATGTTGCTTTTATCTAAATACGGAATATGGTATAATATACATATATTACTATGACATTTTGAGGAGGTTTTTGTTGTGGTAAAAAGTAATAGAAAAAATGTATTTTTTTATTTGCTTGCAGTTTTTGTTTTTTCAGTTATATGTCTGATACTTTTTCCATTAACGGCAAAAGCGTTTGACTCAAGCACTTTATATGAAAACAAGCCTGTTCAGAGCGGAGATCCTTTATATTTTGCAGACAGTGAAAATGATAACTATTGGGTAGTCTCTCAGGAAAAGTGGCATAAATGTATTTATGATAATTCTGACTATGATAAGTTAACCGATATGGTCCGTCAGGCAATGTATAATCGTGAGGACAGCTGTTCAGCCTATTTCCTTGTGGATAAAAAAGCTGATGCGGATGATATATACCATGTATTTTCTGCTGTTGAAAATCAGGTTTATGATGATTATGCAACACCATACGGCGGCGATTATCTGAAATATATGAGCAAAATTGAATTGAATGAAAATTCAGGTGTGCTTACTGCATCATCAAATGCACCGGACTATGATTTTTATCGTATAACTTTTAATATCGGAAGCCATACAACCAAAGCAGAAGAGGATATGATAGCAGAATATCTTGAACGCTTTAATGAGGTTTATATTAAAAATAATGAAACAATAAAAAATGCATCGGCTGGTGATAAGGAATATTATATTGTAAAAACAATCTATAATTTCCTTGCAAAAAATACGGTTTATGATATGGATGTATATCAGGGCAAATTTGATGCTGACACAGAAAGATACAGATATTCACATACGGCTTACGGTGCACTGTTTGGGAATGTGGAGGGTGCATACAATCCTGAATCCTTTGATATTACATCTAAGATGAATCTGGATTATCAGTCTGACAGCCAGGGCCTTTACAGAATTCATACGCGTAATCAGGGTCGCTCGGTTTGTGACGGATATTCACTTGTGTTCTATTATTTATGTAAACTCAATGGTATTGACTGCCGTATTGTAAAGGGTGATTATACAGGCAATGTCGCTTCTGATCCTCATGCATGGAATATGGTATATCTTAAGGATTATAACGATGCCGATTATACATGGTATGCTTTGGATGCAACCTTTGGCTGTCAGAAGAGTAAAAAAATATCTGATTTATTTTCCATTGTTGATTATACTTATTTTTTAAGAGGCAGTGAAAATGAAAGCTTTTCACCGGAAAATCACCAGCAGCTTTATAATGAGTATAAATCACTGATGCACAGCAAAACGGATTATGAATTCGAAATAAGCTCAATTAACGAGGATAAGCTGTATACTGTTATAACACGCAGAAGAGATGCAGATGCTGACAAAGAGTTTATTGATACAGGTGAGTATAATCTGGAAAATTATCTGATTATTGCTCCTGACGGAAAATTCTATAAGGCAGATGCTGATGATGCATATTCCTTTATTGCGTCAGACGGATTTGAATTTTACAGCAGCGGATATTATTACAGCTGTGAATGCCTTGATTTAGCTAAGGGTATTGAATACAGCTGTGAGGATAAATTTATCCGTGATGCAGGTGAATATGTATTTGATGTTGTTACAGTAAAGAATAATGTAATCTATAAAAAGAATCTGACAGTTAACGCGCTTGATATGAGTGACTGGTCTAACTATGACAGGGACCTGACTAAATATTCAAATAATACGAATTTTATCGGTGAGGATATTCCGATTCAGATTGATGTATTTGATAACTCAAAATACAGACTCACAAAGGATAAGGACTATACTGTAATTTGCTATAAGAAAGGTGATAAGACCAAGACAGATATAACCCCTAATCTTCCCGGTGAATATATTGTGGAGGTTATCTATAAGGGGAATTATTCAGGCACGCTGACGATTCCGTTTACTGTCCATAAAGCCGATTTGTCAGAATTTAAAAAACCGGATATTGTTAACTCAACATACAGCTTTGATATTGCAAAGGGTCTTGAAACATTAGAAATGGGAAATGTAACAATATACAGCGGTACGGATTATAAGATTGAGGTAATCGGCGGCCTGAACTACGGTGACAAGGGTAAAATTGTATTCACAGGACTTAAGGGCAGTAAGTATGTGCAGGAGGGCACTGTTTCTCAGTGGGATTATATAATCAGCAGCAGATACAATATCTCCTCCCTGTTTAATAATAAGTATATTTCAAACGCGAAATATAAATACACAGGCAAGGCGATTACGCCTACTGATTTTAAGCTAAGCATAAAATCATCTGACGGCAAGGTAACTACGCTTGTACGAGGCAAGGATTATAAAATTGTATCCTATTCAAATAACATTTATGCCGGTACCGGCAAGGTTAAGATAGAATTCATCGGCAACTATACAGGCACTGCCACAATGATGTTTTATATTGTAAATGGTTCGTTGTCCATTTCCTGTTCTGACTTAACTTATAACGGAAAGACGCAGTCACCTTCTCCTGTTGTTAAGGTCGGGGATGCTGTTTTAAAGAAAGGAACAGATTATACCGTAAGCGGTAATGCAGCGAATCCGGGAATATATCAGGGCACAATCAAGGGCAAAGGCAAGTTTTCAAACCTTTCAGGAAAATTCATTTATTATATAAAGCCGAATGCCTTATCCGGTGTGAAAACCTCTACTACTCAGAATTCAATTAATGTATCCTGGAATAAGCAGGGCAATAGCTGTATTTATGAGATATGGGTATATGATACAGGTGTAAAGGGCTATAAAAAGCTTGCTCAGACCTCAGGTGCATCATATAAAATCACATCTGTTCTTGTTAAAGGCAAGAAAACTGCAGTGAAGCCGAATACGGAGTATAAAATCAGAGTACGTGCCGTAATAAGCGGAAAGGTCAACGGCAAGTCTGTTACTAAAAACGGAGCAATTAAGGAGCTTAAGGTACGCACCAATCCTAAGAAATTATCCTGTAAGGTTGCAAGAAAAGGCAAGAATGCACTTAGAGTAACCTGGAATAAGGATATAACCGTTACAGGCTATCAGGTTTACCTCTCCACATCAAAGAATTTCAAGAGCGGTGTGAAGGGCGTTACCATTTCCAAGAACTCAAATTATGCATATACCTTTAAAAATCTTAAAAAGGGTAAAACCTACTACGTGAGAATGCGCTCCTATAAAAAGGTCGGAAAGGTGACCTATTATTCAGCATATTCATCAATTGTAAAAATTAAATTATAATAAAAAAAGAGCTGATGCAGAAATCAATCTGTATCAGCTCTTTTTTATATACCGTATTATATCTCAATCATTTCATTAAAAACAGCGGTCATTTTTTTGCTGATATTCAGGTCAATATGAAGAGAACCGAAATACCAGTGCATATAGTCAACATTATGCATAATCTCCTGCAGATAGGTGTTAAGCGGAGTAATGATAATGTTTTGATTTGTACGCTGCTTAAGGATATCCTTTGCAATTGTAGGAGCCTCATAGGTGAGGATATAGTTGATATTTTTTTCTGAGTCCTTAAGATTGCTTACACCGTTTTTCAGCTCCTCTGCACTGGGGAGCTCGTCCTCCCACCAGGAAGAGCCTTCGCTGCGCATATAGGCATCATCACTTTCACCGCCGCCCATTACAAAGAAGGTCTTGCCCTCAAAGGTAAAAATCTCACCGCGCATAAGGTGATAGATGTTGTCAGCAATTTTGTGGGCATTTCCGCCTTTCCAGCGGTAAGGGGTATAGCTGTTCAGAATATCAAAATTCTCGTGTGCACCGTCCACAAAGCAGATGGTATATTTTCTTTTTTTCAGCCATTCCATATTCTTCTTTTCCGCAGGGTCATCAGGGTTCCATATGAAGCCGAAATCACCGCAGACGATGAGTATATCCTTTTCGCCGAGTTTTGATAATTTAGGATTTTTAAAGCAGGAAATGTCGCCGTGTGTGTCGCCGGTAATATAAATCATAATTTTCTCCAAAAAAATTTAAAATAGTCTTTAAAACAGTTTAAAAAGATGTTAAACTATTAATATAATATATTTTTCTTATAAAGGTGTCAAGTCTATGAAAAGAACACTTTCTTATATTTTAACGCTTACGATTCTCATAATATCACTGTTTTGCGTGCCGTTTTCATCAAATGCCGCTACCTATGAGCCGGACAGAAAAATTTATGCAGAGGCATATATGCTTATAAATCTTGATGATGCTTCCTATCCGGTTGTGGCACAGAAAAATGCAGATGAAAAATTATATCCGGCATCTCTTACAAAGATAGTTACAACAATGGTTGTGCTCAATAATGTCAAGGATTTGCAGGCTAAGACAAAGATGAGTCAGGCTGCTTTTGATGCCACACTCGGCACAGGTGCACAGGTGGCGGGAATCAGTGTTGGTGATGAGCATACAATTGACGAGCTGTTGTATCTCACAATGGTATATTCAGCCTGCGATGCCTGTCAGATTCTGGCGGAGTATGTTTCAGGTACATCAGCTGCCTTTGTGGATGCAATGAATAAATACGTCGAGTCTCTCGGCTGCAAGGACACACATTTTACGAATCCGGACGGACTTCATGACAGTAATCATTATACCACTGCGCGTGATATGGCAACCATAACGTTAGCTGCCCTTAAGAACAGTGATTTCGTTAAATATTCTACGACAACGGATATTAAGTACGGAGATTTGAATTTAGGACATACAAATCTTATGCTTCATCAGGGATATTTAACATACTACTATGAATATGCACAAGGTATCAAGACAGGCTCAACTAAGGAAGCCGGATACTGCGTTATAACAAAGGCATCAAAGGACGGATACAATTATCTGGCTGTTGTACTCAAATCACCGCAGCAGAAGATTAATGGTGAATCCTATGAAACAAAATGTTCCTTTGTTGATGCAAAATCCTTGTTTGAATGGGCTTTTGACAGTCTTAAGTATACGACCCTTGTAAGCAAGGATGAGGTAATCGGTGAGATTGCAGTTGAGGACGGTAAGGATGCTGACAGTGTTCAGCTGATTGCGAAAGCGGATACAAATGTTATTGTTCCGGCTGCACTTGATAAATCGGCCATTATTATTGAGACGGTGGACAAGCCTGAGGTGCTTAAGGCTCCTGTTTTAAAAGGGCAGGACGTTTGCAAGGCCAATGTGATTTACGGCGATGAGGTGATAGCAACGATTGATTTAGTGGCGGCAGATAATATTGAGCTTTCCACATTTCTGAAAATTATTAATGCGGTTAAGGCTTTTCTCGGCACAACTGCCGTTAAGATTGCCTGTGTGGCAATTGTTCTGTTTATCATCGTTTATGTATTTCTTGTTATAAGCAACAATAAGAAGAAAAAGAAAAGACGCCAGCAGAAAATGGAAAGGGCAGAAAGATATGATAATCCGCCTGATGATTTTCTTCCGCCGCCGCAAAGACGATAAATAATATGTTTTAAGGGATATTCTTGATGGAATATCCCTTTTTATTTATCTTTTTAACAGTTAGCTGCATTGTCCCATGGCCATGGGTCTTTGAGCCATTCGTCCGAATTATAACCATTCAGTGTTAATGGGCCGAATTGTTTTTCATATTCTTCCTTTGCCGCCTCATACTTTTTTCTGTAAGTGTTGAAAAGCTGAATTGCGTCTGCATCGTCCGGATGCGTATCAAGGAAGAGTCTGAACTCCAGCATTGAGAATCCAAGTGAGCTTACTCGTCTTAAAAGCTTTGTTTTGTTCATACCTGTTTTACCATCCTTCCCATAAATGGTTTGTTCAGAGCAGGGAATATTGTTCCGTTGTCAAGTCCCTTATCATTATCATATGTTACGATCTCAAGCTGTAAAGGAACATATGCCATAGTTACTGACGCATCTTCAGGCAGAGCAGGGCGCCGATCCTTTTTCAGGAAGCTTGGTTTAAAAAGATCAACATAATTATTTTCCATAGTAATTCTCCTTTCTGATAGCAGTTAGGCAATAAAGAGAATCGAACCATTTAAGCCGGTGTTCGAATTTCTCTTATTTGGCTATGCTATTACTATTTCATAATATGTGAAAAAGTGCTATTGGTTTCAGACTTTGACGAAAAACCAATGAAAAGAATTTACATATAATGGTATAGGACATATAAAATCTGGCAATGCTATTTTTGAAGAGGAATGTTATTATAACGTTCTTAAAAGATGCAAGAATTTTATGAAGGTGATTTAATTGTCAATTAAACGAGGCGAAATTTACTATGCTGATTTAAGTCCCGTTGTCGGCTCGGAGCAAGGAGGTGTAAGACCTGTTCTGATTGTACAGAACGATGTGGGAAATAAATTTTCACCCACCGTGATTGCCGCAGCGATAACCTCTCAAAGAGATAAGAATAATCTGCCTACGCATATTGAGGTGGACGCAAGAAACTGCGGACTGGCAAAGGATAGTATCGTTCTGCTTGAGCAGGTGCGTACCATTGATAAGAGAAGGCTGAAGGAAAGAATGGGCAGTCTTGATACAGGCGATATGGGAAAGGTGAATCAGGCACTCAGTGTAAGTTTCGGTTTATAGTTTTAAGCTTGTTCGGATTTATTTCGACTGCCGCCAACTTATTTCAGAAAAAACAATCACAGACTATCTTGGTGTATAAAAGGTAGTTTTGGGATTGTTTTATTTTTTTTTATATGATAATATAAATACATAAAAATTTTATGGGAGAACATATATTATGAATAAAATTGCAAAGTTTGAAAAGGTTTCCTTTGAACAGTTTGAAAAGGACTGGTTAAAAAATTTTCCTGACACAGTCGATGTAAAGGCAGTGTATGACAGCATAAAGCTTCCTAAAAGAGCAACAACAGGCTCAGCCGGCTATGATTTTTATGCACCTGCTGAGGTCACGTTTGAAAAAGGTGCTTCAACTCTTGTACCTACAGGAATACGCTCTAAGATTGATGAGGGCTGGGTGCTTTCGATTTATCCGCGCTCAGGCTTAGGCTTTAAGCACAGATGCCAGCTTGATAATACTGTTGGTATCATTGATTCGGATTATTACAATTCTTCAAATGAAGGACATATTATGATTAAAATAAGCTGTGATGCACACGATGAGGGTCACAAGGCTGTTGTTGCAGCAGGTGACGGATTTGCACAGGGTATATTCACACAGTTCGGAATCACTGTAGATGACGATACCGACGGAGTAAGAGACGGTGGATTCGGCTCAACTACAAAATAATATGTATAGTAAATCCAATGCGGAAAAGCTGCTGAAAAAGCCGATGATTGTCTGCCTTATTGCAATGATATGCTGTGCGCTTTGGGGCAGTGCGTTTCCGTTTATAAAAATCGGTTATGCGTTATTTGAGATTGGTTCAGGTGATACGGCATCGCAGATACTGTTTGCAGGGATAAGATTCACAATTGCAGGAATTTTAGTGATTGCTTTCGGCAGTGTGCTGTCAAAGAAATTCCTTTTTCCTAAGAAAGAGAATATTCACCGTGTGTGTCTGCTGTCCCTGTTTCAGACCATTCTGCAATACCTGTTTTTCTATATCGGACTTTCCCATACAAGCGGTACAAAGGGTTCGGTAATTAACAGCACAAGCACCTTTTTTGCGGTTATTGTATCCTGTCTTGTTATGAAGCAGGAAAGGCTGAATCTGCAGAAAATCTTAGGCTGTGTTATCGGCTTTGCAGGTGCAGTTGTAATTAACCTGTCAGCAGGCTCTGCAGGTGGGGCTATATCCTTTTTGGGCGAAGGTTTGATTCTTTTGTCATCTCTTTCCTATGCAGTATCCTCATCACTTATAAAGCGGTTTTCAGAAAAGGAAAATACTGTCACCTTAAGCGGATATCAGTTTGTGCTCGGCGGTATCGTGATGATGCTTTGCTCATTTGTATTCGGCGGAAGCATTACGCAGATAAGTGCAAAGGGAGTCGCACTTTTGCTGTATCTTGGATTTTTATCAGCGGCAGCATACACCCTGTGGGGAATACTGCTTAAATATAATGATGTATCAAGAGTTGCCGTATTCGGATTTATGACACCGGTATTCGGCTGCATTTTCTCAGCACTGTTTCTGGGTGAAAGTCTTGTGAATTCCACAGGTAAAACAATTGCCGCACTCGCTCTTGTATCAGTCGGCATAATCATTGTAAATATGAATAGCAAAAAGAAAGGCAATAGAATTTGATATGAAAGCAAAAATTACACTTGCTAAAGAATTTAAAATCGGAGAAATTGATAAAAGAATTTACGGCTCTTTCATTGAACATCTTGGACGCGCGGTTTATGGAGGAATATACGAGCCTGACCATAAAACTGCCGATGAGGACGGTTTCAGAACAGACGTAATTGAGCTTGTTAAAGAGCTGAATGTTCCGGTAGTCCGTTATCCCGGAGGTAATTTTGTTTCAGGCTATAACTGGGAGGACGGCGTAGGCCCTGTTGAGAGCAGACCAAAGCGTCTTGACCTTGCGTGGGGGACCACTGAGCCTAATTATTTCGGTACAAACGAGTTTATGAAATGGTGCAAAAAGGCAAACACAGAGTGTATGATGGCAGTAAATCTCGGTACTCGAGGACCTGAGGAAGCAAGAAACCTTGTTGAATACACGAATCATAAGGGTAACTCCGCCTGGTCGGATTTAAGAAAGGCACACGGCTATGAGGATGCCTGGAATATTAAGCTGTGGTGTCTCGGTAATGAGATGGACGGTGCGTGGCAAATGGGTGCAAAAACTGCTGAGGAATACGGCAGAGTGGCACTGGAAGCCTCAAAGATGATGAAATGGACGGATAACACAATTGAGACCGTTCTTTGCGGTTCATCAAGCCGTAATGCAAAAACCTTCGGCGAGTGGGAGGCTACTTCGCTTGATATCGCTTACGACAGTGTGGACTATGTATCGCTGCATCAATACTACGGCAATCACGACGGAGATACGGAATCATTTCTGGCGCAGACTCTTGAGCTGGAGGAATTCATACACACTGTACTTTGTGTTTGTGATTATATCAAAGCGAAAAAGCGTTCAAATAAAACGATGAATCTTTCCTTTGATGAATGGAATGTCTGGTATCATTCAGACAATGCACCGTATGAACGTTGGTCAATGGCACCACCGAGACTTGAGGATATCTATAATTTTGAAGATGCTCTTCTGGTTGGTTCAATGCTTATAACGCTTCTTCGTCATTGTGACAGAATCAAGATTGCTTGCCTTGCTCAGCTTGTTAATGTTATCGCCCCTATTTTTACACAGACAGGCGGTGGAATATTCAAGCAGACGATTTTCTATCCCTTTGCGCATCTCAGTAATTTCGGACGCGGTGTGGCACTGAATCCGATTATCACCTGCCCAAAGCACGATACAAAGAGATTTACAGATGTTCCTTATCTTGAGGCAATTGCTACCTTTGATGAGGAAAATGAAAGTATGGCTGTTTTCTGTGTGAACAAGTCACTTGATGACAGTGCAGTGCTTGATGTTAATCTGATGGATTTTGACGGTTATAAGCCTGTGGAATTTATCTCGATGGACGGCTATCATAAAAATGATGAGAATTCTATTGAAAATCCGTTTGTAAAGCCACATAATAATCCTATTCCCAAAATGGACGGCAATGTTCTCACAGCTCAGCTTAAGCCATTCAGCTGGAATGTTATCAGACTTGAAAAGGTTAAATAAATAACATATCTTTACATTATTGCTTTAATATGTTAAAATAAGACATCGTATTTTTGAATAAATATACGGTGTCTTTTATTTTTATGAATGATAGGAGGTTTTTGAATGACAACTGCACAAATTTGTATAATGATTGTTATGGTTGTATATCTTGCAGCTATGGTAATTATCGGTGCGTTATATTCAAAAAGAACGAACAATGTCGGTGAGTTTTATCTCGGCGGAAGAAAGCTTGGACCAATTGTAACTGCCATGAGTGCAGAGGCTTCGGATATGAGTTCATGGCTTTTAATGGGACTGCCCGGTGTAGCCTATGTAACAGGTATTTGTGATGCAGGATGGACTGCAATCGGTCTTGGTGTAGGTACATATTTCAACTGGCTGATAGTTGCAAAGCGACTTCGTAATTACTCTGCCAATATAGGTGCAATTACGATTCCTGACTTTTTCTCATCAAGATATAAGGAAAAGAAAAATATATTAATGGCAATTGCAGCAATTATTATCGTTATATTCTTTGTTCCTTATACCGCATCAGGCTTTGCTGCCTGCGGTAAGCTTTTTGGTACCCTTTTCGGTGTTGATTATCATATCGCTATGATTGTATCAGCTATTATTATTGTTGGTTACACATCGCTGGGCGGATTCAACGCTGCATCCACAACAGACCTTATCCAGTCTATTGTTATGACTATAGCGTTGGTTATTGTGCTTGTTTTTGGTATAACACAGGCCGGCGGTTGGGATGCTGTTATGGCAAATGCGCAGTCACTTAAGGGTTATCTTTCAATGTTTGACCTTCATGATGTTGCAACAGGCGGTTCAAACTCCTATGGTCCGTTGAAAATATTATCAACAATGGCTTGGGGACTTGGATATTTCGGTATGCCGCATATTCTTCTCAGATTTATGGCTATTGAAAATCCTGACAAGATTAAGCTTTCTCGCAGAGTTGCTACGATTTGGGTAGTCATTTCAATGAGTATCGGTATCCTTATCGGTGTTATAGGCCTTGGTATGGTTGCCAATAATGCCCTTGCTCCGCTTGAGGATTCTGAAACAATTGTTATTCAGATTGCAAATCTTCTTTCACAGAATGGTATCGGACTTGCACTTGTAGCAGGTGTTATTATTTCAGGTATTCTTGCTTGTACTATGTCTACCTCAGACAGCCAGCTCCTTGCTGCATCTTCATCCGTATCAGAGAATATTCTCGGTGGTCTTTTCAAACTCAATCTTTCCGAAAAGACAAAGATGATCGTTGCAAGAGCAGTGCTTATTATCATTGCAGTTATCGGTGTTGTTATCGCTTGGGATTCAAATTCATCCGTATTCGGAATTGTATCCTTTGCTTGGGCAGGCTTTGGTGCTGCCTTTGGTCCGGTTATGCTGCTTGCTCTTTTCTGGAAGCGTTCAAACAAGTACGGTGCCATTGCAGGTATGATTGCCGGTGGTGCAATGGTATTTATTTGGAAGTATGTTATTGCAGGTCTTGCAGAGGTGCTCAACGTTTATGAGCTGCTTCCTGCGTTTATTACAGGTCTTGCAGTTAATGTGATTGTATCACTCGTAACGCCTAAACCGGAGCAGGAAATACTGGACGAGTTTGATGCTGCAAAAGCAACAAAGTAATTTTAATATTAATAAAAGTAAAACAGGATTATCGGTTTATCCGATAATCCTGTTTTTTGTCAGTATATATTTTATTTAACTACAACGCTTTTGACACCGCTCCAGGAGCAATATGTCTTTTTACCGTTTACGGTTTTATATGCTCTGACACGAACATAGTATCTTTTGCCGCTCTGAGCGGTATTGAGAGTGGTTGAAAGGCTGTTGCGACCGTTAACATTAACTGTAAGGTAATTGCTTGAAAAGTTCTTTGTGGTGGACCACATCACCTGATAACCGCTGCAATTATATATTGCCTTGTTCCATTTAACAGTAATTTTCTTTTTGCTGTTTGATTTAGCACTGTTCAATGTCACCATATTATATTTGGTTGCCGTAGTTATTGCGTTGGTTCGGTAAGACCAGTATGTCCTTCCGTTTACTGTGTAATATGCCTGAATTTTGAAATAGTATTTTGTATTGTTCTTAAGACCGGAAACCTTGAGGGTTGTATTGTTTGCACCCTTTATGTCCTTATAAAGGGTATCCTTCTTGGTTTTTGGATCATATTTATAAATTCTGTAGCCTGTTGCTCTTGTGTTTTTGTTCCATGCCAGGTAGACTGCACTGTTGTTGCTGCCTGTAGCTTTGAAACCGCTGATTCTCCGAGCTCTTGTGCCATAGGTAACACCTACCCAGTATTTACCCCATATGGTATTGTTCGATTTTGTCTGATATGCTTTTACTCTGAATGTGTATTCCTGGAAGCTGTTCAGTCCTGTAACACTGATTTTATTTGATTTGGTTGTAGCATATTTTACATACTTACCGTTTTTCATGATATCAACACGATATCCTGTTGCACCTGATACCTTGTTCCAGGTGAGGTTAATCTGCTTAGTGTCACTGCCGGTTGCTTTCAGACCTGTAACACAGGGCAAAGTAGTTGGCTGAGAAGGCTTAGTGGTTGTAGTCGGTGGATTGGTTGTCGTTGAACTGTTATCATCATCAGGCATATTTTTGAATACCGGAATGGAGAATGTTTTCGTAATTCCGAGTATTCCGGCATTGCTATATGCAGTATATGTTGTTCTTGATTCTGAAGCGGCAGCAGCAACATTTGCCATATATTCATGGGTGTGAAGTGTGCCTGATTCAGGGTTAACATTGAATTTTTGAAGATAGCCTGTGAACTGTGTTTTGTAATTCTGGGCAATGTACTTTGCACCGTTAACGATAGAAATGTGAGGAGATGTCCACGGTCTGTTATAGGTGTCAGGCTTGGCAGTGGTTGTCTTTTTATCAACTAAGTCGGTACGGATATAGCCTGTGTAAGATTTATTATTATAGGTTACGGAAATCTGATACCAGATGTGTCCGTCACTCTGCTTTGCTGTGGTTGATTTGTATGTAACCTTTGTGTTGGCAGGAAGCATAACAAGCTCCTTGCTGGAGGTTGTAGCCTTCTCTCTTACTCTGCACTGACAGTTTGTATAATATCCTGTGCCTGCTGTAGTAGCATTAGAAGTGCTTGCCCACTTGAGTCCGTCAAGAGCACCGGTATAAGCTCCTATATTATAATAGTTGAAGATACCGGGATAGGTTTTATTTGTACCGCTTGCACCGCCGGCAGTAGGCTTTGTACCGCCAACCTCCTGCCTGATTTTGGATGCAAGGTAATAGGAGCTCATTCCGTTGCGGCTTGCAGCAGCCATTATGGAATCGGAATAGGTGATTGTAAGTGTGCGTGAAGCACCTGTTGTGTCTTTATATGAGATTTTGGAGTTGTGCATCCAAGTGCCGTTTAATATAGATTCAACACCGGACTGTGTCTGGGTGCCATTGTATTTAGTGGACTCAAACTGGAAAATCTCTTTTTCATTAAGGAAGTTTCTTGGATCAAGATAATATTCAACAGCCTTTTCGGAGGCAGATACCCAGTTGCTTGCTTCCTGAATGACATATTGGCCATTCTTTTTGCATTGTGAACAGTCACAGTACATTGATGTGCTTGTCCCTGATGATTTTTCAATAAGCTGGTTTGAATGATTTTTTCTCTCTCCGTTTACTGCCGCATGGAAATCAAGGTTTGTTTTAAGTGGTTCAAATATCCAGTTGGGATATTTTTTATGCAGTTTAACCAGATCGTCTATGTAGCTTTCGGGAAAGCCCTTGCTGCGTAATGTTGCAGCGTAATCGGCTGCCTGAACCTCAATTGTGCTTGTACCGAATAATGCAAATATGTTTATTATGAATGTCAAAGATAATAAAACAGATAGTATTTTTTTCACTAAAAATCCCCCTTAGATTTTGAATCACGTGTATTTATATTATCTCATGTAAAACACATTGTAACATTTTGTAATAAAAATGTCAATTTTAAGACAACTTGTAATATTTACATAATGTGCTGAATAAGGGTTTTTATTGACATTTTATGCATATTTGTATATACTAAATAGAAGTGAAAATATATAAAGGAGGGTGAGTTTTGTCAGATTTAGCAGAAAAACTTAAATATTTCAGAAAAAAATCAAATTTAACCCAGCAACAGGTTGCTGATGCTTTAGGAATTGACCGCAGTGCATATTCATATTATGAAACAAATACGAGTACACCAAAGCTTGCCACCGTTCAAAATCTTGCCAGACTTTATAATACAAGTGTTGATTTACTTCTTGGGAATACCGGTGCTGTCAGTGAAGGGGCGGTTCTCAACAGTCCTGACAGATTTGAAAAATGGTATATGGATGATCGCTTTAATCAGCTTTCTGATTTTGAACAGGCAATACTCCTCAGGATAAGACTTATGAGTGTAGAAGAAAAGAAAAAACTTATGGAATACATTGAAAACTCTATAAGTAACAGCTGATAAAAAAGCTCCGTATGGAATTTACCCATTCGGAGCTTTTTTGTTTGTGAATTATTTTTGCTTTTCCTTTTTCAACGTTTTTTGATATTCCTTTGTGTCTTTTGCGAGTACACCTGATAATACAAGAAGTGAAATCAGATTCGGTATTGCCATAAGTCCGTTGGCAATGTCGGAGAAGGACCATACGATATCAAGTGATGCTGTTGCACCCACAAAGGTCAGCACTGAAAATATCACTCTGTATATATAACAATAAATAGGCTTTTTCAGAAGGAATTCAAGTGATTTTTCACCATTGTATTCCCAGCCGAGAATGGTTGAAAATGCAAACAGAACAATGCTGATTGTGACAAATATTCCGCCTGTTTTTCCCAGTGCAGTTTCAAAGGCAGAGATTGTAAGTGCTGCACCCTGTGCATCCGTTTTTCCGATAAGACCGCTTGAGGCAATTACCAAACCTGTGATTGTGCATACTACAATGGTGTCAATAAATGTACCGCACATATTTATGTATCCTTGCTTAACGTGATGGTCTGATGTTGCAGAGGCTGCTGATATAGCCGCACTGCCGAGACCGGCTTCGTTAGAAAATACGCCTCGTGCAATTCCGTATCGCAGTGAAGTAAATATTGTTCCGGCAACTCCGCCTGCAACCGCTTTTGTATTGAAAGCGGATTTGAAGATGAGGGCTATTCCCTCAGGCACATTCTTATAATTTATAATGATTACTATAATGCCTGCTGCGATATAGAAAATTGCCATAGCAGGTACAAGAACAGTTGACACCTTTGAAATAGATTTGATTCCGCCGATTACGATTAGAGCGGTTAATACAGATAATATAATTCCTACAATAACAGGAGAAACCGAGAATGTGCTTGTAATAGAGCTGGATATTGAATTTGCCTGAGCGGAATTTCCTATACCGAATGAAGCAAGCAGTGTAAATACCGCAAAAAATACAGCAAGAACTTTACCGATTTTTTTATGCTTGAAGGCATTCTGAAGTGTATACATCGGTCCGCCGCACATTTCTCCGTTTTCATTTACGGTGCGATATTTTAATGAAAGCGAGCATTCTGCGAATTTTGTGGATATGCCGAATGCGGCCGATATCCACATCCAGACAAGTGCGCCTGGTCCGCCCAGAACCATTGCTGTTGCTACACCGACAATATTACCTGTGCCTACAGTGGCAGCGAGTGCGGTCATAAGAGCAGAGAAGGGGGATATATCGCCCTGGCCGTTGTCTGTTTTTCTTGACTCCTTGCTGAACAGTTTTTTCAGTGAATATCCAAGATTTCTCCATGTAAGAAAATCAAGCCTGATTGTGAGAAATATACCTGTTCCTACCAGAAAAACCAGCATAACAGGTCCCCATACAAAATTACTCATTGCTTTTACAATTTCCTGAAGTTTCTCCATATTTTTCGTCTCCAATAAAAATGTCTGAATCATAATAACATATTCATAAAATGAAATCAATAAAAAAGGAATGTCCTGCTGCTTTTTAGACATTCCTTTTTGCTTTGTGATTTTGTTTTATATTAAATTATATAATCTTTTTGCATTCTCATTCGTAAGGCTCAGCAGTTCCTGTGGATCTATATCAAGCACGTCTGCAATTTTTTCGGCCACATAGGGGATATATGAGGAATTATTTGTTTTTCCTCTCATAGGCACAGGGGCAAGATATGGTGCATCTGTTTCGAGCACAAGGCGGTCAAGTGGGATTTCTTTTACAACCTCAAGGCTTTTTCTTGCATTATTAAATGTTACTACACCATTAAGTCCGATATACATACCCAGTTTAATAATTTCTTTAGCCATTTCCTTTGAGCCTGAAAAGCAGTGCACAACACCCTTAGGCTTTGTTGCTTTCAGAATATCCAGTGTATCGCCGTGTGCCTCTCTGTCGTGGACGATTACAGGCATATCAAGCTCCTTAGAAAGGTTAATCTGTGCTTCAAAAAAATTCTTCTGCACTTCCTTTGTTGAACTCATCCAGTGATAGTCAAGACCGATTTCACCAATGGAAACGCATTTTTCATTCTGTGCAAACTTTTTGATGATTGCCAAATCGTCAAAGCTTGCACCTTCAAGACACTCAGGGTGAAAGCCTGCAGCAAAATATATATAATTATATTTCTGTGCCAAGTCAAAATTAAACTGTGTTGTTTCTATATCACATCCGCAGCTGACAACATAAGTAATACCCTGACTTTGAAGATGATTCAACAATTCTTCTCTGTCAGGGTCAAATTTACTGTCGTCGTAGTGAGAATGTGTATCAAAAATATTGTGATACATATTCATACCTTTTCTTTTATCGTATTTTTGTACCGGCAGGCATACCGTCAACAAAGAGTACCTTAACATCATCTTCGCTTACATCACCTGCAAGGAGCATACCGTTACTCATTTCACCGCAAAGCTTTGCAGGCTTGAGGTTTGCAACGATTACAACACTCTTTCCGACTAAATCCTCAGGCTTATACCACTGTGATATGCCTGATACAATCTGACGAGGCTCTGATGTGCCGTCGTTAACCATTATTTTAAGAAGCTTCTTTGATTTCTTAACAGGCTCGCAGGAGATAATCTCCGCTACTCTGAGTTCAACCTTTGCAAAATCGTCAAAGGCGATTTCAGCAAGTCCTTCAATTTCAGGCTTTTGCTGTGCCTTCTGTGCCTCTTCTGCCTGCTTTGTAATCAATGCGTTAAGTTCCTCAATTTCCTTATCAAAGTCAATTCTTGGGAAAAGTGCAGGACCTTTCTTAACGGTTACATCCTGAGGGAGTACACCGAACTTGCCTGCATTTTCATAGGTGATGAGCTCTTCATTGCAGCCAATCTGTTCCCATACCTTTGGCATTGTTGTAGGCATAAAGCAGGAAAGAAGTGTAGTGCTTATGCGTATTGCCTCGAGAAGGTTGTAAAGCACACAGGAAAGTCTTGCTTTTTTGCTCTCGTCCTTACCGAGTATCCAAGGGGTTGTTTCGTCAATATATTTGTTTGCTCTTGAAATAACCTTAAAGATTTCTGCAAGGGCATTATTGAGCTGAGTTTCATCCATAAGGTCTGCAACCTTTTCACGCAGAGCAGTGGACATTAAAATAAGCTCATTGTCAATATCTTCACTTTCCTTATCAGCAGGAAGTGTGCCGCCGAAATACTTTTCAACCATTGCAACCGTTCTTGAAACAAGATTGCCCAAATCGTTTGCAAGGTCCGAATTGATACGGTTTATCATAATCTCGTTAGAGAATGAGCTGTCAGCACCGAGAGCCATTTCTCTGAGAATATGGTATCTGATTGCGTCAGCACCGTAGCGTTCACCCAGTACCTTAGGATCAACAACGTTGCCGATTGACTTGCTCATTTTCTGACCATTGAAGGTAATCCAGCCGTGAACAGCAAGATGCTTTGGAAGAGGCAGGTCAAGTGCCATAAGAATGGCAGGCCAGATAATTGCGTGGAAACGCATAATATCCTTTGCTACCATATGAAGGTCAGCAGGCCAGAATTTATCATAGTCATTGTACTGATTATTAAGATAGCCGAGTGCTGAGATGTAGTTTGAAAGAGCATCAACCCAAACATATACAACGTGCTTATCATCAAATGTAACAGGTACACCCCAAGTAAAGGTCGTTCTTGAAACACAGAGGTCTTCAAGTCCCGGCTTGATGAAATTATTAACAAGCTCCACAGCTCGTGAACGCGGCTGAAGATAATCTGTTTCCAGAAGCAATTTTTCAATTCTGTCAGCAAACGGTGACATTTTGAAGAAATATGCTTCCTCCTCAGCCTCTGTTACGTCACGTCCGCATTCAGGACACTTGCCGTCAACAAGCTGGCTTTCGGTCCAGAAGGACTCACAAGGTGTACAGTATTTGCCTGTGTATTTTCCCTTGTAAATATAGCCCCTGTCGTAAAGCTCTTTGAATATCTTCTGCACGGTTTCAATATGATAATCGTCAGTTGTGCGGATATATCTGTCATAGCTGATGTTCATATAGCTCCAAAGGTCTTTGAATACTGCAACAATTTCATCAACATATGCTTTTGGTGTAATACCCTTTTCCTTAGCCTTCTGCTCAATCTTGAGGCCGTGCTCGTCAGTGCCTGTAAGGAAAATTACGTCTTTACCCTGCATACGTCTGAAACGTGCTATGGAATCGCAGGCAACTGTTGTATAGCAGTGGCCGATATGCGGATTGCCTGACGGATAATATATAGGTGTTGTTATATAGAACTTTTCTTTCTCTGACATAATCATTTCCTCCGTTAAATTTTTGATGCGGCACCCTTGTCAAGCATAAGTGTAACATCCGTGTGGAACTGCAATACGGATGCAGGGCACTGCGGTGTTACATTGCCGTCAATGAGTTGTTTGATAGCATTTGCCTTGTTTTCTCCTGTAGCAATGATAAGAATTCTCTTAGCCTGCATAATGGAGCCGATGCCCATTGTAACTGCGTGTGTAGGCACTTCCTCAATGGAATTGAAGAAACGGCTGTTATCCTTGATTGTGCTTTCCTTAAGCTTCACAACGTGGCTCCACCTCTGAAAGCTGTCGGACGGCTCATTGAAAGCGATGTGTCCGTTTGAGCCGATGCCTAAAAGCTGAATATCAATGCCGCCGGATTTTTTAATTCTCATTTCATATTCTTTGCATTCTTTTTCCAAATCATCAGCATTTCCGTTAAGAAAATGGATGTTTTCCTTTGGAATGTTGATATGATTAAAAAGATTTTCATACATAAAGCTGTGATATGAATTTTTATCATTTACATCAAGCTTGCAGTATTCATCAAGATTGAATGTGGTTACCTTGCTGAAATCAACTGCACCGTTTTCAAAAAGCTTAATCATATGGCCGTAAGGCTTAAGAGGAGTTGAGCCTGTTGCAAGTCCTAAAACGGAATCAGGCTTAGCCAGTACCTGACCGCACATATAGTTACCGGCTGCGATACCGATTTGCTCATCATTATCATAAACTAAAACATTCATTATGTATATCCTCCGATAATCAAAGATTTAAAATTACTATAAAGATAATATCCCATATATTATAAACTAATTATCTGCACTGTCAACAAGTTTTGCCTTTTTTTGTAATATCAAATTTACTATGTAAAATAAAATCAAAAAGCCTATTGTGCCGAGTACTGCACCGCAGGAGTCGATAATCCAGTCGGTAAACTGGCAGGAACGACCCTCAACAAACAGCTGATGAAATTCATCTGTTACCGCATAGGCGGAGGTTAATATTATTGATAGAACAGGCTTTTTGTGTCCTGCAGTCTGATATAATGCAATGTTGTACAAAAGGCAGAGACCTGTGAATTCCAAACAGTGTGCAGATTTTCTGACAATAAAATCCGTGAAAAAATTGTCTCCGAAAAGGTTTATCAGCCACTGCAGTACGGCACTGCTCTGCTCCATAGACTGTACTGCTGTCCTTGAGGAAAGCCAGAAAATCACTGCCATACAAATTACGACAAGTATCCAGCAAATTGTGGTCTTAATCTGCTCTTTGTGCATTTATAAAATTCACCCTTCCGCTTCCTGCGTGAAACTGCACAGAACTTACGCCTTTAGACTGTACATAATAGGATGCCTCAAACAGTACCGGCATAACGGAATAATCATCCATAATTGCCTGCTCACATTTTTTGCAGGCGGCTGCCATATTGCCTGCATTGGCACTCTGTGCTGCTTTCAATCTCTTTTGAACATCATCAACCTCACCCAGATAATTGCCGTTTATAATGTCACTTAAAAAGGATACAGGATTCTGATTGGTTGCTTCAAATTTGTAAAGTGCAATATCATATTCGCCCTTTGAAAAAGCAGTATTGTATTCCTCATCGCTGAGTACATTCAGCTTAAGCGAAAATGAAATTTTATTTTCATCGCCGTAATTGGTTATCTGACCGATGCTTCCCTGAATACCCTGTACAAACTGCTTTGCAATATCCTCCATATTCTGCGGAACAATGATTGTTATATCTGCTATAGAATACTGTGTTTCCTGCAGACCCTTTTTCCAGAGCTCCACTGCCTTTTGCGTGTTCTGCACAGGAACAGTATTGCCGATTACCTCATTTGCTTTTTCATTTCCAATCATACAGCTTGGCGGAGTAAATGAATTTGCTTTTGTAAAATGCTTGTGCTCGTCCAGCTTGGCATCTGATATACTGAGGCAGACTGCCTGACGCAAGTCGTTATTCGTGAAAAGCTGTTTGTTTTTATTGAACAGGAATGCCCACATCTTATTGGAATAGGGGAGTGCCGTTACTTTGCTGTCGTTTATTTTTTCGTAGTCGTCACCTGAAATATATGCACAGTCGTAATATCCGTTTTTGATATTCTTCGGAATGTCGGAATCAGCATCTGTTATATTAAGAGTGATATCTGTAACCTTTGACGGATATTCACCTACATAAAGCTTGTTGTTTTTTAGAATATAAGATTTATCAAGGATGGTACTTACATAAAACTGTCCGTTAAAGATTGTGTAATCAAGTCCCAATCCGTATCTTCCCTTTGTTGCGTAGAAATAATCCCTGTTACAGGGCATTGCAACGGCAGTGGAGAGGGTGTTCATAAAGCAGTCGTCAGGTGCTATGAGACGGATTTCAAGTGTGTAGTCATCTAAAGCTTTAACACCCAGACTGCCGGAAGCTTTTTTGCCTGAGTGAACCTCCTTCGCATTTACAATATTTGCGATTGTTGAGAACAGAGGACTGTCTGTATTGGCATCAGCTGCACGCTGAAGAGCAAATACAAAATCGTGTGCAGTGATATCAGGGTTAAAGTCCGTACCCATAAGCTCCTGAGCTTTTGTGGGATTTTCCTTATCCTCACTCTGTACATTCCATTTTGCACCTTTTCTGAGGTTAAAGGTGTATGTGCGTTTGTCCTCGCTTATGGTCCATTTTTCGGCAACACCTGCCTGAACAGTTCCGTCATCCAGTATACGCACCAATCCCTCAAAACAGTTTTCCGTAATCAGAAATTCGTCTGAGGTAGCTGCAATCTGCGGATCAAAGCTTGTTATATTTCCGTCAAATGGGTATATAAAATCAAGCTTGTCTGATTTATTTGAACAGCCTGAAAAAAGAGTAACCGTTAATATTATGCAAGTCAGCAGAGCTGTGATTTTTTTTAAATTTTTCATATCATTCACCTGAAAGCTATTATAACAAATAGTGAATATTAAATCAATGAAATATGTGTTAAATTTAGCCAGATATCAAAACACACGGAAGCGTGTATCAAAAAGTTTTTGGATTTCCTGTAAATAAATTAAAAAAATTCTTGACTTTATTTATATAATGCTTTATATTATAGGACATCTAAAATGGAAATTTATGCTCATATGGGAATTGTTCCTGAAAGAATCCGAAACAAAAAGCAGCTGCTTTTCTGTCGGAAATAAGCGAAAATATGCCGTTTTTACATAAATTTAGATTGGAGTGACTCTTATGGTAAATGTGAAGGATACCCAGCTCGGTACGACCACTCGAAAGAACTTTGCAAAAATCAATGAGGTTATGCAGATGCCTAATCTGATTGAGGTTCAGAAAAGCTCATACCAATGGTTCCTTGATGAAGGTCTTAAAGAGGTGTTCAGGGATATCGGCTCAATCACCGATTACACAGGAAACCTTGTACTGGACTTCATTGATTTTTCAATGGACGATGAGCCTAAATACACGATTGCTCAGTGTAAGGCACGTGACGTGACTTATGCAAAGCCTTTAAAGGTAAGAGCAAGACTTATGAACAAGGAGACAGGCGAGGTTAAGGAAAACACCGTGTTTATGGGTGATTTCCCTTGGATGACCGATGCAGGTACATTCGTTATCAACGGTGCTGAAAGATGTATCGTATCTCAGCTTGTTCGTTCACCGGGTGTGTATTACAATATGGACCACGATAAGACAGGTAAGGAGTTATTTACAAATACTGTAATTCCGAACCGCGGTGCTTGGCTTGAGTATGAAACGGATGCCAATGACCTTTTCTATGTTCGTATTGACAAGAACAGAAAAATTTATATTACAACCTTCCTCAGAGCATTAGGTCTCGGTACTGATCAGGAAATCATTGATTATTTCGGTGAGGACGAGAGAATTCTTGCTACAATTGAGAAGGATACAACAAAGAATAAGGAGGAGGCACTTCTTGAGGTTTACAAGAAGCTGCGTCCGGGCGAGCCTCCTACACTTGAGACTGCACAGGCTCATCTTGACGGCTTATTCTTTGATGCACACAGATATGACCTTTCAAGAGTCGGCAGATATAAGTACAATAAAAAGCTTGCTATAAGCGACAGACTTACAAATCAGACTCTTACTCAGCCAATCATTTCTCCTCAGGGCGAATTCCTTGCTGATGCAGGTGAAAAGATTACTCCTGAAAAGGCTGTTGAAATTGAGAATGCAGGTGTTATGTTTGCATATATCGATGTTGACGGCAGAGAAATCAAGATTGCTTCAAACGGTATGGTTGATATCAATGCTTATATTGATTTTGACTGCAAGCCTTTCGGTATCAATGAAAAGGTTTCATACAGAGTTCTCTCAGAAATTCTTGAAAAGTGCGGCGATGATGAGACTGCTCTTAAAGAGGAAATTGAGTTCAGAGCAGATGACCTTATCCCTAAACATATTATAATAGACGATATTTTCGCTACTGTATCTTATCTTATTAACCTTGCTTTCGGTGTTGGTTCCCTTGATGATATCGACCATCTCGGAAACAGAAGAATCCGTGCAGTGGGCGAACTCCTTCAGAATCAGGTAAGAATCGGTTTCACAAGAATGGAAAGAGTTATCCGTGAAAGAATGACTCTTCAGGCACAGGATGATGAGGAGTCTATCACTCCGCAGGCTCTTATCAATATCAGACCTGTTGTTGCTGCTATCAAGGAATTCTTCGGTTCATCACCTCTTTCACAGTTTATGGACCAGAACAATCCGCTTGCTGAGCTTACACATAAGAGAAGACTTTCAGCACTTGGTCCGGGCGGTCTTTCAAGAGACCGTGCAGGCTTCGAGGTTCGAGACGTACACTATACACATTACGGAAGAATGTGTCCTATCGAGACCCCTGAAGGACCTAACATCGGACTTATTTCTTACCTCGCATGCTACAGCCGTCTTAATGAATACGGTTTCATTGAGGCTCCTTACCGTAAGGTTGATAAGGAGACAGGTGTAGTTACAGATGAGGTTGTATATATGACCGCTGATGTTGAGGACAGCTATGTTGTTGCTCAGGCAAATGAGCCGCTTGATGAAAACGGCAGATTTGCAAATCAGAGGGTAACTTGCCGTTACCGTGATGAGTTCATGACTCTTGAGCCTGAAAAGGTTGACTATATGGACGTATCACCTAAGATGGTAGTATCCGTTGCTACAGCAATGATTCCGTTCCTTGAAAACGATGACGCAAACCGTGCTCTTATGGGTGCGAACATGCAGCGTCAGGCAGTGCCTCTTCTTAAAACAGTTGCTCCGGTTGTCGGAACAGGTATGGAATATAAAGCAGCTTATGACTCAGGTGTAGTTGTTATTGCCAAGCGCGGCGGTACAGTTACAGCAGTTGATGCTGACGTAATTGAAATTACAACGAAGGACAAAGAGGTTGACAAGTATGAGCTTGTTAAGTTCTCAGGCTCCAACCAGGGAACCTGTATCAACCAGCGTCCGATCGTTTCCCTTCATCAGACAGTTGAGGACGGACAGGTAATTGCCGACGGCCCTGCAACCTGCAATGGTGAGATTTCACTCGGTAAGAATGCACTGATCGGATTTATGACTTGGGAAGGTTATAACTACGAGGATGCTGTTCTTATTAATGAAAAGATTGTTCGTGATGATGTTTATACATCTATTCATATTGAAGAGCACGAGGTTGAGTCACGTGATACAAAGCTCGGTCCTGAGGAAATCACAAGAGATATTCCTAACGTTGGTGAGGATGCTCTTAAGGACCTTGATGCTGACGGTGTTATCCGTGTAGGTGCGGAGGTTCATTCTGGTGATATCCTTGTAGGTAAGGTTACACCTAAGGGTGAAACAGAGCTTACTGCAGAGGAAAGACTTCTCCGCGCAATCTTCGGTGAAAAGGCAAGAGAGGTAAGAGATACCTCCATGCGTGTTCCTCACGGTGAATACGGTATCGTAGTAGACGTTAAGGTATTTACACGTGCTAACAGCGATGAGCTTTCACCGGGTGTTAATAAGGTAGTAAGAGTATACATTGCGCAGAAGCGTAAGATTCAGGTCGGCGATAAGATGGCAGGTCGTCACGGTAACAAGGGTGTTGTTTCAAGAATTCTTCCGCAGGAGGATATGCCATTCCTTCCTGACGGCAGACCGCTTGATATCGTTCTTAACCCTCTCGGCGTACCTTCACGTATGAACATCGGTCAGGTGCTTGAGGTTCATCTCGGCTATGCTGCAATGGCTCTTGGCTGGAAGATGATGACACCTGTATTCGACGGTGCGCACGAGCAGGATATCCGTGATTGTCTTGAGCTTGCTGATATCGGTTACTATATTGATGAAAACGGCAACAAGGTATTCGACGGTAAGACAGAGCTGATTGACGGACGTACAGGTGAAAAGTTCGACAACAGAATTACTGTTGGTTATATGTATTATCTTAAGCTCCATCACCTTGTTGATGATAAGATTCACGCTCGTTCAACAGGTCCTTACAGTCTTGTAACTCAGCAGCCTCTCGGTGGTAAAGCTCAGTTCGGCGGACAGCGTTTCGGTGAAATGGAGGTTTGGGCACTCGAGGCTTATGGTGCTGCCTATACGCTTCAGGAAATCATTACAATCAAGTCAGATGACGTTGTGGGCCGTGTAAGAACTTACGAGTCAATCGTTAAGGGTGAAAATATTCCGACAGCCGGTACTCCTGAATCCTTCAAGGTTCTCTTCAAGGAGCTTCAGGCACTCGGTCTTGATACAGTGGTACTTGACAGCGAGGGCAATGAGGTTGAGCTTAAGCAGGATCTTGATGACGGAACAGGCATTCAGCCAATCGATGCTCAGGCATTTACAACTGTAAATGATTTTGAAGGACAGGAAGGCTACGGCGTTGAAGATGCCGACGGTCAGAATGAGGAAGCAGGTCAGTCAGATGAGTTCTCCGATTTGTTTGCTGATACATTCAGTGATAATTACGAAGACGAAGAATAAATAATCTGATACGACTTCCGCTAACATAAATAATAAAAAGGAGTGTGCTTCCAAATGGATAATTATGAAAATGAATTCAGTTCTATAAAAATCGGTCTCGCTTCTCCGGAAAAGATTCGTGAATGGTCTTACGGTGAAGTAACAAAGCCGGAAACAATAAATTACAGAACTCTTAAGCCGGAACGTGACGGTCTTTTCTGCGAAAGAATTTTCGGTCCTATGAAGGACTGGGAATGTCACTGCGGAAAGTATAAGAGAGTTCGTTATAAGGGCAAGGTCTGCGAGCGCTGCGGTGTTGAGATTACACGTGCAAAGGTACGCCGTGAGCGTATGGGTCATATTGAGCTTGCAGCCCCTGTATCACATATCTGGTATTTCAAGGGTATTCCGAGCCGTCTCGGTCTTGTTCTCGATATCAGCCCAAGATATCTTGAAAAGGTGCTTTATTTCGCACTTTATATTGTAACCGATCCGGGTGATACCCCTCTTGAGAAAATGCAGATTCTGAATGAAAAAGAATATGCAGAAATGCGTGAGAGATATGAAGATGACTTCAAGGCAGGTATGGGTGCTGAAGCAATCAAGGAGCTTCTTCAGAGTATTGACGTAGCTCAGCTTCGTGAAGAGCTTACTGCTGAACTTGAGGGTGCAACAGGTCAGAAGAGAGTCAGACTTCTCAAGAGACTTGATGTTGTGGATGCTTTCTACCACAGCGGCAACAAGCTTGAGTGGATGATTCTTGATGCTATCCCTGTAATTCCTCCGGATATCCGTCCTATGGTACAGTTGGACGGCGGCAGATTTGCCACATCAGATTTGAATGATCTTTACAGACGTGTTATCAACCGTAACAATCGTCTTAAGAGACTTCTTGAGCTCGGTGCTCCTGAAATCATTGTAAGAAATGAAAAGAGAATGCTTCAGGAGTCCGTTGACGCTCTTATAGATAACGGTCGTCGCGGCAGACCTGTAACAGGTCCGAACAACAGACCTCTTAAATCACTTTCAGATATGCTTAAGGGTAAGCAGGGACGTTTCCGCCAGAACTTACTTGGTAAACGTGTTGACTATTCAGGACGTTCTGTTATCGTTGTTGGTCCTGAGCTTAAGATGCACCAGTGCGGTCTTCCTAAGGAAATGGCAATTGAGCTCTTCAAGCCTTTTGTTATGAAGAGACTGGTTGAAACCGGTGTTGCATCAAATATCAAATCAGCAAGAAAGATGGTTGAAAGAGCATCTAATCCTGCTGTTTGGGATTCTCTTGAGGTTGTAATCAGAGATCATCCTGTTATGCTTAACCGTGCTCCTACACTTCACAGACTTGGTATTCAGGCATTTGAGCCTGTACTTGTTGAGGGTAGAGCAATCAAGCTTCATCCGCTTGCTTGTACAGCGTTCAATGCTGACTTCGACGGTGACCAGATGGCTGTTCACGTTCCTCTTTCAGCAGAGGCTCAGGCAGAGGCAAGAATGCTGATGCTCGCTGCCAATAACCTTCTCAAGCCTTCAGACGGTAAGCCTGTTGCTGTTCCTACACAGGATATGGTTATCGGTTCATACTATCTCACAATGATTAAAGAGGGTGAGCCGGGTCAGCCTAAGTTCTTCAGAGATGAGGCAAGAACACAGGAGATTTCATTCAACGAGGTTAAGGAAGAAATCAATAAGGGTATTGATGACCCAAGAAAATTCATTCCTAACGCTGATATTCTTTGCGAAATTGACGATGAAGAATTCACCGAAAAATATGGATTCTATCGTTCTTATAGTATTTACAGAGACAAGGATGAGGCAATGATGGCTTATCAGGAGGGCTCTCTCGGTATGCATTCACCTGCTAAAATCCGTGTTACTAAGGAAGAAAACGGTGTAACAAGAAGTGCACTTATTGTTACCACAATCGGCAGAATCATATTTAATAATCCTATTCCTCAGGATCTCGGTTTTGTTGACAGAAATGATCCTGAAAAGGAATTTGACCTTGAAATTTCATTTGTTGTTAAGAAAAAGCAGCTCGGTCAGATTGCCGAAAGATGTATTAATGTTCATGGTGTATCCATTGCTTCAGGTGTTCTTGATGCAATTAAGAATCAGGGCTATAAATACTCAACAATTTCAGGTACAACAGTAGCCGTTATCGACGCACTTATTCCTGAAAAGAAGAAGGATTATCTTGCTGAAGCTGAAAAGCGCGTTGATGAAATCACATACAATTACAACTATGGTCTTATTACGAATGAGGAACGTTCTTCAGCAGTAATTAAAGCTTGGGAGGATTGTACAAACAAGGTTTCCAACGAGCTTACAAGTAATTTCGATGGTGCGCATAACCCAATCCACATGATGGTTGACTCCGGTGCTCGTGGTAGTACATCACAGCTTCGTCAGCTTGCAGGTATGAGAGGTCTTATCGCAAATACAGCCGGTAAGACAATTGAGGTTCCTATCCGTGCGAACTACCGTGAAGGTCTTAATATTCTTGAATACTTCATTTCTTCCCGTGGTGCTCGTAAAGGTCTTGCCGATACAGCTCTTCGTACAGCTGACTCAGGTTACCTTACTCGTCGTCTTGTTGACGTATCACAGGATGTAATCATCCGTGATGATGACTGCGGCTGCCACGATGGTATTGTAGTTTCAAAAATTATGGACGGCAATCGTGTTCTTGAGCCTCTTGAGGAAAGACTTACAGGTCGTTTCTGTGTTGAGCCTGTTATTGATCCGAATACAGGTGAGGTTCTTATGGAAACGGACAGAATGATGACCGCTGAAGATGCCAAGCGCATTGTTGACGCAGGTATTGAGTCTGTTAAAATCCGTTCACTTATCACTTGTAAATCACGTCACGGTGTATGCCGCAAGTGCTATGGTGCAAACCTTGCATTCAATGAGCCTGTTCAGGTTGGTGAGGCAGTTGGTATTATCGCAGCTCAGTCAATCGGTGAGCCGGGTACTCAGCTTACAATGAGAACCTTCCATACCGGTGGTGTTGCCGGCGGTGCAGATATCACACAGGGTCTTCCAAGAGTTGAGGAGCTCTTTGAGGCGAGAAAGCCAAAGCAGCTTGCTATCCTCTCTGAAATTGAGGGTGATGTAAGATTTGAGGAAATCAAGAAGAGCCGTCACGTTGTTGTATTCAACAGCGAAACTGCTGAAGAGAAAAAATACCTTATTCCTTATGGCGCTCGTCTTTGCGAAAACATTGTTGAGGGTGCTCATATTCAAAAGGGTACAGAGCTCACAATGGGTGCTGTAAATCCACACGATGTACTGGCAATTCTCGGTGAAGAGGCTGTTTATAACTACCTTATCAAAGAGGTACAGTTCGCATATCGTACACAGGGTGTTGATATCAACGATAAGCATATCGAGGTTATTGTACGTCAGATGCTTAAAAAGTGTACGGTTGATAATGCAGGTAATACTGACCTGGTTTCCGGTACAATGGTTGATGTTGCTGCTGTTGACGAAGAAAATGCAAAGATTGATGCAAGAATCAAGGCCGGTGAAACGAACCTTGAGAAGGCAACCTATATTCCAATCCTTATGGGTATTACAAAGGCTTCTCTTGCAACGGATTCATTCCTTTCAGCTGCTTCTTTCCAGGAGACAACAAGAGTTCTTACCGATGCTGCTATCAAGGGCAAGAGCGATCCGCTTATCGGTCTTAAGGAAAATGTTATTATCGGTAAGCTTGTTCCTGCAGGTACAGGTATGGATGTATTCAGAAAGGTTGATGTTGTTCCAAGCTATTTCTCTTCAGAGGGAAGTGATGAGATTTTAAATCTTGAACAATTGCAGGAACTGTTGACAAATACAATGAATTAATGTATAATGCTAATTTGCATGGGTGTGAGTTTGTTGATATTTAACAAATCATTATGCATTTATTTGGTGAAAAACACAACATTTTGGGGCGAAATTACTTTCGCTCCAAGATGTGCGTGTAAATGATATAATAATTTTTATAATTGTTGTATGATTTATACGCACATTGCGTATAAAATATTATTTGAAAGGAGATAAACTATTGCCTACCTTTAACCAACTCGTAAGAACAGGTCGTAAGTCTATTGAGAAAAAGTCAAAGACACCTGCACTTTTAAAGAGTCTTGACACAAAGAAGAATGTTATGAATGATAACAATTCTCCTCAGAAGCGCGGCGTATGCACAGCAGTTAAAACAGCTACTCCTAAGAAGCCTAACTCAGCTCTTCGTAAGATTGCCAGAGTTCGTCTTACAAACGGAATTGAAGTTTCTGCTTACATTCCGGGCGTTGGTCATAACCTTCAGGAGCACTCTGTTGTAATGATCCGCGGCGGCCGTGTTAAGGACCTTCCTGGTGTACGTTATCACATCATTCGTGGTACTCTTGATACACAGGGCGTAAACGGCAGAATGCAGAGCCGTTCAAAGTACGGTGCAAAGAGACCAAAGGCTGCTAAGAAGTAAGCCGCAATTTATTTCTTATGGAATAACAATAGTTTATATACCTAATGATATAACAGCGTATATGATCTTTTGTTGACTCCACGGAAAAACCGAGTACCTATGAACTCATTGAAAATTTATGAAGGAGGGAAGCGAGATGCCAAGAAGAGGTCAAATCGCTAAGCGTGATGTATTACCTGATCCATTGTACAACTCAAAGCTTGTTACAAGACTGATCAACAACATTATGCTTGATGGAAAAAAGGGTGTCGCTCAGAAAATCGTTTACGGAGCATTTGACATCGTTAAAGAAAAGACAGGCAACGATCCACTTGAAACTTTTGAAGCTGCAATGGAAAATGTAATGCCTGTACTCGAAGTAAAGGCTCGTCGTATCGGCGGTGCTACTTATCAGGTTCCTCTTGAGGTTCGTCCTGAAAGAAGACAGACACTTGGTCTTCGTTGGATTACTCTTTATGCTCGTCAGCGTTCAGAGAGAACTATGAAGGAACGTCTTGCTGCTGAAATTATGGACGCAGTAAACAAGACAGGCGGCGCAGTAAAGAAGTGCGACGATACACACAAGATGGCAGAAGCAAACAAAGCATTTGCTCATTTCAGATATTAATAGGAGGATATTATGCCAAGAAAAGTATCTCTTGAAATGACAAGAAATATTGGTATTATGGCTCATATTGATGCAGGTAAAACAACTACCACCGAGAGAATTCTGTATTATACAGGTATCAATCATAAGATTGGTGAAACTCACGAGGGTTCTGCAACAATGGACTGGATGGAGCAGGAGCAGGAGCGTGGTATCACAATCACATCTGCTGCAACAACTTGTTTCTGGAAAGACCATAGAATCAATATTATAGATACACCGGGTCACGTTGACTTCACGGTAGAGGTTCAGCGTTCACTTCGTGTACTTGACGGTTCAGTTACTGTTCTTTGTGCAAAGGGCGGTGTTGAGCCACAGTCTGAGACCGTATGGCGTCAGGCTGACGAATATAAGGTACCAAGAATGATCTATGTTAATAAGATGGACATTATGGGTGCCGATTTCTACAGAGCATTGGATATGGTTAAAGACCGTTTTAAGTGTAATGCTCTTCCAATCCAGCTTCCAATCGGAAGTGAGGATACCTTCAAGGGCATTATTGACCTTGTTGAAAATCATGCTATTATCTATATCGATCCTGATAAAGAAAAGGGTATGAAGTTTGAAATTCAGGATATTCCTGAGGATATGAAGGAACTTGCTGAGAAATACAGAACTGAGCTTATCGAACATGTTGCAGAACAGGACGAGGAGCTTATGGAAAAATATTTTGAAGAGGGTGAGGACGCTATCTCAGTAGCTGATATCAAGAGAATCATCCGTTCTTCAACAATTGCAAATGATATGGTTCCTATCTGCTGCGGTACTTCTTATCGTAATATGGGCGTTCAGCCACTCCTTGATGCTGTTGTTGATTATATGCCTGCTCCTACAGACGTTGAGTCAATCAAGGGTGTTAATCCTGACACAGAAGAGGAGGAAGCTCGCCATTCATCAGATGATGAGCCTTTCGCAGCTCTTGCATTTAAGATTGCAACTGACCCATTCGTAGGTAAGATTTGTTTCTTCCGCGTTTATTCCGGTATGATTGAAGCAGGTACACCTTGCTACAATTCAGTTAAGGATAAGAGAGAAAGAATGGGCAGAATCCTTCAGATGCACGCTAACCACAGAGAAGATATTCCTGTTTGTTATGCAGGTGATATTGCTGCAGCTGTAGGTCTCAAGAATACTACAACAGGTGATACTCTTTGTGATGAAAATCATCCGATTATTCTTGAATCAATGAATTTCCCTGATCCTGTTATTAACGTTGCTATTGAGCCAAAGACAAAGGCAGGTCAGGAAAAGATGGGTATTGCTCTTGCAAAGCTTGCAGAAGAAGACCCAACATTCAAAGCATATACAGATGAAGAAACAGGACAGACAATCATCGCTGGTATGGGTGAGCTTCACCTTGAGATTATTGTTGACCGTCTTCTTCGTGAATTTAAGGTTGAGGCAAACGTTGGTGCTCCTCAGGTTTCTTATAAGGAAACAATCCAGAGCGAAGGCCAGTCAGACCTTAAGTATAAGAGACAGTCAGGTGGTTCAGGTCAGTACGGTCACGTTAAGATTCGTATTATGCCTAACCTTGACGAAAATGGTATCGGTAAGGGTTACGAGTTTGTTAATCAGATCGTCGGCGGTGCTATTCCTAAGGAGTATATCCCAGCTGTTGATGCCGGTATTCAGGGCGCTATGAAGAGCGGTATCCTTGCAGGCTACAATGTTGTTGACGTTAGAGTTGAACTTTATGATGGTTCTTATCATGAGGTTGACTCATCAGAAATGGCATTCAAGATTGCAGGTTCTATGGCATTCAAAGATGCTGCTAAGGGCGCTAAGCCAATCATCCTTGAGCCTATGATGAAGGTTGTTGTTATCGTTCCTGAGGAATATATGGGCGATGTTATCGGTGACCTTAACTCACGTCGTGGTCAGATTCAGGGTATGGAAGACAGAGCTGGTGCTAAGCAGATTAACTCAAGAGTACCGCTTTCAGAAATGTTTGGCTATATCAACGACCTCCGTTCAAAGACACAGGGTCGTGGACAGTATACAATGGAGCCGGACGGATTTGAGCCTGTTCCTAAGTCAATCAGTGAGTCAATCATCAGCGAAAGAGCTAAGAAAGACTAATTGACTATAAATTATTAAAAAAGTCTTGATATTTTTATACGTATTTGTTAGAATATCTTTGACAATTTATCTATTGTAAATTTTAAGGAGGAAATTCCAATGGCAAAAGAAAAATTTAACCGTACCAAACCACATGTAAACATTGGTACAATCGGTCACGTTGACCATGGTAAGACAACTCTTACTGCTGCTATCACAAAGTATCTCGCTAACAAGGGCTTTGCAAAGTTTGAGGACTATGCTGATATCGATAAGGCTCCTGAAGAGAGAGAACGTGGTATCACAATCAACACAGCTCACGTTGAGTATGAGACAGAAGCTCGTCACTACGCTCACGTTGACTGCCCAGGCCATGCTGACTATATTAAGAACATGATTACCGGTGCTGCTCAGATGGACGGCGCTATCCTTGTAATCGCTTCAACAGATGGTCCTATGGCTCAGACTAAGGAGCACCTTCTCCTTGCTCGTCAGGTAGGCGTTCCAGCAATCATCGTATTCATGAACAAGACTGATCAGGTTGACGATGAGGAGCTTCTTGAGCTCGTAGAAATGGAAATCCGTGAGACTCTTGCTGAGTATGAGTTTGATGATGAGTGCCCAATCATTAAGGGTTCTGCTCTTAAGGCTCTTGAGGCTCCATCAAATGATGATCCTGCTTGTGCTTGCATTCAGGAACTCATGGACGCTGTTGACAGCTATATCCCAACTCCTGACCGTAAGTCAGACCTTCCTTTCCTTATGCCTGTTGAGGACGTATTCACAATCACCGGTCGTGGTACAGTTGCTACAGGTAGAGTAGAGCGTGGTCAGCTTAAGACTAACGACACAGTTGAGATGGTTGGTCTTCATGAGGAAACAAGCTCAACAGTATGTACTGGTATTGAGATGTTCCGTAAGATTCTTGACTATGCTGAGGCTGGTGACAACATCGGTTGTCTTCTCCGTGGTGTTCAGAGATCTGATATCGAAAGAGGTCAGGTTCTTGCAGCTCCTGGTTCAATCAAGCCACACACAAAATTCTCAGGTCAGGTTTACGTTCTTTCAAAGGACGAGGGTGGCCGTCATACTCCTTTCTTCAACAACTATCGTCCACAGTTCTATTTCAGAACAACTGACGTAACAGGTGTTATCACTCTTCCGGAAGGCACAGAGATGTGTATGCCTGGCGATAACGTAGTAATGAACGTTGAGCTCATCACTCCAATCGCTATTGAAGAGGGTCTTCGTTTCGCTATCCGTGAGGGTGGTAGAACAGTAGGTTCAGGCGTTGTTACAGCTATCAACGAGTAATCTATAACCTTTCATAATCAGAGCAAGTCTTTTGACTTGCTCTTTTTTTATTTGCTGTTGACAAGTTAACTTGGCAATGCTATAATGAAAATGCAAAGTAGACTTGGCAAAGGAGAACGGCTATGGATAAAAATGAAATTTTAGCAAAAAGCAGAAAAGAAAATAAGAATGGTGATGAATGGCAGAAAGATGTTTTTATCAAGGCTTATAGATTTTCTTCTGTTGCGGTTACTGTTTTACTCGGTGCATTTTGCCTTATAAAGCAGGACGCAGGCTATTTGATATTGATGTTTTTAATGAATTTTTTTAAAAGCTTTTATTGTGCAATCAAGCTAAAAAGAAAGATTGATATAGTATTAGTTCTTGTGGAAGCAGTTTGCTGTATTCTTTTAATTGTTATGTATATTTCAGGCGGAATATAGATTATACCAGAAGAAGCATAAAAGAATAGCACTGTAATGAATGCATTGGCAAGGAGTTGTTATTATGGAAAGAGATGAAATTTTAGCAAAAAGCAGAAATGAAAATAAGAATGCAGATGAGCGTGAGAACAGTATAAAGAAAAATGCTTATTTGATTTCTACCATTGTTGGAATAATTGTATGCAGTATTTTTTATATAACTGAAGATAATATAACATATTTTATTATATGGTTTTCAATGAATTGTGCAGCTGAAATTTATCAGGCAATTAAGTTGAAAAAGGTTTATAACATTATAATTGTACTTATATCGCTTGTTGTATTAGGTTTTTTGATAGCTGCTTATTTAAGCAACAAGGGTGTTTACTAATGGATGATAAATTAATACTTCATAACAGATTAAAGGAAATCAGAACAGACCGTAATCTTTCTCAGGCTCAGCTGGCATATATGGTTGGTGTTTCAAGAAACACAATCAGCTCTATTGAAACCGGTCAGTATAGTCCGACCGCCAAATTAGCATTAATCCTCTGTATTGCACTTGATGTGAAATTTGAGGATATGTTTTATTTTGAATAATATTTAAGAAGGAAATTGGTTTGTATGAAATATATTTCATTTTATTCCGATGATAATTTCTATTATTGTTGCTCTGATGACGGAAAAATTTTCAGAGGAAAAAACACGGAAAAATTTGTTCCAAACGCAGGATATTTTATTTCTATAACATTGACTTTGTTTTTAGGTGATGTTCTCAATCGCTTTTTGGTTGAAAAAATAAGCACTGCAGCAGCTATAATTATGATTGCGGTTGGTATAATCATTTCATTTGTTATCGGATATATTGCTTATAATCAGATTGAAAATAAGGCGAAAAGGAATTACAAAGAGATTTATTTGACAGATGCACAGATGAAGGATTATATTGAAAAAGGGAAAAGACAATTTAAAATTCAAAAGCTGATATTATTTTTTATGATTATATTTGCGATAATATTTTATTCTGTTTTTTATTTTTTACATAATTTGATTGTATTCTTCTTAGCTAATGCTATGTGTTTCTTATTGGTTTTAATAATCAGATGGATAAAACTGCTGCAAAAAGAAAAATTTTTTAAAACGCAGGCTTAAGATTGCTGAGTATCAATATGTTTTATAAAGGGGCGATTTTTGTCGTCCCTGATATTTTTATATGAAGGCAGTATAGTAAATTATTGTTTAGTGTAGGGGCGGATTCAATATCCGCCCTGAATTGTTTTTAATATCGTGGGACGATATTAAATCGTCCCCTACAGAATGTCAATTATATATTTTATATTTCGCTGATTTGTGCTATAATGATATCGGTGAAAAATATGTCAGAAGAGCTGGAAAACTTAACAGGTACAATTGAAGAAATAACATATCAGAACGAGTCAACAGGCTTTGCTGTTATTGAGGTTGATGCAGGTGATGAGTTTGTAACGGTTGTTGGTGTTCTCGGTGGTGTTGTTATCGGTGAAGAGGCTGTGTTTCAGGGGGAGTGGGTGATGCACCCTACCTTTGGAAGACAGTTTAAAGCGGTGCGTCTTCAACGTACTTTACCTGCTGACGCATCAGGCATGCTGCGTTTTCTTGCAGGCGGAATTATAAAGGGTGTACGTGAGGCAACTGCCGCTAAGATTGTTGAGAAATTCGGCTCTGACACATTTAATGTTATTGAAAATGAGCCTGAGCGTTTAGCTGAAATCAAGGGAATCAATAAGGCAAAAGCAAAGAAAATCAGTCAGGATTTTAAGATGCAGTTTGCTGCACGTGATATTATGAATGGTCTTGCTGATTTGGGACTGAATCAGCAGGAGGCCTTTCAGGCTTATAATTTGTACAAGTCCTATGCACTGGATATCATTAAAGAAAATCCCTACGCTTTTGTGTCTGAGAGCAATGGCTTCAGCTTTGAACGTGCTGATGAAATTGCTTTTTCCATGCAGGATGCTCCACCGTTCGACTACCGCAGTCAGGCAGGTGTTGTGTATGTGGTGCGGTATAATCTTCACAATGGGCACACCTGTATTCCGAGAAGCAGCCTGATAAAGCCTGCGATGAACCTGCTTGATTGCAGTGAAGATGATGTTGAAATTGCAATTGACAATGCGATTGACTCCAAACAGCTTGTGCAGGAGGATATTGACGGCAGGGATTTTTTGTTTTTGCCTGAGATTTACCGTGCAGAGTCTGCTATAGCTGAGCGCATAAATGTGATGTTGAACTTTCCTCCGCAGCAGAAGGATATATCAACTTCCGAAATTTACGCCTTTGAAGAGGCAAATCATATCCACTTTGATGAAAAACAGAGACAGGCTATTGAGATTGCTGTTAATAAGGGTATGCTTATTCTGACAGGCGGACCGGGCACAGGTAAAACAACTACCGTCAAGGGTATCATTACCCTTATGAAAAACAGGGGACTTGACGTGGCACTTGCTGCGCCGACAGGACGTGCTGCCAAGCGAATGAGCGAGCTTACAGGCTATGAGGCAAAGACCATTCACAGATTGCTTGAGGTTGAATACCGCGAGGGGGCAACCGAGCCGTCCTTTTGCCATAATCTGAAAAATCCTCTTGAATGTGATGCGGTAATTGTTGATGAGCTTTCTATGGTGGATGTTACCGTGTTTTCAGCCTTGCTTGATGCTTTGCCCCTTTCCTGCCGTCTGATTATGGTCGGTGATAAAAATCAGCTGCCTCCTGTGGGTGCCGGAAATGTCCTTGCCGATTTGATAAAAAGCGGACTGATAGGCGTTGTCAGTCTGGATAAAATTTTCCGTCAGGCGCTTGAAAGCAATATTGTTTCAAACGCACACAGAGTTGTGGCAGGGGAAATGCCGCTGCTGGATAACAGTGATATCAATTCCGATTTCTTTCTGCTGAATGAGGATTCAAGATTCAATGCACCGAGAAAGATAGTCAATCTTGTTACCAACCGTATTCCTGCCGGCTACGGATTTGATTCCATTTCTGATATACAGGTGCTTTGCCCAAGCCGTAAGGGCGAGGTGGGTACTGAAAATATCAATGCACTTTTGCAGGAGGTACTTAATCCGCCGTCAAGAGAAAAAGCTGAAATCCGAAATCGCGGTTATATTCTGCGTGAGGGTGACAAGGTGATGCAGATTAAGAATAACTATGATGTTCCGTGGTTTAAAAATGATGACAACGGAACAGGCGTGTTCAATGGCGATATCGGAATATTGACGAGAATTGATAAGGCCAACGATATTATCAACGTGCGTTTTGATGACAGAGAGGCTATGTACAGTATAGAAAATGCTAAGGAAATTGAGCTTGCCTATGCTATGACTGTACATAAAAGTCAGGGCAGTGAATTTGATGCTGTGGTGCTTCCTACAATCAATACACCTCCTAAGCTTGCTTACAGAAATCTTTTTTATACCGCATTGACAAGAGCCAAGAGCCTGCTCGTTATTGTGGGTAATGCGAATTCAATCCGGCTTATGGTGGAAAATGATAAAAAGAGCAGACGTTACAGCGCACTGGTTCATTTCCTTTTTAAAGAGGAAAGTGGTATATTTGGTGAGTAGAATAAATTATTGTTTAGTGTAGGGGAGGATCTCCGTGCCCTCCCAAAAAATTATGAAATGGACTGGCGTGGAAACCAGCCTCTACAAATCAACAGGAACACTATTGAAACATTGTAGGGGCGGATTCAATATCCGCCCAAATCATTTTTCAATATTGTGGGACGATATGGAATCGTCCCCTACGGAATCTTAAGTACATTATTGATAAACTAAACAATAATTTAGTTAATTATTAATATCTTATTTCTTGACATTAGTATTGTTTTAAAGTAACATATTTTATATTGAATTTTTAAGGATTGTTTTTTATGTTCGGTTATGATTTGGGAATAGATCTGGGTACAAGCAGAGTGGTTATCTCCGTTGTGGGCAAGGGTGTTGTCCTTGAGGAGCCATCTTATGTTGCTTATGATACAGAAAGTGAAAAAATACTTTATGCAGGCAAAAGGGCCTACTATCTTCAGGGAAGAGAGCCAAGCGGTGTCAGTGTTATCCAGCCGATTATGGAGGGTACGGTCAGCAACTATTCTCTTGCCTGTCAGATGGTGCGTTACTTTATGAATAAGGTGCTTAAAAAAACGATTTTTAAGCCGAGAGTTGTTGCATCCGTACCGTCACTCAGTACAGATGTTGAAAAGCGAACCCTTGTTTCCGTACTGATTACTGCCGGTGCAAGGTCAGTATGTTTGATTGAAGAGCCTCTTTGTGCTGCTTTCGGAGCCGGCATTGACCCTGTTAATCCCAGCGGTGTATTTGTTATCAATGTAGGCGCAGGCACAACAGATATGGCTGTTATCAGTCAGGGCTCTATGAGCCAGATAGAGGCAATCAAGACAGCAGGCGATTCTTTTGACCATGCAATTGTTAAGTATCTGCGTGATACCTATGGACTTCTTGTGGGAATAAGAACGGCAGAGGATATTAAAATCAATGCAGGCTGTGCAGTTCCTCGTGTTACGGATATTACGGTTCAGGCAAAGGGCAGAAATGCTGCCACAGGTTTGCCTATGGTAGTTGAGATTACAGGCAATGAGATATGCAATTGTCTTCAACCGCAGCTTGAAAAAATTACTGCTGCCGCTAAGACCTTGTTTGAAAGGACATCACCGCAGCTTGTTGCAGATATTACAAACGGCAGTATTCTTCTAACAGGCGGTATGTCAGAGCTTTACGGACTTGATGTGTTAATCAGTAAGTCACTTTCAGTTGATGTGACAATTCCTGTACGACCGAATCTTTGTGTCTCAAAGGGATGTGAAATTGCACTGAAGAAAATGCATATTCTTGACCAGTACGGCTATTCCTTTAAGACGAAGGAAGAGGTTCGTACAAGGTAATTTGGCTATGCAAATGAGGTGAGTTTATGGATAATGATATAATAAATAAGCTTTCTAAATTTTCAATGATTATGTCCATTATAGGTGTTTGCACACTCGGTATCTGTCCTGCCTTTGGCATTATGGGTATTGTGGTCGGTCTGGTGTTTAAGAATAAGGGTGTTCAGCTTAACGCTGAATGTAAAAAGAAGATTAAGATTTCTTATATCTTAGGTGCAGTTTCCCTCGTTTTATTTGTTGTGGATATTATTCTTGCATATGTTTTTCTTGTATAGAGGGATGATATGAAATTATTGAAGCTATTGTTTTATACTAAGTGTCCTCTCTGCAAGGAAAGAGAAATCAGTATAATTGCTCGGACTCCAAGCAGATGGGGTTATAGCAAATGTAGCTGTAAGCATTGCGAAAGTGTATTTAAAATAAATCCATTCTGGCTTTATATATCAGTAGCTGCAGCAATCATTATATTGGTTATAGTAAAAAAATTCATTGATTTGCCGATTTGGATTATAGTGATTTTAATATGCATCATTTGTGGATTGATTGACAGATTTATGCCTCTTGAAGAAGATAATTAATCTATTGAAGGTTAAAAAGGAGTAGATAATTCTACTCCTTATTTTTTGTGAAAAAACAAATAATATTTGAAAAATGATAAATAATTATTGACAAACGATAATTTTTGAATATAATGAAGGTAGAATTTGTAATAAACGGAGGAATTTTCTATGTGGAATAAGGAAAGGTCTGTATTATTAACGCAGGCAATTGTCAGGATTTGTTATGTGCTTTTGGCAGCGGCGGTAATTGTTCTGCCCATTGTTTTCAAGGACTATGGGAGCGAAAACAGAATCAGTATGATTTCAGAGCTTGGAAGATATGTGATGGGTCCGTTTTATGCAATTGTTCCTGCAGGATATGTTGCACTGATTTGCATAGATAAGCTTTTGATGAATATAAAAAAAGAGCTTGTATTCGATGCAAAGAATGTAAAGCTGTTAAGAATTATCAGTTGGAGCTGTTTTTATGCAGCCGTTGTATGCGTTGCTGCATTTGTGCTTATCGGGATAACCTTTACTTATAGTGTAGGCTTAGGACTTGTCATTCTGGCGGCAGGTGCAGGTTTTATGGGTCTTGTGGTAAGAGTGGTTAAAAACATCTTTGAGGCAGCAATTGTAATCAAGGATGAAAATGACCTGACAATATAGGAGGGCGTTATGCGTATCATTGTTAATCTTGATGTAATGCTTGCAAAAAGAAAAATGTCCTCTTTGGAGCTGGCAAATAAAATCGGTATAACGCAGGCAAATTTATCCATACTCAAAACAGGCAAGGCGAAGGCAATCCGATTTTCAACGCTTGAGGCAATCTGTGATGTGCTGGACTGCCAGCCGGGTGACATACTTGAATTTGTAAGGGAGTAACCTCTATGGAAAGTAATAACAATATTCCGAATAACCTATATTATCAACCGCCTGTGCCGAATAAGCTTTATCCGAAAAAGCCGGAAATTACCCTTTCAAAAAGAGACGTAATTTTTGCCTTTGTATTTCTTGCTTTAAGCTTTGTGATTGTTGATTTCGTGTTTTTTCACGGATTTAATTTAGGATTTACAATTGCATTTTGGCTGTTGTTTATTGTCTTTACGCTTTATCTTTTTAACAAAGATAATAAGGTGTCTTTGTTTTCATATATATGCGGTGCACTCTCCCTTGCAGGTTCAGTAACATTGGCTTTATATAAAGATATACTCATTAACACAATTATGGTGTTTTTGGTGTGTGCACTTTTCAGCATCTATATTTGCGGAATTGGCGGTGCATTCAGACATAGGGAAGGGAGCTGGAAGATGCTCGTTGATACGCTTAAGAGTGTATTCATTTTCCCATTTTCAAACGCATCTGAGATAACAGGAGCTTACGGCAGAGCAATGTCGAAAAATAAAGCAAGTAAAAATGTGATTATTGGTATTGCACTTGCACTTCCTGTGCTGCTTGTGATTATTCCTCTGCTTATCAGCAGTGACGCTGCCTTTGAAAATCTGATTAAGCTTGTAATGAAGAATATAGGCATATACCTGGTTGAAATTGCTTTGGCAGCGGTTATAACTCCGTATATCATTTTTTATGCAGTGTCAAAAAAGCACAGTAAAAAGGATAACGGTGCTTTAAAATCAAATTCAGGAAAGGGATTGATTCAGTGCTCTGTTACAGTTTCCTTTCTCAGCGTGATATCTGTTACTTATATCGTGTATCTTTTTTCACAGCTTGCATATTTTTTCAGTGCATTTTCAGGTATTCTTCCTGCCGGATACACTCATACGGCAAGTGAATATGCACGTCGTGGATTTTTTGAAATGTTTGCAATCTGCGTAATCAATATGGTAATCATTGCAGCTGCCAATATTCTGACAAAAAGAGTAAGGGGTAAAATCCCTGTATCTATCAAGGCTCTTTCAACCTTTATCCTTTTGTTTACCGTTTTAATTTTGATTACTGCAATGCAGAAAATGAAGCTGAATATCGAAAGCTTCGGACTGTCTAAAAACAGACTTCTTGTATCCGTGTTTATGCTGATGATTATGCTTATCATCCTGTTTTATATTGTTCACATCTTTTTGCCGAAGGTCAGCTATATGCAGCCGATTATCGTAATTTGCAGTGCGATGTTTATTGCTCTTTCCTTTGCCAATATAGATAATATGGTTGTTAGGTATAATGTTAATGCGTATAACGAAGGACGTATCTCAACTATTGATGTGGATTATATAAAAAATATGTCGGACTCATCACTTGAGTATGCAGTGGAGCTTGCTGATTGTGACAATCATAAAGTGTCTAAGAAAATCAGAACAATCATCATTCAGAAAATCAGAGATGATTACGGACAGGCATTTAATCTTGATGATATGGATAAGTATGACCACAGTATAACCTATAAGCCTGATTCTGATTTTCGTTCATACAATTATTCAGCCGATAAGGCTTGCAGATTCCTTGAGGAGTATTATAATCGTCTTTCCTCTGATGAAAGAAAAAAGCTGATAACGCAGTATCAGCTGGACAATGGTGATTATTATTATGACGAGGAAAAAGATATCTACGAATACTATGGCAGTGACAGCTATAGTGTGTACTCGTATAATGAAAAAACGGATATGTATGAATTATCAGATAGCTGCAGCTATGAATACGAAGAAATTGAGCAGTAGTTTTGTATTATGATTTCCTAAAAGGAGATATCCTATGTTAATATTCAGTTTGATTTTTGGTGTTCTGGCATGGGCTTCTGCAATTGCAGCAATGAAAATAAAGCAACAGACATTACCTGTAATTATCAGTTTTCTTTGCTGTTGTATCTCAGCAGTGCTGCAATTTTTCGATATCCGCAACAGAGCATTAGACGGCGACCTAGCAGGCTTAATGGATACCATTGATATAACTGTTATCGGTATAGTGGTTATGATGCTGATTACGATTATTCTTAATTTCATTGCATTGAAATTACGTGATAAGCGTAATTAGCAGCTTGATTTTTGAGGATGTATAATGATGATTAAGTTTAATAAAAAAATTAAGATTGCATTAATACTTTTAGTGTTAGTTCTATTTCCTGTCATCTGGCATTATGCAATAGGTCCGCGAGATATCTCGGAAAGTGCAGAAATGTCACAGCAGAAAATTTATTATATGGGTCATGAGTACAGCTGTGTCGGCTGGAAGCTTGGACCAAAGGTTGATATTAAAACGTCTGTTATGATTAAACCCGGACTATTAAGTTGTTATTATCTTGGCACAGATAAGGATTATATTATTAGAAAAGAATGGCAGGAAAGATTGGTTTTTAAGAGACAGGATAAAATACAGAGCGGAAATGTTTATAAGCAGCCGGAGGATGATGCTGTAGAAAAAGCAGAATTGCATGGATATGGAAAAGACAGCTATATCGAATTCAATGGTGATAAATACTTATATCTTTTTGAAAATGATTTTGATAATAAAAACGTTCAGTATGAGGCTTTTTCAAATTTTGGAAGTTTAGTAGGAGAAAGTTCGTCAGGACATTTTTCAAGACTTAAATGTGACTATGATTTGGATTTCCTTGTTTTGAGTCGTGTGTATGACGGCGGTGGAGACATTATATATACCAAACTGGATTTAACATATGATGAGCTTATGGGTATTCTTAATTATCAAAATAATTCGAAATATTACAATGTACAGCCTGGTAAGATAAGGAACATTTTTCAGTTAGCTGAAGATGAATCTGCTGCTGATACAGATGGGACTTATAAAAAGAGGAGTTAGTTAGGGATGTCTACCGACGTGAAGATTAATGATAATATGAAAAGAAGAATCGGCTATGCTGCTGCAATGGTGCTTTTGATCATAACAGAGGTTCTGATAGCACTGTATGTGCACGATGATTTTGTCAGACCATATTTCGGTGATATGCTGGTTGTGATTGCGGTGTACTGTGCAGTCAGAATATTTATACCTGTAAAATGTAAATTGCTGCCGCTGTATGTGTTCATCTTTGCAGGCGGTGTTGAGCTTTTGCAGTATTTTGACTTAGTAGGGAAATTAGGTTTGGAAAATAATGTTTTTCTCAGAACGCTTTTAGGCTCCGTGTTTGATGTGAAAGATATCGCCTGCTATGCAGTTGGATGCATTGCTTTGGGGATATATGAGGTTATTATTCGGAGAAGATTATAGTTTTTCGCGTATCTGCTATGTTATTGCTATTTCGTAGGGGACGATTCCATATCGTCCCACAATATAAAAAAACATTCGGGCGGATATTGAATCTGCCCCTACAATAAACAATAATCTAACATTTTGAGGAATCAAATGAAAAAGAAAAAGTTAATTATTATTTTTATCATTTTCGCGATGATAATTTCGTTTCCTTTCACTTGGTATTATGCTGTCGGACCGAGAGTTTGTTCAGACGGTGTATCAAACGAAAGATGCTTGTATTATAAATTTAACATTTATCATTCAATGTACTCTGTAGATTATTATTCCGATCTTGAAAAACAAGGTATAGTATTAAAAAAGAAAATAGGGGACTATATGACAGAGTGGTATTATCTTGCAACTGATGAGTACGGCGATGAAATTATTGTTGCGGATTATATTGATTATTCAGTAGTCTATAAAAAGTAATTTAAAAAGAAATATAAAAATAAAAAGGATAATGAATTATGAAAAAGCTTGTATTAGCTATAGCGGTAATTATTGTACTTTTGATTTAAAATTATTGTTTTGAATGGTGATTATTTTATACTTAGATATTTGGATAATGATGCGAATGAAATAGAAGAATTTGACGATTATTTTGAACTTTATTATTTCGATACTCAAAGCCATAAGCTATATTATTTACTGCAATCAATGTGAATAAATAAAGACCGCTCAGACGAGCGGTCTTTGTTATATTATATTCAATTAGTCCGGATAGCCGTTTGGATTCTGGCTCTGCCATCTCCAGCTGTCCTCACACATTTCATCAATTCCTCTTTCAGCTTTCCAGCCGAGCTCATTAAGTGCCTTGCTTGGGTCTGAATAGCAGGTAGCAATATCACCTGCACGGCGAGGCATAATCTGATAAGGAACTTCCTGGCCTGATGCTTTTTCAAATGCCTTTACAACATCAAGAACTGAGTAGCCTGTGCCTGTGCCGAGATTGTAGATGAAGAGTCCGTTTTCACCCTCAACCTTTTCAACAGCCTTGAGGTGACCCAGTGCAAGGTCAACAACGTGAATATAGTCTCTTACGCCTGTGCCGTCGTGTGTATCGTAATCGTTGCCGAACACACCGAGCTTTTCTCTCTTGCCGATTGCAACCTGAGTAATGTAAGGCATAAGGTTGTTTGGAATGCCGTTAGGATCCTCACCCATTGTGCCGCTCTTATGTGCACCGATTGGGTTGAAGTAACGAAGCAGGCAGATTGCCCATTCATTGTCAGATGTATATAAATCCTTGAGTATACACTCAATCATATATTTTGTTCTGCCGTATGGATTGGTTACACCACCAACCTCCATATCTTCTGTGAGAGGAGATACATTGTTCATTCCGTAAACTGTTGCAGATGAGGAGAACACGATTTTCTTGCAGCCGTGCTTTCTCATTACATCAAGCAATACGAGTGTTCCGTTTACATTGTTATCAAAATATTCAAGCGGTTTTTCAACACTTTCACCAACAGCCTTAAGTCCTGCAAAGTGGATAACTGAGTCAATGCTTTCTTTTTCAAAAATCTCACTCATACCCTCAGCATCACGGATGTCACATTCATAGAATTTGAAATCCTTTCCGACTAAAGCCTTGATTCTGTCATAAGAGCTTTTTTTGCAGTTGTAAAGATTGTCGACTACAACGATTTCAGCACCTGAATTCATAAGCTCAACGCAGGTGTGTGAACCGATATAGCCTAAACCGCCTGTTACCAATACTGACATAAGATTACCTCCATATTTTAGCAGGGGAAGAGCTGGATTCTGTCCCCTGTATTTAATTTATTGATTAATATGCCTTGCCCCAGTAGAGCATTTTTTTAGCAGGCTTGCCGCAGCATACACATACGTCGGAGAGCTCCTCCTGGTCAAACGGAATACAACGTGAACCGACACCTGTAATTTCCTTAACCTTATCCTCGCACGCTTCGTCTCCGCACCACATAGCCTTTACAAAGCCGTCGCCGTTTTCCTCAAGTGCCTTTGTGATTTCCTCCATAGTGGTACACTTATAGGTTCTGTTTTCTCTGTTTTCAAGAGCCTTAGCATAAAGTCCGTCGTGTACCTCCTGCAGCTTCTGAGGGATAACCTCACTGAGCTGATCAAGGGGAACGATTGTCTTTTCTCTGTTATGACGTGTTACGACTACACACTGATTGTTTTCTATATCCTTAGGACCGAGCTCAACTCTTACAGGAACACCCTTCATCTCATACTCAGCAAACTTCCAGCCCGGTGAGTTTGAAGAATCATCAATCTTTGCTCTGCAAATCTTTTTAAGCTCATCTGTGAGGGCGTAAGCCTTGTCGAGAACACCCTCCTTGTGCTGCGCAATCGGAATAACCATAACCTGAATCGGTGCAACAGCAGGCGGAAGAACAAGACCGTTATCATCACCGTGTGTCATAATGATTGCACCGATGAGTCTTGTTGTTACGCCCCAAGAGGTCTGGTGAGGATATGTAAGCTTATTCTCTTTGTTTGAATACTGAATGTCAAATGCCTTTGCAAAGCCGTCGCCGAAATAGTGGCTTGTGCCTGCCTGCAAAGCCTTGCCGTCGTGCATAAGAGCCTCGATACAATAGGTACGCTCTGCACCTGCAAATTTATCGCTCTCTGTCTTCTGACCCTGAACAACAGGCATTGCAAGGGATTCCTGACAGAATTTTGTGTATACGTTGAGCATTCTTTCCGTCTCTTCAATTGCCTCTTCAGCAGTAGCGTGAAGGGTGTGACCCTCCTGCCATAAGAATTCACGTGAACGAAGGAACGGTCTTGTAGTCTTTTCCCAGCGTACAACAGATACCCACTGATTATAAAGTTTAGGCAAATCTCTGTGAGAGTGAACAATGTCCTTGAAATGCTCGCAGAAAAGTGTTTCCGATGTAGGGCGGACGCAAAGTCTTTCCTCCAGCTTTTCGCTGCCGCCATAGGTTACCCACGCACATTCAGGTGCAAAGCCCTCTACGTGGTCAGCCTCCTTCTGCAGAAGACTTTCAGGAATGAACATCGGCATATTAACATTTTCGTGTCCTGTTTCCTTGAACATACCGTCAAGAATTCTCTGAATATTTTCCCATATTGCATAGCCGTAAGGTCTGATTACCATACAGCCTTTGACACTTGTATAGGATACAAGCTCTGCTTTTTTGCATACATCGGTGTACCATTTTGCAAAATCCTCATCCATTGAGGTAATGGCGTCCACCATTTTCTTTTGGTCCTTTGCCATATCGAACTCCTTATTTACTGATAATAAATATACAAATTATTCAAATGATATTATAAACGAATTAAATGGAGATGTAAACAGAAATTTTCTATTAGTATATGTTATTTTTTGCTTTGCTTTAAAATCTGCACAAATTATTTTGCCGAAAGTCAAATTAATTTATGATATATTACTATAGGTAATATACAACTACAACTTAATGTATAAAAAATATTTAATTTTTCTTGAAAAAAATAGTATTATGTAGTATAATATCCATAATTTGAAATTGGGAGGTGAATGCAACGTTTGGTCCTATAATGATGAAGCTTGACTTGCAGAAGGAACTGAGTGAACAGCTTGAAATTGAAGAGGTTTTCAGTTTCAATATCGGTAATGTCAAAATCGGCTTTGATGAAACCACCGTTGTATCGTGGATCATTATTGCAGTGCTCACAATACTTGCAATAATTCTTACCAGAAAATTCAAGGTGACCGGTGAGATTTCAAAGCGTCAGGCCTTTCTTGAAATGTGCTATGAGAAATCGGTACAGTTTTTCAAAGGAATTGTCGGAGAAAAGGCAGAGGAATTTATTCCTTGGCTGATGAGCATGGCTTTATTTATCGGTACTTCAAATATAATAGGGTTGTTCGGACTTAAGCCGCCTACAAAAAGTATGCAGGTTACTGCCGCAATGGCGATAACAAGTATTGTGCTTGTCGAGTATGCGGGCTTTAAATCCAAAGGCTTTGCAGGACGAATAAAAGCATTTGCCAAGCCTATATGGATAATCACTCCTATAAATATTCTGGAGCTGTTTACCAAACCTCTTTCACTTTGTATGCGACTTTTCGGTAACGTAATTGCTGCATTTACAATTATGGAGCTGGTAAAGGCGGTTGTTCCGATCGTGATTCCGGTGGCTTTAAGCTTGTATTTTGATATATTCGACGGTCTTTTACAGGCATATATTTTCGTATTCCTGACAGGTCTGTATCTTCAGGAGGCAACGGAGAACGAGGTAACGTCAAAGGCTAAAAAGATAAAAAAACTGAAAAAATCAAAGGCTAAGAAAATTAGTGCTTGATAGATATTATTATAAAAGATTTTAAGGAGAAATGTTATTATGACAGGTTCAATTATTGCAATCGGTGCAGCTATTGCACTTTTATGCGGTCTCGGTGCAGGTATCGGTATTGGTATTGCTACAGGTAAAGCAGTTGAGGCTATCGCACGTCAGCCTGAAGCAGCAGGTCAGATTCGTACAACGCTTATTCTCGGTGCTGCCCTTTCTGAGGCAACCGCAATTTATGGTCTTATCGGTTGTATTCTTATTATTTTCTTGGTTAAATAGAAAAACAAAAATTTCTTTTATGAAAGGAAAAACAGTTAATGTTAAAGTTTGACTGGAACATTCTTTGGACTTTTATTAATCTGATTATCTTTTTTGTACTTATGAAGGTATTTCTTTTTAAGCCGATTAAGAAAACACTTGATAAAAGAAAAGAATTGATTGATAAACAATTTAAAGATGCAGACGATGCACAAAAGCAGGCTGATGAGCTCAAGGCTCAGTATCAGAGCGAGCTTGAAGATGTTGAGCAGGAAAAGAAGCAGATTCTTGTTGACGCAAGAGCGGATGCCAAGAAAGAATATAACAAAATTATTGACCGTGCTCAGGGTGATGCTGACAGAATTAAGTCAGATGCCAAAGCTGCTGCCGAGTTTGAAACCTTAAAGGCGAGACGTGCTGTTAAAGAAGAGCTTGCGGCACTTGCTATGGAAACCGCTGAAAAGGTGATCGGTGAAAGTGCTTCTCCTGAGCTCGACAGCGATTTGTATGATAAATTTTTAAATGAAAGCAGTGATGAATCATGATTCCAAATATTGATAATTATCTTGATTCACTGCAGAAATCACAGGTCAGTGTATCAAGTCTTGAGGAGGCACTCAGGATTATAGCATCCTCTTCCGAGCTTGCTGAAATACTTGATAATCCCAATATCAGCTCTGCGGAGAAGAAAACAGTTATTGACGAGTTATTCTCGCCGTCTGTAAGGGAATTTATAAGCGGCTTGGCTTCGGAGTGTAAGGTAAACAGTCTGGAAGAAATTGTTGATGCTTTTATCAAGGAGCTGGACAGAAAAAATAATATTGCCGATGCAACGGTTTACTGCGTTACACCTCCTGACGAAAAGCAGCTTGATGGAATTAAGAATTTTGTTTGCAAGGAATGTAAATCAGGAGATGCAAATATTAATATTGTTAAGGATGAAAGCCTGATCGGCGGATTCATTATCAGTGTTGACGGCAAGGAATATGATTTCAGCCTGAAAACAAAGCTGAAGAATATTAAAGAGCAGGTTATGAAAACGGCTCGCGAAAGCAGTGTTGATAATGAGTCTGTTATTGCTACATTAAGACGTGATGTAAAGGATTTTGAACAGCGTATCGACGGTGAGGAAATCGGTACTGTTGTCAGAATCGGTGACAGCATTGCTACTATTCACGGACTTGACCATGCTATGTACGGCGAAATTGTCGTTTTTGAAAACGGCGTAAAAGGTATGGTTCAGGATATCAAAAAACATCAGATCGGTGTTATCCTATTTGGCAGTGATGTGGGAATACATCAGGGCACACGAGTAAAGCGCACACATAAAAAAGCAGGTATTCCTGTAGGCAGTGCGTTTATAGGAAGAATTGTAAATTCACTCGGTGAGCCGATTGACGGCAAGGGTGATATTAAAGCTGAGGATTACCGTCCTGTGGAGCAGAGTGCTCCGTCTATCGTTGACCGTAAGAGCGTTGATACGCCTATGGCAACGGGTATCCTTTCTATCGACTCTATGTTCCCTATAGGTAGAGGACAGAGAGAACTTATTATCGGTGACAGACAGACAGGTAAAACATCAATTGCCCTTGATACGATTATCAATCAGAAGGGCAAGGATGTTATCTGTATATATAATGCAATCGGACAGAAGGCATCAAGCGTTGCCAAGCTTGTAAGCACTCTTAAAAAAGCAGGTGCAATGGAGTATACCATTATCGTTTGTTCCACTGCTTCCGACCCTGCATCCCTGCAGTATATTTCACCTTATGCAGCAACAGCGCTTGCTGAGCATTTTATGTATCAGGGCAAGGATTGCCTTATTGTATATGATGATTTGAGCAAGCACGCAGTGGCATACCGTGCACTGTCCTTATTGCTTGAAAGAAGTCCGGGACGTGAGGCATATCCGGGTGATGTATTTTATCTTCATTCACGTTTGCTTGAGCGTTCGAGCAAGCTCAGTGACGAGCTTGGCGGAGGTTCAATTACTGCACTTCCTATCATTGAAACGCAGGCAGGTGACGTTTCGGCATATATTCCGACAAACGTTATTTCCATTACCGACGGACAAATTTTCCTTGAAAGTGATTTGTTCTTCAGCGGTATGCGTCCTGCTGTAAATGTGGGTCTTTCCGTATCACGTGTTGGCGGTGCAGCACAGACAAAGGCAATGAAAAAGGCAGCAGGTTCACTTCGTATTGATCTGGCGCAGTACAGGGAAATGGAGGTATTTACCCAGTTTTCCTCCGACCTTGACGAGGAAACCAAAGCAGGTCTTGTTTACGGTAAAGGACTTATGGAATTACTTAAGCAGCCTCTCGGTAATCCGCTGTCACTTTCGGATATGGTAGTCACTCTTGTCTGTGCAACAGGCAGAAAATTTGTTGACGTACCTGTAAATGAAATAAAAGCACATCAGATGGATTTGATTGAATACGTAAATTCCAATTATCCTCAGATAAGCAGCACGATTGAACGAGATAAGCAGCTTGACGATGATATCAGAGAGCAGATTTTAACTGCGGCAGATGAATTCAATTCTGCTGAAAAATAATCTGCCTAATATTAAGAAGGTAAATAATGGCTAATTCACGTGAAATACAAGCCAGAATGAAGTCGATTAAGGATACAATGAAAATCACGAATGCAATGTGTATGATATCCTCATCGAAGCTTCAGAAGGCAAGGCGTGACCTGAAGAATACGGAGCCTTATTTCTATGCAATTCAGGAGGCGCTTGCAAAAATTCTTGAGCTTTCACCCGATACAGGTAATGCATTTTTTGACAAGCGTGAATCTATTCCTGCCAAAGAACGCAAGCAGGGTTATATCGTTGTTACTGCCGACAAGGGTATGGCAGGTGCATATAACCACAATGTTATAAAGATTGCAGAGAAAGAGGCTTTGTCCGATAATAAAAATATGCTTTTTGTTGTCGGTCAGGTCGGCCGAAGATATTTTGAAAAAAAGAATATTCCTATTGATACCGGATTTCAGTATACTGCACAGAATCCGAATATGAACAGAGCAAGGGCTATCAGTGAAAAAGTTGTTGATTTGTTTAGAAAGGGTGAGCTGGACGAGGTTTATATCGTCTATACAAGGATGATTAATTCCGTTACCTTCAATGCAGAAATTCAGCAGCTGTTACCACTGAAACGAAAGAAGCTTGTAAACGGTAAGGAAAATAATTATCAGCAGTGCTCATTTGAGCCGGATATTGATGCGGTGTTCAGTCACATTGTTCCCAATTATGTGGCAGGCTATGTGTTCGGTGCACTTGTTGAATCCTATTGCTCGGAGCATAATGCACGTATGATGGCAATGCAGACAGCTACCGATGCGGCAAAGGATATGCTGAAAAATTTAGGTATCGAATATAATCGTGCAAGGCAGGCGGCTATCACGCAGGAAATAACTGAGGTTATAGCCGGCTCAAAGGCACAGAAAAACAAATCAGAGTAGGAGGTGTCCTTTAAATGAATACCGGTAAAATTATACAGGTAATGGGTCCTGTTGTGGATGTTGAATTTGATAATGAATTACCTAAGATTAAGGACGCTCTTGAGGTTACAGTTGACGGAAAGCGACTTGTAATGGAGGTAAGCCAGCATATTGGCAGCAACAGTGTACGCTGTATTATGCTTGCAACGTCTGAAGGCCTTTGCAAGGATATGGAGGTTATTGCTACAGGTGATGCGATTAAAGTGCCTGTCGGTAAGAAAACACTCGGCAGACTTTTCAATGTTGTTGGTGAAACGATTGACGGTAAAGAAAAGCTTGACAATGAGGAGCACTGGGCAATTCACAGAGCAGCACCTTCCTTTGAGGATCAGGCATCTGAGGTTGAAATTCTTGAAACAGGAATTAAGGTTATCGACCTTTTGACCCCATATCAGAAGGGCGGTAAAATCGGTCTTTTTGGCGGTGCAGGTGTTGGTAAAACAGTTCTTATTCAGGAGCTTATTACAAATGTTGCCACACAGCACGGCGGATATTCAATCTTCACCGGTGTAGGTGAGCGCAGCCGTGAGGGCAATGATTTATGGAATGAAATGGGCGAGTCAGGTGTACTTGAAAAGACTGCACTTGTTTTCGGTCAGATGAATGAGCCGCCGGGAGCACGTATGCGTGTGGCTGAAACAGGACTTACAATGGCAGAGTATTTCCGTGATGTTGAGCATCAGGATGTACTTCTGTTTATAGATAATATTTTCCGTTTTGTTCAGGCAGGCTCTGAGGTATCTGCTCTTCTGGGCAGAATGCCGTCTGCTGTTGGATATCAGCCTACACTGGCAACCGATGTCGGTGAATTACAGGAACGTATTGCATCCACAAAGAATGGCTCAATCACATCTGTTCAGGCAGTATATGTGCCTGCGGATGACCTGACTGACCCTGCCCCTGCAACTACCTTTGCACATCTTGATGCTACCACCGTTTTGTCAAGAAAGATTGTAGAAAAGGGTATTTACCCTGCTGTTGATCCGCTTGAATCCAATTCAAGAATTCTTGAAGCAGATGTTGTGGGTCAGGAGCATTATGAGGTTGCACGTAAGGTGCAGGCTTATCTGCAGAAGTATAAGGAATTGCAGGATATTATTGCAATTCTCGGTATGGAGGAGCTTTCGGACGAGGATAAGCTCACGGTTTACCGTGCAAGAAAAATTGAAAAATTCCTTTCACAACCGTTCCATGTTGCTGAAGCATTTACAGGTCTTCAGGGCGTTTATGTTCCTGTTAAAGAATCTGTTAAGGGCTTTAAAGCAATTGTTGACGGTGAGGTTGACGATGTGCCTGAAATGGCATTCTTCAATACCGGAACAATTGATGATGTTCTTAAGAAAGCAGCAGAAATGTCTAAGTAAGCTATGGTGATTGTATGAATACCTTTAAACTGAAGATTGTTGCATCAAATAAAATATTTTTTGATGCTGAAGCAAGGTCACTGGTCGTTCCTCACGCGGATATGGGTCTTGAGGGATTTCTGGCTCACCATGAGGATTGCGTAGTGCCGATTGAAACAGGAGAAATGAAAATCATAGATGCGAATGGCAATGTGCTCAATGCATTTGTGGGAAACGGTTTTTTTGAGTTTCTGAATAATACTGCAACCCTTGTGTGTATTTCCGCTGAATTGCCGGAGGAAATTGATGAGCGCCGTGCGCAGGAGGCAAAGGAAAGAGCTGAGGAGGAAATGCGTAATCAGCAGTCTCAGCTTGAATATTTTCATTCTCAGGCAAACCTTGCCCGCGCAATGGAAAGACTCAAAGTTAAGAATCGACATAATATATGAAAAAGCAGACAGTTTAGCTGTGACACCTCAGCTAAACTGTCTGCTTTTTATATGTTATCAGCGAAACGATACCTGTTAAAAGACACGACACAGAAACAGAAAACCATATGCCGTATGTACCATAAAAGTGTGAAAAAACAGGAATACAGATCATTGAAAAAATCAATATTAAACTATTCGTTAAAAGTGATTTCGTTTTTTTGCCGATTGCCTGAAAATAGGTTCCGATTATGATTGTAACCGGTGCACCAATCAGTGCAAAGGCAAGTATTTTAAGAGCATATGCACCCTCTGAGATGATGGTGGTATCCGTAGTGAATATCTTTATAAACAGATCAGGAATGGTCAGCGAAATGATAATGGCAATGACCGCATATATTTCACATATTACTACGCTGTAATTCAGAGCCTTTTTGATTCGTTCCTGAATTTTCGCACCATAGTTATAGCTGATAATCGGTGATACTGCTGTCGCTATTGCATTAACCGGTACTGTTGCAAAGGTGATTACCTTGCTGACATATGCAAAGGTATTGACACTTTGTGTTCCGCCTGTGCTGCTCAGCACATTATTGATTATCATAAATAAAACGGACATACTTCCAAGCTGTACCAGCATCGGAATTCCTGTGGCGATGATTTCAATGATAGCCTTGAAATCAATTTTTACTTTTCTGAATTTCTGTACAGATATAAATCTGAAGAAAATCACACTCATAACAAAGCTTGAAAAATAGCAGATAACCGTTGCCAGCGCAGCACCCTTTACACCCATATCCAGTGCATATATGAAAACTGCATCCAGTGCAACATTAATAGCAGTTGGTATAAGCCAGATCAGTAAGGAATAAAGCATCTTGCCCTCTGCTCTTATGATTGAGGAAAAGCCTGTTGAAAAAACATTGCCTATCAGAATGATTGTGAAATATTCCTTTGCATAGGGCATTATCTCTTGTGTTGCACCAAACAGTCTCAGCAGTGGATTCATAAAAATGAATCCTGCAATCGTTATTACGACAGACGTCAGGTAAAATGTAAACATTGCATGGATTGTTACATTACCTGCTTTTTCGTATTCTTTTTTACCGAGAAGCCTTGATATAATGGATGCAGAGCCTGAGCCGACAGTCTGTGCAACAGCTCCCTGAATAATCATAAAAGGGAATATGATGGACACGCCGCCCATGGCATTGTCGCCAACACCCTTGCTGACAAACAGGGTATCAATTATATTGTAAAGCTCATTGAAGAACAGAGCACAGAAGGTTGCAAGGGAATACTTTGTAATTAATTTAGGTATGCTCTGTGTACGCATTTCATCGGTTTTTTTGATAGCTTTATCCATTTTTCAGTACCTTAAAAGCCATTTTATAATATGCGGTGCAGCCGACGGCATTTCTCCACCAGCCGAAATTGTGGGGCGTATAGCGGTAATACTTCTCAACCTCCTGAATCAGAGCAAGCAGACCGAATGCAAAGGCATATCTTATTTCAATTTCCTTGTTCAGTGCAATAGGGGAATCTGATATGGTATTGTAAAATTTAAGTGATTCGGTTTTTTTGTTAATTGAGCCGATTGGGTTTTCAAGACACATAAAATCAAAAATTCTGTCGCCCCAGAAGCTGCGTTCAGGGTCTATCCACTGGAATTCAACGTCACCGTTTTCTGTGGATTTGCACAAAACATTCGGATCCCATATATCATAGTTAACCATACAGCAGGGAACTTTGCTTAAAATATGTTTATATTTATCTGTATATTTTAAAAGCTTTTCACCCTGCTTTGATTTTTTGCCGGCTCTTTCAGCGTCTGATAAAAGGTTTTTAATCATACTTTTTAATGCATCAAACCAGTTATCATAAAGCTGATTTTGTATATATCCATACTTATTATTTTTGATATTGTGAATCTGTGCAACCATTTTTGCAGTCTTTTCCGTAATCACAGTTTTGTCAATGTTTATTTCATTGCGCTGCTTTCCGTCAAGCTTTTCCATAATGAACCAGTCGGCAGGGATAAGCTCTTTTGAGAAATCTTTATAGTATATCAGCGGTACGTATATGTCAGTATTATTTCTGATCATATCATACCAGTAAAGCTCTGACTTTATCATATCCTTTTCATAAGTCAGCACAGGTATATCCGTACTCGGTGCAACCTTGAGAACATATGGCTTGTCGGCAATCACCTCATATACTGCGTTGAATTCACCCGCACCTAACGGTGCAATTTTACTTACACCGCTGATTCCGGCTTTTTTGAATAATTCTTTAATCTGATTGTCACTGAGCATATATTTTGTTTTGCTTATCATAATTCTTACCCCTTTGCATTTAGTTGCTATCAGCAATTCAAACATATAGTATTTTTATTTTCTTGTCAAGCAATTGCCAAAATAGACAGAGGAAATGTAATATTATCTAAGGATTGCGTAATTAAAGTGTAATAAAAAAACACAGCCATCGGTTATACCGATGGCTGTTGCTGTATGTAATATTTTTTATTTATCTTCGATTTTGTCAACGCTGCTTTCACCGAAAATGGTTATTCCGTTATCGTATAAAAGCTGAGCGGTTATACCGTTGCCGCGAATGGTTTTTCCGGTAAAGCTTCCGTCATAAATTTCACCAAAACCGCAGGATGGACTCCTTTCCTTGAGTACTGCTGTTTGACAGCCTGCCTCCTCGGCTACATAGAGTGCCTTTTCAGCACCGTCTTTAAAATGTTCGGTAATATCTTCGCCGAGCTTATTGAAAACCTTATCGCCGACAATCTCGGCAGGCGGTCTCGGTATCGGCAGCTGAGCAAAGCATTCCGGACAAATGGGAATTAATTTGTGCTTTTTACCCAGTGCAATAACCTTATCATTTTTATTGTTTCCACCGCTGTATTTACAGTTTTCACCAAGCAGGCAGGCACTTACAAGAATTTTCATTTTTTTTGATCTCCTATTTCTTTCTTCTGATTATTATGAAAAAGATTAAAACAAAAGCAATCAGCACGATTGCGGCAATAAGCGATAATGCTTTGGACAGGAAAGGAATATGCTCCGCAATTCCTAAAAACAACACGATAACGAGGAATATGACTATGAATACGGTTACAATAAATGCTTTATTTTTATTGCTCATAAATATCACCTTAATCTATACTATCATATTTTAATTTTTTCGTCTACAAATTATAAAGAAAAATCAATTATTAAAATTTGATGTCAAAATATTGAAAATTATTGCAAAAAAGGACAATCCGTAATAATATAAACACATAAAATAATATCGGCTGGTAAAATGATATGGATTTGCTTAAACAAAAGATTCTGAATGAGGGTGAAGTTTACGAGGGAAATATTCTTAAGGTAGACGGATTTCTCAATCACCGTATTGATGTTCCTTTTATGCGTCAGGTGGGTAAGGAATTCCACAGGTTATTTAAGGATGAGGGTGTTAATAAAATTCTTACGATTGAGGCATCGGGTATTGCAATCGGTGCTTTGGTTGCCCAGGAGTTTGAATGTCCTCTTGTTTTTGCAAAGAAAACAAAGACCAAGAATATTGCCGGTGATGTTTACACCTCAAAGGTTGAATCCTTCACACATGGCACTACTTATGATATCATCGTGTCAAAGCGCTTTTTGGATGAGAATGATAGAGTGCTGATTGTGGACGATTTTCTTGCAATCGGCAATGCACTTAACGGACTTATTGATTTGGTTAATGACAGTGGAGCATCACTTGCAGGCTGTGGTGTTGTAATTGAAAAGGGCTTTCAGCATGGTGGGGACAAACTCAGAGAACAGGGTGTTAATGTTCAGTCCCTTGCCATTGTTGAAAGTATGGACCACGAAACAGGTGTGGTCTATTTCAGAGACTGATATGGTTATTCGGCTTATGCCTTATAATAAGATTATTTTACGGAGGAAGAAAAATGAAACTCACAAAGAAAATTCTTGCAGTTCTTCTTTCAGCACTTCTTGTTGTTGCTTGCTTTGCAGGCTGTTCAGCATCAAGTGATGATAAGGACGACAAAAAGCCTTCAGACAACAACGCAGCTGCTGTAGATATGTCTGATATCAAGGTTGGCTTCATCTTCTTACATGATGAAAACTCAACTTATGATAAGAACTTTATCACTGCTGCTGATGAGGCTTGTAAGGCTCTTGGTATCAAGGATGAAAACAAAATGTACAAGACAAATGTACCTGAGGACAACAAGTGCTATGATGCAGCTTGCGAGCTTGCAGATGCAGGCTGTTCTTTCATTTTCGCTGACAGCTTCAGCCATGAATCTTATCTGATGCAGGCTGCTAAGGAATATCCTGATGTACAGTTCTGTCACGCTACAGGCACAAATGCGCATACAGCTAATATTCCTAACCTTCATAATGCATTCGCATCTATCTATGAGGGCCGTTACCTTGCAGGTATTGCAGCAGGTATGAAGCTCAATGAGATGATTGAAAAGGGCGACATCAAGCCGGAAGAGGCTAAGATGGGCTATGTAGGTGCTTATACATATGCTGAGGTTATTTCAGGCTATACTTCATTCTTCTTAGGTGCACGTTCTGTTTGCCCTACAGCAACAATGGAGGTTACTTTCACAGGTTCATGGTATGATGAAACAAAGGAAAAGGAAGGCGCAAACAAGCTTATCAACAACGGCTGCGTACTTATCAGCCAGCACGCTGACTCAATGGGTGCTCCTACAGCTTGTGAGAGTAAGAACGTTCCTAACGTTTCATACAACGGCAGCACGAGATCAGCAGGTCCTAACACCTTCATCATTTCTTCAAGAATTAACTGGGCACCGTACTTTGAGTATGCTATCACAGCTACTGCTAAGGGAGAGACAATTGATAACGACTGGACCGGTACTCTTGACACAGATTCAGTTCAGCTTCTTGATCTCAATACAGATGTTGCAGCTGAGGGTACACAGGACGCTATTGACAAGGCTACAGCAGGTCTTAAGGACGGCTCAATCAAGGTATTTGATACATCAACATTTACTGTAACAGTAACTGCTGATAAGAATGTAAATGCTAAGGTGGATGCTGACGGTCACTTAACAAGCTATATGGCTGATGTTGATACAGACCCTGCTTATACACCTGATACAGAGGCTGTTGCTGACGGTTATTTCCACGAGTCAGAATATCGTTCAGCTCCTTACTTTGATATCCAGATTGACGGTATCAATCTTCTTGATGTTAACTTCGGTTAATATAAAACTATTCATATAAATACTATGGGTGGCAAGACAATAGCCTTGTCACCCTAACACTTTTAGTGTGAACGAATCATAAGTGAGGAGGTTTATTGTGGAAAATTCCTGTGCAATTGAGTTAAAGGGTGTAACAAAGAAATTCGGCAAGGTTGTTGCAAATAAAAATGTGAATCTCAAGGTAAACAAAGGCGAAATTCTCGCTATTTTAGGTGAAAACGGTAGTGGCAAAACGACACTTATGAATATGCTTTCAGGCATATATTTCCCTGATGAGGGTCAGATTTTTGTTGACGGCAAAGAGGTTGTTATCAAATCTCCTAACGAAGCCTTTAAATACAGAATCGGTATGATTCACCAGCATTTTAAATTGGTGGATATCTTTAATGCTACGCAGAATATTGTTCTCGGCATCAATGATGGTAAAAAATTTGATTTAAAAGCAGCAGAAAAAAGAATAAAAGAAATTACGGATAAATACGGTTTTGAAATAGATTTTAACAGAAAAATATACGAGATGTCTGTATCGGAAAAGCAGACGGTTGAAATCATTAAGGTGTTATACAGGGGTGCAGATACACTTATTCTTGATGAGCCTACAGCTGTTTTAACACCGCAGGAAACAGGAAAATTATTCGACGTTCTCCGCCGTATGCGTGAGGACAACAAGTCGATTATCATAATTACACATAAGCTCCATGAGGTACTTGATCTTACTGACAGAGTTGCGGTTCTTCGCAAGGGTGAGTATATCGGTACAGTGAATACGGCTGAGGCTACCGAGCAGTCTCTTACTGAAATGATGGTGGGTAAAAAAATCTCACTGAACATTGAAAGAACAGAGCCTAAAAATCCACAGGACAGGCTTATTGTAAAAAATATAACTGCCAAAAACAGCGAGGGAAGAAAGGTTCTTAATGATATTTCCTTTACTGCAAAGGGCGGCGAAATACTCGGTATTGCAGGTATTGCAGGCAGCGGACAGAGGGAATTGCTGGAAGCGATAGCAGGACTGCAGCATCTTGAGTCAGGTGAGATTTTCTATAAGGAAACGGATGAAGAGCCTGTCAACCTCCGTGATAAAACACCTACTCAGATCAGAGATCTGGGTGTAAGACTGTCTTTCGTTCCTGAGGACAGGCTTGGTATGGGTCTTGTCGGCAATATGGACATCATTGACAATATGATGCTCAGAAGCTACAAAAAGGGCAAGTCAGCCTTTCTTGACAGAAAGAACCCAAAGGATTTGGCACAGAATATCATTGAAAGTCTTGAGGTTGTTACCCCCAGTGCCACAACGCCTGTTCGCCGTTTATCAGGCGGTAATGTTCAGAAGGTGCTTGTCGGCCGTGAGATTTCAGCCAACCCAAAGGTGCTTATGGTGGCCTATCCTGTAAGAGGACTTGATATCAATTCCTCTTATACAATATACAATCTTCTTACAAAGCAAAAGGAAAACGGCGTAGCGGTTGTTTTTGTCGGTGAGGATCTGGACGTTCTCATTGAGCTTTGTGACAGAATTATGGTTATTAATTCAGGTGAGATAACAGGCATTGTTGACGGCAGAACAGCCGTTAAGGAAGAAATCGGTCTGTTAATGACGAAAACCTCAGGCAAGGAGGACGGCAATGAAGAGTGAACATAAAACAAAACAGCCTTTATTTCATATAGCAAAAAGAGATGCGGTTCCCCCTTTAAAGGCTTGGGGAATCAGAATAGCGGCAATTATTCTTGCTCTTATCTTAAGCGGTATTCTGACAATGATTATGACCAATCTTAATCCGATTGATGTTTATGCAAGTATGATTGACGGTGTGTTCGGTACTACAAGGAAATTCTGGAGCACACTTCAGAGTCTTGCAATGCTTTTGCTTGTGGCGCTTGCAGTTACGCCTGCATTTAAAATGAAATTCTGGAATATCGGTGCAGAGGGTCAGGTGCTTGCCGGCGGTCTTGCAACGGCAGCGTGTATGATTTATTTCGGTGATTCTTTGCCAACACCTGTATTACTTCTTGTAATGATTCTTGCAAGTGCACTTGCAGGTGCAGTATGGGGCCTTATCCCTGCTTTCTTCAAAGCGAAATTCAACACCAATGAAACACTGTTCACCCTTATGATGAACTATGTTGCCATTCAGCTTGTTGCCTATTTCATTTACCTTTGGGAGGTACCGAAGGGATCAGGCAAGGTCGGCATTATCAATTTCAGCACACAGGCAGGCTGGCTGCCTACACTCGGCAATCAGAAATATCTGCTGAATGTTATTGTTGTACTTGTGATCACTGTTCTTATGTATATTTATCTTAAGTACAGCAAGCACGGCTATGAAATTTCAGTAGTAGGCGAGAGTGTAAATACTGCAAGATATATCGGAATCAACGTAAAAAAGGTTATCATGAGAACAATGATGATTTCCGGTGCTGTATGCGGTATTGCAGGTCTTTTGCTTGTAAGCGGTACGGACCATACGATTTCAACCGAAACAGCAGGCGGAAGAGGATTTACTGCTATTCTTGTATCCTGGCTTGCTAAGTTCAATCCGATTGTGATGATTTTAACCTCATTCATTATCGTTTTCTTTGACAGGGGTGCATCTCAGATTGCCACTACCTTCAGACTAAATGAGTCTTTCTCCGATATTCTTATTGGTATTGTTTTGTTTTTCATTATCGGCAGTGAATTCTTTATTAATTATAAGCTGGCATTCCGTCATTCACAGAAGGAGGTAAAGTAATATGAATTTAATTGCTTTCTTTCAGCGTGCAATCGTTATCGGTATTCCGCTTCTTTATGGCTCTACTGGTGAAATTTTAACTGAGAAATCAGGTAATCTTAATCTCGGTATTCCGGGTATAATGTACGTCGGCGGAATCAGTGGTGTTATCGGTGCATTTTTATATGAAAATTCTCTGACTGACAAAGGGGATGCAAATGCATTTCTTGCCGTAATTATTCCGCTTTTGTGCAGCCTTCTCGGCTCACTTTTAGTAGGTTTGATTTACAGCTTCCTTACCGTTACGCTCCGTGCAAATCAGAATGTAACAGGTCTTACAATCACTACATTCGGTATCGGTTTCGGTAACTTCTTTGGCGGTTCGCTGATTAAGCTTACAGATTCCGATGTGCCTTCCATTGCACTTACTACTACAAGTGGTTTTTATACAAAGTCGCTGCCGATTGCAGATAAGCTTGGCTGGTTCGGGGATATCTTCCTGTCACACGGCTTTTTAGCATACCTGGCAATCGTTATTGCCATTGTTATGGCTGTTTTCCTGAATAAAACACGCGGCGGACTTCATCTTCGTGCAGTCGGTGAAAACCCTGCAACAGCAGATGCAGCAGGTATTAATGTGAACAGATCAAAGTATCTGGCAACCTGTATCGGCAGTATGATTGCAGGTCTCGGCGGTTTGTACTATGTAATGGATTATGCGAATGGTGTTTGGTCAAATGATGCCTTCGGAGACAGAGGATGGCTTGCAATTGCTCTTGTTATTTTTGCTATCTGGAAACCGGGTATCGGTATTTTCGGCTCAATCATTTTTGGTGGCCTTTATATTGTTTATAACTACATTCCGGGACTGGATATGAGAACGCAGGAGCTTATCAAGATGCTGCCATACGTTGTAACAATCATTGTACTTATTATCGTAAGTGCAAGAAAGAAGAGAGAAAATCAGCCTCCTGCATCTCTTGGCTTATCCTATTTCAGAGAAGAAAGATAATCTATGTTAATAAGAAAATTTGAAAAATCAGATATACCTGATATGATTTCAATCTGGAATGAAATTGTTCTTGAGGGAAATGCTTTTCCGCAGGAGGAGACTCTGGATGAGGTTACAGGCTATGCGTTCTTTTCATCGCAGACCTATACAGCAGTTGCTGAGGATGAGGGAAATATCGTGGGACTGTATATTCTTCATCCCAATAATATCGGCAGGTGCGGTCACATTTGTAATGCCAGCTATGCGGTAAGCTCTGTCCGGCGCGGTAAGCATATCGGTGAACAGCTTGTGCTTGATTGTATGAAAAAGGGAAAAGCGTTCGGATATAGGGTGTTACAGTTTAATGCGGTAGTGGCAGGCAATGTGTACGCGCGTCACCTGTATGAGCGTATCGGCTTTCATCAGCTTGGGACTATACCAAACGGCTTTCGGCTTAAGAATGGTGAATATACCGATATATGCCCTTATTATATTGAACTTTAAATAATCAGACAGTTTGGAATCCTAAATTTAATTCATATGAAATCTTAAAAGCTTCTTTTATTAAAAAAGGAGCTTTTATTTTTTTTATTCTTTTCATTTTTCTATTGAAATTTTTTTCCTTATAATGTAATATATTAATAATTTAATATTAAATACGTCAGTGATTTCTTTAAACGAATGTAAATTATTGGCACGCTATAAGCAAATATAATATTATGCTGATACAGTAATGATTATTGATTTGCTTTCTGGAGTTGTGTATGGAAAAAATCACAGGTAAAAATAACGATATGATTAAGAACGTGAAAAAGCTTATTTCATCCTCCGGAAAACGAAGAGAGCAGGGTCTTTTTGTGCTTGAGGGTGCAAGGCTTGTTTTCGACGTTCTTAATTCTTTTTATAAGGTGAAATATTTTTTAATAACCGAGTCTGCATATGAAAAGTATTCCTCACAGGCTGATGAGATGATTAAATTATGTGAACAGTCATATATTATCTCTGAGGATGTTTCTGAAAAGCTCAGTGACACAAAAAGTGCACAGGGTGTATTTGCAGTTTGCTTTATGAAAGAGAGTAATGATTTTACGCTTTCGGATAATGCAAAAGTGATTGCGCTTGATAATGTTCAGGATCCCGGTAATCTCGGTGCTATAATACGCACGGCAGAAGCACTTGGAATTGATGCAATTATAGTCGGCGGCGGTTGCGATTTATATAATCCAAAGGCACTTCGCGCGACAATGGGCTCAGCACTCAGAATCAATATCAAGCAGACAGATAATCTGGAATCCGTTCTTACGGAGCTCAAAAAAAGAAATATTCCGGTTTATGCTACATCACCTGACAGCTCAGCATTTCCGATAACGGATGTTGATTTTTCAAAAGGCGGTGTATGCGTAATCGGTAATGAGGCAAACGGCGTAAGTGATGAAATCAAGGCACTTTGCGACAGTCTGATTACAATAAAAATGCTTGGCAGAGCAGAAAGCCTGAACGCATCTGTGGCAGCTTCAATAACGATGTGGGAGATGGTCAGATGAGTGAAAACCTGCGTTATTGGCTATGGCTTCAGCGTGCACTCGGCGAGGGAGCCTATATAAAAAATATGATTGAGGATTTCGGCTCTGTGAACAAGCTTTATTCCTCAAATATTTTGGAGTGGCGAATGAGCCCTGCTCTTACTGCAAAGCAGATTGACAGGCTTGAGCAGACGGATATAAACAGTGTGGATGAAATCATCTATACCTGCGAGAAGAACGGCTGGACAATCATCGACTATGATGATGAACGGTATCCGAACAGACTCAGAGAAATACATAATCCGCCGTGCGTACTGTATGTGGATGGAATCCTTCCTGATATTGACAATCTGGCGGTTATCGGTATTGTGGGTACAAGAAAAGCAAGCACGTATGCCATCAAGGTTACCCATATTATGAGCAGGGGTATTACGGAATGCGGTGCACTTGTTGTAAGCGGAGGTGCACTGGGAGTGGATACCGCCGCACATAAGGGAGCACTTACCGCAGGAGGGAATACGGTGGCTGTGCTTGGCTGCGGTCTCGGAGCAAGCTATCTTAGTGAGAATAAACCTCTTCGCGATATAATCAAAAATAACGGTGCACTTGTAACAGAGTATCCGCCGTTTACAAGAGCAAGCCGAACAACCTTTCCGATGAGAAACAGAATTATAAGCGGTCTGTCCGTCGGTGTTCTTGTTGTTGAGGCCGGTGTGAAAAGCGGTAGCCTTATTACCGCTAATTATGCACTTGAACAGGGCAGGGATATATTTGCCGTGCCTGCATCTGTTTTATCGGTGGATTTTTCAGGTACAAATAAGCTGATTGATGACGGAGCAATGGTTGCCACAAAGCCGGCACAGATTGTTTCTGTATATGCTGAGAAGTTCAGTACAATTGATATTTCAAAAGCAAGAAGCGTTGATGAGCTTATGAACGATGAAAGTGATAAAAGTGCAAATGTTGAAAAGAATGAAAATAAGCTGTCCTTTGAATCTATTGAAGAAAACAGAGAAAAAAGGCTGAAAAATGAACATAAGGCGTCAACACTGAACGGAGATGCTAAAATTGTTTATCAGTGTTTGAATGACTGCTTTTTACATATTGATGCGATTATTGAGAAAACAGGCTTAACAAGTGCAAAGGTAATGGCATCAATTACACAGCTTGAGGTGATGGGACTGATTGAAAGCACCTCAGGCAAAAGATATAAACTATCCTGAAAGGAATAACAATATGTCAAAATTAGTTATAGTTGAGTCGCCTGCAAAGGCTAAAAATATAAAGGGCTATCTCGGCAGGGGATATGATGTTGTTGCATCAATGGGCCATGTCAGGGATTTACCGGCGGCAAGGCTGAGTGTGGATATTGCAAATGATTTTGAGCCTAAGTATGCTGTAATAAAGGGTAAGGAGAATTTTGTAAAAGACCTTAAGAAGAAGGCTGAAAAAGCGGACTATGTTTACCTTGCAACTGACCCTGATCGTGAGGGAGAGGCAATTTCATGGCATCTGGCTACTCTGCTTGGTCTTGATATGAAAGATAAAAACCGTGTAACCTTTAATGAAATTACGAAGAACGGCGTTCAGAACGGTATGTCACAGCCAAGAGCAATTGACATTGATTTTGTGAATGCACAGCAGGCAAGACGTATTCTTGACAGACTGATTGGCTATAAGCTGTCACCGTTTATTTCACAGAAAATCAGACGCGGTCTTTCAGCAGGGCGTGTTCAGTCAGTTGCTCTCAGACTTGTTGTTGACAGAGAGAATGAAATCAGAGCCTTTAAGCCTGAGGAGTATTGGTCAATTGACGCCAAGTTTACAAATCCTCCTGAGCGTAAGGTTTTTGCTGCTGCTCTTTATGGTAAGGACGGCAAGAAAATAAAAATTGAAAATAAGGAACAGAGTGATAAAATTCTTTCAGACCTTGAAAATGCTGACTATATTGTTACAGGCGTGAAAAAGGGCAGCCGAAAGAAAAATCCGACTCCACCGTTTACGACCTCGACTCTGCAGCAGGAGGCATCTCGCAGGCTCTCCTTCCAGGCAAGACGTACAATGAAAGCTGCACAGGAGCTTTATGAGGGTGTTGAGGCAGGCGAACTCGGAACAGTCGGTCTTATCACATATATGAGAACGGACTCCCTTCGTATTTCTGAGGAGGCAAGGGCAGCAGGTAATGAATATATTACCGAAACCTACGGCGAAAAATACCTCCCTAAAAAGCCAAGATATTATAAATCAAAGAGTAATATTCAGGACGGACACGAGGCAATCAGACCGTCAATGCCAAAGGTAACGCCTGACCAGGTTAAGCCGTATCTGACAACAGATCAGTTCAAGATATATAAGCTTATATGGGACAGATTTATTGCTTCACTTATGGAGGCCTGCCTTCAGGAAACTATGAAGATTGAAATCACTGCAAATGATTACGTATTCAACGCAACAGGCTATACTGTAAAATTTGACGGCTTTACTGTTCTTTATGAAGAAAAGGGCGATGATGAAAAATCTGATTCGGCATCACCTCTTCCTGCTATGAAAGAGGGAGACGCACTTAAGCTGAAGAGTATTCTCGGCAATCAGCATTTTACGCAGCCGCCTGCAAGATATACTGAAGCGTCACTTACTAAGGCACTTGAGGAAAATGGTGTAGGCCGTCCTTCAACCTACGTTACCATTACCTCAACCATTCTCAATCGTGAATATGTCAAGCGTGAGGGCAAGCAGTTTGTACCTACAGAGCTTGGTGAGGCTGTTACAAAGCTCCTTGAGGAAAGAATACCGAACATTGTAAATGTAAAGTATACCTCAAAAATGGAGAATGATCTTGATAAGATTGACAGCGGTGAAAAGAATTATAAGGAAATGATAAGGCTCTACTATGATGAATTTGAAGAGCCTCTTGAAAAAGCAAAGGCTGATATGCAGGGCGTTAAAATCAGACTTAAGGAAGAGGAAACAGATGAAATCTGTGAGAAGTGCGGACGAAATATGATAATTAAAGTAGGCCGCTTTGGTAAGTTCCTTGCCTGTCCGGGTTATCCTGAATGTAAAAACACAAAGCCGCTTTTTTATAAAACAACTGCAAAATGTCCGGAATGCGGCGGCGATGTAATCGAAAAGAAAACAAAGAAGGGTACTTCTTTCTTCGGCTGTTCAAATTATCCGAACTGCAACTTTATGACTTGGGATGCTCCGTCTGACGAGGTTTGTCCTAAGTGCGGTAAATCCTTATTCAAGCGCAGAGGCAATGTTTTGTATTGCCCTGATACTGAGGGATGCGGCTTCACAAAGCCTGTTCCGAGAAAAAAGAAATCTGAAACAGAAGAATAATTATGAAATTTAAAGTAATCGGTGCAGGGCTCGCAGGTACTGAGGCGGCGTGGCAGATTGCAGGTGCCGGCTATCAGGTTGAGCTTTATGAGATGAAAGGCATCAGGCGTTCACCTGCACATAAAACTGATTTGTTTGCTGAGCTGGTGTGCTCCAATTCTCTTAAAGCATCAAGAATAGAAAGTGCGGCAGGACTTCTTAAGGAAGAAATGTTTATGCTAGGCTCGCTGACTGTTCCTGTGGCAAGGGGCTGTGCAGTGCCTGCAGGCGGTGCGCTTGCAGTGGACAGAGACATCTTTTCACAGCAAATCACGAATAAAATCAAATCACATAAAAATATCACAGTCATTAATCAGGTAGTTGATACTCTTGATACGGACGATGATACCATAACCATTGTGGCAACAGGCCCTTTGACAGACGGCGTACTTGCCGAAAATATCAAGGCTCTTGTGGGCGAGTATCTTTCATTTTACGATGCGGCAGCGCCTATTGTTACGGCAGAAAGTGTGGATATGTCAAAGGCATTCGGTGCATCACGCTACGACAGAGGCGGAGAGGATGATTATATCAACTGCCCTTTCAATAAGGCTGAATATGAAAATTTCATCAATGAGCTTGTAAATGCTGAGGGTGCAGTTGTTCACGATTTTGATGTTTATGAGGGCTGTATGCCCATTGAAAAATTAGCAAAGCGCGGACTTGACGCACCGCGATTCGGTCCTATGAAACCGGTAGGTCTGATTGACCCTAATACCAATCACCGTCCCTGGGCGTGTGTTCAGCTCAGACGTGAAAACGCAAAGGGCACAATGTTTAATCTTGTAGGCTTTCAGACCAATCTTAAGTTTGGCGAGCAGAAAAGAGTTTTTTCAATGATACCGGGACTTGAGAATGCTGAGTTTGTCAGATATGGTGTTATGCACAGAAATTCATTTTTGAATTCACCGAAGCTGCTTAACAGTGATTTCAGTCTGAGAAGTAAGAAAAATATTTTCTTTGCAGGGCAGATTACAGGTGTTGAGGGCTATATGGAATCTGCAGGCAGCGGAATCCTTGCAGGTATCAATGCAGTAAGGCTTGCGGAAAACAAAACACCTTTTGTTCCTGAACAGGATACTATGCTCGGTGCACTGTGTGAATATATAAGTGATGAGAGTGTTACAAACTTTCAGCCTATGGGTGCGAACTTCGGTGTACTTCCGCCTATAGAGCCGAAAATCAGAGATAAAAAAGAACGTTATAAGGCATTGGCAGACAGGGCTATCCGTTCATTGAAAAGCACAATGGAGAAAATATAATGAAAATTATTGTAGACGCTATGGGGCTCGTTTGTGACCGCTCGTAGTACGAGATTAAGGGAACAAAAAGAGCTGGCAGTGGTCAAAATTCATAATGCAAAAAGTTGCATTAATGAATTTTGGGAACCACAACTGGATGAACATAGAGGTTGAGAAAGTATGAAAATTATTGTAGATGCTATGGGTGGAGACAACTCCCCCCTCGAAATCATCAAAGGCTCAATGCTTGCTGTGGATGAATACGGTGTTGATATTGTTTTGGTAGGAGATAAGGAAAAAATCGACGATTGCACCAAAAAGCACAGCATAGCTTTAAAGCAAACCGAGATTGTGGATACAAAGCAGGTTATCACAATGCACGACGATGCGAAATCTGTTTTAAAGGAAAAGGCAGAGTCCTCAATGGCTGTAGGCTTGAAAATGCTGAATGAGGGCAAGGGCGATGCTTTTGTCAGTGCAGGCAATACAGGAGCAATTACTGTTGGTGCAACCTTTATTATAAAGAGAATCAAGGGCATTAAGCGCCCTGCCATTGCATCTGTTATGCCGAGTGCAAAAAAACCTATACTCCTTATGGACTGCGGAGCAAATGCTGAATGCAGACCTGAGTTCCTTTATCAGTTCGGTCTTATGGGCGACCTTTATATGAAATATATTTTAAAATACGATAAGCCGAGAGTAGCACTTGCCAATAACGGTGAGGAGGAGACAAAGGGTACTCCTCTTGTCAGGGAAGCCTACGCTTTAATGAAAAATGCACCATATCATTTTGTGGGTAATATTGAGGGCAGGCAGATTCCGTTCGGTGATGCGGATGTTATTGTTGCAGACGGCTTTACAGGCAATCTTATTCTGAAGATGTATGAGGGCGTTGCAAAGGTGCTTATGAATGGTATCAAGGATGCCTTTATGAAAAACATTGTTTCAAAGCTTGCATATCTCGGTGTAAAAAGCGGAATAGATGATATGAAAAAGCAGTTTGATTATAAGGAATACGGCGGAGCTGTTATGCTCGGTGTTAAAAAGCCTGTTATAAAAGCACACGGCTCATCTGATGCCAGAACGTTTAAGAATGCGGTCAAGCAGGCTGTATGGTTCCTTGAAAACAGTCTGATCGGTGAAATCGAAAAGCAGTGTAATACAATCTAAAGGAAAGTCAAAAATGGAAAGCCTTGAAAAGAAAATTAACTACAGATTTAAAAACAGAGAATATATGATGGAGGCACTTACCCATTCCTCCTTTGCCAATGAAAGGGGAAATGGTATAAAAAGCAATGAGCGTATGGAGTTTCTTGGAGATTCCGTACTGTCACTTGTTTCAAGCCAGCTCCTTTTTGAAACCTATCCTGATACGCCTGAGGGTGAACTCACAAAGCTGAAGGCGTCGCTTGTCTGCACCGAAAGTCTTTCAGGCTTTGCAAGGCAGATCAATCTTGGTGACTATCTGTTTCTCGGTAAGGGTGAGGTGCATACCAACGGTGCCCAGCGTCCGTCCATTCTTGAGGATGCTTTTGAATCGCTGATTGCCGCAATATATCTTGACGGCGGTCTTGAATGTGCAAGGGAATTTGTAACCGGTTTTCTGAAGCCGGCATTGGAAAATCATAATATCAATTTCAAGGATTATAAAACGACTCTTCAGGAGATTATTCAGCAGAATCCTGACCAGACATTGAATTATGTTTTTGCAGGTTCATCAGGACCTGATCATAACAAGGTGTTTGCGGCTGAGGTTCATCTGAATTCAAATGTAATAGGAAGAGGAAAGGGCAGAACAAAGAAAGCAGCTGAACAGGCTGCTGCAAAAGAAGCTCTTAAGTTAATGGGAATATGAAAAAGGGAAATATTAGTATTTTTGTACCGCATCAGGGCTGCCCTTGTGCCTGCTCCTTCTGTAATCAGAAAACAATTACAGGTCAGAATGAGCTGCCGACTGCTGATGATGTAAGAAATGCTGTCGATACAGCGCTGAGAAAAAAAGAATATGAGTATGAAATTGCCTTTTTCGGCGGCTCATTTACTGCAATCGACAGGGAATATATGCTGGAGCTATTGAAGGCAGCTTATCCGTATGTAAAAAGCGGACAGGTTAAGGGTATACGTATTTCCACACGTCCGGACTGCATAGATCATGAAGTGCTTGATATACTGAAAAAATACGGTGTGACAAGCATTGAACTTGGTGCACAGAGTATGGATGATGAGGTGCTGGAGGCGAACAGAAGAGGGCATACAGCACAGGATATCTGCAATGCATCAGAGCTGATTAAGGAATACGGCTTCGAGCTGGGACTCCAGATGATGACAGGTCTTTATAAGGATACTGCAGAAAAATCAATTGAAACCGCAAAGAAGATAATCGAGTTTGCTCCGAGTACGGTAAGGATTTATCCTACTGTTGTATTAAAGGGTACATATCTTGCAGAGCTTTATCTGAAAGAGGAATATACTCCGCTTAATGCCGATAATTCGGCAGAGCTTTGTGCCATTCTTGTACCGATGTTTGAAAATGCAGGGATTAAAATTATCAGACTGGGACTTCATTCAAGCAGGGATATTAAAGAAAATATGCTTGCAGGCGGCTTTCATGACAGCTTCGGAGAGCTTGTAAAATCACGCATTATGGTAAACAAAATCCTTGAACTGCCGCCTGCAGATTATCAGGTATATGTTAATCCGCGTTCCGTTTCCAAGCTTAAAGGGAATAAAAAAAGCAATATCTATCTCCTGATTGAAAGGGGATATAACATAAAAATAATTACTGACAACGGACTTGACGTTGACGAATTGAGGATTAAATAATGGTTTTAAAGACACTTGAAATGCAGGGATTCAAGTCTTTCCCTGACAGAACACAGCTGAATTTCGGTGAGGGTATTACTGCTGTTGTCGGACCGAACGGTTCAGGTAAAAGTAATATTTCCGATGCTGTACGCTGGGTGCTGGGTGAAACAAGCACCAAATCACTTCGAGGCTCCAAGATGGAGGATGTTATCTTCGGCGGTACATCCTCACGTAAGGCGCTCGGCTTTGCACAGGTACAGCTTACTCTGGATAACTCCGACCATACGCTTAAGGATAAGGGCGATGTGGTAACCGTTGCCAGACGCTATTACCGTTCAGGTGAAAGTGAATATAAAATTGACGGCGTAAATGTAAGACGCCGTGATATACATGAGCTGTTTATGGATACAGGTCTCGGCTCGGACGGTTATTCAATGGTCGGTCAGGGTAAGATTGACTCTATCATTTCACAGAAGAATGAGGACAGACGTGAGCTTTTTGAAGAGGCGGCAGGTATTTCCCTTTTCCGTCACAAGAGAACAGATGCCACACGCAGACTTGACCAGGCACAGGAAAACCTTGTACGACTTCTTGATATTCTCGGTGAGCTGGAAAACCGTGTCGGTCCTCTTAAAAAACAGAGCGAAAAGGCAGCACAGTTTTTAGAGCTTTCTGAGGAAAAGAAAACCCTTGAAATCGGTGTGTGGGTTAATAAAATAAACCGTTTCACAAATGAACTGCGTGAACAGGAGCATAAGATTGACGCAGCCAATGCGTCATATGAGGTTTGTGAAAAGGAACTTAAAAATATTGAAACGGAGATTGAGGAGATACTGGATAAAACAGCCTCAATCAATACGGAAATTGAACAGATACGAATCGGCTCAAAGGCTTATGAGGAGGAGGCGCTTAGAAGAGATGCAGATGCATCTGTTCTCGAAACAACTCTTAAGCATAACGATGAGACGATTGACAGATTAAAAAATGATATTGGTGCTGCTGATGATGCAAACACCTCGATTGATGAACAGATTGAGGAGAAAAAGCAGTTTATCATAGATAATGAATCCCTGATTGATGAAAAGAAAGCAGAGCTTGAACAGGCTACAGATGAGATGCAGAATCTTATTTCTTCAAATGAGGAGTTTTCAAAGCTGACGGTTGAGTTGAATCAGAGGATTACCGCACTTACGCTTGAGCTTTCTGACTGCAAGGTGCAGTGCTCAAAGGCAGTTTCTTCGATTGAGGAAATCCGCTCACGTCAGAACGTGGTTGACGATGCTATTGCAGACTGCAGCAGGGAGCTTGAAATCGCTGAAAATCAAAAGGCTGAAAGCGATGAGAACATCAGATTTCTGCAGGAAAGAATTGATGAGAATAATAATTCACTGTCAGGCTTCAGATTAAAGCTTGAAAATAAAAAGAATAAAGCGGACAAGATTAAGGCTGATTTGGAAAAGGCAAACCTTGAGCTTTCACAAAAGCAGTCAAAGGCAAGAATGCTTTCCGATCTGGAAAAGAATATGGAGGGCTTTTCAGGTGCTGTAAAGGCTGTTATGAAGCAGGCACAGAGCAAGGCTTTGTCAGGTATTCACGGACCGCTGTCGCAGCTGATTACCGTTGATAATGCGTATTCGGTGGCAGTGGAGGTTGCGCTGGGTGCTGCAATGCAGAATATTGTAACAACAAACGAGGCTGACGCAAAGCGTGCTATTTACTACCTGAAGAATAACCGCATAGGCAGAGCTACATTTTTACCGATTTCAAATATCAAGCCGAGAACGCTTGATGAAAAAGACCTTGACGATAACTTAGGTTTTGTTGCAGTGGCATCCGACCTGGTTGAATGTAAAAGTGATTATAAAAATATCATTTCAAATCTGCTTGGCAGAGTTGTTATTGTTGAGGATATGGACTGTGCGATCGGCATTGCAAAACGCTATGGCAACCGATTCAAGCTTGTTACAATTGACGGACAGGTTATCAATCCGGGCGGCTCAATGACAGGTGGTTCCCAGTCAAAGGGTGCAGGTATCCTGTCAAGAGGTAATATGATTGATGAGCTTAATGCACAGGCGAAGGAGCTCGAGGGCAAGGTTGAGGGTCTTAAGGCTGAATTCAAAACTGCTCTTGAGGATGCAAATTACGCAGGTGCCAAGCTTCAGGGTGCAGAGGTGGATTTGCAGCAGGCTAAGGAAGAACTGATCAGAGCACAGGGTGAGCATAAGCTCATTTGCGAAAAGCTGGATGCTGCACGTTCTCAGAAGAACGCATTAGAGAGCGAAAAGAATAGTGCTCAGGAAAGAATTTCCTTCTTTGAAAAGCAGAATGCTGACGGTGAAAAGCAGGTGCAGACTGTTCAGAAGCAGATTGAGAGTGCTGAAGACGAGCTTGCAAAAACAACAGGCAATGCACAGGAAATACTGAAAAAGCGTGACGAATACAGGCAGAAAAATGAGCAGATTAATCTTGAGCTTGTAACGCTTGCAAAGGATACACAGACTGCGAAAATATCCATAGAAGAGCTTGAGATGCGAAAGAGCACACAGTCAGACCGTGTGAAGTCTATCGAAGAGGAAATCAGTATAATCGAAGAGCGTAATAAGCAGCTCCTTTCCCAGATTCATGAGGTTAAGGCTCAGGCTGATGCGCTCCGTCAGAAAGCAAAGGAATCGGACGATAATATTTCATCACAGATTGAGGAGAGAAATGGTCTTGAAAAGCGTTCAGGCGAGCTGAGACTTTTAGAGCGTAACAAGGGTCAGGAAAGAGAAAAACTTTCAGGAGAGCTGGTACGTCTTGACGAACGCAAGATTGCTATGCGTAAGGAGTACGACGAGCTTAACGATATGCTCTTTGAACAGTATGAGCTTACCAAGCGTGAGGCTGAGGCGCTGAACATTCAGATTGAAAATATGGCAGACGCTAAAAAACGCCTCCACGAAATCAAGGTTGCAATCAAGCGTCTCGGTTCAATCAATGTTGGTTCTATTGAGGAATACAAGGAAGTATCAGAGCGATATGAATTTTTGAAGGAGCAGATTGACGACGTTGAGAAATCAAAGTCAGAGCTTATGAAAATCATTGAGGATTTAACCGCTTCGATGAGTGAAAAGTTCCTTGATAAGTTTAATAAAATCAATGAGGAATTCAAGGTTTCCTTTGCCGATTTCTTTGGCGGCGGTAAGGGTGAGATTGTTCTTGAAAACCCTGACAACTGCCTTGAATCACCAATTGAAATTAAAATTCAGCCTCCCGGAAAATCGGTACAGAATATCAATCTTTTCTCCGGCGGCGAAAAGTCACTGGCAGCAATGGCACTTCTTTTCAGTGTACTTAAGGTACAGCCTGCGCCGTTCTGTATTTATGATGAGGTTGAGGCGGCTCTTGACGATGTCAATGTTGAGCGTTTTGCTAAATATATGCGTAAAATGACGGACAGAACGCAGTTCATTTCAATCACCCACAGACGCGGTACTATGGAGGAGGCAGACGTTCTCTACGGCGTAACAATGCAGGAAAAGGGTGTATCAAAACTGATTGAGCTTCAGACAGCTGAGCTTGCTGCTCAGATGGGACTTGAAGATTAAATTTGTTATTTATAAAGGAAAGGATTATCTATGGGTATTTTTTCTATATTTAAAAAGGGTCTGAAAAAGACAAGAGATGAGGGTATCACCGCTCAGATGGACGAGGTAATGGAGTCCTATGAGGAGATTACCGACGAGCTTTTTGATGAGCTTGAGGAAATACTGATTATGGGTGATGTGGGTATGCCGACTGCTGAGCGTATCATACGTGACCTTAAAAATAAAATAGAAAACGACAGAATCAGAGATGTTAAGCAGGTAAGAGAAACAATGAAGGATATCGTATCCGGTGTTGTTTGGGGCGGTAGCTATCTCCGACTTCGTTCAAAGCCGTCCATCATTCTTATGATTGGTGTGAACGGTGTCGGCAAAACAACCACAATCGGCAAGCTTGCTCTCCGTCTTAAGGAGCAGAACAGAAAAGTGATTCTCGGCGCTGCCGATACCTTCCGTGCTGCTGCCATCGAACAGCTTCAGGTATGGGCAGACAGAGCAGAGGTTGACCTGATTAAGCACGGTGAGGGTGCTGACCCTGCCGCAGTTGTGTATGATACCATTCAGGCAGGCAAGGCAAGAAACTGTGATGTAATCATCATTGATACTGCAGGCAGACTCCATAATAAGAAAAATCTTATGGATGAGCTGAACAAGATTTCACGTGTGATTGAAAGGGAGCTCCCTGACGCATCAAAGGAAATTCTTCTTGTTCTGGATGCCACAACAGGTCAGAATGCCGTTAACCAGGCTAAGGATTTCAAAGAGGCAGCAGGCATTACAGGTATTGTACTTACAAAGCTTGACGGAACTGCTAAGGGCGGTGTTGTGCTGGCTATCAATAATGAGCTTGATGTACCTGTTAAATTTGTCGGTGTCGGTGAAAAGATTGAGGACTTGCAGCCGTTTGATGCAGATGCATTTGCATCAGCACTCTTTGATGCGAAGATACCGGACGATGATAAGGACATAACAGATTTTATTACGAATGATAACGATGAGGAAAAATAATGGATTTTATTCTTGCAACAAATAATATGAAAAAGCTTGCTGAAATGCAGCGTATACTTTCTCCGCTGGGCATTAATGTTGTAACGGCAAAAATGCTTGGTATCACCCTTGAGGATGTGGAAGAGGACGGAGAGACCTTCGAGGATAATGCAAAAATAAAGGCACACGCTGCCTGTAAAGAAACCAATATGCCTGCAATTGCCGATGATTCAGGTCTTTGCGTGGATTACCTTGACGGTGCGCCGGGTATATTCTCAGCACGTTTTTCAGGTGAGCACGGCAATGATGAAAAAAATAATGATTTACTTCTTGAAAAGCTTGACGGTGTACCGCTTGAAGAACGCACTGCACATTATGTTTGTGCAATCTGCTGTACCTTCCCTGACGGAAGGGAAATTGTTGTACGCGGTGAGTGTAACGGCATAATCGGCTTTGAGCGTGACGGCAATGAGGGATTTGGATATGATCCGCTGTTTTTAGTTGACGGCAGAGCATTCGGACGTTACACTGCTGAGGAGAAGGATAAAATCAGCCACAGAGGAAATGCACTTAGATTACTGACTAAGGAATTGGAGAAACTTATATGACATCAAAAGAAAGAGCTCAGTGGAGAGCGAAAGCGAACGGCCTGGAGCCAATTATTCAAATCGGCAAGGAGGGTATCAGTGATAATCTTTTAACCCAGATTGATGATACACTTGATGCACGTGAGCTTATAAAAATACGTGTTCATCTTGAAACTGCGCCTAAAACACCTAAGGAGCTGGCGAATGAGCTTGCTGAATCCTTGGGAGCAGATGTGATTCAGGTTATCGGCGGTATCATTGTTTTATACCGTGAGGCAGACGAGGAGAGAATCGCAGAGAAAAAGAAAAAGCGCGGCTCAGGAACTGCCAAAGCCACTGCAAAAAAGAAGGTAAAGATTAAGGGTAAAAGGCAGCGTCAGAGAGAGAAAGAGGCAAAGAATCCTTACGCTGTTTATGACAGACCTAAATTCAGAGGTCGTTAGAAATGAGAATAGGTGTTTTCGGCGGAGCATTCAATCCGATACACAATGGACATCTGACCCTTGCAAAAAGCTATTCTGACAGCCTTAGGCTTGATAAGGTGATTTTTATACCTACTGCTGTTCCTCCGCATAAAACAGCCCAGTATCTTGCTTCTGCTCAGGACAGACTGAATATGGTAAAGCTGGCTGTGGGTGATTCTCCTGCATTTGAGGTGTCGGACCTTGAGTTTAAAAGGCAGGGGAAATCATATACTTATGATACGCTGACCGAGCTCAGGAAAATGTATCCTGATGATGAATTTTATCTTATCATCGGTGCAGACCAGTTTCTGACCTTTCACTATTGGTATAAGTATGAAGAAATACTGGATATGGTAACAATCTGTACCTCTGCACGTGAGAATGAGCAGGAAAAAAATAGCCTTTATGATTATGTAAAATTTCATACTGAAATGCAGAAAAAATGCTATATCGCAGAGTATCCTGTTATCAAGGTCAGCTCCAGTGAAATCAGGGAAAAAATAAAAAAAGGTGAAGATACATCTTCACTTATGCCGAAAATAGTATATAATTATATTGTTGAAAAGGGAATTTACAGTGTATAATATTAAAGAATATACTGAGTTAATAAGAAAATATTTATCTGATTACAGATTTTATCATTCGCTCTGTGTGGCGGAGAGTGCAAAAATGCTTGCAAAACGATACGGCGCAGATGAGGAAAAGGCTGAGACTGCCGGAATCCTCCACGATATTATGAAGGAGAGCTCTGCCGAAGAACAGCTGGCAGTTATCGAAAAAGCAGGTATGCACATAACAGAGCTTGAAAAGAGCAGTCTTAAGTTCTATCATCAGATTTCAGGTGCTGCATATGCAAAGGCAGTTCTCGGTATTGACGATGATGAAATAATCGGTGCAATCAGATATCATACCACAGGACGCTCAGATATGAGCCTTATGGAGGAAATTGTTTATCTTGCCGATTTTATTTCAGCGGACCGTGATTATCCTGATGTTGATATAATGCGTCAGAAGACTGAAGAGGGCAAGGAGCAGGGACTTCTTTATGCCACACGGCATACGATTTGTTCAGTGGCACAGAAGGGCGATATTCTTCACCCAGATACAGTGAATGCATATAATTGGCTGATTAATAAGTATTTTAAAAATAATTAATATAAATTATTGTTTAGAGAACGATAAATCACCCAAAACCACGCACTGAAATATACAAAAAATAATAAAATAAATAATGTTATTCTGTAGGGCAGGGGCTTGCTCCTGCCGATAAAATGAAAATACTCGCAGGCATCGAGCCTGTTCGTATTTTGTGCGTTTTTTGTCTTTTGCTCAGGGGCAGTACCATCGTACAGCACCCATTCGCAAAATACAAAATTTTGGGCAATTTCTCGCCCTCTAAACACGTTATCTGCTCACAATGCGTTATTGCACTAAACAATAATTTACAAAGGAATGTGAATATGGATACACAAAGTATTGTTAAAGAGGCTGTCAGGGCAATTGACAGCAAAAAGGGAGAAAATATTGAGGTAATCGGTATTACGGATTTAACAATTATTGCCGATTATTTTGTAATAGCAACCGGTACCAGCTCAACGCAGGTTAAGGCACTTGCTGAGGAGGTTGAGTATAAGCTTGAGCAGCAGGGTGTTACCCCTCATCATATTGAGGGCAGGAACACCCCTTGGGTCTGCCTTGACTATAGCTCAGTGGTTGTTCACATCTTCTATAAGGATCAGCGTGATTTTTATCAGCTTGAGAGATTATGGGAAGATGGAGAAAAAGTGGATATTGTAAATTTTTTGGAGGATTAACATATGGATTACAACTTTAAACAGATTGAAACAAAGTGGCAGAATGTCTGGTATACGCAGAATACCTTTGCTGCAAAGCAGGATTATTCTCTGCCTAAATTCTATTGTCTTGTTGAGTTCCCTTATCCGTCAGGTCAGGGACTTCACGTAGGTCACCCTCGTTCTTACACTGCACTTGATATCGTTGCACGTAAGAAGAGACTTCAGGGCTATAACGTGCTTTATCCTATGGGATGGGATGCTTTCGGTCTGCCGACTGAGAACTTTGCTATTAAAAATCATATTCATCCTGAAGAGGTAACTAAGAATAATGTTGCACATTTCAAATCACAGCTTCAGGCTCTTGGTTTTTCCTTTGACTGGACGAGGGAGATAAATACGACCGATCCGTCCTATTACAAATGGACACAGTGGATTTTCCTGCAGCTTTTCAAAAAAGGCCTTGCTTACAAAAAGGAAATGGCTGTTAACTGGTGTACATCCTGTAAATGCGTGCTTGCAAACGAAGAGGTTGTAAACGGTGTTTGTGAGCGCTGCGGCAGTGAGGTTATCAGAAAGAATCAGAGCCAGTGGATGCTCAAAATTACCGAGTACGCACAGAGACTTGTTGATGATTTGGATGACCTTGAATTTATTGACAGAGTTAAGGTTCAGCAGAAAAACTGGATTGGCCGCTCAACCGGTGCTGAGGTTGATTTCGGCACAACTCTCGGTGATACTCTGACAGTTTATACAACAAGACCTGATACACTTTTCGGTGCTACATATATGGTTATTTCACCTGAGCACCCATTGATTGAAAAGTGGGCAGATAAGCTTGCCAACCTTGATGAGGTACGCAAATATCAGGATGAAGCAGCTCATAAATCAGACTTTGAGCGTACTGAGTTGAACAAGGATAAGACAGGTGTAAAGCTTGACGGCGTTATGGGTATCAATCCTGTTAATGATACGGAGATTCCTATCTTCATTTCAGACTATGTTCTCACATCCTATGGTACAGGTGCGATTATGGCTGTACCTGCACACGATACACGTGACTGGGAATTTGCAAAGAAATTTGATTTGCCTATTATCGAGGTTGTTGCAGGCTCAGAGGTGGGTGTTGAAAATGAAGCATTTACCGATTGTGCAACAGGTAAAATGGTTAACTCCTCTTTCCTCACAGGTATGTCTGTTGAAGATGCAAAGGTTGCTATCACAGAGTGGCTTACTAAGGAAGGCAAGGGACATCAGAAGGTTAATTTCAAGCTTCGTGACTGGGTATTCTCACGTCAGAGATACTGGGGCGAGCCGATTCCGATTATCAAGTGTGATGATTGCGGTTATGTTCCTGTTCCTGAAAGCGAGCTTCCTCTCAGACTGCCTATGGTTGATTCCTATGAGCCGACGGATACAGGTGAGTCACCGCTTGCAAAGATGACCGACTGGGTTAATACTACTTGTCCTTGCTGCGGCAAGCCTGCTAAGAGAGAAACCGATACAATGCCGCAGTGGGCAGGCTCTTCATGGTATTTCTTAAGATATATGGATCCACATAATGATGATGCTCTTGTGTCACCTGAGGCTGTTCAGTATTGGGGTCCTGTTGATTGGTATAACGGCGGTATGGAGCATACGACTCTTCATCTGCTTTACTCACGTTTCTGGCATAAATTCCTTTATGATATCGGTGTTGTTCCGACTAAAGAGCCTTATGCAAAGCGTACCTCACACGGAATGATTCTCGGTGAGAACGGTGAAAAAATGTCAAAGTCAAGGGGCAATGTGGTTAACCCTGATGAAATTGTTGACCAATACGGTGCTGATACCATGCGTCTTTATGAAATGTTTATCGGTGACTTTGAAAAGGCTGCTCCTTGGAACAGTGATTCAATCAAGGGCTGCAAGCGTTTCCTTGAGCGTTTCTGGAATTTACAGGAATCTGTAAAGGACGGCGACGAGTATTCTGCTGACCTTGAAGCATCTATGCATAAGACCATTAAAAAGGTAACAGAGGATATTGATAACCTTAAGTGCAACACTGCTATCGCAGCAATGATGAGCCTTGTTAATGAGATGTCCTCAAAGGGCGTGAATAAGGCTGAGCTTAAAACACTCACAATTCTTCTCAATCCGTTTGCTCCGCATATCACTGAAGAAATGTGGCAGGTAATGAATTTCGGCGGAATGGTTAATGAAGCACAGTGGCCTGAATTTGATGAGGAAAAGACTAAGGAAAATTCAGTTGAAATCGTACTTCAGATTATGGGTAAGGTTCGTTCACGTATCACAGTTCCTGTGGATATTTCTAAGGAAGATGCACTTGCACTTGCAAAGGCTGATGAAAAGATTGCCGCTGCAATTGAGGGCAAAACAATTAAAAAGGAAATTTATGTTCCCGGCAAGCTTGTTAACATCGTAGCAGTTTGATAGGGTAAAAAGGCATAGAAGAACCGATTCTCTTTTCCCTTTGTTTAGAGATAAAAACAGTCATTCTACGTAAAGTAGGGTGACTTTTTTTATAAAATATGCTACATTTTTGGCAGGTAGGTGAATGCATATGGATAATAAAAAAAATAGGCTCGTTTATTTCAGAACTTAGAAAGGAGCAAGGTCTCAATCAAAAGGAGCTTGCACAGAAGCTTTCCGTAACAGATAAGGCTGTCAGTAAGTGGGAGACAGGAAGGGGAATACCGGATGTCTCCATTCTTCAGCCGTTGGCCAATATTTTTGGTGTTACTGTCGGCGAAATTCTGAATGGGGAGCGAATGCCGCAGCAGGAGAATAATGATGAGCAGCTTATAAAGAAGCTGAAAGTAAAACAATATATCAGATTGGCTATCGAAGTTATAATAACTGCTGTCGCAGGATATTGGCTATATGTTTTTTATGATACATTTAAAATGTATGCCAATGTCCTTGATATGTATCTTCATAGGAATGAAATTCAGTTTCTGAGTATCTGCACATTCATTTATATGGCAATTGTTGTAATCTGGGTTTTAACCGTTATTATAACTGCGATTTTTAAGAAAAAGGCAGTTGTTTTAAAAACGGTTATGATTTGTTTTACTGTTTCTTTTCTTGTAGGAAGTGCTGTTCATATGGCAGTTTTAGAGGATAACAGACATTTGCAGATATATGATAGTCCGGTTGATACAGTCAATTATATTAAATACAATGATTTTTTTAATGGTGCATTTGAAACGCAGATATCAATAAAAGATACTAACGAAAAAATCACTGAGAACTATTCTGCGTATTTTGACGGTGTAGGGGAGAAACGTAATTTCGTTTATACGCAATGTGTAACAGCCTGTGAGTATAAAATAGCTAAGGACTATTTTGATGAAAGAAAATCCATAGCTGCTGACAATGCAAATTATACCGAAATGGATAATAAGCTATGTGAACAGATAGGCGCAAGCGAGGGTTATTATATATCAGGTAACAATTCTGATAATGATATCGAACTGTGTTTTATAAAAGGAACAAGCTGTTATGATGTTAACATTTCCGATACAAACATTTCTGATGAGAAACTGATAAAAGAAATAATAAGATTATAAAAGATAAAGCAGTCTCGGTCGAGACTGCTTTATTTTTTATATTTATAATCGGATTGCTTTCTGCATCTGTAATGCCGAGCACATCACCGCTGATGTTGGTTATATACAAATACTGCACATCGTTGTACACAAAGCCTATCGGTGCTCCTGCACTATCGTACTGGAAATACATAATGCCTGTGCTGTCACTCTGTGCAAGAACAACTCCGCCCAGTGTGTTAAACCTTGTTGTTACACCGTTTACGGTTTTTGATGTTCGGATTCCGTTTTCATCATAAGTATAACTGTATTGATTATCACCGTCAACTATACTTTCAAGATTTCTGCCTGTATTCCAAGTGAACTCTTTATCACCATAAGTCAAAACATTACTGACTTCATCATAGGTCAGTTCTGTTTAATATATTTTACAAATTGAATTTAAGATTAAGGGATGAAGTAGTGAACAGCCCCAAATTGTGCAGACAGCACAAAAAAGGAACACCCAAGGTAGAAA